>JBFWVC010000009.1:0-224538 GCA_050246945.1 Hyphomicrobiaceae bacterium
CGGTTCGATCACGCTCCACTGCGCGTCGCTCAACCAAAACCTGTTCGCCATGATTCAAGCTCCAATGTTTCGGACCTTGAATCACTGTTCGAAAGAAAATCAAAGACCTGATTGGGTTCGGACCCTAACGCGACGCCTCATCCGGCGAAACCCATATCATCCGAATTGCAGACGGCCAGCCGACCTGCCGCAACCTTCGATATGTGCACGCGAGCTGGGCATACGGGCGGATGTCGCGTACCACCGAAGCTCTCTCGCAATCCGCTTCAACATTCTGTGTTTCAGTTTATCGCCGTGGAAAATGGCAGTCTGCGGCAGGAACCATTGCCTGCACATGGCGTTGACTACACGCAACGACGAAGCGGGCGGAATACTGCGGTCATTCAACGTTGGATCAGCGGGTGCAGCCCGCACTCCGAAGATTGCGCCACGTGAAGATCCTCAAGAAAGAGCACGATAGCCGCATACTCCAACAGACGCATTAACGGACCGTCGTCACCGATTGTTCGCTGCGTCGAGGGCGCGGACCAAGAAGCAGTTGGGGGCTGGATTGCGTCGCTGGTCCTGACAGCTGTCGCCGATACGTGCCTGACGGTTGTCTGCAGCCGTTGCCGCCCGCTTTCAAAGCCGTACACTCGCGCACTCGGAAAGGAGACTTGAAATGGTTGCCACAGTTCTCAAGACGAAGGTCACAAAGGAGAAGATGTCCACGGGTATCGACGACAAGGACCGCAAAGATATCTGTGATGGATTAATCGAGGTTTTGGCTTCGACATATACGCTTCTCGTCAAGACCCACGTCTATCATTGGAACGTGGTCGGGCCGCTATTCCTGCCACTCCACGAGATGACCGAGGCACAATACCAGGACATGTTCGGTGCAGTAGACACCCTGGCAGAGCGCATTCGCGCCCTGGGCCTTCCCGCGCCGCTGAGCTTCGAGGACTTCGATGACAGATCGAAGATAAAGGAGGAAACGAAGGATCGGACGGCAGAGGGTATGGTGGACCAGCTCGTGAGCGATCACGAAACCCTTTCACGGCGAATCCGCGAGATCGCCAAGCTTGCCGATGACGGCGACGATCTGGTCACCACAGACCTGCTGACTCAGCGCTTGACGTTCCACGAAAAGGCGATCTGGATGCTGAGAGCAACGGTTTCGAGCTGATATCCTTTGCCTCACGATTGCGTCCATTGAGTTGTTCCTGGGGTGCTGCCACCTGGCAGCACCCTTACACGCCGTACCGAAACCGCCTTCAACCCAGCAAACAGACCCCACTCCTGGCCCGATGTTGAACTTCTCGCGCCCTCGACGCAATTCCGGCAACATGGGGTGCTGCTCGACCGTTCCTGTGTTAAATAAAACTGAAACTTTCAGGAACCGTTCAACCCCATTTCGCGTTCTCTAGCGTTAGTGGCGTGACCCTTAAGGTTCTTGGGTCGCGAAGAGATTCAGGGGAGACCATAATGTTTGCCGAAGTCGTTGCCTCCGAGCTTCCGTATCTGCGCCGATTCGCCCGTGCACTTAGCGGGCGCCAGGAAAGCGGAGATGCGTATGTTGCTTCGACGCTGGAAGCCTTGATTGCCGACGGCACCCTTTTCGACACGACACTTCCGGCACGAGTCGCGCTGTATCGCGTCTTTCTCAAGGTCTGGAATTCCAGTCCTATAAACAGTGAGTCCGATCCGGCACCCGGCGACGCGTCGAGTGGCGAGGTTGAGCGGCGTCTCGAGATGATCACGCCGCGTCCGCGGCAGGCTTTCCTGCTGATTGCCGTGGAGGGCTTTAAGCCGTCAGAAGCGGCACAGATACTTGATGCTCCCGAGGCAGAAGTCCTCAAGCTCATAGACGCCGCCGGTGTTGAGATTGCCGAACAGATCGCGACCGACATCCTGATCATTGAGGATGAGCCGTTGATCGCACTCGATCTGGAACAGCTCGTTTCCGACATCGGTCACCGCGTAACGGAAGTGGCTCGCACCCACAGCGAAGCGGTGTCGGCTGTAGGTCGGCACAAGCCCGGACTTGTGCTGGCTGACATTCAACTGGCGGATGGTAGTTCAGGGCTGGACGCGGTCAATGAAATTCTCGGCGCTATCGACGTTCCAGTGATTTTCATCACGGCGTATCCGGAGAGGCTGTTGACTGGTGAACGCCCCGAGCCCACGTTCCTCATCACCAAACCGTTCCAGCCGGAAATGGTGAAGGCGATGATAAGCCAGGCATTGTTCTTCAATCAGACCGCCGGCAAGAACCGCCGTGACGCGGCCTGATTCAAGGCGGCACAAAGTGGTGCTCGTTGCAAGAACATGACAGCGCAGCAGTGATATTGAACGCAGGCACCCAGCTGTGCGCTTGCACAGATGAGATGGAATGCGCTGTCGACCCTTGACGTTGAAGGGCGATCAGGCGCGGGCGGCCGCAAGAATACTTTCCGCATAATCCACACCCTCCGACCGCAATACCTTCGACTATATGGCGAGGATCAAACCAGCTTCGACACCACGCCACGGGCTCAGATGTCGCGAGCCTGAGATACCGGGAATTGGATCTAAAGCTCGGCTCAAGTTGAGATGGAAAGAGTTGCGGCTTTCTATCGAGGGGATGGTTGGTAGCTAAACGCGTTTGGCGAAGCCGGAGAGCCCCCAATGGCCACACTTGATTTTATTCTTATGCCGACCTGTTCTTGTTTCATGCGCACTTTCAACGCACGATAAATAGCCCCACTCCTGCTGTGGAGTGGGGCATAATCACAATCGATATCGAAGATTTCCTTTCGGACCACAACCCATCAGAATTTGGCGAACCACTGATCGACCTGTTCCTTCGCCTGTTGTTTGCCGACACCGTAGCGTTCCTGGATCTTGCCTTCGAGGAGGTCGCGGCGTCCGGCGATTACGTCCAGTTCATCATCCGTCAACTTTCCCCACTGCTCCTGGGCCTTGCCTTTCAGCTGCTTCCAATTACCTTCGATCTGATCCCAGTTCATGCATCTCTCCTTTCATGGTTTTCATTCTCGATCACCTGGATAGAAAAGCCTGTCGCCTATGCGAAAAAGGCTTCATATTGATCGGAAGAGCGGCATCCGATCACTCTACGCGACCGGCGGACGGCGGCCTGTGATAAGGCTGTAGATCAGCGACACGACAAACAGGACGATCGCTATATAGAAGATCGTCGTTGCAAAGCCCGCCGAGGCAGATGCGATACCGCCAAAGCCGAGCACGCCGGCGACAAGTGCAACGATAAGAAAGAATATTGCCCAACTTAACATGTTGCGTCCTTTCGTTGATGAAGCGTCAGGGCATTTGTCTGACTGTGCGTGCAAAACGCATCTGCGAACGCTCGGTTCCATGCCGATCCAAGCCGGCAGGTTGTCGCGAATGACCTCGAGGCCAGGAGCATGGGCTTCGACCCTTGGGGCCCTATCGATATGTCATATGGAGGCGCGTTGCCGCGGTGCAGGCCCAGCACCGAAACTTGCCGCTCGGTAGCACCTTTCAAATGCGGATCTGCATGGCGTGCAGAACTGCGTAGCGGCTTTGCGTCAGCGACATGCAAAAATGATTGCCGAATTCGTCAGGAGCTAATCTGGAAATTCGCGATACGTTTCAGCTCAGCCTCAGTGTCTATGTCGCGATCAATGTAGGGATCGACAACATCGACTTGCAGGCACGTGTTGGCGCAGATCATACGGCGGGCGCCTTCGTCTCCGCTAAGACCACACAGGTGAGGCAGCATAACATTGCGGAACAGCACCGGATGGCCACGCCTGCCTGCGTGGACAGGTACAAAAGCCTGATTGACTTCGTCTTGATCGGCAGTTAGCGCGCGAGCCAGCGCGCGATATGTGCTTGCCAATACGAACGGCACATCTGCGAGATGTATGAACACGCCTGCTGCATGAGAGCCCACCGCTCGGGCGCCGCACGCCAGCGATGCACCCATGCCTTCGCGGTACGAGGGATTGTGCGCGATGCGTGCGCCGTATCGGCAGGCCACCTCAGCGACGGCTGCCTGCTCATGGCCGGTGACAACGATCACGTCGCCAAGTTCAAGCGATGCGATCGTCTCCAAGGCATGTGCGAGGAGCGGCTTGTCTGAAACCGGCTCCAGAAGTTTGTTGCGCGGCCCCATCCGCTCGGAACGACCTGCGGCCAGGACGACGGCGGCGAATCCACCGAGGCTCGTTTCGGTCATGGGCTTAAGCGGCGCGCGGCCACAATCTCTCCGGCAATCGAAAGCGCAATCTCCGGTGGCGTACGCGCACCGACATCGAGACCGGCCGGACCGCGTACCCGACTAAACTGCTCTTTGCCGACACCAAGTCTTGCCAACTCCTTGAAGCGGCGGTGGTGCGTCGCCCGGCTGCCCAGCGCGCCGACATAGAAGCCGTCCGCCTGCAGCACCTGCGCCAGGATGGCAGGCTCCCACCTGTGATCGTGAAAGAGAAGAACGGTTGCAGTCCACGGGTCGATGAGCGACGCATCAAAATCGCTGGCGCCGGCGAGCTTGCGGGTCACCAAACACTGATGCGCATGCTGCTCGATCAACGCCAGGTCGGGGGTCAAGAGGCACGCCTCCCAACCCAACGCATGCGCGAAGGACACCAGTGCAGATGCATAGGCACCCCGCCCGGCGACGACCACACGCGTTTGAGGTAAATAGCTTCGTATGAAAGCGTCATCGGCCGGATCGAACTCGGAACCGCCGTCTGCCTGGCCATGCGCAAGCGTTTCGATGCGGTGGTTTGCGCCGTTTCCGCGCAGGGCAAAAACGAGTGCCACAGGACGCCGGGCACGGCGTTTATCCTCGAGCGCTTCGAGAACGCTACGCGGGATGTCGGGATCGAAATGGATATCCAGGCCCGAACCACACGGCAGTCGCAAATCCATGTATTTGGATCCGCGACCGTAGCGCACGGTGCGGGCCTTGCCGTCGGCGAGACATGCAAGCGCTTCGCGTGCGATCGCGGCCTCGGCGCAATCAGAGGAAATCTGGCCGACCCAATCGCCGCGTTCGTTGACCGCCAACTGGCTGCCGAGCGGTCTCGGCGACGCGCCTTCGATGCCGACGAGCGTGACAAGCACACCGCGCAGCCCCGCACGATGCCAGTCAAGCAGGATCGGCGTTACATCGTCGACGAACCGCACTGGCGGCGACAGATCCATCGCACTCGGATACATGACTTCAACCTCGTTGCCATCGGCTCAGCCTCGCGACTGCGAGGCGGTGCAAGGCAGCCAACATCAAGCTTCACGCAAACTTCACGCCGCTGCGCGTCATGGGTAGCCGCAACACACGCGTCCCCGTTGCCGCATGTATGGCATTGGCGAGTGCGGGGCCGATCGGCGGCACCCCCGGCTCGCCGACGCCGGTAGGCGGCTCTGTCGAGGCAACGATGTGCACCTCGACTTCCGGCATGTCGGTTATGCGGAGCGGCTCGTAGTCGGGAAAGTTCTGCTGGTCCACTTCGCCCTTGTTCATCGTGATCTCGTTGCGCATGATCGCACCTAGTCCATAGCCGATGCCGCCTTCCATCTGCGCGCGGATGACATCGGGGTTGACGGGCACGCCGCAATCGACTGCACAGGTGATCTTCTCGACCTTGATTGCGCCGTTCTTCACGGAAATCTCGGCGATCTCGGCGACATACGTGTCGAAGGACTTGTGTACGGCAACGCCCTGGAAGCGGCCAGGCTTGGGCTTGCCCCAGCCTGCCCTTTCCGCAACGAGCTTAAGGACGCCCGCGAGACGCTCCTGGTGCTTGTCGCCACCCGCGAGCAGCGAGAGCCGGAACGAGACCGGATCGATCTTCGCCGCGTGCGCCGCCATGTCGATCAAGGACTCCATCGCGTAGGCACTATGCGTGTGGCCGACCGAGCGCCACCAGAGCACGGGCGTCGGCGTCTGCGGATAGCTCACACCGACCGAGAGTTCCGGAATCGCATAATGCGTGTCGTTGACACCTTCAACGGTTGTCGGGTCGACACCGGACTTCTTGATCTCCTCGCTGACGAAGAACGTATCGAGCAGGATCGGCTTGGCGACGATCCTGTGATCCCAGCCGACGATCTTGCCATCCTTCAGGCCGATGCGCGCGCGGTGCGCCACCATGGGCCGGTAGAAGCCACCGTGCAGGTCGTCCTCGCGCGTCCACACGAGCTTGACCGGGGTCTTGGCGCCCAGGACCGCAAAGGCCATTGCCGCCTCGCTTTGATAATCTGCGACCGGCGTGGCGCGCCTGCCGAACGAACCTCCTGCGTACACGGTCCGGATCTCCACGTTGGCCGGATCGATCTTGAGGATGGCCGCTGCCACCTGTTGCACCACGGTTGGGAACTGGCAACCGTCGTGGAACAGCACACCCTTCTCCGTAGGTTCTATTACGCAGTTGAGTGGCTCCATCGGCGCGTGAGCGAGGAACGGAAAGACAAAATCGCCCTCGACGACTTGGTCGGCCCCTTTCAGGGCATCCTCGGTTCTCGATAGCTCGGCGCCCTTCATCGCCTGATGCTTCGGCTTGTCGAGCAGTCCCACGTGATGCGCGACAAGCTCGTCGGTCGAACGGTTCTCGGCCGCACTGAAATCCCATTCCGCAGTGATTGCCTCGCGCGACTTGAACGCCGCCCATGTACTCTTGGCGAAGACCGCTATGCCGCCCTTCGTCGGCAATTCCTTCGCATCGACGAAACCCTTGACGGATTTTGCAGCGGATGCATCGAACGATTTGAGCGTACCGCCGAAGCGCGGGCTTCGCAGGATGACCGCGTACACCATACCGGGAATCTTCACGTCCATTGCGAACGTCGCCGTGCCGTTGATCTTGGCGGGCGTGTCCTTGCGCGCCAAGCCATCCTTGCCGATCAGGCGGAACTGAGCAGGTTGCTTGAGCACCGGCTCCTGTGAAGGCGTGAACGTCGCGGCCTTGGCGACCATTTCGCCGAAATGGGCCTGGTGCTTGCCCGACTTGAGCACGCCGTTCTCGACGGTGATCTCGCTAGCGGGCACGCCCCAGGAGGCGGCGGCAGCCTTGACCAGAACCTCGCGAGCAGCGGCGCCCGCCTTGCGGTATTGAAGAAAGCTGTTGGCAATTGCGGTCGAACCGCCTGTGCCCTGTGCGCCAAACGCAAGGTTCTTGTAGCGCTCCTTGTCGGCGGGCGCGAAATCGGTGATCACGCGCTGCCAATCGGCATCGAGCTCTTCGGCCACGAGAGTGGCGAGGCCGGTCGTCGTGCCTTGCCCCATCTCGAAATGCTTGATGACCACCTCGACCATGCCATCGGCGGAGATGCGCACGAATGGATTCAACTCTGCCGGAGCACCTGCGGCTGCCACGCCCAAACGTCCATCGGGACGCAGCCCGATGACGAGGACGACTCCCGTCGCCACAGCCGATTTTAGGAAGGAACGGCGTGTAGTTTCGATCGCCATGACTCAACCCTCCATGATCTTGGCGGCATGATGAATTGCCGCACGAATGCGCTTGTAGGTCGCGCAGCGGCATGCGTTGCCGGACATCGCAGTATCGATGTCGTCGTCGCTCGGCTTGGGGTTTGATTTCAAGAGACCAATTGCCGACATGATCTGGCCGGACTGGCAATACCCGCATTGGACGACATCCAGCTTCGACCAAGCCGTCTGAATAGCCTTGGCCGCGGCACCGTCAACACTTTCGATCGTCGTAACGTTGGCGCCTTCGAGATCCTCGATCATGGTCTGGCAGGAGCGTACCGGCTCATCGTTGACGAAGACGGTGCACGCCCCACACGCAGCGACTCCGCAACCGAATTTCGTGCCGGTGAGATCGAGGTCGTCACGCAGCACCCATAAGAGGGGCGTGCCCGGCTGGGCATCAACCGTCACCGGCCGGCCGTTGACGTTCAACTTGATGGCCATGATTGTTCTCCTGCTACGAGATTTCGGTAGTGCGGCGCGTGGCGGATACCGTTATTTTCATTCTCACGCAAGTCCGCTGCCCGGCATGACTGCCATGACTTGACAACCCCAAGCGCCCCCTGGGCCTCGCGACCCGCACGGTATTTGTAAAGCGCTGGTGGCGCCCCCGCGCAAACTGAAGGCCAAGTATCGGCCTTACAATCGGCGACATGATGGCAATGATCAGACATGTCCGCAAGCGGTCTCCGTACTGCTCGGCACACTTGTGCCAGCGGTTCCTGCCAGTGCAGGGAATTACTGTTCCACAGCTGGACTGCGGCTCAAGACGCGAGACTGCAATTTGCCCCGCGCCGCCTCGCAGCTAAGGTGGCGCTCTCGTTAACGGCGCACGCGTTTGGACGGCGGAGAAGGCGCGAGCCGCCAACACGGAAGGGTACGATGACGTGACGTGTTGCAACGAGGCGTCTAGGTGAAACCCCTTGTCTCACAATAGCGCCGCTTCGGGATGCAGCATCCGGCCATCCAGCGCGAGGCCTTCACGTGTGGCATCGGGCCAATACGCAATAAAAAGCTGCGTGAGGTATTCGACCGCCCCATAGTGCTTCGCGACGACGCCTTGCCACGGATTGTGCGTGCCGATACCTAGCATCACGGTATCGTAGCTGCGCTGCCACGCCATTTCGAGGACCGCATCGACGAGCGCGAAGAATGTTTCCCCATCACCATCGGCCACCGCGAAGTGCGATAAGGCAGCCATGTTGATCGGCCTACCGGCCTCAGGGAACGGCGGCAAACGTTTGAACGGCGCCAACAGGTTCAAGAACGGCCGGAACCAGGCCACAGCAGGCGGGTAGCCGCGGACGACAACCTGGCGGATGGCGCGCTGATCCCACAATGCGATGGCGCCGGTTATCGCGCCGCGTTTGCGTGCAACCAGGATGTCTGTCGCGGAAAGACCCCTCGATTGGAGGCTCCGCAGCGATTGCTCTCTCCAGACGGAGGCGAACTGGTAGTGGGCATATGTCCGCTGCAGGAATGCGGCGAGTTCTGGATATTCGCCCGGCCCGATTGACGCGACGAACGACGGTTGTCGGCCATGTCGGCGCGGGCGCAGCAACAGGGTCGATAAAAGCCCGACAGGCTGATAGCGCGGCAGGCCCGGCAGTCCTCCGGTCAGCAGGCGAATTGCCGGCGTGTTCTCCACGGCAACCGAGGTCAGCGCGAAAGAGACCTCGTCTGGCAAACACTCCACCGAGCGAAGTACATCGAAGCCACCTTTGACAATCGAAATCCTGTGGCGGTGCGAAGGTCTGATCCTCAACGCACCAAGATAGGGCACGGGTCGGGGCACGCCATTGATGAAGCAATCGTAGACCGTGCGCTCGCACACGCCTACGGCTTCACCGCTGTCCGCGTCGCGCGCGATGACGAACGCGTGGGCGCGCTCAACGCCGAAACTTCCGGCGAAGGCGTCCGGCTCGCGCTCAAGGGAGATCCGGTATGCGCCGCCCATCTCCACCTCGCGCAGGACACGCCGGATATCCGGTTCATCGCGCGGCGATGCGACCGCGAACGTCAGCGCACCCGCACGCCGATGCCCGGTCGCCCGCCCCATGCTCATGCGACCTGCAACCAGCGTCCACGCCAATCCGGATCGCCCAGCGGGAAGCCGTCGCGTTGGTCCAGCTCAGCGCGATGCATGAGATTGATAGGCAGGAAGTTGCGCCGCATCAGCGGATCGGCGCGATTGACCTTGTCAAGGATACGGGTAGCGATACTGCTCCAGCTATAGAATCGACGTCGCGCAGCGAGGCATCCGCGTCGAACGTCATCTGGCACGCCGCCAATCGGTTGAAACGGTAGATCGTTGTACCGGTAGCGCTCGTCGAGCCACCAGCTGTCGTAGATAAGTCTGCCTTCCCGCTGAAGCGTGGCATAGAGTGGCGTCCCGGGAAACGGCGTCAAGTGGTTGAAAGCCGCGATGTAGAATCGGTTGTCGATGGCGAATTCGGCGGCCTCCTCGAAGGCATCCCGGCGCGTCTCGCCGTATCCGAACACGAACGTTCCATAGACGCGGAGCGCATGCCGCCGCAGGTTGGCAAGCGCAGCCGCATAGCCACCCTTCATCGTGTTGAATGACTTGCGCATAGCGCGCAACACGGCAGGATCGAGGCTTTCGAAGCCGATCAGGACTCCCACGCAGCCCGCGCGGCGGATCCGGGCCAGAAATGCCTCGTCGTGGGCGGCGTTGATGCTCATCTGCGTTATCCAGCGAACCCCCAGCGGCGCGATCGCCTCGGCGAGTTCGCAGGCGTGAGGCAGGTCCGCCGCAAAGTTGTCGTCAACGAAAAAGAAGACGCGGCTTTCCTCGTGCAGTTCGCGCAACTCCTTGACGATGGCGTCGATCGGACGATGCCGTGCAGTACGTTCGAAGAAAGTCTGGATGGCACAAAAGTCGCACGGGAATTTGCAGCCGCGTCCGGTCTCGATCAGCCGGATCGGCAGGTAGCGCTTGCCACGGAAGAGACTGCGGTCATATCGCACTGTCGACAGGTCCGGCTGTACTTGCGCCTTGTAGATGGACCGCAGACGATCACAGCGTGCATCCTCGATCACCTCCCGCCATAGGTTCTCGGCTTCACCTACGACAACAGTCTCGGCATGGCTGGCGACCTCCTCTGGCGCGAGCGTCGCATGAAAGCCCCCCATGACGACGGGAACGCCTCGGGCGCGGAAATCGGATGCGATCTGGTAGGCCCGCCTGGCAGTATAGGTCTCGATCGGAATAGCAACCAGATCGGCGGGACGATCGAAGTCGATCGCCTCCATGCGATCGTCATAGAATGCAATCTCGACGTCAGGCGGCGTCAAACCGGCAAGAGCGGCGATGGGCAGCGGCTCCATCTGCCAGCTGCGCATGTAGCCAATACCGGGCTTGCGCCCGATGGCCGGATGCACGAGCGTCAGACGCATCAGGCGGCCTCACTGCGGATCTGCGGCCAATCGCAGGTGTAGTGGCTCTTCAGGTGATGGGCGAAATAGCGGTAGCCGAGATTTACGGTCACCGCGAGCGGCAAATCGATGCGCGCCTTTGCCAGCCGCCGGGCAATTGCACGGTAGGCATAGACTCTCTTCCACGCGCGCTCGTGACCCTGCGCAAGCTCTTCGGGCGACATCAACTTCGGCTGGAAGACCACGTGCTGCGCATCGTAAAGGTCCCAGTCACGAGTGAGGATGCGCCCTTCGGCGTCCAGGCGGCGGAACAGAGGCGTTCCCGGAAACGGCGTCAGCAATGCGAAGCGCGGCAGATCTATTCCCGCCTCGATCACGAACTCGGCCGTGCGCTCGAAGACGCCCGCATCATCGTCGTCGTTGCCGAACACGAAGCAGCCCTGGATCGCTATCCTCAACCGGTGGAGATCTCCGATGAGATCAGAATAGCGATCAGGATCGTTGAACTTCTTCCCTATGGCTGCGAGCCCGCCGCGCGATACCGTCTCGAAACCTATGAGCAAACCGCTGCAGCCGCTGCGGGCCATCAACTCCATCAACGCATGGTCGCGGCCGATCAGGCTCGTCGAAAGGCCGAACCAGCGCACCTTGAGCGGCACGAGCGCCCCGAAAAGCTCGCGCGCGTAATCCCGATCGGAAATCAGGTTGAGGTCGATGAACAAGATCTTTCGCTGACCGACCCGACGAATGTCCTCCACGACGTGATCGATGGGCTTCTGTAACTGCCTGCGTCCCCAAGCAGTCGGAGATACGCAGAACTCACAATCGTGCGCGCACGCGCGCGTCGCCTCGAAGACCGCCTGCGTCAGATACTTGCGGCCGTCAAGCAGATCGCGGCGCGCGAACGGCAGGTTGTCGAACTTGAAATCCGCGCCCTGATCATAGCGCGAAAGCATGTGTCCCTGTGCATGGTCGCGCAACAGTTGGGGCCAGCTGCGATCTGCATATCCGACGCAAATTGCGTCGGCGTGCGCCTGCGCATCGAGCGGCACCAGCGTGACATGGGGCCCGCCGAGAACCGTCTTGATGCCGCGTGCGCGGAAATGTGCCGAAAGTTCGTAGGCGCGGTTCGCGCTGCCCGTGAGGACCGTCAAACCGACAAGATCGGCATCGATGTCGAGCGGCACCTCGTCGATGCCCTCGTCGATCAAGCGGAATTCGATCTCGAGTTCTGGTGGCGCGAGCGCGGCGAGAGTGGTCAAGGTCAGCGGTTGATACCGCAACGACTTTTTGAAGATACCTCCCCGCGTACGATAAAGCGGACCCTTCGGAGATATGAGAACGACTTTCATTGCGAGGCGCTCACTGTCGGCATGCTGCACCATCGTACCAACGGCCGGGCCCGACGACAACTCAAGGCCGTTGCGCAGCAGAATGTCGAGCCAAGAGAACGTTCGCACGCACCGATGGCCGGGTCGATCACTTCAAAATCGCGGACGGCTTGATGTCGCCCAGTCTGCGCCCCTGCATTGCCGAAGCCAGGTTTTGCTCGGCTTGGAAGTTGGGTTTGACGACGACGACAAGTGGTCCAAGCTGGCCGATGCGGCGCGCGTAGGCATACTGCGGGTTGCGGCACAAGCCCTCCTCGATGCGACGGCCCATCTCACCCGCGTCCCCATCGCAGCCGACCCACAGCTCGTAATGAGGCTTGGGTCCGGCTCTTGGATGCAGGACGGCAGGAATTCGTAGCGCTGCCAGCACTGAGGTCGCGAAGACGTCATCGAGCTTCTCGCCCACGAGATCGCTCGACAGCGATGCGCGTCCCTCGAAGACCAGTACGGGGCTGCGCGACACGTACCCCGTACAGCGCACAACGTCGCCAATGTCATAGCGGTAGAGGCCGCCTGGCGTTGTTATCACGATGCGATAGCACTCTCCGGATATGAGCTGATGCGCGAGTCGCGTCGCGCCGCACCCGCCAACGAACTCTAGAAACGTGCTGGCGAGCGCCGGCACGCAGCCACGCGACGCGCCCCATGGCAACGTCATTGCCGCTTCAGTGGCGAACAATCCCTTGGCTTCGATCGCCGCGTGTGGGCACAACTCTCCCAGCCGGCGCGCATACGGTGCAGACGTGCCGTCCGCCCAGCAAGAGATGGTGTCGAGGCGCGCCCACAGTCGCGCAGTGTCGAGGCGACCGCTTCTCAGCGCACACTCCAGGCGCTGCCGATGCGTTCTTCCGATGCGTGCCGACACATCCCCTGCGTTCACCAGCAGCGCGTCGATCAGGTCGAGAAAGAACGTCGGGCTCCAGACGGAAACGAAAGCCAGATCCTCGGCTGAAACGAGATGCGCAAGCGTCGCGACCCGCCATTCCTCGATGCCTTCTGCAAGTGATACCTGGGGAGGGACCGCCAACAGCGAGACGAACGCCGATGCCAGATCGTCGCCCAGGTATACGGCATCCGACGCTACGCCCACAGGGACGCCGGCTGCCGTGCTTCGCCGCTGTCGCATCGCCGGACTGATCGCCACGTAGCTCAGGCCCTGCGCGATCGCGGGGCGCCGCCGGGCGAGATCATGGAGCCAGGGGAGCACGGCGCGGCGGAAGGCGTCGAGACTGCCAGCCGTAAGCGGTATCAGTTTGGCGCCGGTCGCCGATCCGCCAGTTTCCTCGAATGCGATGACAGGTTCAGTCGTCAGCACGCCCGGTTCGCCGGCGGCGCTGCGACCGATCAGCTGTGCCATTTCGGCGTAGGTCCTGATCGGAACAGCCTCCTTGAAATCCTCCCACGTCCGGATGCGCGGAAAGCCGTGGCGGGTGCCGAATTGCGAATGCGCGTTCGCAGCGATGATTGAGGACAGCAAGTCCCGTTGAGCCGCCTCGGGATCATCGAGCGCTGCTGCGAACGCCTTAGCCGGCCGCCGCGCGGCTGAGATGATGTCTCGCCAGCCGTTCACCCGGTGAAGCCCTGCAGAAAGAGGCGCTGTGTCAAGGGGCGCATGTTTTCCACCTGCAGCGCACAAAGGCAGACGAGTTCGTCTCCCTTTGTGTAGCCGGGATTGCGTTCAAGAAAAAAGCGCACGTCAGCACGGGCTCTTTCGCGATCACTGGGTATGGCCAGTTCCGGCACCAGATATCCGCGCGGAGTGTCGCATGCGACGATTCCTGAGCTGGGATCGTAGGCACTTCCGAAGTAGCGTTGAGCAATCTCGTCCTTCAGCGCCGTAAGCGAGGCATCGTCGGGTTGGCGCCAATCGGGCACGAAGCGCAAACCGAATGCTGGCATGAAGCGATAGGTCCTGTGGCCTTTGACGATCAGTAGCCAATAGAGCGGCAATTCGGGTTTCTCGGCCGCCAGCCGGCCGACCGCACGTAGCCAGGCGAATGCAAATTCCGGCGATCCCCATGATTGGGGATCTATGATTGTATCGCCGGAGAACACAATGCGCACGACTCGTCCGGTCAACGTCATCGTCGATACGGCGAGCGTCGAAAAGCCTCGTAGTCGGCCGGCCGCGTCATGCAAAACGACGACATGGTCCTTGGCTGCCAGGTCGTCGTCGAATTGCGGGCGACTCGTCGCGACGTAGTGGCGCGCGAACAATGCGTACATCTCGTCTCTCACCAGAGGCGTCAATCTGCGCGCCCCGATGACCGATGCCTTTAATGCGCGCGAACGATCTGAATGTCTCGACATGGCGGAATCCGCGAACTGGCCGATCGGCAAGCGAAACGCACCTCACCTCATAGCTACGACCGCCCTTCGCACATTGTGACAGCGGGACGGCAACGGCCACAAGAAAATTCCAGAACGGCATCGGCGTTGCCGCCCGAACAGGAATACCGACGCCATGTCTGCCTTCGGCTCAAGCGCCTTCAGTTCATGCGGGCCGGCAATGAACGAAAAGCTGGTCAACACTACCCTCCGGGACCGCTGATACGCACCCCTCATGGCGGACTTGTTGATCTCCCGTCCGCGCCCTGGGCCCACCACGCACGCCGACGCGATCCCAACCACTGCGCCACACTGGTGCCAACCTGATGTCTGAGTGAAACGGATCCAACGTAGTCTTGTGCCGCTCAACGAATCGCAGCCTCACAACATCGTTTGCTGCCGACGGTCACGCCTCGTCGATGGACAGCGCATCGAGAAGGAGTTTAGGCCGCCTGACGATATCGGCGAGCGTCCATCTGTCGAGTTCGGCCAGATAGGCCTGCAATGCTTTCTGGAGCACGCGCTTCAGCCGACACACGGTCGTGAGCCGGCAGGCATCGTTCTCGCCAAAGCATTCCACGAGATCGAAATCATCCTCCGAGGAGCGCAGTACGGCACCGATTGAGATCTCCTGGGGGGCCATGCCGAGACGCATGCCCCCTCCCCGCCCGCGAACTGTCTCGACGAAGCCGCTCTTGGACAGACCATGCACGACCTTCATCAAATGGTTCTCGGAAATCTTGTAGGCAGTCGCAATTTCCTGGATCGTAACCAGGCGCTCTGGACGCGCAGCAAGATACATCAGAACACGAAGGGAATAGTCCGATAGCACCGTCATGCGCATCGTTCGAGCTCCAATCAATTCAGCGATAAACAAAAGATGTATCACGCATATTGCTTTATCCGCGTCTGCCACTTAAGATATATTTTATAACCACCTTATCCTCTGCAGGCATCCCTGGCCAGCATGGCATTCTGTATCAGCACAACAGCACCGTCGACGCTTCGACGACATTCAATTCTCATGCGCGGGAGAACCATTGGCATGATTGAGCGCGAGTTGGCCGCATGGCGACGCGATCAGCGGCACCGATTGCTGGACATCCGCCGGATGATGCCTTCCGGCGAGCGTCACAAGCGCGCCGAGAAGCTTGTCGGCAATCTCGATAGCGTATTTGCGACGATCAAGGGCAAGACGCTTGGCATCTATTGGCCTATCAAGCACGAGATCGACATCCGGAAGTGGGCCGACGCTCTTTCCGGCAAGGAGAACATTGGGCTGGCACTACCCGTTGTCGACGAACCGCGACAGCCCCTCTCATACCGGGTCTGGCACATTGGCGCGCCGATGACGCGCGGCTTTTGGAATATCCCGATACCCACAAGCACAACCGTCGTCGAACCGGACGTCGTCATCGCGCCACTCGTCGGTTGCTGGGGCATGTATCGACTGGGCTACGGCGGCGGATATTTCGATCGGACACTGGCGGCGCGCCATCCACGCCCGCTTGCTGTCGGTATCGGCTTCGAGCCATTCCGGCTTGCCCAATTCACGCCGCAGCCGCACGACATTCCCATGGACGTCGTCGTCACCGATGAAGCGATCACCGATGCACGCCGGCAGGAGGATACGCAAGGTAACAACGTGGCTCCCACTTCCAAAAGCGTTGAGCCGAAGCATTTCCGTTAGCAAAATCACATGGACCGCAATCTCTGCAGTCGCGGCTCAATCGGCCCGATTTTGCGCTTGCCCGGAAACAATCTCGACGGCTGAAATGGATGCAGTCATGCCTCCATCGAAGCCGCGAACGACGGAGGAAAATATTGAAATGGAGCAAGCCGCAACGGCCAGACGTGATTAAATCCAAACCTGAACCGCTTTAACCGGTGCTCCAAGCGCGCGGTTGCCGCATTCCGGCAATCTTGCATGCCTGACCAACGTAGCCATAAGGAAACAACTCGAAAAACCGCTCGCGGCCGGATGCCGAGCCGGCGTTGCCTTGCGCCTCCAGAAAACGAAAGACAAAGCGGGCATCCGCAGCAACGCCATGTTCCGCCAGGAATTCGCGCATGAAGCGTAGAACACCCCAATGTGCATCTGTCAATTTGATGCCTTGCCTTCGCGCAAGCTCTTCGGCGACGCGCTCGTTCCAATCCTCCGGATCGCTGAGAAAACCCTGTTCGTCGACAGTGATCTCCTGGTCGCCTACAGTCAGTTTGCTCAGCGTGTCAGGCAGCGTGCGCATGTCCGTCGCTCCGGGCATTTCCCATCATCGTTATATTCGAATGTTAGCGCAAAGATGGATTGCCTGTCTATCTTTATTCCTCGAATGCCGGCAGGACCATGGTTGCCAAGGTGCCAAACCCATTGGCGTTCCTTGGCCCAAAAAGTCTCGTGTGGCTAAGCATGGGTCGCCGCCGAATCACGCGCGCAAAAACAGTGGCCTTTGCCCTGAAACCGGATGCCGAAAAGAACAAGCCGGAAGCCGAGGCCCGCGCTCCATAGAGTCACATCACGCACAGACCGGTTCGGCAGCGCCCCTCGTGGTCATGGCAAGAAAAGCCCGAGCGGCCACTATGCCACCCCACCGTCTGCAGCTGGCAGCCTGCTTCCTTTGGCCAGCATGAGGCCACGGTGTGTGGCGATTCCAAGCTCAAGGCTAGTTGCAATCATCTGTGCCTTGTCAATGAATAGCCGTGCGGCAGCCGGAGGACATATCTCGCAAGCCGTCTGGGCAAACAGCACCAGCCAATGGTCGAAGTGTCTTGCATCGATCGGCAGAGGCGCGTGTGCGGGCATTGGCCTGCCATGATACTGGCCTGTCATCAGGGTCACTGATGACCAGAACGCGCACATACGTTCGAGATGCGCATTCCAGTCCGCAATGCGCGTCTCGAAAATGGGACCGAGCATCGCATCGCTGCGTATTCGCGCGTAAAACGTGTGCACAAGACTACGGATCATCGTCTCGTCGATCCCCGTCTCCCTTTGCACGCTGGCTGCAAACGCCTCGCGTCGCCGCGGGGCACTGACCTCTGACATCTCATCCATGCTACTGATCCCGAAAGGCCAAAAACATGTATCTTTTATGCATGTTTATCACACCGACACCGCTTGACAAGCCCGCTATTGCCCTGGGTGACAATGCGTCCCAGGTTATCGCCGACATCTGGGTGTCGATCTTGGGAGGCGGCACTGGAGGTTGCGCTCGCTCCCTGCGCAGAATTTCTGCCCCTTGCATGACACGTCGTCGAGGATATGGCGGCAACCAGGTTTCCAGTAAGTCGGGCGATGCGTCTTCGCACTGAAAGCCGGTACGCCGGCAGAGGTTTTGCACACCGGTGCGATGCAGTCGTCGCGATCACGGCCGCACGAAAGCCGCGTCGTTCAGAACGCGATTTTCGATGCAAGGCTCCTGCACAATGTGACGATCTTCGCGATCGCCGCGCGAGAACCGGTATCTAATTTTGGTGGAACCACACGGGGAATCGTCACCCGCTCTCGCATATTCTTGCGCGCGCCTGAATCACGTCGATGCCTCAAGCTCAAGCCCCATGACCCAAGCCAATTGATGACTAGAAGCGAGGCAAGTCCCGACGTGCACCTCTGAGTGCACGCTTTCCTCTCTCAAGCTGCTCGATGCAGATCTGCTGCTTTCGCGCCAACTCCGCCCGTTCGGCAAGATGCTCCGCGCGCTCAATCTTGGTTTCGAGTTTCAATCGCTTGTATTCGAGCTTGGCGAGTAAGTCCTCAATTTCCTTGGCTCGTTTAGCCTTATTCAGGTCGGGCTCAAGCAACCTATCAAGTCGTTCGAGGATCTTCATCGTGCGCATTCGCACCGCTCCGCGTTCATCCGGCACAACTGCGGCGCGGAACCACGGGCTATCGACTCCGGTCGCTGCCGTGACGTCACCCCCAAGCGTGCGAGTGGCGGCTTCACGAGAGGCAAAAGCCCAATTGGCTGCGCTCCAGTTCCTTTCATGCTCGCGCATCCTGCCTGCCATTCTGGCGACGTCAACGCGCACGACCGGGCGACGCATGATCACGGCATTCCCAGCCACGTTCATGCTAGCAGCCGTGAATGAAGTTTCGATGACACAGAGACAGGCGCTGCAGCGCCGGCTCGGGAAGCTCAATGGCGAACAGGACTGCTCTGCGCTGCGCCCTCAGTCGTTTCATCGGTCTTCTTGACTGGCTTCTTGCTCGCCTGCGTCTTGTCGACGACACGTGCCGGCTTCTGGCCCAAACCTGTATCCGACGCAGCCGCAGCGAGCGCCGTCCTGCCTTTGGCAAGCTCAGTGTCGCAGGTGACTGCTTTGCGCTTCAGCGCCTCCTTCTTCGACGGATTATCCGCCCGCTCGAGTTGGCCTTTCAGCTTCTTCTTTATCTTGCCCAGCTTCTCGACGAGCTTGCCGATCTTCTTGGTCCGCTTCTTCTCTTTCGTGTCGGCATCGAGCGCCGCTTGCATTTTTTTGGCAATCTTCTTCAGGCCCATCGAGATATCTCCTGCATATCCGGTCCGTGAGCGCATGGCTCGCGCGCAGCCAACCGTTGAGCATATCCATCGACGATGAAGCTTTTATTTCATTTTTATGACACATGATCCGCTGGCCTACCGGCCCGTCTGAGCACCGCATAGTCGGTATAGCCGCGATGCAGGCGCCGGAAAGCGAGAGCGTGACCGAATTGCTCGGCCGTCCCGCGCGCACACTCTTCCAGATCGGCACGCGGCGTCACTGTGTAATGAGCGAGGAAGACAAAGAGGCCACTCTTGAACAACTGTGGAAGTTGCCCGCACTGGCCGAAATCGACGATGTGCAGTGAGCCGCCCGGGGCAACCATGTCCGTCGCGTGCACCAAAGCCACTTTCCAATCGGGAATCATCGACAGCGCGTAGGACAGGAAGATGCGATCGAACTGGCGCTTCCCGAAAGTGGCCTCGGGAACGAAGCACGTCGCATCGCCTTGGCGCAGCACGACACGTTGGTCGAGCTTCTTGCGCTTGAGTGACGCTTGCGCTGTCTGCAGCATGGCATTGGAGATATCTACGCCAAATAGCCGAGCCTCCGGGTAGCGGCGTGCCGCCTGGACAAGGTTCCAAGCTGTACCGCAGCCGATCTCAAGCACGCTCTGGCCGGCCAGCGGTTTCAACTCTGCGAGCAAGTGCTTTCGCCCCAGCAAGTAGTGCGTGCGCGTGCTGTCGTAGATGAACCTTTGATAGCGATAGTGTCGGTCCATCCGTGAGGCATCCGAAGTCAAGGCAACGTCCATCATCTCACGCCTTCTTGATGTAGAGGTGGAAGCCGCCATAGATTGCCGACCTATCGCGCGCGGTAAACGTCCGCGAAAGATCCTCGGAATACTCCCACTGAGCGAGAACCCCTTGAGAAATGCGTCCTGGAAGGATTGTATCGGTGCCTGCGGTCCGGAAAACCACACGCGCTTCGGGGCGAGCGGTTCGGGTGATCTCTTCCCACAACGCTGACAGGTCGTCATCCGTCATCCAGTCCTGGGCGTCGAGCAGAACGTAGCGGTCGATACTTTGCGCCGGCCCCGCCGCCAAGTGCGACGTCAATGATGCGTTGAGGATGCGCACATTGCCGATGCGCTCACGCAGAGCGGCGAAGTTCCGCTGCTCGAGATAGGGTGGCAGCGGCCCTGTCGCGTCGTTCGAATAGCCCCGGTTGAAGGCCTGCCATGCGAAGTAGTTGTCCTTCAGATCGAAGCCGCAGGCCAATCGCTCGAGGCGCTCCTCGATCACCTCGTGCATCGGACGGCCCTGGCTGAGGGCCTCGTATTGCGCCGGGGGTATGCCGAGACCAAAGAGAGACGCACGCTGATCGAGAATGCGACGGACGAGCGGGCGCCCCAACAGGGGCCGGATCTCTCGTTCGAAAATCGTACGCTGCTCTTCCAGGCTGCGCGCCCCCGTAATGGCTGCGGGATTGCCGCCGAGCATGCGCGCCAGCCTGTGGCCGGTGGCGATGAAGCGGCCGAGAAGACCTGTGCGGTAGAAGCCGCGGACAAAGGCATCGATACGGCGCCGTCCACGCCAGTCGCGAGCCGTCCAGTAGCGGCGGGTCTGCGGATCAAGTGCGTGCGACAATTTTCGATCGAAGATAACCGCATTTCGCGCGCATGCCGCGTTGGCGAACAGTGAATGGAAGTCCGCGTAATGGAGATGCCGGATCGCGGCATGCTTCAATCGATTGAGGGCAACATGGGCGGTGTTGAGATCGACACCCGTGATCTGGACCGGGGCGGCAGTCAGGTAGGACAGGATGTTGCAGCCTCCCGAAGCGATGGCGACGACGTGATGACCGGGCGCCAGCGACATGGCGTCGATGTCCACGATCGGGTCCTCCCAGATCTGTGGATAGACGAGGCCGGCAAAGGCGTTCGTAAAAATTCGTTCCGATATGCCAGCGCGCGAAATGGGAGAGTGTCGATGCACGGCGCTGCCCACCAGAGCCCTGCTCCGGCGTCGGGTGATATCGATCGGCTCGTGCAAGTCAACGGCAGTCATGTTCGATGTCCCTGCGTGATTGATGAGGATTGGTTTCGCTGTGGCTTGGCGGTCGTCGACACGCGCACGTCGGCGCCGACTGCTGCACATGTGGTGCGCGCTGTCTGTATGTTGCGTAGGAATTCGTGCGCCGACTGGGACCATGCAAACTTGGCCGCTCTCGCACGGGCCTCGCGAGCGTCGAGTTTCAATGCATCGCGGGCGGCTGCTCCCAGATCCTCGCCGAGCACCCCGCTCTTTCCGTGCTCGACAATATCGATGGGCCCGGTAACCGGAAAGGCCGCAACAGGCAGCCCAGAGGCCAACGCCTCCAGCAGAACCAGTCCAAACGTATCGGTGCGACTCGGAAAGACGAACACATCGGCGGACGCATAGTGCTCAGCCAGATCCTGTCCATACCGTGCCCCTGTGAATAGAACATCGCCGTAACGCCTGCGAAGCTGGGTAAGGTGTGGACCTTCGCCCACGACAACCTTACGTCCCGGCAGCTTTGCATCGAGAAACGCCTCGATGTTCTTTTCGTATGATACACGCCCGACAAAGAGGAATATCGGTCCCTCGCCGAAACGCCGCACGGGTCGCGGATGGAAGAGATCGAGGTCCACACCGCGTGACCACCGCAGCAGCCGTTTGAACCCGCGTGCTCGAAGATCCATTTCCAAAGACGCAGTTGCGACCATGACGCCGGCGCTCAACCGGTGGAAGCGCCGTTCCATCGCATAGATCCACGCCGGCGGCAGCCCCGCGATCTTGGCTGCGTATTCCGGGAATTTGGTATGGTAGCTCGTCGTGAACGCACGCTCGTGCGCCCTGCAATAGCGGCGCACCGCCCAGCCAATCGGCCCTTCTGTCGCGATATGAATCCAGTCGGGACGAGCATCCGCGACCATTGCCGCTATTCGTGACGGGCAAACAAGTGCGACCCTGATTGATCGGTAGCCCGGCAGCGGCAGCGTCCGAAAACGATCCGGTGCCAGAAATGTGGTCTCGACTCCAAGCTTGGGCAATTCCTCACACAATCGCGTCAGCGTCGTAACGACGCCATTGACCTGCGGGTGCCAGGCATCGGTGGCAAGCAACAGCTTCATGCTAGGCAACCGCTCGGGGAGCGCGTCGCGGCGCATTTGCGACGGAGGTCTCTCCTGCCGCGGCACTCCAGCGGATCACGTCGATTTCCCCAGTCTCCTTCTCGAGAATTGCCGTACAGCTTTCTACCCAATCGCCGCAGTTGAGATAATGCACACCGTCGATCATGCGGTCCGCCGCGTGGTGGATGTGGCCACAGATGACGCCATCTACACCGCGCCTGCGGGCGACATCGGCGAGTGCGTTCTCGAACTCGCCGATAAAATTCACCGCTGTCTTGATCCGATGCTTCAAATAGGCCGATAGCGACCAGTACCCCAGGCCCATATGGCGGCGTATCCAGTTGAGCGGCGCGTTGCTCCACAGCGCCAGCTCGTAAGACCGGTCGCCGAGGAACGCCAGCCACTTCGCGTAACGCACCACGACGTCAAACTCATCGCCATGCATTACGAGGTAGCGGCGCCCGTCGGGGCGCACATGGATGGTGTCGCGAACGATGTCGATGCCACCGAACGATTGGCCACAATAGTCCCGCAGCGCCTCGTCATGGTTGCCGGGAATGAAGATGACCCGCGCGCCCTTACGGGCCTTGCGCAGTAGCTTCTGCAGCACGTCGTTGTGAGACTGCGACCAGGCCGGGCCCCTGCGCACCTTCCAGAAGTCAACGATGTCACCCACCAGATAATAGGTATCGGCCTCGACATGCTTGAGAAAGTCCAGGAGCGCGTGTGTCTGAGCGGCGCGGGTGCCCAAATGCACGTCGGAGATGAAGACCGAGCGGTAATGCCCGGCGTTGCTTCCGTCCCTCATCACGAGCTCACTCCACCCCTGATCATCCTACAGGGCAGAGACCAGACTCATGTTTCAGGTGTATGACATGGCCATCGCGAGCTGTGGGTCACAGCAAAACGGGACGGATTCATTGTTGGCACCCGTCCTCACCATGTGACGCCGAGACGCTTCGCGGCACTCGGCGCCAAACGTGACGAACATGCGATGCGGCTTCGGATTCCCCCCCAATTTGCGGCAATGCCGGTTCATTTCGCGAAACAAGGCATCGGCCATCCACGAGTAGCCACACACTGCAATGCCCACCTGATCCTGCCCAACACCCCGCAGAGCGGTCGCACCAATAAAAAGGCGCAATTCGTCGAGGTCGTCGATTGCTTCAGGCGACCGCTGCAATCCGACGCGTATGTGCTCGCGGTTCGCATCCTGCATCACATCGTTACGATTAATTACACCGACAATCACGGCGTCCGGCTCGAACTCTGTAAAAGCCTCTTCGAAAGGTGTGACATGACTTGGGAGACCACGGCCATGCGTTGTCGGCTGCAGCGACATCATTATCGCTCCGAATGACGATACAGCCCGATTTGGTGCACGCACGATCAGCGAAGGGGACGCCATGTCGATCGACGGTTCGACAGGGGCAATCTATGCGGGCATTGTGAAAATCGTCAGCACACGACCTGCGGAGTTGATCGACAAGGTACTCGCATGGAGCGCGCAGTCGCAACGGCCCGATACCCACGGCAAGCGCACGAGGAGCACTGCCGGGTCACTATCCAGTTCAGCCTGGATCCCGCTCCTTCGCAGGCTCTGGCATTCTGGATCTGACGTTTGATTGCCGGGCGAAGGTCGTCAAACGTCAGTCGATCCAGAACGCAATCTGAGAAATCTAGTGTTCCAGGCGGACCGGCTGGTGCCCGTAGGAGAACCAAGCGTCAGAGTGGGAACACGAGCGACGAGATTGAGACCCGCGCAGTCTTCGTCGATTCGGAACGGAGTGCGTGCTGCGCGCTATTCGCCAGCCTGTGTCAAATCGGCGTCGCGCAGCATATGAGTGAATGACCGGAATGGCCACCGGGCGAGATGACTGTTTGAATATCGGACATCGCCGGAGATCTCGCGCCCGGCCCAATCAGGCAGCTTCACCTGCTGCGTGAACGCCTTCAGTTCCAGTTCGGCGATCACCAACCCGGCATTTTCCCCTTCGAAGACGTCTATCTCCCAGGTCAGACCGTGGCTGATGACGATATGGCGGACCTTGCGAACCAACCCACCACTGCGAAGCTTCAAAATTCCGAGCGCGTCATCGAGTGGGATCGAGTACTCGAATTCGTGCCGGAACGTGGCGGCCGCATGGGACTTGATCGTGAGGGTGGCGTTCCGATTGTCGACGATGCGTACGCGCACCGTGGCGTTGCCTTCACTGGCGAGGTAGCCTTGCTGAATGATCAGCCGCCGGACGACATGTTGACGCCACGACTCGCTCCTGACCAGGAAACGGCGCTCGATCTCTATCGACATGACTACCTGACTCGACCGGACAACTTCGGCAAAGTTTGCATATATGGAATTCCGTCTCAAGACGCTTTGCACGGTACCTTGATTGTTGGTCCCAATGCCCCAGCGTGCGACGCTTGGATCCGCATGGCGGTGGCGCGCGACGATCGCCCTCCTCTTGGCCTTCATGAAACTGTCAGCGCCGCGTGACCTGGGCGTCACGAATCCCGCGTAGCAAGTCGGCAATGCGAACATCGACCGACTGGGGGTGGCATGACCGAAAACAGGGGATCTCTAGGCGAACTGTCGCGGCGAAACGTACTGCTGGCATCGGCCGCGACGGTCGCCATGCAGGCCATCGCCTTGTGCCGGTCCACATCTCCGGCACGCGCTGACATCGTCACGATAACCGGCCATGTAGTCGAGGACATCGACGAAACAGGCCTGCGCCGAGCCGGCGCACCCGGAATTCCAGGTGCGATGGTTTCAAATGGTCGCGAGGTCGCCATCACGGATCTCGACGGCCGCTGGCAACTCCCGATCACCGATGGCGACAGCGTCTTCATCATCAAACCTTCGCACTGGTCGCTTCCAGGCAAGGCTACGGGGGTGCCGCAATTCTCTCGGCTTCACCAGCCTGCGGGAAGCCCACAGAACATGCCGCGACGCTATTCCGGAGTAGCGCCGACAGGGGACTTACCAGGCAGCATTGATTTCGTATTGCAGCGTCGGCCCGAGCCCTCGCGCTTCGATGTCGTGCTGGTTGCCGATACACAGCCAGGCAACGACGAAGAATTGTCGTTCGTGCGCGACGCCATTCTTGCACCGATCGCCGGCAAACCGGCTGCATTCGCAATCCATCATGGGGATGTGGTCGGCGACCGGCTCGATCTCCTCGAGCGGTACGTTCGGATGCTGGAGACAACGGGGCTTGTCTGGCACCACTGTCCCGGAAACCACGATCTCAATCTGGATTGTATGGACCCGAGCTATGCCTTGGAAACCTGGAAGCGGGTATTCGGACCACCACACTACGCATTCCAGTATGGCGGTGCGACCTTCATCATTCTCAACAATGTCGACTATTTCGGCAGCGGTGCGCGAGGCGCGGGCAGGCCATATCGCGGCCTCATCGGCAAACGCCAACTCGCATTCGTCGCCAACGTATTGCGCAATGTACCGAAAGATGAATTGGTTGTCGTCTCGATGCACATTCCGCTGACAAACCACGAAGCGCCCGGCAATCCAGCCGATGTAACCACCGACCGACAAGCGCTCCTGGCGATGCTGTCAGACCGTCCGCATAGCGTCAGCTTCTCTGGGCATTCGCATACGACCGAGCACCACCTGCTTGGTGCCGAGCATGGTTTCACGCGCAGGCAGCCGCACCACCATCAGGTGCTCACTGCGGCCTGTGGAAGCTGGTGGAGCGGGCCTCGCGACCACCGTGGCATTCCCGTCGCGATCAGCCGCGATGGCAGTCCAAAGGGCTATCATGTCCTGTCCATCGATTCGAACCGTTACACGACGCGCTACATCGCCGCCGACGCATCCGGACCTATGCAGATGCGTGTATTCGTCGCCAGACGGCAAGCAACGGGCGAGGCTTGGCAGGTCGGCTGCCAGTTCGGCTGCAATGAGGTCGTCGGTACCGAAGTCTACGTCGACGTATTCGACGGCAGCGCAATGACAAATGTGACGCTGTCCGTGGTTGGATCGGCCCACGGTCCCATCTCGATGACCCGCGTCGGTTCTCCCAATCCCTTCGTCGCTGAATTCTTCGCCCATCATGCCGAGCTCTGTAAGCCGTGGGTAGCCGCATCGCACTCCTCTCATCTATGGAGCGGCCCGCTGCCGCGGGATCTTTCGCCCGGCGTCTATCGATTGGCTGCGCACGCCGTCGACCATTTTGGGCGGCAGCACTCGGCAGACCTGCTGCTGGAAATTACCGCATAGGCTTCGCCCGCTACCGCGCCAGTCGGAGTTCTGGTGTGCAGCGGTTCAAGCGCACGACATGCTCCAAAGCAGCTTGCAAGAGCTCCGGGAGCGCCTGCGTGCCAATGCCCGGCCCATTGGAAACGCAGGACGGGGTCCGCGACAATTCGCTCGCCCGAACGATCCTGATGCACAAGTGGCCTTGCTGCATGGCCTTATCCCACGACTGGCACGGCACACACGCGCCATTCCTTGCCACCTGCGCGGTACAACCTGCACATTCTGAGCCGCGCAGGCTCTCCTAAAAGAAGGCGGATTCCAATAGCAGCACCAGAAACTTGCCATTAAGCTCCACATTCCTCAGGCCGCATCCAGACTCATCTGATACACCCTAGGGGCGCCGATGTCCTCCGCCCGACCCGGACGGGAAAGAACGGGCAGGGAGTAGAGGTTGACACACTAAAGTCATGCGGAAGTCATGCGGACGGCTCATCGGTGGCTCGCCGAAGGCTTCAAAGGTACGTCGACACAAATCAGATTTGCGGTCATCGCCCACAAATTCGCGCATAGTCTTGCGGCACGCGACGGATCGGCGTGCCGTCCGGCGTTAAAGGGCCGTTCCACCCCGCAGGCAAACCTCTCGAGTTCTGAAAAGCAGACCCATCGCCATGAGGCCATACACCTTCAAATTGCGCCAAATGATCGCTCTCGTACTAGCCATTGGCGTCGGGCTTTTGGCCTGGCACCTCTTCTGGCGCGACAAACCTCAAGCCTTCGATATTCAGGTTGCCGAGGTCAGCCGTGGACCTATTGAACGCAGCATTTCGGCAACCGGCTCCGTCCAGGCACTCGTCACCGTGGACGTGAGTTCGCAGCTTTCCGGTCAGATTTCTCAGGTCAACGTCGATTTCAACAGCGAAGTCAGGAAAGATGAGACCCTCGCCACGATCGACCCGCGCACTTTCGCGTCGCGGGTTGCATCTGCGCAAGCCAATCTGGCCATCGCCAAGGCCAACGTCGACGTCCAGGAAGCCAACATTGTCAAAACACAGTCGTTGCGCGATCAGGCCCAGCGAGCGCTGGAGCGTCAGAAAGCACTGGTTGCGAGCCGCGCGATATCGGCCGCCACGCTCGATCTAGCCCAGACCCAGTACGAAACGGCGCTTGCCGATGTACAGGTGGCCAACGCCCAGTTGTCCAATGCGCGCGCGGCCGTGGAACAGAAAGAGGCCGAGTTGGCCCAGGCCAAGTTGGACCTCGACCGAACCCAGATCAAGACGCCTATCGACGGCGTCGTCATCGCCCGCAACGTGGACCCCGGCAGCACCGTCGCCGCTAGTCTTCAGGCACCGATCCTGTTCCAGATCGCCCAGGACCTGAATCAGATCGAGATCCTCGTTCTTGTCGACGAGGCCGATATCGGCGCCATAGCCACCGACCAGGACGTGACCTTCACCGTCGATGCATTCCCCAACCAAATCTTCACCGGCAAGGTCGCGCAAGTGCGCATCGCCGGGAAGACCACAAGCAATGTGGTGACCTACACTGTGGTCGTAGGGGCAAAAAATCCCCAACAAAAGCTCCTGCCTGGCATGACGGCGACGGTGAGGATCATCACGGGAACCCGAGATAGCGTTCTGCGTATTCCCAACGAAGCTGTGCGCTTCACGCCGCCGAAAGACATTCCCACCACATCACATGTCGTACGACCCGACAGGGACGAAACCATAGTGGATAGCCTCTCCAATCGGCTCAAACTGACTGACGAACAACGGGAGCAGTTCCGCAAGAAGCTGGCCGCCGGGCGAGCAGCCCGCGGTGAGAGCGAGGCCCCCGGCGCGTCGTCGTCAACGCGTCGAAAAACCGGCGCGCGCACTGCAGCGACCGATGACGGCTTGCGCCGGCGCGGCCGCGTCAGTCGTGCGCTGGACGGCATCTTGACACCGGAGCAGATGGCTGTGTTCCAGCAGCACCGCGACATCTGGCGCGACACCACGCGCCCGGCGATCGTCTGGCAGAAGACGCCCGAGGGGCTTGCACCACATAGGTTGATCCTCGGGCTCGCCGACGAAAGCTTCAGCGAGGTCCTTCGAGATGATCTCAAGGAGGGCGATAAGGTTGTCATCCGTGCGCGCCGCAACGGCGACAGTGGTGGACGGACGGAACGTGGTTCGCGATGATCAGCACTTTACCATCGAGAGCAACCGGTGCTGATCCCGCCACGACTCCCGTCGTTTCGTGCAGGGATCTGGGCAAGACCTACATGCTGGGCGAGCGTCGTCTTGAAGTGCTGAAGGGGATCAGCTTCGACATCATGCCGGCGGAGTTCGTCGCCATCATGGGACCTTCGGGCTCGGGCAAGTCGACCCTGTTGAACCTCATCGGCGCTCTCGACACGCCCACCTCCGGCCATCTTTCACTTGCCGGCACGGACATCACTGCGCGCAGCAGTGATGAGCTGGCGCACCTGCGAAACCGGCTGATCGGTTTCGTGTTCCAGCAATTCAATCTATTGCGGCGCACCTCTGCGCTGGAAAACGTCAAGCTCCCGCTTCTCTACTCCGAAAGGCAGAGCACCGATCCAGACTCCGTCGCTCTCCAGCGACTGGCCCAGGTCGGTTTGGCCGACCGTTCCGATCATACCTCAGCCCAGCTTTCGGGCGGTCAGCAGCAACGCGTCGCCATCGCTCGCGCGCTCGTCACCGATCCTCAACTCATTCTCGCCGACGAACCCACCGGCGCTTTGGACACAAAGACCTCCAAGGACATCATGGAGCTTTTCACCAGGCTGCATGACGAGGGCATGACGATCATCATGGTCACCCACGAACCCGATATCGCCGCATATGCAGGACGCCTTCTACGCTTCCGGGACGGCGAGCTGATCGAGGACGTGCGCCAAGTTCCCAAGGCAATGTCATGAATCTGGCCAGCTATCTGCGCACTGCCCTCGCCGCGATCCGGCTGAACGCCATGCGCAGTCTATTGACCGGGCTCGGCGTGATTATCGGCGTCGCCTCCGTCATCGTCATGTCGGCGATCGGCAGCGGCGCGCGCCAGGAGGTGGAGCGCAGCATCAGCCGTCTGGGAACCAACATGCTGACCGTCTCGCCGGGATCTGCGCGATCGGGGCCATCCCAGGGCGGTGCGGGTACGGCGCCACCCCTGTCGGAAGACGACTTGCTGGCCATCCGCGATCGAGTAGCCGATGTGGAGGCCGTGACGGCGAGCCTCTCGGTGGGCGCAACGGTCGTCTACGGCAATCAGAACTGGTCCACGTCAATCAACGGCACAAGCGCATCCTACCCGCTCGTGCGCGATTGGGATGTGGTCGAGGGACGCTACTTCGATACCGCCGAAGTCCTTCGCGGCGCGAAGGTCGCTGTTGTCGGCTCGACCGTCGCCCGACAGCTTTTCGGCGGCGGTGCCGCAATCGGCGAACGCGTGCGAATTACCGGCGCGCCCTTCGAGGTGATCGGCGTCATGGAGACGCGTGGGCAGGCAGGAGGCTTTCGCGATCAGGATGACATCGTCTTCATACCGGTGACGACGGCACGCGCTCGGCTCGTCGGGCAAAGTGTCACGGTCCCCAATCAGGTGGGGTCGATCCTGGTCAAGATCGCCGATGGGGGCGATCTTTCCGAGGCGCAGGACGAGATCACGACATTGTTGAAACAGCGGCGTCGGATTCGTCCGGGAGACCAGGACGACTTCAGGATCCGCAACGTCGCCGAAATCGTGCAGGCGCGCACGGCGGCACAACGCACGCTGACGTGGCTGCTGGCCGCGACCGCGGCAGTCTCCCTGATTGTCGGTGGCATAGGCATCATGAATATCATGCTCGTCTCCGTCACCGAGCGAACTCGCGAAATCGGTCTGCGCATGGCGGTTGGCGCGCGACGTCGCGATATCCTCGCCCAGTTCCTGACCGAGTCGATCGCGCTATGCCTCGCCGGAGGACTGATCGGGCTGGCTATCGGGCTGATTGCATCCTATGCGATTTCCGCCATGGCCGGTTGGCCAGTGCTTCTAAGTTCCACGATCATCATGATTGGCATTGGTGCTTCGGCATCTGTTGGAATCGCATTTGGCTACATCCCTGCTCGCAAGGCTGCCCATCTGAACCCCATAGATGCGTTGAGATATGAATAGTCGTGCGGGCGCTATAGCTCAACGACCTCCAGAACCCCCGGCACCGTGGAGAGCGCACCTGCCTGTTGCGGCGAGACGTCGAACGACCCCGGCACGATAATCTCGACCTCTCGGCCGCGGTCCGGCACCGCCATGACGATGCGTAACTGGCCGCCCTTCCGGCCGTTCCCGGCCTTAGGAATGAGCCGCTCGATGATCTCCGCCTTCCAGTTCCGCTGGCTCGCGATGACAGTGGCATCGAGCACGAGCTTCAGTCCGCGCTGCACGTTCGCCGCCACCTCGTCCAGCGCCTCCAGCGACTGCACGCGCATCTTCAGCGTATCTCCCTCTCGCTCGGCTTCGACGCCGATGACCACAGGCGTACCAGCCTTGAGCAGATGCCCGCAGGCATTAAGGGTATCGGAAAAGATCACCGCCTCGAACTGGCCGCTCATGTCGGAGAACATGGCGAACGCGAACTTGTTGCCTTTCTGCGATTTGCGCTCGCGCGACGAGACGACGATTCCGGCAAGCCTCGCCACGTTCGAGCCGTAGTCGGCAGACGCTTCGAAATCCGCGTAGCGCCTGATGCCCAGCTTGGCAAGAACGCCCTGGTACTGGTCGAGCGGATGGCCCGACAGATAAAAGCCTACCGCCTCGAATTCGGCCGACAATTTCTCCATCGGCGTCCACGCCCGCGCAGGCTTGAGATCCAATGCCGGCGGGCCGCTTGCGCCGCCTCCGAACAGATCGCTGGTGCCCAGGGCCGCGTCGCTCTCGGTACGTTGCGCCATCGCCATGATGGAATCCGCATTGGCCGCCGCCGCCGCCCGGTTCGCTTCCACGCAATCGAACGCACCGGCTTTGCTCATCGTCTCGATGGCGCGCTTGTTGAGCGCCTTTGGCGAAATCCGCGAGGCGAAATCCCCTAGTGATTTGTATGGACCCTTCTCCGCACGAGCGGCAACGATACTCTCGACAGCCGAGGCGCCGATGTTCTTGAGAGCAGCGAGCGAGTAGCGGATCGCGCCCCTGGCCTCTTTGCCGTCATAGGTTGGCCCCGCCGCTGGCGGCGGTTCTGGTAGAAACGCGATCTCGCTCTGGTTGATGCATGGAGGCTTCACGGTTATGCCGCTCCTTGCCGCTTCGGAGACGAACATGGCAAGCTTGTCGGTATTCGACATGTCGAGCGTCATCGATGCGGCAAGGAACTCCTCGCGGAAGTTGGCCTTCAAATAAGCCGTGTGATAGCTGACCAGCGCATACGCTGCCGCGTGTGACTTGTTGAAGCCATAGCCCGCGAACTTGTTGACCAGTTCGAAGATATAGACGGCGTCTTCCTTTTTTACGCCATTGGCAATCGCACCTTCGACGAAGCGTGCCTGCTGGCGCGCCATCTCATCCTTGTCCTTTTTGCCCATCGCGCGTCGCAGCATGTCGGCCTGGCCGAGCGTGTAGCCGCCCATCACCCGCGCGATCTGGATCACCTGCTCCTGATAGATGATGACGCCGTAGGTTTCCTCCAGAATGCTCTTCAGCATCGGGTGCAGGTAATCGACCGGCTCCTCGCCGTGCTTGCGATTGATGTAGGTCGGGATGTTGTCCATGGGGCCGGGACGGTAGAGCGCGACCATGGCAATGATGTCCTCGAAGCGGTCCGGTCGCAGCCGCTTGAGGCTTTCACGCATGCCCGTCGATTCCAGCTGGAAAACGCCGACCGTATCAGCCCGCGCGAGCAGTTCGTAGCTCTTCTTGTCGTCGAGCGCCAACGTAGCAAGATCGATGTCGACGCCGCGCCCCTTGCTGACGAACTCGACTGCCTTTTGCAGCACCGTGAGCGTCTTGAGCCCAAGGAAGTCGAACTTCACGAGGCCTGCGGCCTCGACCATCTTCCAGTTGAACTGCGTGACGGGCGTGTTGGACTTGGGATCCTTGTACATCGGCACGAGTTCGTCCAGCGGACGATCTCCGATCACCATGCCGGCGGCGTGTGTCGATGCGTGCCGGTAAAGGCCCTCGAGCTTCTCAGCGATTTCCAGCAGCCGCGCCACGATCGGCTCGCGATCGCGCTCCTCCTGGAGCTTGGGTTCGCCGGCGATCGCCTCCGGCAAGGTTACCGGATTGGCCGGATTATTCGGCACAAGCTTGCATAACCGGTCGACCTGGCCATACGGCATCTGCAGAACGCGGCCAACGTCGCGCAGCACCGCGCGTGCCTGCAGCTTGCCATGCGTAATGATCTGCGCGACCCGGTCATGTCCGTACTTGTCCTGCACGTAGCGGATCACCTCGTCGCGCCGGTCTTGGCAGAAGTCGACGTCGAAGTCCGGCATCGAGATGCGCTCGGGATTGAGGAAGCGCTCGAACAGCAGTCCGAACCGTAATGGATCGAGATCGGTGATGGTGAGCGCCCAGGCGACCAGCGAGCCCGCACCCGAGCCACGGCCCGGCCCCACCGGGATGCCGTGCGCCTTCGCCCACTTGATGAAGTCCGCCACGATGAGGAAGTAGCCCGGGAACTTCATCCGCGTGATGACGTCCACCTCGTAGGCGAGCCGCTTCTCGTAGTCCTCGCGCGTGAAGCCTGGCGCTAGAGGATTGACGTCGAGCCGCGCGGCGAGGCCTTCCTCGGCCTGCCGCTTCATCTCCGCAGCTTCGAGCCGGAACTGCTCGATCTCGCTGACGCTGTCGTCGCCCGCCACGAAGCGCGGCAGGATCGGCTTGCGACCCTTCGGCCGGTAGGCACAGCGGATCGCGATCTCCACCGTGTTCGCGAGCGCTTCTGGAATATCGGCGAACAGGCTCGCCATCTCCTCCATGCTCTTGAAATAATGCTCGCGCGTCACCCTTCGCCGATTGTCCTCGACGACGTAACTGCCCTCAGCGATGCACAAAAGCGCGTCATGAGCCTCGTAGTCCTCGGGCCTCGCGAAATAGACCTCGTTGGTGGCAACCAGCGGCAGCTCGTGCGCGTACGCAAGGTCAAGAAGTTGCGGCTCTGTATCCCGCTCCGCCGCCGACCCGTGCCGTTGCATCTCAACATAGAGGCGGTCGCCGAACAGCGCCTTCAGCATTTCAAGGCGCGATTTGGCAACCGCGCCGCGCCCCTCGCGCAATTCCCCGTCAATTGGCCCTTCAGCACCGCCGGTCAACGCTATGACGCCCGCCGCATGTACTTTAAGAACATCGAACTTGACGTGCGGCGGCTCCATTTCATTTTTTTTCAGATACGCATGGCTGGCGAGTTTCATGAGCGAGGCATAACCGTCCTCGTTCATGGCGAGCAGGGTAATGAGCCCATCCTTTTGTGAACCGCTCTGACCGCCAGGATAGGCATGGCCAGCGTATGTGTCCTGACCGGCAAATGCCTTCGGACGGTCGTCGAAATCAACAGCCAGCGAGATGCCGGCGATGGGCTGGATGCCGGCGCCCGAAAGCTTCTCAGAGAACTCCAGTATGCCGAACATGTTGTTGGTATCGGTAAGCGCGATGGCCGGATAGCCGTTGGCGGCAGCGAGCTTGGCGAGCTTGCCTATTGGCAGCGCGCCCTCCAAAAGCGAATAGGCAGAATGCACCTTGAGGGGCACGTAGCGCGGCAAGGCGGGACAAGACGAGCCATCGGCTGCTGTTCTACTGGAATCGGTCATGCTGCCAAGGTTAGGCATGGTCGCAAGTTTCCGCCACCATCGGACGCCACGACACCGACGCGGTCGCCGCATTTTCCCCATTTTCCAGATGCGGTCGCGCCGGAACAGGCACTCGTATGCCAGGTCCTGAAAACGCGCGCGCGCGTCCCGATGCATGTCACGCAAAGGCAGTGGTGCATGTCGCGCAAGAGTGCGCAGCGGTTCAGCGTGAAAAACTTGATCAAAACAATGCACGGTGCCGTGTGCGCATTTCCACGCGACTTGGGCACGAACTCGGGGCGGTTCAACCCTGGTGATAGCCCCGCTGCAACTCATGCAGCAGCCCGTCGGAGAGTTGCAGCACCCGGTCCATGCGATGGGCAAGACTCATGTTGTGCGTGGCAATCAGCGCGGCAACGCCGGTACGGCGGATGAGAGAAATGAGCTCGTTGAAGACACGCTCCGAGGTCTTGGGATCAAGGTTGCCCGTCGGCTCGTCCGCGAGAACCAGACGCGGCGCGTTGGCAAGCGCCCTGCAAATCGCCGTGCGCTGTTGCTCGCCGCCTGACAGCTCCGCCGGCCGATGTTCTATGCGCTCGGCGAGCCCCAGCGTCCCCAGCAACTCCCGTGCTCGCATCTCGGCTGCGCGGCGCGAACGGCCGAGGATCATTTGTGGAATGACCACATTCTCCAGGGCCGAGAACTCGGGCAGCAGTTGGTGGAACTGATAAACGAAGCCAACTTCGCCCCGCCGCACCGCCGTGCGCTGGCGGTCGTCCATTTTGGCGCAGTCACGCCCATTGACGATAACATGCCCGCTGTCCGGCTGCTCCAGCAGCCCCGCGATGTGCAGGAGCGTCGACTTGCCCGCACCTGAAGGCCCGACGAGTGCAACCGCCTCACCGGGCATGAGCCGTGCCGAAGCCCCGTTCAGAACGTGGATCTCGCGCGGTCCCTGGCGGAACGTACGCCGCAGATTGATCAGTTCCAGCACGGGATGCGAGGCAGAATAGGCGGTATCCACGTCTCACCTCACTCGTATCGCAAGGCTTCTACGGGATCGAGCTTGGAGGCCCGCCACGACGGATAGATCGTCGCCAGCACCGAAAGCACCATCGCCATGACAACGATCGCCGCCGTCTCGTGCGGATTTATGTCCGCCGGCAGCTTGTTGAGATAGTACACCGTCGGATCGAAGATCTGAGTGCTGGTGAGCCACGCCACGAACTCGCGGATCCTTTCGATGTTCCAGCAGAACACAATGCCGAGGACCGTTCCCGCGATCGTGCCGACGATGCCGATCGACGCCCCCGTGATGAGGAAGACGCGCATGATGGCCCCCTTCGTGGCGCCCATCGTGCGCAGGATGGCGATGTCACGCCCCTTGTCCTTCACCAGCATCATCAGGCCCGAGATGATGTTCAACGCTGCAACCAGGACGATCAGCGAGAGGATGATGAACATCACGTTGCGTTCGACCTCGAGCACGGTGAAGAACGTTTCGTTGCGATGCCGCCAATCGTTGACCTGTATCGTGGGACCGCCGGCACGACGTATCTCTTCTGAGAATTGGCTAACCGCCTCTGGATCGTCGACGATCACTTCAAGCACGTCGACCTCGTCGCCTTTGGAGAAATATCGCTGCGCCTCCGCGAGCGGCATGAACACCATCATGCGGTCGTATTCCGACATGCCGAGTTCGAACACAGCCGAGACGACATAGGGCTTTGATCGTGGAGCCGTGCCGAAAGGTGTTGTCGCCCCGCGTGGCGAGACGAGCGTGATCGTATCGCCAGCCGTCACCCTCAACTGGTTGGCGAGCCGCTGGCCGATTGCAATAGATCGCTGATCGTCGAAGCCTTGTAGGCTCCCCGCGCGCACATTGTCCCACACCAATGGCAAACTCCGGAGCGAGGCCTCATCGATGCCACGTACGAGACCTCCCGTTGCCTGTACCGCCGACGACACCATGACCTGACCTTCGATCAGCGGGATGACGGCCTGTACACCCGGCACGCGCGCAACTTTTTTGCGCACATCGCTGTAGTCATTGAAGGGTTCCCCGACCTTCATGACGATGACGTGCCCGTTGAGACCGAGGATCTTGGCGAAGAGATCCTTGCGGAATCCGTTCATCACCGCCATCACGATGATCAGCGTCGCCACACCCAGCATGATCCCGACGAACGAGAAGCCGGCAATGACGGAGATGAACCCTTCCTTGCGCCGCGCCCTCAGGTAGCGACCCGCGAGCATCCACTCGAACGCCGAAAAGGCCCGCGTCGCCGCCGCGGCGTTGGCCGGTGACGTCCCAAGCGCATCGGCCCCGTGCGCACCCCGTGATCCATCGGATAAAGTCATGCTGACACTCTCCGTCGGGCGCCAGATCGCCCAGTCACGCTCCTTCGCAAGCCCCCGCGGCACGATCAAGGCAGGCCGCCGAGGAGCCCCGGTGTTGCCTCAGTACGCACGTGCGACGAGGACGAACTCCTTTGCCTGTTGCCCCGTGAAGATGCAGCTGCGATCGACGGCTTCTTGCGCCAGAGGAGCGTTTCGAATGGTCAGCTTGAGGGCCTTTAGCCGATCCGCCACCGCCTCCAGCTCCGCGCCTTCGGGACGCGACCAGGCAACTTTCACCCATCCCCGGAAGGCGCCAGCCTCGTCGTCGCCCGAAGCCATGCCGAAGTAGTCAGCAAGCTCGTCGAATGTGTTGATCCCGTAGACGATGTTATCGTCGAGCCGCTTCTTGGCATCGGCGAACAGCGATGCCTGGATTTCTGTAAGTAGCCGCCCGGCCTCTTCAGCGAACTGCGCACGAGGCATTGTCTGCGAAACCACCTTGTCGCCGTCACGCAGGCGATCACGCCGCATGAACGTGACATTGCCGCCTGCAACGTCGCGGCCGCCCACCTCCACGATGACGGGAGCACCACGCCGCACCCAGCTCCAGCGCTTCTCCGCCGATTTGACCGGTTTGGAGTCGACGATGGCACGAAAGCCGGCTCCTTTCAGCTCCTTCTCCAGCGACGCGCAATAGTCCAGCAGCTCGGCGTCCTCCGGCTTGTCGCGCAGCATCGGCACGATGACGATCTGGCGCGGCGCAATCTTCGGCGGCAGTCGCAATCCGTCGTCGTCTCCGTGCGTCATGATCACGCCACCTATCAATCGCGTCGAGACACCCCAACTCGTCGTATGACAGTACTCGAGTTGTCCTTGCGCACTCTGGAACTGAATGTTCTGAGCCTGTGCGAAGTGTGTTCCCAGATAATGCGACGTACCGGCCTGCAGCGCCTTGCCATCCTGCATCATGGCTTCGATCGAGTAGGTATTGTCCGCACCGGGGAAGCGCTCGTTGGCGGGTTTCTCGCCGGCAATTACCGGCATCGCCAGGACGTCCTCGGCAAACTCGCGGTAGACCTCGAGCATCTTCAACGTCTCGGCCATCGCATCGTCTCCGGTCGCATGCGCCGTATGCCCCTCCTGCCAGAGGAACTCGGCCGTACGCAGGAACAGTCGAGTACGCATTTCCCAGCGCACGACGTTGGCCCACTGGTTCACCAGAAGCGGCAGGTCGCGATAGCTCTTGATCCACCGCTGGAAGGCGTCGCCGATAATTGTCTCCGAAGTCGGACGCACGATCAGCGGTTCCTCGAGCTTTGCCTCCGGATCGACCACGAGCTTGCCGCCCTCGTTCTTCAAGCGGTGATGCGTGACGACCGCCATCTCCTTGGCGAAGCCCTCCACGTGTTCGGCCTCCTTGGCGATGAAGCTCATCGGAATGAACAGCGGGAAATAGCAGTTCTCGTGGCCGGTATCCTTGATCCGCTGATCGAGCTCGGCCTGTATGCGCTCCCAGACACCCCAGCCCCAGGGCTTGATGATCATGCAGCCCCGGACTGGGCTCGTCTCGGCCATATCCCCATCGCGCACGACGGCCTGATACCAGTCCGGGAAGTTTTCTTCGCGGGTGACGCTGAGCGCGCGTTTGCTCATCGGCCGGCCTCGTCTTTCGGCTCGCGGAAAACGTTCTCGAAGATACTGGGCATCTCTTTGAGGACAGACGGGAAATGATCGTTCAGGCGCATCAGCTCACTCGGATCTCGACGGACACGGGCCAGATCGCCGCTACGGGCGAGATTCTCTGGGCTGTCTGCCATGCGGCAGGAAAAAGCCCGCGTGCGCTCTTATCGAAGAACGCCCCCGCCGGCAATGGCAGCTCGGACAACGGCCGGGGATCGCTGGCGCAACTTCACGTACAATTGGGCCAAAGGCAGAACGAAATGCGCACACCCCTTGTATCGCCCGCAATACTCAGTACGCGCAGCGAGCGCCAATCACCGACGGGCCCAGACTGAACACCGGTCGTGCCAAGCGCCGACGAGGCAAGGGAGGCAATCCCGTTGACATTGACCCGCACGCCGATGTCGTTGATCGCCGCCCTGACTTGCCAGGTGACATCCGGCCCGATCACCGCTCTGGCCGCAGCGCAGATGACCGGAGCCAATCCCCAGCCACCCAGGCACGTGAGATCGAAGTGGCCTGAGACGAGCAATTGTTGGATCTCGAGCGAGCGACCATAAGCAACGGCAGTGTCGGTCTCGGCCAAACGTTGTTCGCCCATAGCCACGCCGATCCGCGCACTGATGTGTGGCGACCGCCACACCAGAAGGGGCAGCATCCCCGCGCCGAAGCACGCTCCCGATACGCACTCCACAACGAAACGGACGTCGTCGCGGCTATCTAACGTAAGCTGCAGGCCTTCGGATGTCGCCATCGCGTCGATAGTTAGAGAAATTGGCCGCGTTGGACGCAGAACATACATGCCACCCAGCGACGATAGAGCGGGCGCGTCCAACTCGAACAGGTGCAGGTTAGCGTGATGATCTCCATCCGTTCCCACCCCAATGAAAATCTTGCCGGCCCGGTCGCAGTCCGGACGCGGTTCTGCACCTCTGGCGCATGAAACAATGAAATTGCGCGCATGCATTTGTGAACGCACCAGCAGCGCAATTTCAGCGAAACTGAGCCGCACCTCACCCGACTGCACCACGCCTGCGCTTAACCATGTTGAGTAACTCATTGAAACGACGCAACATAGAAGAACGCTTAGGGGCTCCATACCGGATCCAGAACCCCCACGGCCGTACATACTCCGCCACCCCCAATTCCGCCTCTCGTGCCTCAGCTCCATGATCCCGACCTTAGGGCCCCCGCCCTGCCCGGGGACAAGCGGCGGCCGTCGGTAATCAAAACGGATAATCGAGCCAAAAAACCGCGTCACCGGACGTGACAGTGTGGCACAGCTTGAGTATGGTGCGCGCGTCAACGGTAGGAAAAGGTCGAAACCATGTTCGGTATGGCAATCGGCCCAAGTCTAGGGAGCGAGCGAGCTCACCAATAGGGGTTCGCCAGCGATAGCGGACAGCGTCCACCTCGCGGCTGCAGTCCGGGAAAATATCGAGATCAGGTGAAAAACGGAGCAAGGCCTGATGGTCCTGCTCCGTTTTTGCTCCGCACGCAAATCTTATCCGCCAGTCTCAGGTTGTGTTGATGTCGCATGGACGCATGAACACGATCCAAGTCATTGAATTGAGCATGTTCTTCCCGCCGAACCGCTGCACAACTCAGCTGAACATGCTCTAGGGCCGGGGCAAGTCGCGCACGGGCACTTGGAAGGGGAACGTTTCAGGATCCAGCCAACCCTGGGTCACACCCAGCCAGAAGACAGCAAAAACGAAAGAGGCAACGACCGTATTGATCGCGAAGATCCGCAACAGGCGCGGCCTTGCAGGAGCGCTTTCCGGAGTGCCCGGCACCACCTCTCCCGCCTCATCCTGCGTGCGAAGCCCGAATGGGAGCACGGCGAAAAGCGTCAGCCACCAGATGATGAAATAAATCGCGATCCCGAAAGTTAAGCTCATCGTGCCTCCTGAGTGCGCGCACCCGGGGGAACTGATCCCGCCGCGTACACTTCGATCATGATGAGGCCACTCACGCCTGCTCCAGCTCCGTCAACGTCCCGAGAAAATCCTTCGGATGCAGGAATAGAACCGGTTTGCCGTGCGCGCCGGTCTTCGGCTCGCCGTCGCCCAGAACACGCGCGCCCGCAGCCTTCAGCTGGTCGCGCGCGGCTATGATATCGTCGACCTCATAGCAAACGTGATGGATCCCGCCATTCGGGTTCTTCTCGAGAAACTTGGCGATCGGCGAATTATCGCCTAGCGGCTGTAGGAATTCGATCTTCGTGTTCGGCAGCGTGACGAACACGACGGTCACACCATGATCGGGTTCCGCCTGCGGCTCGGAAACATGCGCGCCCAACGTGCCGCGGTATGTGGCAACTGCCTTGTCGAGATCCTTCACCGCGATGGCGACGTGATTGAGACGTCCGATCATCTCCTGCTCCTTGAAATATGGCTCACGATAGCGGGGCACGCGAGGCGGCACCGGTAGTCCGCACCATGCACTTCCGCATTTCTTTCTTCTGCTCCATGACCGATCTCTTGCACACGGACAGCGCCCGCGCCAGCCCGCCGGATGTCAGTCACCAACCACGTTGATGAGTACCTTGACGACAGGTTTCTTCCCCCAGACCGCGTGGACTGCTGCCCGAACCGACCGGCGCACGGCCTCGCGCACGACTTCCACTTCCTTGAGCTTCTTGGCGGGCATACTGTCGAGCGTTCCATCCACCGCGTCGGCGACGATGTCGAATATTTCATCGCCCTCTGCATCGAACTCGGGCACTCCGTCGAGAGCGATCTCCGGGTCGCACAAGACCTTGCCCTTCCGGGTCATCGCGATCGCCACCATGACGACGCCCACGATCGCAAGCTTGCGGCGGTTGCGCACCGGACCCGCGTCGCTTGGAACGATCAGGCGGCCGTCGCGGAAAAGCCGGCCCACCGGCACGTCGTCGACGACCTCGACCGGATCGGGCGCTAGCCGCACCATCTCACCATTATAGGCAGGCACCACCAAGGGAACGCCTGCGCCACGCGCCAGTTCCGCGTGCGCACTGATGTGACGGGCCTCGCCGTGCATGGGCACAGCCACCTGCGGCATGATCCATTGATACATCTGCTTTAGCTCGTCGCGGCGCGGATGCCCCGTCACGTGTACGAGCGCTTCCGAATCAGTGAGAACCTCGCACCCCATACGCACCAGCGCGTTCTGAATCCTACCGACCGACTTCTCGTTGCCCGGAATGGTGCGCGAGGAGAAGATGACGAGATCGCCCTTGGCGAGCTGGATATCGGGGTGTTCATTGTCGGCGATGCGGGCCATTGCAGCGCGCGGCTCTCCTTGGCTGCCTGTGCACAGAAGGACGACGTCGTTGCGGTCGATGTACTTGAACTGCTGCTGGTCGAGGTAGCGCAGATCCTCGGGCAGATAGCCGGTTTCACGCGCCACCTCGATCACACGGTGCAGCGCCCGGCCTGCAACGACCAGTGTCCGCCCGGCCTCCTTCGCGGCATCCGCAACCGCCTTGATGCGGGCCACGTTCGAGGAAAACGTCGTGACCGCGACACGTTTCGGTGCCCTTTTAACGATCGCGGCCAGCGACCGAGCAATTTCGAGTTCGGATGGAGAGCGCCCTTCGCGCATCGCGTTCGTGGAGTCGCAGATCAGCGCACGGACACCTTCGCGTCCGATTTCCGCAAGCCGCGTCTCGTTGGGTGGATCACCAACGAATGGTGTCTGATCGAGCTTCCAATCGCCCGAATGCAGCGCCAGCCCCGCCGGTGTTCGGATGGCAACCGCCGATGGCTCTGGGATCGAATGCGACATCGTCACAAGCTCGATCTCGAAGGGCCCGATGCTCACGCTACCACCGAGTGGCACGACGTTGATCGGTAGCTTGACCCGCCCGCCATACTCCGCCGCCTTGGCCTTGAGCATCCCCGCCGTGAACGGAGTTGCATAGATCGGCGCTTCGAGCTGCGGCCACAAATCTATGACGGCACCGATGTGATCCTCATGGGCGTGCGTCAAAACGATCCCGGCAAGCGCTTGGCGCTCCTCGATGAGAAAACGCATATCCGGCAGTATGACGTCTACACCCGGGTCGAACTCACCCTCGGGAAACGTGATGCCAAGATCGACCAGCAGCCATTTGCGCGCCTTGGGCGGACCGAAGCCGTAGAGATAAGCATTCATGCCGATCTCGCCGAGCCCACCCAGCGCGACCAGCACCAGCTCGCTTCGTTGCGATATTGCCCCCGCGTCGGTCGTTTTCCCCATGAGCCTGATCACTTTCACATCGTCGACGGGCTCAATTAGGACATTTCCTGCTCCGAAGCGAGCGTTACGTCACCGTAGGCATATCTCCGCAAGCGGCCCTCGCCGTCGACAAGAACGAGGGCACCGTCGGCGTCCAGGCCTCGAAAGAAGCCGGTAACCTGCCCCATCCTGTTCTCAATCGTCATTGCGGTGCCTTTGGGAGTGGAAGCAGACAGCCAGGCGTGCCGGATCGCATCGAAGCCGCGGCCCTCATCCCACAGCGCCAGCGCGTCATCGAGATGCCGCGCAACATCGCGTGTGACATCGCTCAGCACCGGCTCGGGCCCGGCCACCGCCGCAAGCGCTGCCGTGCGCCGGCCAGGTATTTCGGGTGCATGCGCGACGTTGAGACCGATGCCGATGACAGCGATCTGCTCTCCGCCGACCGTCGTCGCTTCGACGAGTATGCCGGCAAGCTTGGCGCCATCCAGAAGAACATCGTTAGGCCACTTGAGCAGCAGCCGGCGAGCATTGTCACCCAGCCCCAGCGCAGCGGCAGCCGATTTGTATACGGCGACCCCCGCGACAAGCGACAGCTGCGGAACTGCACCGGCAGGCGCACCGGTGCGACCCAGCCGGCTCAAGGCAAGGTTTCCCGTCGGCGCCTCCCACACACGCCCGGATCGTCCACGCCCGGCGGTCTGCCGGTCGGCGCGTATATAGAGCGGACCGCGTTCTCCGGCCAAAGCGCGGCGCATCGCTTCAGCGTTCGTCGAGTCGACCTCTTCGAGCTCAACCCAACGCGCCTCCGCTTTGGCGATGGCCGCAGCCATCCCTCATAGCCTCAGCGACTTGGCCGCCTGGGCGGCGGCCTCCACCAGAGGCGAGGGATAGACGATGAAGAGGACAACGAAGATCGTCGCGAGCATCATCACGGCCCCGATCTTACCGTCGATCCCGATGAACTTGTCCTTCGGCTCCTTCACGAACATCACGATGACGATGCGGATGTAGTAGAACGCAGCCACTACGCTTGCCAGGACCGCCACCACCGCCAGCAGGATCATGTCGGCCTTTACAGCCGCGGCTATCACGTAGAACTTGCCCCAGAAGCCAGCCAGCGGCGGAATCCCCGCCAGCGAGAACATCAGCATGCCGAGCGCGAATGCCATCCCGAGGTTGGTTTCCGCCAGGCCCGACAACTCGTCGATCTCCTCGACCGGCCCCTCGGCGCGGCGCATCGCGAGGATGCACGCGAACGTACCCAGCGTCATCACGAGGTAGATCGCCATGTAGATCAGCACGCCCTGCACGCCTTCCTGGCTGTTGGCGGCAAGACCGACGAGTGCGAAACCGACATGCCCGATCGAGGAATATGCCATCAGACGCTTGATATTGGTCTGCCCGATCGCCGCGAACGATCCGAGCAGCATCGACGCAATCGCGATAAATACGACGATCTGCTGCCATGCCGGCGCGATCCCTGGAAAGGCGACCGCAAGCGTACGCACCATCAGCGCCATGGCCGCCACCTTTGGCGCAGCCGCAAAGAAGGCCGTTACCGGGGTCGGCGCACCCTCGTAGACGTCAGGCGTCCACATGTGGAACGGCACCGCGGATACCTTGAACGCAAGTCCGACCATGATGAACACGAGACCGACGATGACGCCGATGTCGGCTGCACTCTTCAGCACGCCCGCGATAATCGGGAAGCTGGTGGATCCAGAGAAACCATAGACCAGTGACGCTCCATAGAGCAGCATCCCCGACGAAAGCGCACCCAGCACGAAATACTTCAGGCCCGCCTCGCTCGAGCGCACCGAATCCCGCCGGAACGCTGCGACCACGTAGAGCGCGAGGCTTTGCAGTTCCAACCCAATATAAAGCGCGATGAGATCGTTTGCCGAAATCATCATCATCATGCCGACGGTCGCCAGCAGCACCAGCACAGGATATTCGAACTTCATCAGCTTCATTTCGCTGAACGACTGGAATGACAGTACGAGCGCACCAGCCGATCCGATCAGCACCAGAATCTTCATGAAGCGGGTGAAGCGGTCCATCACGAATGCATCTTCGAAGAGACCGCCCGATACGTTTGGATTGAGCGCCATGACGACGCCCGCCAGTACGATGAGGCCGATCGCCAGCCACGACGTCATCGTGCCGGTCTCTTCGGTATCGGGCTGGAACGCGCCCAGCATCAGGAGCGCCATCGCTCCAACGGCCAGCACGATCTCGGGCAAGGCCGGATAGGACAGAAGGTCGATCATCACTTGGCCTCCTTCTGGCCTTCGGCCGCGCTGATTTCGATCCTGAATGGCTCGGCCCGCTCGATCTTTGCGGTCCGCAGCGCCGCCTCGTAGTTGGCGACGAGCTTCTTCACCGACTGCGCGGTTACATCCAGGATCGGCGCAGGATAAAATCCGAACAGGATCGTCAAGGCGACCAGCGGTCCCAATACGACGACTTCGCGAGGGTTCATATCGGCAATTGACTTGAGGCTCGACTTCTCGAGCACGCCGAAAATCACGCGCCGATAGAGCCACAGTGCGTAGGCTGCCGACAGGATCACGCCTGTGGTCGCAAAGAAAGCCACCCAGGTATTTGCCTTGAAGGCGCCGAGCAGGGTCAGGAATTCGCCGATGAAGCCGGACGTGCCGGGAAGGCCGACGTTCGCCATCGTGAACACCATGAAACAGAACGCATAGATCGGCATCCTGTCCACCAAGCCGCCATAGGCGGAGATCTCGCGCGTGTGCATGCGGTCGTAGATGATCCCGACACACAGGAACAGCGCCGCCGAGACAAGCCCGTGCGACAGCATTTGGAAGATCGCGCCGTCGACACCCTGGTGCGTGAACGTGAAGATACCCATCGTCACGAAGCCCATGTGCGCCACAGACGAGTAGGCGATGAGCTTCTTGATATCCTCCTGCGCCAGCGCCACCAGCGAGGTGTAGATGATCGCCGCGACAGAGAGTGCGAAGACCAGCGGCGCCAGTTCGGCGCTCGCCAGCGGAAACATCGGCAGCGAGAACCTCAGGAAACCGTAGCCGCCCATCTTCAGCAAAATGCCCGCAAGAATAACCGATCCCGCAGTCGGCGCCTCCACGTGCGCGTCGGGAAGCCACGTATGCACCGGCCACATCGGCATTTTCACCGCGAACGAAGCGAAGAACGCGAGCCACAGCCACCACTGCATGTCAGCAGGGAACTTTGCTTCCATCAGCTGTGGAATATCCGTCGTGCCCGCATGCCACCACATCGCCATCATAGCCAGCAGCATCAGCACCGATCCGAGCAGCGTGTAGAGGAAGAACTTGAAACTCGCATAGATGCGCCTCTTGCCGCCCCAAACGCCGATGATGATGAACATCGGGATGAGTCCCGCTTCGAAGAACAGGTAGAACAGCACGAGATCGAGCGCGACGAACACGCCCACCATCAGCGCTTCCAGAACGAGGAACGCAATCATGTACTCCTTGACACGCTTCTCGATCGATTCCCACGAGGCGAGGATGCACAGCGGCATCAGGAACGTCGTCAGAATGACGAACAGCATCGAGATGCCATCGACGCCGACCTTGTACTTTATCGGCCCTAGCCAGCCATGCTCCTCGATGAACTGAAAGCCCGGATTGGCCTTGTCGAACGACATCCAGATGAACAGAGAAAGCACGAACGTCACGAGCGTTGTCCAAAGCGCGACGTAGCGCGCATTGCGCACGGCATCCTGCGGAAGGAATGCGATGAACAGCGCGCCAACCAGGGGCAGGAACGTCACTAGGGACAGAATTGGAAGCGTAGCCAGGTTCATTTCGTGACCCCACCGGCGAAGATGAAGTAGCTGATGAGGAGAGCGACGCCGATCAGCATCGCGAAGGCGTAATGATAGACATAGCCTGTCTGCAACTTGACGATCCGGCCCGTCGTCCACACGACGCCTCGCGCAGTGCCATCGATCGTGCCATCGATCAGGGCGCCGTCACCACCCTTCCAAAGCGCCCGACCAAGCCACAGTGTCGGCCGCACGAACAGGAAATCGTAGAGCTCGTCGAAGTACCACTTGTTGAGCAGAAACAGGTAGAGCGGGCGGAAGGCCTTCGCCGTCGCCTCCGGCAGCCACGGCGCAGCGATATAGTAGAGGTAGGATAAGCCAAACCCACCCGCCATCGCGAGCGTTGCAGACCAGACGACCCACGTCGGCGGATGATGGTGGCCGCCGCCATGAGCCGCCGCAACGCCGTGCGCGGCATCTGCCGCATGCCCCGCTGCGCCAGCCGCATGGCCCGCGGCTTCACCGCCCGCCTGCCCCGCCAAGCCGATCGCCTGCGCCACGTCGCCAGCCGCCGTTGCGGTTGCATTTGCGACCGCTCCGCCTGCCTGGGCGATCGACGTTCCCCAGAAGCCGGTCATCATGTCGCCGATGAAGTATGGAGAGAAAACGAAGCCCGCCAGCACCGCCCCGGACGCCAGAACGCCGAGCGGAACCAGCATCACCATCGGACTCTCGTGCGCATGTTTATAGACATCGGGCTCTGCGCGCGTCTTCCCGTGGAAGGTCATGAACACGAGGCGCCACGAGTAGAACGACGTCATGAAGGCGGCGACAACCAGAAGCCAGAACGAGTAGTCGTACGGAAGGTGCGCCATGTACGCGCCTTCGATGATCGCGTCCTTCGAATGGAAACCAGCAAAGCCCGCAAGATGCGGGATGCCGACACCCGTCAGCGCCAGCGTGCCGATCAGCATCATCACCCATGTGACACGGATCTTCGGCGCCAGACCGCCCATGTTGCGCATATCCTGCTCGTGGTGCATCGCATGGATCACCGAGCCGGCGCCGAGAAAAAGAAGCGCCTTGAAGAACGCATGCGTGAAGAGATGGAAGATGCCCGCGCCGTAGGCGGAAATGCCGAGCGCGGCAAACATGTAGCCAAGCTGCGAGCAGGTCGAATAGGCAATCACACGCTTGATGTCGTTCTGCACGAGGCCGACGGTCGCCGCGAAGAACGCCGTCAGCGAGCCGACCAGGGTAACCACCTGCAGCGCGACCGGTGCCTGTTCGAACAGCGGCGACAGCCGCGCTACCATGAACACGCCGGCCGTCACCATGGTCGCGGCATGGATCAGCGCGGACACCGGAGTAGGACCTTCCATGGCATCTGGCAACCAAGTGTGCAGGAGCAACTGCGCCGACTTGCCCATCGCACCCATGAAGAGCAGCAGGCACAGCGTCGTCATCACATCAACCTGCATGCCGAGGAAATTCATCGTCGCGCCCTTGGCACCTGGTGCAGCCTCGAAGATCGCGTCGAAGTTGATCGACCCGAACATGAAGAACACGCCGAAGATGCCGAGCGCGAAGCCGAAGTCGCCGACGCGATTGACGATGAACGCCTTGATCGCCGCCGCGTTGGCCGAGGGCTTGTGATACCAGAAACCGATAAGCAGGTAGGACGCCAGGCCTACACCTTCCCAACCGAAAAACATCTGCAGGAGGTTGTCGGCCGTCACCAGCATGAGCATCGCGAACGTGAACAGCGACAGGTACGCAAAGAAGCGCGGCCGACTATCGTCCTCGTGCATGTAGCCGATCGAGTAGAGATGAACGAGCGCCGATACCGTCGTCACGACCACCAGCATCACGGCCGTCAGCGTATCGATTCGCAGTGACCAGGCGACGTCGAGATCCCCGCTCGTGATCCAGCGCATCACCGGAACGCGCGCGGTCTCCGAGCCGAAGCCGACCTGAACGAATACGAACCACGACAGTACACAGGCGATCATAAGGAAACCCGTGGTGATGATTTCCGACGGACGGTCGCCGATCAGCCGTCCGAAGAAGCCGGCAATGATCGCACCCAGCAGCGGCAGAAAGACGATTGCGTTGTAAATCATTGGTCAGCGCTCCGCCGCTCAGCCCTTCATCATGTTGATGTCTTCCACCGCAATCGAGCCGCGATTGCGGTAGTAGACGACGACGATCGCCAGGCCTATGGCGGCTTCCGCCGCCGCGACCGTCAGCACAAACAGCGCAAACACCTGACCGACAAGATCGCCCAGGAAACTTGAGAAGGCCACGAGGTTGATGTTGACTGCGAGCAGCATCAGCTCAACCGACATCAGGATGATGATGACGTTCTTGCGGTTGAGAAAAATGCCGAAAATGCCCAGCGTGAAAAGACACGCGGCCACCACCAGATAATGCGCCAGCCCGATCGTCATTGAGAATCTCCCAGATTGGCGAACGAAACCGCCGCTATGATCGAAACGATCCACATCGTGACCAGCGCGAATGCAGCCACGACCGCTCCAGGACCGCCATAGTCGGAGAAAAAATAGAGGACTGACGGCAATCCGATCGCAAGAAGCGCGGCCAGTCCACGCTGCCCCGTCGCCCCGGACATCGCGAGGAAATACGCCACGCACGCCAGCGCCAGAACGCCCAGGACAAGCCAGACCGGCACCCCGGCGGCATCCACGAGTCGAAGGCGCGCAAGCCCCGCCAGAACCAGCATGGGCGCACCGCCGAGCGCCAAGACGGTAATCGCGCGAGGCAGTTTCTCCATGTCGCTGCCGACATCCGGCGTCGACGGGAGATACCGCTGCAAGCTATTCTTACCGCCACCCGCCTTCATCGCTGGCCCTCCGCCGAGGGAACGATTGCCTGACCCGGCGCCACCTTGACGACCTCCACCGCAGTCTCCGGAGTGCGGTTCACCTGCACCGATATCGACTGGCGTTTCACGCCCTCCTTGTGCCTGAGCGTCAACACGATCGCGCCGACCATGGCAACCAGCAGGACGAGGCCCGCACCCTGGAAGAAGTAGGCGTATTTCGTGTAGATCAGCAGCCCGAGCGCCTTAGTGTTCGTAACGCCCGCCGGAGCAGCAGCCGCCAGCTGCTTGCCCACGCCCAGATCGAATCCGTACACGCCAAACAGCGCTATCAACTCCGCCAGGACGATACCGCCGACGATCAAGCCTACCGGCGCATTCCTAATGAAGCCGGCGCGAAGCTCGGCAAAATCAACGTCGAGCATCATCACGACGAACAGGAACAAAACCGCCACCGCACCCACGTAGACGATGACGAGCAGCATCGCCAGGAACTCCGCACCGAGCAGCACGAAGAGGCCTGCGGCATTGAAGAAGGTCAGGATCAGGTAAAGAACCGCATGCACCGGGTTCTTCGCCGTGATCACCAGCGTCGCCGAGATCACCGCGAGGATCGAAAATACGTAGAAGAAGAAGCCTGTCACGCTCATCTGGCGCCCCTCACCGGTACTTCGCGTCGAGCGCGAGGTTCTGCGCAATCTCGCGCTCCCAGCGGTCGCCGTTCGCAAGCAGCTTCTCCTTGTTGTAGAAAAGCTCCTCCCGAGTCTCTGTCGCAAATTCGAAGTTGGGGCCCTCCACGATCGCCTCGACCGGACACGCCTCCTGGCATAAGCCGCAGTAGATGCACTTGGTCATGTCGATGTCGTAGCGTGTCGTGCGTCGCGTGCCGTCGTTGCGACGCGGCCCCGCCTCGATGGTGATCGCCTGCGCCGGGCAGATTGCCTCGCACAGCTTGCACGCGATGCAGCGCTCCTCTCCGTTGGGATAGCGCCTGAGCGCGTGCTCACCTCGGAATCTGGGCGAAAGCGGTCCCTTTTCGAACGGATAGTTCAGCGTCGCCTTCGGCGCGAAGAAATAGCGCATGGTCAGGAAGAATGCCGATACGAATTCCGAAAGGAACAGCGACTTGATTCCGGATGACACACTCATAGGGTTCTCTCCGTCCTCAATTCTTCAGCATCGACGCGACAAAATAACCGAGTATCGCAAATACGAACACATCTACCAACGCCACTTTCCGAAGGAGACCCGCCGTGCGCTTCTTCTCTGGCGTCGGCGTCGTGCCCTCGATCCGCAATGCGATCACGCGCAACACGAACAAGTTCAAGAGGCCGAAAGCGGCACCTGCGCCAATCCCGATCAGCTCCCGCCTCATGCCAGCCCTCCGAAATGGAGCACAGCTGCAACCGCAATCACCATCAGCAGAGACAGCGGCAGGAACACCTTCCAGCCCAGACGCATGAGCTGGTCGTAGCGGTAGCGTGGCACCATTGCCTTCACCATGGCGAACAGGAAGAAGACAAAGGTTGCCTTGAGAATGAACCACAGGATGCCCGGCACCCAGTTGAACGGCGCCACGTCGACCGGCGGCAGCCAGCCGCCCAGGAACAGTATCGTGGTCATCGCGCACATGGCGACAATCGCCACGTATTCGCCCAGCATGTAGAGCAGGTACGGTGTCGAGGAGTATTCGACCATGAAGCCCGCCACGAGTTCCGATTCGGCTTCAGGCAGGTCGAACGGCGGCCTGTTCGTTTCGGCCAGCGCCGAGATGAAGAACACGACGAACATCGGGAACAGCGCCAACCAATGCCAGTCGATAAGCGAGTTGGGCAGGCCGATCTGCGTGCCGAGCCCCGTCTTCTGCGCATTGACAATGTCGGTGAGGTTGAGCGAGCCCACCAGCAGAAGCACCGTGATGATGACGAGACCGATCGAAACCTCATAGGACACCATCTGTGCGGCCGACCGCAGCGATCCCATGAATGGATACTTCGAATTCGAGGCCCAGCCGCCCATGATGATGCCGTAAACGCCAAGCGACGACAGCGCCAGGATGTACAGTACGCCGACATTCAGGTCGGATATCACCCATTTGCCCCAGGCGTTCTCGCTGACCGGAATGACCGCCCAGGCGGCAAGCGCGAATGTCGCCGTCGCCACGGGTGCGAGCAGAAAGACACCCTTGTCGGCGCCCGCCGGGATGACCGGCTCCTTGAATACGAATTTCAACAGGTCCGCGAACGACTGCAACAGGCCGAACGGGCCGACCACGTTGGGGCCGCGCCGCATCTGCACGGCCGCCCACACCTTGCGATCCATGAGCAGCAGGAAGGCGATCAGCACCAGAAGACCGACCAGCAGCGCCAGGCTCGCAACCACGTAAACGAGCGTCCACCACATCCAGTCGAGCCAGCCGGGAAGCGGCAGCGTCGTGTTCAACCAATCGATCGCAGCGTTGATCATGGCCGTGCCTCTTGCCCCCTCATTCCGCCGCTTTCAGGCCGCCCTGGGCCCTGGCCACCATGTTGAGCGCCGATAGCTCCGCCATGACAGCCGACGCACGCGCGATGGGATTGGTCAGATAGAAATCCTCCACCACCGGGGCGAATGCGGTGGCGTCCGCCATGCCGCCCGCTTGCGCGAGCTTGGCAAGAGCGGCGGTCCCTCCCGCGCCACGGTGCGGCTCATCCAGGCGCGCCAGCATCGGCGTCGACTTGTACATCTGAGCGCGCAATTCCGCGAGCGTATCGAAGCCAAGCGTGTGTCCGACCCGAGCCGACAACGCCCGGATGATCGTCCAGTCCTCTTTCGCCGAGCCCGGCGGGAACGCCGCACGGCTCGTCGTCTGGACGCGGCCTTCGGTGTTGACGTACGTCGCGCTCTTTTCGGTGTAGGCGGCGCCAGGCAGGATGACGTCCGCACGGTGCGCGCCCGCGTCGCCATGAGTGCCCTGGTAGATGACGAAGACCTCGCCGAGTGCCGACATGTCGATCTCGTCGGCACCGAGAAGCCATAATACGTCGAGCGCACCGCCGCCCGCGGCTGCCATCATGTCTGCCGTCGCCAGACCGCCGTCGCCCGGGATGAAGCCCAGGTCCAGACCGCCGGCGCGCCCGGCAGCGCAATGCAGCACGTTGAAGACCGACCAGCCCTCGTCCGCTCCCTTGGCCCCGTTCTCCGCGACCCGAGCCGCAAGCGATAGCATCACCGCGCCGTCGGGACGCGCATAGGCGCCGCTGCCGACGATCACCATGGGCCGCTTTGCATTCGCCAGCACCTGTGCGAAGTCGTGCTTGCCCTCGGCAAGGTCGGCGAGCGTCTGCGCTCCGGTGCCGATGTGCACGTATTCATAGGTGAGTGGCGCCGCCGCGCCGATCAGCCCCACGGCAACGCCGCCCTGCCGCCAACGCCTGCGGATACGCGAATTGAGGACTGGCGCCTCGAGGCGCGGATTGGAACCGACGATCAGGATCGCATCCGCGTCGTCGATGTCCGCGATCGTCGTATTGAAGAGGTAGGACGCACGGCCCGCGGCCGGATGGAGCGCCTCATGCGGCGCCCGGCAGTCCAAGTTGTTCACACCCAGCGAGCCCAGAAGCTCTTTCAGCGCGAACATCTCTTCCGACCCGGCAAGGTCGCCCGCGATCGCACCAATGCGCCCGGACGCTGCCGCCTTGAGCTTTTCCGCAACGAGCCCAAGCGCTTCGTCCCACGACGCTGCCACCAGACGCCCGTCCTTGCGGAGATATGGCTGGTCCAGACGCTGCGTCTTGAGCCCGTCGACGATGTGGCGCGTCTTGTCGGAGATCCACTCCTCGTTCACCGCGTCGTTGTTGCGGGGCAGAATGCGCATGACTTCTGCGCCGCGTGTATCGACACGGATGTTGCATCCCACCGCGTCCATCACATCAATCGACTCGGTTTTGCGCAGCTCCCAGGGCCGTGCATTGTGCGCCCATGGCCGATGCGTCAGCGCGCCGACCGGGCAAAGGTCCACCGCGTTGGCGCTCATCTCCGAGAGTATGCCTTTTTCCAGATAGGTTGTGATCTCGGCATCCTCGCCGCGGCTGATGAGCCCCAACTCCTCAACGCCCGCGACCTCGGTCATGTAGCGCACGCAACGCGTGCAATGGATGCAGCGCGTCATCATCGTCTTGATGAGCGGGCCGATGTATTTCTCCTCCACGGCCCGCTTGTTCTCGTGATAGCGCGAGCCGCCGATGCCGAAGGCCATTGCCTGGTCCTGCAGGTCGCACTCCCCGCCTTGATCGCAGATCGGGCAGTCGAGCGGATGGTTGATGAGCAGGAACTCCATCACGCCTTCTCGCGCCTTTTTCACCGTGGCGCTCTTGGTATGCACGACGTTGGGCGAGCCGTCCGGATTGGGCCTTAGCTCGTTGACCGTCTGCGCGCAGGACGCGACCGGCTTGGGCGCCCCTTCCACCTCGACCAGGCACATCCGGCAGTTGCCCGCGATCGACAGCCGTTCGTGATAGCAGAAGCGCGGAATCTCTGCGCCGGCCTGCTCGCACGCCTGCAAGAGCGTGGTGCCGTCCGCAACCTCGACCTCAACGCCGTCGATAATCAGTTTCTTGGGCATGAGCTTGCCTCTAGCCTCTCGCCTACTCCGCCGCCTCTTGGTGCGCCTTCCGATGGGCCTCGATCCGCGCTTCCATCACCGGACGGAAGTTGCGTATCAGCCCCTGCACCGGCCAGGCCGCTGCATCGCCCAGTGCGCAGATGGTGTGGCCTTCCACCTGCTTGGACACCTCGAAGAGCAGATCGATCTCGCTCTTCTTCGCCTCACCCTTCACCATGCGTTCCATGACGCGCCACATCCAGCCGCACCCCTCGCGGCACGGTGTGCATTGGCCGCAGCTCTCGTGTTTGTAAAAATAGGAGATGCGCGAGATGGCCTTGATGATGTCTGTCGACTTGTCCATCACGATCACCGCCGCGGTGCCCAGACCCGACTTCGCCTTGGAGAGCGCATCGAAATCCATCGTGATGTCGTCGCACACGTCGGCCTTGATGCACGGCACCGACGAGCCACCAGGAATCACGGCGAGCAGATTGTTCCAGCCACCGCGAACGCCGCCCGCATGTTTTTCCAGAAGCTCCTTGAGCGGGATCCCCATCTCCTCTTCCACAACGCATGGCTTGTTCACGTGACCGGAGATCTGAAACAGCTTCGTGCCAGTGTTGTTGGGCTTGCCGAGGTTCGAGAACCAAGCTGAGCCACGCCGCAGGATATCGGGCACAACAGCAATCGATTCGACGTTGTTGACGGTTGTCGGTGCGCCATAGAGCCCGCAGCCCGCCGGAAACGGCGGCTTCAGCCGGGGCTGGCCCTTCTTGCCCTCGATACTCTCGATGAGTGCGGTTTCCTCGCCGCAGATGTAGGCGCCGCCGCCGTGGTGCACGACGATATCGAAATCCCATCCGTGCTTGTTGCCCTTGCCAATCAGCTTGGCGGCGTATGCCTCGTCCACGGAACGCTGAAAGCGTTCGCGCTCGCGGATGTACTCACCACGGAAGTAGATGAAGGCGGTATGCGCACGCATCGCGAAGGAGGCAAGCAGCATGCCCTCGATCAGGAGTTGCGGATCGTTGCGCAGGATCTCGCGATCCTTGCAAGAGCCCGGCTCGGATTCGTCGGCGTTGACGACGAGGTAGCTTGGACGTGGATCGTTCTTCGGCATGAACGACCACTTGAGACCCGTCGGGAAGCCGGCGCCGCCGCGGCCGCGCAGACCCGATGCCTTCACCTCACTGATGATCCAGTCGTGCCCCTGGTCGATGAAGAACTTGGTGCCGTCCCAGGCGCCACGCTTGATCGCGGCCTGCAGCCCACTGTCGTGAAAGCCGTAGATGTTGCGGAAGATGCGATCCTTGTCAGCCAGCATGGCTCTGCCTCAGCTCCCAGAATTTCTGCGCATCAGATAGCTCGTAGCAATCGCCAGGACGGCACCGAACACGAGCCAAACGGGATCATCTCGCGTCAGCGCCATGCCCGTGCCGCCAGCGACAATTGCAAGCGGCAGCACGATGACGCCGACGAGGTAGCTCATGTTCGCCCGCTCCACCATGCAAGGCCTCTACTCCTTGGGCCGCTCGCCGGCGGCATTGTCCGGCCGCCAGCCTTGCGCGAGCTTCTTGCACTGCTCGATCCACTTGTCGCGCTCAACGCGGCCTTTGAAGCCTTGCATGGACGACTCGAACCATGCGACTTCCTCAGGCGTCCACTTGGCGATCTGATCGAAATGCCAGATGCCCAGTGTGTTGAGCTGCTCCTTGAGTTTGTCGGCCACGCCCCATATCAGCGAGAGGTCGTCGCCCATGCCGTCCCGCGGGGCGTTGAGCAGCTCTGGAACCTTGCCCGGGCTAGTCGCAGTAGCTGCGTCCGCACCCGCACCTCCCGTTGCGCCGGCTGAATGCGTCGCCGTATCGGCGAACCGCTTTTTCCACGCCCCGATCGTCGAACCGTCGAAGAGCGAAGGATCCGAGAGCGTCGTCGGACCGCCCTCCGGACACGATGCTGTGCGACCGATCTGCGAGCCGGGATTGGGTGGATTGCCCTTGGCGAATCCTTCCAGCAGTTTCTCGAACAATTCAGGAGTGAGATCCTCGTAGGTGTCCTTCCAGATCTGCACCATCGGCGCGTTCGCACACGATCCCAGGCACTCGACCTCTTCCCACGAGAAGTCGCCGTCCTTGGAGAGGTGGTGCGGCTCGTGGTGGATCTTCGACTTGCAGACATTGATAAGGTCTTCCGCGCCGCGCAGCATGCATGGCGTCGTGCCGCATACTTGTACGTGCGCCTTCTTCCCTACGGGCGAAAGCTGGAACATCGTGTAGAAGGTCGCGACCTCGAGCACGCGAATGTACGCCATGCCCAACATGTCGGCGATGTAGCGAATCGCAGGCTCGGGCAACCAGCCGTCATTCTGCTCCTGCGCGCGCCACAATACGGGCAGCACCGCGGATGCCTCCTTGCCCAGCGGATATTTCGCGATCGTTTCCTTCGCCCACGTAAGATTTTCAGGGCTGAAGGCAAAGCTCGCAGGTTGTTCCGGATTCAGGCGTCGAACGGCCATCTATGGCTCCTCGGGCTCCTGGCGACAGGCGGCGGGGGAGAGGTTGAATTTGCGGCAGCGGGTAAAGGCACCCGGGCGCCAGATGGGCACCCCCGGTCGGCTCGCCACGTCCCCACACGAGCAGACCCCTGTTCCCTACGTCTTACAGACTTCTAAAGCAAGGCTCCCTCGCTTGCTTCTATAGGAGCAGATGGTCGAAATCACCTTCGCCATGCCCTTTGATTTCCGACACGACGCTTGAGTATGGTCAAGGCGGGGCAGAGCACCCTTTGTGTCACCAAATTCCAGGCCTCCGACGAGACCTCGACGTGCCAGGCTTCACGACTTCAAGAGATGCGAATGCGTATCGCGGCGGCTTGATGAATTTTCGGAACTTGCCATCAATGGTCCGGGTTGGCTGGAACACTCGACTGTGGGCGTTTCACGAGATCGGCCGGTCGCGCATGCGCCCAGCGCGGCTGCTCGTAGCCCAAGATCACGGGTAGCCAGCCGATCAGCAGCAGCGCCGCCGCAAGCGGTGCGAGGAATAGCGAAATCTGCGAACCGACACGCAGAAATCCGGTCCAGAAAATCGCCAGCAGAATTCCGCACAGCACAATGATCCAGCCGCCCTCGTAGGCGCCGCGTGCCGCCGCGAAAAAGAGCCCCATCGTGAGAGCGAACAGGCCCAGCAGTATCGGAATCGCCGGCAGATCGGCGTGCAGCGACCCCATCGGCCATTTGTTCTTGCGCGCAAACAAGCGATACGTGGTGAGGCTGAGCCCCCATCCGAAGGCGCCAATGGCAAGAAGGAACAGATTGTCGATCATGTTGGGGCACTCCGAAAAAACGCTCCCCTGGGCCGAGTTCACCCGTCACCGTCGGGAAACGGCGCGCTACGTCGCGGCCCAGGCATGAACAGCCGTTAACTATCGTTATTTGCCAAAGCTTTGTGGCCAACGCCAGACATCTTGGCTGAGCGAGGTTAAGGCCACGGCCGAGGCTAGGCACGCAAATCCGCGACACAGCTCTGCCCCGGCACCGGTCCTATGAGTTTTATGTTTGAATTTCATATTATTAGCAAATCGGATCGCATCCAGTGGCCGGCCATTACCTCAGCCGCACCCGGATCGCCAGCGCCATCCCCGCACAGAAGACTCCGGAAAGTACGTGAAAGACCACCGCCGCGGCCTTCCCGCTTGAGTGCGCCGCAATCCCCGCATCCGCAAAGCACACCAGGGCCCCGAGCGCGAACCAGACCGTCAGTGCTCGCCATTCGCGCATCGCACCCAGCACGATGACAAGCCCACCGAGCCACATGTCCCGCAGCCCCACCATTTCGTGCAACGGGTAACCCGTGATCTCTTTGGCGAGACCGAAATTGTTGGCAGCCGTCCGTGGCACGAACATGAACCGTAAGCCGATCACCGCAAGCAGGAACCCCGCTGCCACTGATAGCCAGACGAGATGTCGGTGCTTGGTCTTCGAGGACGCAGGATCGCGGATCATGGATGAGAGGTGGCACACGAGTTCCGGGGGTATGGCGAACACGCCAGGCGCCCCCGCGGGGCACCCACGGAAGCTTGTCACGCCTCAGGCGAATTCCGCAACCACGCACGCATGATAAGACCCCGTCGGTCGATCGACCCGCGCGAACCCGACCGCCTCGTCCGACAGAGCCTCGTTGTGCACCTCTATCGACCCGAAACGGCCATACATCGCCCGGCTCACCAGGATATGATCGAGCATCTGGGGCCTGCCCTGGTGGATCACACTGAAGCGACGACCTTCCTCCACCGCCCGGTCGAGCACGATCATGGACTGCACGGCAAGTGCGCCGTTGCCGGTGTCCTGCTCGGCGCCCGAGACGATACGCACCGGCGACTCGTGGTCTTCCGCATTGAAGTCGCCGGCGACGACGATGAATGCCTGCGGATCAACGCTGAGAAGCTCGTCGATGGCGAGGCGCAACTCGAGCGCCTGCGCATTGCGCTTGATTGAAGAGAGGCAGAAGCCTTCCGCCCAGCCACCCACCGTGCGCCAGATGAACGGCGCGAGCTTCTGTCCCGGAATGCTCGAAGCGAGCGGCGCGCGCAGATGACAGTTGATGACCGTGAGTGGCGGCTGCTCGCCGATGTCGATCTCGGTCGCCAGCAACGGCCGGTCGAATACGACGGTCTCGTCCACCTCCGCCGAGAGCCCCGCCGTAACCGGTCGGTAGGTCAGCGGCCCGACCAGAACATTGCGCAGCGACCGCGCCGACGTGATCGGCCATCGCGACAGCGTCACCAGGTTGTGGACGTCCGCGATACCGCTGCCCATGTTCATCTCGCTGACTGCACGGTGGTAGTGCGCGTAGGGCGTGCCTTCGAGCAGCCTGTCCAGTGCCAGCAGCGTCCGGCGGTGGTGGCCCGGATCGCTCTGACCGTTCACCTCTTGCAGACACAGCACGTCGGCACGCGCGCGCTGCAACTCGGGAGCGAGCATCCCGATTCGCTCTTCGATCGACCGGTTTGCCCGCGGCGGCAAGTCGAGGCTTTCCAGATTGAACGTCGCGATACGCATCCTTGGGCGAACTCCGCGATGGCCGACCGTTCTCGTGTTCTGGATCGGACTTTTGATATCCAGGCGAAGGTCGTCAAATGACCGCGAACCCAGAACACCAACGAAATGATGGCCAGAGCCATTCAGGCTCAGGTGGATTTAATTCTGCTTCTCAAGCGGCGCGCCCACCCGGCAGAAGGACGGCGCAGCGTGCAGTAGTTCTAAGGGCCAGCTTTCCGACAAACCGAATGGGAGCGCCGCTTGGCAATCAAGCGCCGGAGAGGGAACGCAAGCCTGAGCAGCCAATTGCCTACTGATAGGCTCTCAGATAGTGCCGCTCGAAAGCGCGCTTTGACCAGTGGAACATGCGGCTGGACGGCAATACCATCGAGCGCTTCGTATCACGATAGACGAGCATCCCCTTGTCGAGTGTGTCAACGATGCAGATGAGCTCGGGCTTGGGCGTCTTCAGCGGCTCCTTGCCGGCCAGGCCCGCCGCCAGGTTCTCCGCCGCCGCCTTCGCCTGCAGGTCCGCCATGTGCGCCTGCTTGGGGAGCCAATCCGGACCGGGGAACGAGCCCGCGTCGCCCGCCACATAGGTATGCGTAAAGCCTGCCACGCGACAGAACTGGTCCGCCTTGATGAAGCCGCCCTCGGACTTCGGCAGCCCCGTCTCGGCAATCCAGGCCGGTCCCGTCAGACCGGGCATGAAAATGATGAGATCGGCGTTGATGTGCCCACCCTCGGTATCGACACCCTGCGCCGAGAAGCCCATCGGCTTGTGGCCCAGATGCGTATCGATGCGTCGCTTGGCCATCTCCGACAGGAGCCCGGTTACGGCCTTTTCGCCGAGCCGTTTGCCCGGTTGCGCCACCGCATTGAAGAAGGTCAGCTCGACATTGTCGCGCCGTCTCTCCTGGCGCAACCACGTGTCGATGCCGAACAGAAGCTCGAACATCGGACCGCCACGCATCGCAGACGGCTCGTTGGGATTGCCGCCGAAGCCGAGCGCGATGCGCCCCTTCTTCAGCGAGTCAAGTCGCGCCCGGATGGCTTCCGCGGAATCGATACCTTCGCAAAGAGTAAGAGCGTGCTCGATGCCGGGCAGCTTCTTGATGAAGCGCCCGCCCGTCGCGATCACCAGCGCATCGTTGGAGACCGGCCCGCCGCTCGTCTCCACCATGCGTCCGTCGGCGGAGATTCCGGTAACGCTGGCCTGCTTGAATTGGATGTTGTGCCGCTTGAAGAACCGGTCGAGCGGTATGACGATGTCCTTGCGGTGACGCAATCCCGTCGGCACCCAGATAAGACTCGGCAAATAGTGGAACTCGCTCTTTGGCGCAATGAGCGTGATCCCGGCATCCGGCAGCCGCTTGCGCAACTGCCGAACAGCAGTCAACGCCGCAAACCCTGCGCCTAGGATGGAGATTTCAGGCTTGGTCATGGTCATTGCCCCTGTGGCGCACGGAAATTGAGCCTACAGGCGGCAAATCCACATTGCTCCTGGCTCACAAACTCAAGTCTACAAGGTCGCCACAACGGAGAAAAGTGACCGGCATCACCCACGTGCGCATCGCCGGCCAGCTCATACCTTGGCCGGGATTCCCAGTGCCACGATCACGATCGCCAACAGCGTCGCGCCGGCAAAAACCATTGCAAGCTTTACGTTGCGATGCGGCCCGGGCGTCATGGCCATCAACCCGGCCAATGCACACTGCAGTGCATAGTAGATGACGAAAGCCCTGGTGGCATAGACGATGATCTCGAAGATGTTGGCCGACCATGTCACGATCAGCGCAGCCACCGCCGTCATGACATAACCCGCGCCCATCGAGATACGCTGTGACGTCGCCACGCTGAGCATGCCGCTCGCCCCGTTCATGTCAGCCACCGCCGCCGAAAGCTGTGAGGCGACCGCTGCCACGATTATCAATGGCACCACCAGAGGACCTAGCGACGACAAGAGGTCGATGATCGCAGTCTCGCCGCCCTTCGCAGGCAACCGGCCGGTGAAGAACGGCGTGAGCAGCAGGATGAATGCCACATAGATCGCCGTCGACAGGATTTGCGCATACCGCATCGTACGCACGCGCGTCTGCCGATCATAGCTCGAACCCAGATAGCGCGACGTCTCGAAGCCCTGCACCAGGATCACGAGCCCCATCAGCACGCGCAACTCTTCTAAACCGGTTTCGTGATTGAGTGGCGGCAGCATGCGCTTTCCGCTCGTAAACATGTAGCCGATCGCGAGAGCCATGGCCGCCAGAAGGCCCGCAATCAGGCTCAGCTTGATGCCGACCGCCAGTTCCTCGACGGTCTCCAGTCCGCGCAAACCATGCCACAGGCCATAACCACCGATACCGACGACCGTTGCCGATGCCACGATCCGCGTGGCGTCCTCGTTGACGACGCCGATGCCGCGCAGCCCAAACGAGGCAAACAGGTTCAGATAGTAGGCAACGGAAATGAAGTAGCAGAACGCCAGAACGAAATGCGAAGCCTGCTCCAGAATGACGACCGACGTCGGCGGCTCATGTCCCATCGCCGGCTCCACGTAGAGAATGTTTCGGCGAATAGCGAAACCGAAAAGATATGCGACCGCACACAGCGCGAGCATCGCCACCCAGGCAAAATTCCCAGCGACATGTGCCAGGATGGGACCGACAACGAGGAATCCGGATCCGATTATCGAGGCCAACGGCGTTATCGTCGCGCGCCAATCCGGCATCGCGATCATGCTTGGACGAAGCACAACAAAGGCTACCGCCATTGCAGCCGCGATCATCGCGAGGTCATAGACCGGCATCGTTTGATCCAGGTGCGTTGATCGTCGTGGAAATTGCCCGTCTCCCTCCGATCGAACGCACCTTGCAATGGATCCGATCTACCGGTCGATCTCACCGAACACGATGTCGAGCGAGCCGATGATCGCCGAGACGTCCGCTAGCATGTGCCCGCGGTTGATGAAGTCCATGGCGGACAGATGCGCAAAACCAGGCGCGCGGATCTTGCAGCGGTAGGGCTTGTTGGAGCCGTCGGAGACGAGGTAGACGCCGAACTCGCCCTTCGGCGCCTCTACCGCCGCATAGACCTCCCCGGCCGGCACATGGAACCCTTCGGTGTAGAGCTTGAAGTGATGGATGAGCGCTTCCATCGACCGCTTCATCTCACCGCGCTTTGGTGGCACGACCTTCTTGTTGTCCGCCGACACCGGACCCTGCCCCTCGGGCGAACGCAGCTTGTTGCAGCACTGCTTCATGATCTTCACCGATTCGCGCATCTCCTGCATGCGGATCAGGTACCTGTCATAGCAGTCGCCGTTCTTACCGATCGGAATGTCAAAATCCATCTCCGAATAGCACTCGTAGGGCTGCGCCTTGCGAAGGTCCCACGCAGCACCCGAGCCGCGCACCATGACGCCCGAGAAGCCCCAGTCGAAGCCGTCGTCGAGCGTGACAACTCCGATGTCGACGTTGCGCTGCTTGAAGATGCGGTTGCCCGTGAGCAGTCCCTCCAGGTCGTCGAGCGTCTTCAGGAACGGGTCGCACCAGGCATAAATGTCGTCGATCAACTCCGGCGGCAGATCCTGATGCACGCCGCCGATACGGAAATACTTGGCGTGCATGCGCGCGCCCGATGCGCGCTCATAGAAGATCATGAGCCGCTCGCGCTCCTCGAAACCCCACAGCGGTGGGGTCAGGGCACCGACGTCCATCGCCTGCGTCGTCACATTGAGAAGATGCGACAGGATACGGCCTATCTCGGAGAAGAGCACGCGGATGAGCTGCCCGCGATAAGGTGCCTCCAGGCCCAGGAGACGTTCGGCCGCGAGACAGAACGCATGCTCCTGGTTCATCGGCGCCACGTAGTCGAGCCTGTCGAAATAGCCGATCGCCTGTAGATAGGTCTTGTGCTCGATCAGCTTCTCGGTGCCGCGATGCAGGAGGCCCACGTGCGGATCGACGCGCGTGACCACCTCGCCGTCCAGCTCAAGCACGAGGCGCAAGACGCCGTGCGCCGCCGGATGCTGCGGGCCGAAATTGATATTGAACTGGCGAATTTCTGCTTCTGCCATGGCGTTCTCAGTCTTTCTTGGCCGCCGTCATCATCGCAATGAACTCGGCTCCGGTCATCTTCGCAGTGTCGTTGGCGAATTCGTAGTAGCTGGGCTTCTCGTCGATATAGATCTGCGATGCGAAACGCAGCCCGCTCTTGTCGTCGAGCGCACCAGCCGAGACGATTGCGTGCTGCCCGTCTCGCGAGCGCCAGAACAACGGCGTTCCACACGACTTGCAGAAGAGCCGCTCGCCCCACTCGGACGACTGGTAGACGCCAAGGCTCGCATCGTCCGCGACCCGGAGAGAACTTGCGTCGATCTCAGCGGCGAGCAACGGGCCTGCGGCCCAGCGCTGGCACATCGTGCAGTGGCAGGCGCCCACGTCGGAGCCTGCGGTTCTGGCGGTGAAGGTTACCGCTCCGCAAAGACACCTGCCGGATACATCGCGCGGACCTGACATCGCTTGCCTCTAACCGCCTCAGATCTTTCGCCGCGTGATGGGACGTACACGCGCCGCTTTGGCCTTCTGGTTGACCTTGGCTTCAAACTTCTCCCACGGAACGACGACGCGCTCATGGTCGCCCTCGCCGATCAACTCGATGCCATCGTGCGCCTTCACCTTGAAAGTGACGCGCCGGCCATTGATACCGATCACCTCCGCATCGACCGACACCACCTGGCCCGGGACCGTCGCCGCAACGTGACTTACGTTGATGTGTGTCCCGAGAGACCCCTCGCCTTCGTCCATGTGCGGCGCCAGAAGTTTCAGCGCCGTCCATTCCATGAGGCCGACCATGAAGCCGGTGGCGAAGACCGTCGGCATGATCGTGAACTCGATCGCCTCGGGGTAAAGATGCGGCACCGTCTTGGTTGCCGGCACCTTGTACTCGTAGTGGAACGTGTCGCCGACCTTGAGCGTGTCCTTCATCGGCTCACGCTTTCCCCGAGCGCGGGCTGCCGCCGGCCTTCTCGTCGCCGGGCAGCGGATAGTTGACGCCTTCCCAAGGGCTCTCGAAGTCGAAATCGCGGAACTCCTGCGTGAGCTTTACAGGCTCGTAGACGACACGTTTCGAGACGTCGTCGTAGCGCACCTCGACATAGCCGGTGAGCGGGAAATCCTTGCGCAGCGGATGGCCCTGGAAGCCATAGTCTGTCAGCATCCGTCGCAGGTCCGGATGTCCCGAGAACAGTATGCCGTACATGTCGTAGGCCTCGCGTTCGAACCAGTCGGCCACCGAGAAAACGCCGACGGCACTCGGCACCGGATCGGTCTCGTTGGTTTCCACCTTGATGCGGATGCGCTGGTTGGTGCGCGGCGAGAGCAGGTGATAGACGACATCGAACCGGTTCTCGCGCCCCGGATAATCGACACCGCACAGGTCGATCAGCACCTCGAAGCGGCAACGCGCATCGTTCCGCAAAAGCTTCAGCACCGAAAGGATCTGACTGCGTGCAACCGTCATCGTCAATTCGCCGTACGCCACTTTCCTGGCTTGCAGCGCGCCAGCGATTTTACCGCCGACATAGTTGCCGAGCTCTTCGAGTGCTTCGTCCATGGTTCGTCCGTTTTGATGCTTGAGATCGCCGATGACAAACGACGATCAGGAGGAAATTCCGCAGCCGTCCGTCAGCCTCCCGCGCTACTCCCCTCGCCTCATCTCTCGATCGTACCGGTGCGGCGGATCTTCTTCTGCAGCAACAGAATGCCATAGACCAGCGCCTCCGCGGTCGGCGGACAGCCGGGCACATAGACATCAACCGGTACGACGCGGTCACAGCCACGCACCACCGCATACGAGTAGTGGTAGTATCCGCCTCCGTTGGCGCAACTGCCCATCGAGATCACGTAGCGCGGCTCGGGCATCTGGTCGTAGACCTTGCGCAACGCCGGCGCCATCTTGTTGGTCAAGGTGCCAGCCACGATCATCACATCGGACTGGCGCGGGCTTGCGCGCGGAGCGAACCCGAACCGCTCGACGTCGTAGCGCGGCATCGACGCCTGCATCATCTCCACCGCGCAACACGCGAGCCCGAACGTCATCCACATGAGCGAGCCGGTGCGCGCCCAGTTGATAAGGTCGTCGGTGGTCGTAACGAGAAAGCCCTTGTCGGCGAGCTCGTTGTTGATCTCGGCGAAAAACTTCGGCTCCGGGGCGACAAGGCCGCCGCCCGCCCCCTCTCGCGGCGTGTCGAAGGCGAGGCCCCCGGCGAGTCCTTGACCGATATGCGGCGGAACGATCAATCCCATTCGAGCGCTCCCTTCTTCCATTCGTAGACGAAGCCGATGGTAAGCACGGCCAGGAAGATCATCATCGACCAGAATCCGAAGGCACCGATCTCCTTGAAGGCTACCGCCCAGGGGAACAGGAACGCGATTTCCAGATCGAAGATGATGAAAAGAATCGCCACAAGGTAAAAGCGCACATCAAATTTCATGCGCGCGTCATCGAATGCGTTGAAGCCGCATTCGTAGGCAGAGACCTTCTCCGGATCCGGGTTGCGCACCGCTACCAGGAACGGGGCCACCATCAGCGCCGCGCCGATGAAAAGCGCCACGCCAAGAAAGATGACGATCGGCAGATAGTTCAGGAACAGCTCGTTCATTGTGTCGTCCTAGGCCGGAATTGGTATCCGGAGCCAGAAAACCCGCACGGCCGCCGACACCCGGCCATTCCGGGCGCAACGACGCTGACAACGAAACTCGGTCCCGTTTGTTATCCCACCGCGCACCGCGACGCAACCGCACCCCGCCCAAAGTGCGAGTACGAAAAGCTTCAATCTGCACGATCGTTCAGACGCCGGATGCGGGCGGCGCAGCGGCCCTCGAACACGGCAATCGAGCCATCTCCGAGCTGCGCGCCGGGAAAACGCGAGCCGTCAAAAATGGCTGCCTAAACTGGCGAAGGCCCGCTTGACTTCGGGCAAGCGAACACGTACACCCACCGCTCTGTGACACGCGCCATGGCCATGGTCTGGCGCGAATGGAAATGCGGGCGTAGCTCAGTTGGTTAGAGCGCCGGCCTGTCACGCCGGAGGCCGCGGGTTCAAGTCCCGTCGCTCGCGCCAATCCGTTCAGCAATTTGCGGTGAGAACTTCTTCGGTCGTGGATCGAGCGCCGGTCCGTGCGTGCTCTTCCGCTCCCGACGGTATCGGGCGACGCCTTGCACCTAACCGTCTCACACGGCCGACAGCATCGCGAAAATCGTGATTGCCGTAGCCGCCGCTAGCGATACCGCCAGCCGCACCTGTTCGGCCGACCGCTTGTCTTCAATCCAGCGCATGCTTACCGCCTTGGGCAGGCGCGTGCGCCTCTCAACATAGGCTTGCCGATCGCGCAGTGACATCTACACCTCCTTCACCTTCGTACAAGGCCAGAACCGCGCTGAAGTCGAGCTTGGAGACCTCGAGCACGGCCTGCGTTCGAGACGTGACACTGAGCTTGCGCAGGATCTCGCTCACATGCGCTTTCACGGTCGTCTCACCGACCTCGAGCACGTAAGCGATCTGCTTGTTCAGCAGACCCTGGCACAGCATTTCCAGAACTCGCAGCTGTTGCCGGGTCAGCGACCTGAGCCGCTTGGTCAGCGCGCGAACCTCGTTGCCCGCCGACGCATCGAGCCCCAGAAGCTCCGAGGGCACGACAACATCCCCATCCAAAGCGCAGGTCACCGCGGACACCAGGTCTTTGCCTGCCGCCGCCTTCGAGATGAAACCCGACGCGCCGCAAACCAATGCCTTTTCGACGACGCTGGCGTCCGCAAAAGCTGAGATGATCAAGACCGGAATCTTGGGGAAACAGCGGCGAAGTTCGATTAGGCCTTCAAACCCATGCGTATCAGGTAACCACAGATCGAGGAGTATGAGATCGAGATTGGGGCAGCCTTGAACGATTGGCTTCGCGTGCGAAATCGAGGCTGCGTGGAGAACCTCGACGTGCTCGATTGCTCGCTGCAAGACCAGTTGGGTAGCCTCCGCGAAAAGCGGATGATCCTCGACGATCAGAACCTGCGTGCTCATGCTCTGAACTCCACGGCTCGCTCGGTAGACGGCGCTTCAAACAGGCCGTCGCGATTATTCGCTTCCCCAAATCTACATACATTCCATTGTGCGGCGCAACAAAACTTTAGTGCAGAGCAGCAATCTCCGTCTTGACCAGTGTCCGCCATTAAATTTGCCGGCGGAGCAAGCGGTTCGTCCGTCCGGTCTGCGCTTGGCGGTGCATGGGCTCCGGGTCGCCCTGATCCCACAAGCAGAGTCACCGGCGCCAAGCTTGTCCGACCTGTGTTGGGGAGGAGGAATGGTGGGCGGTGAGAGGGTCGAACTCCCGACATCCTCGGTGTAAACGAGGCGCTCTACCACTGAGCTAACCGCCCAAGAGACTGATCGGCCAAATTGGAAGCAGTGGTGTTTCCAGCCAAGGCGTGATTCAGACTCGCATACAAATGCATGAGCAGCAGGTCGCAACAGTCACTACGATTTCCATAAGGACCCGACCTGCTCCAACGACGCTCTCTCATAGAACCGAATGCACATGGCTGCAAGGCGGCACGGCGCTTGTTCATCGTGCCCGCACATCAGTCCAACCGGCGCTGCATGCAGAAACCAGCTAGGCCACAAGCCGACGCGAGTACGGCGGACTTACCCGCTCCGAACCCTGCTTTGCGATGCGCGTTGCATCCGACATCCGAATGCAAAAGGAGGGCTCACGCCCCCCTCCCCAAATGCAGCCGGCTACGACCTCAGCCGTTGAGCATTTCCTTCAGCCCCTTTGCCGCCGTGAACTTCGGCGCCTTCGAAGCCGGGATCTGCATCGTCTTGCCCGTCAGCGGATTGCGGCCCTCGCGTGCCTTGCGATCGGCCACCTTGAAGGTTCCGAAATCGGGAATGCGGACTTCCTTGCCATCCTTCAGTGCGGCCTTGACGGCATCGACCACCGCATCGACCACTTGGCCCGCCTTGTCCTTCGTCAGATCCAGTTCCTTGGCCACGGTGTCGATCAGATCTTTCTTGCTCATCTTTGTTTTTCCTCGCGTTTGTAATTTCGTCCAGCCGTCAAGCGCTGGATCACACTCGATCTGGGCGGTTGGTGTTAATGGAAGCGCTCCGTGCTCCCGTCAATGAAATGCTTTCGCTGCGCGACGAATTGCCAGGATCTGTTCGCGACAGGATGCGCAACCGGCGGCGTCCTCCTGCCCCCTTCCTATCCATCAGCGGAAAAACCCGGAGAAGACCGTCGGCGACCGCGTTGAAGGCTGCACACAAGCGCCGAAAGACCGTGGTCGTCAAGCGGAATCTCGCGGTTTTTCGGGCTTTCATGCGCCCTGGCGGAGAAGACGGGCACGCCATTGAACTGAAATGGCCAGCCTGCGGAATTACGCCGCAGGCTGGCCATCAGATCGAGCTAAACGGTGTTTGGAAACCGTTCAAACGCTACTTCAGTGCGCTGTGACGCGCGACCCGCCCTTGTCCTGATCGTCGCTTTCGTTTGCCACGACCTGCGCTTGCGCCTCCTCGTCCCACTGGATCGGCTCGGGCACGCGAATGAGAGCGGTCTTGAGAACCTCATCGAGGCGAGATACCGGCACGATTTCGAGCTTGTTCTTCACCTCGTCGGGAATCTCAGCGAGATCCTTCACGTTTTCTTCCGGAATGCAGACCGTCTTTATGCCGCCGCGCAGAGCCGCGAGCAGCTTTTCCTTCAGTCCACCGATCGGAAGCACACGCCCCCGGAGCGTGATCTCGCCAGTCATTGCGACGTCCTTGCGCACCGGGATCTGCGACAGCACCGATATGATCGCAGTGACCATTGCGATGCCGGCCGACGGCCCATCCTTGGGCGTTGCACCCTCGGGCACGTGCACGTGGATGTCGTACTTCTCGAACATCGTCGGAGCGATGCCGAAATCGACCGACCGCGAGCGCACGTAGGCATTCGCCGCCTGTATCGACTCCTTCATGACGTCACGCAGGTTGCCCGTGACCGTCATCTTGCCCTTACCAGGCATTTTGATGCCTTCGATGGTAAGCAACTCGCCGCCGACTTCCGTCCAGGCAAGACCCGTCACGATGCCGACCTGATCCTCCTGCTCCGCCTCGCCAAACCGGTACTTCGGCACGCCGAGGTAGGATTGCAGATTCTCCACCGTCACCGTCACGCTCTTGTTCGAGGACGTAAGGATCTCCTTCACGGCCTTCCGGGCGAGCTTGGCGATCTCACGCTCGAGCGAACGCACACCGGCTTCACGCGTGTAACGGCGGATCAGCTCCTGCAGAGCCGCCTCCTCGATGACGAACTCCTGATCATCGAGGCCGTGCGCCTGCTTCTGTTCGGGGATCAGATGCCGCTTGGCAATCTCGATCTTCTCGTTCTCCGTGTAGCCCGCCAGACGAATGATCTCCATGCGATCCATCAGCGGCGCGGGGATGTTGAGCGTGTTGGCCGTCGTCACGAACATCACGTTGCTGAGGTCGTAATCGACCTCGAGGTAATGGTCGTTGAACGTCGCATTCTGCTCCGGATCGAGCACTTCGAGCAGGGCCGAAGACGGGTCGCCACGGAAGTCGGAGCCCATCTTGTCGATCTCGTCCAGCAGGAACAGCGGGTTGACCCGCTTTGTTTTCTTCATGGACTGGATCACCTTGCCCGGCATCGACCCGATATAGGTCCGCCGGTGACCACGGATTTCGGCCTCGTCACGCACGCCGCCCAGCGACATGCGCACGAACTCGCGGCCCGTGGCGTTCGCAATCGACTTGCCGAGCGACGTCTTGCCGACACCCGGAGGGCCGACAAGGCACAGGATCGGCCCTTTCAGCTTGTTGGTGCGGTTCTGTACGGCCAGGTACTCGACGATGCGTTCTTTGACCTTCTCCAGGCCATAGTGCTCCTTGTCGAGGATTTCCTGAGCTTCCGCCAGGTCCTTCTTGACCTTTCCCTTGACACCCCACGGGATCGACAGCAGCCAGTCGAGATAGTTGCGCACCACCGTGGCCTCGGCCGACATTGGGCTCATCTGCTTGAGCTTCTTCAGTTCGGCAAGGGCCTTGTCGCGCGCCTCCTTCGACAGCTTGACCTGCTCGATCTTCTCCTCGAACTCGGCGATATCATCGCGCTCGTCGGTATCGCCGAGCTCCTTCTGGATCGCCTTCATCTGCTCGTTGAGATAATACTCGCGCTGCGTCTTCTCCATCTGGCGCTTAACGCGCGAGCGGATCTTTTTCTCCACCTGAAGAACGGAGATCTCGCTCTCCATCAGCGTATAGACGCGTTCCAGACGCTCCGAGATCGTTGTCGTCTCAAGCACGTCCTGCTTGTCTGAAATCTTGATCGCCAGATGCGAGGCGATCGTGTCGGCAAGCTTCGAATAGTCGTCAATCTGCGCGATGGTGCCAAGCACCTCCGGTGAGATTTTCTTGTTGAGCTTGACGTAGTTCTCGAACTGAGAAACCGCCGACCGCGCCAACGCCTCAAGCTCGGTCTTCGACCCGAGTTTCTCCTCGACGCGCTCGATCGATGCCTCGAAGTAGTCAGCGTTATGGGTGTATTCCTTGATGCGCGCACGCGAAGTGCCTTCGACCAGCACCTTGACGGTACCGTCTGGAAGTTTCAACAGCTGCAGCACGGATGCGAGCGTGCCCATCTCGTAGATTGCGTCGGCTGCCGGGTCGTCATCACCGGCATTCTTCTGGGCCGCAAGCAGAATGTGCTTGTCGGTGCGCATCACCTCTTCGAGCGCGTTGATGGATTTCTCGCGCCCGACGAAGAGGGGAACGATCATGTAGGGAAACACCACGATGTCGCGCAGCGGCAGCACCGGATAGAGTTCCGCGCCACCCGTCGTCTCGCGTGCCTGTTTCTCGTCGCTCATCTCATGACCCTTGGCTCATGCCGCTGGAGGGGCCAGCCGGCGTTGGCATTCGACCAGCCCCTGTAACCTGTCGCCGGGCGCAGGTTGCGCAGGAGACATTGGCCAAGCGGCGGGACGTGGGAAATGCGCTACGACGCTACGGCAGCTCAGTCATGTGGGATCAAATCCCTCGCCTGTTCGACCGCAGCTTCGCTTCATCTCCCTTGGAACAGATGGGGTACGCTCAACGCCGATCAAGAGCCCACCTTGTAAATGTTGTACCGGCTTTGTCGGAGATCGCAAAGCCGATGCATCACGGGGCCGCACCCTGGCGCCTAGCGAGCCTTCCGGCTCGCGGTGCGCGCCACAATCACGATGCGCTCGAGCTTCCCTTTTCTTCGGCACGATCCGTATAAATCCGAAGCGGACGCGCGCCACCCTCGACGACTTCCGGCCCGATCACAACTTCCTCCACGCCCTTGAGCGCCGGCAGGTCGAACATCGTGTCAAGCAGAATGCCCTCCATGATGGAGCGCAACCCACGCGCGCCAGTCTTGCGCTCGATAGCCTTGCGCGCGATGGCCTTGAGTGCCTCCTGGGTGATCGTGAGCTTCACGTCCTCCATCTCGAACAGCCGCTGGTACTGCTTGACGAGCGCATTCTTCGGTTCGGAAAGGATTTGTACGAGAGCGTCCTCGTCGAGGTCCTCTAGTGTCGCGATCACCGGCAGTCGGCCGATGAACTCCGGGATGAGCCCGAATTTCAGAAGATCCTCAGGCTCCACCTCGCGCAGAACCGCACCGGTGCGACGCTCGTCGGGCCCACGCACTTTCGCAGCAAACCCGATCGACGTGCCCTTGCCGCGGCCCGAGATGATCTTCTCGAGCCCCGCGAACGCGCCGCCGCAGATGAATAGGATGTTGGTCGTATCGACCTGCAGGAATTCCTGTTGCGGATGCTTGCGCCCGCCCTGCGGAGGCACGGAGGCTATCGTACCTTCCATGATCTTGAGCAGCGCCTGCTGGACGCCTTCACCCGATACGTCGCGTGTGATCGACGGGTTGTCGGATTTGCGCGAGATCTTATCGACCTCGTCGATGTAGACGATGCCGCGCTGCGCCCGCTCCACGTTGTAGTCGGCGTTCTGGAGCAGCTTCAGTATGATGTTCTCCACGTCCTCGCCGACATAGCCAGCTTCGGTCAACGTCGTCGCATCTGCCATCGTGAATGGCACATCGAGGATGCGCGCCAGCGTCTGTGCCAGCAGCGTCTTGCCGCAGCCGGTTGGCCCGACCAGCAGGATGTTGGATTTCGCAAGCTCGACGTCGTTGGACTTGGAGGCGTGGTTAAGCCGCTTGTAGTGGTTGTGGACCGCAACCGAGAGGACGCGCTTGGCGTGCTCCTGGCCGATCACGTAGTTGTCGAGAACCTGGCAGATCTCCTGTGGGGTCGGAACGCCATCGCGGGACTTGACCAGCGTGTTCTTGTTTTCTTCGCGAATGATGTCCATGCACAGCTCGACGCACTCGTCGCAGATGAACACGGTGGGCCCCGCGATCAGCTTGCGCACTTCGTGCTGGCTCTTGCCGCAGAATGAGCAGTACAAGGTGTTCTTTTCTTGGGGCATTTGTCTTCTCTCACCCAGGCCTTCTGTGTCCAACTGGCGTCCCGGTTCTGCATCTGGCTGGGCCGGCTGGATGCGTCTCCGGAGCGTCATAACGCCCGAAGCGGGCGATTTGCGACGTGGCCCGCCATGGGGCACAAGAATCCATCTAGTCCAATCTGAACACGCTAGTGTCCACCAGATCAAGATTGGATTAACGCCTTCCTGTGGCCCGTCCGTGATTTTATCGCCAACGTGACCCGCCAGGGACAAACCCTGAAAAAGGCCAACTCGACCCGAGACTTCGCATTCCCGGCCAGAACATTTCCGAAACTTTGGCAGGACCCAAACTCAAAGATGGGGCGTGCACGGGCGTGCGGCAAGGACTACCGGGGCGGCGGCGCAGAGCCAAAAGAGCGCGGCTAGAGCCATTCACAGTACAGGTGGATTCAATTCTGTTTCCCAAGCGGCGTGCCGACCCGAATGGAGGACGGCGCCGAGCGCCGTGGCTCTACGGGCGAGCCATCCGACGAACCAAGTACCCGGCTGCACCACGGTCACCGCGGCTGAGCGTCACACCAACCTCAACCGTCACGGGCTCACCCACGACAATTAAGATTTCGACGATGCTTGCTCAACTGCCGCCTCAGCGTCTTCCCGCTTCGTCATGACGCGGTCGATGAGCCCGAACTCCATCGCCTGCTCCGCCGTCATGAAGTAGTCGCGGTCAAGCGTGCGCTCGATCGTCTCGTAAGGCTGTCCCGTATGATGCACGTAGACCTCATTGAGACGGCGCTTCATCTTGATGATGTCCTCGGCATGACGCTCGATGTCGGAGGCTTGACCGGAGAATCCTCCTGACGGCTGATGCACCATGATCCGTGCATTGGGCAGCGCGAACCGCATGTCCTTGTCTCCTGCGCAAAGCAGAAGCGATCCCATCGAGGCTGCCTGTCCGATGCATAGTGTGGCCACTGGCGGTTTGATGAACTGCATCGTGTCATAGATCGCCATGCCGCTCGTCACCACGCCGCCAGGCGAGTTGATGTACATGGAGATCTCCTTTTTCGGATTCTCCGCCTCAAGGAAGAGCAACTGCATACAGATCGACGCCGCCATGTGATCCTCGATCGGACCGGTGACGAATATGATGCGCTCCTTCAGCAGGCGCGAGGGGAGATCATAGCCGCGCTCGCCTCGGTTCGTCTGCTCCACGACCATCGGCCAGAACGTGTTGGTGATGGTATCGACGGGATCGCGCATGGAAAGTCTCCTGGTCGCCGGCTGAACAGCCCACATGGACCGCCCGAGCGGCGGCCCTCGTCTGTCGAGTGAATATCATGCCCGCCACCGCCTCGAGCAAGGGGTCAGGCAACGCGGCAAATGAACTCCGAAAAACCGAATTTAAACCAGGGTTGCCGAGATACCTCAGCAACCATGATTGCACGTCAGACGTCCGTCGCCGCTTCGAGCGCCTTCATCAGGTCGTCCTTGCTGACGGCCTTTTCGGTCGGCTTGGCCTGGTCGAGCACGAAGTCGACCACCTTGTCCTCGAAAAGCGGCGCTCTGAGCTGCGCAAGCGCGCCCGGCGTCTTCTCGTAGTACTCGTAGACGAACTTCTCCTGGCCCGGATAGCGGCGCGCCTGCTCGACGAGAGCGCGGCGCAATTCGTCCTGCGTGACCTGAATCTTGTTCTTCTCGCCGATCTCGCCGATGACGAGGCCAAGCCGCACGCGACGCTCCGCGAGCTTCTTGTACTCGGCACGCGCGCCGTCCTCTGTCTTTCCCTCGTCTTCGAAGCTTTTGCCCGACCGCAGCATCTCGTCGCCAAGTTGCTTCCAGATGCTCTCGAACTCGTTCTCGACGAGCGATGCCGGCAGCTCGAAGTCGTGTGCCTTCTCCAGTGCATCGAGCAGCTCGCGCTTGATCTTCACGCGTGCGGCTTGCGCATACTCCTGCTCCAGCTGCTTGGTCACGAGTTCTTTGAGCTTCTCCACGTTTTCCGCGCCAAGCGACTTTGCGAAATCGTCGTTGACCTCCGGCACCAATGGAGCGGCGACTTCCGTCACCTTGACGTCGAAGTCCGCCTGCTTGCCCGCCAGCGTGTCCACTTGGTACGTCTCGGGGAATGTCGCCTGCACGACCTTCTCGTCGCCGGCCTTGAGACCGATAAGCCCTTCCTCGAAACCGGGGATGAAGTTGCCCTGCCCCACGATGACCTGCATGTCCTTGTCCTCGCCACCCTCGAAGGGAACGCCGTCGATCTTGCCGACGAAATCGAGCGTGACGCGATCACCGTTGGCGGTGACCCGCCCGTCTTCCGGCTCAAAGGTTGTGGAGCGCCGGCGCAGATCCTCGACGACCTCCTCGATCGCCTCTGGCGTCACTTCGACAACGAGGCGTTCCAGTTCCAGCTGGGCGAGGTCGGCGACCGCAATCTCCGGCAGAACCTCGAACGACATCGAATAGGCGAGATCCGCCTCGCCTGAGATGACCTTCTCGATCTCGTCCTTGTCCTCGGGCAAGTCGATCGCCGGCTGCATGGCCGGGCGTTCGTTGCGATCCGTGATCGCCTTCGACGAGGTCTCCCGAACGGTCTGTTCAAGCACCTCCGCCATCACCGAGCGGCCATAGAGCTTCTTGATGTGCGCTAGCGGTACCTTGCCCTTGCGAAAACCCTTGAGCTGTACGCGCTCCTTGATCTCGCCAAGGCGCTGGTTGAAGCGTTCGCCAAGCTCGTTCTGCTCGACCTTCACCTTGAGCGTGCGCTTCAGGCCGTCTGTGTTCACCTCGGTGATCTGCATGTCGTCAAATGCCTTCGGTCATACTCTTGTTCATGGTCGCCCGGCGGATGCCGGCCCCTCGACTGCCTCCCTGCGGAAGCCGTCCTTGACGTGCGGTCGCAAAGTAAGGAGCACTGGTGCGGGCGGAGGGACTTGAACCCCCACGGCCAAGGCCACCAGAACCTAAATCTGGCGTGTCTACCAATTCCACCACGCCCGCTGACGCCGCGCCAGGACGACCCGGCCGGACGGAACCGGCATGCGCCGGTCCCCCTGGCTCCAGGCTTTGAAATCCCGGGGCGCGGCGCTGAAACCATCAGCTCTTGCTTCGCGAGACAAGTCTCGGGCGAACATATATCTGCCGAGCCTGCCCGAGATCAATCCCGGATTGGATCGGCAGCTCCGCCGTCGCCAACTGATCCGCAAGCCCCCGAAGCTCGCACTCCAGCGCCGAACGAGCCTCACTACCTTCATTCACGTTCATCACCCCAGGTGGCTACGTCGCCATTGGGCGCGGAAAAACCATAAATGGTATCGGCCGCCCCCAGAGAGAGGGAACAGCCGATACGCTCAACGCTGCGATAAGTACATTCCGGCCGCGAATACGACGCACACCGCTGGTAGCGACATCAGCGCGTAGGGAATGTGTGGAATCGTGATCGATACATGCTGCACCGCCACGAGCCCCACCACCGCAGCAACTGCGAGGAGGAACTTCCACATATGCCCGCTCCTTGGGCAACGCCCCAGAGCACGACGCTCCGGACAACAAGCGCGCATGTGGTTCGGAGCAAATCTCGTGCCACCCGCAAAGCCCGGGGACTCTGGAGACAGGGTGGCTGCGCTCGTCGACGTCTTGGACGAATGGTGAATTGCCGCAGGGCGCGCCGCGAAAACGCCGAAAGCCAGCTTCCTTGAGGAAGCTGGCTTTTGAAATTGGCACACCTTGTAATGTCCGTTGCCCTATTTCATTGGCGCCGGCATCGCGTCGCAGCAGTCGCCAGAGCCGAAGTGATAGCGCAGGCCAACCTTTATCTCATGCGAGGTCAGATCGTCGAACTTGACGGCCGGGTTGACGTTGAATCCCGTGTCCGACCGCTGGCTGGTGATGGAACCCGTATCGAGGTAGCGATAGCCGATGTCGAGGATCGCGCGATCGCTCAGCTGCACGCCGACACCCGCCATGATCGCCCAGGCGAACGAGAGATCGTTGTTGCCGTGAATGCTGTTCGTCAGCGCCGGATTGCCCGTGAAGGAGATGTCGTCGAGCTGATGGTAGGCGGCACCGATTCCGGCACCCACATACGGAACAAAACGGCCGAACTTGCCGATGTCATAGTAGGCGTTGAGCATCAGCGTATATGACTTGAGCGAAGTGTGCATCGGATCTTCGACGTCAGGCGGAGGTGTGTAGCCCGGCACGGGGTCGCCCGGCGTCGGGCCCGGATTGTATACGCCCGGTTCACCCTCGAAATCACGCTTGCCGCGGAAACCCAGCATTACCTCTGCGCGCAGTCCGCGCGAACCGGAGCCACAGCCGACGCCGACCTCACCAAGCCAGGTATTCTCCAGGTCGGCGTTCGCGACCGCATTGCCCGCGTACGTGTAGGTAATTTCGCCCGCGTCGATGATGCCATTGGAGTTGGCATCGTCGGTGGAAGGATCGAACGATCCGTTATTGACCGGCCAGGACGCAGAAGCGTTGGACCATGCATAACCGACATCGGCGCGCACGTAGCAAGGTCCGGCACCCGGCGAGGCCATCACCCGCGGCAACGGAACGTAGCCGTCCTTGACCGACCCCTGCCCATAGGGACCGAGGTCTGCGGCATCGGCGGGCACTGCGGCGATGGCCATCGCAGCAAGTGCTGCCCCGGCGATGCCAGCCTTGTGGAGTGGGGTCATTGTCGTTCTCTCATGATGCGGGGCTTGAGCAAAGTCGGCCCGTATACTTGGTTGTTTACGGACGGATACTGCTATGAATGCAGTTAACTGCGGGTTAAGTGCCGTGCCGGATTGAGACATGGCGCTGCGCGGTCCGCCCAGAACCGCCGCAGCAGCCTTGCGGGCGCGCGGCGGCGCGGCTAGTTTGGCCCGGTTTTTTGGTGCGCTTAGTCCAGCTAGTCTTGGTCAGAGGGGTAGACCGGTGCAATTTCACGAGAGCGTAGCGGACGCAGTTGGCCGCACGCCGCTGATCAAGCTCCGCCGCGCCAGTGCGCAGACCGGGTGCACGATACTCGGCAAGGCCGAGTTCATGAATCCGGGCCAGTCGGTCAAGGACCGGGCTGCCCTGTACATCATCAAGGACGCCATGCGCCGCGGCCAGCTCCGCCCCGGCGGCACCATCGTGGAGGGTACCGCAGGCAACACCGGCATCGGCCTCACCGTGCTTGCCAACGCGATGGGCTTCAAGAGCGTCATCGTCATCCCCGAGACCCAGTCGCAAGAGAAGAAGGATACCTTGCGTCTGCTCGGCGCCGAACTCGTCGAGGTACCCGCCGTCCCCTACAAGAACCCCAATAACTACGTGAAATATTCCGCCCGTCTTGCGGAAACGCTGGCAGCGCGCCTGCCCAACGGCGCCATCTGGGCCAACCAGTTCGACAACGTCGCGAACCGTCAGGCCCACATAGAGACGACCGCCGAGGAGATCTGGACCGATACCGCCGGCAAGGTCGATGCATTCATTTGCGCCGTTGGCTCGGGCGGCACGCTCGGCGGCGTATCACTTGGTCTCAAGGCCAAGAACAAAGACATCGTCATCGGCATTGCCGATCCGCCGGGCGCTGCGCTCTACAGCTATTACACGACGGGAACGCTTGCCTCGCAAGGTACGTCCATAACCGAAGGCATCGGCCAGGGCCGTATCACGGCCAATCTAGAAGATGTCGAGGTGGACCGTGCTTATCTCATCGAGGATCGCGACGCTGTCGCGACGGTCTTTGCACTGCTGGCGGAGGAGGGATTTTGTCTCGGCCCGTCCTCTGGCGTCAATGTCGCGGGCGCTATACGCCTTGCACGCGATCTCGGACCAGGGCACACGGTAGTGACGATCCTCTGTGATCTCGGCTATCGCTACCAGTCCAAGCTGTTCAACCCGGCATTCCTGGAAAGCAAGGGATTGCCGGTGCCGCCCTGGCTGCAGCCCTCTCGAAGCGAATTGCCAGACGTCTCCGCCCCCCCTCAGTCGAGTTGACGACGCCCCCGAGCGCGGGCTACCCACGCCGCAACGATTTCATACGGCGCTATCATGTCGCCGCCGAACCGAACCCGGAGGACCGCACGTGCCGCTCAGTGCCAAGAATTGGATCGTCGATTCGGATTGGCTCGCCCAGCATCTGGACGCACCCGATCTGGTCGTTTTCGATGCATCCTGGCATTTGCCAGACGCAAACCGCGATCCCAAAGCAGAGTACGCGACCGCGCATATCCCGGGGGCTCTCTTCTTCGACATCGACGATCTGGCAGACGAGAAATCGGACCTGCCGCACATGCTTCCTTCGACCGTCAAGTTCGCCAGCCGCATGAAAAAGATGGGTGTGGGCGACGGCATGCGTATTGTCGTCTACGACGTGGACGGGATGTATTCGGCGGCGCGCGCATGGTGGACGTTCCGAGTCATGGGCCACGAGGACGTGGCCATCCTCAATGGCGGTCTCAAGAAGTGGAATGCCGAAGCACGCCGCCTCGAGGACGGCCCGCCCCCCCGTCGGTTCGAGCGGCATTATACGCCGCGTCTCAATGCCGATCTCATTCGCGACATCGACGATATGCGTGCCCTGCTGCGCAACCCCACCGAGCAGATCGTAGACGCCCGTTCCCCGGGGCGCTTTGCCGGCACCGAGCCGGAGCCACGCGAAGGGCTGCGCGGCGGTCATATCCCCGGCTCGCTCTCCGTCCACTACGATTTGCTGATCAATCCCGACGGCACGTTTAAGTCGAAAGAAGAGATAGCCAAAATATTTGCCGACGCCGGCGTGGATCCCCACCAGCCCGTGGTGACGACCTGCGGATCGGGTGTAACGGCAGCAATCCTGTCGTTCGGCCTTGCCGTCCTCGGTCAGACGAATGCCGCCGTCTACGACGGCAGCTGGGCCGAATGGGGTCAGGAAAATGGTCTGCCCGTGGAAACCGGACCGGCAAAGACTCCGGTCAGCTAAGGTCCGCGGTCCCCAGAGCCTGGTCGGCTGAGCAGGACGCTTGAGCATCCAGCAAGGGCGTGAATCAGACCTTTAATCAGAGACTTGAAGCACTTTCATAGCTGAAGTGTGCGGCGGTTCAGCATGAAAGCCATTCGCCTGACGCTGACCTCGATCGCCTGCGCGTTGCGATTGAACGCGGAACCTTCCGAGGACCAAAATCCCGAAAATCCGCCCCCAGCCGCCAGCGCCAAGCCCAGCGGCAGCGCTAGGACAGATCTGGTGGTATGCAATCGTGCCGCGGTGCAAAAAACGCACTATTCACCTATGTATCGTTCCATGCTGATATACCCTGAGGCAAATCAGGGACTGGCAGAGCATTGGCGACTGGCAGCAATGACCGTGCGACGTTTGACTTTAGAGACACAAGCAGAAAAGACCTCCCAGATCGCACCGCCCCACTGATGATGACAGAGCACCTGAGCGAGCCTGAGCAATGGATATTACCGCCACCAAGATTCCGGACCACCTCCACCCCCAGGACGCCCACAAATTCATGCGGGACGCTGGCCTCGTACTGATCGACGTCCGCACCGAGGGCGAATGGATCCGGACTGGCTTGGCCGAAGGTGCCGTCGCCATGACTGCGTCAGGACCCGAATTCGTCGACGGCCTGCTCGACCTGCTGGGCGGCGACAAGACCAAGCCGGTAGCCTTCATCTGCGCGTCGGGTGCCCGCTCCGCGCACGTACAGCGGTTCCTACTGGCCCATGGCTTCACGAATGCGATCAACGTCGTCGAGGGCATGGTCGGTGGCGCTGGCGCAGGACCGGGCTGGATCCTGCGTGGCCTGCCAACTGTACCCTATCATCATCGACGCGCCTGAAGCCTGTCACAAGGGTTCACGCCCGCAATGAGTTGGCGACGGCGAGAACCGCGTGCCACAACCGATGCCCGGTTATTGTGTCCCGACGCGCTCATTCTGGTAGTGGGACGAACTCTTTTTCGTCGCCCGGCACCAGATGAAATCGCTTCGTTTTCCAATCCTCCTTGGCCGCACGGATTCGATCGAGCGAAGAGGACACGAAGTTCCACCAGATGTGGCGCGGCCCATCCATCGGCTCGCCGCCCAACAGCATCAGTCGCGCGTGTGACAGTGCCAGCACCGAGATGCGGTCCCCCGGCTTGAAGACGAGCAATTGTCCAGCGCCGAACATATCGCCCGCGATGTCGATCTCGCCCGAGACAATGAAAATGGCGCGCTCGTCATAGTCGTCGTCGAGCGGCAGTATCGCCCCGGGAGCCAGCACCGCCTCAGCATAGAAGCTCGGATGCGGAAAATGTGCCGGCGACGTCTGCCCATAGAGCGAGCCCAGTATCAGGCTGACCCGCTTGCCTTCACCGGTGATGCGCGGCAGCACATCGCGCCCGTGATGCTCGAAGGATGGCGCGCCTTCCTCGTGCCGCTCAGGCAATGCCGCCCAGGCCTGGATGCCGAACAGCCGTGACAGCTTTGCCCGTTCGCTTTGCGACGAGCGCTCCGAATGCACAATGCCCCGTCCCGCCGTCATGAGATTGAGCTCGCCCGCCCGGATCGGCTGCGCGGTAGCCAGACTGTCACGATGCATGATCTCGCCCTCGAACAGGTATGTCACTGTGGCAAGACCGATATGCGGGTGCGGACGAACGTCGATACCGTTGCCCAGCAGGAATTCCGCCGGCCCCATCTGATCGAAGAAGATGAAGGGGCCCACCATCTGGCGTCGCTGCGCGGGCAATGCGCGACGCACCTCGAAGCCGCCGAGATCACGCGCCCGCGGAACGATTACCAGATCTATGGCATCACAAGATTTTGCATCGCCATGGATCGGATCGTTGTCGGGAAAAGTGCTCATGCCGTTTGCCGTTGCGACTCTTCGAACAAGGCAGAAAGTCGAATATCCGTCGTTCCCCGTTTGCAGCCGACCCGCTAGCTGACGGCATCGCACGCGCGGCGTCAAATCCGCTCGCCTGTGTCCGGCCAACGGCTGGCCTCATTGTACCGGCCATCATATGAGACCTGCCGCCCGGATTGCTGCGTCATAGCCCGGCCAGGAAGGCGAGCAGATCGTCGCGCGAGGCAGCAGGCAGATTGCAATAGGCATCTCGCGACCTCAGACCCTCTCCCCCATGCCACAGGATCGCCTCACTGATCGTGCGCGCCCGCCCGTCGTGCAGAAGCCCGTCGATCCGCCCCGCAGCGATGTCGCGGAGGCGCTGGCCGAGCCCCCACAACGGAGCCGTTCGCCAAGACCGACCGTGCAGCGTATCCGCATCGCCCGGAATGGCGAGATCGGCGCCCAAGTCATGCAGGAGCAGATCGGAGAACAGCCGCACCGGCTTGTTCGATAAATGCGGGGCGCGCGGCACGTCACGTGTCGTGAACGCCTCGCGATGACACCCGCCACAGCCGAGTGTCTGGAACTGAAGTTGTCCACTCGCATTCGCTTCGCCGGCAACCCGACGGAACGGCGCCAATCCCTCCAGATAGGCGACCAGCAGAGAGAGTTCCTCCGCGCTTACCTCATATCCGCCCTTGGCGGCGGAGCGCCCGTCGGGCGCGGACCGGCACGTCGGCTGGGCAGACGTGCAATCGCCGGCTGGATCAGGCGACAGCGGTGACGATAGCCCCATGTCCAGACTGAACGCATCGGCCACCTGGGCGGCCAGCGTGACCGCCGACGCCTTCCAGCCGAAACGTGCAAGGCCCATCTTCCCGGTCGCCGGATCGACGGCACGCCCGGCATGACCGCGAATGCCGTCGCCATCGCGGTCATCGGGATCAGCACCAGATACAATGTCCTCCTCGGCAATCGCGGCGATGAGGCCAAGTCCCGCGACCGGCGGCGGACGACGCAGCGAGACCCGCGTTTGCGCTGAGAGCGGTCCGGAGCCGAGCCGGAGCACCGACACCTCGGGCCGCCTCAACTCGACGCGGCTGCCATCCCTCAATGTCACTGAAAATGGCGACCATAGAACCTCGAAATGTCCCTCGGACGAATGCCCGGCCACTGCACGATCCTGGAGTTGGCGGCCATAGCGAGGATCGCCCTCTCGCCCTTCTCTGCTGCCTTCGAACCGCAGTACGTTTCGAACGATCGCTTCGCCCGCCCGGCCCGACCAACGCCCGCCACCCGGCTGATGGCATTGCGAACACGCACTCGCATTGTAGAGTGGACCAAGACCGTCGGCCCCGTCGGACACGTTCGGTGCTGCAATCCATTCGGCGGCAAAAATCGCTGCGCCGATGGCAAATCGTGCCGCCTCAAGGGCCGGAAGATCCCCCAGCACTGCGGATTGCTCGTCCTCCAAGGCTGCATTTCCCGCGGCAACCGCAGTACAGGGCCACACTGCAACCGCCGCACACAGCAAGACGGTCAAACCGGCAAACGCGCAACCAAGCCGTGCGTGCCTCAGACCGATCAAATTCCTGCATGAACCAGATCGTTGCATCGAAAGGTTGTATTTCCCCCTGGAGAACATATAGAGCCTCGCAGAGCCGGCATTGAGCCTGTAGGAATGGCCACGGCGCAACCGCGCCCCAAATACGCCGCAGCATGTCCGCGGCGAGCCCATTCTTCTCATATGGCTGCGAAATAGCGTCAACGTGTATGAAACGAAAATGTTTTCCAATCGACAACCCTGACCAGACACGGTGATATGATGAACTATAAATGCCCGCGAAGACGGCCACGAAAGTGGCGACATTGGCACGCGAAACTGCCATCCCGAGGCAAATAATCATTTCGGGCACGTGCTACGACACGCTTTCGCAACCGAATTTGTACGGATGTGCCAACGAACTGAACGAGTGCTGGATCGGTGAGCCTGGACGATACGAGGCCAAGCGACTTCGTCGACAATCCGCGTCTGCCGGGTTGCGCCCTTGTTCGCCAAAGCCTGGTGACCGCGACACTGACTGCCACGGGAATGCTCGCGGCCTGGTTGGTGATCGGCTTGCTCACGCCCGGCGGACTGGCGGAAATCGACCATCGCGTCCTCGCCATCCTCCACAATGTCTATGATCCCAACGATCCGATCGGCCCCGACTGGCTTGAAAGCGTAATGCGCGACCTCACCTCTCTCGGTAGCAACATTGTGGTGATCGTTATAACGGCTGCAGCGGCAGCCGTGCTTGCAATGATGCACCGGAGAGGGCCGGCAATCCTGCTCACTGTCACAATCCTTGCGACGTTCCTTCTCAATGCCGTTTTGAAGTCCCTGTTCGATCGCGCCCGCCCGGACTTTTTGGCGCCTTCGATCGATGTCGAGACCTCCAGCTTTCCGAGCAGCCACGCGATGCTGTCTGCGGTCCTGTATTTGCTGCTGGCCGCAATCGCGGCTCGCGAGATCGCTGACCGGCGCCTCGCAACGGCTCTGATCGTTGCCGCCGCCCTGTTGGCGTTTGTCGTCGGCGCAACGCGCGTGTATCTCGGCGCACATTGGCCAAGCGACGTCCTGGCAGGCTGGCTGTTGGGTGCCGCGGTGGCGCTCGCCTCCTGGCAACTGGCGCGTAGTCCAACCTCACCCGAACCCGAGCGCCGTGCCGCCCCCCCCCAAAAGGACGACCTTCCCGCCTGACAATAGTCAAGCCTCGGCCTTGCGTCGTCGGCTATGTCCCAGCCGGTGACAGTGTCGCCGTTGCCGACAACTCGGTGCTGGCCGCACTGCGGCTGCCGCAAATGGCACACCGCTGCACATAGCCCCGAAATGTCCGGCGTTCGCAGCGACAACGGAGACTTCGATGACCACGCAACCGCCAACCCTCTCGAACGATCTTCTTGGCCACAATGCGCGCGGCGCGGTGCTTAACATCGAGGCGCGATTCTTCAATAGTCTCGCCAAGTACAGTGGTGTCGACGGTGTCTCGCGAAAGCTGGAACTATCCGCTGGCGTTACAGTCGGCGATATCATCCGCATGTTCGCGCTGCCGCTCGGCGACATCTATCTGGTTTTGCGCAATGGGCGCGACATCACACCGGGGCTCTATCAGGGTGGCGTCGTTAATCAGGACGTAGCACTCGACGACGGCGACGTGATCGCCTTTTCCGGGCCGGTTCCCTATAGCTACGGCTATGGCGCGCCGGTCGTCTGAATGGTGGCGAAAGTATTCGCAAGAACGAATGCAACTGCGGCTGCAATTTCACCGCAGGGACATCGCGCCGCATCGTCGGAAGGCGACATGCAATTTACGATTATCTAGCATTGAAACCCGCTGCACATCGAAACTTTGCCGGCGCACATGGCGTCGCTTCAAAGACCCAGCGGCTGTCCGCCTTTGTCACAACGAAGACGAGGAGGCGATCCATGTCAAGACCGATGGTGAATCACGTCGCTCAACGCGAGCGACGACTCGAGCAGATGTTGGAGTGGCTCGGCGTCGACGCGAGCCGCCTCAGGCGTGACCTGCATGGCGCGACCTTCGAGATGGCGAGCTGGAATTGCGTTCGTTGCGCCCATCCCAACGCATGTCAGGAGTGGTTCGACAGTCTGGCGCGAGGGCCGATGATCCCGCCCCACTTCTGCCCGAACTGCGATCTCTTGCGATCGCACATTCCGCAGCGATGAGCATTGACTGAGCTATGCGCATGGGAGCGACGGTGATTTGCACGCACCAAGCTTCAGGTGCCACAGAAGGTTTCGTGCACGACCTCGTGCGGCTCGGGAGGCATGGTGTAACGTTCACGTCCAGTCTGCTCTTCGAATGGCCGTGACAACACCTCGATCAGCGTCTCGAACGGCGCGAACTCGCCACCCTCGACGCCGGCCCGGATCGCTTCCTCGACGAGATGATTGCGCGGGATGTAGGCTGGATTGACGCGACGCATTCGAGCTTGGGTTTCTTTTGTATCCGCGCCTTCGCGCGCGAGCCGTGCGCGCCACGCTGCGAGCCACGACTGCAGCGCCCCCGCATCCTTGAACATCGAGAAGAGGTCCGCAGCATCGCTGTCGGTGTCCGAAAGCGCATCGGCAAGCTTCCGGAAAGACCGCGTGAAGTCCGCATCCGAGGCGCGCATTAGCCCCAGGAATTGCGTGATGAGCGCACCATCCTCCTCTTCAGCGGCCATCAGCCCGACCTTCGCGCGCAATCCGGCGATATATTGGACCGCAAACAGATCCGGGAATCGGTCGAGCACTTCTGTTGCAGCCGCGATGGCAACCTTTTGGTCGTTTTCGATCAGCGGGAGTAGCGTCTCGGCAAAGCGCGCCAGGTTCCACTGTCCGATCGCGGGCTGATTGCCATAAGCGTACCGACCCGTCTGGTCGATCGAACTGTAAACCGTCTTTGGATCGAACGAATCCATGAACGCGCAGGGTCCATAGTCGATCGTCTCGCCGGCTATCGACATGTTGTCGGTGTTCATCACCCCATGGATGAAGCCGACGAGCAGCCACGAAGCGACAAGTGCCGCCTGTCGTTCCGTCACGGCGTTGAGCAGAGCGAGATATGACTGCTCGACGTTTTTCAACTCAGGATACAGCCGGTCAACGACGTGGTCGGCAAGCAGCCGCAGACCCTCTACGTCGTCACGGGCCGCGAAGAACTGGAACGTGCCGACCCGGATATGGCTGCGCGCCACCCGCGTCAGTATCGCGCCGGGAACCGGCGTCTCGCGAAACACGTGCTCGCCGCTGGCTACGGCAGCCAGCGCTCGGGTCGTCGGTATACCCAGCGCGTGCATGGCCTCGCTGACGATGTACTCACGCAGCACCGGACCAAGCGCCGCACGGCCATCACCACGTCGTGAGTAGGGTGTCGGCCCCGAGCCCTTCAGTTGGATGTCGCGGCGCACGCCGTCGCGCCCGACAATCTCGCCTAGCAGGAGCGCGCGTCCGTCGCCCAATTGCGGCACGAACCCGCCGAACTGGTGCCCGGCATAGGCCATTGCGATCGGCTGCGCCCCTTTCGGAATGCGGTTGCCGGCCAGCATCTCGACGCCCTCCGGCGTTGCCAGCACCGCCGCATCGAGCCCAAGAAGCTCGGCGAGCCCAGCGTTGACTTTGATGAGACGGGGGGCGGAAACCGGTGTCGGATCAAGTCGCGCAAAAAAACGGTCCGGCAGACGCTGATAGCTGTTGTCGAAGGTAAAACCCGTATCCCGGCCAACACCACTCATCCCGCCTCCAGTGATCGACATGTCATCAAATTGACGCTATCGCTGACGGCCCGATCGCACACCGCGTAGTGCGCATCTCTGGCTCGCGCATCCAAAACACGCCCCAGCCACGGCACACCCACTCGCGGCCCGTCGTGCTACCTTTCCATCTAGAGACACGAGCCGAGACCTACAAGTGATGGTGGGTATTCCAAACCTCCCTTGATACCCTCAGCAGACGAACGGCACCCGTTGTTCCCCAATTGCTCTGCGATCTCGATTGCAGGCAGGGCGCGCACCAAATATGTGCTAGGACGCTCGACTTTCATGATCGAATGGCCCCATGTGCACCCTGTGCCACCCACATTTGCCTAGTTCCGCCGCAGAAGTGACGCCGATGAAAACCGACACCCCTCGTCCGATCCGTCTCAAGGACTACCAGCCACCGGAGTACCTCATCGACAAGGTCGACCTGGATTTCCGCCTGGATCCGACCCGGACGCGCGTCCGGGCGCGTCTCGATCTTCGTCCCAACCCCGCCATCAAGACGCACGGCCCGCTGCGGCTCGACGGCGAACAGCTGGAACTCGACCAGATCCGCCTCGACGGCAGCGAACTGGGATTGAAGACGGATTACGATCTCACCAACGTCGGCCTGACGCTGAAAGCGCCGCCGCCAAAGCCGTTCCGCCTCGAAATCGTGACCTACATCGATCCCGAAGCCAACAAGGCTCTGCAGGGCCTCTATCGCTCGCGCGGCATCTACTGCACGCAATGCGAAGCGCATGGCTTTCGCCGCATCACCTACTTCCTGGACCGGCCTGACGTGCTGTCCAAATATTCGGTGCGAATTGAGGCCGATGCCGAAGAAGCTCCGATCCTGCTCTCCAACGGCAACCCGGTCGAGCGCGGCACACTTCATCGCGGCAAGCGCCATTATGCGATCTGGCGCGATCCCCATCCAAAGCCCTGCTACCTGTTCGCGCTCGTCGGCGGCAACCTCACTTCGATCGCCTCGACGATCAAGACGATGTCCGGCCGCAAGGTCGACTTGAGGGTTTACGTCGAACACGGCAAGGAGGATCGCGCCGCCTGGGCGATGGATTCGCTCAAGCGCTCCATGCGATGGGACGAGAAACGCTTCGGCCGCGAATACGACCTCGATGTCTTCAACATCGTTGCCGTATCCGACTTCAACATGGGCGCGATGGAGAACAAGGGCCTCAACATTTTCAATGACCGCCTGATCCTCGCGTCGCCGGAAACCGCCACCGACACTATCTTCGAAGCGATCGAAAGCGTCGTCGCACACGAGTACTTTCACAACTGGACGGGCAACCGCATCACTTGCCGCGACTGGTTCCAGCTCTGTCTCAAGGAAGGTCTGACCGTCTATCGCGATCAGGAATTCTCCGGCGACGAGCGGTCCGCAACAGTCCAGCGCATCACCGACGTGCGCCAGCTCAGGACCCACCAGTTCCCCGAGGATGCCGGCCCCCTGGCCCATTCGGTGCGGCCCTCGTCCTACATCGAGATCAACAACTTCTACACCGCTACCGTCTACGAGAAGGGCGCGGAACTGGTGCGCATGCTGCACACTATTCTGGGCGATGCCGAATTCCACGCCGGCATGGATCTCTATTTCAAGCGTCACGACGGCGACGCCGCCACTGTGGAAGACTTCATCGCCTGCTTCGCCGAAGCGTCCGGCCGCGATCTTTCGCAATTCATGACCTGGTACGAGCAAGCTGGCACCCCGCAGCTCGTGTGTGCACTCAACTACGACAGACGCAACAAGACGGCGGAGTTGCATGTCGAGCAGGTGCTGCCCACAACTCCCGGCGAATCACGCAAGAAGCCGCTTCACATCCCCGTGCGGCTTGGGCTGCTCGGCAGCAACGGCCAGGACCTCGACCTCGTCCTCGATACCGGCGAACGCCTCACCGATGGCGTAATTCACGTCACGAAGCGAAGCGAGACCTTCCGCTTCCTCGATATCCCCTCTCGTCCCGTGCCCTCGCTGCTGCGCGGCTTTTCCGCTCCCGTCAACCTGACGCTCGACATCGCCGACCGCGATCTCGAGTTCCTGATGGCCAACGACAGCGACCTTTTCAATCGTTGGCAGGCAGCCAACACTTATGCAACCCGCACGCTGGTCCACATCGTCAAGGCGTTGAAGGACGGCAGGCGCAGCGCGCGCGGGGTGACTTATGCTAAGGCGCTCGGCGCCACGATCGCCGACATGGCACTGGAACCGGCCTATCGGGCCGAATTGCTCAAACTCCCTACGCAAGCCGACATCGCACGCGAAATGGCACATGACGTCGACCCGGGATTGATCCATCGCGCCCATCGTCAGCTTTCGCGCCTGGTTGCCAGGACTTTGCTCGATGAACTAAAGGCGATCTACCGGGAGATGACGACGCAAGCACCCTTCGCCGCTGATGCTCACAGCGCCGGCTGTCGCGCCTTGCGCAATGCGGTTCTGACGCTGCTCGTCGCGCGCGGCGAGCGCAGCGACGTTGCACTTGCAGCCCGCCATTTCGACCGTGCAACCAACATGACCGACGAGGCGCACGCCCTGTTCCTTCTGGCCGCGACATCCGGTACCGCACGCGAAAAGGCATTGAGCCGTTTCTTCGAGCGCTGGAAGCAGGACCACCTCGTCATCGACACATGGTTTGCCGCGCAGGCCGTCTCGCCACTGCCCGCAACGATCAAGCGCGTCCGCGAGCTCTCGTCCCATCCCCTGTTCTGCATCACGACGCCCAACAAGGTGCGCGCGCTCGTCGGCAATTTCGCCAGCCTGAACCCAGTCCAGTTCAACCGTCCCGATGGCGCCGGCTACGCCTTTGTCACCGAACAGGTGCTCGCTATCGACCGCTTCAACCCGCAGATTGCCGCCCGCATCCTCGGCGCCTTCCGAAGTTGGCGCGCCCTTGAGCCGGTCCGCAAGCGTCAGGCCCGCAAGGCCCTCTCAAATGTTGCCGACACACCTGATCTCTCCCGCGATGTCTACGAGATCGTCTCTCGAATGCTCGACGGCTGACGTTCATGGTCCTCCCGAACCAATCGCTGAGTCCTCCGCGCATCGACATGGATTGAAGAGTATTTTCTTGACGGCCACAATTTAATCTCCCTCGACAGCTGAGTCGGTCTTGGGCGACACTGATTCTGCGATTCGCTGCGGGGGCAACGAAGCGAGTCGAAACTGGGCGAAAAAGCATAATCGAATTGGAGAATGCCGGGATGGCTTGGACAACGTCCGCCGACCCAGAGGGAACTTTTGCGCTCGCCGACGGGGCAAACGGGCGTGGATCCCTCTCAAGAGCCGCAGCCGGCGTCGACCAGTCGGCAAGCGGCTCGTCCCGTCCTCTCGTATTCGCGACACTCGCTCATCTATGTGGCCTTGCCGTCGTCGCACCCTTCGCCGCCAGCAACCCCGTTCTGGCAGTGCCTGTCGTAATCGGCCTCGCAGTCTCCTTCCTCACGCTTGTGCGCAGTTCCAACAGCGAAGCCAATCAGAACACGTCACCCGCATCACAGCGCGGGTCAGGCAGCGAAGGCGACGAACACGGGGATTCGCACTCGATACCGAACGACCCGTCCCCAACCGCAGCTTGGCCGATACCGGGCACATTGAACGTCCCTGCTCGGACGATGACACCCCCGGCTGCCGAAGTCAGTAGTGATCTGCGCGCCGAACTGATGGCACGCGTCAGTCATGAGTTGCGCACGCCACTCAACGCAGTGATGGGATTTTCTGATCTCATGGGCCACCAGATGTTCGGCCCGCTCGGACATCCTCGCTATGAAGAATACGTCACGCATATTCGCGAAAGCAGCCAAAAGCTCCTGAAGAGCGCTGAGGACACGTTGGCCATGACCAGCCTGATGGCCAAATCAGCGAGCCACTGTGAGCGCGAACCGCTGGTCCTTGGCTACCTGTGCAGGGATGCGAAAGCTGCCGCCGCTCCCGATCTCGATCGCCGTGGCCTCGCCTGCGTCGTCGAAATAGATCCTGACATCGAGGTAATCGCGCACCGGCGCGCGCTCCGTCAGGCCCTTGTCAATGTGATGTGCGAAGCGAGCTTGCAAGCAGACGAAGGTGCAACGGTGACAATCCGCGCCACTGCTGATCTCGACCGCGTGGCAGTTGTCGTATTTTGCGACCGTATGGTCCCTCGTTCGCTCGAGGAACGCCGATCCCTGCCGCTGTGCCTGGCCCGAACCCTGCTCGAACTGGACGGCTGCCAGCTCTACGAGAACGCCGCTGCCGATGCTCCCTGGTCGGTCCTGCTGTCCCTGGACGGCGCCATCCAGCAGGAATTGTTCGCTGCTCCGCCCGCGATTTGAGCGTCCAAGCAAGGAAATTCCGATCGGAACCGCAGACCCGCTGGGCTCACCCTCTGATCAACTCCCGTTACAGCTTGCCATCACGCCCGCCGCCGCGCCGGCGCATTCCCTTCTCCACGAATGCCTTGCGCTCATCGGGTGTCAACCGCTCCAGAAAGTTGGCGAGTTCTGTCGCGACGCGAGTTCCCAGCGCCTGCCGCGCAGTGTTGACCTCACCAAGCGCAGACTCCAGTGCTGCCTTGTCGAACGGCTCGCGTACCATCGCCTCGCGCACCACCTTTCGCAGTTCCCGCACCTTCTCACGTTCTTCGCGCAAGGCCGCCCGATTGGCGCGGATCATCTCGGCGAGTTCGGCCCTGCGCGTATCCGGAACATCACGGAGAAAGCCTTGCATGCCGTCGCCATGCCTCTGGCGATCGAACCAGCCATGGCCACCGTGATGTGCCCACATGCGTCCGGCCGCTGCACCGACGACAATCATGTTCGCCATCAGTGACAACAGCAGCACACCCACGACCCAGCGCGGACTGCTACCGCCAGATCCCCGTTTTCCTGAGTCGTATGCGTCAGACATCACAACAGATCCTCTACAAGAGCATCGAGACTTTCTTCGCCCATGACCAGTTGCTGGAAAACAGATTCATCTCCTGCATCGGCCACGACCTGAGCTTCCGACACGACGTCGCCGTTGCTGAGCGACAGTCCGATGAGCACGCCAACCAGAAGCGATGCGGCGAGCATCCCCACGGAAGCCAACGGGCCGCGGCGACCGGCGCTGAGCATAGCCGGCAGTCGCCTTCCGATGCCCTGTGTCGTTCGCGGTGGCAGCGGCCCAGCCCGGTCGTGCATAAGCGAGCGCGACGACTGCGCCCCTCCAACAATCGCATCCGCGTTCCCGGCGGCACCGCCCCGCCAGCGCCCTTCCGATTGCGCCGCCGCGACGATCCTGTTGGCGAGATCGGAAAGCTGGTCCGAACTCAACGCTGGCGCCGCATCAAGCATCCGATCGAGCGCCCGAGCCTGAGCGACGATGGATGCGGCATGCGCGTCCGTGGCAGCGAGCCGCTCCATCGCCAGGCGTTCCGAGGCCGGCCAGCGTTCGCGGTCTCCGCCGTGAACCTCAACCAGCGCTTTCAATCGTTCGATTTCAGGTCGATCTTGTCTCGTCGTCATGGTTCGCTTCGCCATCGTATCCGTTGAGGCTTGAGGAGATGGGCCAGCCTCCTGCGCCACGTTCAGTCCGCTCCACCACCCGCCACCAGTTCCCGCCACTCATCGGCCAGTGCCGCCTTCAATCCTCGCCTGCCTCGCGCCAGAAGCGATTCCACCGCCTCGTCGCTGATATCCATGCTGGCCGCGACCTCGCGCTGGCTAAGCCCTTCGAAGTGGAACAACGTCAACGCAAGCCGCTGCCGTTCGGGCAGCGCTTGCAGGGCAAGGTTCACACGTTCCGCCACGGCGTCGCCTTCGAGTGCCTTCAGCTGTTCAGCGGCCACCGGAATCTCCGGCGCCTCGTCTGTCACATCCGTCCGGCGTCGTGCACGTATCCTGTCAATGGCGAGGTTGGACACCACCCGGCGCAACCACGGCCGCACGCCGCTGCCGTCGATGGCAAGACCGGCACCAAGCCGCCAAAGCTTGAGAAACGCTTCCTGCGTCACATCCTCCGCCTCGCTGTCATCACCCAGCATGCGCCGCGCAATTGCCGAAACCGGCCCGACGTGGCGCTTCACCAGCAGCGCGAAAGCATCTGCCTCGCCCAGGGCAACGCGCGCCACAAGTGCTATATCGCTCAACGCATCATCCGCCGCACTATCCGACGCGGCCTGCGTTGATTGCCCCGGTTTCACTGCCACGCGTGCCCTCTGCATCTACGCCAGCAACATCCGCTATCGCCCACCCTGCGCACGACCAAATCGGCAGCAGCCAGGACTACACCGCCGCCATCGAGCAGCGGGTTGGTCCGAAACAAGTTGGTCCGGCCGGACATTGCAGGCAACCCCATATCGGTTGCACCAGCGCCCGGCCGGAGCTCGATCCGCCAGCTTACTTGTCGGCCGGAGCGCTCTTCTTGTTCCAGCGCTCGGCCATGCCCGGAGGCAGATCGGCCGCTGTGATCCTGCCGTCCTTGTCGAGATCGATGTCGGCGAAACGCTGCTTGGATCGCGCGGCGAACTCGTCCGCACTCACCTTGCCGTCACCGTCCTTGTCGAGAACATGCAGCTCCTTCTTCTGGAACCAGCTGAGCCTCTCGGAAGTTCGTGCCTCCAGGTCCGCCGTCGTGATGACGCCGTCGCCGTTGACATCGAGACGCGCGAATCGCTCGGCTGAACGCTGGGCCCGGTTGCCGCGGCCTCGCTCGGCCTGATCACCTTCCGGTTTGCGGGTGGCACCGTCCTCCGCAGCCCCGCCTTCCGCGTTGCTGTCCTGCTGCCGCTTCATGCCGCCGCGCATGCGGTGGTGTCCGCCGTCGTGCCCATCGCGTCCGCGGTGCATACCGCGCCGGCCGTGATGAGCGGCGCTCTCGAACTCGTCCTTCGTGACCTTGCCATCACCATCGACATCCAGACGCGCCATCATCATGCGCTGGCGCTGGCCAGCATTCTGCATCATGCGTGCGGAAAGCTCGGCAGCATCGAGCGAGCCATCCGAGTTCTTGTCGATTTCGGCAAAGCGTTCCAAACGCGGCTTCAGAAATTCATCGAGCGTCACCACCCCGTCCTTGTCGGCATCGAGTTGCTTGAGCGCCGCTATGCGGCCCATCTTGCCGTGCCGTCTGCCGCCGTGGCCAAAGCCATGGCCATCGAAACGGGCTTCATGCCAACCACCGTGTCCGCCCCCCCTGCCAAAATGACCGCCAGCTGCAGCGACCGCCGAAGCGACGCCAACCGTTGCCAGAAGTGCGACAGAGAGAGCCAAGCCCTTGCGATTCATTGATAAAAACCTCCGTTCAAGCGCCGCATTTGCGGCCCGTATGAACAAAGAACGCTCGAACGCGGCAATTCCGTCGCGCCTGCCCCGATTTTCTAAATTCAAGCGCGGGCGTTCACGCGACGATCGCATTGTACAGTTCAGCGACCGAAGCCAGCGTCTCGCCGAGCCTTGTCTCGAGGGCCTGGAATGTCGGCGCATCACCGGCACGCATGAGAAGCTCCTTGAGGCCCTTAGGCGCCGCCGCTGGATCGAAGGGGTCATCGAGGCACAGTCGCAGGATCTGCGTGAGGTTGTGGATGAGCTCCGCCGCAGGAATGAGGACGTCCGCGTGCTCGCCCGAGAGATAGCCATGCGTAGCAAGCTTGCGCAGTGCCCTCGCCGTATTCTGGTCTAGCACTTGCGGAAACTTTGCCGCCGCGACGAGTTGCAGGAATTGCGCAATGAATTCCAGATCGACGAGTCCACCACGCACCTGCTTCAGGTCCCAGATATTGCTTGTGCCCTTCTCCTTGGCAATCCGGTCGCGCATTTCACGCACATCGGCGGCTACCTTCGCCCGGTCGCGCGGGCGGCGAAGAGCGGAGTCGATCGCCGCTTCCACTTTTGCGCGCAGAAGTGGCGGGCCCGTGATGACGCGTGCCCGTGTCAGCGCCATGTGCTCCCACGTCCACGCCTCATTCGCCTGATAATCGATGAAGCTCGAAAGCCGCGCCGCCAGTGGACCGCTCTGACCTGATGGCCGCAGGCGCATGTCCACCTCGTAGAGCGTACCTTCTGCCGTCGGCGCCGACAGCGCCGTCACCAGCCGCTGCGTCATGCGCGCATAGTACTGGCTCGGCGCCAGCGGTCGCGCACCATCCGATTGGGTCACCTGCTCGTCGAAGTCGTATACGACGATAAGATCGAGATCGGAAGCCGCCGTCATCTCGTGGCCTCCGAGCTTTCCCATCGCCAATACCACCGCCGCGCCACCAGGCACGACGCCGTGGCTGCGCGACAATTCCAGTTCGACGAATCCCTGAAGGGCGCCGATGAGGCGTTCTGCCAGAAGTGCGTAGGCTCCGCCCGCCTGACCCGCGTTGATTGAACCCGAAAGCACCCGCACTCCAATCAGAAACGCCTGCTCGCTGCCCACCACGCGCGCCCTGTCGAGCGCTTCCTGCACGTCGCCCGCAATGCCGATTTCCGTGCTGATCACCTTGTCGAGTTCGGCCGCTCCCGGCAGTGTGCTGAATGTCTTGGGATCGATCACCGCATCGAGCAGTCGCCGTCGCCGTGACAGGATATGCGCAAGCCGCGGTGCCATGCCCATGATGTCGGCCACGAGCTTAAGCAACGCAGGGTTGGCCTTGAGCAGCGAGAATAGCTGCACACCGGTGGGCAATTCGGAAAGAAACCGGTCAAATGTAGAAAACGCCCGGTCCGGTTCTGCCGTCTCCGCAAGGGCTGCGACGAGCAGTGGTTGAACGTCCGTCAGTCGCTCGCGCGAGCGCGCCGAACGCACCGCCGCATAGCGCCCGGCATGCCAGCCGCGCACGGTCTGCAGAATGCTTGCCGGCTGCGTATATCCCATGCGCCGCAGCGCCTCGATGGTGCCAGGGTCGTCGTCACCACCGGCGAACACCAGGTTCCCTCCCGCCGCGGTCAGCTCCGGCATGTCCTCAAACAAGGCGATGTAGTGCGACTGCACTGTCTCAAGAACTGGGATCAACGCCGCGGAAAACGCTGTCAGATCCTGATATCCGGCAAACCGGGCAAACGATTCCAGCGCGTCTGCCGCCTCGGGCAGCGAATGCGTCTGCTCGTCCGCCACCATCTGGATGCGATGCTCAATCCGTCGAAGATAAAGATAGGCGCGCTCCAGGTCCGCTCGCACGTTTTCAACGATCCAGTCGCGCTCGACGAGTGCCTGCAGCGCCATCAGCGTTTGCCGCACGCGAAGCTCCCGCTGACGTCCACCCGCAATCAGCTGTTGGGTCTGCGTGAAGAACTCGATTTCGCGAATACCGCCACGACCGAGCTTGACGTTGTTGCCAGCAACACCGATGCCGCCGATGCCACGGAACGCGTGAATCTGCCGCTTCATCGCATGGATGTCTTCGATGGCCGCGAAATCGAGATGCTTGCGCCACACGAAAGGAGTCAGTTCTTCCAGAAGCGCGTTCCCAGCACTTCTATCGCCTGCGGCGGGTCGGGCCTTGATCAGCGCTGCGCGCTCCCAGTTCTGCCCGAAGCTTTCGTAGTAGTGCATCGCGGCATCCGTCGATAGCGCCACCTGTGTCGCGCCGGGATCGGGCCGCAAGCGAAGATCGACGCGGAACACATAACCGTCGGCAGTTCGCTCCTGCATGATCTTGACCAGATCCCTCGTCATCCGCACGAAGAACGCCTGGGGCTCCAGCCCGTCGCGCAACCGCAGTCGCGCAAGCTCATAGAACACGATGATGTCGATGTCGCTCGAATAGTTGAGCTCTCCGGCGCCATGCTTGCCCATCGCAAGGACGATGTAACCAGAGCGAGCCGCGGCGTCGGGCGACGTATCGGTCCAGTCTCCCTTTGCCTGTGCCTGACGGAACAGGAAGCGGACCGTCGCATCGAGCGACGCATCGGCCGTTGCCGTCAGAACGCCCGTCACCGTCAGCACTGGCCAGACACCTCCGAGATCGGCAAGCGCAGTCAACAGCGCAACCTCGGCTTTAAACACACGCACGATGCGCATCACCTCCGCCATCGTGCCGGCCGCCGCCATCTTCTCTTGGAGTTCCACAAGCAGACGGTTGAATCGATCCTCCGGCGCCTCCGCGAGCACGCGCTGCAGCCGTGCCGCATCCCGTACAATCAATCCCTTCAGGTAAGGCGAGCCAGTGAAGGTACCAAGCAGCAGATGGCGCACGTTCTCATCGGATAGCAATTGGGCAAGACGCGCAAAGTCCTCCTTCCCGGCGGCCTGTTGCTCAAGCTCAGTCAACTCCGAAAGCGCGCGTTCATTATCCCCGCCGAGTGGCCATTCCCTTATTCGGTCGGCGAGCCCGCTGCCCTTCGGCGCGCGCCCGGGAAGATCACCGCCACCCTTCGATGAAGGTTGATATCCGCTGCCCGTGATGTCCATCCAGGTATCCGGCATGCCTTCACTACCTCCCCTGACCGTCTCATCCCCCGCTTGAATGAGCCGCTAAACCCTTCCGATTGATGACTACGCAAAATGCCGTCGCGTTGCCGGAAGGCTGAGCACTGCGCGTAGCCCCGGTGCATTGTCCTCGAGCCGCAGGGTGCCGCCATGCAGCCGCGCCACCGCCGCCACCAGCGACAACCCGAGGCCTGTGCCTGGCCGCGAACGGCTTTGCTCGAGCCGCACGAAGCGCTTGAGCACGCGCCCCCGGTCTTCCGCACTGATACCCGAACCGTCGTCCGCAACGGAAATTTCCGCAACGTCACCGGCGCGCCGCACACCCACATCGACGCGCGTTGCCACGCGCCCTGTTGCCGGCTGGGATTCGCCACCAGGCAATACACGTCCATACTTGATCGCATTATCGACGAGATTGGCAACCGCCTGTCCCACGAGATGCCGGTTGACATGCATCATGATCCCGTTCACTCCGGAAAAGGAAAGCACCAGGCCCGCTTCTTCGGCTACCGGCTCATAGAGTTCCGCGACGTCGGCGATCAGGCGTCCAAGATCGACCTCCTCCGTCGTCCCCTCCAGCGCTCCCGCCTCGAGCCGTGCGATGAGCAGCAGCGCGTTGAAGGTCTTGATTAACTCGTCGGCATCCTCGATCGTGCGCTCGAGTCCTGTACGGCATGCGTTCGCATCGCTTGTGTCGCGCAGCGCCGCCTCGGCGCGGTTGCGTAGCCTGTTGAGCGGCGTCTTGAGGTCGTGAGCGATGTTGTCTGAGACTTCGCGCAGACCATTCATCAACTGCTCGATGCGATCGAGCATGTGATTGAGATTGCCAGCCACGGCATCGATCTCATCTCCGCTATCCGTGACAGGAATCCGTTGCGCCAGATCGCCCGCCATGATGGTGCGTGCGGCCATGTTGACGTTTTCCAACCGACCCAGAACCGCCCTGCTCACGGCATACCCACCCGCCAGTCCGGCCACCGCTAGCACGGCCATTCCTGCAAGTGCCAACAGGCGCAGACGCACCAGCATCCGTTGCTCCGTCTCTATATCGCGCCCCACCAGGACCAGCGCGCCATCGTCGACCGACAACGTCAGTGCCACCGCCTGCCGTTCCGCGGTTCGCGGTTCCCCCGCCCTGTGATAGGCGAAGACGCCACCGCTCGCCTTGCCCGCGATCTCCGTCGGCACATGGTCGATGTTGCCGGCCAGCCTGGCTCCGTTCGCCGATACGAGAAGATAGAGGCGACTCGGATCGGCTGCCATGCGCGCCGCAAGAGCCTGCTCCACCGCCGCCATTCCCCCGCGCGCAGCGGCTTGCTCGATCGCAGACGCATCGGATCTGAGCGTCGCCAGGACCTCCGCCTGCAATGCCGCCTCCGCCTGGCGGAAAAGCAGGAGCACTATGACTGACGCACCGACTATGATGGCCGCCAGCGCCGCTGCGGCGATCTTGAATGCACCGCTGGACAGCGCCCCGCGTGGGTGCTCAATCATCGCCATCACGGATCATATAACCGGCACCGCGCACGGTATGCAGCAGCGGGATTTCGAAGCCTTTGTCGATCTTTGCGCGCAGCCGGGAAACGTGCACGTCGATGACGTTGGTCTGCGGATCGAAGTGATAATCCCAGACGTTCTCCAATAGCATGGTGCGGGTGACCACCTGTCCCGCATGCCGCATCAGATATTCGAGCAGCCGGTATTCGCGCGGCTGAAGGACGATCGTCTCGCCACTACGCATGACCCTGTGTGACAGCCGGTCGAGCACAAGTTCGCCCACGACATACCGAGTGGCCTGTTCCTCGGGTGCATGCCGACGGGCCAGCGCCTCGATACGCGCAAGCAGCTCTGTGTATGCATAAGGCTTTGTAAGGTAGTCGTCGCCTCCCGCCCGCAATCCCTTCACGCGGTCATCCACCTCACCCAGCGCAGACAGGATCAGCACAGGCGTCCTGTCCCCTTCCGCGCGCAACTGTCGTACGATCGAAAGGCCATCCAGGAGCGGAAGCATGCGATCGACGATAAGAACGTCGAAGCCACCTTCGCGCGCCAGCGCCAGACCGCTTTCGCCATCGCCGGCCACCTCCGCGCCATGCCCGCTCTCCTTGAGCGACTTCTGCAGGAAGCCCGCGGTCTCCGTGTCGTCCTCAATCACCAGCACGCGCATGTCGATTTGCTGTTCCAGCCCCCGCAATTGACGGCCCGAGATCCGTTCCCTCGCGCCGTCCATCCCGTCCGGAGCGAGCGCGGCAACAATAGGCCATCGCCCGACCCTCTTCAAAGCAGTAGAGCGAGGTTTGTCGCCGTTGACAAAGAAGAGAGGCCGCCCGCCGGCGCTTTCCGGAAGACGGCCCCCCCACTTTATGCTGCACTCGAGCGATTGTCCGAGCGACACGGCCACTGCCGGCCTTACTTGAGTTGCAGTGCCACGAAGCGCTTCTGCTGGCCTGTGCGAACGTGCAACAGCACGGCCTTGCGGCCCAGGTCCCGCGCCTTCTTCACACCGGCGACGACGTCTTCGATATTCTTCACAACCTCACCCTGCACCTCGAGGATCACATCGCCCTGTTTCAGACCCTTCTGTGCCGCATCCGACTGCTGGTCAACTTCTGCAATGGCCACGCCGTCCTTGACGCCATCTGTGCCGGCAGGTGCGAGTTTCAGGCCAAGCTGCTCCAACGCGGTGGGTGTCTGGTCGAGAGGCTTGCCATCCTCCAGTCGCGAAAGCTCGTCAGGAGAATTCGGGAAAGTGCCGAGCTTCACTTTGACCAGCTTTTCCGCAGCATTGCGCCACACCTTTACGCTCACCATCGTGTCAGGTGAATACGCGGCGATCTTGCGGGCGAGATCGCGACTGTCTTCGATCGCGGTGTCGTCAACCGAAAGTACCACGTCGCGGGCCTCGACGCCCGAAGCCGCAGCTGGGCCGCCTGGGGTAATCTCGCTTACCAGTGCGCCACGCGCACGGTCGAGTCCGAGGCTTGCAGCCGTATCCTCGTCGACATTCTGGATCTTGACGCCGAGCCAGCCGCGGCTGACCTTACCCTCGTTCTTGAGTTGGTCGATCACCGCCTTTGCCGTCTTGGCAGGCACTGCGAATGCGATACCTACGTTGCCGCCCGACGGGCTGAAGATTGCGGTGTTGACGCCGATAACCTCTCCGTCGAGGTTGAACGTCGGTCCGCCCGAGTTGCCCCGGTTGACGGCGGCGTCGATCTGCAGGAAGTCGTAGGGGCCAGAGCCGATGTCGCGCGTCAAAGCCGAAACGATGCCCGCCGTCACTGTGCCGCCGAGCCCGAACGGGTTGCCTACCGCGATGACCCAATCGCCGACGCGCGCTGGACGATCGGTAAAATTGACGTGCTTGAACGACTTGTTGCTCTTGATCTTGATGAGCGCCAGATCGGTGCGTGCATCGGTGCCGACGAGATCGGCTTCCAGCTTCTCCTGGTCGTCGAAGCTGACCTCGATCTTGGACGCGCCGTCGACAACATGATTGTTGGTGACGACATAGCCATCAGCAGTGATCACGAAGCCCGAACCTTGCGCCAGCTGCGGCCGGTTCGGCTTCTGCGGCTGCTGGAACTCCTTCGGCAAGTTCTTGAAGAAATCCTTGAGCGGGTGGTCGTCAGGCAAATCCGGCATGCCGCCGAAGCGGCGACCGCCGGGGGCCTTGGCTTCCGACTTCTCGCCATTAGTGACCGAAATCGAGACGACAGCGCCCTTAACCTTGTCGACGATGTCGGCGAACGTGAGCGGTGCTCGGCCAAACGGCGTCTGCACACCGGGCTCAGAGGGACGCAGCTGCGCATTGGCCGGCTGAGCGACTTCCAGCGACTGCCACGCCAGAACACTGGCACCTATCACGCCGGCAGCCATCAGGGCGCGGCCAGCCCGCCAGGCACCGCCACCACTTGGCGCGGTATTTGCTGAGTGAGCCTTTGAAGGCGCGTTGTGCATGGTGATCAACCTCCTCGAGAAGTGCCCATTTGGACAGATGATCGAGGCTATAGCCAAACCGCCATTACGGCAGCCTTTCGGCTGTCTTAACGATATGTAATGTGGCGTGGAGCGCTTTGTGACGGGTCAGGTGTTCAGTTCGCGGCGAAATGGCCGCCCGTCGAAGCCGGACGACAGGCTTCGACTGCCGCTATCCGGCCCGGCGATCGCCATGTCAGCTCATGGCAATTCCCCGGCATGTCCTGCAATTCCCCTCCCGCCGACACGCGGTCGAAGGGCAGGCATTGCCACCACGCTGGCCACGACGGTTCTTGCTTTCGCGCTCTCGGATCCAGCAAGCGCCGCACCATTGCAGACGTCCAGGAGCTTTCATGGAGCAGCTTCGTTGGTGCAGCCGATCGCCATATTCGGAACCGACGACCGCCGCCTGATTTCAAACCTCTACCCGGACTTGCGCGAACGCATGGGTGTACTCGTCCACACCGGCACCCAATCGGTATGTACTGCATTCTGCGTGGCCCCCGACGTCGTGGCGACCGCCGGGCACTGCATCGCGGGAACAGTCAGCCAGCCGGCTGGCGACCCCGCGGAATTGCGCTTCCGCCGCGATACGGCCACGGGCCCTGGCATTTCAATCCAGGGCACCAGCGACGGAACCCTGCACCGCCAAATCGTTTTGGGGGCGGAACACCTCAACACGCGCCCGCCCATCAACGCCACCTCCGATTGGGCCTTTCTGCGGCTGGCGAAGACTGCCTGTCCTGCAGGTGGCCTTCGCTTGAGCAGTCGCACAGCTTCCGAGGTCGCAGCTGAAGCAGCCGCCGGCCACCTCTATCATGTCGCCTATCACCGCGATCTCGCGCACTGGAAACTCGCCATAAGCACACACTGTTCTCTCGTATCCGGTCGGAAGGGAGCTGAACCCGAACAGCTGTCCCGCGATTTCGAACGCGCTGCGGACCTGCTGCTCCACACGTGCGACACCGAAGCTGCATCTTCCGGTTCGCCCCTCCTCGTCGACGGCGAACATGGGCCGGAAGTTGTTGGCATCAACGTGGGAACGTACGTTCGCTCACGCGTCATCACGCACGACGGGCAGGTCGTCCAGCGCCTCGATTCGGAGGTCATCTCCAATACGGCACTGCTCGCAGCACCTTTGATCGCGCCACTCGCCACATTCGCCAACGGTGAACTCCTGACGAGAGCGGTCGAGATCGAGCGGCTGCAGGCCTATCTCCTCGCCCACGGACGGCACGCTGGCCCACGCGACGGTCGCTATGGACCGATGACGCGCAAGGCGATAAGGGCCTTTCAAGCCCGCGTTGGCCTCCCCGTTACCGGACTTGCAACCCGTTCCCTGCTGAAGCGCCTCGAGACAACCAGATCCGCTCATGCGGACCGTTGATCGCTGAAGCGTGCTTAGCTGAAGTGTGCAGCGGTTCAGCGTGCAGAACATGCTCAATTCAGCGACTTGGATCGTGTTCATGACCCCATGCGACAAAACCACGATCTAGACGCGACCGGCGATCTCGGCCCTTCATTGGCCGTCTTCGGCTGTGGCCCTGAGCAGCTTGTCGAGCCGCTCTTCCTCCTCCGGCGAAAGCCCCGCACCCGATCGAGAAGAAGCATCAAGCACGCGTCGTGCTTGCATTGCACGCACAACGAAGGCAATCGTGGCGAGCAGGACGAAAGCCGGCGCCAGCCACAGCAACAACGTGTGCCATCCGAAGGGTGGCTTCAGCAGCACGAAATTCCCGTACCGCGCGACCAGGAAGCTCTTGACCTCGGCATTGCTGTCGCCGGCCTCCAGCCGTTCGCGAACGAGGCGCCTCAGGTCCTTTGCGAGCGGTGCGTCCGAATCGTCGATCGACTGGTTCTGACAGACCAGACACCGCAGCTCCGCCGACAACTCTCTCGCACGAGCTTCCAGCACCGCATCCTTCAGCTGCTCGTCGGGGCTCAGCGCGCACGACGGTGAAACGCCCCCATCGGACCCCAGCGCCGCAACCGCAATCAGGAGGACGGCGAGAAGTCGCCGCGCGGCATGAACCCAGGAACTGGGGCTCATCAATTCACCGGACGAGTTCATGCCGAAACGGTCCTCCGCCGCCTCGCTTTGACGGGCGCGCCGACCCGCAGCCGCCGGTCGCTCAGCGACACCGCACCGCCGATAAACATGATCACCGCACCAATCCAAATGAACCGCACCAGCGGATTGAAATAGATGCGGAAGGCAAACCCGCCGGTCTCCTGGGCATCGCCAACGACGGCATAAAGGTCACCGCGCCATGAGGCCAGGATGCCGGCCTCGGTGGTTGGCATCGGCGGTGCGTCATAGAGGCGCTTCGAGGGAGTGAGCATGGTCACCGGCTTGCCGTCGCGCGCCACCTCAAGCGACACAATATCCTCTTGGTAGTTGGGGCCTCGCCCTTTCGACGAACCCTTGAAGGTCAGCACGTAGCCGGCTGTCGCGACATGTTCGCCAGGCTTTATCGCAACGATCGTCTCGACGCGATATGCGGAGGTGGCTGCGATACCGATCACCGCCAGCCCAACGCCGAAGTGGGCGAGCGTCGTACCCCATACCGAGCGTGGCAAGTTGCGGGCACGCCGCGCGACCTCCGGCCAGGACGCCGACCCTGCCTTCGCACGGTAGGCAATTTCCCAGATAGCGCCCATCATCACGAATGCGCCGAGCCCGATGGCGAACGGCGCGAGCCACGGACCACGCTGCACCAAGGCGGCCGTGGCCACAATTACCACGATGGCAATGATCGCTGCGACCGACAGTCGTTGCGCCGCGCCCATCAGATCGCCCCGCTTCCAAGCCAGGAATGGCCCGAACGGCAGAGCCAGCAGCAGCGGCAGCATCAGCGGCGCGAATGTCATGTTGAAGAACGGCGCCCCGACCGAGATCTTGTCGCCCGTCAAGGCTTCCAGCGCGAGCGGATAGAGCGTCCCCACCAGCACCGTCGCACAGGCCACTGTCAGAAGGATATTGTTGAGAACGAGGCTGCCCTCCCGGCTGATCGGCGCAAATATCCCGCCTTGCCGCAACTCCCCCGCACGCACTGCGAACAGCGCCAGCGCACCGCCGATGAACAGGAGCATAATGGCAAGAATCACCACACCGCGTTCCGGGTCGACGGCAAACGCGTGTACGCTGGTGAGAACGCCGGAGCGTACGAGGAACGCACCCATCAGCGACAACGAGAAGGTCAGGATGGCGAGCAGGATGGTCCACACCTTGAGCGCTTCTCGCTTTTCCATGACCAGTGCGGAGTGCAAAAGCGCCGTGCCGGCGAGCCACGGCATGAACGAGGCGTTCTCGACAGGGTCCCAGAACCACCAGCCGCCCCAGCCAAGCTCATAGTAGGCCCACCACGACCCCATCGCGATGCCGACGGTCAGGAACATCCAGGCCGCCAATGTCCATGGCCTGACCCAGCGTGCCCAAGCCGCGTCGGTGCGCCCTTCGATCAAAGCAGCAATGGCAAACGAGAACGCCATTGAGAAACCGACATAGCCCACATAGAGGAACGGTGGATGGAAGGCGAGTGCGGGATCCTGAAGTATGGGGTTGAGACCCCGGCCGTCGAATGGTGCAGGATCGACCCTTTCGAAAGGATTCGAGGTGAAGACGATGAACAGTGCGAATGCGAGCCCAATCGCGCCTTGCACCGAGAGGACATGGGCCCGAAGCGTTGTGGGCAGATTGCTGCCGAACAGAGCCACTGCTGCACCGAATAGCGCCACGATGAGCACCCACAGCAGCATCGAGCCTTCATGATTCCCCCAAACACCCGAGATGCGATAGATGAGGGGTTTGGTGGAATGCGAATTTGCGACCACATTCGACACGGAGAAATCCGATACGATATACGCGTGCATCAACGCCACGAATGAGATCGCGATCAGGAAGAACTGGCTGACCGCCGCCGATCGGCCGAACTCCATCAGGCGCGCATCATTGCGGTAGGCTCCATAGGCCGGGACGAAAGTCTGGAAAGCGGCCACCAGCACCGCCAACACCAGAGCGAAATGTCCAAACTCGATGATCATTGACCTGCTCCCTGGGTGGGCGTCGCCAACAGCCCCACCCTGCGCTGCCCGAACCGTCTGCTAATTCCGCGAGCCGCCATCGCCGACCCTGTGACTGGCACCCTCGCCCAGCTTCACGCCCTTTGCTTTCAGCGCTTCCGCCACTTCCGGAGGCATGTAGTTCTCGTCGTGCTTGGCGAGGACAGTGTCAGCCGTCAGATGTCCGCTCGCATCCAGCACGCCCTCGGCAACGACGCCCTGACCTTCACGGAAGAGGTCCGGCAACACGCCCTCATAGATCACGGGAACGGTTTTCAGCGTATCGGTCACGACGAACTCGACGTGCGTGCCGACACCACGCTTGACCGATCCCTCCGCAACAAGGCCACCGAGCCGGATACGTTGCCCCGCCGGCACATTCTTCTCTGCGATATCGCTCGGCGTATGGAAGAATACGATCGAATCCTTCACCGCAAATAGAACCAGTATGGCCGCCAGCCCGAGGACGGCAACGGCTGCCAGGATCAGGGTGCCGCGGCGCTGCTTGCGAGTCATGATTCCGTTTTATTTCCTTCTCGCTGTGCCTGCATGTGTAAATTTCAAGCATCTCGCACACGACCGAAAATGCGCCACCCAGCAGTTCCTACTCTACGAGCCAATGCCGAGATCCCTGGCCAGCGCATCGAGAACCTCCAGCGCCGCCTTGTCTCCGTCGAACGCTCGTCGCGCGTCCGCAAGTGCCTTTGCCGCCTCCGCCTCGCGCCCCATCACCTTATAAGCTCGCGCGAGGCGCTTCCAACCTTCGAGATCCTTACCGTTTGCCGCAAGTCGGGCAGCAAGCCCGTCAACCATCTTCGCAATGAAAGCACTACGCTCCTCGTCTGTCATCTGCGCCGCCGCCGCAATCTCGGCCGCACCCGGTCCTGCCGGAGGCTGCGTTCCTGATGCCCGGCCGCCAGGCGCCGCCGCCCCTGCACCTCCAGCACGTGCTGCAACATCGCTCGACGAATCTGCCTCCGGCCCGCTGCGCGTCCCGCCACCGGCAACGGCATTGCGCATTTCGTCAAGCTTGCTTTGGACCAATGATCGCCATGGTGCATCGTTAGGTGCGCTTTTCAGCATCGCGTCGAGATCCGCGATCCCGCCAGACAGATCCCCATCCTGCTCCTTGGCCAAAGCCAGCCAGAAGCGAGGCTCGGGCCTGTCGGGCGCAAGCGCGAGAAGACGTTTATAGGCCTTGCGCGCATCAGGAACGACGAGACCGTTGTTGGCCATCACGAGGGCTTCCGCAAAGCCCGCCACGCGCTCAGCGCTTTCGCCATTGACACGCAGTGCATTTGCATAGGCACGCGCGGCGTCATCGAAGCGCTGCTGCTTCATGTAGACGGGAGCCAAGACCTCCCAGCCCCGTCCGTCGTCGGGATGATTGCGCAAGCGCGCCTCCACCATCCCGATCAAATCCGTGATCGAGCGATCCGGATTGCCCTGGGCTGTCCGTTCCGCCAATGGCAGGTCCGGCAGGTTCGGTGATCCGACCAGCAGATATATCCCGATCGACAGAATTGGGATCGCCGCGCTGGCAACGAAGACAAGCGGCCGCGTCGCCATGCCAGAGGACTGCGGCCCGCCACCTTGAGACGGCGCGGATTGCCTCGCCACCTCCGAATCCGCCGCCTCTACCTGAGCCTCGTCTGCGGCACGAAGAAGCCTTCGCGCAAGTTCCGTACGTGCGGCTTCTGCTTCCGAGGGATCCAGAAGGCCCTGCTCACGTTCCACATCTATTGCACGCAGTTGGTCGCGATAAACGGCGAGATCGGCGGAATGGGGTGGCGGCGATGCATCGGATGGGCCGAGCAATGGTCGCGCCAGATACGCGATCACGCCCGCTGTAAGCACCGCAAAACCGATCCAGAGTAGCATGTCCGATCCCTAGTCCACCTGATTGTGTGGAATAGGGGGGTAGCGGGTCGATGACAAGAGCAGTGCGCCCGCTGGGGTCAAACGTCGCGCGCAACTAAGCGTGAAGCAGCCCCGCCGCCGCAGGGATCGCGGCGAGCGACCGCCCTCAAAACGCAAAAAAGACCGTCCGGTCAGCGCCATGCGCCCCCGGACGGTCTTTTTTCCGTTTCGTCTCGGTCCAGCCGCCCGGGTATCGCCAGCCGTTTGGACCTGTCAAGCCACGGACCGCCAGCTCCCGTCCGAATTGCGGCATGCCGTGCCGCGCATGACCTGGGGCCGGCCGTCGATATAAACGGTATGGGCATAGTCGCGGCAGTCGCTGCCGGCCCGCTTGTAGGGCCGGCTCGGAACGACCTCGCCATATCGACCATTATCTGGATTGCGCCACGTACGCGCGACGCCGGAAGGTCCGCGCTCCAGTGCCTCGTACTCAGCTTCCCGCGCCAGCATCCGATCGTGCTCGTCGAGCGTCCTGCCGATTTCATGACCGACAACACCGCCAACGAACGCACCAGCAACGGTAGCCAAAGCACGTCCCGTGCCCTTGCCGACCGAATTTCCGATCAACCCGCCAGCGATAGCGCCGACCGCAAGACCCGTATCCGCCCGGTTAGGCCCTTCCGGACCACAAGCCGCAACGGTCAATGCCAAGCCGGCGCTAGCTGCGACAGAGATGACTTTCAACATTGCGTTGCCCCGTTGGTGTGCTGGCCGTCCAGAACGCACCTGCCTGACGCGCCGAATCCCCGTTTCAATGACGGATGTCGATGGCGATTGGGGCGAAGTTGGGGCACTTCCGGGTCGGAGTTGCCCTTTCGGTCGCAGCCAAGGCATCGCTGCAACGCACGAGCAAGATTCGTACGACGACGGAAGCTTGGGCTGATTGAATGCGCACATATCGTTATGCGGCCGGCAGGCGCAGAACCGCCTTTAATCCCCCGCGCTCAGAAGCATCGAGTTCGAATTGTCCCCGATACATCTGCACGAAGTCGGTCACAATTGACAACCCGAGACCCGATCCTGGCTTAGATTCGTCAAGTCGCAACCCGCGCTTGCCAAGCGTGTTGCGCTGCGCTTCGCTCAACCCCGGCCCGTCGTCCTCGACAACAATTTCCACGTGTCCGGTTGAACTTCTGAGTGCCGGGCGCTTCGCTGTTACTGTGAGAAACACCTCCGAACGTGCCCACTTGCACGCATTGTCCAGGAGGTTGCCGAGCATTTCCTCCAGGTCTTGCCGCTCTCCCTGGAATCGCGCGCCATCCGGAACGCTTTCCGTGATCGTGATGCCGCGCTCGCGGTTGATGCGCTCAAGCGCCCGGACCAGCGGTTCCGTAACCTCCTTGACGTTCGTAACCCTCCCGATCGCGCCGACGCGCGCAGCCATCCGCGCCCGGTCCAGATAGAGCGTGATGGAATGGCGCATAACCTCGGCCTGTTCCGCGACCTTGCGTGCCACCGCACCCTCATCCTCGCGCGCCTCGTTGATGATCACCGCGAGAGGCGTCTTCAAGGCATGTGCGAGATTGCCAACCTGCGTACGCGCTCGATCCACCACGTCCTGGTTCGACTGGATCAGCGCATTCAGTTCCACCTGCAGTGGTGCAATCTCGGCCGGCAGACCGCCTTCCAACCGCTCCGCCTCCCCCGAACGGATCGCGGCAAGCCCCTTCTCGACACGCTTGAGCGGCAATAGGCCAAAGCGAATCTGGAACAATGTCACCGCCACCAGGCCGAGGCCAGCCAGGGCCAGGGCAGTGGTCAAACGATTTCGGAAGTTGGTGACGAGAGCGTCGAGCCAATCGAGCGGCCCGGCAACGATGATCGAATATCGCGGGTGGTCGGGTTCATAGCCCAGCGTATTGACAACCTCGACAAGCCGCATCGGATCCCCAGTTGGCCCCGTCACGTTCATCCAGCGCGTGCCCGTGGCATCTGTGGGAAAATCGCGCTCCGCAGGTGAAGGCAGCCTCCCCGTGGCGAGTGACGCAGACACCAGCGTCGGCAACTCCGGATTGTCTAGCGGTTTGATCTGCCAGTACCAGCCCGAATGCGTGACCTCGAACAGCGGTTCATACCGATTCGTTGGTGACACGGGGACATCGCGCGCCTCGCTCAAGCTGTCGAACATGATCGCCGTCGCCAGCTTCTTTAGCTGGGCATCGAACGACGCTTGAACGTCCTCGCGGTAGAGTGAATAGATGATGAGGCCGGCAAGCGGCAGAACAAGCAGCGTCCAGGCAGTGGACGTTGCAAAAAGTCTGAAGGCTAACGAGTTAAACCGCATCGGGGTTCGAGCTCAGCCTGTAGCCCAACCCCCGCACGGTCTGGATCAGCTCCGAGGGCAGCTTCTTTCTCAAGCGCCCGATGAATACTTCGATCGTGTTGGAGTCGCGATCAAAGTCCTGGTCATAGAGATGCTCCACAAGTTCTGTCCGCGAAACCACGCGACCGTGGTGGTGCATGAGATAGGCGAGCAGGCGATATTCGTGCGATGTCAGCTTAATGAGCTCGCCGTCACACGTGACTCTCGCCGATTTCGTGTCGAGGCGGATCGGTCCACATTCAATCTCGTTCTTGGCGTGCCCACTCGCCCGACGCACCTGGGCGCGCACGCGCGCCAGCAATTCCTCCATATGGAACGGCTTGGCCACATAGTCGTCGGCTCCCGCATCCATGCCGGCAACCTTGTCACTCCACCGGTCGCGCGCCGTGAGGATGATCACCGGCATGTTCCTCTCTGACCGCCGCCATTGTTCGAGCACCGACAGGCCGTCCATCTTCGGCAGGCCAATGTCCAGGATCACCAGATCATATGGTTCGGTGTCACCGAGGAAGTAGCCGTCCTCACCATCGAACGACGTATCGACGGCGTAGCCTGCGTCGGTTAGCGCGCGCACGAGTTGACGATTGAGATCCTGATCGTCTTCGACTACGAGAATTCGCAACGTTGCAATCCGCCTTATCAATGGTGTCTGGCTGCGGATTATAACGGGACCAAAGGAAAATCCTAGTTCAAGTTGCAACGCATCTCCGAGCGCTTCCTCTACTGCCGCACGACGCGCAACGGGGCATTTGCACGCACCGAGCCCTCGTCACCGCCGACTTTCGTGGTTTCATTGCTACGCTGCAGCATCGCAATCCGCGCTACGGTCTACCCTGTATCAGAACGGATTGCGTGCATCGACTCGCTTCCATCTGAACTGGCCTTGGCGATCACGGACGACCAGCCTGTAGACATAGCGCCCGTCCTCATGACAAAGCGACGTCCGGACGATAGCGCCGCCGAGTTTGCCTTTCGCTGCACCGGCCAACTCCTCGACCGTGGCGAGCCGCTCCTGCTTCACGATCTGTGCCGCAAGCGACCAGTCGTCGAAACATTGCGTGCCCTCTCTCGCCTCAGCCGTTGCGGGAAGCTGTGCCGTTACGACAAAAGCATATGCCAACAGCGCTACACCACAAACTGGCATCATTGCTGACCTTGTCACATTGGTAGCCAATCATGTGATTGAACCGATTGCGAGAAGCCTAAGGCGAGTCGCCTGAACCACGCCTGAATACAACGTGACGTCTGCTTGTCCGGCGCGCGTTCACAGTTTGACTGCAACCAGCTTGCGTGTGATCGGCTGCGTTGCGCGCATACGCCCGTATATCGCCACAAGAGTGCCGATCACGCCACCCAGCGCCTGTATGACTTCGGTCAGCTGTTGACCTATCTGCCTTACCATTTCCCCGGTAATGTCGAGCCCGAGGAGGGGACCGACAACCGGCAGTACGGTCGCCGCGGCCGTTACGATCACGCCCCAAATCGTCATGGATTCGCCCCACCACTTTGCCGCAGGGATTCCTTCGCTGGTTTCATTCGTCATGTTGCTGGGTCCTCTTTTGATGATGTTGACGTCGCTTTCACTCGCGTTACTTTCAGGATGCGTGCCCGTCACCGTCACTTCTGGCGCGCTTGGTACATTGAGCAACTCTCCCGAGCGCGCCAGCGTAACGTCCACCCGCCGCAGCCAACCACGCCCAAAACGCCAGAAATGCTTGAGCGCTCGATACCGATCGCGCCGCGCTTCGGCGTATTTCGCCAGCGCCTCGACGAGTTGCGTTGTTGCTATTCTCGCACGCGTCTGAGGTCCAATCTCGCCATCGACATCCGCGCCGACCGCTTGCTGCAGCATGCGGATCGCACCAGCAACCCCGTGATTGACCGCAGCGTCGAAGTGCATCAAGGCGAGCGGTGTTGGCATGCGTGCGCAATCCGCCGGCTCCCAATAACGCGTCCTGTAGATCTCCCGGACCATCGCATCTGGTATTCGCTTCAAACGCGCGACAAGCCGACTGCGGCTCTCCGGCGAGATGCTCTCGCCGATCCATCGCGCATAGACCGAAAGTGTAATCCCCTTGTTTGTCGGGCCGCCAGGGTCGTAGGGATCGTCGCTGTATCCACCTTCCATCTCGAGCACATGTCGCAGCGCCGACACAAACAGATCCGCCGCCACGGGGGTCCTTTCCTCGGCAACTGCATCGGGACCAACCGCTTCACTGGTCGAACCGCTCTCGCTGGCCCACCTGTAGGACAGTACGCGCGACTTCTCGAACGCGGTCACGTTGACGCCGTTGGACTGATTGCCCCCAAGCAAAAACACCTGAGCATCTGTTTCGCCCACGACGAAGCCGACATGCCCGAGCGCAGGATCGGAGCCGCGACTGAGAACTGCGATTGCACCCAAGCGGGTAGCCTCGATAGAACCACCCCAGCTGAGATAGGACCGGGCCCCCAGTGATCGGGTACTCGCTCGCCCAGAGCGTTCGAGGCACGCGCCAACAAAAGCTGCGCACCAGGCAACTTCATCGTCTCTGACGGACGAATGCCCGACAGTCTGAAACATCTCGACAATGCGTGAATTGTTGCCCCTGCCCGGAACTTCGACCACGCCAAGTTCACGCCAGGCCCAATCGAGCCAGTCGGGTTGCTGCATCGCCAATTTCCCTGGTTGTCGGCTGCCGCGCGGCACGAGAGCCCGATCAGCACGGATCAAGGCAGTCGTGCCGTCGTCGAAGGCGTCATTGAAAAGAACAAACAATGAGACGGAGCAGGCTGAAATGGCCAGATCCGTTTCGGTCCAATTCTGACTTGCTCTAGTGTCGTGATCGCGAAATTAGTCACATTTTGCGGCAACCTCGGAACGAATTTCGCGTTTCTGACGACACTAGCAATTTCAGCGTTCTAGTGTGATCGAGATCGAGAAGTCCGCCTCGCAACCCGGCCGAAAACTATAAAGCGGACTTCTCGATCATCACACTAGACGACTGCCTGCCTGGCGGTTCCGCGCCCATACACCGCGCTCATCTGATAGACTCGCACGGCATAGGCGGGTTGTTGCACGCCGAAATCGTTCGTCTGTTCCGCAGCCGAATAGACAACCTCCGGCGTGGAACTCCTCAAGACTCTCTTGACCTCGTCGCCATCGAGGATATCGATTTCATAGGATTCATTCGCCTCGCCTAGCGGTACCTCGACAACGTCCCAACTGTCCCCGCCTGACCGCGTTCGGCGGACCCATGAGATCGTTATATCTCCTGCGAGCGGAACGTTGCGCAATCCTCGAACATGGGCAGGTGCATACGGTCTTAATCCAAGCCCCAAGAAGGCGTGGGTCGCGCCCGCATAAGTCCGATCGCCGATGTCTCTGCTTGCCGGTCCGCAGCGCCACTGATAGGCGAGCCCGATATCCGCTAACGTCTGCGGTAAGGCAACCAATGCCGCGTCCAGGAGCACGAACGGCGATCCCGCAGGTATCGCTGTGCGCATGAGGTCTTCCGTTCCTGCCTGACCGCGCAGTAGATCGGACAACTCATAGACACCCTCCGACACAAGCTCCGCCCGTGCGAACTGCAGCACTTCCCACGCGCCATCCTCGTTGCGTACTGCCGCTGCGTTCTGCCCCCCCAACAACTGAAGCGTTGTCACTGAAGTTAGCGGCCCACCGGCAATGGCAACACGTAGCTTGTTGCCGCGATCGAAGCGCGATTCCGGACCCGCCACCAGATCTGTCTCGGTCAGACCGACGGTAGAAGGCGCATCGACGAGCGCCTGCAAAACGTAGCCTGTCTCCTCTGGCGACCGAAAGATTGCAATGGATCCAGGCCACGGTGCTTGCCGCGCAACGACGTAGCCGGCCTCGGGAGATTCGTCACCGCGCAGCATGGGCACGTCGAGAAAATAGACCAGCGGCGGCCCTGCGATCGCGTCTTCCCCGCTGCGCCCTGGCCTCCGCGTGGTCGCACCTGTCTCATAGATGCTCGTATCGACCGCGCGCGCCTCGACCTCGCGCGCACCGTGATCGGAAATCTCGCAGACGCGGAACAGCCGCTCTCCCTCGTCCATCACCAACTCTATGAGGTCGCCCGGCTCAATCGCCATCCTGCTTGGCGGCAAAGCAACATTGACGCGCTCGCGCGCAACCCACGTCTCATGCAACCACGAATCTGCAATCCGTGTTGCCTGCTCGTCATCGAGCACGATCGGCAGTTCCGCTTGCGAGACACGCCCGCTTGCTCCCGCCAACCTCCGCGACTCGGCAATCGCCTGCCTGTAGTCATCCGTCGTCCCGATATACGCAATCTTCGCAGCTGCCGGCAGCTCCGTTTCCTGCCCTCGCGTGAACGTTGACAATGGCGCATCTGCACCCGATTCGACCATATCCGAGTGGTCCAGGCGAGCGACCGGCTCCTCCGATGCCCGATGTCTGAACACGATGCGTCCTCCGCTTTCGACCGCATCGACAAAAAAGGCGAGACTGAGAGGTTGCAGGGCGTCACGCAGTGACATCACACGATCGACGATGTATCCGGGTACAGAGCCCGCCAGCGCCGCCGCCGTGTACTCTGCAAATCCATAGTCCTGCATCAATTGGCGGACCACGGCATCGAGCGGCACACTTGAAATGCGGCCATTGAGCCAATGACCGAAAGACCAATTCCCCCCGTCGCCCCATACATCGAGATCATTGGGAAATGCCGGAAAGGGACGCGCATCCCATGCATAGACGTGGACCTGGTCGAGCTGAACCATCCGCTCGCCGTACACCCCGGAGATCGGGTTCGAATCCGCCGCGTAGATTGACGATTCTGGATCGAATGCCCGCAACAGCGCCTTGATGTACTGGCGCTGCATGTAGTCATCGCGAATGCCCCGCGAATAGTACGGCAAAGCCGTCTCGGCGCTCTTTGGGTCCACGAAGACGTTGGGCTGGTTGGCACCTTTGTCGATAGCCGGACACCCAACCTCGAGGAACCAGACCGGCTTGGATTGCGGAACCCAAGCCGTCGGCGTTGCCGCCTCCAGCCCTCCCGGCCTGTCGTAGTGAAACTCGCTCCACCACGACTTCAGATCCTTGTAGCGAAAAACCCAATGCTTGCCCTCCGCGCCATCCATGATTGGCGTGCGCAACTGCGCGTCACGGTCCGCAGAACTCGCGTAGTACCAGTCAAACCCCTCGCCACCAGATACATTGTCGCTCAAATAGTTGATGTCGTAGATCGAGCGCACGCCATCGATGTAGTCGCGGTGACTGCGACCGTCGCGCCAATCCGCAAGCGGCCAGTACAGGTCTACACCTATTGCATCGATCGCAGATGAAGACCACAATGGGTCAAGATGGAAATAGACATCGCCGCTCCCATCCGCGGCGTGATAGCCGAAGTACTCTGACCAATCCGCCGCATAGGTTACCTTGGTGGCAGCGCCGAGCACACTCTTCACATCCTGCGCAAGCGCAACCAATGCATCGACGAACGGAAAAGTCGACGCACTGCTGCGCACCTGAGTAAGCCCGCGAAGTTCGGTGCCAATCACGAAAGCATCGACACCGCCCGCGGCTTTCGCAAGATTCGCATAGTGCAGCACCATGCGGCGAAAACTCCACTCCGCGGGTCCCCTGTAGACGACCGCCGTCCCGCTTATCGAAAAATCACCCACTCCGGCCGTGCCGACGAAACTCGCGATCTGCGCAGCAGCCGTTGCCGTCTGGTCGACACTGCCAGCCGCGTCCGGCGCGGGGTCGCAGGTTATACGACCCCTCCAGGGATAGGCAGGCTGGACCGTTGTTGCGTCATAGGGGTTGGGCAATGCATTGTCCGCAGGAACGTCCATCAAGATGAACGGCGTCAAAGTGACGCCCATGCCGCGCGATTTCAAATCCTGGATCGCCGCCACGACCGTTTGATCGGAGGGCGTACCTCCATACGCGGCGCGGCCGTCTTTCTCGCTGACGAGATATGCGTTGGCTCGCGTCATGCCGGCCACGCTCCAACTCAACGGAGTCGTCACCTTGCTCGCAGTATCGACGCCTGGTCGAATTTCGCAGTGCAGAGCCCGCAAATCCGTGCCGAACCAGCTTGTGACGAGCGATACGCTCTTCGCTTGCGGGAGGCTAGCCTCGAGTTGATCGAGCGAAACCAGCCAGTCACATCCACCCAGCCGCGTGTGGACATTCTCCGTTTGCGATGCCCCGCCAATCAACCCGCGTGAAACCGGCTCGGTCGCGTACACGAATTCACCCGAGCCCGGAATCATCACGACACCGCGGACATCCTGAGCAAAATCGTCGACGTCTCGGAACACCTCAAACGACAGTTGAGGAATCCGATTGCCGAACTGCTCCAGAGGTAGGCGCTCAAAGACGACGTAGGCAACGCCGCGGAACGCCGGTGCGTTCTCAGCGCCGAGCCTCGCCATCACGAAGTCGTCGGCCAACTGGGTCTCGCTGCCATCATGTACGCGATAGCGCACGCCCGATAGATCGAGTTCCTTGCCATCTGCCCAGATGCGGCCGACCCGGCTTATCTCGCCTTCACACACCGCCACCGCGAAACTTCCATAGTAGCTATATGTGGTAACTTTGGCGCCTCCGCCGCCGAGCCCGCCCTTTGCGCCCCCGCTGGCCGACTGCTTCTTCACCACCTCCTCGATTTCGTCCGCCCAGATCATCTGCCCGCCGACGCGCGCCCGACCGTAGATGCGCACAATTGGTGCGCCTTCCGTCGACGCCGTCACGTGCAAGTCGTTGAGTCTTGGACCTTTGACGGATCCCCCGCCACCCATTGATCCAAGCAGCGCCTGGTCGACATAGGAGCCGGCGAGTGCGCCCAGTTGCGCACCAATGGCCGCACCGCTGAACGTCGCGCCAAGCAGCGCCACGCTTCCGGGCAGCAGCGCGCCACCGACGGCGGACCCCACTGCTGCTAAAGCCAACGTCGCCATCAGACCTCAATTCCTGGAAAGACGAAAACACCCACCAGCCGCCTGCGCCACCAATGAGCGAAGGGGATTTCGATCACCCCGATGCGCTCCACCGCATGCGCCATGGTGGAGGCCGAAACCAGAATTGCAGCATGCTTCGCGATCGCGCCGCGGCACATGCGGAAGACCAGAACGTCGCCGGGTTGCGGATCGCCGACATCGCCCTCGCAAAAATTGCGCCGCGCCGCTGAGATCAGTGTTTCTCGGCCCGACGCCTCTCCCCAATCCGGCGAGTATGGTGGCGGCTCTTCGGCCTCTTGACCGTAGAGAGAACGATACACGCCGCGCACCAGGCCCAGACAATCCGCGCCGACGCCAATGCATGAAGCCTGATGATGATAAGGCGTACCTATCCACGAACGTGCAATGCGCACGACCTCGTCCCGACAGACCTTTCCAGTCAGAACGCCGCCTGATGAATTGCTCGCCATGTCAGCGCCCGGAGCCGAAATAGCTGGTTACGAAATCGTTGCCGGGCATGTGCGGGAAGCCCCGGTAGTTGACGACATTCGCAAACTTGTCGCGGCACGTAGCGAGATGCTTGTCGCAGCCTGCCGTCGCGACAAAGGTTTGCCCGAAACCCACCGGCCCGCGAGCCGGCTGCCACAGCTCCAACTCGACCGAACCGTCAACGTTCGAATGCCGCTTGATCTCCACGCGCTGCCCCGCCGCTGGCCCGGACGTGAACTCGATCAGGCCACGCGTGAACCAGTCGTTGGCATAGCCTCCTAGCCCTTCGACAGTGAAGTTTCGCAAGCTCGACGCGATGAGCAACGAACCGCCGGCCCTGAAGGCTGGGTTGGTTGCATCGATGCCGCAGCGCCCATCGCCCAGGTCGGCATCGCACGTATACTGGTACAAGCGGCCCTGTGGCTGCTGCAGATAGTGAGCAAGTCCGCGAACCTCGGCAGCGAATGTCACTCCCGATCGCCTCACCTCACCCAGACTACCCGTGCGCATCAGTAACCGTTCCTCCGGCGCCTGCCAGTTGACACGAAAGATCTCGACGCGCGCTTCGTCATAAAATCCTGCGGCGAGATCGGCCTCTGTCAGTCGGTCCGATGAGAGCGCGCTCGTCACCTCGAGATTGGCGACGGACAGACCCACGGCATCGTTGATCTCACTCGCGCTGAACCCGGCAGCAGCCTCGAACACGGTGCCGTCGAAGTCGACGTTTCGGTCATGGTCGGTGAAGCCCATCACCACTCCATCTCTTCGAACAAGCCGCCAGCACCAGCACAGAGTTGTGTTTCCGGAGGCGACGTGCGCCAAGAGCCCAGGTGCAAGCAATTTCATGTGCGGATCTCGATCACAGGGATGTTGGGGATCGCACCATGTCGAAATCCCTGCAGATTGATTTCCAGCCGATCGGTATCGAACCGGACCGGCACGTCGAAGGCATATCCGGCGGTAATGATGGCGCCGGAAGCCGGTGCCGCGCCCGGCACAAACATCACGACACCTGTCGCAGCATCGACCCCAAAATCCTGGCCCTCGCTTTTGACAACTCCGTCGACGGCCAGAACCACGCTGCCTGCGACTGGCTTGCTGATTGTGCGTCGCCACGGCGCAAACGCACTGCCGTAGTACTTCACGAGCTGGAACTCTCGCGCCATCCCGTCGCCCAAACCGATCTGCTGATCGAGTGCGGACGGCGGCGCTTCCGGCTGGCACGATTTGCAATCGCTCGCATCGCGCCACCTGAACCCATGAAGCCGCCCCCGTCTCTCCTCGAAGAAGGCGATAACCGCGTGCAGATCATCGAGTGACTTGACGCCATATCCAGCGTTGTAGTTGCGACGGGAGTCCGCCCAACGTGCGTTACGCTCCTCGTGCCCCGAACCCAGTACGACGATTTCAGTCCGCCGCTCCGGCCCGCCCTGCGATTGGCGCGAGATGTCGGTAGGAAACCGCACTTCGTGAAAACTCATGGCGTCACCTCGCGCCCCATTGCCACATTCCGTAGATCACAGGTTACGTTGACCGAACAAAACCGCCCTCGCCAGCATTGCCGCGACTTGGCTCTCCGAGCGGCGAAAGCCATCCACATCGGGTGTCGTGACGTTGACCGTGACGTTGATGCCTCCACCGCCTCCGCCTTGCGCGACCACCCCTAGACGGCCATCGCTGCCGCGTGCCAATGGCATGATCGCCTCCGCGCCGCGCTCGCCCGCAATGCCCATTCGACCGTGACCCAACGGGAACGTGATCGGAGACTGAATGACGCCGCCCCTGGCGAACGGGACCGGCATGCCGTTCTGGAACGCCCCGCCTTTGGCGAAACCGAGCGACCCGCTGAACAGACCGGACAATAGATTGCCGAGGCCAGCCTCGAGCGGGCGCAAGGCCGCCTTGAGCACCAAATTGGAGAGGCTGAGCGCAAGCGACTTCAGCACATCACCGAGACTCTTGCCGCGGATGGCGATGCCCTCGAATGCGGTTGACAGGGCTAACCCGAATCTGCGCCCGAGATATTCGGCATCGGCGAGACCGCGCCGCAACGGCGTCGTGTCCGCCGAAACACGCACCACCCATTCCTCGCCAGGATCGCTTAACTCGTTCATCGCACGCCACTTCCATCGGGAAATTTCAACATGAGACCCGCGAGATCGCCGCGCGTCGGCGGTCCCTCGCAGGACGGAAGCCCGAACAGTCCACTGAGCGCCGCCTCCAACTCACGCGGCGTCATTGCCCAAAAGGCTTTCGGCTCGAGCCTCAGGAGTCCGAGCCCGGCAGCCATCACCTCGTCCCAGGGAAAGGGCGCTCCACAGCGTCCTCGGCGCACGAATGCTTGGCATCGCCGGCCGCCACCTGCGCGGCCCTCTCGTCACCGGCGAATGTTGCACCGAGCAGCCGCGCGACAACGTCGATAAATCCTGCAAGCCCGCCTTCCGCTTTCATTCGTCCAACATCCGCATCGCTGATCTCGTGTCCGCCCCCGCGCAGACCCGCACCGACGATCCGACAGGCGTCCCTGGCCGATATCCGTCCGCTTTCGAAACGCCGCGCCAATGCAAGCATGTCCTCGTCACCGAATGCGCTCTCCAGCTCCGCCAGCGCGCCGAGCGTCAGGCACAGCCGATAGGCGCAACCGTCGAGTACGGCATCGATCTCTCCGCGCCGATGATTTGCCATTCGAGGTTGTCTCCGCTTCACATTGCCACGAATGTCAGCTCACCGGCGCTCTCGAGCGACAACTCGAATGTCACCTCTCCGTCATGCCGGCCCGTGAGCTCGAACGAAGTCACCTGCATTGCGCCTGTTACCGCACCGAAATCAGGAACCACGATTTGCCATGCGCGGATCGCGCCGTTGAAAAACAACCCGCGAATGATCTCGTCGGATGCGGCATCCTTGAAGATGCCGGCTCCTGTCACGCGAGCCGATCTTACGCCTGCGCCTTCGAGCAGTTCTCTCCAGCGTCCGGCTGATTCTGAATGTGTGACATCGACTGACTCAGCGTTGAAGGCCAATGACCGCGATCGAAGCCCGGCAACCGTCACGAACGACCCGACTCCATCGCTGTCGACCTTCAGGAGTAGGTCCTTGCCTTTCTGCGCTGCCATGCGTCATCAACTCCTTGCATCTACACTGACGAAGCTCGCCAAACGATATCTGTCGAGCCAACGGATGCCGCCTCGCACCACGGCAAGCGAGTTCCACGCGGCTCGTGGCGGCATCCTGATCATTGTGTTTCTGTTGCCGCGCGGTAGCGCACGGTTCCGTGGTAGGTTTCGCCTTCGGGATCGCGTCTCGCATCCGAATTCTCGTGACGCAGGTTGACGAGCCTGAATCCCATGATCGCAAGCGGCTGATCGTGCAGTGCGGTCTCAATCGCGTTGATGATGTCATGGACCTCTCTGCGCCCCGCCGCGCGCGACCACACGTGCAACGTCACAATGTGTTCATGCCCACTATCGGTCCCGGTCGACCAATCGCGCACAACGCTGCGGCCGAACGTGACGTAGGGATACTCTGTCCGTTGTGGAGTATCGTCATAGACTTTCCCACCGCCCAGCAGGGCAACCAGCGCAGCATCGTTCTTCAGCTTCTGATAGATGGCCTTTTGTAGCTCCAGTCCGGGACTCGACATTCAAAACCTCTTTGTGCTTGTCAGGCCGGCCCAGGTGAACTGTCGCCGACAGGCAGATTGACGAGCGCATCGTGAACCGGTCTCGCCGCGCCATCGGAAACCTCGCCGGCGGAACGACGCCACGCCCGATCCGAAAGCCGCTCCCTCACGCGATATGTGATCCGTTCGGCAAACCGCAGCACGTTGCCTCGCGCGCTTTGCACAAACTCGACGTCCACCTTCAAAGAAAGCGCTCCTCTGCCAGACACTTCAGGAACCGCCGCCTTTCTCCGGCGTCGATAACGGCCAGCACTTCGAAAACTCGCGTGCCGCTTCGCAACCGCATCTCCGGCTTCACCCCGGCTCGATAGCGCACCCAGATCTCGTGCGAGACACGCCCGGCAAGTTGATCGGATCCATCGCGCTCATGGCCGTTCAATGGTCGCACTGCAGCCCAAAGTTCTGCGACCGTTTCCCACGTCTCTTCGGCACCGCCGATGCCGTCGTCCTGGCGCACCACCTGCTCGAGAGCCAGCCGGTGCCGAAGATCACCGATGCGCACCTCCATCACAGCCGCACCGCGCGATAGGGATTGAGAAGCCGCGACACCGCATGCGGCACCGCTGTTGACGGAGTCCCGATCTCGATCGGATCGCGATGCTCGTACCAGTGTGCCACGAGCAGCAGGAGTGCCTGGCGAACCGGTTCGGGTACGTCGTTGGCAGCAGCTCCGAACCCTGCGGCGAAATCGATTTCGATACCCGCATGCTTGCGACCCGGTGTCGGCCACGTCCCGCTGCGCCTGTAGATCCGCGCTGGCCTGCCACTCGCGTCGATGTCATAGCCGTTGTCGTCCAAGGACTGCGCCGATCCGTCCTGAGCCATCAGGCGCACGTCACTGACGAGTTGCACCGGCGCAATCGGAAGATTGACGATACCGTTGTGCGGCCACGCATCGAGCACGAGTTTCCAGCTCTGTGTGATGAGAGCCAGACCGAGCGCCGCCTCGATATGCAACCGCGACGTCAGCACGAGACTTTGCAGAAGTGCGTCTTCCGCCATGCCGTCGACGCGCAGGTGGGCCTTGACTTCGTCGAGCGACAGCGGCTCCGCTCCAGGTCCGCTCAATTGCACAAGTCCCATCGCACCGCACCTCCAGGAGAACCAGCTGCACACCATCCCCACATGATAAGGAGCGAGGCCGTCCCGGGGATAAGACGGCCTCGCAGATTCCGCACAGTCGGGAGGAGAAACTGTGCGGGTTCCTCGTTCAGCACGTTCGCCGGATTCGCCTTCCGGACAGAGCGCACCGAAGCTTCACGAGATCACGCACCGAACTTCAGCAGCTTGATCGCATCGAAGTCCTGAACGCCGCCGCCGACACGTTTGGTCGTGTAGAACAGCACGTAGGGCTTAGCAGAGTAGGGATCGCGCAGAACTCGTATCCCGACCCGGTCCACGATCAGATACCCACGGCGGAAATCGCCAAAGGCTAGCGACAGGCTGCTCGCGCCTATGTCGGGCATGTCCTCGGATTCTGTCACAGGAAAGCCCATGAGAGTGGGCGCCTGGCCGGGCTCGGCAGACGGTTGCCACAGGTAGGCTCCGTCACCGTCCTTCAGCTTGCGAACCTGCGCCTGCGTCGCTCGGTTCATGACAAAGTGCGCATTGCTGCGATAGCTGGCCTTCACCGCATAGGCGAGGTCGATCAGCACATCGCCCGCGTCGCTTGCTGGAAACGCGCCGGAAACGCCCGTCGCGATCGTGCCGATGTTTCCCCACGACCAGCCTGCGTTGGCGACGGTCGGGTAGGTAAGAAACCCCTTCGGCTTGTTGACGCCGTCGCCGGAGACGAATGCCGTACCTTCCTGCTCGGCGAATGCGATCCTCACCTCTTCGGCCAGCCACTCGTCGATGTTGACGGCGCTGTCATCGAGCAGGCCCGCTGTTGCCGCTGGCATGGCATAGAGTTCCATCGTCGGAAAGGAGAGTTCTGACAGCGACGGCGTTGCGGTCTCCGCGCGCGTCGCCGTCTCTCCCACCCAGCCCGTGTCGAGCCCCGAGACCGCGAACGGACGCTTGTAGACCGATCCGGAGACCTGCCTCACACCCGCAATCGCACGTATCGGCGAAATGTCCTTCAGCGCCCGGTTGATCGTGGTTTCCGTCTCATCGGGCACCAGATAGCCGCCGTCAGGATCGGAACCTACCGAAAGCGCCTTGCCTTCGAGGGATTTAAGTCCTCCGGCCTCGCCGCCACGTACATAGGTGTCGAACGCCGCCTTGTGCTGAAGCGACGCGGATGAACGTTGCGTACCGCCGCCGATCGGCAGACGTTGCTGCTTCACGCTGAACTGATCGAGCGCCTTGTCAATACGGTTCAGCTTCTCGCTCGTCAGCACATCCGACGCCGACCGCTTCTCGATCTCGTCCAGTCGCCGGTCGTTTGTCTCCTTGAAGTCCTCGAACGCACGCATGAACTCGTCGAACGCGGAAGCAACGTCGCCGCCCGCCGACTTCGTCTCGAAGTCCGTCTTGTCCGTCATGTCAGTTTGCCTCGTCTTGATTATGTTGCATCACAGGCCGCAGGTGAGCCGACGCGCCGCGTCCCGCATGCGCTCAGCCAGCCGTACTTCCTCGCTTCCACCGAGGCCCGCTTCCCGCAGAGCCTGGAAACCCTTCAATCCGTCGCGCATCAGCGCGCGCGCTTCGCTTCTCGTCAGTCCCGCATCCCGCGTCAGCCACCGCTCGAACACACGCGCCGTCGGAACGCCCGCTGCGAACGGCCGATGTTTGCTGCTCGCGACACGAGCATCCGGCAGCATCGGAAACGTGACGATTGAGATCTCCCACAGATCGACCTTCTCCAATCGGCGCACCCCGCTTCTGCCATCGCGCTTTGCCTTGAGCACCTTGAAGCCGATCGAAAGCCCATCGAGCGCGCCCGCCTTCATCAGCGCCATCACCTCGCGCGCCTTGGCCACGTCCGCCGTCAAGCGGCCGCGTGCATAGAGCCCCTTGGCATCTTCCTGGAGATCGTCCCACACTCCGATCGGCTGGGCAGGATCGTGCTGGAACAGCATGCGCACGCCGCGTGCGCCGCGACGTGCGAGGCTTTCGGCGAATGCGCCGCGCACGACGACATCGCGTCCGAGATCTTCGCGGCCGAAAAGGCTTGCGTAACCTTCGAACCCGCCGTCCATTCCGACGCGCTTCAAGTCGAGCGGCATGAATTTCACCTCCGCGCCATCGAGCGCGCACGCGCCGTCACGATCTGCCATCGGCAAACCCCTCGTTGTTGTCAGTCTTGTTCGAATTTCCGTGCGGCGCAGCGCCATGCGGGCGGGCAGATACCCGCTACCGCGTGTGTGCACCACAGGTCATGTTCACTCGACAGCGCAGTGTTCGCTCCGCCGCCTATAGCGTGGTTTCACAACCGCACAAGCATCAGTCCGGCTTGACGTATTTCCTGCCAGCACGCGGCTGCGCAAACCAGATGCCAAGCCCGCAAAGTTGCGGCGGATCGTCGGGCATCGCACGCCATTCCACTACGACCGCATTGACAGGCAATTCCCCTGGGAGCGTCGAAAAGTACTCATCCACGGTACGACCGCATATTTGTCTCTCGGCTCGACAGTCATTTCCGATGCAATTTGTCGCCGTTCGGAAACCACCAACCGATTATCGGCCACGAATCTTCCCTTCGAGTTCTTCAAGCATCGTAGTCAGAAACAATCGGAGTTGCTCATCGGTTTCAAACATGTAGACCGGCCAGCCCGCATCCCAAATCCTCCGCAACTCAACGCCCGGCACGTTTTGCCCAAGGATGGTTCGAAGGAACGTTGCAACCACGCGGCAGGACTGGATGTCCTTTCCCTGAAAACTGCGCGCAATCCACTCTCGCTCTTCAAACGGCGTGGGCATGCTGTAGTCGTCAAGGACCGAAACGAACTGTTTGAACTCGTCGGGGATGCGCACCACGGATGTCACCTTACTCACTCGATTGAGTTGTTGGATAAGACGTGAATACGCGGAAGCCCTTTCTCGACCGGGTATCCCTTTGTATTCTGACCACCACAGCAAAAGTTGACCTGATGTATGGCTCCGCATCGACGTTAGGTCGAAATGCTTCCTTACCAGCCTCATAGCCGAAGCGCTTGAAAAATTCCGCATTTTCGCTCTTTCCAAGCACGACATCTGCCACCCCGTTGGGGTTTTCCTCAAGTACGCGATTGGTGAAGTTGTCAGCGTCTTCGATGCTCAAGAATGATCCTTGCTGCTTGCGAGCGATCGTTAGTGTTGGCCCCCTATGGATGTCCCTCCTGGCAATCGATAGCAACTCATCTTCTGGTCGAGCGACGTGTTGGGCAATGGTGTGCCCGCTGAGAGTCTCATCTTCCACTTAATCTACATTGCGTGCTGCCTTGGGCCCCTCGGGTTCAATCTGCGCAAGTAGCGCACCCGGCGACCCGCCAGCGTCGGACACGTCTTCACAAAGCCCTACTCCACCGCCTCCCCCACTCGTCCACCGCCCGCCATCGGAGTGGCCCGCCCGCGCGCGCGGCTGGTCGGGATTGTACTTTGTGCTGTCAGTCCATCACCGCGCTCACGCTCCGGCATCGGCCCATATCCGGCCGCCGCGCGCTTTTCATCGTCGGTCAGGAAGCTCGCCTTCTCCAGACGCGCCCATAGCTGATCGCGTTCGCTCGACAGCGCTTCGATCGCATCGAGGTCGGGACGCAGCTTCAATCCACCGCCCCAAGCTGGTGCCAGCCACGCCGACATCGCCTTCGCCGTCCGCACCACCAGCGGCAGCACCGTCTGTCGCCAGAATGAGCGGCTTGCTTCCTGATAGTTCGAATAGGTGTTGTCGCCGGGAATGCCGAGCAGCATCGGCGGCACGCCCAGCGCCAGTGCGATCTCGCGGGCGGCCGCATTCTTCGCCTCTACGAAATCCATGTCCTTTGGCGAAAGCGATAGCGGTTTCCAGTCGAGACCTCCTTCGAGCAGCATCGGCCTGCCGGCCTGACGCGCTCCCTGGAAGCCCAACTCCAGTTCCTCTTTGAGCCGCTGGAACTGTTCCTCCGTCAGCTGGCCCTCCCGCGCCGCATAGACGAGAGCGCCCGAAGGCCGCGCCGAGTTGTCGAGCAACGCCTTGTTCCATTTCGCCGCCTGGTTGTGAATATCAATTGCACTTGCTGCCGCCTCGATCGGGCTCATGCCGTAATAGTCGTTGGCGGGATGGAAAAGCCGCACGTGCAGCACACTGCGCACGCCGTCCACCACATCCCCCGCCAGCCGGATCGAATGCCCACCCGCAGCGTACTCGTAGGCTTCGGGCCACCCGTCCGCACCGGGGATCACCTTCATCCGGTCGGGACGCAGCACATGCAGTTCGCGCAACGCCCCTTCAACTCCGACCGCCTCCACATAAGCATTTCCCGATACGAGCAGATAGCCGTACCAGCTCTCGAAGAAGTCGGAGCTCGTGTGATCGAGGCTCGGCTGCGCAATGAGATCGAGGAACGGATGGCTCTCGATCTCGAAGGCGCCTTCATAAAGCAGCAGCGGTATCGAGGCTGCGGCTTCCGAAACCATTCGAACGCAGCGATAGACAATCGCGTTCTGCATGAAGCCTTCACGCGCGAACGCCGCATAATCGCGTGGCGCCCATTGCGGCTGGCCGAGGCTTTCGAGCGCCAATAGGCGATGCGCCTTGCTTGCCTTGGTCGCCATCCCGGTGGTCGCCATCCCGGCGGTCGCCCTCGCGCGCCACGGCAACAGCCGGGTCAGCGCGTTCGTCATGCGCGGCATGCAACATCCTTGTCGTTGGAGAAATCGAGAAAAGGCACCGCGTATCGCCACGCGCGCCTTGCACAATCGCATTCGTTGATTGGTTCAAAGCCGGCGGATCCACGGCGACACCTTCGGCCGCGCCGGTTCCGGCGGATCGATCAGAAGATCCGTAATGGCCCATACGAGCGCATCGAGTCTGTCAGGACTGCGACCGCCAGCGCGGCCGAAGGTGTCGAATGCGCACATCTGCTCCTCCAGTTCGTCGAACCTACCCGCGTGCGCAACCCGCCCCTCCGCGTAGAGTGCCGCCACCGGCTCGGCACGCAGCCATTTCCCTCGCGTGGCGCGAACCGTTCGCACGGGCATGACCCGATCGATCTGCTTCAGCACCGCGACGACGAGATCGCCACCCTGGTTGACCTCTGCAACGACGCGATCGGCCCTGTGGTCGCCATAGGCCGCCCGCACCGCACGCGCCCAGACGTTGGGCTCGCGGCCTTGCAGCGTCCGGTCATCGATCACGTAGGCTCGCCCGTCGGCACCCACCCCGGCAACGACGATCCCGCAAGCATCGGAATTGGCGGTCGCCGTCACTGGCGGATCGACGGCAACGACGATGCTCCTCAATTCGGGAGCCTCGTGCACACGCTGATCCTCGATCCAGTCGCGTCGCCATAGTCCGCCGGAGAGTTCCTCGATGACCTCGCCTGACAGTTCCTGGCGGCCCAGTACGGTGCCCGCGTAGCGCCTTTGAATTTCGCTCACGAATGACGGGGCAAGATTGTCCGCATTGTCCGCCGTCGCGACTCTTGTCACCACGGTCGCGGCATCCGCCATGATTGCTTTGAGCAGCGGCAGCGGGCGCGGCGTTGTAGTCACCACCGCCTGCGGGGCGTCTCCAAGCCTTAGCGCGAACTGAAGCATGTCCCACGTCGCCTCGTCGTTGCGCCACTTGCACAGTTCGTCGCACCAGGCCGCCGCGAACTGCGGCCCTCGCAGTCGATCCGGCGTTTCCGCCGAGAATATTTCTGCGATCGCGCCGTTCGGCCAGATGAGCTGTCCCTTCGAGACCTCGTAGCGCGGCCGCTCATCCTGCGAATGCACGCTGAGCAAGCCTGACACACCCTCAATCATCACACGACGAACGTCGCCGATCGTCTCACCGACAAGCGCGATGCGCTCCGCCGGCTTGTCGGCGAAGGGTGCAATTCCAAGCGCCTTCGCCCGCACCCATTCGGCACCCGCGCGTGTCTTGCCTGCACCGCGCCCGCCCAGGACGAGCCATATCCGCCAGGCTTCGCCCGCCTCCGTATGTTCCGGCGGCAGTTGGTCGTCGCGCGCCCAGACCTGCCAGTCGCCGAGTAGAAACGTCAGTTCGTCAGGCGAGAGCTGCGCGATCATTCCACGCAGTTCATCGGCGCTTGAGCAGACGCTCAATGCGTCGCGCAAGCTCCTGGCGCCGGCGCTCCGGATCGTCTGATGCCTGGCGCATCTTGCCATCGTCGCGTCCCGCCTTCTTGGAGATCTTGCCTTCGTAGTCGGACAGTTTCTCCAGGCTGCGCACCAGCGTATTGAGAGCTCGCGTGGTGCGCTCGCTGTCTGCTGGCGTGACATCGCCGCCCGCAGCGATCCGCTCCTCGATGGCGCTCAACTTCGTGTCCATGGCATCAAACAACCTTTCGACCATCGCCCTGCGCGCGCCCGCCCGATTCCGTGCCCAGCGTCGCGATGGCGCCACCGTCGCCGGTTCCCTCGCCGTGGCGTTCTTGCCCCGGCCAGCCCCCCGGTGCTCCCGCCGGCCAGCGCCGCCATCGCCGGTCGCGGCTCCGCGCCCCCCGCCGCTCTCCTTTATCCGATTGTCTGGCCCATCCTTTTGCGCATTGCTTCGCCGCGGCGGCCATTGCTCCCTCCGGGCGTACGCCGTGATCTTCTGGTGAGAGATTGAAAACCGCTCCGCGATACGGCCGAGCGGCTCCGCTCCATCCAGCCAAAGACGCGCGATCTCGGCCCATGCCTCCTGATCGAGTGACATGCCGCTCCAGTGCCGGGGTATGAAATGGGAAAACGCAAGAAGCGCCGCTCAGCGGCCTCACTTCTCGCGTTCTACAGAAACACTAGCCAATGACCGCGTCGCTGTCAATATTATTATTGAGTTCTTCAGATTTTTATTTGATGCATCAAGAAAAAAAACGCACAACAACTGGGACAATAAAAACATTCAACTATAAATCAACTTGATGACGCCGAGGATAACCTTCACGCGGCGTCACGCATCCTCGAAGTCGCCGATGATGAAGCGATGATACGCTGCTGTACCCACGCTACGCTCGCTAATCGACCAGCTCCGGATCGATATTCCGGCCTGATGCACGGTATCCGCGCTGCCCGAGACCAGCGGATGCCACCATGCCAGGTCCCTCCCCTCGTCCAGCCTGCGATAGGCGCAGGTTCTCGGCAGCCATGCGAGACTTCGCACTTTGGCAAGATTGATGCTCAGGCAGTCCGGCATCTTTTCGTGACGGTTTGCATAGTCGCTGCAACGACATGTGCCGATATCCAGAAGTGAGCAGGCAAGCCTCGTCAGGTGCACTTCTCCGGTGTCGTCGTCTTCCAGCTTCACGAGGCAGCACCGTGCGCACCCGTCACAAAGGCTCTCCCACTCCTCTTTCGTCATTTCATCCAACGACTTCGTACGCCAGAACGGCTCAGTCTTGTCTTCGGTGTTGCTCAACTTGGCCTCTCGCGATCGCCCGCTCCTGCGATATAAATAACCACATTCGTGTCGTGATTTGAGTCGCGAAGCTGACGCACGCTTTGCTGCGGCCTTTGGCTGTGGCAGGAAGCCCGGGCGACACGTGCATTCGCAGAGCCGAACGCATGTCGCAAGCTGCGAAGAATGAACGAAACGCTGCGCGATCGTGGCGAACGCCTGCGGCGTGCGAAATTGGCACGGGGACGGAATTGAGCGACTGGTTCTTCAAGCAAGGCGGCCGTGACCGCATCATCGACTGGCTGAGCATCGATTCGCGGATCGATTCATCGCTTGCCGCTACGCGTGCCTGGATCAGCGACACCTGGAATTCCGGATCGAGTTTCTTTGCCCGCTTCAAGCTTACGGGCTGGCGACGATTGCTCAACGAATTTGGCAGCGAAGCCCTCACGCTCGGCACCGGCGGTCTCATTCTGCTTTATGCCCTCGCGCTTCCAGCATTGCTGGAATTCGACGAAGGTCGGTTCCTCACTGGCCGCTACTCTGTCAAGTTTCTGGACCGCCACGGCAATGAGATTGGCAAACGCGGCATCCTGCACAACGACGCCGTACCCCTTGAAGAAATCCCCGATTACGTCATCAAGGCCACCCTCGCTACGGAGGACCGCCGCTTCTTCGAGCACTTCGGCGTCGACGTTCTCGGCACCTTGCGCGCTTTGTTCGAAAATCTGCGCGCGAATGACGTTGTTCAGGGCGGCTCGACGCTGACCCAGCAACTCGCCAAGAATCTGTTCCTCTCGTCCGAACGTTCCATACAGCGCAAGATCAAGGAGGCCTTCCTGGCTTTCCTGCTCGAAAGTCGCCTGACCAAGCGCGAGATACTCAAGCTCTATCTCGACCGCGCCTACATGGGCGGTGGCGCATTCGGTGTCGAGGCCGCATCGCAATTCTACTTTGGCAAGTCGGTACGCAATATCAATCTGTCTGAGGCTGCGCTGCTCGCTGGTCTATATAAAGCGCCGACGAAATACGCCCCGCATGTCAACTTGCCCGCCGCGCGCGCCCGCACCAACGAGGTTCTGACGAACCTGGTCGAGGCAGGCTTCTATACCTCGGGGCAGGTTCATGCGGCACGCCTGAGCCCTGCGAGGATTGTCGAGAACCGCACCACCAACAGCCCCGATTGGTTCCTCGACTGGGCATTCGAAGAGGTACAGCGCGTCGCCGAAGGCAAAGGCCAGTACGTGCTCACGGCCAAGACGACCATCGACCTGGGTTTGCAACGCGCCGCAGAGGATGCTCTCGTCTCCCTCATCCGTTCCACCGGCCGCTCGGTCCGCGCGCGCTCCGGTGCACTTGTTTCGATGGAGCCCGACGGCGCCGTACGCGCCCTCGTCGGCGGAATTGATTACGGCGAAAGCCAGTTCAATCGCGCCACCACCGCACGCCGGCAACCTGGCTCATCCTTCAAGCCCTACGTCTACGCGGTCGCACTTGAGAACGGCTACGGGCCGCGCACCACGGTCCGCGACAGCTCCCGCAGTTGCGGCAACTGGTCGCCGAAGAACTATTCCGGCGGAGGCGGCTCCGGCCGCTCCCTATCGCTCACCGAAGCTCTGGCGCGCTCTTTGAATACGGTCGCCGTCGATCTGTCGCTGCGGATTGGACGCGACAAGGTGCTCGAGATGGTCGACCGCCTCGGCGTCTCCGGCGTCAAGAAGACCTGCTCGATGGCGCTCGGCGATGGTGGCGTCACCGTCCTTGAGCATACAGGCGGTTACGCCACATTCGCGAACGGCGGAAAGCGCGTCCACCCTTATGCGATCACCGAACTGCTCAATTCCCAGGGTGAGGTTGTCTATAGCCGCGAACGCGACGAACCCAAGCCCGCTCAGGTACTCGAACCGGAGATCGCAGCGAACATGAACCGCATGCTGCAGGCGGTTGTCGAGGAGGGAACCGGCGGCCGCGCCAAGCTCGATTTCACGAACGTCGCAGGCAAAACCGGAACCAGTTCCAGCTACCGCGACGCTTGGTTCATGGGCTTTACCGGTGCTCTCGTCACTGGCGTCTGGATCGGCAATGACGATTTCCGACCCACCGCGGGTGTCACCGGCGGCAGCCTGCCTGCTCAGATCTGGCATGCATATATGTCCGTCGCCCACACCGACATGAATATCCCGACCATTCCCGGGTTGTCGCCGCATCCCCGTCAGATCGAGGAGCAGCAGCGCATCGCCGAGCTCAAACGTGTTGACCCGGCCCTTGCCGCCGGCCGCACGGCAGCAGGGCACGACCTGCGCATGCCTTCGGCCACCCGCGATGCCTTGAAGCGACTTGCGACCGCGTTGCGCAAGGCCGCAGGCAATGAACCCGTGGTGCCCGATGCCGGCGGATCCAGGAAATCCGATGCTGCCAACACGCGAAAAGCGAGCGCAGAAGCGCCGACACCGCTCACCCGGCCGCCGGCGGATGACACCACGCGAGCCACGCGTTGAAACTCGAGGTCCGAACCTGCGCATGCACTACCAGATCTACAGATTGAAGCAGCGCCTACGCGGATTTTTCCGCGTTATGTCGGATTGGGCGCTTTTCATCGGCATCGTCCTGATCGGAGGCATTGGCTCCCACTGGTACATGGTGCAGGCGGGCTCCATGGTCTCGGTCACGCGCATCGGGCCGTGGCAATCTTGGGAAAATGCTGCACGCCATAACAGCGATCCATATACGCGCGCGCATTTTGCACGTCTGGGCGCCCTGCCATTGAGCGCGGACATCTCACGAACGTATGTCGCCCGCTACGACGACGATGGGCAACAGCTTTACTCCTCGTGCGACTATTCCATCGAGGGACATGACTTCGCGGCCCGGTGGTGGAGTCTCACCGTATTCGACGGTGACGGTGCATTAATTCCGAACCCCGCCGGCAGGCATGCCTTCTCACGCGAGACTGTGGCAATCACGCCCGACGGCGGCTTCGTCATCTCGCTCGCGCGTGATGCTCGACCGGGCAACTGGATTCCGACAGGAGGCGCAGGAAGCCTTGCCGTTATGCTGGTCCTGCAGAACGGAAACATCTCGATTGCGGAGGATCGCCGTCAGCGCGACGACGAAACTTTGCCTAAAATCGTCAGGGTGAAATGCCGATGAAGATCCCTGAGCTGTCCAAGCTGTCCAAGGTTGCGCTTCCCCGGAAACTGCCCGCCATCCCGACCTTGCCGAAACTCACTGCCGCCATCACGTCACAGGCAGGCGCTCCCGCAAGACGGAACGCCAATGATTCAATGGCATCGCAGGTCCCAGGCACCGGCATTTCCATCTTGCGTGCGCTCTCCAGGCCATTCCGCGCCATCAACTGGCGCATCCTCGCGGCGGCGCTGTTCGGCATCGGCATCCTGCACATCCTCGCCACTCTTGCAGCACCGAGCTTGGCATTGTCCACGGCCTACACCCGACTCGACGGTATATTGCCCGTGAACCGCAGTGTAATCTTGCCGCCGATTTCGCCAGAGGCCCAGCCGCTGCCATTCATGAGTCCGGCACTGCGTTACGCCATGTGCCGCTACGACACCGCCAACGGTCCCGTCAACGTATCTGTGCAATTGAGTGAGACAGGGTCGAGCTTGACGATTTACACGGTCGATGGCGAAGCGGTGTACACTGCCGCGCAATCGGATGTGCCCCTGCATCGGGTCCGCATCGTACCCACCGATGGCCGGTTCCTTGGTTTGACGCCAGAGGCACGCGGCAGTCGCAGCTCCGAGATCCCGTCAGCCAGCCTCCAGGCCGATCGCGGAATAGTCGTCTACGCCACGCCCGACTTGGGCGTCTCATATCAATCCGCAACCGAACAGCAACTTGCCGCAGTAACCTGCAAGCCAAGTCCGGTGCAATGAACGCTTTGGAACTTCTGAAGTGAATGGTCGGCCGCCTCGCAAACGAGCTGGCAATCGACGATCAAATTGCGCACTCAAAAATTGATTTTGCGCTACACTGCAAGCCTGAATGCAGCCGCGCTTGCAAGTATCGGCTCGGGCAACATCCGCAGAAGCTATTGCGACAACGGCCGCTGCTTGGTGCGTCCAGGTGTCAGCCCGTTGTAGTCATTTCAGTCGGGCAGTTCGATTCGATCGCGCTTTGCAACCCGGCGCTGGCCGCCATCCGCTTCGTCGTCCCAGCGCTCGTAGCGCACGCCAGGAAAAATCACGATCTCTGCCGAGCCGGCAATGCTCACGCGAGCTGCCTTGCCGCAACTCCGCGAAGCATGCTCTTTGAAATTGAGAATAAGTCCCATAACCCGTCCCCGCTGCAGCGTTTCGTCTGCGTTCCCTCAGGCTGGTTGTTATGATTCTTAGCCCACCTCTCCTAGTTGGCAGGCGTGAAGGTTAATGGGAAGTTAAGAAGTGTTCCGTCTGGTGCGTCGTGAGTCTGGTGTTGCAATCATACGTCTGACTCGTCGAGCCACGATTCGAGGAAGGATCGGCCTTCGCGATCCTCGACTTCGATGATCCAGAGATCAGGATCGAACTCCGCTTCACGCATGAGCATCTGATCCACGTCGCGTTCGGGCAATTGCGATTGGCGCGTCATCGCCACCCATCTGCGTTCGCCAGCAGCGCCATCGAGTCCCGCAGGAGCGGGGCCGAAAATTCGCGCCGTACCGTCGAGTCGTGCGATCTTGATGTATATCGCACCTGCATCGTCGTCGCCGTGGCGAACAACAACAGCATGTGCGCCCTGCACCGAGCACGCTCGCAAATATGCCTTCACCCAGATATCCGATCGCAATCGCATCTGGCTCTCATAGGGCCTGATCGTCGAAGATGGAAGCGCTTCGAAAGTGAACTTGCACCGATTGGACGCCGAGCCATTGTGCGCATCCTGCGGGAAGCGACAGGCGCCGGTCGAACGATGCTACGGGTTGCAATTCTGTGAGTTAGTGCTGCGCAAGCCGCCCTTGCCCGGTCTCTTGCGCGAGCTGCGTCAGAAGCAGTCCGGAAACGCGGCCGGTATCTGGCAGTAGTCGATCCCGCTCGAAAGCACGGATCGCAGCCGCGGTTGCCTGTCCCATTACGCCGTCGGCCGCACCGGGTCGATAATTGAGTCGTGCCAGCGACTGCTGTACCACTCGGATCACGTCAACGGCCTCCGCACTACTCTTGCGCGGCGCGACCGACGCGCTTGGTGCCAGCGGCACGTCACTTTTCAGCTCGGCCATGAGTTCTAGCGACGGCTCGGCGGTTAGATCCAAACCACGGTCGTGCTCGAACGCGATGATCGCCGCACGCGTCACCATATCCAGCCTACCGGTTGTGTTGCCGGGCACATAGCCGCGCTTGGCGAGTGCCATCTGCACTGCTTGGATGAGTCCAGAACCTTGCGCCCTGCTATCGCCCTCCTGCGCCACCTGGTCCCGTCGTGGATCGACGCCCTGCACTGAGCCTGATGGCGCCGAACCCAGCAACGCCCCCATTTCATCGATAGTCGTCGACGGCGTGCCTGGCAGTCCCGACAGTCCGCGATAGTTGCGATCGGGTCGCGGCGACCGCCCGTCACCAGGTTGCATGATCAAGAGATTGATCGCGATCGAGGCGGCCATCACGCAAGTCGCAACCAATCCCAACCTGATCTGCTGTAGCGTCATAAGCGGTCTGCTCGTCGTGCATCATGTTTGTCCGGGCGGATTATCGAGCCCGCATGTGAATGCACCGTTAACCGTATGCGGCGGCCAAAGCGCAAACATCATCAGGAGACAGCCCAGGCGGTTGCCTGCAATTTGATGCATCTTTGAATCTAACCGCACCGCACCTCCAAGGCATTTCTTGAAGGTTAAGCGTTAGGGTTGCTTCCGTGTGGCTCATATTCCCTCCACGGAGTTGCCCGATGCTGTCATTGCGAACCGTCTTATTGCTCGGCCTCACGGTCTATTTGCTGCCGTCCGATCCCCATCGCCAGGAAGCCTTCATCAAGACGGCATCTCAGGCTTTCGAATACGCGACAACGGTTTGCGATCGCGAGCCGGAGTTCTGCGCCAGAGCAAATGCGGTTCTTGAAGATCTCAAGAGCAAGGCGCATTTCGGCGCCGGCGTCGTCTATACCCTCGTCACAAGCCAGCAGAAGTCGAACGAACCGGCTGCGCCCGAAAATGGCGCCCCGGCAGCAAGCCCGGCTGACACGCGTTGGGATGGCACCGCCCGTCGCACGCCGGCGAGCCAGGGAACGCTGAAACCCGGCGATCTCGCACCAGCCTGGCGGGGCAGCGCGCCGATGGCCTCGCCGATAAAATTCAACTGAATCTTCCGGTTTGCGAACGCTCTGTCAGCGCTCCAGGCAAGGCAATAGCTTGCCACTCCGCCACTCTCCCCCTATGTCAGGGCACAAAGAGCGGAGAACTTACATTGCCCACGCTTTCAGACATCAGAGATGACTTTGCTCTGCTCGACGATTGGGAAGACCGCTACCGGTATGTCATCGAGCTTGGCCGCCAGCTGCCCGAATTCCCCGAAGCCTTGCGCACTGATGCCAACAAGGTGCGCGGCTGTGCGAGCCAGGTGTGGATTTCCACCCACATCGGCGAGAAGGATGGACAGTGCCGGATGCATTTCGAGGGCGATAGCGACGCCCACATCGTAAAGGGCCTCATCGCTGTCCTCTTCGCACTTTACCAGGATGCAACGCCCGAAGAGATCCTGCAGAGCGATCCGCAATCGGTCTTCACTGAATTCGGTCTGTCCGAGCATCTCACCCAGCAGCGCTCAAACGGCCTCGCCTCCATGGTGGCGCGCATCCGCGCGGATGCGAGCGCCGCGGCCGCCTGAGCCGCAGTCGAACTGGCACGACAACCCGGTCATAGCCTTGCCGCGTCCAACGCTGTTTGGCCCGTACACGGCGAAACAGGCTTCAGAGACGGACTCAATAGCAATAGGTCCGGTCCTAGTGTTCCGGCTCCGAAACTTGGTACCCTCAGCAGCACTCTCTCGACCAAGTGTCGAAGCCATAAGGAACACTAGCAAGCTGATGATTCCAGTGCAGCTTATGCATCTAACGTTTGGTTCGACACCGAGCTGCGAGCGGGTACCAAACGTTAGATGCGCTGCACTAGGTTCCATCCGTCTCACCGGGGACGACAACCGTTTCCGGACGATAGCCATCGGCACCCCAGTGTAGGACCCGCGCGGGACCATCATCTCGCTGAGCGTCCTCACGACCGCTTCGCTCCAGACCGTAGTGTCGTGCAAGCGCAGAGAGCGCGACCTGCAGAATGATCTTCGCCGATCGCTGCGGCCAGCCCGCCGCCCGTTCGAGTTGCTCCAGCCCCTTGAGGTGACAGCAAACGTCGATGAGAACGCTGGCCAGTTCCGGTCCCACCGCGGTCAATGCCCGCGACACCCTCTCGCGCGCCGCAAGCGCCCGCTCACCGAGCTCCAGCCCATGATGCGCTCGAGCACTCGTCCGCGAGCATCCTGTGGCTGCCCGCGCCCAGTCGATCGTTACGCGTGGCATCAACTGGGCGATCTCGAAATCGAACCGCAGTCGCTCCCCTGCTTCGAATTGCGTCTGGCTGATCAGCGTTGCGCCGGTCTTGTCACGACGCTTGTATAGCCACGTCAGAGGGCTTTCGCTCGCAGAGTCCAGCGGCCCGATGCGCGCACGTGAAGGGCCGAGCCTGACGGCCTCGGCAACCGGCACTTGCACACGATCGTTCAGATTCGCCGACCGCGTATCGCCGGCACAGCCTTTTAGCCGCTCACGTCCCAACGCGCTGATGGACCAGCGTGCTGTCTCGCCCTCGCCGTGACACTCGACAAGCCCCGCACTCTGCGCCCGCTGCCACACGTCCCATGCCGCATGATGCGTCACATCGGTCGTACCGGACGCGTCAGCGCCACAATAAACGCGCACGCGCGGCTTGTCCGGTTCCTGGCGTTCGATTTCCGCGAACGCGTGCGCTCGCGCGAGCGCCTTCAGCAGACGCACGACCGCGCGCCCGCCCATCCCGGTTGATTTGCTGTTCATTGCAGAAGCCAGTCGCCTCTCGCAGACCAGCTATGGCCACGCGCCTGGAGTAGCGCATGCACCACCTGCTCGAGCAGATCGAGCGTGCGATCGAAGGTCGGATCGTCCCGCCCGTCCTCGATGACACCGCATGCGTGCGAGACCGTCGTGCGATCGCGGGCAAACGTACGGCCCACTTCACTCAGGCTCATGCCGCAGGCGACGTGCGCGAGATACATGGCGACCTGCCTTGCACGCGCCACCTTGGCCCGTCCGCGTGTCGCTCGCCTCAGGTCCCCGCCCTCCACGCCGAACACCTGCGCCACCGTTTCCTCGATCACCCGTCGCTCCGCCGGCTCGCGATCAATGGGATCGAACACGGTGTTGCGTGAAGGGCAACTCTCAAAGCCCATGTCCTGACTCAAATTTCCGCCGGTTCTGACGGTTCCTCTGCAGGATTTCAGGTCGCGAGGCTGGTGCAATTTCGGCAGGCCAAATTCCATGAGTATCACCGCTTTACAGGTCTGTTCCCTCGTCACGCAGAGTAGATCAGGCTTCGTTATCCGCGATTTCAAACCTAGACCGTAAGTGAACGAAGGGGATAACCTTCAGTGCAACACCCGTGCCGTCAGCAAGCGCTGAAGCGGTGTACCTTCCCAAACCATACGCGTCTCATCGACTGCATTGATTGCTGGCGATTGCACCAGACAAGAAATCCCCTCCGGTCAGGCAACCGGCAGAGTTGCACATCACACGCACACTCTCGCCGAAAGGGTTTCTGAACTTGCCGCCCAGGAATTTGTCGCGCTGCATGGCTCCAGCGGACTTGCACATCGATCCGCGAACCTTCAGCGCTCCCCATGCCGCAAACCGCGCTCCCCGCTACGACCGCGAGCGCGACCTGCCCCGCCTCATACAGCTGTGGCCCCACGAGATTGCCAGCCGCGATCCAGCAACGCTGGGAATCATTGTTCGGCGATTGCACGCCGCGTTGAGGGCCGAGCGCCAACGGGGCTTGGCAGGCCACTGGACATACGATCTTGCGCGACACACACAGCTGCTCGCTGCCTACCGCGCAGAGTCGCAGCGCATCAAAGCAAAACGCCCACGCCGGAAGGCGGGGGCGATGCATGAACCCGAATGTACCGACGCAAAACGTGCAAAACGTAGCTAGGGTCTGAGCCCTAGAGCACGCTCAATTCAAAGACTTGGATCGTGTTCATGCGTCCATGCGACATGAACGCGATCTAGTCGCGCCGCGTGCCGAGCCCCATCTTCTTCGCCAAATCGGAACGTTGGCGGGCATAGTTGGGTGCAACCATCGGATAGTCGTGCGGAAGTCCCCACTTCTCGCGGTACTCTTCCGGAGTCATGTTGTAGTGCGTCCGCAAATGCCGCTTGAGCGATTTGAATTTCTTGCCGTCCTCGAGACAAATGATGTAGTCGGGCATGACCGACTTCTTCACCGCCACCTTCGGCCGCTGCTCCTCGCGATCGGGTTCGACAACCTGCCCGGTGGCCCGTGCCAGGGCCGCATGCGTCTCGTTGATCAGTTGTGGCAGTTCACTGGAGTTGATGGAGTTGTTGCTGACGTAGGCTGCCACGATCTTCGCCGTCAGCTCGACCAGCTCTTGGCTCTCCGTATTGTCCATTTCCGCACTCATCATGCACCTGTCCCGCCCGTCGCGGACCCCGCCGCCCATCTTCTCCCGTCCTGATCGTCCGTTCGCGTCAGCGCGCAGCGATCCGGAACGACAAGTCCCTGAGAATTGGTTTTCCCAAATTCTCGACCCGCCTTAGACTTCTACAACTTATGCTTGGACAACAAGTCCCTTAGTTTGTCAATGTCTCGCCTTCAAAACGACTTCACATACCTAATCAAAATTATGAAACCGTCGAAGTCTAATTTAAGATCAACATGCCGCAATCTTGACGCACAGGCTCGCGAATACGATTTCTCTGGCATTAAGGTTAGCAGCAGCCTGTCTTTCTGCTTGTCGTTCGTGCTCCCATGAACGATGAACGGATGCGCTCCCCCAAACGCATGAAGCGATCCAGGCGCCTATGACCACGCAATCGCCGTACCCGCGCCAGCCGTTTCAGTTAAGTCCGAGCGAGAAACGCATGTCCGAACATCTGCCCGTCATGAGCCTGCACGCTCTCCCCATTCCCCCCCGTGCCGAGCGGCGCCCGCGGCACACCCGTTGGCACGACACGACCCTCGAGGATCCGTATGGATGGCTGCGAGCCCAGAACTGGCAAGTGGTCATGCGCGATCCCGACAAGCTCGACACCGACATCCGCGCCTATCTGGAGGCGGAGAACGCCTACACCACTGCGATGCTCGCTGAAACTGAGACACTGCAGGAGGCTCTTTTCGCTGAAATGAAAGGGCGGATAAAGGAGGACGACAGCTCGGTTCCGGCGCCGGACGGACCTTTTGAATACTACGCACGCTATGTCGTCGGCGGGCAGTACCCTCTGGTTTGCCGCAGGCCGCGCGGCGGAGGCGACGAGCAGGTCCTTATCGATGGCAACGCGGAGGGCTCAGGCAAGTCCTATTGGGGCTTCGCCGGCAGCGTCCAGGCCGCCGACCATCGCCTCCTCGCCTATGCCGCCGACGAGAAGGGCTCGGAGTTCTACACAATCCGCATTCGAGACATGGAAACCGGCAGGGACATTCCTGACGTCATCACGGATGCCGGCCCCGGCATGGTCTGGTCCGCCGACTGCAACATGTTGTTCTATGTCCGTTGCGACGAAAACCATCGTCCGCGGTCGGTCTACCGCCACCTCCTGGGCACCGCCCAGTCGGACGACGTGTTGGTCTATGAGGAAGCCGATACAGGGTTCTACGTCCACATCTCCGCCACCCAATCGGAGCGCCTCATCCTGATTGTCACCAGCGACCACGAGACGAGCGAGGTCCACGTCATCGAAGCGGAGAAGCCCGATCGGGCACCGCGCCTCGTTGCCGCACGCCGCGAGGGCCACGAGTACGACATCGAGGAGAACGTCGGTACGCTCTACATCACGACCAATTCAGCCGGCGCCGAGGACTTCCGTATCTGTACCGTGAGCCTGGACGATCCCGCCGATATCAATTGGCGCGAGTTGATCCCTCATCGTCCTGGGGTCCTCATCCTCGATGTCGTCGTCTACAAAGGCCACATGGCAAGGCTCGAGCGCGAGAACGGTCTGCCGCGCATCGTCATCCGCGAGCTTGCGAGCGGGTTGGAACACACCATCGCCTTCGACGAGGAGGCCTATTCGCTGGGTCTTTCCTACGGCTACGAGTTCGACACCACGACCGTGCGCTTCTCGTACTCCTCGATGACTACGCCGAGCGAGGTCTACGATTATGACATGGTCACGCGCGAGCGTGTCATGCGCAAGCGCCAGGAGGTGCCGAGCGGCCACGACCCCGACGACTACGTGACGCGCCGCCTGTACGCCACGGCCAACGATGGCGAGAAGATCCCTATCTCGTTGCTTTATCGCAAGACAACGCCCCTCGATGGCACCGCGCCCCTGCTGCTCTACGGCTATGGAGCCTACGGCATCGCCATCCCCGCGTCCTTCTCGACGACACGACTTTCGCTCGTCGATCGCGGCTTCGTCTACGCCATCGCCCATGTCCGGGGCGGCAAGGATAAGGGCTACCGCTGGTACACCGACGGCAAGCGCGAGAAGAAGACGAATACGTTCACCGACTTCATCGCCGCCGGCGAGCATCTCGTATCGGCAGGCTTCACCCGTCGCGGCCTGATCGTCGCCCATGGCGGCTCGGCAGGCGGCATGCTGATGGGCGCGGTCGCCAACATGGCGCCCGATCTTTTCCTTGGGATCATCGCCGATGTCCCCTTTGTGGACGTCTTGAACACGATGCTCGACAAGGACCTGCCGCTGACGCCGCCCGAATGGCCCGAGTGGGGAAATCCGATCGAAAGCGCAGCCGATTTCGCGCGCATCCAGTCCTACAGTCCCTACGACAACGTCGCCGCCAAGCCCTATCCGCACATCCTCTCCCTTGCCGGATTGACCGATCCGCGCGTTACCTACTGGGAGCCGGCCAAATGGATTGCGCGCCTGCGCGAACTGAACACCAGCGAAAACCTGCTGCTTCTGCGCACGAACATGGAAGCCGGGCATGGTGGTGCGTCCGGCCGCTTCGAGCAGTTGAAGGAAACCGCCATAGAATATGCTTTTGCGCTGAAGATCGCAGGCAAGGCCGACGTGGCGGCCTGAACTGTCAGCCCGCATCGCCGTAGGCCATCGCCGTCCCCGTCGCGATCCGCAGCGGGCGTTCGGTCCCAGGCTGTTCTTGGCAACGCGGATTGCAAACGTGGCCCCTCCGGCATTCGCATGAGCCCATCGCTCAAACGAGAACCGGCCGACACACGCCAACTGTGGCCGGTCTGCCATAGGCGGCCTCGACCGGGACCCGTAAGGTCCGCGCTGAACAATGGCAGCAGTTGGGAGACGTTCGATTGACGCCTGGACCTTCAGCAGGCTTCACACAATCCGTATCACGTCCTGCGCGCGGGCGAAGCATCCCTGTGGGCTTTGCGCCAGCACGCTCATCTGCTCAGGTCCATGCACGTCTTGTGCTGGCGGTCATGTGTCTCCTTGGCGCCGCAATCATCCAATTCCCAACGACATCGCCGGCCAAGGCCCGCCCGGCTGCCGCCGCACGGCGCGTTGAGGAAATTCCACTTCCAGACCGCGCGCCTCGCATTCGCCCCCAATCGGCCCAGGTCGAGACCGAGACACCCGAGCCAGCGAGAAATTCGACAAATCCGGCGCCATCGTCCGCCGACGAGACGCCGCGGTCGATGGCAGGCCCGGCAGCCTCCGGTGTCCCGCTTCCACCTCGTCCCACAAATCCTTTGGCCGAGCGCGTCCACACTGTTTTGGAAAAGCACTGTGCCCGTTGCCACCAATCGGGAGCGTTGCAGGGCCGGCTGTCTTCCGATGGTGGCATCGCCAACATTCTGACGCTGGACGCGATCGCGAGAAATTCGGCGCTCGTCCGCCCTGGTGAACCAGACAATTCCCCTCTCTACCAGCAGATGATTGCGCGGCAGATGCCGTCCGACATTCTCCGCGGCGGCGCACCCGGCGACGCACCCGATGCCATCGAAATTCGCGCCGTTCGCGACTGGATCAAAGCTCTCAACGGCCTGCTCACCGACGGATGCACCAGACACGCACCGCTCACCCGCCACTCCCTGTTGACGACGGTTTCCCAGTGGCTCGCGGCAATCGGCCCGGAACGGGCCGCCGACACTCGCTTCATCTCGCTGGCGCATATCTATGACACCTGTGCGGACGACGCCGAGCTCGCCGCCTATCGCCAGGGCGTCGTCTCTGTCCTGAACAGCCTCTCATGGTCGCCGAAGCCCGCCACCATCGAAACCGTCGGCGACACGCTGGCAATACTCGCGGTCCGTTTGAGCGATCTGGGCTGGACGCGGGAGCACTGGGAGGAACTGATCGGCCAACTCGCGCCGGCAGCCCGTCTTGACATGCCGGTCGCAATCACCCAGCTGGCAGGCACCGCTGTGCCACTGGTGGCAGGTGACTGGCTGGCGCATGAAGTTTCGCGGCCAGAACTCTATAGTCGACTTCTCGGCCTGCCTTCGACACTCGACGATCTGGCTCGCATCCTCGGCATCGAACTCGGCGACGGGCGCGAAGACCGCACTGTCCGCCGCGGTATCGCTCTGGATAGCAAGGTCACTGGCGGTCCGCGCATCATCGAGCGCTACGCCACGCCGCGTGGCCCGTTGTGGATGACCCACGACTATAGCGCAGCCACTGACGCCTCCATTCTCGATTTCCCCCTCCTGCCTTGGGCTTCTGCCGGCGGCAACGACCCGAGCCACAAATTACCCAAGCCATTGCGCTCGCGTGCGCTGTTCTTGTTGCCCAATGGCAGTCCAGCTTTCATGTTGTTCGATGATGAGGGCAATGCCAGCCTGAGCCAGCCATTGCCCATCGCGCCAGCCGCCGACGAAGGTCCCGGAGAGGAACCCGGACGGCAAGGTGATGCGAATCCCGGCGCCGAGCCGCCCGAACCTCCCGCACACGCCGAAAAGGCCACAGATTCAGGTGCCGCCGGCAACACCGCGAACCCTCCCACCCCGACCCGTCACATGAGCAATGGACTGTCTTGCTTTGAATGCCACGCCACAGGGCCGCTGGCATTTGAGGACCATCTTGCCGAGCATCTCGCAAGCGATTCCTATCGCGGCAACACTGTCGAGCGCGACATCGCTCGGCGTATTGTCGTCAGCAAACCAGGGCTCGAAAGCGCCCTCGCCGACGATCGCTACGCCGTGCGCCGCGCCATGGGTGTCGACGCGATGTCTCAAATCGATGGGCACGATGTCATCACGGGCCTTGCCGCCCGTTATGTCCGAGAGCTGGATCTGGCAACGGCCGCCGCAGAACTCCTCGTACCGACGGCGCAACTCCGGACGGCCCTTTCCAACCTGTCCCGCTCCGCCACCCCGGTTGCAGCTCTTGCTACCCGGCTGATACTCGGCCGGTTGACGCGCGCCGAATTTGAAAGGCTGCGACCCGCGCTTCCCGCCAACCAGATTACATCGCCAGAACTCGAAGCGCCATCGAACTCGCCGCCCGCGTCGTCATCCCTAGACACCGCTGCATTGCCTTTGCCATCACCGGCACCCGGTACGCTCCTCCTCTGGCCTGACAAGGTTTCCTACAACCGCGACGATCGCATCGTGCTCAGCGTAAGTGCGGGCCAGCCGTGCCACCTGACCCTCATCAACATTGACAAGGCCGGCCGCGCGACCGTTCTGTTTCCCAACGAGTTCTCTCGCGACAATCTGCTCAAGGCGAATGAAGTGAAGCGTCTGCCCGCGGCCGATGCACTGTATTTCTTCGGATTGCAGCAGTCCGGAACGGAAAGCTTTGTCGCCATCTGCGAGGTCGGAGAACCGGTGCCGGCAGGAATTCGGCCTGACTTCATGCGTATGAATTTCACCGAGCTCGGCGACTGGGAAGCGTTTCTGGACGCATCCGTGAATGCCGCCCGCGAGCCCCGCGTGCCTCTCGACAACGGCGATGATCTCGATCGCAGGCGCGCCAGAAAGAAGGCCCCGCGCCCGGCGCCCGCTACGTCCCCTGCACAATTCCGGGCTGCCGTAACCGTCACCATCGCTCCGTAACGATCCATGCGCTGCGCCCGCAGCGATTTAGCCGTTCGTTGAGAGCGTTAACCGCCGAAATAGACGTTCTCCGGGCCACAGAATTTTTTGCCGCAGGCCCCCCGCGCACTTTACACGTCGGGCGGATTGCCCCATATGTCGGCTTCGCAATACTGCGTGTCGGCGGTCTCTGCTGGTTAGAGCGCCATCTGGTCCAACTTCGACTGGTGGGGGTCCCATGCGATGGAAAAATTCCCTTCTGCTGTAGCGCTTCTTGCCGCTCGCAAGCCCGATCGCCCGGTGCTTGGCGTGCGACCGCATGCGACGGCGCGTGCCGCCCGCTGGTTTCTGAACAGCTTTCCCGGCGACGTTGCCTATGCCTACAAGGCGAACAGCTCTGTCTTCCTGATCGGCGCGCTTTACGGCGCGGGCATTCGCCACTTCGATGTGGCCTCCCTGCCTGAGCTGGAGGACGCCGCGACGATTCCCGGTGTCGAGCTGCATTTCATGCATCCCGTGAAGTCTCGCAGCGCTATCCGCCGCGCTTACGAACTCGGTGTGCGCTCCTTCTCACTCGACAGTGAGGACGAGCTTGCCAAGATTGTCGAGGAGACGGTGGATTCGACGGGACCGGCGCGCGACCTCAAGCTGTTCGTACGCATCGCCGTTCGCCCAAAGAACTCGCGCGTCCCGCTGGAACGCAAATTCGGCATTCAAGGCGCCGCCGCCGCGCGCTTGCTGGTCAAAACGCGACAGGTCGCCTCCGAGCTGGGCGTAACCTTTCATGTCGGCTCCCAGACGCTGACGCCCGATGCCTATGTGAACGCACTCGACGAAGTCAACCAGCTGATCGTCAAGGCCGGCGTCGTTGTCGACCGCCTGGACGTGGGCGGCGGCTTCCCCTCCTGCTACGCAGATTCGAAGCCTGCTCCGCTGTCCTCGTTCATGGACGCGATCAATGCCGGAATTGAAAAGATGGCGGTACGCGAGGACGTCCGGCTAATGTGCGAGCCCGGTCGAGCCCTCGTTGCCGAAGCCGAAAGCCTGATCGTCCGCGTCGACGCCCGGCGCGGCAACGATCTCTACATCAATGACGGCGCATACGGCACGCTGTTCGACGCCGCGCACCTCGGCTTCGTCTTCCCCTCGCGCCTCGTGAGCCGCCCCGAAGTACCGGGCGAGACTCTGTGGCCATTCGAGATGTGGGGACCCACCTGTGATTCAATCGACCAGATGAAGGGCCCCTTCATGCTGCCCGCTTCGGTCAAAGAAGGCGACTACATCGAGATCGGCAACGTCGGCGCATACGGCCGCGCCATCGCCGGATCCTTCAACGGATACGGCATCTATGACGAGGTCATCCTCGAGGACGAGCCTATGCTGACGATGTATGATAGCGATGCTGCCGATGCGCGCGAGGCGCGCGGCTGATCACACTTCAGCTGAACGTGCTCTAAACCAATGAGATCGAACATGCCACGACAGCAATTCGTGGTTCTCGTGATTCGATCCAGACCTGACCTGCACTGGAGCGGCAGGCCAGAATGCCGGAACTCTCAGTTGCCTGACGCAACTTTCTGCAGTGCTCGTCGGGTGGAAAGGTTGAAAATTCCGTGCACGGCGCCGCGGTAAAGGCCCCGCCGTGCCAATGCCCGCTGAATGGCCCGCCGCGTCGCATAGCTCCACGCTTCGGGACGTTCCAGCAGGTCATGAGCCGCATCCTTGTGACCTCCTGCAAGTGCAGCAAGCAGATGCTCGGCGGCCTGATCCGCATTGCGCGCGACACCCCGTCCCTCGTCATAGAAATAGGCAAGCTCCCGCTGCGCGCCGACATGCCCTCGTTCCGCCGCCGTCTGCAACAGGCGCACGGCTTCGGCCAGGTTCGCCGATCCACCTTCGCCCCTCACCAGCATCAAGGCCAGATTGAACATGGCCCGCGCATCGCCGCGATCCACCGCCAGCTGATACCAGCGTCGAGCCGCTCGTGCGTCGCGCGCCACGCCCTTTCCCTGGCTGTAGAGGAAGCCGAGGCTCGTCAGGCCGGTCGCGTCACCGGCATCCGCAGCCAAGCGGTAAAGCCGTAGTGCCTCGGCAAGGTCCTTGTCGACCCCGCTGCCGAACTCGTGGAGCACGCCCAGCGCCGACATTGCCGACGCATATCCCTGATCCGCAGCGGACTTGTACCAGCGTCCCGCAGTCGCTGTGTCCTTGCCCACCCCGCGACCTTGTTCATAGAGGCGTCCCAGTCGGAACATCGCCGCCGGCAGCCCCGTCTCTGCAGCTTTCCTGTAGAGCTTGGCGGCTTCGGCAAACCCCGCACCGTCAGTGGCACGGCTCTCGGCCTTGAGCCCTTCCTCGTAGGCATTGACCTGATCGGAACGCGTCGCTGTCCTGAGTGTTGAACCGGTGACGACTGAGGCCCATGGCGTCGCCGGACGGGACAGTCGCTCCAGCCGGATCTGAGCAAGCTCGGCAAACACGCCATCCGGAAAGGTGGCGATGTGCTTCTCGAGCAGCCCGCGGTCCTCCGTCGACTTGATCTTCTCCCAGGCGCGCAGTTCTGCCAGATGGCGCGCATCGACGCCGGCGACCGGGAACTCGCGCCCTTCGGGCAGTGCCGTCTTCGGCTTGAAGAAGAACTCGCCCGTCAGTGACGAATGCTCCCATGGGACTTGCTTGTTGTTTGTAAGTTCCAACACACGCCGGCGCGTGCGCCGGAACGTTTCCTCCAGCGGAATTCCTTCTTCCAGAATGTTGGCTGCCAGCGCCCCCGAGTAGGGACTGTTGGCGCCGTCGCCATCGAGCGCCACCTCGCCCGGTCCCGTCGCGTACGCGATCAGCGTGCCGGCCGGCGATTGCACAGGCGCGAGGCCGCGCAGCATGGATCGAGTGCGCGACGAATAGGGATTGTCGCGACATGCATCGAGGATGGCGATGTTGAGGCGGCTTTCCGCGCGCTCCATGGTCTTCAGGAGTTCCGTGAGGCTTATGCCTTGCAGCGGCACCTCCCCTGCCTCAGTTATGTCGGCACCGACGGGGATCAAATAGTTCTGCCCGTCCACCTGCACGCCGTGCCCGGCGTAATAAAACACTCCGATACTGTCGGCGCCCCGCAACTCGCGCCCGAAACCCAGGATGGCCGATCGCATTGCGCCCTGATCAGCGTCTATCAGCGTTCGAACGGTGAAACCCACAGCCGTCAGGCTGCGGGCAATCGCTACCGCGTCGTTCTGCGGATTTGAGAGGGGCGCCTTCGCATATCCCGAATTCCCGATGACAAGGGCGATGCGCGATTCCGCCTTTGCCAATCCGGAAGACCAAAGCGCCACCAGGGCCACGAAAGCCGCGAACAAGGCCCCGAACCGTAGCCCGGCAAACCTCAAGACCGGCCCATGAAAGCCACGCAGCCTGAAAAACGCGAAGGCGCCGCCGCGAGAGCCAACGCCGCACCGCGCTTCAACACCCCATGTGGCGCCACAATTGCCCAACCGCCCCTCGTTCAACTCGCCCTGGTGAGCGCGATGCCGCCGACCGCACGAACCGTCTCGGAATCGCGCTTCCAGCAAGAATTTTCCCCACCCGACGCTCCGCTGCAGCGTCACCGCCCGAATCACAGCCAGGATAACCGCCCGCGTCCGCCGCCGCTAAGCCGCGCTCCCGCCTATCCACGACTCCGGCGGGCAACCAATGTCATGAAAAAGCCTGTGCCCGGCGACACGCCAGTGCGAAACTCCCCCGGCTCCAGAAAGCCGGAGTCGGTAGCGAGTTGTACATTCATGCGAAGCGGTGGCCAGATCCTTGTCGAGCACCTGCGTCTCAACGGCACCCGACGCATTTTCACCGTTCCGGGCGAGAGCTTCATTGCCGCGCTCGACGCCCTGCACGACGCCGACGGCATTGATGTCGTTGTCTGTCGCCATGAGGGCGCCGCCACCATGATGGCAGAGGCGACGGCACGACTCTCAGGCCCCCGGCGCCCAGCCGCCGGTGTCGCCATGGTCTCCCGCGGACCCGGACTAGCCAACGCCATGAGCGGCCTCCACGTTGCCATGCAAGGTGCGACGCCGCTGCTGCTGCTCGTCGGCTTGCCTCAGCGGGCGTTCGAGGGTCGTAATGGTTTTCAAGAGGTCGCACTCACACACCTGGTCGGCAATTTCGCCAAGCACGCAGAGACCGTTCGCGACACGCATCGCTTGCCGGAAGCCCTGTTGCGCGCGCTCAACATCGCTCACGCCGGCCGCCCCGGCCCCGTTGTCCTCGGCCTGCCCGAGGATGTGCTTCTAGGCGGAGCCGACATTGGCGATCCGCCACCGCTGGTCCGCGCGGAACCTGCCCCCGCATATGACGACATGATCCGCCTTGCTGATGCGATCGACGCCGCAGAATGGCCAGTTATCCTGGCAGGCGGGCGCTGGACGCCGGAGGAAAGCCGCCAGCTCCGGTCCTTCGCCGAACGGCTGGATCTGCCTGTCGTAGCCACATTCCGCAGTCAGGACGTGATCGACAACCGTTCAGTTTCCTACTGCGGGCATGCCGGCATCTCAGCGCCGCCCAAGCTCAGGTCGGCCCTCGCGTCCGCCGACCTCGTCGTCGCAATCGGAACGCACCTCGACGAGATCACGACGGGCGGCTACGACACGGTCGTCGTGCCCCAGCCACGACAGAAGCTCGTCCACATCCACCCCGACGCCGCCGCCATAGGGCGCAATCACGTCATCCATCACGCCATCGTTTCCACGACCGAGCGGTTTGCGCAGCGATTGGAGGATCTATGCGCGTCCATCCGCCCTGGCATGCGGCAGCGCTGGAGCCGGTTGCGCAGCGACATGCGTGCGGCCTACGAGACATCGCGCAAGGTCCGCCCGTCTCCTGGAGCGCTGCGGCTGGAGGAGGTCATCTCCCACCTCGATGCAGCCCTTCCTGATGATGCGATCATCACTAATGGCGCAGGCAATTACGCCGCATTCCTCCATCGCGTTTTTGCATACAAGCAGCCGCTGACGCAGCTGGCGCCGCTCTCGGGAACGATGGGTTACGGCCTCCCGGCCGCAATCGCCGCCAAACTCGCACATCCCGACCGCGTCGTCGTGGCGCTGGCCGGAGACGGTTGCTTCCAGATGGTGTCTCAGGAGCTTGCCACCGCCGTTCAGTATGGAGCCGCAATTATTGTCATCGTCGCCAACAACGCCGGTCTCGGCTCGATCCGCACCGCGCAGGAGCGGCTATTTCCTGGCCGCGTCACCGCAACGAGCCTCGTCAATCCCGATTTCGCAGCGCTCGCCAGGGCGCATGGCGCCGAAGGTTGCCGCGTTGCCCAATTCGATGCGTTCCCCGACAGCCTCGAGCGGGCCCACAGGTCCGACGGTCCCTTCCTGATAGAGCTGACACTTGATCGCGCGGCTCTCGCTCCGGACCTTTCCCTCGACGACTTGCGCTCTCGCATTTCCGGCACACTTAACAAAACAGAAATAAAAGCCCCTAATAATTCGTAAAGTTCACGTTTTGCCCATTAGTCAAACAACGGTAGAGACGTGGACTGGCAGACATTTTTGGGCTAAATAAAATCTTACACACGGCAATTGGAGAAATTGACCGGGATTGCAAATGAACCTGACCGAAGAGGATTGCCGAGCGAAAGAGAACAGCTGGAGCAAAGCCGGAGTTTTCATTTGCTTCACCCTGTCTGCGGCGCTCCTTCTGAATTCTCTTGTGCATCCCAAAACGCTGACCACTGGATCCCAGAAGCCATCATTACAGTCCGACACCGTCCCCGCTGACCCTCACGACCGCTGACCCAAGACCGCTGACCCAAGACCCAAAATGCTGCTGCACCGAATTCGAGCGAACCCCGCCCCCGGGGTTCGCTCAATTCATTTTCAGCAACACGCTTTCGGTTCCAATCAAGCGGCTCCAATTCAGGCGGGGCCGGCAATATCCAGCGTAAATTCCAGATCCCGCTTCAGGTCTCCGACGAATCGCACCTGCTCGGATGGATCCATCGCCAGCAGCGGCGGGCGGACGATGAGCCATTGCGGATCGTTCCGGTAATGCGCAATCAATGCCTTGAGACCCGGAATTGTCGGTGACTTCAGCACGGCAGCGCGAACCGCCGAGACGCGCTCGTGCATCTTCTGCGCATCACCGCTCTCGGCGCCATCGTAGAGCGCACGGATGGCGCCCGCCTGAACGTTGGCCGTTGCCGAGATGCACCCTGCTGCTCCGTGCTTCAATCCCTCGAGCAGAAACGACTCGGAAGCCGGAAAGTACGCCAGATCGGGAAACGCCTCCATAAGCGCCAGCGTATTTCCCATATTGCCCGAGGAGTCCTTCAGGCCTGCGATCTCGCCGGGAAACTCGCTCACCAGCCGGTCAATGAGCTCGGCTGTGATGGGAACCCCCGTCATCTGCGGTATATGATAAAGATAAAGCCGCAGCCGGTGATCTCCTACCTCTTCGATCAGTTCAGCGTAATACCGGAACAACCCCTCCGTGGTGAAGTCCTTGAAGAAGTAGGGCGGCAGCACGAGAACCCCGCCGCATCCCATATCCACCGCATGCTGTGTCAGCACGATCGTGTCGGCGAGCGACGGCGTTCCCGTTCCCGGCATAAGCCGAGCCGGATCGACACGCGCATCGATCAGATCCTCCAGCAGTTCCATGCGCTCGTCGAGACCGAGCGACGGCGCCTCGCTCGTTGTGCCGAATGGCGCCAGAGCCGTGCAGCCTTCATCGAGCAGCCATTCGCAATGCTCGATAAAGCGGTCGGAATCGGGTCCGCCATCCTCTGCGAAGGGTGTCAGAACGGGGGCAATCACGCCCGACAGTTGTGTGGTTTCCTGCATCGATGCTCTCTGACGCCGCGGCGTCTTCGTATGGATACCGTTGATCGCCGCGGCGCTGCCCCGGCGCGGCGGACCCTAGAGCGTGATTGTCTGAGATGGAAGCGTTTACCTTCCAACGAGAGCGCTAATCGCACTCTCAGGCCTGGAATTCAGTGCAGTTCGCAATCGTCAACGTAACCCCACCAAGTCCGAACCTGCACTGAACAATGCGCTCGGGCACGCCCGACATCGTTCGCAACCGTATATCACGATGCCGCAGTCACAACAGACGCATGATCAGAATCCATCCGGTCACCACGATTGGTGACAGCAATGTCGAGATCAGCACTGCACTGGAAACGAAGTGCGGCTGCCGGTTGTATTCTGCACAGAACAGCGCCAGTAGCACGCCGACTGGTGTTGCGGCAGCCACGACGTAGAGTTCCGTCAGATCGGCGGGAATGCCCATCGCAATCGCCAATGCCCAAGTCAGCGCCGGCGCCAACAACAGCTTCAGAGCGAGCACCAGGGACATCGGTCCCGCCTTCAGCACACCCCGCCCCGTCTCGGCGAGCTGAGCGCCCAGCGCGAACAGAGCCAGCGGCGGAAACGTCGAGCCGATGAGTTCCAGCGGCATCGCCAGGATCGGTGGCAGCCGGAGTTCAGCAGCACGCAGTGCGAGCCCCAAGATAACGGCCGGCACCACGGGTGTCTCGAAGGCGACCGCAAGGCGCGCCAGCAGGCCTGTTTCGGCCCGCTTCGGCGCCAGCATCCATGCGCCCACGGAAACGATCAGGATCGTCATCATGGAGGTGATCACTGACTGGTGAACGATGAAGCTTTCCGGGAACGCCAGCTTGACCAGCGGAATGCCGTAATTGCCAACATTCGCATAGACCGTCGCCATGGCCAGGATCGGTGCGAACTCGGCCGGAAGTCGGAACAGCTTTGCCGCGATCCAGCCCAGAAGCATCAGCGCCGCGAACTGGATCGCGGTGAAATAGATCGTCGGCCACAGTTCGCTGATCGGCTGGCGGGCCGCAGATAGAAAGTGAATCAGGAACGCCGGCATGATGACGAACACGATGAGCCGGTTGAGGCTCGGCACATCGAGCTTCAACCGCCGCTGCGCGCCAAAACCCAGGCCGACGAGTGCCACGATGGGCAGCGTCACATTCATGAGGATATCGGTAAAGAGTTGCATGCGCACCGGCGGGGCGACTGGCGAAGCCTGCGTCCTATCATGCGGCAACGCGCACCGCTACGGTCCGCCGCCAGCCAGACTCGTGTCGGGATCCGACGTTTGAGCTCCGATCGTAGGTCGTCAAACGTCAGTGAACCAGGAACACTAGCTCCCGCTCCCTACGCCCTTAACATGAACTGCATGACCCGCAGCCTTGAGCCCACCGACCACGCAGTCAAGATGCTCACGGTCCCGCGTCTCGATGACCACGTGCAGCTCCGCGCCCTTGGCCGGCAATCCGGTAAAGACGCGCTGATGATAGACTTCGACGATGTTTGCACCCGCATCGCCTATCAACCCCGCAACACGCGCCAGCTGGCCCGGACGATCTGGAATGTCGATAACGAGTTGCGTCAACCGGCCGTCACGAGCCAATCCTCGCGTCAGCACGGATGCCAACAGGCGCGTATCGATGTTGCCGCCGCTGAGGACGAGCCCCACGCGCCGCCCGTGAAAGCGGTGCGGATCGGCCATCACGGCGGCCAGACCTACCGCCCCAGCACCTTCGACGACGGTCTTTTCGATATTCAACAAGAGACTGAGCGCCTGTTCGATTTCTGCCTCGTCGACGAGCAGGATATCATCCACCAGCGCGCGCACGTGCGGAGTGGTAAAGCGCCCGGGTGACTTCACCGAGATGCCCTCGGCCAGGCTGTCACCGCGCATCGGCAGATGCTGATCCTTGATCGCATTGTACATGGAAGGATAGAGCGCCGCCTGCACTCCGATCACCTTGATGTCCGGCTTTACGGCCTTTGCCGAGACCGCCATCCCTGAGATGAGGCCACCGCCGCCGATTGGCGCGACAAGAATTTCCAGATCGGGCACCTTCGACAACATCTCCAATGCAATCGTACCCTGGCCCGCGATCACCACCGGATCGTCATAGGGATGCACGAACGTGTGGTGCAGTTCCTCGCACAAGCGATGCGCATGTGCTGCCGCTTCCTCCAGGCTCTCGCCCTTCAGTACCACGTCCGCTCCCAGCGCCCGGGTATTCTCCACCTTCACAGTCGGCGTCCCAGCCGGCATAACAATCCTCGCAGGAATTCCGAGACGCCGCGCGTGGTAGGCAACGCCTTGCGCGTGATTGCCGGCCGAGACGGTAATCACGCCCCGCCTGCGCTCGTCCTCCGAAAGAGTACTGATGCGGTTCAGCGCTCCTCGCTCCTTGAACGAACCGGTGAATTGCAGGTTTTCGAACTTGAGCCACAACGCGGCGCCGAGCATTTCCGACAACGTACGGCTCTGGTCGAAGTTCGTATCGATGACAAAAGGAGCGATCGTCCTGTGCGCCGCCTGCACATCGGCAAGCGACACCAGCGCCACATCGCCGGTTGCAGCCTCCGGCTTCTCGCTTTGCCGATCCTGCATCCTCTCTTCACCTTTCACTGCGTTGGCTTCCCGTTCGTGACGACGCTTTACCCGCATTATATGCCGGCAACGCCATAAGGGGCGATTGCCCGCTGCCGGTTGGGTTCTTCGATAGATGCAGCGCGCCGTCGGCGGCCCCCCGCGCTTTTTTGTTGGCCACACTTTGCACCATTCGATAAGACACCTCGACTGCCGGGAGCCGGCAACCGGCAAAATTTCAAGCAGCTGAACAGACGGAGCGGAGACATGGCGAAGGTCGCGTGGATCGGTTTGGGCGTCATGGGCTATCCGATGGCAGGCCATATTCTCAAAAAGGGCGGGCACGAGTTGACCGTCTACAATCGAACGATGGCCAAGTCAGAAAAGTGGGTCGCAGAATATGGCGCCGGCCGCGCCGTCCCGACGCCTGCGGCGGCAGCCGAAGGCGCGGATTTCGTCTTCTCCTGCGTCGGCAACGACGAAGACCTGCGCGCTGTGACGACCGGCAAGGACGGCGCCTTCGCGGCTATGAAGAAAGGCGCGGTCTTCATTGACAACACGACCGCCTCCGCAAACGTCGCCCGTGAGTTGTACGCCGCCGCGAGCGCCGCCGGCTTTGGTTTTCTCGATGCACCCGTATCCGGAGGACAGGCGGGCGCCGAGAATGGCGTACTGACCGTGATGGTCGGCGGGGACAAGGACGTATTCGAGCGCGCCAAGCCGGTCATCGACCATTACGCTCGCATGGTGAACCTCATCGGTGCGCCGGGCGCCGGCCAGCTGACGAAGATGGTCAACCAGATATGCATTGCCGGCCTCGTCCAGGGGCTCGCCGAAGGCCTGCACATGGCCGCCAAGGCCGGGCTCGACATCACCGCCGTCATGGACACGATCTCCAAAGGCGCGGCGCAGTCCTGGCAGATGGAAAACCGCTGGAAGACGATGGTTGCTGGCAAGTTCGACTACGGCTTCGCCGTCGACTGGATGCGCAAGGACCTCGCAATCTGTCTCGACGAGGCGCGCCGCAACGGTGCGAGCCTTCCCATCACCGCGCTCGTCGACCAGTTCTATTCGGAGGTTCAGCGCATGGGGGGCAGCCGCTGGGACACCTCGAGCCTTCTCGCCCGGCTCGACAATGCCGACAAGCCCAAGGCCTGACGCCGCGCCATGAATGAAGACATGACCGGCCGGACGGAACCAGTCGCAGCCCCCACGCGCGAACACCGCCTGATCATGCAGATGGCAAAACGCAACCCCGTGTTTCGCCATCTGGGTATCGAAGTCGAGTTGGCCGGACAAGGCCACACGCGGTTTGCCATGCAGATGCGCCCCGATCTTGCCAACACGTTCGGAGTAGGACACGGCGGCGTCATTTTCACGTTGGCCGACATGGCGTTCGGCTTCACCTGCAATGCCTCGGGCGAGCGAGCTATGACCGCCAGCGCTGCCATCGATTATCTCGCGCCCACCCCGATCGATGCGCGCCTCGTGGCCGACGCGCGAGAGGTCGCTCGTCAGGGACGCAATGTCTTCTATGATGTCGTGATCTCGGTGGATGGAGGAGACGCCATCGCCATCGTGCGCGGACGCATGAAGGTCCTGGGCGGCAAAGTGGTCCCGGAACAGGAGTGAAACGGCATTCCCGCCCGAACCTGGGATCCGGACCCTAGGCATGCAGAACCAGGTTTGCGAAAGTGCCGCGCCACCGCAGCCGACCTCGCATTTTCTTTCCCATCGGCGAACGAAAGCCAAAGAGGAGCGCGTCCCAATGCCCTATACTGCGCTGTTCGCCCTTCCCCTCGCTTTGCTCTATCTCACGCTGGCTTTCCGCGTCATCGGATTGCGGCGTGGCCGTAGAGTAGAGATCGGTGACGGAGGCGACCGGGAGCTGCTGCGCCGCATGCGGGTGCACGCGAATGCCGCTGAATACATCCCTCTGGCGTTGATCGTTCTGGGTCTGGCCGAAAGCCTCGGCGCTCCCGCCTGGCTGCTCGTAGCTTCCGGGCTCGTGCTGCTGACTGGCCGCTTCGTCCATGCCTATGGGCTGGCGCAGGAGCCCAACATCCTTCGACTGCGCGTCGCCGGCATGGTGCTGACGATGATCGCGATTGTGATTTCGGCCGCAGCCGCCTTCATCCTCGCCCTGGGGCGCCTCGCCATCTGAAAACTCTGCTGTGGCGACCGTCCCGAGCCTGACGCTACGAAGGGTTCTCAGGCTTTGCTGCCCTCTCTGCTGATCGCCACGAAGGACAGCGGCAACTCCGTCGTATACTTGATCTGCTCCATCGCGAACGCGGAGGACACCTTGGCGATCTCGATGCGGCCGATGAGTTGCTTATAAAATTTGTCGTAGGCTGCGATGTCGGGCACGACAACCCGCAGCAGGTAATCGATATCACCCGACATCCGGTAGAACTCAACCACCTCTGGAAAGTCCACCACGGCCTCGTGGAACTTCTCCAGCCATGCCAGCGAATGCTGATCGGTCTTGATTGACACGAATACCGTTACGCCGGCGTTCACCTGGACCGGATCGAGCACCGCCACCCGGCGCTGAATGACGCCCGCCTCCTCCAGCTTTTGCATCCGCCGCCAGCACGGCGTGGTGGAAAGACCCACTTCTTTCCCGATTTCGGCGACCGGACGCGTGCAGTCCTTCTGCAACAGAGTGAGGATCTTGACATCCATATCGTCGAGCATGGAGAACCCCAGGAGAAGAATATCGTTCCGTCACGCAGCGATGCGTAGATCAATTTTTTGCTACGGTCCAGTCAAATCGCGACTGTTTGGTATCTTTTTTCAATTCTGACACTCAGCCCCCTTGGAAATTTCTTTGACGGAGGGCATATTCAGCTTCAACAGGCGCGCCACACGGCTAGCCTCCACTCACGCCACGACCGGTGAACTACGGCAGTGCGTACGACGACTGAGAAACATTTGCATAACAGCGCAGCCGTCCCGCGTAGTCGCGCTACAAACAAGGCCGCCTCCGAATGAAGGACATCGTCTATCTGACACCTCATTTCGCCATTACCGGCGACTTGGCGCCCGCTGATTTCGCGGCGGCCGCCTCGCTCGGATTCAAGGCGATCCTGAATAATCGTCCAGACGGCGAAGAAGAAAACCAGCTCTCCGGCGCGGCGGAAGCCGAGTTTGCCTGGCAGGCAGGTCTTAAGTATCGCTTCCTTCCCCTCGACAAGCACGAGCTGTTCACCGACCCGGTCGTTGAAGGCATGATCAACGCCATGGGTGAACTTGACGGGCCGATCCTCGCTCATTGCAAATCCGGGTTGCGTTCGGCCATCGTCTGGGCCGCGGCATCAGCTCGCTCGATCCCGGTTGACGACGTACTCGCAGCACTCGATCGCGCTGGCCAGGAGTTGGATTTCCTCCGCGACGAACTCGACGCGCAAGCCGATCGCCGCCATTGGATGCCCGACACGATCGCCTCGCAAGCCGACGTCGTCACGCAAACCACTAGGGCTGGCGCGGCGAATCTCGCTGCCTGACGACATCCCAACCACACTCCGATGTGGAGTGACGGGAAGCGCTCCCCGGATTGGCGCAGACCCGCCCTTCACTGCTCAGGCCTGGGTGTGACCGGTGCAATCCCGTTCTGAAATACGAGATTCCCGGTCACGCTCAGGCCGTCAGGCGCGCCACCTCCATTCGCAGCGCAGGCAGCAATTCCTCCTCAAACCAGGGATTTGCCTTGAGCCAGGCGTTGTTGCGCCACGACGGGTGGGGAAGCGGCAGCAGGCGCGGTCGTTGCTCGCGCGCCAGAATGGTCCGCCAGTCCGCCACCGTTGCCGTCAGTTTCGCATGGCGCCCGTGGCCGGCAGCCAGATGCCACCGCTGCGCGTACTGTCCGATCAACACTAGCAGCTCGATATCGGGCAACTGCGCAAACACCCGCGCCCGCCAGGTCGCGGCACACTCCGGCCGCGGCGGCAAATCCCCACCTTTTCCATCGAGCCCGGGAAAACAGAATCCCATAGGCACGATCGCGACGCGCTCAGCGTCGTAGAAGACGTCCGGGCCAATTCCCATCCACGACCGTAAACGCTCCCCCGAGGGATCCGTAAATGGGCGCCCCGAGGCATGAACGCGAGTGCCCGGTGCCTGACCTGAAATCGCCAGCCGCGCACGGCGATCCACCTGCAGGACAGGCCGAGGCTCGTGCGGCAGCGGCGCGCCCTTAGGCGTATCCTTGCAGATTCGGCATGCGCGTATTTCCGTGACGAGACGCTTGAGGCTCCCCCCCGTCCGCTGAGCCGGAGGCTTAGGCCCATCCGCCTCGCATAGCCGTGCTCTACGGGCACTCGAGTACTCCGTCGCGCCCGGCTGCGAGTGCCGCGATCGCGATGGCGTCTTGGCAGCCTCCGCCCTTCCCTTGCCCACGCCCGACCTCCTGACAATTCCGCGGCGCGGCCCGAACGAGATGGCGCGCTCGCCCGCCCCTCCTGCACATTCAGATCGAAATGGTGAGCCCGTCGTCGGCCAGCACCACGCGAGGGGCATTGATACTGCCGGCGTGATCCAGCATGACCCGGCTCATATGCGTCAGCATGATTTTTCGCGCCGTTAGGCGGCCCAGGTTTTCCTCGATCACCCGCCAGTTCATATGGAATCGCGCCGGTTCCTCATAACCGTAGCATTCGCTGATGTAGAGGTCGGCATCCGCGGCAACATCGGTCAAAGCCTCCACCCATTCGCTGTCGCCGGAGAAGCCGATCACCTTGCCGTCGTGCGCGATGCGCAGAGCATAGGACGGTGCACCCGAGGGATGCCTCACCGCATAGGGCGTCGCTGTGATGCCGTTGACCGTGACCGATTGTTCGGCTGCAAGTTCGTGCCAGTTGATCTCGTGCCGCGGCTCTCGCGTCGTCGCGCCGGGAAAGAGTGCCTCCGCCGCTATATTGTAGCGCTCCGCGATGCCTTCGGGACCGACGATATCCAGTGGCGTGGTCCGGTGGGTGACGTGCAGCGCGTGCAGGAGCCACCACACCAGGCCGGCGAAATGATCGCCATGCAGATGCGAGACGAAAATCGTGCCGACGCGGTCGGGATCCATTCCGAGTTTTTGGATGCCGATGAGCGCCGTGGCGCCACAATCGATCAGGAATTCTGTTTCGGCCGCTGCAACGTGGTAGCACGTCTGTAGCCGCCCGCCCGAGCCGAACGCATCGCCCGAGCCGATGACGGTAAGCTTCATCGACACCCCTACCTGACTTTTGTCTCCCTGACCGTCCTGCTTAACCCGAACCTAGGCCGTCCGCTGTTCCATAGGGAACAACCCTGTTCCCCGATCACGGAAAATCTGTCCCGCGACCGCTTCGGGGCGGCGGCAAGATGTCAACCCGTACGAGAAAGTCTCCCATTTTCCAAGCCTTAGAGGCGAAGACAATGTTCGTCATGCTTATGCCGCGGCACTCGGACGCGCAGAAACCTCCTCATGCCAGCGCACCAGGCTCTCAAGACCGTCCGGCATGGCGATCTTTGCCGGCCTCAGAAAATCGACCGCCACCTGTGCGGTGATGTCGGCGATCGAGTAGACGTCGCCTGCCACAAAGCGGTTCTGCCTGAGCTGTGCCTCGAAGATCTCCATCATCTCGATCGCCTTGACCTTATTTGCCTCGCCCCAAGCCGCAACCTGTGGAACCTCGAGATGCGCCATCTTGGGATGCAAGTGACGGAACGCTTGTGCGACGTGGAACCAGAGGCCTAGCTCTGCCCGGCGCTGCCACATCTCAACTGTCGCGCGCCCGACCGGACCTGTGCCGAACAGCGGCGGATCCGGCTGGATCTCCTCGAAATAGCGGCAGATCGCCACCGATTCGGCGATGACGGTCCCATCGTCCAACACCAGCACCGGCACCCTTTGCAGCGGGTTCAAGGTACTGAAGCCTGCCTCCTTCAGTTCGCCCGCCATCAAATCGCGCTGCTCAAAGGGTACGGAAATCCCTTTTTCGGCGAGGAAAATGCGCACGCGGCGCGGGTTGGGGGCGGTGCTCGTTTCGATGATCTTCAATGGGCCCACCTTTAAGAAAGCCTCGAATACCGTTCATACAGGGCCGATTCCCTGCGCCGCTATTCGATCCTACCCTCCAATGCCATGATCGCGACGCCACTCGCGCGGCATCTGGAAGGTGCCAGCCCACAACCCTCGCCGCGCTGACTTGGCCGCTCCCTCCTCGTTGCGGTAGCTGCCATACGACACCGCGAAGCCGCTTTCTACCATGGCTGCGTTGAGCGTTTGTCCCCCCGCCTCGCAGGTGCCCAGATAGCGGCCGTGCTTGTCACGCTCCAAGCTCCGGCACGATACCTTCTGCCCCCCGATGAGACGCTGCAGCTGTCGCCTGGATTCTTCCCCGCAGTCCCACGCCTTGCCCTCACGCTCGCACGTCTGCCGGCCCTCGGGCGCGTCGATGCCCAAAAGCCTCACCTCGCTGCCGCCGATCCGCAAGCTGTCGCCATCGATGACCCTTACGAACCCGGACAACTCGTGGGCTTCTCCGGGTGGCACGTGCTCCCCGCGCTGGTCGTCGCCCAGCCGCCCGAATACCACCACCGAGGCAACCAGTATAAGCGTCAAGACCCATCGCAGCCGCGGATAGCCCCGCAGCAATCGATCCATTTGCCGCCGAATGTCCTTCCCGATTCGCAAGCAACATAAACCCTTAGTTAGCGAATTGGTCCGACATTAACCGAGACCCCCGAGGGCGCGGCGCCGGCACCGCCCTCGCGTAACATTGCGAGCGCTCTCGCGTCCACCCGGTCACCAAACCCGGGCGGCGCCAGAGCGCAAGCTGGCGTGGCATGAACGAGCAAATGCAGGACGCGGCGATCACGGACCAGCCTCACCGATCTCGCGGCCGGCGCGATGAGCGTCGCCGCGCCAGCGAAGAACTGCGCGAAACACGCCAGAAGCTCGCCCAGGGCTCGGCTATCAAGCCCGAGTTTGAGTACGAGATGCTCTCCATCTTCGTGCGCAACGAGCTTTCGGCTGCGTTCACCATCACCGGCCTGTCGGCGATCTTCTCGCTCGCATCAATGTTCTGGGCTCCCGTCCCGCAGGCCATCATGTGGCTCTTCGTCGTGATCGGGGCCAAGGTGTTGCAGCTGGAACTCTGCAGACGCTTCCAGAACACCTCGCGCGACGAGATTAACCTGCGCGTCTGGCGCCGTCGCCTCGTTACCTCCGAACTGGTCAGCGGCCTGGCCTGGGCCGGCTTTGCGCTGGTCGATATGGGAGGTAGCAGCCATGAAGTACCCAAGCTGCTGTTTTCCTCCCATGTGTTCCTGTTCGCGACGTTGATCGTCGTTCTTGCAATCCGCATGACGTTCGCCTCGACCGTAATCCCGATACTCTACATTGGCACTATTCCGATGACGCTGGCTGTTGTCGCGCGTCTCCTTTCGCTCAATGACTCTTTCTACATCGCCCTGGCGCTGATGGCTGTCGGCGTTCACATCTACTTCATCTTCCTCGCTCGCGGCCTCTACTCGACAGCGCTCGCGATGCTCGAGTTCCGCGCCCAGAAGGATGCACTCATCGCCGAGCTGGAGGAGGAGAAGTCCTTTTCCGACGAGGCGCGCCGGCGTTCCGAGGCCGCCAACAAAGCCAAGTCGCGCTTTTTGGCGACGATGAGCCACGAACTGCGCACACCATTGAATGCAATCATGGGCTTTTCCGAAGTCATGAAGTCGGAGGTTCTCGGCCCTATTTCCAACCCGACTTATCGCGAATACGCCGGAAACATTCACGACAGCGGCCGACATCTTCTCAACCTCATCAACGAGATCCTCGATCTCTCGCGCATCGAGGCTGGACGCTACGAGCTGCATGAGGAGCCGATCCGTCTTGCCGACGTCGCTGAGGATTGCTTTCGCTTGCTGAAATTGCGTGCGGAGACCAAAGGCCTCAGCCTCATCGAGGATTTCGACAATAATCTGCCGCAGGTCTGGGCCGACCAGCGGGCGATGCGCCAGATCTGCCTCAACCTGATCTCCAACGCGCTGAAGTTCACGCCCAAGGGCGGCCGCGTCACCGTCTCGGTGCAACAATCCCTGGATGGCGGTCAGTTCGTCTCCGTCCGCGATACCGGACCGGGGATTCCGGAGCATGAGCTGCCCAAGGTGATGCAGGCGTTCGGCCAGGGCTCTCTCGCCCACGAGACTGCCGAAGGCGGCACCGGTCTTGGCCTTCCGATCGTCAAGAACCTGATCGAGTTGCACGGCGGAACGTTCGAACTGCGATCAGAGCTTCGCAAGGGGACCGAAGCGACTGCCTATGTGCCGCCCATCCGCGTGCTGGAAAGTCTGCCTCCGCTACAATCGCCGGGAAATGAGCGTCACCGCCGCAGTGAAGGCGCTCCGTCTCATATTGCGGCAGGCCCCTCACGAGCCGCCTCGCGCTCTCCTCGCCTCGTCTCGGCAAGGACGCCGGCAGGTCTGGCACCAGCGCCTCCACGGATCAAAGCCCCGGCCTGATCGACACCCGATGCCGCATCATCGCGCCTCGGCTGCCTTCCCCGGCATCTCAATATCGCCACCGATCCCCAGGCTTGCCGCAAGCCGCCACGATCCCTACATCTCGACGTGGACCTGATCCTCTGCAACGAGAGCATGGTCAGCTGAAGTGTGCAGCGGTTCAGCATGAAGAACATGCTCAATTCAAAGACCAAGATCGTGTTCATGCGTCCATGCGACATGAACACGATCTCGTGTCGTGATCGCGAAATTCGTCACATTCTGCGGCAACCTCGGAACGAATTTCGCGTTTCTGACGACACTAGCAATTTCAGAGTTCTAGTGTGGCGTCGCGCCTTAGTTGACCGACGTTGCGGCCGACGCGGAGTCAACTAAGGCGCGCTGAACGCCACACTAAGTCAATGGTTTTGCTAGTGGCCTTCATGTCGCGCCAAAATTGTATGCAGTCGCGGCTATGTTTCAATTTTGGCGCGACAGGCCACTAGTGTGACTGGGATCGAGAAGTCCGCCTCGCAACCCGGCCGAAAAGTATGGAGCGGACTTCTCGATCATCACACTAGGTCGATTGCCGTCAAAACTTTGACGCTTGAACGTGGCAGGGTATCACATGCAGCCCTGCCCCCCAACGAGGCAAACCGTAGTTCGCGCGGACGTTGCAGCCCCCAACCAAGCCCCCCACCCTGACCTCCCTGGAGATACCGACAGCGACATGAAGAGCCCTTGCATCGATGTCTGCACCATGGACCCCGAAACCGGGTTGTGCGCCGGGTGCGGTCGCACGCTCCAGGAGATCGCCGCGTGGGCCTCGATTTCGGATGCCGAGCGTGAGCGCATTATGGATCTTCTGCCGCAACGCATGCACACTGCCGGGATGAAGGCACCAGTTGAGAGATAGTCGACATGATCGTCTGGCTCGTCATTTTGCTGATCGCACTTGGTGGTGCCTACTTTGCCTTCCAGGCAAACCCGGAACTCGCCGCCGGCATGATGAACGTCGAGACCGGCGCGATGGTGGCAGCCCTGGCGCTTGCCATCTATGTCGCCATCATCTTTACCGCCAATCGCGGACCGTTCATGCGGACAATCCGCCATCTCGCAATCTGGGCGGGCCTGATGCTGGCCCTCGTCGTCGGCTACAGCTATCGCGATGAGGTTGGCTCGGTCGCCAATCGCGTGGTCGGCAATCTCATGCCGCCGGGAGCTGGTGTCACTGTCGAGACCGGCATTCCCGGAGAGCGCGCCGTTCGCATCCGCAAGCGTCGCGATGGCCACTTCGCGGCCACGGCGACGGTCAACGGCACAAGCATGACGCTGATGCTCGATACGGGCGCTTCCACCGTCGTACTCAAGCCCGCCGACGCTGTGAAGGCTGGAATCGACGTCGGCAAGCTCACCTACTCGATGGCCGTGCGCACTGCCAACGGCACCACTTACGCCGCACCGGTTCGCCTCGATGCGATTTCCATTGGCCCGATCGTCGTCAAGGACGTCGAGGCTCTGGTGGCAAAGCCGGGAAATCTTAACGAAAGCCTGCTCGGTATGAGTTTTTTAAGACGATTGAGGTCATTTGATTTCTCAGGAGAGTACGTGACGCTGCGCGGGTAACGGAACTTCGGTCCCCTTCCCGCGGCTGCGTCGTCGGGATCGGGAGATTGTTATGTCGTCAGGCATGCAGGGAGTCCTCCGCGATGCATTGGGCTGGGTTGCTGCTGCAGCCATGCTGGCCTTGACGATTGCGAATTTCGACGCGATCCGCGCCTTCAACCGCAGCCTTCTGGGCATCGAGGAATCTGCGGCGCCGCATGCCGCGCTTGCCGAACGCGGGGACAACGGGGACTCCGGTGAGCAGACCCGGGTTTCGGGTCGCGTCGAGCTGACCGCGAGCGATCATGGCCACTACGCCGCCGAGGCCGAAGTCAACGGCCGCCACATTTCCCTGATGGTGGATACCGGCGCTTCTCTCGTCGTTCTGACCTACGAGGATGCTGAACGTGCCGGCGTGTTTGTCGGCGATGGAGATTTCACCGCACATTCCCGGACCGCCAATGGCATCGCCCGCAATGCGCTCGTTACCCTCGACGAGGTCTGCATTGAAAGCGTCTGCGTGAAGGACGTGCGGGCCATGGTCGCCGAAAGAGGACGTCTGCACGTCTCCCTTCTCGGCATGACATTCCTCGGCCGCCTGCGCCGCGTCGACATGCAGTCGGGCCGTTTGACGCTCGAAAACTGATCGAGTTCGAAGCAATACCGCCGCGCAACCACGAACGAATTGCATACTCCGCATCGCACGGCGACGGCCGCCGTCAAGCCCTCGCCACATATGCATCCAATATCCCGGTTGGCGCTGGCACCGGCTTCCGATAGGGTCCGCCGCGACCAGCCAACATGGACATGATTCACATGCTGCCCAAACCGCGCGCCGACCTCAAACCCAACACCGCGGACTTCGAGCGCCTGCCCCTCGTAAAGCCCACGGGCTTCCGCGAATACGATGCGCGCTGGTTGTTCCCCGAGGAGATCAACCTCATGGGGCTCAATGCGGTGGGCCTCGGCATGGCGAAGCTGTTCGCAGAGCGCGGCGTCCCGAAGCGGATCGTCGTCGGCCACGACTATCGCTGGTACTCCGGCGCCGTGAAGCAGGCGCTGATGACCGGCCTGCTCGCCGGCGGCTGCGAGGTTCACGACATAGGCCTGGCTCTCTCACCCATGGCATACTATGCCCAGTTCGCTCTCGATGTCGAAGGCGTCGCCATGGTCACGGCCAGTCACAACGATAACGGCTGGACCGGCATCAAGATGGGCCTGTCGCGTCCTTTGACGTTCGGCCCGGAGGAGATGAGCCGCCTGAAGGAAATCGTCCTCTCGGGCGAATATGAAACACGCGTTGGCGGCCGCTACGTCTTCGTTCATGACATGGCCGAGCGCTATATCGCCATGCTGACCGACCGCCCCCGGATCAAGCGCCACATGAAGGTGGTCGCTGCATGCGGCAACGGCACGGCTGGAGCCTTCGCGCCACAGGTTCTCGAGGCCATCGGCTGCGAGGTGATCGCACTCAATGCCGACCTCGATCACTCTTTCCCCAACCACAACCCGAACCCCGAAGATCTGGCGATGCTGCATGCTGTGGCCGACAAGGTGAAGGAAAGCGGCGCTGACGTCGGTCTTGCATTCGACGGCGACGGCGACCGATGCGGCGTCGTCGATAACGAGGGGCACGAAATCTTTGCCGACAAGGTCGGCGTCATGCTGGCGCGCGACATCTCCACGCTGCACCCGCGCGCTCGCTTCGTCGCCGACGTGAAGTCGACGGGCCTGTTCATGACCGATCCCGTGCTCGCGCACAACGGAGCCGCCACCACCTACTGGAAAACCGGCCACTCCTATATCAAGCGATTCAGCCACGAGACGAAGGCGCTTGTTGGCTTCGAGAAGTCCGGGCACTTCTTCTTCAACCCGCCTCTTGGCCGCGGCTACGACGACGGAATAGTCGCCGCGCTGGCTGTCTGCGACATGCTCGATCGAAATCCCGGAAAGTCGATGGCCGACTTGAAGAACGCGCTGCCGAAAACCTGGCAGTCGCCGACCATGTCGCCCCACTGCGGCGACGAGGTGAAGTATGGCGTGGTCGAAAAAATCGTGGCGCGCTTCAAGGAGGCCGCCGATCGCGGGGAGCAGGTTGCCGGCCAGAAGATCCGCGAACTCATCACCGTCAACGGTGTCCGGGTCGTGCTCGAAGATGGGACCTGGGGCCTGATCCGCGCTTCCTCCAACAAGCCAGAACTCGTGGTCGTCGTCGAGAGCCCGACCTCGGAGGCCAACATGAAGGCGATCTTTGCCGCGCTGGACGCCGAATTGTCCAACCATCCCGAGGTTGGCGCCTACAATCAAAAGATTTAGAGTCTGATCAGCTGAGATGGAAGCAGTCATCCTTCCATCGAGGGCGTGCCATCGAAAGCGTAGTCGAGGCTCGCACACAAAAAGTTGGAGCAAGCCACGAAGACCCGAACCCTCAAAACAGCGCGCTGGCTCGTGTTCGTGTTTCCTTGCGACATGAACACGAACTGAGTCGCGAAATCCGGGTCAATTCAACTTGGGCTTGCCCTCTTTCTCCTTCGCAAGGCGTTCACGCTCGCCGAAGCGTTCCAGGTGGAAGCGTTGGAAGTTGCGGTCCTTCTCGTAGACCTTAGCCCGCACCCAGGTGAACATGTCGTAGAAGGTTCCGGCACCTATGCCGAGGTTCATCCGCGCCACCTCCATCGGTTGCCCCCATTGCCCCTTCAACTTTTCGATGTCGTCCTTGAAGAAGATCACCGTGGGCGTGAACATGATGCCCCAGCGCTCGGCGAGTTTCTTCTCCGGCATTCTCTCACCGTCGAAGTCAGTCACCTCGCGCGACCCCCACATGTCGAGCTGGATCACCGCAAAGTTCTCTCGCACGTAGTCGTTCACGTAGCGCTTGGCCAGCACCTCGGTGTGCATCTTCACGCAATACATGCAGCCGCGCTGTTCGAAGATCACGGCGAGCCGCTTGCCCTGCGCCTTGGCCTCGGCAAAGTCTTCCCTCAGGTCGAAGAAGGATTGTACGAACCACGTCTGGTGATAGATTCCGTCCTCACCCTTTTGCGGCATGATTGCGGGTTCGTCTTCACCGATCGCCGGCGGTAGCTTCGACATGTCCTGCGCTTGCGCGGGCTCCATGGCGGCACCAGCCATGAGCAAAATTCCAAAAATCATCCACGCCCACGCATGCAATCGCGGCCACCCATTGGCCATCGTCAAAGCCCGCGGCAGTAGAAAATGCTGAAGCATCGCTGTTAGCCCTGATGGTCACGACGTCCCAAACACTAGTGTCGTGATCGCGAAATTCGTCACATTCTGCGGCAACCTCGGAACGAATTTCGCGTTTCTGACGACACTAGCAATTTCAGAGTTCTAGTGTGATTGAGATCGAGAAGTCCGCCTCGCAACCCGGCCGAAAAGTATGAAGCGGACTTCTCGATCATCACACTAGCGCAGGCCTGTGCCCTCGCATAGCGCATCAATCACCAGTCAGAAGAATTGACAGGAAGCGCGCCACGACGACGCAGAGAAACAAGGCAAATGCCTGTTCCAGACGCCTTTTCGGTATCCCGTGCGCGAGGCGCACGCCAAGCGGCGCGGTCATCACGCTGAGCGGCACGATGAGCGCTGCACCCAGGATGCTGACGTAGCCGACCGAGTATGGCGGTGTCCCCGACACACCCCAGCCCGCCCACATGTAGCCGAGCGCCCCTGGGATCGCGATGAGCGGTCCAAATCCTGACGACGTGCCAACGGCTTGCAATACCGAACGCCCGTAAAGCGTCATCAGCCCCACGATGAACGCCGCGCCACCGATCGATATGAGGACCGAGACGTAGCCGACGAACACCGCGTAAACCTCGACCCAACGACTCTTGGGAATTTCGGGACCAAGCCGCCACTCCTCCCGCCCGAACCACATCTTCGCCGCCATGACGGTACCGAATACCACCCAGAACCACTTCAGGAACGTGCTCGAGACGTTCCCCGCCGTTAGCACGCCCAATGCCACTCCGAGAACCGCCCATGGCCCCAGCCGTTTGACCAGGTCCAGATCGACGGATCCCTTGGCACGATGCGCTGCAAACGAGCGCAGCGACGTCGGCAAGATAACGGCAAGCGCGGTGGCAAGTGACATATGCATCCGGATCGACGGATCGACACCGATCGCCGCGAACGTCTCGTAGAGCACAGGCACGAGGATCCCGCCGCCGCCGATGCCCAACAACCCAGACATGAAGCCAACAACCGCGCCGGCCGCAGCCAGCGCCAAAACCAGCACCACAATGTTGCCGGCACTCATCGTTATCTGGGCGCCCATGCCGTCTCTCGATAGATAGTCTGGAAGAATTAGAGGAAGGGTACAAAGCACGCCGTGATCTAATCATGGCCTGCCATGCTAGCAATAGCATCGCCAATCCATGTTTAGCTGAAGTGTGCAGCACTTCAGAGTGAAGGACATGCTCAATTTGAAGACTTGGATCGTGTTCATGCATCCATGTGACATGAACACTAGTGTGATGATCGAGAAGTCCGCTTCATACTTTTCGGCCGGTTTGCGAGGCGGACTTCTCGATCTGAATCACACTAGAACTCTGAAATTGCTAGTGTCGTCAGAAACGCGAAATTCGTTCCGAGGGTGCCGCAGAATGTGACGAATTTCGCGATCACGACACCAGGACCTGATCGGCTTAGACGGAGGCAGTCATACTCCAGCGACGCCGTGATTGAGGCTCTCAACCCGGGACGTAGAGCAATCCACAACGGCCAGACACGATTCGGTCTAACCCTGACCTGCTCTATCACGCCGCCGCTTGTACCGCTACTGGGCGGCGGCAACTGCGGGTGAACCCTCAGCAATGGCCAGAGCTTCCAAGAGCACGTCTATTCCGATGTCCGGCCCGACGCCATTCTCGCTCAAATGCCTGCGGAACGCCCTCGCCCGCGGCCGCCCGTGATACAGACCGAGAATGTGCCGCGTCACGTTGTGCAGGCGCCCGCCGCCGGCAAGGTGCCGCTCGATGTAGGGCACGATTGCACGAATGGATTGGGCTCGTGTCGGCGACGTCTTTCCGTCGCCGAAGATCGCGCGGTCGACGTCCGCCAGCAGATATGGCGTCTGGTATGCGGCACGCCCCATCATCACCCCGTCGGTGTGCTCCAGATGCGCTTGCGCCTCCGCAAGTGACGCCACGCCACCGTTGATGACGATGGTCAGGTCTGGACGCGATGCCTTAAGCCGGTAGACCCTTCCGTAATCGAGTGGAGGAACTTCGCGGTTCTCCTTTGGCGACAACCCCGAGAGCCAGGCTTTGCGTGCGTGCACGATGAAAATACGGCAGCCTGCCTCGGCGACGGTGTCAATGAAGTCCTGAAGGCCGGTTTCACTGTCCTGGTCGTCGATGCCGATACGGCATTTGACCGTCACCGCCACCGATGCCGGCACACTCGCCTGCATCGCTCCAAAACAAGCTCCGACCAGGTCGGGCTCGGCCATCAGGCATGCGCCGAACCTCCCCTCCTGCACCCGGTCGGACGGACAGCCGACGTTAAGGTTTATTTCGTCGTACCCCATTTCGGCTCCGATCCGCGCCGCAGCTGCCAGATTCGCCGGATTGGAGCCGCCGAGTTGAAGCGCAAGCGGATGCTCGCAAGCGTCGAAACCGAGGAGCCGCTCGCGATCGCCATGTAGCACCGCCTGCGCCGTCACCATCTCAGTGTAGAGCAGCGCACGGCGTGTCAACTGCCGATGGAAGAACCTGCAATGCCGGTCCGTCCAATCCATCATCGGAGCAACTGAGAACCTATGACTTAACTCGTTCATCGGTTGAGCATTTCTCAGACATATGCGCGTCTTGCGCCGTTCCACTTCCAGAAGCCGGGAACGCAGCGTCGGTCTATCCCCTAGCATGCGCCCGGAATTTCCGCATTTTCCCACTCTGTCGCGGACACATTGGTCCAACGTTTTGATGCCGACACCACGCAAAACTGAGCAAACCAGCACCTGCTGATCCGTGAACACCCGAAACGCGCCGAATACCCCCAAACCCGATTGCAGCCCGTCAGAAGCGGCGTCCCCAGCAGTGAAAACAGTTCGTGCACTCGACGCTTCTTCCCAACCGCATCTGAATATGATTGCCAACGCACGTACCTGGCCCCTGCCAGCTCCCGCCAGCCGTTCTCGATCAACTTCTGCCCATTCTGGTTGCAAAGACCATGTTCGCGACCCATTTTCTTAATATTGATATCGCGCGCGAAATTATTGTCGCGTGAGCGACGGAGGTTTGGCCGCACAGGCAATCGTTTTCACAAGAGCATGAAGGATTCCCCGGGTGGCAATTGCCGCTGGCATGGAACGTTTCCTGGAAATCCTGCGCGCTAAAGCTCCGGTCAGAGTGGACGAGCTGGCGCCTGCGAGGCGACGTGTGCGCCATGGTCTGTTGTCGGTTGGGCTGAAGCTGCACTGTCTTGGAGAGGAAGATCCGCTCAGATCGCTGGTCGAGGCCCTCGGCGGCAGACGGATCGTCCTCGAGCGCAATGTGTACAAGCAGTCCGCTTCGAACTTCTGTCTCGTGTTGCCACCGCTAGGAAGCGCCGACGCAGCCATACTTCTCTTGGAGTCAATCGAGGAATATGCGTGTTGCAGTCTGTTCAACAACCCAAACTTTCAATTGCAGGTTTGTTCACCAGGGCGTCTCACTCCGCGCTATGCTGCCTTGCACGCCATTGGCTTCTACCTTAGCTCCGACACACTGCGCAGTTATGCATTGGACAACTTCGCAACGACGGTCTCGGAAGACTACTACCATCGCGGTAAGCGCCTGGTGATTCACGACGCCGGTCCCTACGGCGACTTCGACGCAGAATTCGATTGGTGGGCGCGCACATCCGAAGGGCTCACCATCCGTCCCAACCTGCCGTTCCTTAGTGGCCGAACCGACATCCTGGTCGGGCCCGGCAGTAGAATGGACATCCACAACATCAATCTGCTGGCGACCCTCCTCGTGCATGCACAATCTGCCGAGGGTGACGGATACTGGAGTTCATTGGGAAGGCTGTTCGCCCGCGACATGACAGCACTCCTCGAGCGACACTTGCTCGCCGGCCTCGTCGATGCGCCCTGGGTGTGCGCCACCGAATTGGAAGGATCCGCGAAGGATCTGCTGTTCTACAGCGCGCTGCAGGAGCTTACGGCTTACGCAACAGGGGAAGCCGATCGCCTCGACCATGAAAACATGGGCGGTCATAGCCCACGCCAGCGGAACCCGGAGCTGTCCGGCGGTATACTTGATGAGGTCCAGCACCTCATGGCGAAATATCGAGCATGCGTTACATCCAGCTCGGAACAAGAGCACGGAGATGTCGAATGAACATCGCACATCAACCGGGATCAGAACCGCTCAAAATTCCCGAGCAGATCCCCAATCCCGTGGTACGGCCCGTCGCCCCGCCGGCTCCTGAGAAGAGACCCGATCCAAGAGAGCCGGTGAAGGTTCCCGAGCAGGTGCCCGCAAACTGAAGCCGGCTCCCACAGAACTCCTGTTCGCACCGCGGCGCCCCGGCTGCACGCGGCCATCTCCAAATCGGCTCGTCCACGCTCACCGGCGTTGCGGCGACTGCGGCGTGCTACCGCTCGGGCTTTGGACTACGCGAAGCACGCGGTTGCGGCCGTGGCCTGCGATTGTCGGGACCATTCGCCTCTCTATCGGCCAGTGTCATTTGCAGGCTTTCAGCGGCCCGCTGCAATAGCGGCAGATGCGACAGCGCTGTTTCGACGCTCAAGCGTGACTTGGGTCCATGACAGGCGATTCCCGCAACCACTTGTCCGTGCGAGTTCAGCACCGGCACTGCGATCGCGACCAGCCCTTCGATAAATTCTTCGTCATCAATGCTGTAGCCGCGCTCCTTGATCAGTTTGATCTCCTGTTCCATCCGACCAATGGCCGTGATTGTGCTGGGCGTATTCGCGGCCATTCCCGTGAGCGCCAGGAACTTCTCGCGTCGTGCGCGGTTCATCGCAGCCAGAAACAGCTTGCCACTTGCCGTGCAATGCAACGGCACCAGCGAGCCTGGTTCCAGATTGAGGCGCAGAGGCCAGCGCGATTCAACACGGTCGACGTAGATCAACTGATCGTGCAGGCGCATCGAAAGATTGCACGTTTCGCCGATCTCGTTCACGAGCTGCTGCAGTATGAAGCGCCGTTCAGGCTGGGAGCCCGCATTGACGACGTTGAGACCCAGGCTCCATAGGCGATACCCCACACCGTAGCGCCTGCTTCCCAGATCGCGCAGGAAGTAGCCCCCGCTCTCAAGTTGCTGGCAGAGACGATGCACGGTCGGCTTTGGAAGTTGTGTGACCGCCGCCAACTCGGCGACCGAGAGCTGGCCGGAGTTTTCCGCCACCGCCGTCAAAAGATTCATCACGCGAGAGACGACGGATGTATTGTCTTGCGTGCCTGCTCCCTTGGCCTCGGGCTCACGCCTCTTCTTTGTCATTTCGGCGCCTTCCAGGCGTCGGGCGCGCCCAATCGACATCAAGCAACTCCATCTGACCGCACGATACGCCAACAATCAGTCTTGCATCGGCTCCTGGATGACCGGGCCCAGGTTGGATCCACCGGCCCATCCCCGATGCACTTGCTGCAGTGCATCAGCAATTTTTGTTGCTGGCGGATCAAATGTCATGTTTAATGGAACATCACGTCTCATTCAATGATAATTTGATGGGGCATGAGCGTAGGCAGCCGATATCAGTGTCGCCTGCTTGGCACGGCAGGGCCGATTCACCGTGCGTGGGTGGCCAAACCAGAGGGAAGTCGAGCCGCACTCACGCGGCACAAGGCAACGCAACACCACCGGCACCAATGCGATTGCGCCTGCGAGCACCCGTGCAGGCCCGACAAAAAAAGAGCCGGAATCTCAAGGAGGAAACCCGAATGTTAGGCAGAACGCTAAAGTTGCTGGCTATCGCGCTGGTGTCGCTCGGTGTCTCGACCGGCGCAATCGCGCAGCAGAAAATCAGAATGCAAACCGCGGTACCCAGCGCCTCGATTTATTTCGAGTTGCTTAAGCGATATGCGGATCGCGTGGACAAGATGTCCGCCGGCAAAATCAAGATCGAGGTCCTCCCCGACGGCGCCATCGTGCCAGCTTTCGAAATCCTCGATGCCGTCGACAAGGGAATTGTCGAGGCCGGCTACGCATGGACCCACTATTGGTCGGGCAAGCACCCTGCAGCTGGACTATTCTCCAACCCGATGGCAGGTGCAGGCGCCGGACTGGACCAGCTCTCGCACGTCGCCTGGCTCTATGAAGGTGGTGGCAACAAGCTGCTTGCCAAGCTCTACAATGACGTACTGAAACTGAACATCGTCGCCCACATGGTGCAGCCGATGGGGCCCGATCCGCTCGGCTGGTTCAAGCGGCCGATCAAGGACGTCGAGGACTTCAAGTCCATGAAGTACCGCTCGCCGCCCGGCATCACGGGTGAGATCTTCAAGGAGATGGGGATCGCGGCCGTCGCCATGCCGGGAGGCGAAATCGTGCCCGCCGCGCAACGCGGGACGATCGACGCCGCGGAATGGATCGGCCCGGCCGACGACCGCAATCTCGGTCTCCACACCATCTGGAAGAACTACTACCTCCAGGGCCTGCATCAGTCGACCGACGTCGGCGAGATCCTTTGGAACAAGGATTGGTACGACAAGCTGCCTGCCGACCAGAAGGCGATGCTTGAGGCCGCCTCGATGGCCAGCATCGGCGAGACCTACACATTCAATGTTTGGCGCAATGCACAGGCGATCGTCGAGTTGCGTGAGAAACACGGCGTCGAGATCCGGGACACACCGAAGGATTTCTACCCCGCGTTCGTGAAGGCAACCAACGTCGTTCTTGACCGCTACGCGGCCAAGGATGCCTTCTTCAAGGAAGTCTTGGACAGTCAGCGTGAATTCGCCAAGACGACCGTGCCCTACTGGACGAAGATTCTCGACCTGTATGCCGGTCTTGGCAACGCCGCCCTGCAGAAGCAGTAGCATCAGATCGCATCAGCGACCGGCACCGGCACCAGTTCGACTGGTGCCGGTGAGCGCAGCGTCTCGCGCTGCTTGCTGGGGTGCAGTTCTCCTGCGAGCGGTCTTGCCTTGGTTCACCCGATCAGGAGGGATCCATGGAAAACAATTCGTCGAATGGTCTCGTTCGACTTGTCCACCTCATCGACAAGGTGGCCTTGTGGTCCGGCTCGATCGTCAGCTGGTTGATCATTCCCATGGTGTGCGCGCTCGTCTACGAGGTGGTCGCGCGCTACTTTTTCAATGCACCGACCATCTGGGCCTATGACGTGACGTTCATCACCTACGGAACGTTCTTCATGCTTGGCGCCGCCTACACGCTTCAGCGCAACGGCCACATCCGCACCGACAGCTTCTATGCATACTGGCCGGTGGAGAAGCAAGGCTTGGTCGACACGATCTGCTATCTGGTCTTCTTCTTCCCGCCCCTTCTGATCTTCCTGTTCGTAACCTGGGACTACTTCCTCGTCTCGTACATGCGCGGCGAGCGAAGCGTCACCTCGCCGTGGCTGCCACCGATCTGGCCGTTGAAGGCCGTTCTGCCTCTGAGCTGCTTGCTCCTGTTGACCCAGGGCGTCGCCGAAATTCTCCGCTCGATACATGCCTGGCGCACCGGCGAACAAATCCCGCGTCACAATCCCGCACCGTCAGATAGCCAACTCGAGGAACCACCCAGTGCTTGAGCTGCTTGGCATTTCCAACGAGATCCTGGGACTCATTTCCCTGGTGATCCTGTTCAGCGCCATCTTCATCGGCTTCCCGATCTCCTTCACGCTGATCGCCGTCGCGCTTGGCATAGGATGGCTCGCGCTTGGCAAGGTCGCGATATACCTCATGACGTTGCAATTCTTCTCCGTCATGAAGGAAACCTCGCTTGCATCGGTGCCCTTCTTTCTGTTCATGGGCTATCTGCTCGAACAATCGGGACTGATGGAACGGCTGTTCCGCGGCGTGCAGCAGTTGCTCGGCAACCTGCGCGGCTCGCTCTATCTTGCCATTCTCGTGACCGCCACGATCTTTGCCGCAGCGACCGGCATTGTCGGCTCGTCGGTTACGCTGCTCGGCGTCATGGCCGCACCGTCGATCATCCGCTCGGGCTATGACGTGCGCATGGCAGCTGGTGCGATAACCGCTGGCGGCACGCTCGGCATCCTCATACCGCCATCTGTCATGCTCATCGTCATGGGGCCGGTGATCGGCGTTCCCGCGACCGAGCTCTTCATGGCAGCGGTATTGCCAGGCGTCATGCTTTCCGGGCTTTACATCGGCTATTGCCTCATTCGCTGCCATCTCAACCCTGCACTCGGCCCGCCATTGTCTCCCGAGGACCTGCCGCCCAACAAGCTCGTCGTCCTCAAGGAGCTGTCGATCGGCGTGTTTCCCGTGGTCATCGTCATTCTGGCGACACTCGGCGTGATCCTTGCCGGCATCGCGACTCCTACTGACGCGGGTGCAGTCGGCTCGTTCGTCGTGCTTATTCTGACCGTTGTAACGCGTACAATGGACTGGCAGCGCTTCCGCCGTGCGACCTACGCAACGCTCCAGGTCTCGAGCATGATCCTGCTGCTTGTTGCGGCATCGAATTACTTCGGCGCCGTGTTCGCCCGTCTCGGCACCGCCAACATGATCGCCGAATGGCTTGTCTCCCTGCCGTTCCCGCCGACGGTGATGCTGATGCTGATCCTGCTGCTGATCTTCGTGCTGGGCTGGCCGCTGGAGTGGGTGCCGATCGTGCTCATCGTCGTACCGATCATGCTGCCACTGGTACAGAAGCTCGGCGTTGACCTCGTCTGGTTCAGCATGCTTGTCGCCGTCTGCCTGCAGACCGCATGGCTGTCGCCGCCCGTTGCGCTATCGGCATACTTCCTGAAAGGAGTCGTACCATCCTGGGAGTTGAGCGACATCTACCGCGGCATGGTGCAGTTCATGGTGCTGCAGTTGATCGGCCTGGGCCTGCTGATCTTGTTCCCCGAGATCGCACTGTGGCTGCCGCGCGTGCTCAAGTAGGCGCGGGAGTTGCTGAAAATGGCGTCGTCGGCCGCTGCGTTTGCCAGTGAGCATCGAGTATTGAGCAGCGACCGTCAGCGCCATCCGCATCGATCTATCGCGGATATCAGTTCGCGGAAGGCAAGGGTCTGATTGACGTGCGCGCCGCGCCGTCGACCGACAGGCCGATTTTCATCGCGCGAAGCATAACAACTTCTCGCCTCACTTGTGGGTTCAAAGCACTATGTGATTTGCGTTCGAGGGGAAGCACGAACGCTCACAGGAGCCGGAACTCCAGGTCCAGGGGGAGACAGTGCCATGAAGACTAGAACCGCACTCACGGCAATCGTGTTTGCGATGCTGGCGCTTGCCGGGTCAGCAAGCCCAAGCCGTGCAGACAGCGGATACGTCGAGCTGACGATTTACAAGGCTGGCTGGATCATCGGTGGTTCTGGCGGCACCGGCATGCTCTCGTTCCGCGGGCGCACCTATGGCCTGACCACCGGTGGCCTCGACTATGGTCTCGTGTTCGGCGGTTCGAAGACGTATCTGTCAGGACGCGTTCGGCGCATCCATCGTCCCTCCGATATCGAAGGCGTCTACGTTGCCGGCGGCGCAGGAATAGCCGTCGGAAGAGGCGCACGCGCCATCATATTGACCAATGAGAAGGGCGCCGTACTCGAACTGAGCGGTCGGCAGATCGGCCTTCTCGCCAATCTCGATCTGAGCGGACTGGCGATCACCCTGGACTAGACGTCTGGAGGCTGGACGAGAGCGGCGCCGAGCACCAACCGTCAGCATCGCCGCCTATCGGTAGGGGCTGTCGAGCGCCAAATTCTTGGCAATCTCGCGCTCCCAGCGATCGCCGTTCCTCAACAGCCGCTGCTTGTCGTAAATGAGTTCCTCTCGTGTCTCTGTAGCAAATTCAAAATTTGGACCTTCCACTATTGCGTCGACTGGACAGGCTTCCTGGCACAGGCCGCAGTAGATGCATTTGTTCATGTCGATGTCGTAGCGCCGCGCCCTCTGAGTTCCATCGGATTGTCGCGGTCCAGCCTCGATCGTGATCGCCAGCGCCGGACAAATGGCCTCGCATAGCTTACAGGCTATGCATCGTTCCTGCCCGTTGGGATAGCGCCGAAGCGCGTGCTCTCCCCTGAATCGGGGCGACAGCGGTCCCTTCTCGAACGGATAATTCAACGTAGCCTTTTCGCGCACGAAGTAATGTAACGACAGAACGAACGCCGTAACGAACTCCGTGAGAAAAAGCGCCCTCGTCGCACTGCGAAATCTGTCTGTATCGATCCAAATCATAGGCTGAGACACACATACTGCGCCCCCGATCCGGCACGGATCCGACCCTCCGTTGAAGATATGGGTTTGGACCGACGGATCTGCAATGTCGTGAACATAATGGCAGTGCAGTCCCGACATGTTGCCGGCCATGCAATCGGTATGGACCGCATTCTGGCGACAACGGACGTTAGCCGATTGCTCGTCAATTCCCTCTTTCGTCGCCAACGCCACCTAGATTTTGTGGTTCGGTTGTCCTCCTGCCGTCACGCGCTTTCCTTTGCCCCGCACTCGTGGCAGCATGGTCCATGGAAGTGGGCCTGGACGGGTAGTGGTGCCCGCGCAATTGAAGCCGCGGCGACACGATGAGAGTTGCTGCGATCGCAGCAAAGACAAAGGAGGTCCGACGTGCAGTATCTCGTAGGAATGCGGTTGCCGCACTCGAGCGGACATGTTGTCGTGGAAGCCGACGACGCCCTTGCCGCCGCTTTGCAGGCCAAGGCTGACTGCCCCGAAGCAATGATCACGTATGTGCGCCGTCGAAACCGCCGGGGCGACAGAAGACATCCGCCTAGAAGGATCAGCGGCGTCGCCCACCTTACTGCTCACTGACCGCACGCACTGGTTCGACCACAGCACGCGGCGCGCCCAAATTGTTTCAGGCGCCACTGCTGCAGGCATTGCATTGGCCGCGCAATTCGAACGTCATGGCCTTCACGGTGAAGCGGCTCGCCTTCGCCCACTTGCGGACGCTTGACGTGAGGTCGATCTCGGAAATTTCTTCAACGCGCCCGCAGTCGTCGCAAATGGCAAAGACAACGCTTCGTGCCCCGGCGCAGTGCTCCACATCCACGCACGCCACAAAGGCGTTCAGCGTCTCCAAGCGGTGCGCAAGCCCAAGCTCGATAAGCCGCTGCAGAGCCCGGTAAACGGTGGCGGGCGCGGACACTCCATGAGATCGAAGCACATCGATCAGCTCATAGGCCGAATGAGGCCGCGGTTGTGCTCGAAGCGCCTCGAGTATCAGCGTTTCCTTGGCATTGAGCGCTCTAGCCTTCGCGGGATGATCGCGCATTCCCCTCTCCCGACCACTCATGCACCGTAGCCCTATCGGCCGAGACGGAAGCACTCGCGTGTCCATCGAAACTGCGATTGAGGCTCACAACATTGAGATCGAGCAGGCCACAACGGCCAGACTTCATTCGATCTGCACATGACCTGCACGAATTCCCGACCACAGGTCGAAAATTATAACATCCGCCAAATCGAGCACAAACAGGACATCTGCAAGCAATCCGGCCGCAAACCTCCGTAGCACCGCAGCAGGCATGTCCCCCCCGGGCGGAATACAGGCAGACGGAGGCAAGTTGGAATGATCGCAAAGGCAATGCCTGCCGCACAAAAGTGCGCAGCAGCTTTGTGCGGCATGCACAAAAACAGGAACTCCAAACATCCGGAGCGAACCTGAAAATTCGCGATGCACTTTGAACCGGCTGGTCCGCCCACCCGATGATGTCTGGCAGTCAGCCCCGACCGATGAGCCGGCGCATGTGGTTGTCGAATGCAATCTCGGAAAGTCGGCGAAGCACGGTATCACGCTGCGCTGGCGTCGAGATCTGCAGATAGCCTTCTCCCGACGTGCGTGCGATTTCGCTGCCATGGGCAGGCGCCACGCCGCAGACATCGAGGAGTTGGCTCTCCCCGACCACCTCGCCCTTGGCTGCGTTGAAATATAGAACGCGCCCCGCACGTGGCGCCGATGCCGCGATGATTGCTCCATCTTCGCTCGCGGCCATTGAACCGATATAGCCCTTGAGGCCGACACCGACCGCGGCCGAAGCTTCGCAAAAGCCGATCGGCCCATCGAGCCGCGCCTGCCCCACAACCCATGGGATACCCTGCGGCCCGCCTTCCCATTGCCCTCCGAACCAGACCGCACCGCTGCCGTCGATGCAGAGATGTCGAATGGAGAGTTGGTGCAGCTCACGCGCGAGTTCGTGCCGCGCCTTGAGGTCGCCGGTTCGGCGGTCGATGAACACGAGCGACGGCCGCATCGTGTCCAGATTGAGCTTTGCGCGCCCCGCATCGGGGTGAGTTTCTATGCCTCCGTTGGCGACGCAAAGTGTCTCCTTGTCCGGCATGAGCAGGATATCGTGCGGACCAACACCGTGCGTTTCGAATTCGCCGATGCGCGCGTACGCAGCTGCTACGTCGTACACACCGAGCACGCCGCGCGCCGCTTCATAGTCGTTTTCGGTCGCATAAAGAAGCCGCCCGTCGGCGGAGAACACACCATGTCCGTAGAAATGCCGACCCGTCGCCGCCGTAAAGGACTGCGGCGCCTGCTTCTTGGCTGAAAGATCGATTGCAGCCGCGAACGTGCCTGGCCTTCGCGCGAAAGCGATAGCCGTTCGCCCATTCGGAGCAAGCGCGACGTCGTGCCCACGCCCTGTGAGCGCAACTTCCTGCTCGATAGCCCCCTCCTCGGTAAGTACGAGCACACAATACCGGTTGCCGCCACGCTTCGCCGCCGTGATGTAGCGAAGCTTCTTCGTTGCGCCCGATACCGAATGCAGCGGCAGCACCGTGCTCGCAAGGAGCATCGCACCGTGCAACAGCAGGTCACGCCGATCAGTCGCCATCGAGCTCATTGAATCCTATCGTCAGCGCGGCCGCAGGCGCTATTTCGCGACCGATGAGCTGCCTCAGTCCGTTGGCATTGAAGCGAGATCGCCGCAGCGCCTTTAGATTGTCCTCTGAAGCCAGCGCCTCCAGATTATCTTCGGATGGCAGAACCAACGTCTTGGCATCGCGTTCGAGCGAGTCATATGTGCTTGCAATCCAGCCTTTCATCCATGCCTTGCTGCGATCCTTGAACCCCAGCTCCTGAACGACCAAGTCGAGATGAAGAGCCTTGTGAAGATTGCGAAGCGCTAGAATTTCCGTAGACACGACATCACGCGAACGACCCGACCGCTCGAACGGAAGTCCGGCCCACGTCTTCTTGGCTTCCGCTGCACGCAACCACGGGAGCAAGTGTTCTTCGCGCAGGATCTGCAAGCCCGTCAGCAGAGTGCGAACAAGCTCCGCGGCTGCCTCGTTTGGCGACTGATAATCGCTGCTGCCTTGGCCCGCACTCAGCAGGCGCTGGCGCCATCCCCCTTCCGGCCTTGTCCAGTCGCGGGCCATATTCCCGGCGAGCAGTTGGACGTGACCGGCGATCGCTAGCGCAAGCCGGCAGCGATAGGCGAGCGTCTCCGGCGCCTCGTTCTCGGCAGGGGCATACAGGAGCAACTCCAGTGCTGGCAGGCCTTGCACGGCCGCCGACTGTTCAGCAATGGCCTCGATAGTGAGGAGGCCTTGCGCACGCTCGGCCATCATCTTTGCTACCTGGCGACGGACGACGCCACGCGGATCAGGCAGGAAGGCGATGCGCTGCCAGCGGTTGTCGGTCCGCGCGGGACCAAAGCGGATATGCTGTACGCGCGCCCAGGCATGGACGCTGCCACCAAAAGCGGTGCGGGCGGCGTCGAGCAACGCAGGCGAGGGATTGTCGCACCACGCGGCAACCGCGCCAGTCGTCCTGGTACTTACATCGGCGAAGAACTGATAGGCAGGCACGATTGTGTTGTCGACAGCCGACGTCACCATCGCCGCAAGCTGTGGCGGCGCTTTGCTCTTGCCAGCAGCCAAGGCGTGACCCGCCGCAAACACGAAGGCCAGTGTCGCAATGACCAATGCCCCGGCCAAGGCCGGGGCATTGAAAGGCGCAACGCGTGGCCTGGTTGCAGCAATATTCAATGACCCTCAACCTCGTCGGCGGATTGTGCGTTGAGCAGGCCATAGTTGTCTGCGCCGATCTTGTTCAAGAGCTCGATCTGCGTCTCGAGGAAGTCGATGTGCCCTTCCTCGTCCTCGAGTAGTTCCTCGAACAGGTGCATCGACACGTAGTCTTTCTTCTCGCGGCACAACTCGCGACCCTTCATGTAGTGCTCTTTGGCTATGTACTCGCCCTTAAGGTCGCATTCGAGAACTTCCTTGACGTTCTGTCCGATCATCAAGGGGGCGACTGTCTGCAGATTGGGATGTCCTTCGAGGAATATGATGCGCTCGATGATCTTGTCGGCGTGCTGCATCTCCTCGATCGATTCCGCTCGTTCCTTCTTGGCGAGCTTGCCATAGCCCCAGTCATCGAGCAGCCGGTAGTGCAGCCAGTATTGGTTGACGGCGCCGAGTTCCAGCTTCAGCGCCTCGTTGAGCATGTTGATGACGTCCTTGTCGCCCTTCACGCGAATTTCCTTTTCTGTTCCTGAACCCTCAGACGGGCAGCATGAGATCGGCCAGCGCATCGATCGCTGCGCACCGCTGACCGGAATGCTTGGCCTTGGCAACGAGCAATCTGCGCTTGATGCTGGAACAGGCATTGGGACAGACCAGCCCGCGACGCTCCAGATCCTCCAGCTTCGCGTATATTGTCTCGACGGCAAGCGGCGCGCAACCGCAGCAATTCATCCGCTTGCTCAAATGCCGCCAGATCACACCCGGCGTCGGCAACGGGGGATCGGGTTGCGTCATGATATCGAGCAGGGCCAACTCGATGTCATGATCGGAGATCACCGCACAAGAGCAGATCAGCATGGCACACGCGCTCCTACATCGGCCGCGTCGCGACGGGATCGACATACGCATTGGCGTTGACGATCCAACTTGGCGAAACGATGTGCTCGACGCTCCGCAACGTGAGCGCGTAGGTGCCCGCATGATGCAGCACCTCGTCCACCATCGAATTCTCGATAAGCGCAAATGCGCACGCACGCATCGCCGGACAGGTATTGTGCTGGCACGCGGCAATCATTGAAATCGCGAGGCACTCGTCGCGGCAGAAACCGCAGGCTGCGAGCGGGCGCACGGAGATCGGATTGCGTGATGCAACGGCGACAGATTTTGACCACGAAGCGAGCGCACCAACGGCCGCCTCGGCATGCTTGGGCCCAAGCAGGTTGGAATAGAGCTTCCAGACTTCCTGCCAGCAGCCGACATCACTTGATTGGTAGCCCGCGATCCAGCCGCGAAACCCCAGTCCCACGAGGGCCTCTGGAGGATAACGTCCGCCGCTGCGGTATTGCCCCGTGGTCGGCGCACACGCGCCGCCGAAGCAGGCACGGCGCCTGCTGTTGAACTTGGTCATGATGTTCTCCAATCGAAGGGGTTCAAAGCCCCGACATCGGAACTGCCTGATATTTATGACTGTTGAGATATAGAAATCGCAGCAGCGGCAAGCTGTCAACTCGAAACACCTGCGTCCAATCGACTGCCGTTGCAAAAAATCAGAGCCAGTTTGGAAGGATTCAAAAGAACTTGGCCATTTCACTTCCCGTTTGCCCCAAACGAGCACAGAACCTGCAGACGCTGCTCACGGCGTGGTGGGCGTTCTGACCCCGCTGCGGGGCTTGGTGGTTCGGGCAATCTTTGGCCTCGTCTTCGTAATCTTCGAGCTCGCCCGCTTCTTGGCCTTCTTCTCCGCACCCGATTGAGACGCTTGCGCTCGTGCCATTTCCGCGATTGTTGTCTGGTTCAACACCGATACGAACGCCTCGAAAGCCGCGTCGAACAATTGCATGTGACCGCTCTCGGCAGCACCGGCGGCTGCGTCTCGATCTGGCGCCAGCTCCATGGCCCGGACCACATCGCCGACGCGAATGAGGTCGGCCGAGAGCTTCAGCCGAACACCGCCGTACCGGCCGCGCTCGCCTTCAACGAACCCCGCGCGCGACAGCAGATGCACGATCTTGAATGTGTTCTGTTGGGTCAATTCCAGCGTCTCAGCCAGTTCCGCGACCTTCTGCAGCTCCGCCTCGGAACGCGCACACGCAGTCAGAATGCGAAGCGCGTGCGATGTGGCCTTGTTGAGCTTCATGGCTGATGGCTTTCGTGTTCCCCGACATTGGGTCGACTTGTCGGTGGAATTTCACTCTGCGTCAACTGGTTGGCATTATCCTGCCCGATTGCCGCCGCGTCGCATTCCGTTTCGGTCCGGCTATGTCGCCCTGCCTCCGTTCGTCGGTGATGAAAGTTCAGCGCAAGAGACGTTACCAGACGGCGCTTCAGCCTCGACATTTGGCGCTCCTTTTACTTGGCATTGCTCTCAATTCAAGCCGGGTGGCCAGCATGCAGCGCATTAGCCGGAACCCGCCCGCGCGTCGCGATGGCTACATCATAGTTTCTTTACGCCGGTTGTCACGTTTTTTTGTTGACTCACATCGTAAGGAATGGGATGAGCGATCCACAATCGGCCCGGCCTGCGTCAGTCCTGAAGGGCCGTTACTTCTACCCGGCACCGAACCCAGGGCCTTCAACCCTGCGCTATCGGAGGAAAAAAATTATGCTCAAGACACTGAGACGCGCCGTCATGGCCGTACCGCTCGTTTCGCTCGCCGCAAGCGTTGCCTGGTCCGATACCTCGTCCCCCCCATCCCCCGCCCAGATCCTCGCCACCTACGCCGACATTGCCCACGCCACATATTCGGATGCAGCTGCCGCTGCGTTGTCTTTGCAGGCGGCAATCGGCAAGCTCATCGCCGAGCCAACGGACACCAACCTGGCGGCGGCGCGCAACGCTTGGAAAGCCGCGCGCGTCCCTTATCAGCAAAGCGAAGCATTTCGCTTTGGCAACAAGATCGTTGACGACTGGGAAGGCCGGGTCAATTCCTGGCCGCTGGACGAAGGACTGATCGACTACGTCGACGCTTCCTATGGCTCCGACAACCCGGAGAACCCACTCTTTACCGCCAATGTCATTGCCTCCAAGTCAATCAAGATCGGCGGCGAAGACGTTGACCTTTCGACGATCACCAAGGAAGTGCTGGCGGAAAAGCTGCAGGAGGCAGGCGGCGTCGAGGCCAACGTCGCCACCGGGTATCATGCCATCGAGTTTCTGCTCTGGGGCCAGGATCTCAACGGCACCGACGCAGGCGCCGGCAATCGACCCGCAACCGATTTCGATACGAAGAACTGCACCGGCGGCAATTGCGAGCGCCGCGCCGCCTATCTGAAGGCCGCAACCGAACTGCTGGTCGACGATTTATCCTTCACGGCTGCCCAGTGGGACAAGAGCGGAGAGGCACGCAAGGCGGCATCGGGCGATGGAGGCAAGGGTGGCCTGAAGACGATCTTCACGGGCCTCGGCTCGCTCTCGTACGGCGAACTGGCCGGTGAGCGCATGAAGCTCGGGTTACTGCTGCACGACCCCGAGGAGGAGCACGATTGCTTCTCGGACAACACTCACAACTCGCACTATTACGACGTCATCGGCATCCGCAACGTCTACCTTGGCGCCTACACGCGAACCGACGGCAGCCAGGTGAAGGGACCGAGCGTTTCCGATCTCGTCCGCGCCAAGTCGCCCGAGACGGACGCGGCCGTGCGCAGGGCGATTGACACAACTGTGGAAAAGATGACCACGCTCAAGAAGCGCGCCGAGGGCGGCGAGAGCTACGATCAGATGATCGGCCAGGGCAACACCGCAGGCAACGCGGTCGTCCAGTCCGCCATCGACGCTCTGATGGCGCAGGCCAAGGAGTTCGAACGTGCCATGGCCGCCCTCGAACTGGGCTCGGCACAGTTCGAGGGATCTGATAGCCTCGACGATCCGGGCAAGGTCGGAACGAAGTAGAAGGAAGCGAGGTTCCACGCTGCCGGGGGCGGCGCGGTGGAAGCAGCAGCAAGCCAACCTGTCAGGGACGGTAGAATTGGGGGAATGCAACATGATGATGAAGCACAGGACCTTTGGCTGCACGACCGCGATGGCCGGTCTTCTTGCCTGGTCTGTCCCGGCCGTTGCCGCCGACCTCGGCGGTGACTGCTGCGCGGACCTAGAAGAGCGCATCGCCGAACTGGAGTCGACGACGGCGCGCAAGGGCAACCGCAAGGTCTCCCTCACCATCGCCGGCCAGGTCAACCACGCCGTCCTCTTCTGGGATGACCGCCACGAGCGCAACGCCTACGTCGTCGGCAACAAGAACGACCAGTCCAACTTTTCGCTCACGGGTGACGCCGAGATCGCCAAGGGCCTGAAGGCTGGCTATGCGATCACCATTCGCTTGAAAGACAACCTGTCCGACGAAGTCAGCCAGACGAGCGACGACGGCACATCGGGCTTCGTCATCTGGGAGTCCTACTGGTTCCTGGAAAGCGAGCGATACGGCAAGCTGTCGCTCGGCCAGGTCTCGCGCGTTTCCGATACCGCGCCTGAGAATGACCTCTCCGAGACGAACGTCGCCGGCTATGCTGGCGTGCAGGACATGGGCGGCGGTTTCTCGCTGCGCTTCAAGTCCGGGGCGCTGTCGAGCATCACGCTGGGCGATGTCTACAACCACTTCAACGGTGATACGGCCAACGTGGTGCGCTACGATACGCCCGCCATTGCCGGCTTCGTTCTGTCAGCCAGCTACGGAGAAGATGACATCTGGGACGTAGGCGCCAAATACGAGGGCAGCTTCAATTCCATCAAGCTGGCAGCATCGATCGCCTATACGCACTCCACCGATGAAAACGGCCTCGACGGCTCGGGCGATTCTCCAAACAAGACCTTGGTCGGCTCCATAGCGATCCTGCACGAGCCTTCCGGCCTTAACGCACTCGTTGCAGCAGGCAATCGCTCATTTGATGAGCCGGTCGACGATCAGAATTCCGGTACATTTCGCACACCCAGGGATGCACGCTACATTTACGCCAAGCTGGGCTGGCTCGCCAAGCTGACGAGCCTCGGCCCGACGGCGTTCTACGGCGAATACGGCCGTTTCCGCGACTACATTACCGCCACTTCGGACTTCGATGTCGTTGACGCCGGTGGAGTTCCAGGCGACCGCATTGTTGGCAACACCGCTCAGGTCTGGGGACTAGGTGTCGTGCAACATATCGAAGCCGCCGAGATGCAGATCTATCTCGGCTACCGTCATCACAGCTTCGACTTCGATCTCGTCGACAGCGCGGGCGACGAGATCGCCGGCGAGGGACTGGAGAGCTTCCAGAGCATCGTCGTCGGCTCGAAGATCACATTCTGAGCCACACCTTCCCACGGCTCAGAGACTGGGTCCGGAGGCCTCCTCCCGGCGTCCGGACCCGTATCTCAATCGAAGGGATTTGATTCGAGCCGGCTCATGGACACGACCACGATGCAAACGCCAAACAACAAGCATCTGACAATATTGCGGACCGCGGCATGTGCCGCACTCCTGATCGCCGGATTTGGTGCCGGAATAACCCACGCTCACAACCGAGTGCTTGATGGCGCACCCGACCCTGCCGAACAGCTCCCCGGAGGCTCAGCCACCACACCGGGCTCGACCGACCACCACGACGCCTTCTCGCGTTTTTCGAATGGCATCGGCTTCGCGGGCGAATCCCGTTTCAAGATCGGCAACGCCATCTTTCGCAAGCAGTGGGTATCCGCTCCGGCGTCAACGCGGTCTTCCGACGGTCTCGGACCCCTCTATAATTCGCGCGCATGCCAGAACTGCCATTTGAAGGACGGTCGCGGGCACCCTCCCGCCGACGGCGAGGCCGCCGTTTCCATGTTTCTGCGCCTCTCCATTCCGCCTCAAACAGACGAGCAGAAGGCATTGCTGGCCGGACACCGCGTTAACGTCATCGCCGAGCCAACCTATGGCGGACAGCTGCAGAACTTCGCTATTCAGGGCCACGCACCCGAAGGGCAGATGGCTATCCGATACGAGGACCACCCAGTCACGCTGGGTGATGCCACTGTGGTGACGCTCCGCAAGCCATCGTATCACATAGAGCAGTTGGGCTATGGACCGCTGCATCCCCAGACCATGATGTCGCCGCGCATCGCGCCGCAGATGACCGGTCTTGGTTTGCTCGAAGCGGTGCCCGATGAGGCGATCCGCGCCTACGCCGACCCCGACGACCGCGATGGCGACGGCATTTCAGGGCGCGCCAGCGAAGTCTGGTCGCACGAACTGGGTCGCGTCAGCTTGGGTCGCTTCGGTTGGAAGGCGGGCAATCCCTCGATACGCCAGCAGAGCGCTGACGCCTTCAACGGCGACATGGGGCTGTCGACTCCGCTCTTTCTATCATCCTCAGGCGATTGCACGAGCGTACAGACGCTGTGCCGCGCCGCACCGACGGGAAATTCACCCAAGCCCGACGACCCCGAGGTTTCCACTCAGCTTCTCGACCTCGTGACATTCTATGCGCAAAACCTCGCCGTACCCTTGCGGCGTAACGCTGGCGCACCCGAGGTGCTCGACGGGCGCACCATCTTCGCATCGATCGGTTGCGCATCCTGCCATCGCCCATCGATGATGACCGGCGATGTGCCCGGTCAGCCGCACCTGTCCAATCAAACGATCTGGCCCTATACCGACCTGTTGCTGCACGACATGGGAGATGGCCTTGCCGACAACCGCCCCGAAGGCGTCGCATCTGGCCAAGAGTGGCGAACGGCGCCGCTTTGGGGGATCGGGCTCACCGAGACGGTGAGCGGCCACACCTACTTCCTTCACGATGGACGTGCACGCAACGTCGAGGAAGCGATACTCTGGCATGGTGGAGAGGCTGATCGCGCGCGCACCGCATACGCAGCGCTGTCGAAAACCGAGCGTGAAGCACTCCTAGCCTTCGTCAACTCGCTTTGACGGGACAAGCAACCCCTGGAGCCACTCCGAAGCAAGACATGCCATTGATCCACATGGCTCGACGGTACGACAGATGAACACGCAACTTCACCAGGTGAGCCGGCCGCTGGCGCGTCCCGGTCCAGAGGAATGGAGAGCATACCTTCGCTTTCTTTTCTGGTTTTGCGCGCTCTTTTTCCCGATCTATTTCGGTGCAGGCTATCTCACCGACGGATCGGGTCGAGCGACGGCGATGTACCTTCCCGCCGAAACCGCAATCCCTCTCGTTCCCTCGATGATCATCGTCTATTTGTCGCTCTACTCCGTGTTTGTCCTGCCGCTGCTGCACATGTCCGCTGCCGACATCAACACCCTGTCTCGCCAATCGACGCTGGCGTTGCTTGTTGCCGGAATTGGTTTCATCGCCATCCCTGGCCAACTTGGCTTTTCCCCGCACATCGTCGAGGGCTGGGCGAAACCCGCTTTCGACATTCTTTTAGCCATCAATCCCCCGCACAACCTCGTGCCGTCACTTCACGTCACCTTCGCGGCCATGATTTTTCTTGCCGTGATCCCCCATGCCCCCAAACCGCTTGCTTGGCTCTACGGTATCTGGCTTGCACTGCTCAGCCTTTCCACGCTACTCGCGCACCAGCATCATCTGATCGACGTCGCAACGGGGTTCATGCTCGCCGCATTCGCGCGAGCCGTCTTCCCCAATGCCGATGAACTCATGCCCGCAAAGCCCGGCGACGTGTGAACAGCCGACCGCCGACGAACCCGATCGCCAGTCCCGCCGCAAGCCCGCCGATGGCGAAATACATGGCACTCTGCTCGATCGCGCCAAGCACGGGATTATCGAGAAAATTCGTGCCCGCATGAACCGCGACGATCTTCCAGCCATCGTTGTTCTTCATCGAGACGGCGGTCCACCGGCCATCCATATCGAACGCGCGACCATCCGCCAGCTCGTAGCGTTCCTTGGTTGAGCCGCGTGTCAGCGCGAAGGTGCCAGTATAGATCTGTGACAGCTCGTCCGCTTCGGCACTCATCGAAATTGATTTCATGCGCAGCAACGGGCGAGTGTAGAGCGATTCGAAGTAGGCCTTGAACGAGCCGAAATCATTGAAGCTGTCCTGCGTTATGACCGTTGCCATGAAAGGCTCGTGCAGGAGACTTCGTGCCAGCGCGTAGTCCTTCGTATTGACCGCCTGGACGGCTTGCGCCTTCAGCGCCCTGAGCGCCTCGTGATCGGCCTGCGTGCCGCTCTCTTGTGCAAGCGCTTGGCCGAATGCGAGCAGGGAAAGCAAAACGCCAATGATTGCGCGCATCGTCATGTAGCTCCTTGCTCTTCGCACGTTCGTGACAATTCTGTTCGTGGAACGCGCACGCTTTCTGCGGGAAGCGGCGCCGGTCCCGGGCCAGGCGGCGCAGGCGTCGCGCCGAGCCACAGCCTCAGATAGATCCGCCAGAAAGACGGATTGGGATCGCCATGACGCACACGTTCCGGCAGATGCACCCACGGGATACCGGGCTCGCGATGGTGCGCAAGATGCAGATTGTAGTTCAGGAACAGCCACTGCGAAACGCGCGAGAATCTCAGATTCCACGCCCCCTCGACGACGTCGCGCGGACTACCGGCATGATCGGTATATTGCACCGACGACCAGTTGATCCCGAACGCCCAGTAGCACACGATCCACGACCAGAAGCTCAAGTCCAAGACAACGAAGATCGCAACCTGGATTGCCATAGAGGCTAAACCTTCGAGCCAGACCCGGCCGATCGGCGCCGCCGCGATGTCGAGCACGAACGGTCGAAACCCCCACCACCGCGCCGGCCCCTGCTGGAACCAGCGGGCACGAAACGCATATGGCCAGATGACGTAGAGCAACGCCGCCACCGGAATGATCGCCCAGTAGAACCCTGTCAGCAGGCAATAGATCCAGTAGGTCTTGAGCAGCCAGGACTGATGCGGAAGGTAATAGTCGTAAAGCTCCTCGTCGGTTCTGTTGCGCCGGTGATGGCCGAGATGGCTCACGCGCTGGATAGAGAAGATCGTCGGGAAGAACGCGGAGAACACCACCCCCGCAGTCTCGTTGATCGTTCGGTTGGGATGAAAGGAGCCATGCACCACCTCGTGATGCAGCGAAAAGATCGTGTTGTTCGTGAATGAGAAGACGATCGCGGCAAGCGCCATTTGCCACCAGGCATGAGAATGCGCCGCCAGCCACAGGCACGACAGCGACAACGCGATGGCACCTGCGGCAATCGCAAGGTTCTGCGCGATCGGGATGGGGTAGGTGCTGCGTAAGGTCTCGCTCATGCGCCCCCCGCATTCGTGCCCGTCCGTGGCCAGGCGCCGTAGGGCCCGACCCGGCGCCCCGTCGGCAGCACGTGGCCGGCACGCAACGTTGCACCGGGGCCAAGACCCGCGCCGCCTCCCACCATCGCATCGGCCTCGACCCTGGGCGCGGCGACAATCACCATGAAGCGCCCCGCCTCGTCGCGCACGACCATGTGCCCTGCAAGTGCCGCCTTGTAGCCCAATACCGCGCCCCGCCCCACATCGACCGCATAGCGATCCGTTATGACGACCCCGGGACCGATGAATGCACGCGCACTGACACGACCGCCCCAGAGCCCGATCCACGCCGCGTATAATCCAGGAACGAGCCGAAGCGTCTCTTCGAGAACGGGCAGGCGATTGAACGGCATCTGCAATTGCGTCAAAGCCCACCACACGCGGTAGCTCGCCATGTCTTGCCTCAATTCGCCTCGCGGCTCGCCGAATGCGGCAACCAAAATCCGAGCGACGAGCGGGGGGACCAGATAGACCCACGCCACCATCACGGCGATCGAGCCTGCTAGGCCGGCTGCCACGGTGCTGGCGAGCGCAGCACCCGTCCCCAGGTGCACCATCGGCACCACGTTCATGATGAGCGAAAAGCCGCTTGGCTTTTCCAGCAGGCCTGTCGAGTCATTGCCGTTCATATCCAGTGATCCTGTCGCCGAGACCGGCCAACTCCTTTGTCTCGTCGAATACCCGGAAAGTCAGCGGCATGATGCGCCGGTTGAACAGGCTCTCCTGGAACGAGCTGTTGTCTTTCAGGGCGAGCACCGCGCCGACCATTTCCTCCTTGCGGTCCCCCAGCTCCGGCATCTCCCGCACGAGCTGCTCGATGACCTTGACGCCTGATCCCCCGCGCGTCGGCGTGGTCACGCCTTTCAGCATGGATTGAAACAGCCGGGCGTTGACGATCCGATTGAGACGCTGGCCTTCGCCGATCGTCAGGTCAATCAGCAGGCCATCGACATGAAGGTGACGCGCCTCGTCCTTCATGTGCTCCAGATGCACTGATTTGAAGCCGTCATCGAGATGCCCCAAGGTCTCGGTTTCCGGCTTGCGCATCATGTCGCGCGCGAGAGCCATGGAGGATTCCTCCATGGCCATCAGGTACCACAACGAAAATGCCAGCCGGCTGACAAGGAAGCCCGCCGTCCAGAGCATCGCGCGCGTCCAGATCGGAACCCTGGAAAAACGCCGGTCCTCGCCACGCGGATAGAGATCGGGCCGACAGATGCGATTGAGATCGGCGAAATACGTATAGTGTTGCCGCTCCTCCTCGATCACATCGTTGATTGCCTCGATCAACGCCGCGTCGCCCGAAACCTTGCGGTGGCGCTTCAGTGGAACGAGCAACCGCCCCACCAGATCGGCCTCGAGCATCATGATGTATTCGTTGATACGAAGCCCGAAGAGCTGATTGTAGCGCAGCCGGTGCTCGCGGTGCAGCGAGGCATAGACCGGCGTGTAGTAGAGTTGCGTATAGTCCTCAGGCACGAACGGTCGGGTCTTGTCGACCGTCACGTTGACAACCCGCTGCGTGCATTTGGCAGGATCGGAGGCGAGCCGGTTGATCTGCTGCGCCGGCATCCAGTCACTCATGGCATTCACCTTCCCCCCGTCTGCGCGATACGGGTCGGCAACCGCTATGTCCATGCCTGAGCCAGGACGATGCGACATACCCTAGTGTCGGCAGAAAAAGCGTCGCAATCAGCATCCCCGTGCCAGCCAAAAAGGCATTCCGTGCCGATGGTGCGCTGATCAGCATGCGCTCGGCAAGCTTCAGTCCGCCAACGTAGAGAAATCCGAACAGACCGAAAAACCACCATACGTAGTCGCCTGCGATGCTCCAAGGTCCAGCCCCCCTGGCCCATGGCTGATTGTAGACCTCGAGCACGCCGTGCTTCAGCGCCAGTGCATCATAGATCCAGTTGACCACAAGCAGCACAAGCCCGCCGGAACCTGCCGTAACCAACACGTCCACCGGGCTCGAGTCCGCGTCAGGCGTCCCGATCACCGGCAGAACGAGCAACGCCGTAGCACTTCCGAACAGGAAGCCATGTTGCGGACGGAAGTTGCCGATCTTGAGACGCGCATTGAAGGCCCACATGCCGAGCACGTTGGTGCCGATCCCTGGCACGATATAGGCCTGCAAGATCGGCACTGAAAGCGCTATTGCCACCAGCGCGACATTGCCGTCGTAGTGCCTCCACCACAGAACAACCGCCAGTGGAAGCAACAGCAGCGGCGCCAGGCTGGCGTAGATGTCGAATGCCCTTCGCATCCTCAGTAGTGTCCGAAATGCCCGAAGACCATGCCGTGCTTCTTGAATACCTCGCGCCGGAACACCGGCGTGAATTGCCAGAACGCGCTCATCCGCCGCACCGTGCGCATGTTCGTCTTGAGATCCGAAAAACGCCAGAGCATTGAACCGATGCTGTTGAACCGCTTGCGCGCCTCGTAGCAGACCTCGGTCAGCTCGTCGGGCGACATCCGCGCCGGGACGAACGCAGCGTCATTGAACCTGTACGCGGGATGCAGCCACCACTTGCCATCATAGAGAAGACGGTTCTCGCGCTTCAAGCGGTCGTAGAGCGGCGTGTTCGGATAAGGCATCAGGATGTTGAAGGCCGCGAACGTGAAGCGGTTCTTCAGCGCGAAGTCCATTGTCGCTCGCACGCTGTCCACCGTGTCGTGGTCGTAGCCGAGCGTGAATGCCGCCCATGTCTGGAACCCGTAGTCCCTCAGAATCCGGATCTGGGTTCCGTATCCGTCGAACTTGCCGAGGTTGGGCGCCTTTCGGGCTTCTTTCACGCTCGCCCGCGTGATCGATTCAAATCCCATGATGTGGCCGAGACAGCCGGAACGCGCCATGAGGTCCATTGCCTCCTTGTCGGCCGTGATGTCGAGCGATGCCTGACTGACCCAGTTGATGCGCAATGGGATGAGCGCCCGGCACAACTCCTTCAAGGCGGCCCTGTCCGAGGCGATATTGTCGTCGACGAAGAACACCAGCCTGCGCTCCTGGCTGGAAATTTCCGCAACCGTTTCGTCGATTGCGCGTAGATAGTGCTTGCGATCGAAATATTTCGTCACGGCGCAGAAGTCGCAGACGAACTGGCAGCCGCGCGAGAACTGCATCAGGCTCACCGGCAGATAACCTTTGCCCTCGTAGATGTCGCGCCGCGTCAGCACGCCCGGTTGTGGCCGCCCCGGCTGACCGCGATAAACCGGCGCGAGCCTTCCCGCCCGCGCGTCGTTGACGAGTTTGCCCCAGCCGTCCTCCGCGTCTCCTAGAAACAGGCTGTCGGCGTGCTCCGCGCACTCCTCGGGAACGAACGTCGGATGCACGCCCCCCATCACGACAGGCACCCCCCGCCGCCGGTACTCGTCAGCAATCTCATAGGAGCGCCGCGCCGTATAGGTCTCGACGGTAAGCGCAACGAGATCGGTCGGCTCAGCGTAGGGGATCGGTTCGCAACGGTCATCGTACATGACGACCTCGATGTCGGGCGGCGTCAGCGCGGCAAGCACGCCGAGGTTCAGCGGCTCCATGCGCGCTTCGTCGACATAGAGGCTGTGCTCGGGCCGGCCGATCGTAGGCTTGATGAATGTTATCTTCATGCCGCCTGCTCCGCGTGCACCGGCCGTTCCACACCGCTCAGCGCTCGCGCCTGCTTGCGCTGGATTTCGCGGCGCGAAATCCAGTTGGCCAGCAGCATGAGCCCAATGTTGCGCGGGTCTCGCCAATGCAGCCCGCCCCGCACTGCCCGGGAAGCGATCGAACCCAGGCTGTAGAAAGCGCGGCGAGCGCTCATCGGCCCCTCGTTGAGTTCGCGCGCCGTCATGCCCTTGGGCTCGAAAATCGGATCGCCATACTTGTAGTCCGGATCGACCCACCAGCCAGGACGCAACAACTCGCGCCGCGCCTCTAGCCGGTCGTAGAGCTGCGTGCCAGGCATGGGCGTCAGCGGATTGAAGTTGGCGATGGCCAGTGCATGCGCGTGCGCGAATGCCGCGGCCCGCTCGAATGTCGCGGCGGTATCGCCGTCGTACCCGAAAACGAACGTGCCATAGATCATGATGCCCCGCGCATGCAACCGCGCGATGACATCCTCATATGGACCCGATACAACGTTCCAGTTCTTTCGCATCTGCTTCAGGTTTGAACTGTCGAGGGATTCGAACCCGATGAGAGTGAGCGCGCACCCCGCCTCGGCCATGAGTTCGATCAACGCATCATCGCGCGCCACATCGATTGTGATCTGGCACGCCCAGCGCCGCTTCAGCGGAGCCAGTTCGCGCATCAGGGTCTCGAACCAGTCTCGCCGCCAGTAGAGATTGTCGTCCACGAAGAAGATCATCTGGTTTCGCGGCAACCCGGCAATCTCTGCAACGACGTCGGCAGGATCGCGCTGCTCGCGGTGCGTACCATAGAATGCGTGGATCGAGCAGAAGTCGCATGCAAACCGGCAGCCTCGTCCCACCTGCACCAGCGACACCGGCGCATATTTCTTGCCCTGGAAGATGCTCCGGTCGAACACCAGCCGGTCCGTGGCCGGCCGGACCCTGTCCGTCCTATATAGCTTCAACAGCCGCCCCCTTCGCACGTCCTCCAGCACGTGCTCCCAAAGGCCTTCGGCATCGCCTATCACCACCGCATCGCAGTGCTCGAGCGCCTCGTCGGGAAGCATCGAAGGATGATGTCCGCCCATCACGACGGGAATGCCGCGCGCGCGATAGCCTTCGGCAATCTGGTAGGCGCGCAGCGCCGTGAAGGTCTCCACGGTGAGCGCGACGAGATCGGTTGGTACCGGCTCGAAGGTCTCGATACGCTCGTCGATCAGAGTGGTTTGGATCCCGGGCGGCGTGCGCGCTTTGAGGATAGCAAAGACGAGCGGCTCCATCGCATCGGCAGAGCGTCCCATGCCAAGACCTGGACGGATGAACGTGACATGCCTCGCTTCCAATGCTGCCCCCCTGGAAACCAATGCACGCGATGCCAACGTGTCCGAGTTGCCATCGGAAAAACGCGTGCCCTGCCGTTCCGGGCTTACGCGCTGGTGCCCGATAGGGAGCCATGCGTCAGATTAGGAACGCCAGACCATAAGCGATGTTGCTCGAACTGGCGAATTTTTCCGTTTGGGTTGCACTTCCGCGAGACGTTGCCTCGCCGCCAGATCGCCCGAGATGGATGTACTTGCATTTTTCCACAGAACGCGCCGATCCGGGCGTGCTGCAAGGCAAGCCAATGACGCCTGATCGGTTGAGGCGGATGCAGCCGCGCTTCCATCAAAACCGTGAGCAGGTCTCTCGGGCAAAAAGATGGAGCAGGTGACGGAGCAGGTGAAAGGCCGGTCAGCACCGCCCGGATCGGTTCGAGCGGTGTAGCGCAATTGCGATCGAAGCAGACTCAACGCAGCGGCGATCGGCCAGCCTGACAATCGACCATGCTCAGGCCGCGCGCGGCCAGTTCAGCGCGCGCGCTTCCAGTTGATCGCGCAGCATGTCGGCAGGAATACGCCGCTCGATCCACGGCGATGCGGCACTTCTCAATCGCGAGGCCAATTCCGCCCGCCTGCCGCCAAACCATGTTGGCGCAAGTGGCTTCATTCCCTCAGCCAGCAAGGACTCGGTGGCGGCACCCTCGGCATAGATCACCAGATGCTCATCGAGTTCTACGTGGAAGTAGCTGAGAGTCTCGGTGTCGTATTTGGAGCACCGCGCGATCGACCGGCCATTCACAAGGGAATTGGCGACGAACAGCATCCCATCGATGTAGAGAGAATGGCGCGGCGACACATAGAGATCGCGATGGGGAATGTTCTGCGCCAGCGCCGAGCGGCGGATCACGATCGGCGCCACGTCGTCGATCCAGTCTTCACCATCCTTGCGCTTGGCGTCCCAGGAAACGATCCGCTTGATGCCCCTTGCCGGCCCGTCCAATGTCTGAACGAGATCGCCCGGCTCCAGCTTCTCTACCTCGATTTCCCCGCGCGTCGTCAGAATGCGCGTACCCTTGAGGAAGCATTGCCCGCCGCCGCTGCCGCCGCTGCCAGGCCTACAAGAGCGACCAAAGAAGCAGCCTGCTTCAGCTCGGGATGGCACCGCCGCTGCCGAGATGAGAATGCCTAGACCCGCGGCCACGTTCCGGCGCGTGATGCTCTTTGATGGTTCGCTGCAGGGGGCATCATCTGGGCAAGGCACTACACGTCTCCGGTTACGCAAAACCGTTAACAGATAATCAGCAAAATGTTTTGATTGTCAACCAACTCTACCGATGCGCTGACTTTTTGAGTTAACGCCGCGCTTGGCTGTGCGGCGACGCTGAATTAGCCCTTGGATCAACGCATTCGGACGTTTTGGCACCGCACACCCGAGATCCAGGACCAATCCATTTGGAAATTCGCTTCGGAATAAAATTTCGGTTGGTTAGGTTGCGGCCATGCCTTCTCATGCGGAGCGTTGGAACTGGAGAATTGCCGCGCCAACAGCTCACGACAGTTTCGCTACCGCGTAGAGCATGTTGAGCTGAAATGTTCCGCGGTTCAGCGTGAAAAGCGTGTTCGAAGCACCGGACTGGATTGTGCTTGTGTTGCCAAGAAACATGAACGCGACACGAGGCAGTGGACCTTGTGCATGTGCGATGTGGAAAGCGGGCACACGTCAACAGATTCCGCCATCCGAGACTACTTGAGCAATGCGTCGTTGCCCGTGCCTGCGCGGATCACGTTATGGACAAACTCGAGTTTCTGCCGAACCGGCGTCGATATAACGAACGGGTAGAAATCTATGTGCCCCATACTCCGGCTCAGGCTGTTCAGTGCCAGCGATAGCGGCACCCATCTCTCCATGAGCGCCCCGAACGTCTCCTCGCGGTACACGTCATAGGTCCGGAACGGCCAGATCGAACCGAATTTGAGGCCGCTCGCCCTCGGTTCGAGACCCCATGCCTCCGCCGTCTCCAGCGCGTCGACCATGTGTAGATAATGCGCCCACGTCTCCGCCCAGTCTTCCCAGGGATGCGCCCCTGCATATGCAGACACGTGCAAGGACTGCCAGTCGTGCCGAGGACCGTCTTGGTGGTATTTGGACAGCTCGGTTTTGTAGTCGGCACGTTCGTCTCCGAACAATGCGCGGAAATCACCGAGCCGTGCCTGCGTTTCAACCAGAAGCATCCAGTAGTAATGGCCGCTCTCGTGACGCAGGTGACCGAGCAGGGAACGATAGGGTTCTTCGAACAACTTGCGTTGCTGCTCGCGCCAGACATCGTCGGCCTCCATCATGTCGACGCTAATCACGCCGTCGAGATGCCCTGTCGTCGTATCTCGCGCGAAATCAAACGTGAGCCGCCCCTTGCCCGTGGCACTCCCCTCCAGCGGCAGGCCGAAGCGCAGCAACTGGTAGACGAGGCGCTTCTTGGCCCGCTCGAAATCCCGCCAAGCCCCCAGAGCTCCAGTTTCGGACAGATTGGGGATCGTTCGGTTCATGTCGCAGGCGACACACAATCCGCTTTCGTCGCCCGGGCTCGTTAGCCAGTTGCAGGCACCGTGCTCGACATTTTCGCAATAGCGCACGAGCCCGCTCTGACCGCTCGAGCCCTGCCTTCGGAACAGGCCCTGCTCTTCCGTGGCTTCAAGCGTAACCATCTCCAGCCGCGAGCTGTCGTATCCAAGGGCATGGCCACAGCGCACGCACGATATGTTCTCAAAGTAGACTTTGTTCCCGCACGACGCACAGTCAGACGTCTTCATGTAATTTCCCTGGCATGACCGAATCGTAAACCGGGACAGCCCTGCAATTTTGCCGATCGACGACAACCCGGGCTGCCGAGGAGCATCCCCTGATTGCATGAATCAGCGCCACGAAGCACGCTAATCTTTCAGCATGATGCCTATGGCTTCATCAATTTGAATGAAATGCATGCGTTGAAGGCGCGTCGTCGTTGTGGCTCGGAGCGTAACGCGATAATCGGGAAAGAACAGGGAGTTTCTGAGATGGTGCTAACTGCATGGTGCTGAACGTAGCGCTGAGTCACACGACCGCCTATACGTACGATCGCCAGGTCGCAATGGGGCCGCAGGTGATCAGGCTTCGGCCTGCACCGCACTGCCGCACGCCGATCCTCAGCTATTCCCTCAAGGTCGAGCCGGCAAAGCACTTCATCAATTGGCAACAGGATCCATTCGGCAACTTCCTGGCGCGATTGATTTTTCCAGAACCGATCGATCATTTCAAGGTGACGGTCGGCCTCGTTGCCGACATGGCCGTCATCAATCCCTTCGACTTTTTCATCGAGGAACGATCGACGGAGTGGCCATTCCTTTACGAACCGGCGCTCAAGAAGGAATTGCAGGCCTATCTCGAGCCGGACCCAGCCGGTCCGCTGCTGCGCGATTACATCCTGCGGATCGACAGAAGACGCCAGAATACCATCGACTTCCTGTGCGACCTCAACCGCGCATTACACGCGGATGTGTCGTACTTGATCCGTATGGAGCCCGGCGTCCAGACGCCCGAGGACACGCTCGCGAAAGCGTCCGGCTCTTGTCGCGACAGTGGTTGGCTTCTCGTTCAGATACTCCGCCATCTTGGCCTCGCAGCCCGGTTCGTCTCCGGCTACCTGATCCAGCTCACGCCGGACGTGAAAGCACTCGAAGGGCCGACCGGAACAGACGTAGACTTCACCGACCTTCACGCCTGGACCGAGGTTTATGTTCCCGGCGCCGGGTGGATCGGACTTGATCCGACCTCGGGTTTGCTTGCCGGCGAGGGCCACATACCGCTTGCGGCCACGCCACATCCGATCAGCGCGGCCCCCATAACCGGCGCTCACTCGAAAGCCGAGGTCGATTTCAGTTTCGACATGCACGTTTCGCGAATCCGCGAGACGCCGCGCGTCACCAATCCGTATAGCGAAGAGACTTGGACCGCGATTGCCGACGCCGGCCACGCGATCGATGAACGCCTGCGCCAGGGTGACGTCCGCCTCAGCATGGGCGGCGAACCCACGTTTGTCGCAGCCGACGACATGGAAGGCGCAGAGTGGAATACCGCTGCGGTGGGTCCGAACAAGCGCCGCTACGCAGACGATCTCATTCGCCGTCTGGAAGACCGTTTTGCACCCGGCGGCATGCTTCATTACGGTCAGGGCAAGTGGTATCCGGGTGAGCAGCTGCCGCGATGGGCTTTCGCCCTCTACTGGAGGACCGACGGCCAGCCTCTGTGGGAGCGCCACGATCTGATCAGCCGCGAGACGCCCGGACGCCAGGCCACCGCAGAGGATGCCCACCGCCTCATTGCGGCACTTTCCGGCCATCTCGGTCTCCCGCAAGACAGTGCGGTTCCCGCCTACGAAGACGCCGCGCACTTCATGCTCGTCGAGCAGAAGCTTCCTATCAATCTGACACCCCAGACCAACAAGCTCGAAGACCCGGCCGAACGCGAGCGCGTCATCCGAGTTTTCGACCGCGGCGTGACCGAAGTGGCCGGTTACGTGCTCCCTATTCAGGTCTGGCATACCCAGGACCGCGGCCGCCGTTGGGTCACCGAGCGTTGGGCTCTGCGCCGCGACAAGCTATTTCTCATCCCCGGTGACTCGCCCATCGGCTACCGTCTGCCGCTCGGGTCCACCTATTACCTGTCCCCCGCCGACTATCCTGGCCAGCAACCGCGCGACCCATTTTCCGAAGCTCCCCCTCTGCCCGAGCGTCGAATCCTGATGCAGCGCCGGCGCACTGTCACGCTCGAGGCCCCACAGGCCACTCCATCGCAGCCCAACGACGTCGTCGGCTCCGTGAGAACTGCCCTTGCAATCGAGCCGCGCGGCGACCGCGTCTGTGTATTCATGCCGCCACTGGCCGACGCGGAAGACTACGCTGCGCTGATCGCGGCGGTCGAGGAAGCAGCTGCCACGACTGACTTGCAGGTCCATATCGAGGGCTACGCACCTCCCTCCGACCCGCGCATCAACGTCATCAAGGTAACGCCCGATCCTGGCGTGATCGAAGTGAACATCCAACCGGCCCACGACTGGGACGAGGCGGTGAGAATCACAACCGGCATCTACGAAGATGCGCATTTCTCACGCTTGTCGACCGAGAAATTCATGATCGACGGCCGCCACACCGGCACCGGCGGTGGCAATCACATCGTGCTTGGTGGGCCGACACCGGCGGACAGCCCGTTCCTGCGCCGCCCGGACCTGCTGGGTTCAATTGTCGCGTACTGGCAGAACCACCCCTCGCTCTCCTACCTATTCTCGGGACTTTTCCTCGGACCGACCAGCCAGGCGCCCCGTGTTGACGAAGGTCGTCACGAAGCCCTCTACGAGCTTGAGATCGCCTTATCCCAAATCCCAGATCCGGGCGCAGGCACCGTGCCGCCTTGGCTGGTCGACCGCATCTTTCGCAATCTCCTGATTGACGTGACGGGCAACACCCACCGCGCCGAGATCTGCATCGACAAGCTCTATTCGCCTGACGGACCAACCGGACGCCTGGGTCTCGTCGAGTTCCGCTCGTTCGAAATGCCCCCTCACGCGCGCATGAGCCTCGCGCAGCAACTTCTGCTGCGCGCCTTGATCGTCATGTTCTGGGAACGGCCATACCGCAACAATCTCGTGCGTTGGGGTACCGCACTGCACGACCGCTTCATGCTCCCCCACATGGTCTGGGCTGACTTCGCAGACGTCGTGGCGGACATCAAGGCCGCCGGACTGCCGGTCGACCTCGATTGGTTCCGCCCGCACTACGAATTCCGCTTCCCGCTCTTTGGCAAGGTCGCCATCGACGGCATGGAGTTGCAGCTGCGACAAGCTCTCGAACCCTGGCACGTGCTTGGTGAGGAAGGTGTCGTCGGCGGCACGGCTCGCTACGTTGACTCCTCACTGGAAAGAATGGAGGTTAAGGTCCGCGGCATGACCGATGGCCGCTTCCAGATCGTTTGCAACGGGCATCAGGTGCCCCTCGCCTCGACCGGCACATTCGGCGAGGCCGTTGCCGGGGTGCGGTACCGGGCATGGGGGCCACCCTCCGCCCTTCACCCGACGATTGCGCCGCACGTACCGCTTACTTTCGACATTTACGACACCTGGACCGGCAGAGCGATAGCAGGCTGTCGCTATCACGTCTCCCATCCTGGCGGCCGGAATTTCGAGGTATTTCCGGTTAACGCCTACGAGGCGGAAGGTCGTCGACTTGCCCGTTTCGAAGCAGCTGGCTACACGGCACACCCGAGCCGACCGATGCCGGCGCCGCACAATCCCGATTACCCCATGACCCTCGATTTGCGCCGCACGTGAAGAGCTGATCAAAAAGATACTCGGCCCGCCTAACGCTTGCAGGTGAAATCCATTGCAAATTGACTGATTCGACGTGCTAAATTCGTCAGAAGCGGGTGTGTGCATGCGATCCCGATCGCAGAACCGCAACGACGTGAGGCGACGAGGCAATGAACCAAAGGGCTCCAGCCGGGTTGGAGTCGATTGAAGACCACTTTGCCGCCTATCGCCTTGCGCCGGTCGCCGGATATGACGAGGCGATCGACCAGGACGGCAATGTTCGCCCGCATTGGCAGGCTCTTCTATCGGCACTTCTTCCACTGACACCTGGAGAAATCAGGAATCGCGCCGACCGCCTGCATCGCCGTGTCCGTGAGACGGGCATCGACTTCGACATCTTTGCCCATCCGACACAGCCCAAACAGAATTGGCGCCTCGACCTGGCGCCTGTTCTGATTTCTCCGGAGGAATGGCGCTGGCTGGAAAGGGCTCTTAGCCAGCGTGCACGCCTCATGGATGCCGTCCTGCACGATATTTATGGCAAACAGCGCCTGATGCGCGATGGCCTAATTCCCCCTGAACTGGTCTTCGCCGACCCGACCTATTTGCGGCCCTGCCAGGGCATTCTTCCCGAAGCAGGTCCGCTGCGCTTCTTTGCCGCTGATCTCGCGCGCGAGCACAACGGCCAGTGGCGCGTCATTGACAATCACTCGGAAACGCTGGCCGGCATCGGCTTTGCGGTGGCCAATCGTGTCGTTCACTCCCACGTCGCAGGCGACTGGTTCCGCCGCTGTAACGCCGTCCGCCTCGCGCAGTTTTTCCAGAACGTGCAAGCTGCATTGACCGCCCATTCCGGCCGCGACAACGCGCGCGTCGCGCTGCTGACGCCGGGCCCACAGCACCAGGACTACTTCTCCCATGCCTATCTTGCCCGCTATCTGGGCTACCTTCTGGTCGAAGGAGCTGACCTGCGAACAAAAGGCAATCAGGTCTTCTTGAAAACGCTGGAAGGCCTGAAAGAGATCGACCTCATCGTGCGTTGCGTCGATGGTCGTTTCATCGACCCACTCGAGCTGGACCCTTCCGGCTTCTCCGGCACGGCCGGCTTGCTCAGGGTCAATCGCTCCAATCCGCGCCTCGTCGTCAATCCGGTGGGATCGGCGGTTGTCCAGAACCGTGGCCTAGGACCCTATCTCGCACGGCTGTCAACAACAGTGCTCGGTGAGGAACTGCTGTTGCCGGACGCGCGCAGGCACTGGCTCGGCGATGCAAACGCACGCCGCGCCGTGTTGGATGACCTTGACCGGTTTGTCATCCGCATTGCGCAGGAAGGCACCGGACGCCCTGGTCAGGCGGCCTTCGGCCAGGAGCCGCGCAATCTGCGGCAAGCCGACCGTGAGCGCCTCATGCGTTCGATCGCACTGGGGGGCAACGGACTTGTGGCCGAGGAGGAATTCGGGCTCAGCCAGTCACCCGTCTTCGATGGCAACACATTGACACGGCGCTCCTTCGCCATCCGTTTCTTTGTCGCTCGTACCGAGCACGGATTCGAGGTCATGCCCGGCGGGCTCGCGATGTCGGCGGATCCGGGGCGTGCAGTCGCCTTGAGCACAAATGACGGACACACACGCGATGTCTGGGTGCTGTCGGATTCCGAACAGCGCCAGCACGTCAGCCTGTGGCGACCGATGCTTGAGAATGCCCGCGTCGAGCGCTCTCAGCGCGTGATCCAGAGCCGTGTCGCCGATGACCTCTTCTGGCTCGGGCGCTATCACGAACGCGCCGACTGGACAATGCGTGTCCTGCGCGGCGCCTACCGCCGTATCGAGGAAGACAGCGGCACCACGGATGGCCTCGTCGCTGCCTACAGAACACTCCTGGCCCTCCTCGATGCGGCTCTGCCGCGCGGCACGCCGCTGCATCTGATCGACAGCGACGTCGAGCGCCTCTGCGCACGCCTGATCTCGGGCCAGCAGGGTTCGCGCACACTGACCCTGACCTGCGAGAGCCTGTATCGCTGCGCCAGTCTCGCGCGTGACCGCCTATCCTTCGAAGCCTGGAACACGTTGAGCAGATTCAGGCCGGGGGATTCCTTTCTCAGCACCATTTCCCACGCTGCACCCAACGAAATTCTGGATATTCTTGACGATGGTCTGGCCTCCCTGGCGGCATTCAATGGCCTGATGCACGAGAACATGACGCGCAACTTCGGATGGCGCTTTCTCGATCTCGGTCGCCGCATTGAACGGGCCTACAATCTGTGTGAATCGATCGCCACTCTGTTCTCCACGGTCGAGGATCCCGAAGACGAGATGAATGCACTTCGACTGATCCTCGAACTCGCTGACAGTTTCATCACCTACCGCTCTCGATACCGCATCGATCCGAGCCTGCCCCTGGTGCTTGATCTGCTTCTGCTCGACGAGACCAATCCGCGCTCCCTTGCTTTCCAGCTGACAGCCGCGACGCAACATCTCGATGAATTCCCTGGCGGTCATCGCGGCACCACGCTCCCTGAAGACCGGCGTCTGCTTCTTGCAGCGCTGACGGCAACACGTCTGGCAGACGTCGAAGCCGTGGCCGCGCCCAAGGGCCGGAGTCGCTTGGAGAAGCTCATGGCGGAGCAGCTTGATCTACTGCCTGATCTTTCCAATGCTATCGGCCGCCACTACTTCAACCTGACAGACGAAGTACCGCACCGCGTCCACATGCGTAGCGAGTCCAGTCCATGAAGTTCGAAATCAGCCATCGCACGACCTATCGTTACAGCGAGGCCGTCGTGCAGTCTCAGCATATTGTTCATCTGGCTCCGCGCAGCACACGCCATCAGACCACTCGTCGCCACAGCCTCATCATCGAGCCCGCCCCGACCTTGCGGCATGATGGCATGGATGCATTTGCCAACCCCGTCACGACGCTCGAGATCGAACTGCCGCACGAGGACCTGGTGATCCATTCGCGCGCCATCATCGACACCTTGCCCGCCGTCACCGTGGATGAAGCTGCCTCGACGCCCTGGGACCGGCTCGACGACGTTCTCTACTCCCGGCCGGGCTCGATCGACCTCGACGTCGTGCAGTTCCGCTGCGCCACGCAATTGACGACGGCCACGCTCGAAATAGCGGAGTATGCTGCCGTCTCCTTCGCCCCTGGCCGACCGCTTCTGGAGGCCAGCCGCGATCTCATGCACCGGATTTACGACGACTTCACCTTCGACGCGACCGCCACCGACATCTCGACCCCCATTACACGCGTTTTCGCCCAGCGCCGTGGCGTCTGCCAGGACTTCGCCCATCTGACACTGGCGTGCCTCAGGGCAATGAGGGTCCCCGCGCGCTATGTCAGCGGCTACATCCTCACCCGGCCTCCACCTGGCCAGCCCAGGCTACAGGGAGCCGATGCATCGCATGCATGGGTTGATGTCTGGTCGCCCATGTACGGTTGGCAGGGACTGGATCCCACCAACGGCATTCCGGCCGGCGAGGAACACATCATCATTGCCAACGGCCGCGAATACAACGATGTCTCTCCGATCAGCGGGGTTCTGCTTGGCGGGGGCAAGCACACGGTCGACGTGAGCGTCGACGTCGTCCCCACGGGGTGACCGTGCACGCTCGCCCAAGCATCTCATTCGCAACGGGCTGACCGCTGCCTGGCGTCATGTGCAAGCAGGCGGCCGGAAATCGATGTCGCGAGCGTCGGATTCCGCAACCACCGAAAAGGGTTGTGCGACCGCTGCCTGTCGGGACGCAAGGCAGTTTGCATCGGGTTTCCTCGCATCTCCCCATCCACACGTCGATCGATCGGCCCGCGATCGCATCCTTGTGACTGCGATGCCAAAGATCGCAAACGACCAGGCGATCCAAGACCGGCATTCAATTCTACTCTCCGACACGGCGCGGCGCGCACCACTCGCTTCCAGCGCGCAGGGACGGCTGGGTAGTTCCTGGCGTCTGATGCCCACCCGTTGTAGGCTTGAATTTTCCCCGGTGCATACGCTGGCCACGCGTTTGGAGTGCAGCACATGTCGAACGGCGGTTCATTCCGCAACCAGTGTCCGAGCAACTGGCTGAAGGGTCTTGTGGTCATCTTTTTTGCGGTCGCATTGGTTGGTTGCGTTGCCTTGCCGGCTGCCGCGGAAGTCAGTCGCTGTGTTGCAATGGCGCGTATTTCGCCACGAGTCGTGCCGATAGACTGGCGGCAAAATTCGATTGGCGTTGATCAGGTTCGCATCACGTACGTCGGACACGCTACATTTCGTATCGAAACGGCCTCAGGCGTGATCGTCGCAACGGATTATTCAGGCTTCGCCGGCAGCGGTTCGCTGCCCGATGTGGTTACGATGAACCACGCACACTCCACACATTATACCGACTTCATTGACCCCAGGATCAAGCATGTACTGCGCGGCTGGAATCCCCGCGGCGGTCCGATACGCCACCATCTCAAAATTGCAGACATTCTAATCCGGAATGTACCGACTGACATACGGCTCTGGTCGGGCGGACGTGAGGAAGATGGCAATTCGATTTTCATTTTCGAAGTGGCAGGCCTGTGCATCGGCCATCTCGGTCATCTTCATCACGAGCTTGCATCTGAAGACATCGGTGCCATCGGACAGCTCGACGTTGTCATGGCACCCGTCGACGGCAGCTACACGCTCGACCATGCAAGCATGGTACGAACACTGAAAGTCCTGAAAGCGCGTCTCGTCATTCCCATGCATGCCTTCAGTCAACTTACTCTTGCCCGGTTTATCGAACGCATGGGCGAACAATTCGAAGTCAGGAACATCGATACGCCGACACTGGTCCTGTCGGTAGCGGATCTCCCGGCTAGACCGACCATACTGGTGGTGCCACCATCAAGCCCCGCACTGTCGTTCGAGTAGCCTGACGCCGCTGAGCGAACGCGGACGTCTTCTCCTCGGTTGCCAGTCGCGCCAGTCCCACGAGGTGCGGACGATCCGTGCGCAAGACGTTTCGCAAGTCAACCGCGCAGCATGAACCGCCCCGGTTTGGCGGCAATTTGGAACCGCAGACCGAGATCGCCCGAAGCAGCCCGAAGCCGGTGAATTGTCGTGGGTTGGAGCATCGGAAGACAAACGACACCCGCCACTCAATGCGGAGGCGCTGGCGGAGACGGAGTCCGTCAAGCACAGATCGACGAACTCAACTGAATTAACGAGCTAGTTCGTTCTTCGATTTCGCCGTCCCCCTTTCTGTCCACCTTTGTGTGCCCTGGAAGCAGTTCTGGTGGCGGCGCAGCTGTTGGCAGCGAAATCCCAATTCTTGCCGACGGCATGTCCACGAACGACGCACCGCACAGAGTTGCTTCATCCCAATTGCAGAAGTCGATGACTTTTGCGAATGCAATCCCTTAGTGCTTGTCGGTGATGTCTGCAGTTGAGGTCACTTCGGCCATCGGTAACGCGAAGCGATTCATGTCCCGCAGCCCTCGTCGCGCTGTTTGTCGAGCGTGACAACTGCTGCATCTCGAAAGCAGACGTTCAGTAGACGTTGCGTTTGACCCCAAGCGGCCCTGAGCAGTTGCAGCATGACAAAGCGCGTCAGGCCGCAACTTTGTGCTGGCCCGGCCGTACTGGTGTGTGGTCCAGCCAACGGTTGGGCAATTTGTCGTGGCCGGCCAGCATTGCTTAATCTGATTTCTCCGGTGGGCTCCACCACTTGGAGAGCCGCTGGCTTAGGACCCGTGTCGGGATGCCCTCGTAGTGAGAGATATCGTTGAATAAACGAAGGCGTGGACGAACCTCGCTCATCAAATCGATAATATTGAGAGCTGCGGGGCTCTGATCGAGGCGATCGCGATAGCCGCGTACGTCGAAGCCCAGCAAGCTGCTGACCAACAAGCGGTTCGTACCTTTATGTGAAACCAACAGCACGTTTTTGTGGCGATGCGTCTCGACGATACGTCGCACAACCGGCAGGATATGATGGAGAACATTCAATCCAGATTCGCCGCCTTCCGGGCCGATCGTGAGTGGGTCCTCTTGCCAGATCTCATATTCCGCGCGGAAGTCACGTTCGACGTCAATACGTCGCAACCTCTCCCAATGCCCATAGTCGATCTCTCTCAAAGCCGGTTCGGCAATAGGGTTGATTCCGTGCGGGGCGGCGAGGATTTGCGCTGTTTCAAGCGTGCGTGCGAGCGGACTCGAATAAATAGCAGCAAGCCTTTCGTCCTTTAGACGTTCAGCCAGGCTTGCAACTTGTTTGCGTCCCACTTCGGGTAAGCAGATGTCAGTCGATCCTGCACAGCGATCTTCTTCCGTCAATTGTGTAGCACCGTGTCGAACCAAGTAGATCCGCGTCGGCATCGCTGAGCCCTTCTGTTTGAATCGGTTGCCCAAATAGCCCAGAGCACCCCGAAGATACGAACTCCATTGGTAGTCAGCCCATGTGGTCCGTTGGGCTGAACCACTTCATTCGGCCGCTCGCAACTCAAGTGACTCACTGCCTAGGTCTGGGCAAGTGCGACGAGGAGATTTTGAACTAAGTGAAATTTATCGCGCGTCGCTGGCGCTGAGAGTTGATCCGACAGCAGGTGTCCAAGGCGCAAGATGCCTACACACCAGACTCATGTCCGCTACCGATCGGAACGATAGGGATGGGCGTTCTCACACGAAGCTCTATGCACCTTTGGTTCCGCTTGCGAAGCCGGCGCGCACTTTTCCAGCTTATATAGGCCGACATCAATTGTGTCGTGACGGAATCCCGTCTCGCAGTAGCAGAGGTAATAGTCCCACATTCGGCGAAAGCGCTCGTCGAAGCCCAACGGCTCGATCTCCGTCCAGTTCCGGTGGAACGCATCCCGCCAAGCCGCAAGCGTCTCGGCATAGCTTAGACCGAACGAGAGTTGATGCGTCACCGCAAACCCCGCGTCTTCTGCAAGCCGATGCAGCGCCGCCTTGGTCGGCAGCATGCCGCCTGGAAAAATGTATTTCTGGATGAAGTCGGGACGCTTGCGATAGGCCTCAAAGGAGCTTTCACCGATTGTGATGACCTGTAGGACGGCGCAGCCGTTGTCTTTCAGCGAGCGTGCGAGTGTCTCGAAATAGAGCGGCCAGTAGGGCTCGCCGACCGCTTCGAACATCTCGATTGACACGATGCGGTCATAAGTGCTGACGATGTCGCGATAGTCGCGGATCTCTATCTTCGCGCGCGATGCAAGACCGGCTGCAGCAAGCCGCCGTCGCGCGTAATCGGCCTGTTCTCGCGAGAGCGTCAGGCCGTTTACATGACAGCCATGGTCCGCGGCCAAGCGCTCGGCGACCGCGCCCCAGCCGCAACCGATCTCCAGTATGTGTTCGCTGCCGCCCAATCCGAGCAGTTCGACCACTTTTGCAAGTTTCCTTTCCTGCGCCACCGACAGGCTTTCCCCGCTCTCCTCATAGAGCGCCGATGAATACTGCATGCCCGGGTCGAGCCAGCGGGCGTAGAAGGCGTTTCCGAGATCGTAATGGGCGGCGATGTTGCGGCGGCTGCCCTTGCGAGAATTGCGCCGCGCGAGATGCCGCAGGCGATTGAGAGCGAGCGCCGCGGGGATGCCGTTAGCGCTTTTCGTCAGCGCCTTTTCGTTAGCCATACCGTATTCGATAACGGCCGGCAGATTATCCGTCGTCCAGTCGCCCTCGATGTAACCGGCTGCGAAGCCGATATCGCCTTCTGCCAGCAACCGGAGCAAGGCACGCCACCGGCGCACGGAAATGTGCGCGCGCGGCCCTTCGCGGTGCCCAGCCTGCACGACCGATAGACCCGAAGGTAGCGACACGGTCAGGTGACCGCAGGTGAACTCAGCCAGACGGCTTGCCAGCAGGCCTGAGACGATGCGCGCCGGCCGCAGCAAATGTTCGCCAGCCCTCCCATCTTCGATTGTTGCCGCTTCGCTTTTCATCATCTTGCCGATCTTGCTTGTCCCAAGGTCGCCGGCGCGTCGGGTGGCGGCGGCCGGTCACGCAGCCCAATCCCCTTGCTCCACAGACGCGCTGCATGGAAATGAATGGCGCCGATCACCTTCAGGCTCATCAGCGGGTGGCGCACCCACGCCTTGAAGAGCGATGCTGCGGTCAACGCCTGCCGTTCCGAGTTGATCGACGTAAAGATCACCGGCCCTTCCGCATCGCGTGCATTGATCGCCAGCAGAAACCGACCCCGTGTCGCCGCCACCTCAAACGTGTAGGTCATGTCCATGTCCATGAACGGCGACACGAAAAAGACCTTCTCGGCCGACTGCACTGCGCGATCTGCCCGCTGACCGACCGGCGCGATGTAGCAATGGCGCTGCTTAAAGGTGTTGTGCACCTCGTAGATGATGGCCTCGGTCCGGCCATCGCCGTCGAGGCAGAAGAACAAGCTGAGTGGATTGAAGCCGTAGCCCAGTACGCGCGGCATCGAGAACAGAATGATCCGCGCCGGCGGCCTGGCAAAACCGGCACCCGACAACAGCGCCTCGACCTTTTCACGAAAGCCGAGCTCGCACGTTTCACCATGATCGCGATCATAAAGGCTCAGGACGTTGAAGCGGTTATGCGAAAGCAGCGGTTGTGTCCGCACGACCTCGTCGATGGTGTCGATGTCCAGGGCCAGCCAGAAGCAGCGGTGGCGCAGCGACAGCCGCCGCGGCTTCACCCTCGTGTGCCGGACGCTGCCGGTGTAGATGCCCGGCTCGATCATCATGCCGCGTCCCTTGCCCCGACGCCGGTAGCGGGTGCAGGCGTCAAAGCGGGAGCAGCAGCCGGTGCAGCGATGCAAATCCGTGCAGATTCGTTTTCGACCTGCCAGGGACGGCAGACACCCGTAAGCCCCTCCGTCCGGCCAAGCTCTTCAGCGACGGCGAGGCCCGCCTGCAAGCCATCCTCGTGAAAGCCCGATCCAAAATAAGAGCCGCAATACCAGACCCCGCCGTTGCCTTGCAGTGACCAGAGGCGCCTTTGCGCCTCTATGGCGCGGCGGTTGAAGATCGGATGCTCGTAGGTTTCAATCCTGTATGTCAGGTCGGCGCGCGGCTCCCGCGACGGATTTAGGGTGACGAACAGGTTCTCGCGCGTGGCCAGTTTCTGCAGGCGGTTCATCCAATAGCTGACGACGAGCCGCTCACCGGCACGATTCTGCTCAACGCCGCCGATGAAATTCCAACTCGCCCAGACCGATTTCCGCTTCGGCATCAGGTCGGCGTCGCCGTGCAGCCAAGTTTCATTCCGGCTGTATTTGAATGATGAGAGAAGTTCGCGTTCGCGCGGTGTCGGGTCAGCCAGAAAACTCAGGGCCTGGTCGGCGTGCGTTGCGACAATGACGTGATCGTGTCGCGCGACCTCGCCTGCTTCATCGACGAGTTCGACGCCGCCGGCTGTCCGGCGTATGGCACAGAGCCGGGCGTTCAAACGTATGCGGTTGGCAAATTCGGAGCTCAAGGCTTCGACGTAGCGCCTGCTGCCGCCCGAAACGGTACGCCAGACTGGCCGCCCCGTGAACTTCAGCAAGCCGTGGTTTTCATGAAACCTTACGAACGCGCTGACTGGATAGTCGAGAATGTCCGCAGGCTTAGCCGACCAGATGGCCGCCGACAGCGGCAGCAGGTGATCCTCGACGAACGCCGCCCCGTAGCTCTCCGCAGCGATGAACTCACCCAGCGTTCGGGACCGGTGATCAGCGTCGTGCGCCAAAGTCGGCGCCTTTCGGTAGAACCGCTGCAGATCATAGAGCATCAACCAGAAGCGTGGACGCAGGAGGTTGTGCTTTTGCGCGACAAGCCCGCCGAGCGAGGCGCCCGAATACTCCATCGCGCCGCCGTTCAGTGAAGCAGCAAACGACATGTTCGTAGCGCAAGTCTCCACGTCCAGGTGACGGAACAAGGCAGTGAGGTTCGGATAGGCGTCCTGATTGTAGACGATAAAGCCGGTATCGACGGCCGCGCGCCCATCCGGCAGATCGACATCAACCGTATTGGAATGCCCACCGATACGGCTCGCCCTTTCGTAGACCGTGACGTCCGCGTGCGGCGCGAGCAGCCACGCTGCCGACAATCCGGAAATGCCGGTCCCGATGATGGCGACGGACGGTTGCGGCGACGTTCGGCGAAATGAGTTAATGTGCATCGGGCTCCCAAACGGCTTCGACTATCTTACGGAAGGCTGCTGGCAAGGTGTACGCCGCCCCGGTCCGCTTGGATCACGCCCATTTTTGCGAGCCGACCCGATGATCCGAACCCGGGTGCCCGTCGTAAAGGCATCATGATACTTGCGCTGCAAAATTCATTTTTGGCACAAATGCGTGTGAAGCCGTGGCGGGTTGTCCCCCGCGGTCCGGTCGCTAGCCGCCAGAGTGGACTTGAAATGCCTAATCAGCAGGACGCTTCCGGGACGCCCGATCCCGGCAGCGACATCGTGGCAATCGCGAAATCCGGCGATCGGGCGGCGTTCGCGAGGCTCTACGACCATTTCTCGCCCCGCATCAAAGGTTTCTTGATGCAGGGTGGCGCCAGCGCCGACCTCGCCGAGGATCTGGCGCAGGAGGCGATGCTCACCGTCTGGCGCAAGTCGGCACAGTTCGATCCGGCCAAGGCCGCAGCGTCGACCTGGATCTTCACCATTGCCCGCAACCTGCGCATTGATCGGTTGCGGCGCGAGCAGCGCGTCGTAGTCTACGCCTTGGCAATGAAGGACGAGGCCGAACCACCGTTACAGCCCGACCAGGCGCTGGACGTGGCGCAGCGGGAAATGGGCGTCCGTGAAGCACTGCAGGTGCTGCCCGACGATCAGTTCCAGGTCGTGCGCCTGTCCTTCATCGAGGGCCGCACGCATATGGAAATTGCAGAAGTTCTTCAAATTCCCCTGGGTACGGTGAAGTCGCGCATGCGGCTGGCCATGGTCAAACTCAGGGACGCGCTCGAGAAAATCACATGAGCATTACCCACCACCCTTCTGACATCGTGCTCGCCGAGTTTGCCAACGCCACGCTGGACGAGGCAGCGTCAGTCGTCGTCGTAGCGCATCTCCTGCATTGCCAGCACTGCCGGAATACCGTCCGCGAATTCGAGACGCTGGGCGGCATTCTTCTTGAGGACACCGCCCCTTCAACACCTCTCAGCGCCGCTGCCGGCGATCTTTTGCATGGCGATGCTGGCCAGCCTACACTGGCTGCGGGGAAAGCAACGTCCGCAGCAGCGCTGTCTGGAACATCTACCGCTCCGGATTCGGCCGAGGCCCGCACCGCGTCTTTGATGTCGCTCTATGCTGCCGGCCGCTGGCGCTGGATTGGCCCTGGCCTGCATCGCCGCGAGCTTAAGGTGCCGAGCACCAGCGGCGTTCGTGTCTTCATGCTCAAGGCGAAGGGCGGGCTTGCTCTGCCCGATCACACCCACAGCGGGATCGAGTGGACGTGTGTTCTGGAAGGCGCCTTCTCGCACGAAGCAGGGCGCTTCGGAGTTGGTGATTTCGACGAAGCCGACGCCTCGGTCCATCACGAGCCCATCGTCGAAGAGGGCACAGATTGCGTGTGCCTCGTTGCGATGAGCGGCCAGCTCAAGCTCAAGAGCCGCTTTGGACGTTTGCTGCAACCGTTCGTGCGCATCTGACCGGCGATCTCGGTATCCCGCCATGTCGACTAACCTGATCTTCGGGATAACCTTCGCCGCCGGCGCCTTCATGTCGGCGGTCATGGCACTGGCTTGGGCGATCCAGCAGCGCACCGGCCAGTCCGGATGGGTCGACGCGTGCTGGACGTTCGGTGTCGGCGCGGCCGGCGTCGTGGCAGGGCTTACGGCGTCGCTCATGCAGCCCGGCAGTCTTCGCCCGCTGATCGTAACGATCATCGCCGCCATTTGGTCACTCCGGCTCGGCCTACACATCGTCGCGCGCACGCGCGGCGCGGGCGACGATCCCCGCTACGCCAAGATGAGAGAGGCCTGGGGCTCAGACGCCCCGCGCCGCATGTTTCGCCTCCTGCAGATCCAGGCGCTCGTCTCCGTGCCGCTCGTACTCGCGATCGCACTTGCCGCATGGGACGGCGCACGCCCCCTCGGCCTGCATGATCTGTCCGCGTGCCTACTGGTCTTGGTCGCACTCGGCGGCGAGGCGCTGGCCGATGCACAATTGCGGGCCTTTGCCCGGGATCCGGCTAATCGCGGCCGCGTCTGCCGACGCGGCCTCTGGCGCTATTCGCGCCATCCCAATTACTTCTTCGAATGGCTGATCTGGCTCGCCTACCCGCTGTTCGCCATCGATCTCACCGGCGGCCTCGATTGGGGCTACCTGTCGATTGCTGCACCGGCGATCATGTACTGGCTGTTGACGCGCGTCTCCGGCATTCCGCTCCTGGAACAGCACATGGTCGGGCGGTACGGAGATCTATACCGGGAGTACCAACGTACAACCAATGCATTCCTCCCGTTCCCGCCGTCGCAGTGAGGTCCTGCAAGCCATGGGTTTCCTTAAGCGCCTTATCGTTGCCGCAGAACACGTCAATGTGCCCGATTTCGTAACCGAGGCCGGCATTCGCTACATGGTCGGCCGCTCCAGCAAGCACCTGAACGGCCCAGCAGCCCTCTCTGACAGCGCATTTCTCGACCTGGTGTCGAAACGACCGATAGCCGTCCACGCGGACAAGGCCAACGACCAGCACTACGAGATCGCGGCCGAGTTCTTCGGACTGATACTCGGCCCGAACCGCAAGTATTCCTGCTGCCTGTTCGACGACGGCGCCACGACTCTGGCCGAAGCGGAAGCCGACGCCCTGGCCGCGACCGTGCATGCCGCCGATCTACAGGGCGGCCAGGACATTCTGGAAATGGGCTGCGGCTGGGGATCGCTGTCCTTGTATATGGCGGAGCGGTTTGCTGCCGCCAAGATCACGGCAGTATCCAACTCACATTCGCAGCGGGCCCACATTGAGGAACAGGCAACGGCCCGCGGCTTGGCGAACCTTCGCGTCGTGACGTCCGACATGAACGAATTCGATCCGCACCGGCAGTACGACCGCATCGTTTCCGTGGAGATGTTCGAACACATGTCCAACTGGCGCCAGCTCCTGGAAAAAGCTCGCGGCTGGATCAAGGCGGACGGGCGCATGTTCATCCACGTTTTCACGCACGAGCGCTCCGCTTATCTCTTCGATGAAAGCGATCGCAGCGACTGGATCGCGCAGAACTTCTTCACCGGCGGCATCATGCCGAGCCACTCGCTCATTCGCCAGTTCCCCGATCTGTTCCAGGTCGAACAGGAGTGGCGGTGGAACGGCATGAACTACGCTCATACCGCGCGCCACTGGCTCGCCAACTTCGACCGCAACAGCGAACCGATCCTCGAAATCCTCCGAGAATTCTATGGTGCCGAAGCGTCGCTGTGGCACCGCCGCTGGCGCCTGTTCTTCCTCGCTACGAGCGGCCTGTTCGGTCACAATGGTGGGAAAGAATGGGCTGTCAGCCACTACCGGCTCGTCCCCGATTCGGCTAACTGATGCCTCAGACCGGTGGCACGTGGCCTGCTTCCTTGTCCCAGAACCTGATCGGTTGCGCGAGACGATACGCGCTGGCTGCGGTGCGCGGCCTCGGCAGCTACGTGTCCTCGTCCGAGCCGCTGGTCCGCGCCAGCAACGTACTCGCTTTGCTGATCGCCTCGAACCAACCGATCTACCCGTTCTATGTGCGGTTCGTCGCCGGACCCGACGGCGGCGCCACGTTCCTTACGCTCATCACGACTCCGCTGTTCCTTGCCGTGCCATGGTTCTCGCGCAGTTCACACCGCCTCGGGCTTGCGAGCGTCCCGGTCATCGGTCTCGCCAATGCGGTGATTGCCACGCTCGCCCTCGGCAATGCGGTTGGCATCGACCTGTTCGTCATCCCTTGCCTTGCCGTCGCCGCGCTGGTGGCTGAGCGCTGCAACTACAAACTGGTGTTGGCCGCCGCACTTGGCGCGCTGACAGCGTTCCTGTTTGTGCACTTTGCCGGGATCGAGCCGATGCACCGGTTCGCTGATGCGGCGCAATCGGCGCTCTATCGCCTGAACGCATTCGCCGTCGCCGGCCTGACCATTTATATAGCCATTGCGTTTTCCAGGGCGCGATGGTGGGCGCCATGAGCGGTCAGCCGCGCACCATGGCGGCGCCGAAATAGCCGGCGGTTGCCGTGACCGATGTCAGCACGGCCCCCCACGTCAAATCGATTGCCGTGAGCAGCGCGGGCCAAGTGCGCAACGTCGCCTGATTTGTAAGGTCGTACGTGCCGTAAGCAACCAATCCTAGAACGGCACCGCTGATCGCAGCCGTCTGCCACTTCCCGACGTCAATGGCCGGTAGCACGGCTAGGATGACTATGCCGGCCACGTAAAGGACGTAAAACGCAACAGCTGGTGCCAGGCGGAAATCGTCGGCAAGAAGGTCTCCTAACAGTGGGCGATATAGTCGCGGTGCCGAAACCATCAACCATATGGCATCCAGGATCAGCATGCAGATCGCAGCGGAGACGTAAGAAGTGGCGATTGTTTTCATAGACCGCTTTACGAACAAGGCGAAAGTTTGGTTCACTTTGCACCGTTCAACGATATGAGCAGGCAATTCACGAACGAAGTCTGGTCGGCAACTATGGCTCCCTCTCCTGGACCAGCTGCATCGAGGTTCATAATGACATCAAACTCGCAGAGAAGATCGACGAAGGACGCGATACCCCAACCCACTTTTGCAATTTGGGATTGCGCAACCGTGTGCGGTGTAACGTCTGAGCAGACGCATTAGGTCGCCGTTGACCCTGAGCTGACCTGAGCATGTGCAACATGTGTGGGACGGTCCTAAACGGCCTGCCGAGGAAGACGACATCGGCGGTTTAAATGTTTAGCCGGGAGACCGGCGAAGCGTTGCGACCGTTCAATCCTATGGGGCAGCTGCCTGACGAAGCATCGAGGCGGACGATCGCCAATCGGCCACGGCAATTCTGTTTTCGAAGACCTCTCTGGACTACGCCGAAGCAAACAATCGGAGACCCAGATATGGCGGCACAAGCGTCAAGGATGCCCACACCAGGGATGATGCCGCACTGGCAGCAAGGAATTTGAAGCGAGGCATCCGCGATGCACCTGCCATCATCGGAATGAGCGGCCGCAACGGCCCCGACAGCTTCGATATGCCGATCGCCGCAAGGCCCCACCTCGACATGAAGTGCCGTCCCCGGGCGATGAGGCGGGGATGCCGGTCGAGTGGCCAGCTGCGCCTCAGGTTGGGGTAGAACCGCAGCCCGAGGCCGAAAGACACGAGATCGCCAGCCATCGCACCGAGAGCGCCAGCCAGGATTAAGGGCAGAAGCGGTCCATTTGCTGCACCTTCCAGCGCGCCGACCGTCAGGAAGATCAGCGTTGCAGGAGCGAATGAGGAGGCAACGACGATGGATTCGGCAAATGCGAACACGAACAAAGATATTTCTATGAACGCCTCATTATCGCGCACGAAAGAAAGAAGCGTTTGCCACCAGCCGCCGTTCGGCATTCATCCCCCTGCGTCACAGCCTCAACACCTTGAATCGTATGGGTGCGGCCAGCCTCCGCCGGCCACACCCCGTCCGTCAGTCATGCACGCGGCATCTGGGCGATGTCGCCATGCAGCACGTTGAAAGCTAGCGTACGACGATCATGTTTTGGGCCGGCAACTGATCCTTCGACCAGACTGGCGTGTCGCCCGAGCCGGGATCGAACGAAGGTTGCTTGTCGGCATCCTGGTAGAGCGAGATCCAGAGCCGATCTCCAGACTTGGGCGGTTCATCAAGCGGCACCTCGACGTTGCGGTGACCGCCCTTGGTCATCGGGGAATGACCGATGGGCTTGCCCGTCGGGTTACCACTTGCGTCGCTCTGGTACACGGCGACATAGCCGATGGTTGGCAGATACACATAGTCGATCATCACATCGCGGGCAGATTTCTGATCAAACGCCAGCACCGAAGGCGGGGCGACGAACGCATCAGGCGCGTTGGCATGAGACGGCAGGGTCGCAGCGCCAAGCCCGAAAAGCATCGTCAGGCCCAAGAGGCTCACTGTTCTGGCGGGCGTCATCGTCGTTTCCTTTGTTCTGTTTCAGACACAAATCCAATCAGGCACCACCGGGTACGATTGCCTCGGTGCGGCGATAGTGGCTCTGAACCGCATTTGGAAACGATGGCTTGGCATTGCCAATCGAAGCAGAGCGCTTGGCTGATCGGCTTCACCGATCGCTGGCGCGATCACTCGACACAATGAAGCCGGGAAACTGATCTTTCACCTGAGCGCGCAGAAGATCGGCAAGCGCCTTGTAGCTCACATGCATGGGGCTCGCTCGTCGCCAGATCAGTGCGACATTGCGGTAGAGGTTGCGGTCAGCAAGATCGATCGTCCTGATATTGGGGTCCTTGCTCGCCACGGCACGCACATAAAGTCCGGGAAGAAATGTCATGCCCATCCCCATTGCGACCATCTCCCGCAAGGTATCAAGGCTAGTTCCCTCATAGTCGGACCTCAGTGTCGCTCCGAAATCCTCGCACATCGCGGCAACCGCATCATGCAATTGATGGCCAGGACCCAATGCCAGAATTTGCTCGCCCGACAAATCTGTCCGCCTCACCTCGTCCCTATCTGCGAGCACATGATCGGCAGCTATTGCCAACGAGAGCGGCTCGCGAAACAGGGGTTCGGCGATTAGGCTCGCCGGGCTTATGGGGAGAAGAGAAATGACGAGATCGTAGAGGCCGTCCTCGATCGATTGCGGAAGGCTGGCAGGTAGCTCTTCGCGCACGTAGAGCTTCAGGTCCGGAAAACGTTGGCGCAATGCTGGAATCACAGACGGCAGCAGGTAGGGGCCGATGGTCGGTGGCAGGCCAAGACGCACCACGCCGGTTAGCTCTGTCCCCCCGCTGGCTGCCAGAGAGCGAATCTCTGCAGCATCAGCCAACATGCGTCGGGCGATCTCGACCACCTGCCTGCCGACGGGCGTAATCGCAACGTGTGACCTCGACCGTTCCACCAATTGCAGGCCGAGGCGTTCCTCCAGCGCCTTGAGCTGTTCGCTCAGTGTCGGTTGGGTCGTATGGGCCCGTTCGGCCGCGCGGCGGAAATGCAGCGTTTCCGATAGGGCGACTAGGTATTCGAGCTGTCTCAGATTGGGCATTTCACAATCCAGAAGAGCTGCCTGTGCACAAATTGGATGCCATCGGCAGGAAACAAGGCGCCATGCCCTGATCGGAAATCCCGATTGGAACGGGGGTCGCTTTCTATTGGCGATTTCAGGGCCGGTCTACAACCTCTTAGCAAGGGACAACGGTTCCTCTCAACACAGGCCAATGGCGGTCAACACCATGGAATCTCGAGCGAAAATTGAATCAAACCACAGTTCCGATCAAGACGCCCAGCACCTATGGACCACCTCTTGTCCGGTCATCGCGTCGGTCCACGGTCACGCTCAGGCACAAGTCCTGAGGCCGGTTGAACCATGCGGCGTGCGCCTGACCGCACCGACCCGCATGTGATTCCGACGTGGTCCCAGGAGCTGCCAGATATACCGAAAGGAGAGCATGAGATGTTCGACCTATCCCGCGTCACCGAAATGCTTGGCGGCTTTGCCGAGCAGGCCGAGCTGATCGCGCCAGAGGGATTGATGCAAGGGCTAGCCGACCTGGGATTTGATCCGACGCAGCTGCAGGAGAGTGGCATCCAGGAGTTGCTGGGTCAGCTCTCCGATCTGGGCGTCGACATCAATGCCATGGACGACAGTCGAATTGGCGATATGGTCGCTCAAATTTCCGGAGCGGGTCACGCATCAGAGTAGCTGTCTCGTCATTGGCTTTGACGGCGATTTGAACCATCCTATGGAGAGCACGATGAACATGCATGCAGCAAACCTTGCAAAGCTCGAACTGCCTCAGCGCGAGCCGCTGGTCGGGGTGAATACGCCTCACCCTGCACGGGAGGTCATCGGCGCCCTGTCAGGGGTCTTTGCCGATACTCTTGATGTGGCTCAGTTCGCGCGTCATGCCCGTTGGAACCTTAGCGGTCCCCGCGCGGGCTTTCTCAATGCAATGTTCGAGGAACTATCGCGCATCCTCGACATTCGTGCGGATCGAATCGCTAACAGAATCGCGTCTCTTGGCAGCACAGTTCACGGCACCGTCGACGCGATCGCTGACACAACCAAGATTGAACCGCTGGAGAGGCAGCCGCAAAGCGAGGCTGAATGGCTTCAGGCCGCGAGCTACCGCTTGCGTCTTCTCGCGGCATCCTATCACGATGCCAGGCGTGCCTGCGACCGGCTCGGCGATATTGTATCTTCCTTCCATCTCGGTGAAGGTGCGGCCGCCGTCGATCACCAGTTGTGCATCGTGGATCGCCATCGCCCCAGAGCTTAGCCGGAAGTCGTCCCCCGGCCAGAGCGCTGGCCCTTGATGCTCCCCCAAGGCATGCGCTCCACAGCCCGGCGGCCTCCGTGCCGCCGGGCAGATTATTGAATGCAATGAAAGGCAAGTACCTATGGCTGCGCAAGGAACGAGGAACGGTCCAATTTCGGGTGATGCCTCAGCTGGTCTTCTGCTCATCACCGCGACCGTATTGGCGTTCGTATTCTCCAATACATCGCTGCAATCGCTCTACGGCGCACTGCTCAGCACCAAGGTATCCGTCACCATTGGCTTGTTCAGCATCGACAAGCCCCTGTTGTTATGGATCAATGACGGCCTGATGGCTGTCTTCTTCTTGCTGGTCGGCCTCGAACTGAAGCGGGAATTCATCGACGGAGAGCTGTCGGACCGACGGCGCGCAGCCCTTCCGCTTGTTGCCGCTCTCGGCGGCATCGTCGTGCCTGCCGCCATCTATGTGGCGCTGAATTTCAATGATCCTGCTACACTCCGGGGCTGGGCCATTCCAGCCGCTACCGACATTGCATTCGCCCTGGCCGTGCTGGCGCTTCTCGGGCCGCGCGTCCCCGTCGCACTGAAGGTGTTCCTGCTCGCGGTTGCAATCGTCGACGACCTTGCGGCCATCATGATCATTGCCCTGTTCTACACGGCAGAAATATCGACAACCTCCCTCGCGATCGCGGCTGCAGGTACTGTCGCACTGTTTACGCTGAACCGCTCCGGCGTTCACAGGATAACGCCATACATCCTGGTCGGCATCGCTGTTTGGGCGTTCCTGTTGAAGTCAGGGGTGCATGCGACATTGGCGGGCGTTGTGACGGCCCTCTTCGTGCCTCACTCTAAGCGGCGCACAACCGACAAGGACACGGTCCTCGTCGCAGCTGAACATGATCTCAAGCCGTGGGTCATGTTCGGCATCATGCCAGTGTTTGCCTTCGCCAATGCCGGCGTCACACTGGGTGAAGCGTCACTTGCCGATCTCGTCGGGCCTGTCTCGATCGGTATCGCACTGGGACTATTCGTTGGTAAGCAGCTTGGGATCATGGGGGCGGTCTGGATCGCGGTCCGCACCGGCGTCGCACGATTGCCGAATGGCACGGCCTGGCAACAGATGCACGGCGTCGCGCTGCTGGCGGGCATCGGCTTCACCATGAGCTTGTTCATCGGCAGCCTTGCATTCGCCGAAGGTCCTGAAGCCGCCAGCCTTCGCTTTGGCGTTCTGACCGGCTCGATACTGTCGGGGCTATCCGGGTATCTCCTCCTCAGGCACGCGCTACGCGGTGTTGGGGAAGGCACCAAGACTACACACCACGAACCACGACCGGCTTAAGGGAGCAGAAGAGAGAATGTGTGCACCACCAGACCTGCTGTCAGGCTATGAACTCTTCAGGAACCAGCGCTATGCCGAGGAGGCGGAGCGCTACCGGAAACTTGGCGAAGGCCAAAGTCCGCGTACGATGATCATTGGCTGTGCCGACAGCCGGGTCGATCCGGCGACGATATTCTCAGCGAGACCAGGAGAGCTTTTCGTCGTCCGCAACGTTGCTGCAATTGTGCCGCCCAATGAAGATGACGGCGGGCACCACGGCACTTCCGCAGCCATAGAATTCGCGGTCACAGGCCTCAAAGTCGATAAGATCGTCGTTATGGGGCATGGCCAATGCGGCGGCATTGCAGCGTCCCTGGCAGCGGCAGAACAGCGTCCGGTTGGCCGCTTCATCGCGCCGTGGGTCGAGTTGCTCGATGGCGTTCGTGATGAACTGCTATCGTGCACTGATGCCATCACTCCCGAACAGCGGCAGAAGGCGCTTGAACTGATGTCCGTTCGAAAATCGATCATCAACTTGATGTCGTTTCCATTCGTTGCGGAGGCTGTGGCGAGTGGCAAGCTGTCGCTCCACGGTGCCTGGTTCTCGATTGCAGAGGGGCAGCTGCACTGGCTCGACCGCAGCCGCGACAAGTTTTCTCCGCTTGGCGCATGAGCACGGATTAGAGCATGACCACCTATCTTCTCTTGGCGGGCGGTTTGATGCTTCTCGTCGTCGGCGGCGAATTGCTCGTGCGCGGGGCATCCGACACGGCGGCGCGACTTGGCATGTCGCCGCTTCTGATCGGCCTGACCCTGGTTGGGTTTGGAACGTCGGCACCCGAACTCGTCACCAGCGTTGAAGCATCGCTGATGGGATCTCCAGGCATCGCGCTGGGGAACATCGTCGGATCCAACATCGCCAATATCCTGCTGATACTGGGCATAGCCGCACTCATCGCGCCCATGGCCGTCAGCGAGAAGGCCTTGCGACGCGACGGCTCTTTCGTGCTGGCGACGGCCATGCTGTTCGTTGTCATAGGCCTGTTGCTTCCGTACGACCTAATCGTCGGCGTCCTGCTTCTGTCGCTTCTTGCCCTTTACCTCTTCCATGCCTATCGGCAGGAAGCCGCAGGCGCGACGGCCGGCCATACGGCGGCATTCAAAAAAGTCGAAGCGCATGACGAACTTCTCGATGGGCACGCGCGAGATGCTGCTGCGACCGGCGCATCGCCCGATGTGAGCAGCATTCTCATTCCATTGGGCATTGCGGTCGCCGGTCTCGTCGTCGTCATCCTCGGTGGCCGACTTCTGGTGACAGCTGCGATCGAAATGGCACGGCAGCTCCATATCTCGGAAGGTGTGATCGGTTTGACGATCGTCTCGATCGGTACCTCGCTGCCAGAACTCGTGACATCCGTCATTGCAGCCCTGCGCCGCCACAGCGACGTTGCCCTTGGAAACATCCTCGGGTCCAACATCTACAACATCCTGGGGATCGGTGGCGCCACCGCAGCAATCGCACCAACCGTGATACCGCCCGAGATCCTGCGTTTCGACGCGATGGTCATGGTGGGCGCTTCCATCGCACTGCTGCTCATCGCACGCACTGGATGGCGGATCGGCCGATGGGAGGGCGGCGCCCTGCTCGCAGCCTATGGCTTCTACCTGTTCGTGATCTGGCCGTCAGCCACGGTTTGAGCATGCCGAATTGAAAGTGACGCGTAGTACGGAATTTTCGGCGGCCGCTATGGATTGGGGGCAGTAGCGTGCAGCGCATCAATCGCGCGAAGCTGATCGGCCGCTCCTGGCCCTGGGCTTTCGTCACCGACATCGCAGAAGGTCTTCCGCAAGTAGAGGTGAAACGGTCGTGGCGCTACTGTGGGCCGTACGCACACTCGTTGACCCCAAGCTGCCCTTAGCAATTGCAACATGCATGTCACTCCGTCAAACGCCCCAAATGAATTCCGGAATTGCCGCCGTCGCGAACCAGCTCTTTAGTCTCGTCGAATACAGGTCCGAAAGTCGCCCTCAGGCGACGTACAGAATACGTGCTGCAATGGTTGCTGTGAGCCAATCGCGTTGTCGCCAGTTTGTCGAGCTTTGAGTCCACAAAGGACATAAGCAACTGTCATCAAGTCGCTGTGGGCTTGCAGCCGAAGCCGATGCTATCAAAGGCTGGAGCTTGTTGGTGGTCAGTTTTTGACGCGGTTGTCTTTTCACCCGCTTCCCCACGAGATCCCAAGCGTGGTGTCGCGATCGTTGATCTTCGTGGTTGAAAAGAACCTGGCTGGTGGTTGTGGGCAGCCACCACCGCCTTTCGCAAAAACGTGCGCGGCGAGAACACGAAGGCACGCCAAGCGGTTACATGATTGGCACAGAGTTTGAGTCTAGTTGAACCGAAAGACGGAGCCGGAAGTAGCGTGCTCAACGTCCTGCCGCCACCGACATGGATCGGACTTTGCGGAACTGTCGGTTCCGGAACGCTTCAGTTCCATATTGTCAGTTTAACCTCGGGGCGCGCCGGATCGCATGACTAACAGCGCACACGTTGACCGCGCATCGCGCAAGTTGATCGCGCACCTCGGCAAGCCTGCCGGGCACCCAACATGCGAGTTGTGAACATGCCTGGGAAATACATCATCAAAGACAATGCTGCCTTGAACCTTGCACTTGGCGCTATCGCCGGTCTCGCTGGTGGCGCTGCGGAGATTCTCTGGATATCAATCGCACATATTTTTGGCGGAACGAGTCCCGTTCTCGTGGCTCGCGCGATCAGGGCCGCGTTTGACCGATCTTCCGCTGCGGCGCCCGCGGCCGCAATGCTTGGCACATCGATTCATTTGCTGCTTTCAGCACTTCTTGGCGGCCTCATGTATTCGGCCTGGGCCGGTCTGCTGAAATCGCAAAGGATGAGCCTGAGCATAATGCCGGTTTCGATCGCGATCCTGATGACGGTTTGGATGATGAATTTCTACCTCGTGCTCCCCGTCCTTGATCCGGACTTTATCATAAAGGTTCCTTTGTGGACTGGAATGATTTCCAAACTCTCGTTCGCCGTAGCCTTTTCCTGGTCTGTGCGGTCAATAACGTCAAGCCGGCGCGCGGCTGCCGGTTCCGCAATCAAAGCAAACTCACCATCAAACTCACCATAAGGGATATGGTCATGCCTTACGCAAATGAACTTGTACTCATGATACACCCCGCACTCGGCGTTCTTGGGATTCTCGCTACGCTGTGGATCCTGGTGGAAACGATCAACGTTGGCGACGGCAATGTTGGACGCATCCGAATTCTGAGTCTGGCGAGTGCTATCCTGGTGTGGCTGACCTATTTCGTCGGCGGTTATTGGTACGTGACGCAGTATGCTGCCGACCAGGCCATCATTCTGGCAGGTCCTTGGCCGATTGCGCACAGCGTTGCGATGGAGACCAAGGAACACGTTTTTCTCATGCTTCTGCTGCTGGCCACCCTGCTTCCCATCGTAGCGTACTCAAGCCGCCTGACACGAAACGGCGTCCAGCGCCTGATGATTTGGATCTGCGCCTTGATCGTTGTGACAGGCCTGTCCATGGAAGGCGCTGGTGCGTTCATATCGATGGGAGCAAAGGTGGCACTGCTCGCCAAGACGGCAGCGTGAATGTCAAATTGGGAGAACAGCAATGACCGCAATCACACACCATCATTCGGAAACCCATGCGCCGCCCTCGAGCGCCGATGAGGCTGTCAGCGCTACCGTTGCCGGATTCGCATATTCGTACGCATTGACAGCTATTCTGAGCGCGCTTCTCGTGCTGGCAAAGGAAGAGAGCCCGACAATCCTGAATGCGATGCAGTCGCTGACGGGACATCACTGGTTCACGCACGGTGTCTTCGACGTCCTGGTATTTCTTGTTCTTGGACGCTTTCTTTCCCGAACCGCGCTGGCCCAGTCAGCCACGGCAACCGCGTTGATCTGGGCAATCGTGGGATCCACGGTTCTAGGCGGCGCAATTATCCTGAGTTTCTATGCCTACTAGGCTGCGGACTCATAAGCCCTGAGCCATAGTCGTGTCGAGGCGAGCTTGATCATCGCTAGATAGTTCAGCGGGTTGCGGTCGAAGCGCATGGCGATGTGTCGGAACTGCTTGAGTTTATTGA
>JBFWVC010000010.1:0-209252 GCA_050246945.1 Hyphomicrobiaceae bacterium
CAACGAAATGTCCAGGTGGCTGCACCGATACAACTGGCACCGTCCCCATGCTAGCCTCGGCGGAATGCCACCCATCAGCCGCATCGGTTTGAACGGGTACAACCTCTTGAGGTATCACAGCTAGAGCCTGATCGTCTGAGATGGAAGCAGCCATGCTTCCATCGAAGGCGTGAATCAGTCTCTCAAACAAAGAGATAGAGCAGGCCACGATGGTCAGGCCTGATTCAATCTAATACTGACCTGCTCTAGCTCGATCTAGAGCCATTCAGGCTCAGGTGAGTTCAATTCTGTTTCTCAAGCGGCACGTCGTGTGCCGATGACGGCGCCGCTGCATTTTGCGCCTCGTGATGGCCGACTTTGTCGTCGTGAGGCGGACGGTCGTCCAGGGCACGCCATGCAGCGCCATCCAGGTCGTCGTACTGGCCACTCCTGAGCGACCAGAGGAATGCGGCGAGCCCCAATCCGCCCAACGCCAAGGCCGCAGGGATGAGCCAGGCAAGCGAGGTCATAGCTTGAGCTCCAGACGCTTCGTTTTCAGGCGGATGGCATTGGCGGTTACCGCTATGGACGAGGCCGACATGGCGATTGCTGCGATCAACGGTGTCACATAGCCGAGTATCGCCAATGGAACGAAAAACATATTATAGCCGATCGCGATCCCGAAATTTTGCCACGCCATGCGTTGCGCAGCGCGTGCAACGGCCAGCGTCTCGATGACGGGCGCCAGGCGGCGGCCCTGGAAGATCGCGTCGGCGGTCGTCTGCGCAATGTCGGATGCACTAGCCGGAGACATCGACGCGTGCCCGGCGGCCAGCGCCGGCGCGTCGTTCAAGCCATCGCCGATCATCAGGACCCTTCGGCCGGCATCGGACAACGACGCAATATGGGCAAGCTTGCCGGCAGGTCCCGTCGCCGCCCTGTAGTCGTTGATGCCGGCCTCCCGAGCGGCGACGCTGACGGCGCTCTCTCGGTCTCCCGACAGCATCTCGATCCGATAGCCGGCCACCCGCAGCGCCTCAACCACCTCCCGCGCGTCCGCACGCAACCCGTCCACGAAGGCATAACGCACCGCTGTGCCCTCCGCAGTACGATAGGCAAGAAGCGAAGCGCTATCATCCGCGTCCATCGTTCCAACGAGGTTGGCAAACGCGGGCGAGCCGAGCCGTTCCAGACCGTGCTGCGTCACGACCTCGAGGCCGCTTCCCGGCACTTCACGTACATTCTCGACTGGTTGAACGGCGATACCCGCGGCCTCCGCTGCGCGCACCAGGGCGCGCGCATAAGGGTGCCGGCTCGCTGCCGCAAGCCGCGCTCCGCGTGCCAACAGCATCCGGTCGTGCCGATCGGGATCGACGAGATGCGGCTCGCCCAGCGACAATGTCCCCGTCTTGTCGAATACGATCGTGTCCGCTTCCGCGAGTCGCTCAAGCCCGTCTGCGGATTTGATGAGGACACCACCTTTCATCAGCCGGCTGGTGGCCGCGACCTGAACGGCGGGAACCGCCAGCGCGAGCGCGCAAGGACAAGTGATGATGAGAACGGCAATTGCCGCGGTGAGGGCCGGCTCCCAGCCCGTGCCGAGCACGATCCAGCCGACCAAGGTCAGCGCCGCCAGCACGTGCACCGCTGGCGCATAGATGCGAGCCGCCCGATCTGCAAGGCGCACGTAGCGGCCGCGACCCTGTTCGGCGACGTCGACCAGGCGGGCGATCTCGGCCAGCAGTGTGCTCTGATCCGTCGCCGTCGCCTTGACGATCAGCGCGCCACCGCCGTTTGTCGTGCCGGCATAGATCTGTGCGCCCGATGTGACCGCCCGCGGCACGCTCTCGCCCGTGATCAGGCTCTCCTCGATTTCGCTGGTGCCGTCTTCCACCATGCCATCGACAGGCACGCGCTCCCCGGCGACGATCAGGATCCGGTGTCCAGGCTTCAGGGTCCGCGCGGAGACGCGCTGGCTGGTGCCGTCGTCGGTCAGCAGGATGGCACTGGTCGCCTTGAGCCCAAGCAGATTGGCAGCTGCGCCTGCCGCTCGGGTTCGCATGCTCTGATCGAGGTAGCGGCCAATCAGCAGGAAGAACAGCAGTGTTATGGCAGCGTCGAAATAGACTTGTTCGTTCCCCTGAAGCGTCTGGTAGAGGCTCATCGCCGTGGCCAGCAGCACGCCGAGCGAGATCGGCACGTCCATGTTGAGGCGCCCACCCTTGAGCGCTTGCCTTGCCGAGCGGAAGAAGGGCTGGCCCGCGTAGGCAATGGCCGGCAGCGCGATTAGCGCAGACAGCCAGTGGAAGAGCCCGCGCACGGCCTCCGACATGTCACTGGCCAGCCCCGCCCAGACCGAGACCGAAAGCAGCATCACGTTGGCGGCGGCAAATCCCGCGACGCCCAGCCGCTTGAGGAAGTCGCGGTCGCGCGCATCGGCTTCGGCCTCGCGGCTCTCGATGAGTTCGGCTGCAGGAAATCCGGCGTCCCCAAGCGCGGTGATGAAGGTCTCGACGTTGGCGCACCGCGGGTCGTAGCGGACCGATACACGTTTCGTGGTCAGGTTGACGCGAGCGCTTGTCACGCCTGGGACGCGCCTCAGCGCATCCTCGATCGAGATCATGCATGTTCCGCAATACATGGTGTCGGCAACGAGCGTCGCGGTCTCGGTCAGCGGCGTGTTGTCGTTGCCGGCCCCACTGTGCGCAGAGGTGCCCGACGCATCGCTGAACGCGGGATTGGCTCCATCCTGCGCCGTCGTCACTGCGCTGCTCTGGGGTTCTGCCATTTGACGCGTTTTCTTGCCCGCCAGACGATCTTTTCCCCCGAACCGGTCAATTCCTTGGCCGCGAGGTCAACCTGCCAAGCGCCTGACTCGAGCATCGCGAACGAGGCCCGGTATCGGCCGGGCGCCGTCTCCCTCACGCCGAGAGCGACATCCAACGCCGCGGTCGCTGGCCGCCCCAGGCGTCCTTCGAAGCCCAGCCCGCCGACCGGATTTCCGTTGCGGTCGTGGACGACGATGTCGAGCCCATCGCCCGTACCGGTGAGCGCAACTTCCACCGTCCAGCCGAGCGCCTGCTGCGCTTTGTCGGCAGCAATTCTTTCGTTGTAGTTGAGCCCTTTGCGATACGGCTCGTTCGCGACGACGCCCGTATAGGTCGACAGCGACTCGTAGATGAACACGGCATTGACCGCGAAAATGATGCCAAAGAATGCCACCAATCCCAGAAGGACGTGACGGCCTGTGATCACGCGCTCGGTCTTCGCTGGCTCGCCGTACCGTGCTGTTCTCATTGGGCGGGTTTCCGGAAATTTGTGTTGCGAGTAGTCCTCGTTCCGTCCTTGGTGTCGGTTACGACGAACGTGAACGGCACTTTCTCATCTGGATGCTTGGCGAAGGCTTCGCGCGGCAGGGTCACGTAGGCCCGGATCTCGCGCAAGTCGTCCGGCACCACCGTGATCTTCGGTTCCGCCTCGTTTTCTTTGCCCAGCACGGTCATCCGCGCCCCCTCGATGCCATCTATCGAAAGCGCGAATGTGTGCGGCTGATAGCGCTTGTTGAGGATCTTGAGGGCATACGTATTGCGCACACCGCCATCGGAGAGCTGCACATAAAGTGGATTGCGCTCCGCGATCACGTTGAGCTCGAGCACCGTCTTGGAGGCAAGCGCGTAGATCATGATCGCGCCCACGAACGAAATAAGGGCCGCGTAGAGCAGCGTGCGCGGACGCAACAGGCGAAGCTGCAGCCCGCCGCCCTTCTTCTCCGACTGGATCGATCGGTAGGTGTCGTAGGCGATCAGGCCCCGCGGCCTGTTGACCTTGTCCATGATGCCGTTGCACGCGTCGATGCACAGTGCGCACTGTATGCACTCGAGCTGTGCGCCATCGCGGATGTCGATGCCCATGGGGCAGACGGCAACGCACGCGTTGCAGTCGATGCAATCGCCGTGCCCCTCCCATCCCTGGCTTTTGCGCACAGGACCGCGCGGCTCGCCACGGAAGTCGCGGTAGGTGACGAGGAGGCTATCAGCATCGAGCATCGCACCCTGGATGCGCGGCCACGGGCACATGTAGATGCAAACCTGTTCGCGAGCTATGCCGCCCAGCAGGTACGTGAAGCCCGTCAGCAGCCCGAAGAAGACGTAGGAGGGAAGCGGCGCCTCTCCGCGGAAGAATTCAGCGGCGAGGGTCGGTGCATCGCGGAAGTAGAGAATGAAAGCGCCGCCTGTGGCCGCCGCGATCGCGATCCACGACAAATGCGTCATCAACTTCTTGTAGATCTTGCTCGCCGTCCAAGGCTCCTTGTCGAGCCGGATGCGGTTGTTGCGGTCGCCCTGCCAGAAGCGCTCCGTTGCCACCATCATGTCGGTCCACACCGTCTGCCAGCACAAATACCCGCACCACACACGCCCAGCGATCGAGCTGAACAGGAACAGTGCCAGCGCCGCAAGCACCAGAAATCCAGTGACGAGATAGAGTTCCTGCGGCCATATGGCGAGCGAGAAGAAAAAGATGCGCCCGTCCTCGATATCCATTAGGACGGCTTGATCCGGAAGTCCCGGTCCGCGGTCCCAGCGCAGCCACGGCAGCAGGTAGTAGATCGCCGTGGTCGCGGCCATGACGATCCACTTGATGTTTCGGAAGTAGCCTCGAGCCCGCTTGGGATAAACCTTGACGCGGCTGGCAAACTCGCCCGTCTCGTGCTGTTCCGTTCGCGATTTCTTGCGATTGACTGCCTTGACATCGATCTTCTCGATGCCTTCGGCTGCTTCGGTCTGTGTTGCGGTATCTAGATCTGTCGTGGCCATCGCGTGGAAGCGCCATTCTGCTTTGGTCGGAGGCGGAGAGGGCTGCCGAAAGTGGCGGACCCCAACCGGCGTTCCGAGGAGTTCCAACGATCTCAGCCTACGCTAGAGCCTGATCGGCTGATATGGAAGCAGTCGTGCTTCCATCGAAGGCATGATTTAGGCTCCCAAACGATGAGATAGAGCAGGCCAGGATGGCCAGACTTGATTCAATCCAATCCTGCGCTTCGCTAGTGTAGCTTATATCAACTGAGCATCGCGCAAATCACGACTTAGGAACATTGCGCGCTGCGGGATGTCTGCCGGAATATCGCAAAGCGCGGACTCGCATTGGTTCCGGCGATTGTCGGCATCTTACCCTCGCAGCACGATATTGTGCAGCTTATCCAATAAGGAAATGGGTTAGATCACCGCACCCGGTTTTGCCGATCCTGTGTCCCGGTCCGATTGATCGTTCACCTGGCCCACCGCACCTCTCCCCGCGCGCAGCGGGGAGAGGGCTGCTGATTTGGCTGGCGGGTGGGCGCCTACTTGCCGCCGCCAAGCGAGTGGACATAGACCGCCAGCGACTTGATCGCCGACGTATCGAGGCGTGCTGCCCAGGCCGGCATGGAGCCGCCCCGTCCAGTCTTGATACTCTCCATCACGGCCTGTTTGTCGCGGCCGTAGAGCCAGATTGCGTCTGTAAGATTTGGTGCGCCAAGCTCCTGGTTGCCCTTTCCGTCCTCACCATGGCACGCAGAGCACTGCTCAGCGAAGATGGCCTTGCCGCGCTCGGCCGCTGCCGCGTCGCTGGAAGCTCCCGACAGCGACAGGACGTATTCGGCCGTGTCGGAGATCTGGTTCGCGTCCAGCAGGCCGTCGAGGCCGAATCGCGGCATGGCGCTGTCGCGCGTATCCTTGTCACCCGCCCAGCGGATGCCATGCTTGATCGTCTGCTGGATTGCCTCGAGTGAGCCGCCCCAGATCCAGTCATCGTCGTTGAGGTTGGGGTAGCCCGCACCGCCCTGTGCACCACGGCCGTGGCAAGGCGCACAGTTGTCCGCAAAGATTGCCTTGCCACCGGTCGTGGCAAACTGCAAGAGGTCCGGCTTGGCGCGAATCTCCTCGAGCGAGGCCTTCTCGATTTGGCTGCGCATGCCGGCCTGCGCGGCCTTCGCCGCATCGACCTGCTGCATCACCGTGGCGCGTTGGGAGTAGCCCAGAATGCCACGTGTGTAGTCGTTGGCCAGCGGCCATGCCGGATAGACGATCCAGTAGCCGATCGCCCAGACGATCGAGACGTAGAATGTGTAGAGCCACCACCTCGGCAGGGGCTTATTGAGTTCCTTGAGGTCGCCGTCCCACACATGACCGGTGGTTTCGACGCCCGTTGCCTCATCGATTTCCTTGTGTCCAGCCATTACGGGCCCCCACTTCTCTTGTTCTCAGGATCGAGGTCGAGCGCCTTGCGCTGCACCTCATCGAACTTCTGGCGGTTGCCCGGCCAGAAGACGTAGACAATCACGCCGATGAACATGGCGATGAAGAACAGCAGCGACGCGACCTGCGAGAAGGTTGCGACCGAGTCGTACGACATGCGCGCGGTGCTCCCTTATCTGAGGTTTGGCCCCGATGCGTCGAAGCTGGTGAAATCGACCAGCGTTCCCAGCATCTGCAGATAGGCGATGAGAGCGTCGAGTTCAGTGATCTCCGCGCTGTTCCCGTCGAAGTTACTGACCTTCGCCTTCGGATAGCGGACCAGAAGCTCCTTGACGCCCTTGGAGTCCGGATTGACCTGAGCTTCCAGATCCAACTTCGCCTTCTCGATCATCTCGTCCGTGTAGGGCACGCCGACCATTCTCAAGGTCTTCATGTTGGCCGTGATTTTCGAGTAGTCGAGCTTGGTGTGGGCCAGGAAGCGATAACCCGGCATGATGCTCTCGGGCACGACGGCGCGCGGGTTGATAAGATGCTCGCGCTGCCATGCGTCGGAGTACTTTCCGCCGACACGCGCAAGATCCGGTCCGGTGCGCTTCGATCCCCACTGGAAGGGATGATCGTACATCGACTCCGCGGCAAGGCTGTAGTGGCCATAGCGCTCAACCTCGTCGCGAAGGGTGCGGATCATCTGCGAGTGGCAGGTATAGCAGCCCTCTCGTACGTAGATGTTGCGGCCCGCCTGCTCCAGCGGACTGTAAGGACGCATGCCCTGTACTTTCTCGATCGTGGAATCCACCCAGAAGAGTGGAGCGATCTGCACGAGGCCGCCGATCGACACCATGACGAGGATGCCGATCAGGAGGAGGATGGAGTTTTTCTCGAAGGGTTTGTTTGTCATCTCTTCCCCCTTTATTCGGCAGGTTGCGGGCGCAGCTCAGGAGCTGCCGCGACGCGCGGCTGATCCTTCGCATCGACCGGCTCGTCGCCGCGGATCGTGCGCCACATGTTGTAGGCCATGATCAGTGAGCCCAAGACGAACAGGCCGCCGCCGATGGCGCGGATGATATAGAATGGATGCATGGCCTCGACGGTCTCGACGAACGAATAGGTGAGGAAGCCGAGCTTGTCGTAAGCGCGCCACATCAGGCCCTGCAGGATGCCGCTGACCCACATCGCGGTGATGTAGAGCAGGATACCAAGCGTCGAGATCCAGAAGTGCCACTCAACGAGCTTGAGCGAATAGAGTGCCTTGCGCTTCCATAGCCACGGAACGAGGCAGTAGATCGCGCCGAACGACACCATGGCGACCCAACCGAGCGCGCCAGAGTGGACGTGTCCGATCGTCCAGTCGGTGTAGTGCGAGAGCGAGTTGACGGCCTTGATCGACATGAGCGGACCTTCGAAGGTCGACATGCCGTAGAACGCCACCGAGACGGCGAGCAGACGCACGACCGGATCGGTCCTGAGCTTGTCCCAAGCACCCGATAGCGTCATCAGACCGTTGATCATGCCGCCCCACGAGGGCATCCACAGCATGATGGAAAAGGTCATGCCCAGCGTCTGCGCCCAGTCGGGCAGTGCTGTGTAGTGCAGGTGGTGCGGACCAGCCCAGATGTAGAGAAAGATCAGCGTCCAGAAGTGAACGATCGACAGGCGGTAAGAGTAGACCGGGCGCTCGACGCGCTTTGGCACGAAGTAGTACATAATTCCGAGGAAGCCTGCGGTCAGGAAGAAGCCCACCGCGTTGTGGCCATACCACCACTGCGTCATCGCGTCCTGCACGCCCGAGAAAACGATATAGCTCTTGGGCTCGAACGGGCTGATCGGAATCGTCGCGTTGTTGACAAGGTGCAGCATCGCGATCGTCACGATGAATGCAAGGTAGAACCAGTTGGCCACGTAGATGTGCGGCTCCTTGCGCTTCCATAGCGTGCCGAGGAAGACGAGGAGATAGACGACCCAGACGATCGTCAGCCAAAGGTCCGCATACCACTCCGGTTCGGCGTATTCCTTGCTCTGCGTTATGCCGAGCAGGTAGCCCGTCCCCGCGATGGCGATGAAGAGATTGTAACCCCAGACGACGAACCACGGCGACCACCGGCCGGCGAGGCGGGCTTGGCTGGTGCGCTGCACCACGTAGAATGAAGTGGCCAGCAACACGTTGCCGCCGAAGGCGAAGATGACCGCGGAGGTGTGTAACGGGCGCAGGCGACCGAAGCTTGTCCAGGGCAAGTCGAAATTGAGCACCGGGAACGCCAGCTGCCATGCGATGATGTCGCCTACCAGGAAGCCCGCGATGCCCCAGAAAACCGAAGCTAGCACCGCAACGCGAATGGGCCCGTCAGTGTATCCGTTGGCATCGATGAGCCGCCGCGGCGTGTCGCCGAATGCTTGACTGAGAACGTAGACCGCGGCGATCACGCCAGCGAGCGCCAGCAGTACGCCGTGGAACGCCATTGCCGCATCGCTGGTGTTGAACGCGATCATTGCGCCGACGAATGCGACGAGACCGCCCCCCGCGACAGCAATCGCATCGGAGAACGCATGCCTCTCGACGGTTGTGTCTGTCATTTTAATTCCTCGCCTTCTCGTAAGGTTTTGCTGGCAAACCGGTATTACAGCTTGCGCAGCATTTCACGAAGTCGCCTGACGGCCTTCTAAAGGCCTTGATGTGAATCAACAGCTATTCGAAAGAACGACGGTCGATGCTTCGAAAACGCGTTGCCACCAACGCCGCGGGTACTTGGTGCGCTCGTTCGTCGCATGTTCCTGTCCCCATTGAATACCCGCTACGCCACTAAGTGCGGACACGATCTTTGCGTCGGCTTTGCACGGGATTTCATGAGCCGCTTCCGAAGGGGGCAACGGCCCGTAGCAAAAGGTATACGTGCTTGCCTGTGCGGGAAAGCAGTAAACGCCAGATGCGGCGAACGGCTGTGGTCCTGCCACTGGGTGGGGTTTGCTGAGTTCTTTGAAGAGCACAGGCCGAGCAAGACGGCTTCGCCATCGCCACATCCGAAACCCGACGTCCACACCCCACGAAAGTCGAATGCGTTTGCGGTTGGCCGGGTCTGAGCCAGATTGAATTGTGGCCAAGCCGGTGTAGGCCTCAGATGATGCGAGCGGCGGCTGCGCATCGCACGATCGATTTCGCGCGATGCGCCCCATTTCCGGATTCGGCGGCGGTCCTATGGGCGCGCAGCTGATCCGTGAATACGCCACTGGCAAGTCGCAGCAACAGCCCCGCGACCATCTGCTGCTGGGCTTGGTCGTTGAGCCCGACGACGAGTACGCCGCCCCCCGATTCCAGATGCTGCATCAGGCGTCGGTTCTGTCGCGCCAGGATCGCCGCCGACGTGTCGCAGGCAGGCTCGTCCCGCCTGCCCGATATTGCACCGGCCTTTGCGACAACGATCTCGGACCAAGCCCGGTCAACGCTGAACCGGGCCGGGTTGATGCGCTCGATAAGAACCCAGACAGGCAGGTGCGCGACCGCGTCGTCCGTGAAAGTGCTCGATTCGCTCGAGATGACAAGGCGGCAGCGCGTGGCAACGAACTCATGCAGCCCAAGCTCAAGTAGAGCAGCCTCCGTTTGCCCCACTTGATCGAATAGGCCTACAGCCAAATTCAATCGAGGTGCCGGGTGGTCCAAATCACCTGCGATTCGTGACATCTGACCCTCGGGATGCCGTAGAGGATGACAAATTCGATCTGATGAGTTCCGCCCCATCAGAGGGCTCGGTCTCGTCAGCCTTGGGCCAGCTGTGCAAGCGAGTCCACGTCGCGGATCAAGACCGTGGTGGTGCGCGGCAAGGCGATCACGCCGCTGCGTTTCAGCTTCGAGAATGTCCGGCTCACCGTCTCGATCGTTAGACCCAGATAGTCGCCGATGTCGACACGCGTCATCGGCAGGTCGATACGGTCGGGATCGCCACCGGCCATCTTATTGCGGCGCGACAACGCAAGAAGGAACACTGCCATTCGGGCCTCGGCTGACTTGGCGGCAAGGCACAGCAGGTGCTCCCGGGTCATGCTCAGTTCATCGGCCGCGAGTTTTAACAGGCGGCGCGCAAAGCCAGGCCTGGTCTCCACCATCTGATTGATGAGATGGCGCGGAATTCGGCGTGTGCGCACCTTGTTCAGTGCCTGCGCGCTGAACGAGTGGCTGCCTGAGCAGCAGTAGCCGATGAGGTCGCCGGGGAAATAGAAGGACACCACGTGGCGGTGCCCGTCGGGCAGCAGTCGATAGGCGCACACGACGCCCTCCACGACTTCCAACAGGTAGGACGCCTCATCACCTTCGAGGAAAAGATCCTCGCGCGGAGCAAAGACCGCAGCCGTCGTATGCGCCGGGCTTTCGAAGATGATGTCCTCGCCCGATATGCGTTCCTTTATGGCCATCGGCATCAGGTCCGGGGCGGTTTCGCGCAAAGCGTCGGGTGTTGCTGTCATGGCCAGCATGATGGGGCGGCCTCCAGATCCTTGTTTGTGAACTCGCACCATCAAATCAGCGTCATGTCGCGTTGATTTCCAACAATTGTAAAGATTTGTAACGAATTGTAATTGGGCCGTTACGAAGCTAGTCTCATCGCAACTTCGGGTGCTATTTCGTGGGGTCCGGGTTGTCGGGCAATTTGGGAGTAGACGGAATTTCGTTGATCTCCTCATAAATAAATTTGTTCGGCCGAGGTCGCGACTGCCCGCGGGCAGGGCGAAAGCCCGGCATGGAATTCGCGCAAGGGACAGATCCTTCGCGGGCAGGAGCGGATGGACGAGGACAAGAATGCACACATCTTGATCGTCGATGACGATCAGAAGGTCCGCCTGCTGCTGCGCCGCTGCTTCGAGGGTGAAGGCTTCCGCGTGACCGAGGCGACGCGCGGCTCCGACGTTCCGCGTGCGATGAACGGCAACGACATAGACCTCGTCACGCTTGATCTCACCTTGCCCGATATGGATGGTTTGAGCGTCGCGCGGCAGATCCGCGAGCACTCCAAGCTGCCGATCATAATGGTGACCGGCAAGGGCGACATGATCGACCGAGTCATAGGCCTGGAGATCGGAGCGGACGACTACATATCCAAGCCATTCCATCTGCGCGAGGTGTTGGCGCGGGTCAGAGCGGTATTGCGCCGCACGCGCGAAGGCGGCTCCCGGCCGGAGGCGACGAAGCGGGACGACCGGCCCTGTATCCGCTTCGATCGCTGGGTGCTCGACCGGGACAGGCGCGAATTGCGCGACGAGAACGGCACGGCCTGTGCGCTCACGACCGCCGAGTTCGGACTGCTGGAAATTTTCGTCGGTCACCCAAATCGCGTGCTCACTCGAAACCAGATCATGGATCTGTTGAAGGGGCACGAATGGTCTCCGCTGGACCGCAGCATCGACAATCTCATCGCCCGCTTGCGCCGCAAGATCGAGCCGTCCGACGCTTCTCCTGGTCCAATAAAGACGGTGCGAGGCCTCGGCTACACGTTCGCCGCGCGCGTCGAAGTGGTCGACCACGTGAGTTGATCGGGCGCCCGCAACCGATGCCGTTCGCCACCTTGCATGTTCGCAGGAACTCGCATGTTGGCGCACCGCACATAACGTTTGCGGCTTCAAATTTGCGGCGGCAAGGCTGGCGCGGTGCGCGCTTCAGCCAATGCGTCGGCAAGTGCGTGAGCCAGTTCCGCCTGGCTGTAGGGCTTGCGCAGCATCGCTGGCATAGGCCAGCCTTCGCCCGGCGAATGCAGTATTTCCTCAGCGTAGCCGGTTGTCAGGAGGACATGCATATGGGGCAAGTGAAGTGCGAGTTCGCGCGCTAGATCCAGGCCCGAGAGCCCGCCAGGCAACACGATGTCGGAGAAGACGAGATCGAAAGCTGGATCATCCGCGAGGATTTCCAGTGCGGCGACGGCATTCCCTGCCTCTGCAACCATGTAGCCTAGCTCCGCAAGCCGCCGACAGGTGAGCCGCCTGACGCTGTCGTTGTCCTCGACCACCAGCACGCGCCGGCCGTTCCCCTCTGGCACATCGGCGCCGGTCTTTGTCGAATCCGCAGCGACCCTCTCGGGCGCCGGTACTGCAGGCAGGAACAGCTCCACCATCGTTCCTTCGCCCGGCGCGCTCGTGATCGTCGCATGCCCGCCCGATTGCTTGACGAAACCATAGATTGTCGCCAGTCCGAGGCCTGTGCCCTTGCCCGCGCTGCCGCCACTCTTGGTGGTGAAAAAAGGCTCGAAAGCGCGCGCCTTCACTTCGGCACTCATGCCATGCCCATTGTCGGAGACCGCGAGCACGACGTACCGTCCTGGAGACAGCTCGGGCGTCCCTGCAACCGCCGCTTCGTCCAACTCGACATTGCGCGTTTCGATCACCAGGCGCCCGCCGCGGGGCATCGCGTCGCGCGCGTTGATGGCGAGATTGAGCACCGCATTCTCCACTTCGCCCGGATCGACTTCCGTCAAATCGAGATCCGTGCTGAGCGACGTAGACACATCGATGTCCTCTCCGATCGCGCGCCGCAGGATCTCCATGAGGCCGAGCACGAACTCATTGAGATTGATCCGCCGTGTTTCCAGCATCTGCCGCCGCCCGAAGGTGAGCAGCCGGTCCGTCAACCGCGCCCCCATTTCAGCGGCCTCGCGTGCCTCGCGCGCCAGCGCCAGCGTGTCTTCATCTTTGCGCAGTCGCATCTCCAGGAGTTCGACGTTGCCGATCACCACGGTGAGAATGTTGTTGAAGTCGTGCGCTATGCCACCGGTGAGCTGCCCGATCGCCTCCATCCTCTGCGCCTGCATCAGTTGCGCTTCCTGCCGCCGTTCCACCGAAATGTCCCGGATGAGATCGAGATGGCCGAGTGCCCGCTTGCCCTGGGTCTCGATAGCCGTGGAGACGACGGCCCCCGGGAAGACGTCGCCGTTTGCACGCCGGAAATCCTGCACGCGGATGGGCGGGCCAGCGGCGGGATCGCAGTGGCCCGCGAGCCGCGCACAAGCGTGGAGCCAATCTTCGCGCTGAGCGAACAGATGTTCGGTCTGCCGGCCCTCCAGATCCTGGAGGCGGTAGCCAAAGACGCGCGTGAATGCAGGGTTGATCATGCGTATCCGATGCTCGGTGTCGCTGATAACGACAGGATCGGGCAGGCATTCGTAGACGGCGCGGAAGAGGGCCTCTTGATGAGCCAACCGCTCTTCTGCCGCCTTCTGTTTGGACAGGTCGATCAGCACGCCGGTGAAGAAAGTCTCGCCCTCGACCGCGAACTCGCCGATCGACAGGTGCAGCGGGAACAGGACGCCATCCTTGCGCCGGCCTGTAACCTCACGGCCGATGCCGATGATCCGGCTTTCCCCAGTCCGCAGATAGCGCTTCATGTAGGCGTCGTGATTTGAGCGGTCTTCGCCCCATGTGAGCACCTTGACGTTCTGGCCGATCAATTCGCCGGCCGTGTAGCCGAACATCTTGCAGGCCGCGGCGTTGATGGTCCGCATGATGCCCGTGGACGTAATCGATACGATTCCTGCCGCAGCCGACGCGAAGATGGCGTCGAGGATAAGGGCTTCGACGCTGGGAGACGCTGGAACGTTGTCCTTGTCGTTCATGGACGGGTGTCGCTTCCAATCACGGCGAATGGCCCTTCTATTCGTACGGCAGCCTCGGTCGACCACTCGCAACGCTGCTCACGAACGCGTCAGAGCGATCCGGCGAGCCCCTGAAATTCTCCACAGGCGCACCATGGAATGGCGCGGGGGTGTTGCAAACCGTGGCACACACGCATCGCTGCGCTGCAATATCGCACCGGGCGCCGTGGAACTAACCCCTGTTCATTAAAGCCATCGTTCCGTCGAAGGCTGAGTTTGATGCATGTCGGGAAAGGCCGCAATTGCAAACCCTTGACAGCCTAATCCCCGCCAAGACGCCAACCACTAGACTTGTGGAAGAAAAACGGGCGCCCAAAAAAGAGGCGGCACTTCGCTCATAAGTTGTACTTGAGCTGCTGGATTCGAGTCGCTTAGCCTTCAGAGCACAAGAAGCAGGCAAATTGGGACGAACGCCCTGGTGATGCTGATCCCGCTGCAAAGCGGCGGGATGAACACGACTAGGAGATCGTTCGATGATCGAGATCGTATTGTCCGTTTGCATGATCCAGGAACCGGCACGGTGCCAGGACGTCCGTCTCAATTACATGGCTGAGGCCGTCACCCCGCATCAGTGCATGATGTACGGCCAGAGCGAGATCGCCAAGTGGATGGAAGGCCATCCCAAGTGGCGTATCCAGCGCTGGCGCTGCGGCACGGCCAAGCAGATGGCAAAGGCATGAGCACGCGAACTGGCTGCAGCATGCGTCCGCGCCGCCGCATCTACTCGTAGGCGTGCGGGGTGGGCTGAGGCTGATCGAGCCGCAGGACGACGTGGCGCATGCCAGGGTCGTTGTCCGCCCAGCGGCTGGTGAAGCCCAGTTCGGAGGCAAGCCTGAGCATGCCGCTGTTGCCAGCCAGCACGTAGCCGGACAGCTCTTTGAGTCCTTCGGCGCGTGCGTAATCGATGAGGTGCTGCATCAGTGCCGTGCCAAGTCCGCGGCCCTTGAGGTCGGACCGGACGAGTATGCCGAATTCAGCATGCTCGTAGTCCGGATCGGTTGCAAAGCGCGACACGCCGAGCAGTTCGTTCATGTCGGATAGCGCCACGAAGGCGATCTCGCGCGCATAGTCCACCTGCGTAAGTCGGGCCAGGAACTCGTGTGTGAGGTGGCTCACGGGCTGGAAGAAGCGCAGCCGCGCGTCATTCGAGTCCACCCTTTCGAAGAAGGCTTTGTAGAGGTGCTCGTCCTCTGGCCGGATCGGCCGCAGGAGCACCGGTCCAAGCGTCGGCAGCCCGATCAGCTTCTCCCATTCGATAGGATAAGGCCGCAGCGCCATCGGCTCGCGTGGATGTGCGCTCTCGTCGGCTACGCGTACGCGCGCGTCGAGCGCGATGACGCCGTCTGCGTCAGCAATCAGCGGATTGATATCCAGCTCACGTAACTCGGGATGGTCCGCGATGAGCTGGCTCACCTTGACCAGCGTCTCGGCTATGAGGTCCACGGCCGCGGGCGGCCGGTCACGGTAGCCGGCGAGCCGATTGGCGATGCGCGTCCGCCCGATCAGTTCCCGCGACAGATTGAGATCGAGCGGCGGCAGCGCCAGCGCGGTGTCGCGTTCCACCTCGACCGCCGTCCCGCCCGCGCCGAACATCATGAGTGGACCGAATGTCGAATCCTCTGACATGCCGACAATCAGCTCATAGGCATTCTTTCGCGCAATCATCGGCTGCACCGTGAATCCGTCCAGTCGCGCGCCCGGCAGGCTGCGCTTGATGCGGCGAACCATGGTCTCGGCGGCCTGCACGGCTTCCTCCTCCGAGCTGATATCGAGCGCCACGCCGCCGACATCGGACTTGTGCGAGATATTGTCGGAGAGGATCTTCACGACGACATTCTTGCCATCGGCCAGGATGTTTCGGGCAGCAGATCGCACGGCTTCCACGTCGCGCGCGATATGGGTAGCAACGGTCGGTACCCGGTAGGCAAGAAGCAGGGCCTTTGCTTCAGCCTCGCTCAGCATCGTGCGTTCGGCCATGAGTGCGGTGCGGATGACCTGGCGTGCGGCTTCTCGATTGGGCGACAGGCCAGCCGGTTGCGAGGGTGGCACGCGCATCAACTGCGCACGCGCGCGTGCATGCGCCACCAGCTGCATGTAGCCATCGACGGCCTCGCCCGGCGTTCGGAAGTTCGCGATCGACGCTTCGGCAAAGAGCCGATGTGCGTCCTTGGCGGAATTTTCGCCAAGCCAATTGGTGAGTACCGGCTTCTTGCGCTGGTACATCCGGGAAGAGGCCCTGGCCGTGGCGATGACAGTTTTGGCCGCTTCGAAGCTCGATGCGACGGCTGTCGGGCAGTTGATGACGAGAACGGCATCCGTGCCAGGGTCTGAGAGAAGTGCCTCCAGAGCGGCACCGTAGCGCTCCGGACCCGCGTCGCCGATGATGTCGATCGGATTTCCGTGTGACCACGTCGCCGGCAGCGTCTGGTCGAGTGAGTCGAGCGTCGCTGGCGAAAGCTCAGCCAACGTGCCCCCGAGATCGACCAGCCGGTCGACCGCCAGAACACCGGCGCCGCCACCGTTCGTGAGGATTGCCAGGCGCTCGCCGGTCAGTCGCGGCATCCGCGACAGCATCTCCGCTGCGGCGAACAGGTCTGAAAGGTCTTGCACCCTCAGGATGCCAGCACGGCGGAACGCGGCATCGTAGGCGGCATCGAGCCCGGCCAGCGCACCGGTATGCGAACTGGCGGCCCGGGCGCCCGCCGCATGTCTGCCCGACTTGATCACGACGACGGGCTTTGCGCGGGCGGCACGGCGCGCCGCGGACATGAATTTGCGCGCATGTGTGACGGCTTCCATGTACATGAGGATGGCACGGCTCTTTGCATCACCGGCCAGGTAGTCGAGCAAATCGCCGAAGTCTATGTCCGCCATGTCGCCGAGCGAAACGACCTGCGAAAATCCGATCGCCCGCGAGGAAGCCCAGTCGAGGATGCCTGTAATGAGGGCGCCCGATTGTGACAGGAAGGCCAAGTCGCCCCTGGGCGCGGAGATATGAGAAAACGTTGCGTTGAGGCCGATGTGAGGCAGTGCCAAGCCAATGCAGTTGGGACCGAGGATGCGCAGGCAGTGAGGCCGAGCCGCGTCGAGCGTCGCTTGTCTCAGGTCACCGTGGATCCCGGCTGATATCACCACGGCCGCGCGCGTGCCAGCGGCCCCGAGCTCCGTAATGACGCCGGGAACCGTGGCGGCTGGTGTGACCACCACGCCGAGGTCGGCGGGCGCATCGAGGTCTGCGAGGTGGCGATGGACGGTCTTGCCGTCGATCACGCCGCCCTTCGGATTGACGAAGTCGACCTTGCCGCCGAAGCCCTCCAAGCCTTGGGCCAGATTGCGCGCCAGCCAATTGCCGACGCTGCCCGTCTCCTGGCTGGCTCCGATAAGGACCACCGATTTTGGATCGAACATATGCTGGAGGTTGCGGATGGTCATGATCGAACTCTCCGATGCAAACTCAACTGGCATGGCCGCTACGTCGCGCGGCGCTGGGCATCGGACGCACCCGAAGTCCACCGCAACAGCGTTCCGCGATACATCGCGTCTCCTGGTTCAACACCGCCGTAGCTGTCTCACTCCCTGAGGCCGATTGCTCAAGTTGTCGCACGTCCGCTCGCTGCGCTAATGTTTGCTGAATTGCGAAGTGCTGCGCACAAACCGCCGAGCAAGGAGAACGATATGGCCGACGTCAGCGATGTGAAATTTGCAACTTTGGCGGTCCATGCGGGTGCCGCGCCCGATCCATCTACGGGCGCGCGAGCAACGCCGATCTACCAGACTACGTCTTATGTGTTCAACGATGCGGATCATGCGGCGGCTCTTTTCGGGCTTGAGGTATTCGGCAACATCTACACGCGAATAATGAACCCCACGCAGGCGGTGTTGGAGGCCCGCATTGCGGCTCTCGAGGGCGGAACGGCGGCGCTGGCGCTGGCGTCCGGACATTCGGCACAATTCCTCGTCTTCCACACACTCCTGGAACCGGGTGACGAGTTCGTTGCCGGACGCCAGCTGTACGGCGGCTCGATCAACCAGTTCAACCATTCGTTCAAGAAGTTCAATTGGAACGTCGCGTGGGCAGATTCGACTGATCCGGCATCGTTCGAGGCGGCAATCACTGAAAAGACGCGCGCGATTTTTATCGAATCGATCGCCAATCCCGGCGGCATCGTCGTCGACATTCCCGCAATCGCTGCCATCGCGAAGAAGGCAGGCGTACCCCTGATCGTCGACAACACGCTGGCCTCGCCCTTCCTGTGCCGGCCCAAGGAGCATGGTGCCGACATCATCGTTCACTCCTTGACGAAATTCCTTGGCGGACAGGGCAACTCAATTGGCGGCGCCCTCGTCGATTGTGGAACCTTCGACTGGCTCGGCGCCCGGCACCGCTACAAGACGCTGGTGGAGCCCAATGCTTCGTACGGCGGCATTGTGCTCGGCGAGACGTTCGGCAACTTTGCTTTTGCCATCGCCGCCCGCGTCATGGGATTACGCGATCTGGGTCCCGCGATTTCTCCCTTCAATGCATTCCTGATCCTCAATGGTGTTGAAACGTTGCATTTGCGAATGCAGCGCCACTGCGAGAATACATTGGCCGTCGCCCAATTCCTCGAGCGCCACCCGGCCGTGGCCTGGGTCAACTATGCCGGTCTTCCCGAAAATGCTTATCACGCACTCCACAAGAAGATCTGCCCGAAAGGAGCCGGTGCGGTCTTTACGTTCGGCCTGAAGGGCGGATATGACGCTGGTGTGAAGCTCGTCGCGCACCTGAAGCTCTTCTCGCATCTGGCCAACATTGGCGATACCAAGAGCCTGGTGATACATCCTGCCTCGACTACGCACCGCCAGCTGACCCATGAGCAGCGTCTCGCAGCCGGTGCGGGCCCCGATGTCGTGCGATTGTCCGTCGGCATCGAGGACAAGGATGACATCATCGCAGACCTTGCGCAGGCTTTGCAGCAGGTGGCCTGAGAACCTCATGATGCCGGCCCGTGTCACGGCGATGCGGCATACAATAAGATGATACAACCGGGAGCTTGAATGAGCGACGACACGGAATGGAAATATCAACTCGTCATCCAGTTTGATGACGAGATGGGCAATGCGCTCGACAACCTGATCGAATTTGAGGACGAGCTGATCGAACTGCTGGACGGAGTCGCCGAGGTCGAAGGCCACGATGTCGGATCTGGCACGGCCAACCTCTTCATCATGACGAACACCCCAAAGAAGCTGTGGGAGCGTCTCGAGCCTTTGATCGAGGAAACCGACAGGCATGAGTTGGAGCCGCTTGCAGCAGCCTATTCCGAGATGGAAGACGATGACTTCACCGTGCTCTGGCCGTCCGACTACGAGGGCGAGTTCAAGGTCGGTTGACGCAGGCCGATTTCCTCTGGCCTGCACGGAGGTCCGGACCCTCAGGCGATGAAAGCCCGCGGCGATTGCTGCGGGCTTTCATGGAATGGCAAACATAAGGGCGGGAAGGTGCGGCGAACTACGATTTCGCCTTCACGTACGAACCGGGCGCATCCTCGATCGCGCCGAGCTTCTCGCCGGGCTCGCGCGGCAGTGTCCAGGCTCCCGACTGGCGAGCGAGCCACTCCGCCCAGTGAGGCCACCAGGAGCCCGGCGTCTCACGTGCCATCGTGGTCCATTCCTCGAGCGTTTCGGCCGCGGCCTTCGGCGCCGTCCAGTACTGGTACTTGATCTTGTCTGGCGGATTGATGACGCCAGCGATGTGGCCGGAGCCGGCGAGCACGTATTCGACCGGGCCGCCGAACAATCTCGATCCGATGAACACCGACTTGGCCGGAGCGATATGGTCCTCCTTGGCAGCCAGGTGATAGATCGGCAAGCGCACCTTGCCGAGATCGAGCGGCGTGCCGGCGATCTTCAACTGCCGGTTGGCCAGCTTGTTCTCGTGATAGAACGCGCGCAGGTAGAAGTTGTGGTTGGCGGCCGGCATCCGCGTCGAATCCTGGTTCCAGTAAAGTAAGTCGAACGGGAACGGCTTCTTGCCGAGCAGGTAGTTGTTGACCACGTACGGCCAGATGAGGTCGCGCGGCCGCATCATGTTGAACACGTTCGCCATGCGCGAGCCGTCGAGATAACCGCGCTCGGCCATCATTTCTTCAAGGCTCTTCAGCTGCGTGTCATCGATGAAGATCAGAAGGTCGCCGGCTTTCGAGAAGTCCACCTGTGTGGTGAGGAAGGTCGCCGAGATGTACGGCTGCTCGCCGCGTGCAGCCAGATAGGCCAGTGTCGTCGACAATAGGGTGCCGCCGACACAATAACCGAGCGCATTGCATTTCGGCACTCCCGACTCCCGGCGTACGGCATCCGTCGCCGCCAGCACACCCTCCTTCATGTAGTCCTCGAAGGTCTTGTGTGAGAGGCGCTGGTCCGGGTTCACCCACGAGATGAGGAACACGGTGAAACCCTGCTCGACGGCCCATCGCACGAAGCTCTTGGGCGGCGTCAGGTCGAGGATGTAGAACTTGTTGATCCACGGCGGCACGATCAGCAGCGGCACCTCGCGCACCTTGTCGGTCGTGGGCGAGTATTGGATCAACTGCATGATCTCGTTCTGGTAGACGATTTTGCCCGGCGTCACCGCGAGGTTTCGGCCGACTTCGAATGCGGCCGTATCTGTCTGGCTGATCTTCAGCAGATCGCCGGATTTCTCCATGTCCTCCACGAAGTGACTCATGCCCTGCACGAGGTTCTTCGCATTCGACTGGAATGTCTCGCGTACCACCTCCGGGTTCGTCAGCGGGAAGTTGGATGGCGAAAGAGCGCTCGAGACCTGCCGGAAATAGAAGTCCGCCTTCTGCTTTGTACGTTCGTCGAGACCGTCTGTATTGTCGAGGATGGACTCGGCCCAGTGCGTGGTCAGCAGGTAGGCCTGCTTCCAGAAATCGAAGTAGGGATTGGACGACCACTCCGGATCCTTGAAGCGGTTGTCGCCGGCATCCGGCTCCGCCACAGGATTGATCTCTTGTCCGAGCATCCGCCTCAGCGTGTTGTTCCAAAGCTCGGCATAAGAGCGCATAAGGCTGCCTTGCGCCTCTGCCAGCTTGACCGGTTCGCTCATCCAGCGCTGGGCGACCTCGCCCATCGTCTTGGAGGCTTCGGCCAGTTCGCTCGCCGCCGTGAACGGACTCATCTGGGTGTCCGCCCGCTCCAGGTAGCTGGTCATGGCCCGGCCACCCTCCTCGAACAGCTTAAGGACGTTGCGAGCAAATTCCTCGGGATTGTTGATCCGATAGGAGGCGAGATCGGGCGTTTCGGGTTTGTTTGGCTTCTGCATGGTTGCCTTCTTTGTCAAACGACAGTGCGTCGACGGTCTCTGTGAAGTGGCCTCGACAACCGGTCCGCTAACGGAATACCGTATCGATGTATCCGCCGGTAGCGACGGACAGACGGACAGTCGTAAGAGATATTCTGTAGCGGCTACCTGCACATTCTAACGGAATCAAGTAGGCATTCCGTAGAGCATTGCCAAAGAAGGGCGGGAAAAGGTTAGCCATGGAGACTGGGAAGCGGGAAGGCAGGGTTGCGCGACAGCGTGGGATCAGCGTCGGAGCAGTACTGTTTTTCGCTTTAGTTTTATGTGGTTGTGGGCAGGGATCTCAGACGCCGTTGCCCGAGTTGACCCATTTGCCCCCGACAGTCTTGAGCCCCCAGCAGCAACAGCAAGCCATTCGCGATCTGGAGGCGGAGCGAGCCCGCCTCGATGCCGCAGCTGCCAAATCGCCGGCCGCGAAGCAATAACCCGGTTCGATCGCGGTGGCGGCAAAGTGGCTGCGACGGCATCTGTGGCTCGTGCGACCATGAGGGGCATTTTGCTGCACAGGATCGAACCGCAAGGCCGCTTTACCTCGTGCCATCTGGCAGCGTAAATTGGCGCACGAACTCATATAGGAAGAGAATTCCAACAGGCGGGGAGGATGCCGCGCCTCGAACCGGTATCCGCACCGGACGAAAGCGCCAACCCGCGAAACATCAAGCCAAGAACGGGCCGGCCGCTCCGTGCAAGGGATCAGACGGGCCCCGTTACCATGGGTAATCCAGACCATGGCTCGAGAAAACCTGCAACCGAGAGATCTGTCGTGATCGAGGACTTCCACAGTATCAAGCGCCTGCCGCCCTACGTCTTCGCCGAAGTCAACCGCCTGAAGGGCGAGGCGCGAGCGCGCGGTGCCGACATCATTGACCTGGGCATGGGCAATCCGGACCTGCCGACACCCCAGCACATCACCGACAAGCTCATTGATACGGTGGGCAAGCCGCGCACCAACAGGTATTCCGCGTCGAAGGGCATTCCCGGCCTGCGCCGGGCCCAGGCGGCCTATTACGAGCGCCGCTTCGGCGTCAAGCTCAACCCCGAGACTCAGATCGTCGCCACTTTGGGCTCCAAGGAGGGCTTCGCCAATATGGCCCAGGCGATCACCGCACCGGGCGACGTGATCATCGTGCCGAACCCGACTTATCCCATTCACGAGTTCGGCTTCCTGATTTCGGGCGCCTCCGTCCGCCACATCCCGGCGAGCACAGGCGAGGATTTCCTGCGCGCAGTCGACCGTGCCTGCCGGCACACGATCCCCAAGCCAATTGCGATGGTGCTGTCCTACCCGTCCAACCCGACCGCGATGGTGGCCGACCTCGACTTTTACAAGGGCGCCGTCGAACTCGCCAAGAAGTTGGGCATCATCATCCTGTCGGACCTCGCCTATGCGGAGGTGTATTTCGACGACAATCCGCCGCCGTCGGTCCTTCAGGTGCCCGGCGCGCTCGATGTAACGGTCGAGTTCACCTCGCTGTCCAAGACATACTCGATGCCCGGTTGGCGCATGGGCTTCGCCGTCGGCAACGAGCGCCTCATCAATGCGCTGGCCCGCGTGAAATCCTATCTCGATTACGGTGCCTTCACGCCGATCCAGGTAGCCGCTGCCGCCGCGCTCAACGGTCCGCAGGACTGCGTCGATGAGGTTCGCCAGATCTACAAGCGCCGCCGCGACGTGCTCGTCGAGAGCTTTGCACGCGCGGGCTGGGACATCCCTCCGCCACCCGCCACCATGTTCGCTTGGGCGCCAATCCCGGAGAAATTCAAATCGCTGGGTTCGGTCGAGTTCTCAAAGCTGATGATCGAGAAGGCGGACGTCGCGGTTTCGCCGGGTCTCGGCTTCGGCGAGTATGGCGAAGGTTACGTGCGCATCGCGCTCGTCGAGAACGAGCACCGCATCCGTCAGGCTGCGCGCAATCTCAAAAAGTTCCTCGCCCAGTCACCGGAAACGTTGCATAACGTGATCCCCATCCCGCAAAAAGCTTCCCGCTAGACGCCTTCGATCATGACAGCGCCCTTGAAACTCGGCATCGCCGGGCTTGGTACCGTCGGTGCCGGACTCGTTCGGCTCATCAGTGAGAACGGTGAGCATCTCGCTGCGGCGCTTGGCCGCCGCATCGAGGTTGCCGCTGTCGCCGCGCGTGATCAGGCCAAGAAGCGCGACTGCGATGTCTCGGCTGCCCGTTGGTTCGATGATCCCGTTGCGCTCGCCAAATCGGATGGCATCGATGTGTTCGTCGAGTTGATAGGCGGCGACGAGGGGCCTGCGCGTCAGTCCGTCGAGGCGGCACTGAAGTCTGGCAAACATGTGGTGACCGCCAATAAGGCCCTGCTCGCCCGTCACGGCGTGGCACTGGCGCGCATGGCCGAGCAAGTCGGCGTCTCGCTCGATTTCGAGGCGGCCGTTGCCGGCGGCATCCCGGTCATCAAGACGTTGCGCGAGAGCCTCCTCTCGAACCGCGTTTCACGGATCTACGGCATCCTGAATGGCACCTGCAACTTCATCCTGACCAAGATGCAGGCTGAGGCGCTGCCCTTCGCCGAAGTTCTGGCCGAGGCGCAGCGCCTGGGCTATGCGGAAGCCGATCCCACCTTCGATATTGGCGGCTTCGATACGGCCCACAAGCTCACCATCCTGACGAGTCTGGCCTTCGGCACTGAGGTCGCGCTCGACGAGATCCACGTCGAGGGCATCGAGAAGATCACCGACGCCGATATCCAGGCCGCCGACGAATTAGGCTATCGCATCAAGCTGTTGGGTGTTGCCTTGCGCACAGCCTCTGGCGGCATTGAAGCGCGCGTCAATCCGGCGATGGTGCCCAAGCACTCAGCGATTGCCGAAGTCTCTGGCGTCACCAATTGTCTGGCGATCGACGGCGACAGGGTTGGCAATCTGCTGCTCGTCGGTCCGGGAGCCGGCGGCAACGCTACCGCTTCGGCCGTTGCCAGCGACATCATCGACATCGCCCGCGGCCTGGTGGTGCCGCCGTTTGTGGTGCCGGTTTCCCATCTCAAGGTCCACACGCGCGCCCGTCTTGGGGAGCACCAGGGCGCCTATTACGTGCGCCTGTCCGTCTACGACAAGCCCGGCGCCATGGCGGCCATCGCCAAGCGCATGGGAGACCGTGGCGTTTCGCTGGAATCGATCGTGCAGCGCCGCGCCAAGAGCGCATTGCCGGGCACCGGCAAGCGCGGTGAGCCTGGCACACCGGCGACCGTGACACTCATTACGCACGACACCACCGAGGAAGCGATCCGCGGCGCCCTGGAAGCCATCGAGTCCGATGGCAACGTTTCGGAAAGTCCTCAGATGATCCGCATCGAGGCGATGTGAACCCACGCGGGTTTGGCGCGGCGACTGCGCGCCGGCCGCGAGAGCCGGCCGCGAGACAGGCACGAGGAGAACGAACAATGGCGAACGAAGGCGGTGGCCTTGACCGGGTCCTGGTTCTGGAAGTGGCGCGCGTGACGGAAGCCGCAGCCATCGCAGCCGCGCGCTTGCGAGGGCGAGGCAACGAGAAGGCGGCCGACAAGGCGGCCGTCGATGCCATGCGCCGAGAACTGGCCCGCGTCGCCATCAAGGGTCGAGTCGTCATCGGCGAGGGCGAGATGGACGAGGCGCCCATGCTCTATATCGGCGAGGAAGTAGGCAGCGGCGAAGGACCCGACGTCGACATCGCCGTCGATCCCCTTGAAGGCACCACCATCTGCGCCAAGGCGATGCCGAATGCGCTCGCCGTTCTCGCCATTTCGGAGCGCGGAGGCCTTCTGCACGCGCCCGACATGTACATGGACAAGATCGCCATCGGCCCCGGCTATCCGCCAGGCATCGTCGATCTCGACAAGTCCCCCGCCGACAATCTCCAGGCGCTCGCCGATGCCAAGGGCGTGCCGATCGGGCAGATCACGGCCTGCATCCTCGACCGCGCCCGCCACGCCGAGCTGATCAAAGCGGTTCGCGATGCCGGCGCCGCAATCCGCCTCATTCCTGACGGCGACATTGCCGGCGTCATCTGGACGACGGACCCGCGCGAGACCGGCATCGACATCTACATGGGGTCTGGCGGCGCGCCTGAGGGCGTGCTGGCGGCTGCCGCGCTCCGCTGCATCGGCGGCCAGATCCAGGGCCGTCTGCTGCCGGCCAACAAGGAGGAGCGCGATCGCGCCGCCAGCATGGGCATCACCGACATCAACCGCAAGTTTACGCTTGAGGAAATGGCTTCGTCCGACGTCATCTTTGCGGCGACCGGCGTAACTGACGGATCGCTGCTTGACGGCGTCCACTTCCACGACGCTGCGGCCGAAACAGAGACGGTTGTCATGCGCTCGCTCACACGCACGGTGCGCCGCATCCGCACCACCGTGCAGGATGTCGAGGCGCGTTTTCCCGCCTGAGGTCATCGCCGCACCCTGGTGAAACGACAAAGTCTGAGCGTCTGATGCGAAAAATCTGCGTTGGCGGTAAGGGCGCGAATAAGGTCACCGGCATTCCGCCCACGGCGCCTTCGCTTCCCGGCCCCAGCCGTCCCCAGAAATCGGTCCCCGGCCAGGGCCCGCGTGCTCGAATCGGCTTAGAAGCCGAGTCGGAGGGGAAGATGTCCGCACAACCCAACATGAAGCTGGCAAATGTATCCATCGACCGCGATGGCGACGAGGCCGGCACTGCCTTTCTGGGCGTGACCCGGTCGGTGCGCGGGTATGTCTGGCAAGAGCGTCTGCTGCCGTCTGCGCGAATGATGGCCGATGCGATTTCGCAGCGCCACGGCTTGCCCGAGATCCTGGGACGCATCCTTGCCGCCCGCGGCGTCGGGCTCGACGAGGTGGAATCCGTCCTCGACCCCACGCTCAAGGCGCTGATGCCGGACCCAAGCACCCTCGTCGGGATGGACGCCGCCGCGGCACGTCTGGCCGATGCGATCCAGCAGCGCCAGCCGGTGGCGATCTTTGGCGACTACGACGTTGATGGAGCCTGTTCGTCGGCGCTGATGAAGCGCTTTCTCGATCACCACGGCGCTCCCTCGCGCATCTACATCCCCGACCGCATCTTCGAGGGCTATGGGCCGAACCCCGCCGCCATCGAGGCGCTGGTAAAGGAAGGCGCACGTCTCATCGTAACGGTCGATTGCGGAACGACCAGCTTTGCCCCGCTTCAGGTCGCGCGCGATCTCAACACCGATGTGATCGTCATCGACCACCACCAGGCGGATGAGACGCTCCCGCCAGCGGTCGCTGTCGTGAATCCAAATCGCCAGGACTGCCTTTCCGGCCTCGGTCACCTGTGCGCGGCTGGCGTCGTCTTCATGGTGCTCGTGGCGACGCAGCGCGCCTTGCGCAACCGTGGTCATTACATGGACAGCACGATGCCGTCGTCGTTGCTGGACCTGCTCGATCTCGTGGCGCTGGCCACGGTCGCCGACGTCGTTCCCCTGCAGGGGCTCAACCGTGCCTACGTCATGCAGGGCCTGAAGGTCATGCACGCTCGCAACAACACCGGCCTCAAGGCGCTGTTCGACGTCGCCGGCCTCGACACCGCGCCGCGGCCCTATCACTTAGGCTTCATCCTGGGGCCGCGCATAAATGCCGGAGGCCGCATCGGCGACGCAGCACTGGGGGCCCGTTTGCTTGCGACCGAGGACGAGGTCGAGGCGGCCAAGATCGCCGCGCTGCTAGACAAGCTCAATCGCGAGCGCAAGGCCATCGAAACCGAGATGCTGGAAGAAGCCATGGCAGAGGCCGACCGCATGGTCGAGGTCGATCCCGATTTGCCGATGCTGATCGTCGGCTCGCCCTCCTGGCACAAGGGTGTGGTGGGTCTTGTCGCCAGCCGCTTGACGGAACGTTTCCGCCGTCCTTCATGCGTCATTTCGTGGGAACAGGAGGCAGGCGCGGAAGGGCAGGGGACGGGATCGCTGCGCTCGATTGCCGGTGTTGACATCGGCACTGCGGTGCGCGCGGCGATGGCGGCAGGCCTTCTCGTCAAAGGCGGCGGCCATGCGATGGCTGCGGGCCTCACGGTGACTCGCGAGCGGTTCGAGGACTTGAAATCCTACATGACCGAACGCCTCCGCTCCACCGCGACGAGCGCGCGCCGGTCGGCGGTCCTGGAGATCGACGGCGCGCTGATGCCCGCTGCCGCCAACGATTCGCTGATAAGTCTGCTCGAGCGGGCCGGACCCTATGGCCAGGGCAACCCGCAGCCGCGTTTTGCATTTCCTTCCCATCGCGTGCGCTTTGCCAAGGTCGTCGGCGAGGCACACGTGCGCTGCGTGCTGGAGGCCGCCGACGGCTCACGCCTGGACGCGATCGCATTTCGCGCAGCCGGCCAGCCGCTGGGCGGTTTGCTGGTCAACGCGGGTGGCATGCCGCTGCACATCGCCGGGCAGCTTCGCAAGGACACCTGGGGTGGCCGCAACCGCATCGAAGTGCAGATTGACGACGCCGCCGATCCTCTCCAGCAGGGATAGGCGGGATCGGCCCCCCGCCTGCCATCCCGCATTGGCGCCGGCCAGTCGTTCACCGGCTTGGGCAGCCAACGGTTTGGCGCGGGATACGGCTTTCGGGCTGTCTCCCGCCGTCCTTGCCATTCGCGGCAAATCTGGCTAAACCCTCCCGCGCCGGTCCCTTCGTCTATCGGTTAGGACGTCAGATTTTCAATCTGAAAAGACGGGTTCGACTCCCGTAGGGACCGCCATGTCGGTCAAGGACTTGGCCGATCGTCTCCCACCACTGATGCAAACGGGGTCACAACGGGGTCACAACGGGGTCACAAGCTCCGCTGCCCGGCGACGTGCGTCGACGCGCCCGCTTGGGTGCGCCGCATGACCGGCGTTTCCGGCCCCCGCCGTGCGTCAAGATAAGTGAGCTTTTTTCTCGAAAATACATCGGCCATGACTGCCACCGACAGGCCGCTAACACGGCGGCCGATTTCTTGCGGAGGCGATCATGGAGAGCGTCAAAAGCAGCAATGGCGCAGTGGCCAGCGGCCATGACGCCGACACCTACCTCGATACCCGCCAGGCAGCCCGATACCTCGACGTGAAATCAAGCCTGCTGCGCGACCTGCGCAGCCGCGGTGGCGGCCCACGGTTTACCCGCATCGGACGCCTCGTGCGCTACCGGCGCGACTGGCTCGACGACTACGCTGAGAGCCGTTCGTCAACCAACACCGCGCAGGCGCGTTTGCGTCCGTTGGCCTCCACAAATTCCGACCGCAGCTGACCTCCAATCCGGCAGGAGTGATGGTCCATGCGCAGGCTCTTGAAACGGATTCGTGGCAGATGGGCTCCGGCACCCGCCACCCGTGCGGCCGCCGGGTCCGATCCGGACTGCCAGGGAGTGGCAAGCGAGCACAAGCCAACGCTGCCGCAACGTTGCAAGCCGATAAACGTTCCCGCAACGTCGTCAACAGACCCGTCACCGTCGCCACAACATTCAAAGCAAAGGGATGGATCATCTTCGCCCGCAGCTATCGCCGCTCAGTCCGAAACCAGTCCGCCCAGGGTAAAGCGGAGTCCGGCCGTCGGCCGCAATCATCCCCCGCAGGCACGTCTGCCCGCCGATGTCCATGCCCGTGACTTGAGGGACTGGCTCATCGAACACGGCTGGTGTGGATGCCACGATCTCTATGGTGACGAGATCGAAACCGCATATTCCGACTTCTGCACAGAGTTCTGGATCGAGGCACGCCCTTGGCGCGCGGTTGCACCCCACTTCAATCGCCTGTTGCAGCGCCCCGGAGCGGCACTCAAGCCGACGGTATCGTATCGCGATCCGAAGACGGGCGTTCGGCGTCGTGTGCGCGTCTACCGAATCCCAGCAGCCGGGGAACAAGAGTCCGGACCCGGTGAGGAGGGGCGGCAATGAGCGGCACCCGTTCCCCCGCGAGCCCGGCACGTATCGATACCGATACTGCGTCGCCGTCTGCAGATACGATCGCAGGCTTCATCCGTCGCGTCCACGAACATGCGACAGAGGCCATGCGGGCGGCCGGCCTCGATTCCGGCGCAGGCGTCCTCGTCCTGTCGTCCTACGGCAGAACTAAGGCGGGCCATCCACTTCCAGGCCGGATCCGGTCCTTCGCGATCGGCGATCATCAGGCCATGACGGCGTACGCACTGGAACTGGCGGCAGAGCCGCACAGGAACGTGTTCTACGGACTCCAGGTGATGCGGCGTGGCCTGCGCCGCGGGCAGCGGGGAGGGCTGGACGACATCATTGCCGTTATCGGGCTCGTCGCCGACATCGATGCGGACAAGGGCAATTCATTCCGCCTTGAAGACCTGCCTGTGCCGCCGACGTGTGCCGTCGTCACGTCGCATGTGCCTCACCGCAACCTGCAGCCGGTCTGGCTGTTCACGCGGGCCGTTGACGCTGCCAGGGTCGCGTCGCTCGCCCAGGACCTGGGCCGCCTCGTCGGCGATTGCGATTCCGCGACGGCCGATGTCGCCCACGTCTGGCGCCTTCCGGGCTCGCTCAACTGGCCGACGCCGGCCAAGCTCCGCCGCGGCCGGCCGCCCGCGCCACAGCAAGCGACGCGCGAGCCCGGATTCGCCACCGGCGAAGCCGTCGATCCGGACCACCTGCACGAAGCCGTGCAGGCACAACTCGACCGGCATCTCGTTGCGTCCGCTCCAGTCAGAAAGACAAGCGACCCTGCGGAATCCGGATTGCCGGCCGCCAGCCGATGGGACGCGACCGCGGACCAGAACATCGACCACGCGGGCGTGCGGCCGGACGCCGGATCGGGAGATCACGATCCCGGCGATCCGCGCGAGTGGGACCGTCTCATGGACGCACTCCGACACGTGCCGGCCTCGGATGGCCGTGTCTGGCGCACCGTCTACCGCGCCTGTGCCGACTGGTCCCACGGGAGCGCACGCATGCAAGGGGCGCTCGACGCCTGGGCGCGCGGCGGTACCTTCGAGCAGTGGACGTTCAAGGGCTCTGCGTGCCACCGCAACGATGTGCACGATCAGGTCGCGATGTGGCGCTCGGCGTGCCGCGACCGGAGGGGTGCGCGCATCGGCTACGTCTTCAGGACGGCCGGCCGGCACGGGTGGGACACGGCGCGCGCGCGCTGGGGGTTGTCGCCGTTCTTGCCTCGCGAACAGCCGCTGTCGGAGGACGCGCAACGCGTTGCCGAGGCCGGCGCCGCCCTGCCGAAAGAGCGGATCAACCTGGTTCGGTTCGCGTGGCTCTGGCAGGTGGCGAGGCACGCGGTGTCCCTGGACGATTTTCCGATCGCACTGCTGATCGCCGAGACGACGAACACGACATCGGGGTTCGGCTTCACATCCTACGAGCGCATGTCGCAGATCCTCGGATGGAAGGCGCTCGGCGGCAACAGCGCGGGCGAATACCGGCGCGCGTCGCGCGCCTGCCATCGCATGTCTGAGCGTGGCCTTATCGCCCTGTCCAAGGGCAACGCCCGCGGGGCGCACCGGCGACGCGGGCCGTCGTACGCCATGACGCCGCCGCCGGGCATGGATTGGCAAGCGGTGATGGATGCGTTCCGTCAGGCCTTCTGCGCGTCGTCGGTTGATGCGCCGGAGGGTGGCAGGCGGCGCGAAGCTTGAGTCGATCGCACCGACCTGCCGGCAGGTCGGATGCAGGCGACACATGATCCTTCGCTGGTCCTGCAGGTCGGAGCACTGATCTGCGGATGAGTACGTAGAGGGGGAGGGGGACAGTGTCGACAGCGCTTCGCTCAGGTCGTCGTGCCAGATACGCGGGTGCAAACATGTTGGCGCGCAGACCGCAGCTTGGTTCCATGCAGGAGGGGAGATCATGGGTTTCCCGAAGCGGCAAGGAAACACCCTGCGATTTCCCTTCGTCACAGCCGTCAACGAGCGGAGATGATCTCAAAATCCTCCACGCCCGGTGCGCTTCAAATTGTCTCGCAGAAACTGACCGGGGACAGAGGAAGGTAGCAGGAAACCGCGCATCGGGCGAGCGCGCACGGCCGCGTCATCGTTCGCAATGAACCTGCCAGGCCCGCCAAAAGTCCGTGCGCATGACAGGGGCGCGACGGCGGGGCCCGGTGATAGCCTCTGTCCAGGACCGGAAGGCGAAACAGCGCAGCGGCGAACCGGGACGATTGCCATTGCTTGACACCCAGGGTGGCATCACCCCTAGTGGTCCTGATTTCGAGAGCTCTCCTGGAGGGAGAAATACCGATCAGCGGGAGGGGGGCCGGTTCTGGCCAAGGTCCCGACCAAGCGTATGTCATCAAAGTGCTGAGATGCTCAGAAGGCTGGATATACCCCACGAGTCACCCTGGCTCGTCGTCAATACGCTGCCAAAACGCGAGCAGCTGGCGATCGAGAACCTGCGCCGCCAGGGATTCACGGTCTATTGTCCGATGGTCACGAAGCGGATCAGGCACGCACGGCGGGTCACCGATGCCGTCCGCCCGCTCTTTCCCTCCTACCTGTTCGTCGACTTTGCCTCGGCACGCCACACCTGGCGCAGGATCATGTCGACCTATGGCGTGCGCTCTGTCGTGCGCCGGGCAGACGAGCCGAGCCTACTCGACCATGCCGTGATCGACGCGCTCAAGTCGCGCGAGGTCGAAGGCCTGATCCGTAAGCCCGACGTGCCGTTCGCCGTCGGCGACAAGGTCGTGATGCAATCCGGGCCACTCGACGGATTGATCGGTCAGATCATAGAAATGCGCGAAAATGATCGGCTCGTGGTTCTGCTGGGTCTTCTGAACCAGCAGGTGAAACTTCACGTCCGCGCGCAATCGCTCGCCAAGGGTTAGCCAGCGCCATTCCCCAATGGCCCTGATCAAGGGCGCATGCCGGATCTTTGCACAAGCCGGGATGCTGTCCGGATATCTCGGCCCTCGTCGCGACGCATGCCTTGGAGAAAGGCGATAGAGCACGAAGTGATCCTGGTGAAGTCATCGCGCAAGGAGCACCTTGAACGCCTCTTATGTGCGTGGTTGCAAGACCTGCGGTGCTGGCCGGGAAGCTGTGGATAAAAAAAAAGCCAATTGCGGGTCATGAGGCCTCTCCGGCCATCCCTTCACACAGGACGGCGGCAATCAGCGGCACGATCGGCCGAGGAAGAGGGGGACTCAAACCGGTGTTGGCCACGTTACCGTTCGCGTCCGCAAAAGAACTTCGGACACTGTCAAGAACCCCTTTTTCCGATTGGATCAGCGGCTCGTCGATTGAGGAAGCTGCGATCTGATTGATGCGGCTCGGGTCGTTACGCGTGGTTCCATGAAACAAGACCACGATCTGGCCGTTGCACCCACAGGCATGTTGCTCAGAAGCCACGACCGCTGGCGGAGCAAGCGCCGCAATGACCTGGATCGGTTGACCGGAGCGCCGTTGGCGAGCTGATTCGCCCCATGCGTATTTTGAAGCAACGGGGTACCTAAATGAGACTGAAACTTATCTGTTCCGCGCTCGTCGCGGCTATGCCCGCATTGGCAAGTCAAGCTGATGCAGCAGATCTCTATGGAGGCAGCATCAAGGATACTTACGTGGAGCCGGCTCCGGCCCCGGTGGTCAAGTGGACGGGGTTCTACATCAGTGCCGGTCTGGGCGGCAGCTACACGTTCACCGACCTTGACGGCGGGTTCGAGGCGGGCGTTTCGGGCTTCGGGAGTTATGCGAATGCTGGCACAGAGTTCGGCGGAAATGCCGGCATCCCGAACTTCTTTGGCTCTGTCGGCGTCGGTTACGATTTCCAAGTGGCGCCCCAGTTCGTGATCGGTATTCTGGCCGATTACGACTTCTCATCGTCGAATAAGGCCTCTGTAGGGTCCGGCGCGGGCTTTGATGCTTCGGTTAATTTGGGCTTCGCTTCGGTTCCGGCCGGCGGCGGAGTTGGCGGAGAGGTTACCGCAGAAGCGGGCGACACCTGGTCGGTTGGTGGACGTCTCGGATTCCTGGCTACCAAGAAAACCCTGATCTATGCGCTGGGTGGCTATACCGAAGCTCAGTATTCTCTCAAGGGGAGTTTTGGTGGCGGAGCCTATATCGATGGTATTGGCATAGATGTTGGACCGTACGCGATAAGCTCCGGAAATTCGTGGCGCCGCGGCTGGTTCATTGGCGGTGGCATGGAAACCCTGCTGACGGACAGTCTCAGCTTGAAGCTGGAGTATCGCTACGCCCAATATGACGGCGGATCGATTGAGTTCGAGGATGGATCCCCAGTCATGGCAGCTGCGGTGGCGGCATATAGCTCATCGGTCGGCGGCGGCGCCTCAATGTCCGATCCAGAGGTCCATAGTGTCCGCGCAGCCCTTTCGTGGCGGTTCAATACCTTCGGCTATTAACCCAAGACAGGATGTGTATCTTCAATCGGCCTGAGAGCGGCACCCGATGAGACCCGTTGGGTGCCGCACATGTTTGAACGGGTCGCCATCAGGTGAAACTGGCCCGCTTCTTGACGTCGCAAAGTCCATGATGACGGCAATCGCGCGTTGAAGCCGCGCGCGCCCAACGCAAAGTGGCTGAGGCGCGTGAGGCCGGAGAAAAGCCGGAGGCTTTGCCGCAAAGGTCGGCTATAGACGGGTGAACGTCCTCGGTGGAGAGCCGACGTCGACAAATGGCAAGCCGAACGTCAAATTTCGCAGTCCAAAGGATCCAAACGAGACATGGATCGGCCGCGGCCGCAGGCCGAACGGATGCATCAATGCCATCAAGATGGGCGCCAGGCAAAAGAGCTTGGTCGTTGGAGCCCGGTGCGAACTGCGGATGCGGCGTTGTCGAAGCGTGAAACGGTTTCAGCTGGGAACAAGTTCGGGTCCATCGTCACGCTGAGCGGTCGAACTTGGAAGCCGCTTGTTCTGGGCCGCTGTGACGATCGAACGCTTCGAGCGTTCGATCATGGATGCGAATTGCGACGGCGAGCTCCTTGTTGAGGGTGTCAATGGAAATTCGCAGCTTGTTGCGCCGCTCACGGGCCGATTTGGCAATGATCGAATATTGCGCTTCCGCGCGGTCGCGCACCTTCGTGCGGCCTTCTTCCGCATCGATGATTTGACCGAGTTCGTCGACTGCCGCCTCCATATCTCCGATCAAGCACCTGAAATCCTCCACCTTGCGTCTGGCTTGGTCGACCAAGCGACGTGAAATTGAGAGCGTGTTACTTCGCTTCATCTTCGGTGTCCCGGACAAAGCGGGTGCCAGACAAATTAGAAAAGATTCATGACATGATCGAAAGCGCCACAGCAAAGCCCCGTGTGCATCGCGCCAAAAGGGGTTGCGTCGCGGAAAGATTACGGTGCCGCGACCACGAGCAAGCGGGTCATAAAAATGCTCAGGAGCATGCGTCGCCGCGCGGGCGAAAGCCTCCGCTCAGGGCAGCGAAAGGTGTGGCTCGAAAAGGTGCGGCGTCTCGTGGACCAGTCGGAAGCCAACGAGAAGGGAGGGAAGCGGGCGCGCGTGCAGGTTCATACCGCAGATATTATGAACCGCGGCCGGCGCGGTCCATTTTGCGTGTTGTCAGGCCAGCAAGCCGGACCGCCAGAGGCGTGAGCATTGAAGCTCAAAAAAGATCCCCAGGGCGTCACCATTCGGATAGCGAATCCCGGTGGGGACCATTTCAATTGCCCCGGACTGGAGGCCCTCAACAATCCACTGGTTCCGTGTGATGCCGAAGACGCGTTCGATCAATGGGCCTGATACACTTAGGATTTCGCCATCTTCAAATTGGATTGCAACAAACCGTCCATCGGTAAGTTTTAAGAGTGCTTTGCTGCGAGGCAAGACGGTCGTGTCCAGAGCACGTCGTCGTCCCTGTGAACCGTCATCCATTTGAAATCGGCTGGTCATGAGGCTTGGCTTGCGATCAGGAGGTCGTCTCGGACCACCAAACGGACCGTGACACAGCCAGACTGCACGATTTCTTGCCGCGTCCAAGCATCGCCGATAAACGCGGTGAAATACCTGCATCGTGAGGGGGCCGTGTCTCAACCCGCAAAAGGGCCGAGCACGTCTGTTGCAAGGCATGAGAGCCGCAAAGGAACCTGGCCTCAACTGTTGAAGCTGAGGGGGCCTGGGAAGGATAACGAACGCCAAAAGGAAATCCTCGCCGCCTCCTTAGGGGCTCTTCGGATTTGAATCCTTGTCCCCGCTCCCGGCAGTGACGGCAAGGGCAACGACACCACCCGTAACGAGCACGCCGACGACCAGGGATTCGGGTGGGAGGGTATGAAAACTTGGTCCGCCGAAAACACCATTCGTCGAGGTTTGCGGCCGCGCCTCGACAAGGTCGATCAGGTTCTCGCTGCGGGTGCACGGCGGCTCTGCGAAGACCGTCCACACCCGCTGGCCGCCGACGCGCACAGTGCACGTCGGGCTATATGTGATGAGGGCAATGTCCCCAGCCCCCGTCATGATTCGCGTTCCGGAGGGTGCTGCCGCGGTCTGGGTCAAGGGCCGGAAACCACCACCGGTGTCCACCATCACGTTTGAACCGCGCGGACTAACCGTTGCGGCAGCAGCTGCTGCCGACGTGAGCGCGACAAATGCTGCGCTGAGTGCGCCGAGCCTGAGCTGCATCACCCTGTCATCTCCTTGGTCGTCAGATGCTTGACGTGGACCTGCTCATTTGGGGGTCCATTGACGTCGAGGCTGCCTATTATCCGCTTGAAGTTATAAATGATTCGCACCCCCCCAAGGACCGCACGATCCCCATGCACTTCAAAACACGATGGCGGTGCTGCCGCCCAACACGATCGGGATGTGTGCTGGAGGTGCAGGCTCTTTGGTCGCGGCGGCTCTACCGCGGTACATCGGAAAATATTCGGAGCCAGTTTGCGCACGGGTTGAGATAATGGACCTCAATTGTTGGCGCCTGTGGTGAAAATCTGTACGCGTTGCTCGGTGGTAAGGGTTGGTGCGACCAGCGAGGAGCAGGGCCGTTGCGGGGCCTCGCCTAAGATCAAACAAGCGCGACGACCAAATTGCGATGGGGTGGGTATGCTGCGTACCTAGTCTGGATGGCGCGCCGCTGCGTCGCGTATGCTAAAGCCTCCGCCGACGTGCGCAGGCCTGGCCAGTCGCAGAATTGCGCGTGTTTGCAATGAGCATCTGTTCTTCGCAACGCGCTATAACGTGGGCGGATCTTCTCGGCAGCCCGGATTTTGCGCTGTTGCGGTTTCGTGACCAACGAAAATGCGATTGGACGTCGTTTTGGGAAGCGCCCTGGCGCGCGACGTTGGACGCATATAAGAGTGTCCTCGGCGAGTCGAAGTTTTTGTGCGTACTCGGGAGAACCAAATTGGGGGACCAGGGGTCATCGGAGTCGGGGGCACGCGAGCAACGGCCGGTGCGGCTTTCCGCCGAAGACCGTCTGTTGCAGGAACTGCTCGACTCGATCGAGACGAATCTCGTTCGCCAGCGCGCGCTCCTCGCCGCCTTGAGCCGAAGCACTCATGAGGACCGGTCGCCACATCCCCCACCACCGCCCTCCAACGCACTGCCGCATTTGAGGCTCGCCTGGTCGCGTCCGGACGGCGATTTGGCGGTTCGTCCGGCACCACCTCAGCCCCAGGATCAGCTAGCCTCGCTCGCCGATTGGCACATGGTGCGCACGTCACAAGCGCAGTCTGCAGTGTCCGCCGAACCGCGGCCTCATGCGACGGCTGGTCGGCGGCAGATCGAGCGGACGGGCGCGCGCGAAGATGCACGGATCATCACCGAACGTGGAGAGCCGTCTCCCATCGCAACCGCACGCCGCGTAAAGGCCAGGCGCTCGTCTGCCTCGATAGCATGGCGCGTCGGTGCCATCCTCGCCATGCTCGCCATCGCGGTCGCGACGGGCGCTGGGCTCGTCATGATTTCGCAAAAGTCCGATCCGAAGGTTCTCAAAGGCCAGCGACTCTCGATCAGCGAATACACGAGCCGACATCGACACGCCACGACGGCGCAAGCCCCGCCACCATCGTCTGCTGCCGAGCCGCCCCGGCTCGGCGTCCTCAATCAATCGGAACAGGTGGTGGAGGATCGGCACGTGCGCGATGAGGAGCCACCTGCGATTGTAGAGCAGGGCAAGCAAGGCGTCGCAAAGGGTCCCATCGTGTCGCCCACAGCGATACCCGATGTGGTGCATCGATCAACGCCCAGGGTGCCGGTCGAAGATTCGGCGTCCGCGAGCGCCCCGATCATCGCCTCTGAGACAACGGCCCTGATACCGAAGGAAGCGGGGCAGGGTCGCGCGGCGTCCGAACCAAGCCCCACCCTGTCCGAACCAAGCCCCACCCTGGAGGTGCTCACGCCGCAGCCTCCCCCTCTGCCGACGCGCAGGCCAGCGTCGATCAGGCCACGCGTGGCCTCATCAGAAAAGCCGGCCGCCGCCGAACATCAAACGGTGGCAGCAGATTGGCCGGTGGCCATGTCGAGCGAACAGCGGTTCACGCCAGCATTGATCCTGGTGAAGAACCCAGCTGCAGCACTGCAAGTCTTCGAAAGCGTTCGTCAACGTCATGCTGCGGTCCTGAACGGCCGAACGCCCGAAGTGCGACCCGTCGTGCTTGCCAACAAGGAAACCTGGTATCAAGTGATCCTCCAGCCACCTGGAACACGGTCAGATGCCGAGCACCTGTGCCAGAAACTTGGGTCCGAGGGCAAGGCACTGGGTTGTTCTGCAGTGAGCAACACGCGCTGACGTGAGACGGCCATCATCTGGCTGGTTCACCAAACGTGCGACAGCCTCGCCAGAGCACCACCGCCACGGCGACGCCGCACAGGCCACCAAGTCCGCTCAGGAAAGCCGTCGGCAAATCTGCGTTCCGGCCTGGCACGAAGATCTGCGCCAATTCCAGCCCGCAGCCAAGAATGAACAGTCCGACGATGATGAGCACGCTTTGCGATGGCCTCCGCCATCCAAGCGCAAGCCCTGCAGCCGTGAGGGCGTATGCCAGAAAATGCTCGAAGCCTGCTGGAGCTCCGGTATGCGGACGATAGGGCCCGGGAACCAGGGAGAGGATGACAATCAGGCAGGCGCCCGCAAGCCCGGCCAACCGCAACAGTCTCGTGATCGTCACAATGATTTCCCCAACACGAACGTATCCCTGGTTGCAGTCATGTGATGAACGCCAAACTGGGTCAAGCCGCCTGTCACGAGCCATGGTCGAACGCGATGTTGGTTAATCGACATCCCTTCAAGACCGGCTCACCATCAGCAACCTTGAGAACGTCGGAGACGGCGCGACACGTGCGTGTAAAAGCACAGGGACTGCTTTGCCGCCTGTGAACCCCAAGTAGACATGGCCTTCGGCCAATAAGGATGCGCCACACGCCCACTTGGTTCAGAGGTGGTCGGGTTTAAAGACTTGTAACTTTTGTCTGGTAGGCAAGTGTCGTCGGCGGCACGCAAATTTTGCGGGCCGACGGACTTTTCAATGGGCCGCCTTTACGGCGGCCCACTTTTTTTGATTTCGCCGATGCGTTGTCAGTGTGATCGTAACGTCTTGGGGAAGCGATTGTGAGCCACCTCAGGCTCATAGCCCTTCGCACCCTTGCCGCAGCCACGAACGCAAGTCTGGGGTCTTGACATCATCATCTGACCGGCGTGTGAGGAGCGGATGGCCTTTCCAAAAATTGAGTTCCCCGATCGCAAGATCATTTTGTTGAGCGGCTTCGAACGCTCCTCAACAAACGTCAGGGCCGGCAATCCAGAAGTCACCATTGCCGATCCAGCAAAGCTCATCATCGCGGCCCAATTGCACCGTGACGCCATCGCATTCGGGTACGTGCAAGGGCGCTGGGTCCCCGCCGCATAGCGATGCCGAACCTGTCACGCAGGTCGTATCGCGTGTTCGGTGCCCACAGCGTCCTTGGGCACCGGATATTTCAGCATCACCATGTGCGGTCCGGCATGTGACGACCGGCATGTAACGGCAGGGCGAGGCACAGACCTGCCATGAGGCCCTTCAGGTTGAGATCGCAGCGGGGGCGATGCGGCCGAAATCCGCGTTAACCAAATTGGGTTCGTTTCGCAAAAAAAGCAGTTTCTCATGCCCCCACCCCCCGCTTCGGTGGCAGGGCCGACCCGCAGTTTACATGCACGTAAAATTCGTGTGGCACGCAATTTACGTGATGCTCGCGTGGCGAAAGAGCCAAGAGCGTGCGGCAGAATATTCTTATATTACGATCGCGGTAGAGCAGGACCCGCTTGGCAAGACACGTGTGCTGTGGCCGAGGCTGGCACGTCCGTGAGCCGTCTGCTGGCAGACGAATTGGTCCGGCTCGTCAACGAATCTGAGCGCTATCACCTAACCAGGACCGCCGCCTTAGGAGTGCTCGATGATGGCTTGTGCTGAGGCGCCAACCTGAGCGGTTCTATAGCGCCCTTCAAGATCGCTAACGAAATTGCCCCTGCGCGGCAGAGAGAACGATGGCTGGGCGATATTTGCGCTATCGCAATGCTTTGTCGCTCATCGGACCGTCCTGGCGATGACTGCCAATTGTTCGCTTGGCCCGTGTTCAACATCTCAGTCGCAATTGGTCAGAAATCGCACCCGAAAGACTCGATTTAATCGTTGACACATCAATGGGCGATGGCTCCCAATCGACGTCATCGAGCAGTCGTCCTACCAACCCCCGCGCCAATAGCTTTCGATGCACCCTCAGGTCGTGAACGCGACCGCCGACGTCTTTGACAATCGACACCCGCGGATCGGATGGATTTGAGAAGAAGACTACGGGAATTCCCATGGCCATGCAGGGCAGTGCCGCGTGAAGACGTGTCGTTATGACAAGCTTAGCCTCATCGCGGTACGTTTCGATCAGTTGCTTGGCCAAAGGTACTGTGACGCGGTAGTCCATCGGCGGCATCATGTGGGTCAGCTTGAGCGCCCCCTTGCGCAGATTGGATGGCACATAGACATTCTCCGCGTCGACAATGAAGACCTTTCCGTTTCGCGGAGCAGACGGGCGCGTGGGGTAGCTGAGAGTGAGACAGTGCGTTTTGATAGTTGAAATTCCGAGAGAGTTTAGAAACGAAGCGGTCGCGGCATCTCTCACGCCGATCGGCTCATGCAGCCTCAGATAATCCGCATGAGCCCGCACTGCGGCCTTGAATCGTTCTGCGACATGAAAGCCTACAAAAATTGGTTTGATCGATGGGGCGGGCGGCCAGGCTTGTGGCGCTGCAGAGAACCAGCCGTTCATAACAAGCACGACAGGTGTGTCAGATCGCCAATGATGAATGTTGTCCCGATCGACGAAGCAGTCCGGCTCCTGAGGCAGGTGTTGCGCGGCAGCGATTGCTTGAACGTCGTCGCCAACATTACCGCTTTTGCAGTAGAGTTGCGCGAATTTTATAGCAGGTCTCCCTGTGTCTGTGCCCATGGTCACGCAGTGCGGTCACGTTCCCAAGTTCGAAAATTTGCAAAACCCACCGCCTTCGTCCCCTTCCAATTCTGCAACCCTTTGAAGGAGCAATAGATCGTCCCGGTTAGTCCCAGCCTACGCCTGACATAGAACCAGCCTCTCAGCCGAGATAGCAGCCCCGGTTCAAATTGGAGCCGGTTCAACGAGAAGGGCTTGCGCATTGGCGGCGTCCGACCGTCGATCGTGGATGCAATCCCATGTTTTTGCCGAACGGCAGGAGGGTAGAGGCCAAAGATTTCCAAACCTCTTTCCCAAGCGAACCGAAATTCCAAGTCGATCGGCCATTTCCGCAAGCCGGGCGCCAACATTTTTGCCGCGCCGCGGGAGCTGATCAGATAGCACGCACTGTTGACCGGAAGGCGCGCGTACCGAACAAGTGCACGTCCGCGTTCAAGGGAGCGCACCGGAAATGCTGGCTTCTTGAACTTGGTTGAAAGATGGATGATGTCCCACGCATCAGGAGCGCAACCAAGGATCTCGCTGACCACCCTCGAAAAGTCCCGGTCAATCTCGACATCGTCCTCGAGAATCACGGCGCAAGCAAAGCCACGCTCCAAGATTTGTTCGCAGATGAGCAGGTGGCTCGCATAGCAGCCGATCTCTCCGCTCTTCATGTTCGATGTTCTGTCAAATTCGTGAACCCAGCGGAGAGGAACTTTATCTTGGCCATCTACACCGGAAATTCTCATGTACTCAACACCGAGCCCGCTCAGCTGCGCATCTACCGCGGCGAGTCGACTTGGGCAACGATCGAGATTGATTAGAAACGTAACAGGTTCCGACATCGAACATTCTGCCATTTGAGGAAACATCCGGACGCTACAAAAAATGCAGCCACTGCTGCCAGTCTCCATGCTTGGTTATGCCCAACAAAAAAACTTGCGGAGAAATACTCTGCACATGCGGCCCCATGCGATAAAAGTCACACTTCACTCGGCTGAATTGGAGACGAAAGGCTCGCGTCACGCAGCGTGCGAGAGGAGCGCGCGTTTGCATTGCGCAAAAGGACGTGCGGGCGAGTGTCACGCAATGCCGCGTTAGGCCTTTGGCCCGGAAGTCCAGAGCTGGGCGCAGGCACGAGAGATCACGATCCCAATCGAGGCCGGCCCCTGTTGCGAACACAATGCAACCGAGAGTGCGAACCTTGAGGATCAACATGATGATCTAGAAAGCCTGCGTCGAGAACGGCTCTGGCGACCATCTTTCCAGGGAGATGTTGACCTATGTCGCCAACGGCATGACCTCGATGGAGGATGAGACTCTGACCGGCGCTCCTACTCCTGTTGGGAATGCGATCGAAAAATGTGGAAGCGGGAAAATTGCCACTTGCCAGGCCTGTTGCGGTGTTGGCCAATCAGGCGTGCCAATTCCTAGTTCACGATCGTTCATGCCGGATGCGCAATTCCAAGAGTCTGGATTGGCTATCAGTGGTGAGGTTTCATGCTGACAGCCAGCCCTCGTATCCAACGTGATGGTAGCGGCTGCACAGCCAGCGTGATGCTCTACGGGCCTCCACATTACAAGCACAGTGAAATCTTCTTCCGTGTAGAAGGTCCGGATTCCGCGGAGATGAATCCGAACAGCAATTTTGCTGTCCTAGCCGCACTTCCCCTGGCCATGAAACGTGGTACGCCGCTTCATTGCGAAGGCGACGTTGACATCGATTTTCTCGAAAATATCGAGGAGTGCATGGCCGCATGGCACCGGTGGCGGCCGGACCTGTTCAAGCCCATTCGGATCACAGCCTCCGCAGAGACCCCGCCAACCGCCCCTCGGCCAGGCCCCGCGATCATGGCGTTCTCGGGCGGACTAGACTCCACGTTTGCCTTGCACGCGCACAAGCATCGTCTGTTAGGACGCAGGGTGCGCGAAATCGATGCGGCCGCACTTATCCAGGGCTTTGATGTCCCGCTGACCGAAAACGACGCCTTTTCTTCCGCTCGCAGGCATGTACAGGCGATATTGGAATCTTATGGCGTTCGGTTGAATGTCATTCAGACAAACTGGAAGGATTCGTTCTGCGTCAAGTGGGGCATGACGCACGTCTTCGGCCTTGCCGCAGTACTCCAGCTCTTCAACCGCGAGTTCTCTGCCGGCATTTTTGCCGATGATACGCCTTACGAACATCAACTCACGCCTTGGTCGAGTAACGCAATTACCAACCAGATGCTCGGTAGCACACGCTATCCGATCCACTCTACCGGAGCCGCTTTGGACCGCACCGAGAAGGCCGGAGCTGTAGCATCTAATCCTGTCGTACTGGAGCACTTGCGCGTCTGTTATGAGCGGCCGGAACTCGGTCACAATTGCGGTTGGTGCGAAAAGTGTGTCCGCACGAAGCTGAACTTCTACGCCAACGGCGTAAGAACCGTTCCCGCATTGAAAGCGCCGGTTACGCCTGAGCAGGTTCGTAGGAAATGCAATCTGAACCCGCGCATTCGCCACCTTTACGTTGACACAATTGAGCATGGCAGTTGGCCGCCGTCGGATCCGGTACGCCGGGCCGTCGAGGACGTGCTCCGCGCTTATGACGCTCGGTCCGGCCTTGTCGGCCCCAGTCTTCGTTCGCAAGCCAGGAATGCAATCAAGAAGCTGCGCAGCGTGGCCTATGGCCAATTTCAGTCTGTCATGCGCGCGCATAAGAGCTGATCCGCGGACACCAGCATTACCGCCAGAGGAGCGAACAATGATGACACAGCTCGTGTACGGTCCAGCGGCAACTGGGACCCGTCTGGTCAAGGGACAGATCGGGACGTCGGTGAAGGCAGCGCGACGGAGTGTGAAGGCTTGGGAGCGCAAGTTGCGAGCTCAATTCAAGCGACGGCGGAGCCGTGCTCGCTTTATTGCCGTGACTGGAAGTAGCGCGAAGACCACCACTACATCCCTTCTCGCCCAGATTCTTTCCTCCAGTTTTAATACGATTTCTCAGATCGATCAGAACGCAGCCATAAACGCCATTCAGGCAATCAACTCTCTCAATGGCTCTGAGGACTTTGTCGTCTTGGAGACCGCGTCGGCAGGGCCGGGTCAACTGGCCGAAACCATGAAGGTCGTCAAACCAGATGTCGCCATCGTGACGATGGTTGCAGTCGAACATTACTCCGCTTTCCGCAGCATTGATGCAATCGCAGCCGAAAAATCGGAAGCTGTTAGAACGTTGAGACCCGATGGATTGGCTATCCTGAACTATGACGACGAGCGCGTCCGCGCAATGGCGGCCCTTACACGAGCGCGAACCGTTACCTTCGGAGGCGATGGAGCGGACTACAAGATCACCGCGTCGACGGATGCAGATGGGTTTCTCACAGTTACGATCGCAAGACATGGCAGAACGCTCGTCCTGAAAACCTTGCTTGTCGGTGCATTCAACGCAGTTACGGTTGCCGCTGCGGCGTGCTGCGCGTTGGAGATGGGCATTCCCGATCAAGCCGTTGCCGAGAGTGTTGCGAATTTCGCCCCATTTCCTGGGCGAATGTACCGCGAGGCAATTCCGGGAGGACCCGTGTTCATAGTCGACTCACGAAAGGCTCCCTACCACAGCATCAATTTGCCAATCGAGGCACTTGCTGCGATCCAGGCACCGCGTAAACGCTTCGTGCTCGGTCAAATTAGTGACTATGCAGGCAACCCGCGAAAGAAGTACCGCGAAACATATCTCGCGGCCCGGGCCATTTCGGACCAAGTGATCTTTGTGGGGCCTCATAGTCACCGCTCCGGGGCGACGCCTGAAGATATTGCAAGTGGTCTCTTTCGCGCATTCCCAAATATTGAAGAAGCCGCCACCTACCTAAAGGAAACGGCGATAGAGAACGAAGTGATCCTGGTGAAGTCGTCGCGCAACCTGCACCTCGAACGCCTCTTGCTTGCGTGGTTGCAAGACGTGCGGTGCTGGCCGGAAGGCTGCGGAGTAAAAACCAACTGCTGGTCATGTGGCCTCTATGGCCGTCCCTTCACCGAGCACGGCGGTGATCCACGGCACTATCGCCCCAAGAAGAAGAGACTCAAACGGGTGCTGGACAAGTTACAGTTCGCGTCTGCAAAAGAACTTCGCACACTGCCAAGGACGCCTTATTTTGATTAGATCAGCGGCTCGTCGATTGCGGAAGCTGCGATCTGAGTGATGCGGCTGCGTTCGTCACTGTTGCTATACGTGACGGAATAGTCATGTCCAAGATGGGTCCAGGACCAAGTTCCGCATCGGCATCAAAGGCGGCTTTCCAAAGACACCGCCAGACCACCGCTCTCTCAGCGACCGCGGGCCGCTGTCCACGCTTTGTAATCCTCAGGCTTGAGATCAGGCAACTTCGTGACGAAGGCGGCGATCTTCCAGATTTCCTTATCCGCAACCTGGATGCGCGCGAAGCTCGGCATTCCGGTCATCTTGATTCCGTTCTTGATGACCCCGAATATCTTGCCAACCGAATGTGTCTTCGCGATCTCGTTCAAATCAGCAGCGTCAGGCCGCAGCCCTTCACAGAACGTCGACCAATAGACTCGCGAGGCACCATGGCAATGGACGCCGCCGCGAATAAGGCCAGCCGATGCGCGCGCCGTCATCAGCCGGTATACGGCCTGGCACGTGGTCAAGATCACGCCGGACAGTGTGATGCGAGCCTCTGAGATCCAGGAACGGTACGGGCTGTCATTCTGGGACGCCATGATTGTCGCCGCCACCACAGAGGCCGGCGCAGCGATCCTCTACACGGAAGACCTCAATCAGGGTCAGTCGATCGAGGGTGTGAAGGTCATCAACCCGTTTGTCGATATCCCTTGTTAACGCCGGCACTCCATTTTGCAGGTGGTGCGCGTTCACCCCAACTTGGCTTGCTGAGATCAAGCCGCCGCCAGAAGCCAGCGTAGGAGAATGGCTGGGATCAATGGCCGGCACGATGGAGGTTGTCGGTGATATCGTGACGACCCCGGCCGAACCAGAAGAGGCATGGGAGGCCTTGCGCTGAGTGCGGCTCCTCCTCGATACCCACATTTGGATCTGGTGCCTCACCGACCCAAAGCGCTTGGTGCCAAACCTAGCCAGGGCATTGAGCGACGCGGAGGCCGAGGTATGGGTATCGACCATAAGTGTCTGGGAGGTGCTCGTCCTCTTCCGGAAGAATTGGCCTGCGCCTCACCGACACCGACGGGCGCACGTGGGTCAGGCAAGCTCTCAAGCGCGCACCGTTACGCGAGGCGCCTGTCACGCACGCCGTCGCAATGGAAAGCGAACGGCTCTTGCTTGACCACTGGGACCCCGCAGATCGGCTCATTGCCGAAACGGCACGCGTGTTGGACGCGACATTGGTGACGGCGGACGAGCACCTTATTGAAGCAAGAGATCTTAAGGTCCTCGCCAATCGATAGGTGGAGTGTGTCTCAAGTCATAGGATGCTTGTGACGCGCGGCGTCTGCTCACTGGCAAGGGCAGCAGCCTGCTGCCGCACGTCTGTAGGCCTTAAAAACGCAACGTCTCAATGCGTGGTATCCTTATCTGATTTGCCGGTTAGAAAAATCAGGGCTTCGCGAATTTCCCTCCAGAGTTCTTCCGCTTCGTGCTGGTCACGAACTCGGAGTTCAGCGATCCGCAAATCGATCTCGGCCAATGCCGCGTCACCAAAGCGCTCGATCATCGTCTGAGCAGCCCGCAGAATTACAGCCCTGTCTGTCGTCATTCCGAACCCAGAAGGTCGAGCACCAAGCCCGTGACAAGCAGGACAGCAGATTGGGGTGGCCGCCTTAACGTGTGTCAATTCTGGGAGCCCTATTCGACAGGTGGGGTCTTGGCCCTTCCGCCCGATTTGCAGTAGGCTCTCGAGCACATTGAGCCGCCCCCTGGTTACCGACATGAGTCAAAAATCGATACACAGGTGCGCTGACTGCACATCGCGCCAGACGACCGAATGGCAGATCCTGACAGGCCAGGAATTGGCGATAATTGACCAGGCGAAGCGCACGCGCATCCTTGAGCCTGGAGCAATCCTGTTTCGGCAGGGGGACAATGCCGACGGCGTCTATTGCATCCAGTCGGGCCTCATCGGATTGCGGCGGATCACGCCGACGGGCGACTCGGCGCTCCTTCGGCTTTGCACAAGCGGCGTGACCGTGGGCTATAGGGCGCTGTTGAGCAAGGCGCCCCACCGCAACTCTGCGGAAGCACTTAGCCCAAGCGTTGTCTGTTTCATCGAACGCTCATCCGTCAGGAGGCTGCTGGAAACCAACCCGCAACTGGGCGAGAGATTCCTGCAGCATTGTTTCTGCGAGTTGGACGAGACCGAAGCCGATTATGCAAAGAGCATGACATTGAGTCTGAAGGCCCGGTTTCTTCATGTCTTGCTGATATTGAATGAGCGCCTGGGATACCAGGATGAGAACGACAATGACGTAATCGAGCTTCCGATCCAACGCTACGAACTGGCCTCGCTTGTCGGGGCGCGGCCGGAATCGATCTCGCGGCTTGTGCGAAGCCTGGAAGCAGAGGGGTTGCTCCAGTTTGACAAGCGGCGGGTTCGCTTCATCGATATGGATGCTGTTTTGCGAGAGGCTGGCGCGCGGTTGTGAGCGCCGATCTACGTTTCGGGGTTGCACTCTTGCCGGGAATTCCGGCCTCGCCTTGCACTGAGCGATGTGGTCCACGGAGGGGCCTGGACTGTCCGGCTGGACCACCGCCTGGCACAAGGATCCTGCTTCGTGCCCAGTTGGCTTCGGACGGAGTGTCCACCTTGTTTTGCGACAGATTCAACGGCAGACTCCCGATGCCCAAGGGACAACGCTCAAGGGTGAAATCGATGCAGTCCAGAGACCCCACACGTCATCACACACCAGACGATGATCCTGAACCCGGGACACCGGGGACAGGTGAGGACATCTGCCCCGAATGCCACGGCACGGGCAAGCGCGCTGATAAGAAGACGGGTAGGCCAACCGAGGACCCGTGCGAACGCTGCGACGGTACGGGGCGCATCACCGAAGCCATCGGATAGCTGCGCGCAGTGATGGCGTTCTTGCACGTTGTTTGGCGACAGCCTGCTTTTCAGAGCCATGCGTGGCGCAGGCTTGATGCACGACGGCACCGTTTGCCGGCAAGCAGCGCAGCAGCCAGACCGCCATCAAGCACGGGTTCACAGCTCACACGATGATCGCGGGAGAAGATGCCGAGCAGTACATCCGCTTCCGCGGCGAACTGCAGCGCGCCTTACGGCCCAGCGGGCGCCTTGAAAGCGAACGCGTCCATCAAATTGCAGATCTGCAATGGCGCATGCGACGCATTCCAGCCTATGAGAAGGCCCTGTTCCAATTCGAGGCCTACCTGCACGCGGTCGAGCATGATGGGATCAACGACGACTACGACCCAAGGCGCAATGAGCCGATCGATGACCTCGCTGGCACGGACGTCGACCTTGTCGACCCGCTCCGCCTTGGCCGCGTGCTGGGCTCCCTTCTGGATCGAGGCGCTCTTGAGCGCCTCAGCCGGTATCAGCGCGCGATGCAGCGGGATTTCGTCTCGGCATTGAAACTCTACTACGAGACCCAGCAAGCACGGCGTGAGCGCGAGGCGGCACTCGGACGCTAGCGCGTTGACGTGCCAAGGACGAATGAATGGACTGAGACACCGGACGGTAAGGTGGTTGAGAAGATCGGCCCGCCATGAGTTGAGAACTGAGACAGCATCGTTCAATCGCGCGAGCTTGAAGGGGAGCGGGGCGGCGCCCCAAGGCCTGCGAACCGAGAGCACGTTCGCGAGGTCCAAGTTCCAGCTCTGAATGATATCAGGCCAGAGACGCTAGCCTCTGGTGAACGAACCGCGGGGGTGAACACGCCGCCGGAGTGAAGGTGCGGCTGGGGTGAAGAGGCTGTTGGTCCTGGGCGCCGATTTACCATCTTGCCGACCGGCCCGTATGGCCCTCGATTTCCCAAAGGCGCGCGCATGTCTGGGGCGAGGTATCCTCAGGCAAGGCATCGAGTCCAAAAAAACCTTGATCCTGAATCTCAAAGTTGCTCGCGGGTGTAGAGGCTTGGCGCCATCGCGGCAGCAGGAACAAGACGATGTGATCGCCCGGAAATTCGTCGAAATGGGAATAGATGCCCCATAACGTGGGTGCTTCGAGAGGTTCGACGCCGACCTCTTCTTTGAGCTCTCTCGTCAACGCGGCCTCGGCCGTCTCGCCGCGTTCGACTCCACCACCAGGAAAATGCCATCCAGGACGGTACCCATGCTTGACGAGCAGGACCCGTCCGAGGTCGTCGCTGACGACGCCCTGGACGCCCAGCGTGACGATATTGCGTTGCGCACTGAACAATGAAGCTATTGTCATCGAGATCGCCTTAGGTGTTCAGCCCCGGGTTCGGGTGGATTCGATCGACCATGAAGCGGTCCGGCTCATCTGTCCAGGTTTGCTCGCCTCAGCGGGCCCCGCAACATCAAGGCCAGTCCGCAGACAGGTAAGACCCTCTGTGCTTGCGTGGATATCGCCGCGGCCGCGCCTGCGTTCGTCGTGCAGCCTTGATTTGGCAGGTTTGCTGTCGACAGCAGACGCCAGCCATCGACAATGCCTCGCCGTGGTGCGCCCCCGCCTAAGTCTTTTTGCGCGCTAGCGATCGTGCTCACCCAGTCCACGCTCCGATCCGGCACGAGCAGCAGCGCCGTTGCGGGCGCGCACGCACGGGCGAACAGGTGCGACGACGGGACTGCGGTGCGCTGAGCGGTTGGCGCCGCGGGTGGTGAGGGCGTTGCGCAACGCTGTGGCCGTATCTCACCCCGCCTGCCTGAACCCAACGGCAGTGCCAAGAGCCTTGTCAAACGGCGCGCCTGGTATCGTGCGCAGCGTCACGGCCAGCGCGACGGTCAAGCAGAGAAATCCTTCCACAGCTTTCGCCACCCATGGAACGACGAGTGTCTCAAGGCCGGTTGCGTTCTCTATCTGCTGCAGCAGGTGGCCCGGCACAGACGTCAAGTCGTGCGCCTAAGCCCTTGCGATCATGGCGTCCCAGTCGAGCAGATGGTGGCGGTGGTGGAGGCAGTCAGGCTGCCGCCGTGATCGGCCGTGCCATACGACAATCGAAACTTGAGCGATGTTTCGACACACGATGTGATTGTGACGTTGCGTTTCATGACTTGATGATGACGCGATTGCGAACATACTCCTACGCATCGCACTGAGCGTCCCCGATTGCGGGACCGCATCACGAGGGGCGAGGTCAGAGACGGGGGGACTTTTGGGGAAACCGCTTTGACCTCGCCGTTTCGCCAATAACGGCACGGGGGGAGAGCCGCATCACGCTGTTCGCTCGAGGGAAGAGCCATGCGCTTTATGGCGATATCGTCAGAAGTGTGCGTCGACGCCGACACTGTCAACGCATCGTCCAGTAACGAATTGTGACTCACAATCACGATTGATAATTCTGTTGCAACACTCCTCACAACGCGGAAGCGCTGCAAACGATTGCAGTTTCAGTCAAGCGAGCAATATTCTCTCATTCGCAGACACGCAACTCAGCTCGTGCTCTAGCGCATGGATGTCCTTAGACATTTTGCCACGTCCAATCTGCGCGCTCAGCCGCTCGCCGTCATGGACGAGGGTCCGGCATATTGGCCCGGCGGAACCGGATAGAGTGTGTGGGTACGACCCATGGCCCAATAGCCGAGCAAGCCAAAAACCTCATGCCAAACGGCGGGGCTCTTGTGCCGCATCGCTGCGGGCGTATCGGCGACGGGCCAGGGCACGACCGGGAGGTCAAAGGCAGAGAACGACGCAAAAGCACGGGGCATGTGCAGCGCCGACGTGACGACAATCCAATGTCGACCGGCCTCACGTCCCACAAGCTCCCGGCTGTAGAGCGCATTTTCGTAGGTGTTCTTGGGCCGACGGTCGATGATCAACCTGTCGTTCGTTAGACGAGCCGCTTGAGCCAGCGCAATTTCGCTTGGGCCTGGACCACTCAGCACAATCGGAACGTCAGCATAATGCTCGGCAAGCTTGAGCGCTGCCGTCACCCGCGAGCCGTTGCCGCCCAGCACGATGATGCCGGCAATGGATTGATCCGTGGGCAGGTGTCCTTGGGGGATCCGCTTTTCGAGGGCAGATGCCACCTGCTCAGTCACGGTGAATTTGAGCGGCTCCGCCCAGTGAGCCAGGACCGCCGCGCCGACCAGGGATACGGCAAGCACCGGCCAGTCAATTCTGAAAGACTTGCCGCCAGACGCGAGCACGCCACTTTGCGAAGTCATCACCACGACTCAAAACCAAGACTATGGACGTCTTATTTGTAGCCGCCAGGCCTTGCGTCTTCGTGAAGAATTCGCGCATCGCAAAAGAAATGCCTGCACAACGGTTAAGCATCTCGCCCCGGTTGACGGAATGGGTTGATTGCGTGGGTTCCTCGCCGAGCACGCACTACGACTCAAGACGCCTTCCTGGCTTTTTGATCTTGGAGCGATCCGAGCCGATTGCCCGTATCGACATTGCGCCGCAGAGGCTCCCACCCGTGTCGATGGGCCAGATACCAGTCGACGGCTTTGTCAATGCCGCTCTCGAAAGTCTCTTGCGCGCGCCATCCCAGTTCCGCTTCGAGCCTGGTTGCGTCGGTGGCATGTCGCCGATCGTGTCCAGGTCGGTCGTCGACAAATGTGATGAGCAACCCGTGTGGTGGTTTGTCGGGATAGCGCGTATTTCAGGATCTCGCAGATGCGGATGACAACATCGAGGTTGGAGCGTTCATTGCGTCCGCCGACGTTGTACCTCTGGCCGAGCCGGCCCTTCTCCAAGATTGTCATCAAGGCGCGTACGTGGTCGTCCACATAAAGCCAGTCGCGGATGTGGGAGCCGTCGCCATAGATGGGCAATGGGAGACCGTCCATCGTGTTGAGGATCATCAATGGGATCGGCTTTTCGCGGGATTGGTAGGGGCCGTAACTGTTGCAGGAGTTCGAGATGAGGGCCGGCAAGCCATAGGTGCGGTACCAGGCGATCACAAGGTGCTCGCAGGCCGCCTTACTGGCAGCGCATGGGGACCGTGGGTCGTAAGCGGTCTCTTCGGTAGAACGACCGTCGCGGCCGAGCGATCCGTAGACCGCGTCGGCTGAAACATGAAGGAAGCGAAACGCATCCTTGGCCGCGCCGCGAAGACCGGACCAGTATCCACGCGCGGCTTCCGGCAGAGTGAAAGTGCCCACAACATTGGTCTGGATGAACGTACCAACCTTGGGAACAGAGCGGTCGACATGGCTCTCTGCGGCGCGGTGAATGATCGCATCGGGCCTGAACTCGGCGAGCGCCCGGTCCGTCGTCGCGCGGTCGCAGATGTCGGCCTTCAGGAATCGATAATTTGGGTGTTCCGCGATGGAATCCAGAGACCTTAGGTTCGCCGATAAATTGAGCTTGTCGACATTGAGGACACAGATGTCCTTCTCCCCAACGAGAAACCGGCAAAGTGCCGAGCCAATGACCCCGGCACCACCGGTCACAAGAATGCGCATGATGCATCCCTCAGTCTTGACCTGCTCCCTTCATAGAGAGCGACGATGCTGTCGCCTGAACCAAATCGGGTTCGTTTCCTAGAGCAGCGTCACGCGCATTAGTCGACGCCATCCTGCGGGCTTTGATGCGTGAATACCCGGGGTGCGACCGGCTGTGCGTGCGACTATCGAAACGTGATCCCGAGCGATCCTGATGCCACCCGCAACAGGGCGCCTGCCAGCCGTCTACCCCATCAACCAGGGGACCGAAGGCACGGAGAGCACTCGATTGTATGGCAGTCCGCAATGCTCGCTGACGTGGCACGGCCCTCATCTCGCACCTATCGCGGTTCTGCATTTTGAGCGCATGGCTCGGACGCGCCCTTTGGAGCGCATCCGGTTTGTTGGTGAGATCAATTGCGGTGCTCATGGCAATGCGCTGATACAACACAACTTGCAGATGGGTTGGGGGGGCCTCGTAAGTTTATTTGGGGACAACCAATAACCTTGGGGCGCTCATGACGCGAATCTGTTCATCTGAGGTCGTACTGATTGGCGTGTCAAATCGCGGATCTGGACGTGGCGGTGCGCGAGAGGACATCGAGCAACACGTGCTAGAGGATGCTGCCCCAGCATGGAGAGCGACTGATGTCAGCGCCAAAGCGCCCAACCCCTGCGGAGCCGAAGCCCTCTGAGTTTGATCGCCGTCAAGCTCTGACCGTGCTGTCCAGGTTTGCAGCGTTTGTCGCGCCGGCCTCGGCGGTTCTGCTGGACGCGGAGACTGCGCGCGCCAAGCAGCCATGCTCGACCCATCCCAATCAGCCTGGATGCCTTTGATGGTACCGGCGCCCGCCGTCAACACAACGCGAGCCGACGGGACACACGAGGCTCTCTCCCTGCGGGAGATCGAAATCGCGCCACTGGGCGGGGAGTATGTCCTGCACGCTCCCAAATCTGGCACCATCATTCTTGCCAATCACTCCGCGGTCGAACTCTGTCGCGCCCTCGAAGCGTCAGGCTCGACTGCCAGGGCGGCAGATCTCTTGAGCCAATGGTGGCATGTCGACGCTTACGTGGCGCAACGCTACGTACAAGCCTTACTCGAAGATTGGCGGCGAGCGGGGCTCTTCGACAACGTCCAACCAACTTCGGTGGAGCCGATCACCGCCGAAGACATCGCGATCTCCTGGGCGAAGACCTATCGGAGCGGCGTGAAACCGGTCCGTGTGAGGTGCGAAAGCCCGGCCGTCGGCGCGATCCTGGACCGAGTGTTGTCGGTTCTCGAGGTCGAGCAACCAACCGCTCGCGACCATTCGTGGGGACTTGCCGATCCCGTGACGGTCGACCTGAGTGGGCGCCACGACAACTTCATGGTGCGCAAAGCGGGGCGAACGGTCTGGGGCCCAAGTGATTTCGCGAGCGCGCGGCATATGGCGTTGCGCGAAATTCTATGTGCCAGCAATCCTCCCGGAGCAATCTCTGCCGTGCTGCACGCCGGCGCCGTGGCCAAGAACGGCGGGGCAGTGATCATTGCCGGCGACAGCGGCGCAGGCAAGACCACACTGCTGTCATCTCTCGTGCTGGCAGGCTGGGACTACTTGTCCGACGATCTCACAGGCCTCGACACGAACGGGAATGGGATCCGGCCATTCCCCGTCGCAATCAGTCTCAAGCCGGGGAGTGCGGCGCTTCTATCAAGCGCAATTGAGCGCGAACCCGATCTCTCGCTCTCCCCACCCGACGAATTCGGGCTTCGCTACTGTGACGCCTCCGCGCGACGTGCATCGGCAGAAGTCATCCCTGCGTCATTGCTTTGTTTCCCACACCACGACGCGTCCTGCCCCGACCTCATTGTGGAGCGCCTCTCCCCCACAGCAGCGTTGAGCCAGCTGCTGAAGACGGGGACGCGCCTCATCGGAAACGCCCCGACGCTCTCGACCTTGACGAGACTGTTGAGCAAGGTGCCCAGCGTCAGCCTGCGCTACCGTGAGAGGGCCGAAGCGGAAGCGTTTCTTGAGGAACAGCTGTCATGAGGATTGGCAGCCGAAGCAAGCAGCACCTCGCGGCTGTCTTCACTCTGATGCGGCGGGCGTTGGGCTTGCCGGTCGAGAAGCAAGAGCTTGACTGCCTTGAACGTGCAGAGCCACGAAAGCTGATCAAAATTGCCAGCGGCCATGCCGTGATCAATCTTCTGGCCGGCGCCACGGAAGACCCCGAGATCGCGAACCGCCTCGCCCCTGACTTTGTGGCGTTTCTCGACCTCATGCAAATACGCAATGGTGCTCGCAACACCGCTTTCACGGCTCAACTTCAGGAGATCGAGGCCATCCTGCGGGATGCGCACATTGAGGCGGTCGCTCTCAAAGGCGCCGCAGAACTGATCTGTCGAACGTATCCGCGCGCGACGGACCGCCTCTTGGGCGACCTGGACGTCCTGGTACCACAGGGAGCGATCGGGGATGCCGTCGCCGCACTTGAAGCTTCAGGCTATTCGACACATGGTGCGGTCGCCAGCCCGGACGCCATCCACGCTCCGCGCCTATGGCATGAGGCCCATCCAGCCGGCGTTGAGATCCACCATGCTCTTTCCAGGGGGCGAGGCGCTGAGATCCTGGATCCTGCTCAAATCCTGCGCGCCGCGACAGCCACGAGCGATTGCTCGCTGCGCGTGCCGGCCCTGGCCGATCGCTTGTGCCACCTCATCGTGCACGCACAGATGAACCATGGGCGTTATCAATCACGCTTCTTGTTCCTGCGCGACGTTGCCGATCTCCAGGCGTTGTCAACTAGGGCGACGGCGCAGGCCTGGACGGAGGTCGCTGCTCGATGTGCCGGCGCGCAGGCGACCCCCATGCTGGACGCATTCCTCGCGGCGGGCTTTGGCGTTCTGCAAACGCCACTCCCCCTAGCCAGCACACAAGAGGCTGCGACATGGGCCGATAAGGCGATGGTCCTGTTAAGACGACCCGAGGTTCACCGCTGGAACTACCTGTTCGCCATGTCGCGCCACTACCTCGGCCGTTTCTTATGGGACCAAACAGCGAGACGGAAGTACCTTCGCGACATCAGCCGTTCTGCGACCCTCCAGGGTTTTGTGAGCCGTCATAGCGCGTCGGTGCGCGACTATCAGTGAAGCGTGACTTCGATGAAGAATGTCGCTGGCGAGGCCTTGCGGCTATTTCCATGTCGATTTGGGTTGTGAATCCATTCCCTGTGTCGGAACAGGACGAGGCCAATCCGTTAACCGGCGCAATCGGCCTTCCCGCGCTAGAGGGAGGCTCATGCTCGGGTCTTGTGAGGTGCGCATTCCGTGATACTTACTGGCGCAGCTCCGCGTGACCGGCGATGGCGCGGGGCGGGCTTGGGTTGTCGTCAATAAGCCTGAGCCATCGCGCCAGAGCGTCAGGCCAATCGTACTCGCGTTCGAACAACGAACGCGCTCGGCGGCCTTGCTCTTCGGCATGCGCCGGATCTGCCGCCATTTTCAATACGATTTCAGCGAGGGCCTCGCCGTCACCTTGCCTGACGACAGCGCCTGTATCGCTCTCTCTCAGGATGCGCGCGATCTCACCGTCGGCATCTCCGATGAAAATGGCGGGACGTCCGGCCGCAGCGATACCGTAGAATTTGCTGGGTACGATGAGGCCCTCAAGTTCGGGACGTAGCGATATGAGGTGGACATCGGGTGCTGAAAGGCTTTCGGAAAGTCGTTCTCGCGGTTGATAGGGCGCGAAGAGGACAGACGTGATGTTGCGCCTGGCGGCTTCCTGTTTCAATCGCTCGAACTGAGCCCCGCCGCCGACGAACAGCCATCTGATTGGGCGCATGCCTATCGGTGCGGGGGCGTAATTTGGCGCGGATTGCACATGACTTGAACTATTCCTGATGCTGCGGATGGGGACAACGCTTCCGGACTGATGCTGCTCGACGAACTCCATTGCGGCAACGATCGTATCGGTGTCGTGGGCACGGCCAAGATTGCCTGAATAGCCGACCACAAAGACGCCCTCGAGCTGGTGTTCAGACCGAAAGGGATTGGCCGGAGCGCTGACAGGCCGGACCAGCGAGCCATCGGCCCAGTTGGGAATGATTTCGATCCTGTCCTCAGGTACGCCTAAGGCTTGAAGTCGCTCGGCCATGCGCTTGCCGATCGCGACATTGCACGTTGCGTGTCTGAGAGACCTGTCGCGCAGAAACTTCAAGGTGCGATAGACAGGACGGGTCAGGGGGCCATGCCTGACGCCCAGGCTTTCGGCCACTTCCGGAAACAGGTCCTGGAGCCAATTGATAAGCTTTGCCCGTCTCAAGCGGGCGATGGGAGCGACAACGACGGACAACATCGGCGGGTCAGTCTTGGCGATGATAATGTCGCCGCGGCGTGCGTACTGCCAAACGGCCAGGATTGCCGCCAGGTAGAACGTCACATAGTCGAGCGCGCGTCCAAGGAGATTCGATCGGCCGAAGTGCGAGGTCTTCACGCGATGGATTTCGACGCCGTCAATGCTCTCATGAGGATCAAGAATGACCTCAGGTGCGTCGTAGCGTTGCCGGCTCGTTATGACAGTTACCGAATGTTCGCGAGCTGCAAGCGCAAAAGCCAGATCGCTCAGCATCTGGCTTGTCGCGGAATGGTCGGGATAAAAGAAGCGATTGATGAAGATGAGCGTCATTGCCACGAGTTCCAACGAGCGAAGCCAGGCCGAGGCCCCAATAACTGGGTCATATTTTGGTCCGGCGGGGCCGCGCGATACGGTGCCTGGCATCATCGTCCCGCCCACGCGAAACCAGGCGGCGTCGACATGCTGGACCCACCAGGCGGCGATGGAGCGATGGCCTTATCCTAAGAGAGCCTCGGGCGGCCCCGATTTGTGGCAAGCGCATCGTGGCGCTACCTCGTCTCTTCCGGGACACGATTGTAGACATCGTCGGTGCGCACGATGTCATCCTCGCCCAAGTAGCTGCCGATCTGCACCTCGATGATCTCAAGCGGGACCTTGCCCGGGTTTTCAAGGCGATGCCATTGCGTCGCAAAGATATAGACGCTTTCGTTTTCCTGCACGAGCTTCTCTTCATCGCCGATAATGACTTTGGCCGTGCCTTTGACGACAACCCAATGCTCGGAACGGTGGTGGTGCAATTGCATCGAGAGCTTGTGACCCGGCTTGACGTGCAGGAGCTTCACCTGGAAACGTGGCGCGAGAGCAAGTGTCTCGAAAAAGCCCCAGGGACGCGCGTTGCGCAGATGCTGCTCGTGCTCCTTCCGGCCCGATAGCTTCAACCTCTCGACGACATGGGAGACCTCTTGCGCGCGCGCGCGATCGGCGACGAGCAGGGCGTCGGGCGTATCGACGATGATGACGTCCTTGAGGCCAATCGCCGCGACAAGCGATTTTTCGGAATGGATGTAGCAGTTAGCGGTGTCCTTGAGAACGGCGTCGCCCTCAGTGACGTTCCCATTCTCGTCCCGCTGCGAGATCTGCCAAAGCGATGACCAGGATCCGACGTCGCTCCAGCCAACGTCGAGTGGAAGCATGGCCGCGCGCGTCGTCTTTTCCATGACGCTGTAATCAACGGAGATGCTGGGCGAACGAGCGAACGATGCAGCATCAAGTCGTTCAAAGCCGAGATCCTCGGCGCACTCCTGATAGGCCGCGCGAGCTGCCTCGAGTACGTCGGGTGCAAGCCGGGCGAGCTCGTCGAGGAACGTGGTGGCATGCAGAACGAAGATGCCACTGTTCCAGAAATAACCGCCGACAGCCAGGTAGCGCTCCGCGGTGGCGCGATCCGGCTTTTCGGCAAAGCCGCCGACAGCGTAGGCCTGTCCGTCGAAACCCGGAAGGGGAGCGCCTTGGCGGATATAGCCGTAGCCGGTGTGAGGCTCGGTCGGCTTGATGCCGAACAGGACCAGTCGTCCGGTCGCGGCCACCCGAGCCGCACGCTGAATGGCTTCGACAAAGGTGAGTTGGCCCGCAACAACGTGGTCGGATGGCATCACGACGATCACCGCGTCACGGCATTGGGCGCTGGCGGCAAGGGCGGCGACAGCGATGGCTGGTGCCGTATTGCGTGCGACGGGCTCAAGGATGATCGTCTTCGGCGTAATCCCGGCCTCGTCCAACTCCTCGCGCACTAAGAAGCGATGGGCGTTGTTGCACATCACGATTGGCGCGGCGAATCCTCTTTCGGGAGCCAATCGGCGCAAGGTTGCGCCCAGAAGGCTCACGCCTTGCCTCTTGAAGAACCGAATGAATTGCTTGGGGTAGAGCGCACGCGACAGCGGCCAAAGACGTGTTCCAGATCCCCCAGAGAGGATCACAGGATAGATGATCGGAGCGACGTTCAAGGTGTTCATGCGAATTGTCGAATACTCCACCGAGCTCGTCCATCAAAGCCGAAACCAGACTGTAGCCGGGATAACTCCGCGACAGTCTTCTTCCGCGGGTATGTGCAACCCTGTCGGGCGATCATCGCCCACCCCCTCAAGCACTACGCAACGGCGGCATGTTGGACGAACCACGCGTAGGTGGAGCGAAGTCCGTCTTCAAGAGTGATCTTCGGGCGCCAGCCGAGCCCCCTCAGCTTATTGGAACTCATCAATTTGCGCGGTGTCCCATCCGGCTTCGTCAAGTCATGGACGATCTTGCCGTTGAAGCCAACCACCCGTGCCACCCGGTGGGCGAGTTCGATGATCGGAAGATCCTGCCCGGAGCCGACGTTGATGTGCTCATCGTCGGAGTAGAATTTCATCACGTGGACGAGAGCATCAGCGCAATCATCAACGTGGAGGAACTCGCGTCGCGGCGTTCCGGTGCCCCAGACGACAACCTCAGCCGCGCCACGCAGTTTGGCTTCGTGCATCTTGCGGATGAGCGCCGGCATCACGTGGCTTGACGTGAGGTCGAAATTATCTCCGGGTCCATAGAGATTGGTCGGCATTGCCGAGACGAAATCAGCGCCATGCTGGCGGCGATAGGCTTGCGCGAGTTTGATGCCGGCAATCTTGGCGATCGCGTACCACTCGTTGGTGGGCTCGAGCGGCCCGGTCAGCAGCGCGCCTTCCGGTATCGGCTGCGGGGCATGCCTGGGGTAGATGCAAGATGAGCCCAGGAAGACAAGCTTCTCGACACCCATGTTGTAGGCGGCGTGGATGAGGTTCATCTCGATCGCAAGATTGTCGTAAAGAAAGTCGGCCGGAGCCGTGTCATTGGCAACAATGCCACCCACCTTGGCCGCAGCGACGAACACGGCCTGCGGTCGGGTACCATCCATCCATCGCTCGACCGCGTCCTGACGGGTGAGATTTAGGTCAGCGCGCGTCGCGGTCACGATCTGACAGTTTTCGCATGCGAGGCGCCGGACCAGAGCGGCGCCGACCATTCCGCCATGACCGGCGACAAAAACCCGCTTTCCTGACAAATCGAAGGGCATGCTCGGGGACTTTGTGTCCATCACTGGGCTAAAGGCTAGCCCGCGGAGGCGCGCTTGGCAGGTTGGAAGACGATCGTGCGCAGCATGTCCTGGACGGCGGCGTTTCCACCGCGCCGTTCAAGCTCTGCGAGGTGGAGATCCGCCTCCATCATTTCCCTCACCAGGTCTTGCAGTGTCGTGGTGTGTTCCCAGCCAAGTTTCTCGCGTGCCTTGGTGGGATCGCCGAGCAGGAGGTCCACCTCGGTTGGCCGGAAATAGGCCGGGTCGACGCGAACCACAATGCGCCCTGATGTCGTGTCGATGCCGATCTCATCGACGCCCTTGCCGGACCAGGTGATGTCACGGCCGACATGAGCGAACGCCATCTCGACGAACGAACGCACTGACTGCATCTCGCCCGTCGCCAGGACATAGTCGTCAGGTTCAGGCTGCTGGACGATGCGCCACATGCCCTCGACGTAGTCCCGCGCGTGGCCCCAGTCGCGTTTGGCGTCGAGATTGCCAAGGTAGAGACAGTCCTGCAGGCCTTGCTCGATGTGGGCGACGGCGCGTGTGATCTTGCGGGTTACGAACGTCTCGCCTCTGACGGGGCTCTCGTGATTGAACAAAATACCGTTGGAGGCATGCAGACCATAGGCCTCGCGGTAGTTCACGGTGATCCAGTAGGCATAAAGCTTCGCCGCCGCATACGGCGATCGCGGATAGAAGGGTGTGGTCTCGCGTTGCGGGGTTTCCTGGACCTTGCCGTAGAGTTCCGACGTCGAGGCCTGATAGAACCGCGTCTCCGTCATGTCGAGAATGCGCAGGGCCTCAAGCAGGCGCAGAGTGCCGAGCGCATCGGCGTTGGCGGTGTATTCAGGTGTCTCGAAGCTCACCTGGACGTGGCTCTGGGCGGCGAGGTTGTAGATTTCGGTGGGCTGGATCTTCTGGACAAGGCGAATGAGGTTGGTGGCATCCGTCAAGTCGCCGTGGTGAAGGAAGAACGACGTGTCATGCTCATGCGGGTCGAGGTAGAGATCATCGACGCGATGTGTATTGAAGGACGATGAGCGTCTTTTGATGCCGTGGACTTCGTAGCCCTTCTCGAGCAAGAGTCTGGACAGATAGGCGCCGTCCTGGCCGGTCACGCCCGAAATGAGAGCTGTCTTCTTCATGGTGCTACGTCCCCTAATTGCATCGAAGCGGACCCTATTGAAAGGGGCCGTTCAGCGGCTTGTTGACCACTCGTCCCGATAGAGCACCAGTGTCTGATACCTAAAATACCTGCACAATGAATGGCCAGTACGGTCCATCATGCCGCACTCGTCATAGCGGCATCACATGGGCGTAGCAAGGCGGAGTTCACTCGACCGGCAGTCCAGGCGCCGTAGCAAGAAGCAGCATGGTGCGATAAATCTCCATGGAGCATCGGGCTGCATCGATGCGTTTCAACGCAGCAGCCGATGGGCAGGACGTTCAGTCAACATTGGCCAATCAGCCAGATCATCGGTTGTGCGGTGTCAGGAGAGGCTCAAAGCCTTCCTCAGCTCCGGGGTCAGAGGTGCATGGCAAGCTCGAATTATTGGAGCAATTGCCCACGTTATGGTCCGACTCGGTGCCGCTCGACATCCCGCTCATCGTGAGTTTACCCACGCTCCCGTTTGCGACCAGCGGCGGGATCAAATCTCTCGCGCGACGAGCAACCAGACCATAGTTTCGTCGTTCCGACCCCGATGGCGAAGTTCCCTCATCCACCTGCCAATTGCAAAGTGACGAAATCCGCCGGGCACGTCCCACGGCCATTTCAGGTCGTGTCTCAGGTGTTTTGAGAATCGCTTTGGACACGTTGTCCCAACCGCCTCAACCCCTGTATGCTTAGCGATAAGCAACACAGGAGGCGCCAAATGGCAACCTGGATAGAATGCACCCGCGACCCGGACAACACATACGTCTTGCTCAACATCGATACGGCGGTTTCGCTTGAGCGCCATGTGCGCAACAGCACGCTGATCGTCTACCCGTTCCACACTGTTCAAGTGAAAGAATCCGTTGACGAGATCCTGAAGCGGGCGAGGATCACGCATGCCTAAAGGCCCCAAAGGTCAGAAGCGCCCTGCCGACACCGTAGCCAACGCCATCAAGGTGGCGAAGATCGCTACAGGTGAGGAAGAGTTCGACAAGACGGACGACGGTAAGGATAGGGCCGCGCAGTCGCTCGGACGACGGGGCGGAAAGGCACGTGCCGCAAAGCTCTCCCAGAAAGAGCGGTCCGCAATTGCAAGGGCTGCGGCAAAAAAGAGATGGTTGAAAGAGAGAGATTAGCCGTTGAGAGGCTTTGTCTTGGCCCCCTAAAACCAGGCCATCATGTAGCGACCTGTTAGCGGAGCGAACGATGGCCCGGAAGCGTCATTCCGACGAGGACATTCTGAAGTTATTTCGCGAGATTGAGGTGCGTCTTGCGTCCGGCGGTGATGCAGCGACGTCCTGACGGGCGGCGGGGATCAGCGATGCGACCTACTACACCCGGCGCAAGACGTTCGGTGGCATGGCGCGATCTCAACTCTCCAAGATCAAGGCGCTCGAGAAGGAGAACCAGCGCCTGAAGAAGATCGTCGCCGATCTGGAACTCGACAAGCTACCGCCCTCTTGATGGTCTTGTTCCTGTCGAGGCCGCTGCAGAAATAGTCGTTCAGATCCTTCACCGGAGACACGACCTCATTCGGCATCACGTGAGCGGCGTTCAAGCAAACGTGTCCTTACGCCGTTATACAGGCCGCGCTCTAGGGCACGCGCGACCAATCGACCCCAAGGGTCGTCCCGCCAGCGGTCATGTTCGTCGCGCATGACTTTCCAGATGAGTTTTCAGTTTCATCGAGGATCATTGCGGATCCGCCTGGGGTCACAGTTGTTCAGGCGCAATGTCAACAGCAGACTGGTGCGTCCGGGCTCGTGTCATTGATGAACTCAAAAGCTCCCACACTGATCTCAGACAGGTTGCTAAATTATTGCACTTGACAGCATTTCCTTAACCCACACCGTATACAAGGGATCGGACTCTTGAAGTTCGAATGAGCGGTGGGATGTTTGTGCGTCGTGTCCTAGAGTTTTCAGCGTTGGCTGCGGGGGTCTTGGTCGCATGCAATGTTGCGAGCGACGTCAAATCGGGGCTCCCTGACGGGCATGCGTCGGTTCTATTGGCCAGTATTGGCGACCTTTGGGCTGCCATCGAGCCAAGCAGTCTTGCAGCCGTCAAGCGCGCGATCGAAGCTAACGCATTGACAAATCTATGGAAGCAAGTCACTCAGACGCTTCTGGCCACGCCACTATTGGTATTCACAGCACTCCTCGTATTGGTTGGCTATCTGATCGGCATGAACCGACGCTCCGTGCTTTCTGGGCTCCTTGTCGCCTCAGTTGCGCTGGGGGCTTTTGATCTCTTCGGGCGCGAACAGTCACTCCTGGTGGCGCCCTTGAGCGAAGCATGGGCACGAGTCTGGTCCGTATGGGGGGGCACGGAGCACGGTCCAGTGGCTGAGGGGTGGGGCGGCATCCTTGGCATGCCAGCCCTGATCTACATTGGCCTGGCAGGTCTCGTTTACGCGCTGTCAGTTCAGGGCGTCCTCAATCGCGGCAATCGCCACAGAGCCGAACGCGGGAGCGAAGATGCAGGCGAGGTTATCGCCTTAGCTCAGCCAACAAACGGATCCGAAAAGTCGGAACTGGCGGCGGCCATCGCGCAACTGCGTGGAAGCTTCATCAAGGTTGCTTTGTTCAGTGGCGTAATCAACGTCTTGATGTTGACCGGCGCCTTTTTCATGCTCCAGGTCTACGACCGCGTGCTGCCAAGCCGCAGCGTGCCCACACTCATTGCACTGGCGCTGCTTACCGCGGGGTTGTTTGCGACCCTGGCGCTGCTGGACATGATCCGAAGCCGCATCCTCGTGCGCATCGGCTTGTCCTTGGATGAGTCCTTGAGCGCGCGGCTCTACAAAATTGTCGTACGCTTGCCGCTTCGGGTCGGCCATAAGAACGATGGCATGCAACCCTTGCGGGATCTCGATTCCGTACGCGGGTTCTTGTCAAGCACTGGCCCGACCGCACTGTTCGATCTGCCGTGGATGCCGCTCTATTTGGGCATCATCTATGCGTTTCATCCAGCGCTCGGAATCACTGCTCTCGTTGGCGCGATCTTATTGATCATCCTCACGGTGGTTACTGACGGGCTGGCGCGGCGACCAATGCGCGACGCGTCCCAAGTCGGGTTGACGCGGTTTGGTCTTGCAGAAGCAGGGCGGCGCAACACCGAAGTCTTGACGGTCCTCGGCATGGTTGATCGTTTCACCGGACGATGGGAAGCTGCCAATCGCACCTTTTTGGACCGCCATCGGCAGGCCAGTGATGTCACCGGGAGTTTCAGCTCGGTCACCAAGGCCCTGAGGATGTTGCTGCAGTCGGCCGTCCTTGGCATCGGTGCGTATCTCGTCATCATTCAAGCGGCCACGGCAGGCATTATCATTGCGGCAACCATCCTGACGGCGCGTGCTCTTGCGCCGATCGATATTGCGATCGCGAATTGGAAAGGCTTTATCGGTGCACGGCAGAGTTGGCATCGTCTCAAAGGCATCCTTGGTGCGCTACCGGTGGAGGCTGAGCCTATGGCGCTCCCCGCTCCCACGGTGTCGCTCACGGTGGAGCACGCATCGGTCGTGCCGCCGGGCGGAAAGAAGCCTGTCTTGCAGGACATTGATTTCAAATTGGAACGTGGGCAGGGGCTCGGGATCATTGGACCGAGCGCATCGGGAAAATCCTCACTCGCGCGCATGATGGTCGGTGCCTGGCAACCCTTACAAGGCAAGGTGTGCCTTGATAATGCGTCTCTTGACCAGTGGTCGTCCGAATCGTTGGGGCGCTATATCGGCTACATGCCTCAGGACGTCGAACTGTTCGCCGGTAGTGTTGCGGAAAACATCTCCCGTTTTGAGCCGAATGCGGACGCAGAAGCCATCGTCAAGGCGGCCAAAGCCGCCAACGTCCACGACATGATTTTGGCTTTCCCCAACGGGTACGAGACAGACATTGGTGAGCAAGGTGAGGTCTTGTCAGCCGGACAGCGCCAGCGGGTCGCTTTGGCACGTGCCCTTTATGGCGATCCATTTCTCGTTGTCCTCGATGAGCCCAATTCGAACCTCGATACGGACGGTGAAATCGCGCTCACACAGGCAATTTTGGGCGTACGCAGGCGCGGTGGCATTGTCGTTGTTGTGGCCCACCGGCCAAGTGCGGTGGCGGGTGTCGACTTGATCCTCGTGATGGCGCAAGGCCGGCTTGTGAATTTTGGCTCCAAGGAGAAAGTCCTTGCGGAACTTCGCGCCAAGAAGCCAGCAATGACCAAACCGCCACTTGCAGTCGTGCCGGCAGGGGAGACGAGATGATGGGTAACGCCACGTCGACCCGTTCCTCGCTGCGTCGTCACGAACGTGCAGGCTTGGCGATCGTCTTGCTTGTCGCGGGGGGCGTCGGAACCTGGGCTGCCGCAACGCAGATCTCAGGCGCCGTCATCGCCCCGGGCACGCTTGTGGTCGAGACGCATGTCAAAAAAGTGCAACATCCAACAGGTGGGATCGTCGGTGAGATCCACGCCCGCGACGGAGACAACGTCAAGGCAGGCGCTATTCTTGTCCGTCTTGACGACACGATTGCCCGTTCCACGCATGCCATCATCACCAAGCGCTTGCATGAGATGCTGGCCCGCAAGGCGCGTCTTGAAGGAGAACGGGACGGGCGCGCATCGCTTATCATTCCTGATGAACTCAAGTCAAAATCGGATGATCCAGACGTCGCAGCCGTGATTTTCGCGGAGCAGCGCCTTCTCGAGGTTCGCAAGACGTCGCGCGAGGGCCAGGAACAGCAATTGCGCCAGCGCATCGAACAATTGAAGCAGGAAATTTCAGGTCTCAAGGCGCAGTCGGAAGCCAAGACGAAGGAAGTCGAGTTCATTCAGCGCGAACTCGACGGTGCGCGCCAACTCTGGTCACAAAATCTGATGCCGATCACCAAGATGACGGCTCTTGAGCGTGAAGCAACCCGCGTCTCTGGAGAAAAGGCAAAGCTCATTTCAGATATGGCGCGCGCGGGTGCGCAGATCGCAGAGACGGAATTGCAGATCATTCAGATTGATCGCAATTTGGAAAGCGATGTCGCCCGGGAACTCGGCGAAATCGAAGGCAAAATCGGAGAGTTTGTGGAGCGCAAGGTGGCGGCCGAGGCGGACCTGCAGCGAATTGATATTCGGGCTCCGCAATCGGGGATCGTGCACCAGTCGATCGCCCATACCGTTGGTGGGGTGATCAACGCCGGTGAGGTCATCATGCTCATTGTGCCGGAGAGCGATGATCTGACAGTCGAAGCCAAAGTGTCACCTGCCGATATCGATCAGGTTCACGTCGGCCAGGAGGCAAATTTGCGGCTCTCGGCCTTCAATCAACGCACGACGCCGGAGATCGCCGGAATTGTCAAGCGCCGCTCCGCAGACATCACCAGGGATCAAGCCTCTGGGGCCGTCTACTACACAGTGCATATATCCATGGCACCGGATGAGGTGGCACGTCTCGGGCAAATTTCCCTGGTGCCAGGCATGCCAGTGGAGGTCTTTATCAAGACCGAAGACCGGCACGTCATCTCATATCTCGTCAAACCTTTGACCGATCAGATCGCGCGGGCCTTCCGCGAACAGTAAGCAGAGGCTTGGCTCATCAAGGACCACAGCACACATCAAGCGAGACCGCGCGGTAGGGCGGGTCGACATATAGCCACGCGACGTATGCACCACGCGACGTATGCACAAAGGGCTCACGATTTTGATCGCGGCCTGTAAGCAGCGCTGCCCGCACGTTTTGCCCGTCGGGTGCTGTGCCGCGCCGTCAGGGACGAGCTGAAGGAGCGTCAACCTCAAGATTGAGGGCGTTGAGCTCCATGATCCGCACCGTGCCATCGGGCGACGTGGTGCGCACCTTTGCAGCGCCTCCATTGGGATGCTGGTCGCGAAAGGCCTTCAGCAGCGGTCGCAGGGCGCGAGGGTCCCCGACCGTTTCGATCACCCATAGAATGTCTCCAGACCTCCAGTCCTCAGGCTTCATCAGGAGAGATACCTCCGAGGTGGTGTTGAGGCGCTTGTCGACGTCGGGAGATACGCTTGCCCACAGCAGGAACCCTGCCGGCACATTCATGTTGTTGATCTTGGCTTCCGCAATCTTGAACTGATTGTGCTGAAGCGCCGGCAGGAAAAGCCACTCAAGATCGGCTAGCGTTCGTGTCCGATGTTGCGGCGACCGGATCATCAGCGAAACGACTTGCGTGAAGGCGACCGACTTTTGCACGGCAGCGAGCTTTGCCATCGCCTCGACGTTGCTCTTCTGATCGGCCCCGCGTGCTGCGCCGCGGTTTGGCGTACGGCGACCTTCACCCGATGCAGCATCGATGGATGAGGCGCTCGCAGACGATTGGGGTTGTGTCACTATGGGCCGAGACCCGTTCGCGGCGGGATTTTGGTGTGAGGCGCCGTCTCGATCGGCGACCGAGCTGCTATTCCGACTAAAAATCCGCATTTCACCAAACTCCTCACTTCAAAGGCACTGGACGGCATCACGCGTGTGTCACGGGCGGTACCGCCTGACATGGAGCAAGGAGGATGCCAAACGAGTACTTTGCTCCGCCCAAGCCATGGGATCTCTAATTCGCGCTTCGCGCATGCTGAAAGCACTGCGGCCTGGAATGTCCGCAGATCCCTCAGCAAGAAGCATCGTGGCAAAAATTCTGGCACATGCCGTTTCGGCAGATCCAGTAAATGCACATGCGCTGCGCCGCGAAAATGAAGCCTTGCCGCACGCCTTTCACGCGCCTCGATATTCAGCACATCGAAGCTTAACAAAAACGTCACAAAAAGGCTGAGCGCCAATTTGCGACGCGCTTATTTAGGTTACCGATTAAACAATTACAGCCTAACATGGAAATTTTGGTTTTCAAAGAGGCGAGTTTATGTTTCAATTTTGTCCATGCGTCCCAGCGACGCGGGGATGTGGCGTGGCGCCTTTATGGCGCGCACGATGTGAGTTTTTTTGTCACGTGTGGGTCGGAGTTTACGTGTTCCGCATGTGACCTGAACGGAGTTATTGGGTCATGACGATTGGTCTCAACATTGCTGATGTCCTTTTCCTCCAGGCTCAGGTGCTTGCAGGCTCGACCCCCCCTCCCGGTACCGATCCATTCAGTCTGCTTGGGCTGCGGGCTGTCGACGGTACCTTCAATAACCTAACAAATACGCTCGTCGTTGATCAGTACGGCAATATTGTCCAGACAAGCACGTTTGCGAACGTCGATCAGCCGTTCTTCAGCTTCACGGCTGCGGCAGCCACGCCGAACAGTTATGACGCCAGCGTCAGCTACACGAATTTTCAGTCGCTTCGCGGAGGTACCGGCGCCACGGCGGGTGACGACATCATCAATGGGACCGCCGCAAATGAATTCATCAGTGGCGGGCTGGGCAATGACACACTGACCGGCAATGGCGGTATCAATACATTCGTTTTCGACACAACGCCGTCGGCGACAAACATCGACACGATTGCGGATTTTGTCGCCGGCACCGACAAAATCAGCCTGGAATTGTCGATCTTCGCTTCGCTGAGTGGCGGCTCGGCCTTGCAGCTTGGCGAATTTGAAATCAGTACCACGGGGGCGACGTCACCGACGACGCGTATTGTCTATGATAACGTTTCAGGTGCCCTTTATTACGATCCCGATGGGAATAACGCGCTGACGCCCCAGGTCCAATTCGCGCAACTCAGTCCCGGGCTGGCGTTGACCGCAAATGATTTCGTCGTTGCGAGCCGTGCAGCAGATACCTCACCGCGTGTGATCAGCAACCTTGTTGCAGATCAGACCGCCAGCAATCCTACCTATGCATTGGTCCAGGCAAGTGCGCGTCCGGCGGATGGCAATCCCGGAGCCCCGGCATTTGATGTTCCGCCGACCAACTCGCTGTTCACATTCTTCGGTCAGTTCTTCGATCACGGCCTCGATTTCATCGACAAGGGCGGCAGTGGCGTCATCGAGATCGCACTTCTTCCAAGCGATACGCTCTATAACCTCGCCCCATTGAACTCCATGTTCGTTGATCGGGCCACACTTGTCGACGGCCTGACGAACAACGGCACAGCGCCCCTCGTGGAGCAGAGCCAGACCTATGGCCAGAAGGCGTCGACGACCTTCTATCTCATGGAATACGACTCCAACGGGAATCCGACCGGCCGTCTTGTCACGCATGCGGATGGAGGGATGGCGACGTGGCAGGACATTATCGACAATGCCGCCAAGAGAGGGATCACTCTCACGGATGCAGATGTCCTCAATATTCCAGAACCCGTGTTGGTGAACGCGGCCACCAACACATACACGACAGGAGCCGGAACAGGACAGGCATTCATTGCCGACATTGCGCATACCGCAAATCCCGCAGGTAAGACGGCCGATGGCGATGCGGTAATCGGACTGGCCGGCGATCCCAATCTCGTCTACGACGATGAGCTGCTCGCGGCTCACAAAGTGGCCGGGGATGGCCGCGTGAATGAGAATATCGCTCTAAGCGCTATTCATGAGGCCTTCCATAGTGAGCACAATCGCATCGTTGAACTGATCAAGGACCTGATCCTGCAACAGGACCAGGTCACACCTGGTTTCGCGGCGCAATGGCAGGTCGCCCCTGGGGTCTGGGACGGCGACAAGATCTTCCTGGCTGCAAAGGTCGTCAACGAGAACCAGTACCAGCACATGGTCTTTGAAGAGTTCGCGCGCCGGCTGAGCCCGAACATCGATGCCTTTGCTCAGTATGACGTGACGATCAATCCCAATATCAGCGCCGAATTCTCTCAAGCCGTCTATCGCCTCGGTCACTCGATGCTGACCGAGAACGTCCGCTATGAAGATGCGGCCGGACAGATTGGCGATATGACGCTGGTTGACGCGTTCCTGAACCCGGTTGCCTTTGATGAAATTGGCGCGGCCGCGCTTATCCAAGGCACAACGCAAGTCGAAATGAACGAAATCGACGAATTTGTCGTCCCGGCGCTGCGCGACATGCTTTTGGGTCTGCCGCTCGACTTGGCGGCGATCAATATTGCGCGCGGTCGCGATGTGGGGCTTCCCACGCTTAATGCATTGCGCGAGCAGCTGTACAACGATACGGGGGAAGGAACACTTGCCCCCTATACGAGCTGGGCGGACTTTGGCGCGCACCTCCTGCACCCTGAATCGCTTGTCAACTTCATCGCCGCGTATGCGCGGGACGCAGCGCTGGCTCAGATCCGTACCGGCTTTGAGTTGGACGGCGTCACGCCCAACATGAACATGAACGATGACGCACGCGCCAGGGCCTTGGAGTTGATCGCCGACAACAACTTCATGAACGGCGGCGACCTCGGGTACAATGATATTGACTTGTGGATCGGCGGCCTTGCCGAACAGAAGGCCGGTGGCCCGCTCGGCGCGCCACCGAGCATGCTGGGCACGACCTTCGATTTCATCTTCGCCATGCAGTTGCGCTCCCTTCAGGATGGCGATCGCCTCTATTACCTCGCGCGCCTCGGTGGAACCAACATCCTCACCGAAATCGAGAGCATGAAGTTTGGTGATCTTTACGAACGTGGCACCGGAGCGCGCCACACCAATGGCGATATCTTCAGTGTCGCCGACGCGTACGTGGAGCTCTCCACGTTGGGTGTCGTGGCCTTCACAAGCACCGCTGGGATTTGGATGGAAGTCATCGGCGGCACAACGCAGGCCGACACCATCCGCGCAGGCGCCGGAAACGACACGGTTTGGGGTGAAGACGGCGATGACGTCATCTACGGTGACGAAGGCAACGATATCCTGAACGGCGAGGCCGGAGATGACCAGATCCATGGCGGCAGCGGCCTCGACTTCATCCGCGGCCAGAGCGGTAACGACCAGATTTGGGGCGATGGGGGCGACGACCTGATCTTCGGTCAGCAGGGCGACGATACCTTGCGAGGCGGTGATGGCTTTGACACCATCGAAGGTGGCCTTGGCAATGATTTCATCGATGGCGGCGCTCAGGATGACGTTCTCGTTGGCCAAGAGAACGACGACGTTATGTTTGGTGGCGCGGGCAATGACAGTCTCGATGGCGGTACGGGCAATGACTTCCTGTCGGGAGATCGCGGCGATGACATCCTGCTCGGCTTCGAGGGAGATGATGTGCTCGTGGGTGGCGCGGGCGCAGACACGCTGGATGGTGGTGGTCTTCTTGCGGATCCTGGTCACGACGTGGCCTCCTATCAAGGCTCGCTGGTCGGCCTGACGATCGATATGGGCGTCCCGGCCAACTCAACCGGCGATGCGCGAAACGATATCTATATCGGTATCGAGGAAATCCTCGGCACGACGCACAACGACATCATCATTGGCGACATCGGTGACAATTTCCTCAATGGCGGTGGGGCAGATGGCACTCCCACTCCCACGGTTCTGCTCCCTGGCGATCGCATCGATGGCGGCGCCGGTAACGATGTGATCTACGGTAACGATGATTTCAATGACACGCTGATCGGCGGCGCTGGAATAGACCAGGTCGTCTACTTGGGTCACACCAGTAGCGAACTCATCGGCTGGCAGACACTCAATCCTGCGGGTGTCGGAACCATTACTCAAGATTCGACGTCACCAAATTTCATCAATAGTGCCGTGGACACGCTCACCGGGATCGAGGAGATAGTGTTCGATGACGGCATTTGGTCGGCCGCGCGGCAGGAATGGATCCCGCTGGTCGGCGTTTCCAACACAACGCCACTCGTAGTGAACAACGTGCTGATCGATGGAACTTTCGTCAGCAACTTCACTCTGAGTGACAACTTTGATATTCCAGCAAATGGCATCAAGGTGGGGGACATCCAGATCCTCGATCCGGACGGCATCAACGGTGCGCGGACCATTGCTTTGGCCGGGCCGGATGCAGCCTCCTTCCGCATCAACAACACACTGGCTGGGCCTGAGCTTTACTTCATTGGCGGCCGCGCAGCCGGATTCGCCAAGGTCAACTTCGAAGCCAAAGACCGCTATGAGATCACTGTAACCGTCACGGATTCATCAGGTGCGTCTTCACTCGATTACGAACTCAATGTGGTCGATCGGAACGACAACGCACCGCTGTTCACGTCCCCTGACCACATTGTTCTAGGCGCCAATAGCGTTCCGAATGTTGTAGTCTACCGCGCAACGGCGACGGACCGCGATACGGTCACAAATATTGATGCATCAAATCCAGCCGGGCCCGCGTTGGTCAACTCAGTGGCCGGCGATGCTTTGAGGTTCTCTTTGGCCGCTGCAGGCGCAGGCAATAACAACAACTACTTCACGATGAGCGATAACGGGGAGGTCAAGATCGGCGGGACTGCCGGAACGCCTGGACCTGGCACTTACGTCATCGAGGTCGTTGCTGAAGATGGTGTGCAGAGCACTACCGAATTGGTGACCGTGACGATCCAGGCCCCGCCAAATCCGATTAATCTCACCGACACCTTCGGTGGTACGATGGCCGTCTCGCAGAGTTCAAGCTATCCGGGAGGATACGTGGCGGGCAATGTCCTCGATAACGACGTGACAACTTTCAACCACACTTTCGCTGGCGCCGATGAGTGGGTCAGGCTTGATTTCGGCACAGCCCTCGATGTGACATCAATCCAGATCGTCAACAGAGCTGCGGGTGGGGCTCGGCTCGAAAACGCCGTTGTTACTCTATTGGATGTCAATGGTAACCCTATCTCAGGATCGAACTGGACCGTCATCGGTGCGGAGAACGGCGAGACCTTCACCTTTGCGAACAATGCTCCTGTCACCGCTTACGGTGTCCAAATCGACGGGGCAGCCGGGCAGTATCTACACATTGCAGAGTTGGATGTATTTGGATATCCGCCGCCAAACTATGTTCCCTCGATCAATCTCACTGATAGCTTCGCTGGAGCGATGACTGTTTCCCAAAGTTCAAGCTATCCAGGTGGGTACGTTGCGGCAAACGTTTTGGACAACGACGTAACAACGTTTAACCACACTCTCGCTGGAGCGGATGAGTGGCTTAAACTCGACTTCGGCGCGGCACACGAGGTGACGTCGATCCAGATCGTTAATCGAGCCGCAGGCGGGGCTCGCCTGGAGAACGCTGTTGTTACACTTTTGGATGCAAGCGGCAACGCAATCGCAGGATCGAACTGGACCATAGTCGGCGCGGAGAACGGCGAGAGGTTCACCCTCGCGACCGAGGCTCCTGTTACTGCCTACGGCGTTCAAATCGACGGTGCGGCTGGGCAGTACTTGCACATCGCTGAGTTGGATGTCTTTGGATTCGACCTCGTCTAGCGTAAGCGGGAGACCCCCCGGCTTTGCCGGGGAGGCAGTAGCAGTTTGACGTATCCGGCGGTCCACCGGCGGATTTCCAACCGTGAGCAGCCACGCACACGGGAAGGAACTCCACCGATGAACGAATACCAAGCGGTAAACCACACGACCTGGGACTGCAAATACCACGTCGTGTTCATTCCGAAGCGCCGCAGAAGGACGCTGTATTTCGAGCTTAGGAAGCATCTTGGCGAAGTGTTTTATGATCTGGCGTCACAGAAGGAGAGCCGGATCGTCGAGGGTCACTTGATGCCCGACCATGTGCATATGTTGATCTCGATCCCGCCGAAGTATGCGGTGTCGCAGATCGTCGGGTACATCAAGGGCAAGAGTGCGATCCACCTGGCCCGGGTCTACGGGGAGAGGAAACGGAACTTCGTGGGTCGGCACTTCTGGGCTCGCGGGTACTTTGTGAACACTGTCGGGCGCGACGAGGAGGCGATCCGTTCCTACATCCGCAACCAGGAGAAAGAGGATGCGCGACTGGAGCAGATGAACCTATGGCGTTGAATCCGGCCTTCAGGCCATCATAGCCAAAGGGGCCGCGAAGCGACCCCCTCAATCCGCTTTGAGCGGTCCGTGAACTAAAGCCCCCGGCTTTGCCGGGGGATACTTACTGACTTCCAACGTCGGCCACGACCGTCGCGGTGATCGTGCATTGCATGACTACTGCGACGGTTTGTAAGCATCCGGCGAAGGCACGGGTGATGGCGGTTGATCTGCTCCTCGGTGAACCGCGACTTCCGCATGGTCCGTCTCCTTCCTGGATCAACGGACTCTACCCAAATCTGGAGGAGTTTGCGGGTCTCAGGTCACGCGGGATGACCGACCGTGGGCGGAGCCGATCCTCCGGCAGTGGCCTACCTCTACGCCCCGGGTCGCGGTGCCGAGCACGCCGTGCGCCATCTCGCCGGCTTCCGTGGCGTGCTGCAGGTTGCCGGCTACGACGCACTGACCGATGCGAAGCGCAGTGGCTGGAAGTCATTGAACGTCGTGCTGAGATATGTTGAATATGCCTCAACGAAAGAATTGCACGAACGAAGATGGCAAAGCATAAAGCGAAATCGAAGTCTTCCGTAAATCTGCTCCAACCGCAATCCCGGCATGCCAGAACAAAGGCGTCTTCCGGCTCGTGGTGACGATTAGGCAGGTTCTAGCGCCCGGCGCAAATCATCTCATTATCGCATCGTAGATCCTTTCGAGTCTGCTTCTGCAACCAATCGTCTGACGACTTTTGCCGGGTTGCCTGCGACAACCGTAAACGGTTCAACATCGTGAGTGACGACCGAGCACGCCCCAATGACGGCTCCTTCGCCGACGGTCACGCCGGGCAGAACGTTGGCGCCGAAACCGATCCACACCTTGTCGCAAATCCGGACGGGATCGATTTGGACGTGCGTCCAGTCCTTGTTGCCGTGCAACCAATCGGTCACATCGTTCGCCCGCTTCTCAAATTCAACGTGATGCGACTGGTGGTCGACAATCGTTACGTTCCAGGAGATCAGGACGTCAGACCCGATGTCAATAGATTTAGCGCAGACTAGTAGCCCGTTGCCAACGAACGTCCGGTCGCCGACGCGAATTTGAGCGCCATCGAGGTCCATTGCTACGCGGCCGTGAAAAATGGACTTGCTGCCGATGGTGAGCCGGCTGTTCTTCTTCGGGAAGAGCGCGCCGCTGCCGACCTTTGATTCAATCCCGATCTCAAAATGCGCGCCAAGCTTGGCGAACCGTCGCCGTATTGCGAACTGAACGAGCTTTTCCTTGACGCCCATGCGGCTATCACACCTTCCTGCACACGAAGCTGACGACGCGGCCGGGGCGGCGGTCGATGTACGACAGAACCCGCATGGCAACATTGAACAGCGGCGCCGGCTTCAAGGCGGTGCGCGCTGCGGCGCCGAGCGGCCCAAACCTCGCCGCGATCTCCAGCCGCAACGTCTCCGGGCTCTGCGGGGCATAGTTGATGACACTATCGAACGCGCCCAACTCCTTCTCGATCCTCAACCCCGCGCCGGAGAATGCCGAGCGGTACTGCGCGATGCTGAAGGCATTCTCGCCGCCGTAGAGGTAGTGCAGCGGGTGCGCGTCGAGGAATACCTGCAACTGATGCGGCCCGGTGATGACGTGGTCGCGCGTACTTACGAGCAGGCCGCCCGGGGCGAGCACGCGCGCAATCTCCCTGGCGAACGCCGGCAGGTCGCGCGCATGGTGCAGGACCTGCCGGGCGATGACGAGGCTCGCCTCGTGCGCCGCGAGCGGCAGGCCCTCGCCGAAGCCTTCGCGCACGTCGATGGCGACGCCCCCCGCAGCCGCAAGGCCGCGGATGGCGCCGGCGCCGACGAGGTCGGACGGGTCCGGCTCAACGGCGACGGCGCTCCACCCGTCCTTGGCCAGCGCATAGGAGACGATGCCGTTGCCAGCGCCGACATCGACGGCGATGCCGCGCGGCGTACCGATGAGGCCGCGCATGGCGCGCCACTCCTCGCTCTCCCGGTAGCGCTCGGCCGCGCGCGTCAGCGGCAGGTCGAAGTAGCAGGCCTCGACGAGTGCCTGCCTGTCGCGGTCCTCGATCAGCGTCCGGACCGCGCGCTCCCAGGAAATGGCATTGCTGACTGCCATGCCGGCTATCTCCCTCTGTGGATGAACAGGGCACATTCTCAGTGACAAGATCGCGGCAGTGGTCGGCGCAATCAGTTGCGACTGACTGCGCTGGTAGTCGCACGTGGGACGACCGCACGGTCATAGGTGAAACAGTGACCCCAGCGGATTAACGGTTGCTCCAGCCACTGGTAGGACATTTCCGCCACGATGACGGTTGCGCCGACCGCAGCAAGCATCACGGCCAGTGATGGCAGGTCGGCGATTTGCGGAGGTCTGCCAATAATAAATCCAAACAGCATACCCTGGATCGGCTGGTGCAGAAGGTACACGCCATACGACCGAGTGCCGAGCCAGAGCATCGCACTTGAACGCAGCGGCGCCGTGATGCTCCTCCCGCCCCAATAGAGGACGAGACACAGAACCGCCCCGTAGAGCAGAGACAACCCGAAATGAGCTTCAGGTGATCCAATCGTAAACCGCTGCTGCGAAGCGAGATACGTAAGAGGTGGAATGACCGCGAAAGCCATTAGCAAGGGAACCTTGATGGCGGTGCCCCGGGACTTGTCCCAGTATGGCGACCGGTAGAAGACCGCGAGGGTGACTCCCAGCATCAGTGAATCTGCCCGGCAGTAGGGCAGCACATAGGCGCCAAGCCCACCTTCAATTGTCCTAAACACTGGCGCGGCGACGACAAGGACTAAGGCAGCGACCGCATGCCAGCACGATGTCAGCAGCAGCACGAGCGCAGGCAGGATCAAATAGAACTGCTCTTCGATGGCAAGCGACCATGTGATGCCAATCCAATTAGCGCCGAACGTGGATGCCCAATCCATCCAGAAGTTCTGGAGGAATACGAAGTAAGGCCACGCCGGGATGGAAGCGCTGAACAGCCAGTCGTTGGATACATTGAAGACGCCCGCCAACACAAAGAAGCCGAGTAGAACACCGTAAAGCGGGAGTATCCGGCACGCGCGCCGCAGATAGAAAACGGAAAATAGGCGCGGAGAGCCTTTGTTGTCGATCAGAATACCCCCAATGAGGAACCCGGAGAGGACGAAGAAGAGGTCCACGCCACTCCACGTCCACTTCACGGCCTTGACAATTGCCATCACGGCGGGCTGCGGAACGTGAACCAAGCATCCGACGTAGTGCCAAACCACCACAAGGAGGATGGCAAGACCACGCAGGCCGTCCAACTCCAGATTGCGCCCCCCCGCCTTCTTTCCACGACAACGACTCCCGGCTCCGCAGAACTGGGGAGATATGCCCAAGACTTGCGACGCGCTGTTAACGCGCGTCGCAAGGCTTTGCCTCCGCGATGGCACCTCATATCAGATGCGAATGTTTCGGCTGCCCGTCTTGGCCGCCGGATTGCCGCGGTAGATGCTCCAAGCCTCGAGGTCGGCGGTGGCAACGCTAGCGAGGGCGAGCACGGTGCCTTCTCCAACTGAAACGCCAGGGCCGATCGAAGCGCCGGCGGCAATCCATGCATGATCCCCGATGAGGATCGGCCGAGTGGTGAGATCGAAACCAGCCTTCGACCAGTCGTGGCTCCCGGTACAAAGGTAGGCGCCCTGCGAGACGCAGCAATTGGCGCCAATGGATACCGCGGCAAGATTGTCGATCCAGACACTCTCTCCAAGCCAGGAGTGGTCGCCGATCATCAAGCGCCAAGGAAACTTCACCCGCACGCGAGGCTTTATGACGACACCGGCACCGATGCGCGCTCCGAACGCGCGTAGAGCTGCGCGGCGTTGCCATGAGCCCGGCAGCCACGAGGACACGAACACCGCCTGCACCAGCAGCCACAGCGCCTCGACGAAGGCAGGGCGACCGCGGACAAAGCCAGCGACAGAGTAAGTACTCAGTAATGTCATCTTGGTGTTACCAATGTTGGGGTGTTGTTCGTCGCTCGCCGGCGCGCTCATGCTACCCGTACCCGCGCCGACCGCTCCGCGCCTTCGATGGTTCGGCAATAGACCTCTGTCATCCGTTGAGCGACGCCGGCCCACGCGAAGTCCCGCTCCATCCAGACGCGCCCCCGTCTACCCATGACTCGCAATTCCTCAGGGGAGAGCGACAGAAATGTGGAAAGGTCCGCAGCCATCCGATCAGGCGCCAAGTCTAAACGACGCGCCGCTCCCATCGCGAAGCCTTCCCCTAGATTGCAGGCCTCCGTCATCAGGACGGGGATGCCATAAGAGCAGGCTTCGAGCACGGTCATGGGCAGCCCTTCGCTGACCGATGGCAGGACGAAAGCCGCGGCATTGCGAAAGGCGGCATCCTTGTCGCTGCCAAAGAGCGGCCCCAAAAGCAGCACGTCGTCAGAGAGCTGAAGCTCTCGGATCGCACCCTGCAGGGCTGCTCCGTGCCCCCCCTGCTCCCAGCCTGCAATGACGAGGCGCCAATCGACGACAGCCGGCCGCAGACGCCGCGCCGCTCGCCAGGCTTGCAGGAATGGCAGGATGTTTTTTTTAGGATGAAGCCGCCCGAGGAACAGCATCACGCGCGTTGAAGGGGGTAGTGTCGCGCTCCAGGGTGCACGAGGAACCGGCTGGTCGGGCGGACTATCGATCCCGTTTGGGATGACGTGGATAGGCCTGTGGAGCCCGAACGATTGAATGGCGGCCGCCTCAGGAGCGCCTAGGGCGTGAAGCGCAGCCGCCGTACGCAAGTGCTCGTGCTCATACAGAAATCCGGCGAGGCGTTTCTTGAGCCTAGAATTACGCAATGCCCAAACATCTAGCATACCGTGTGGCGAGATAACATGGGGGCGCCCGGTGCAGCGTGCCCATTGCAGAACGCTGCGGGATGGGTGCATCCAGATGCCGTGTGTATGGACGATGGCGGGAGCCCACTCGATGAGCGAAGGGGCCATGCCCGGCGCATATCCGAGGGCGCGTGGGCCTTTGACGCAAAAGGTGGCCACAGGCGCCCCATCCCATTTGTCCCTGTCCCCGTTAAGCCAGGCCTCGTCGTCGAGACCGAATACGCGCACATTCACGCCTTGGGCCGCGACATGGCGTGACAAAGCCTCCACGACCGCGGAGACACCGCCGCCGCGGCTCGAAAGTCTGGCTGCAATCATTGCCACTTTCACAATGTGCCCTCGCGTATAGTTTGCCCCATGCCTCCTACAAACAGAACCCATACTCGCGACCAGAAGATGATATGTAGAACAAATCGTAGCCAGCCGCCATCAGTGCGTCGACAGCGTGCATGGTATCGAAGTTCTGGAAGCCATAGAGGTTGTGATGAAACTCGACGAGAAGTTGGCGCGGAAGAATTCTAGTGCGCATTAGGTCTTCGATGACCTCATACTCGAACCCTTCGATGTCCATTTTTATGATGTCAGGCTCCCTCGTGCCGAGGCTCTCCATATGCGTTTTCAGCCTTCGAACGGGAGCCGTGATTGCATTTTCGACTTTCTGGCCAACCGCCGCGACGGATGAAAATGAAACGTACCCTTCGCTGAGGGGAGGCGCAAACGCAGCTTCGCCGTCCGCCGCCGCTAGCCCGCCAGCGTGAAAGGAGAAGCTCGGCGGCACGAACTGTTGCGCAACCCAACGCATGCTTTTTGGGGTGGGGTCGAATGCGTGGACCTGGCATTCGAAACGCTTTATTGCAGCGAGATCGAATGAGATATCCTCCCCAACGCCGAAAGAATACAGCAAGGCGCCCCGTGGCGTGGTTTCGAGCAGAGGCCAGCCTCCGTAATTGGTGCCGAGAAAGACATAAGGGTGGCGAGTTGTTGCCTTGTGAAGGGGCGGCCACAAAATACGCCTCAATCGCGATTTGACCTTACTCAGCATTTGCCGACCTCGCGGGGAATGTTGAATGCCTCGATACCATTGTAATTGCACCCACAAACCGTTCCGCCATGTCGGCGGTATTGAAAGTTGCGTCCGTCGTCGCGATGGCGGAAGCGGACATGCGTTCAAGAGTACCGCCATCTGTCAATAGCATCGCTATCGCCTTCGCCAGTGACCCGGGATCGCCACGCCGGAACGTGACACCGTTGTGCCCCGGGTTGAACGCGGCAATCTCTGGCATATGTTTTGAGTGGTCATCGTGCACGATAGCAGGCAGCCCGTAAGCGAGCCCGTGAATCAGCGACAGTCCCACGCCGCCGGGATACACGAAGGCTTTGCACGTGTTTGCCACTTTAGCGATGCGCGCCTCGTCGATCGTGCCATCGTGCCACGTGATCCGATCAGATACTGCGCTGGCCTGTTGCCGAAGGTCGGGGTTGCCAATGGCCTCGCCGACCACGTCAAGCCTTACGCCCGCACACTCGGGTCGCGCTAGCGCTTCCAATAGCAAGCCGAACTCGGCCTTCGGTGTGATGCGGCCGATGAATAGGAGATCGCGCGGCCGTGCTGCGGGCGCGTAGGGTAGACGCAGCTTCACGATCTCGCTGGTCTCGATGCCGTTGTTAAGCCCATACGCGGGCTTGCGATCGCGCTGCCTACGCCGCTGGGCGCGGTACTCTGCCACCTCCTGATCGGTGTAGAAGACGATTGCATCCGGGACGCGCATTAACGCAGACCGGATGGCGGCCCGCCAAGGTCTGCTCGTTGCTGACCAGTAGTGGCCCCACCAGATCGTGCGCGCCCCCTTGAGCTTCCCTTTGAGAATGAGCGCCAGATTCGAGAGGGTGCGTGGTGCCCCGCAGACGACTAGGACGTCCCCCTGGGACACCGGCACTGCCAGGGCGCCCCTCTGCCACTCCAGCCCCGGTAGCAGACGCAGCATGGGGCCGAGATCATGCTGCCAGGCCGGCCGATCTTGCCCGCTCACCAGAACTCCAAGTTCGCTCTGCGCCGAGGCATAGACGGAGAAACCTGGCCCGAGTTTCTCGGCCATGCGCGCGAACAGCCCGTGTCGATAGGCAGGAAGTGCAGGTTGGACGATAGCGACCTTCACGGGCTCAGCCTCGACCTGAAAGCGTAGACTTTATCCACGCGACCGTCGCAACGAGCCCGGCCTCGAGCGGGAACGCGACGCTAAGGCCCAAGGCGCGGGCGAGGCTGTCGTTGCCGACGAGGCTGACGGGATCGCCGGGCCGGCTCTTGCCGGAGAACGTGAACGACGTGCCGGGAAAGTGCGCGGCGAGATGGGCGCTGAGCTCGCGCACCGTGGTCGGCTCGCCGGAGCTGCAATTGATGGCCGGCGCCGCGGGCGAGGCCAAAGCCACGGCGTCGAGCAGCATGGCCGCGGCATCGGCGATCTCGACGAAATCGCGCTGCTCGTTGCCGGTGCCGCCGAGCGTGATCTGCCACTCGCCGCGCATCAGACGGTTGACCACCTCCCAGATGAGCTGCTTGCGCAGGCCGGGGCCATAGACCGAGAAGATCCGCAGACTCGCCACCTGCAGGCCGAACTGGCGCGCATAGCCGTGTGCCATCATCTCTATCATGGCCTTGTGGGTGCCATAGGGGGAGACCGGCGCGTAGGGCGCATCCTCGCCGATCGGCCCGTCGTGGCCGGCGCCGTAGACGGCGGCGCTGGAGGCGATGACGAGCTTCGTCCCGGGCGCGCAGGTGCGGATCCATTCTAGGACGCGCTGGGCGGCGACGACGGTGCGCTGGAAATCCTCGGCGGGCTGCGCGATCGAGGACCCGACGTGGGAGCCGCCGGCGAGGTGGATAATGGCGCCCGGCACGCCAAGCTGGCGTACGAGGGTCGACATGTTATCGGCTGAGACTTCGCCGTTGAGCCAGGCGTCGATGGCAGGCAGCTCCGCGTCGCCCGACCAGGCGCCGTGGCCGAGCCCGCTGACGACGTGGCCGCGCTCGCGCGCTGCGCGCACGACGTGGCGGCCGATCGCCCCGCGTGCGCCGGTGACGAGGATGTGCCCGGGCACGCTCAATAGAGGACCACATCTTGGCCGGATATACGGGCGAGCGTCGTGTGCCGGCCCTTCATCTCTACGGTGAAGGTCCGCCCGTTGCAGGTGACATCGGTCGTCGACGCCGCTGCTTCCTCCTGCCATGGATTGACGGCCATGACGATACACTCGTTGTCGACGGTCTCGATGCGGCGGACGAGCGGGTGGCGCGCGTTCCAGAGCACGTGCGCGGGTGCGTCGATGACGAGGCGGCCGGCGGCGATCTTTTTCGACAAGGCGCCAACCCGGGCGAGGGAGCGCGCGAACAGCGGCAGCAGTTTGTACGGCGGCTCGGCCACGGATGTGTGACTTGGATCGTAGCCGAAGAGCATAGTCGCCTTGGCGCCGCTGAAATAGGGGACGATCGCCATCGCCTCGGCGAGATAGGAATCGACCTCGCGGTTCCCGTCGAGCTTGTTGGAGTTGTGAGTGCGGAGCCAGACGTAGGCGTGGACCGGACGATCTCCCAAGGCCCGCGTGCGCACGTAGTTCTCCTCCACATTGGAGGCCATGTACAATACAGACGCGGGGATATTGTAGAATACGTAGATGCTGGCGACGTAGAAGTCGACGTGCGGGTCGATATATTGCCACAGCACCTGATCGATGGCATGCGTGCCGTCGATCTGCTGCGCCGACTTTCCGGAAATGCCCCAGTAGTCGCGGCGGAAGGCTTGCGGGCCATAGACGCCGACCTTCGATTTGGGCCGCTGCTCCTTGGCCCACCGCAACGGCTCCGTATACCAGGTCGTCCATTCCTTGAAATAGGCCGTCTTGAACGCCTCGAACGTCCCGGCCCTGGAGGCTCGGCGTACGGCCTCCACATCCCACGCCTTCCGTGCATCCTCTTCGAAGGCGAATTCGATGTCGTGGATGAATATGCCGGTATCGGCGGAAATGGCGATGTTGCGGCGGATGTTGCGCTCGAAAAAGCGTGGCTTGGCCCACGGGTTGTTCGGCCTGCCGGCAACGAACGGGTAGATGCTCTCCTTCTGCGTGTTGGGATAGTCGGCATATGTGTTGATGAGCGTGAGCGGCAGGAAGCCGCGCCCGTAAGCCTGCGCATCGCTCGCCCCATTCGTGCCGTCGTGGACGCCCCAGTAGGCTGTAAGGCCGGCGTTGAGTTCGAGTGGAGGCACCTGCGCCCACGTCGTGGGTGGCTCTTGCCTGGCATCCGGAGCGAGCCCGCCGGAGCCGTCCGGTGGAGGCTCGGCTGCTTGCGCAGCGATGGCGCCGCTCAACAAGGTGAGCACGACGAGCAGCCCACGGAGGAGCCGATGGTTCGAGTTGCTGAACGGCTTCTGCATCATCGGAACGGCCCTTTGAGCTGGTCAACGACATTACCGACGGCGGCGCCATTCTGGCGATAGATCGCCGCCTTCACGGCGCCGAACACCGCCGGTCGATGACCGCTTTCTGCGCAAGTGGGGCGTGGGATGTCATGCTCTGTGCTACGTTCGTGCCCACTGTGCCTCGTTGTGAGCGTACGCTTCCAGGACGATATCCTCATAAGCCATGGCGAAGCCCCGAAGTCGTTCCGGGAATTGCTGTTGCGCCAGGGCCTGCTGTATCAGGTCGCCTTCGCGTGTGTAAGAGCTGCGCACCGACACCATGTGCTCGAGCAGAGCCTCCGCTTCGTGCGGCGCGAAGTAGTGCCCATGTGGCGGGGCCTGCTCGCGATGTACGGGGATGTCGGACAGGATGACCGTCTTGCCGAGCGATTTCGATTCCTCAACAGACGTGCTCCAGCCCTCGAACAGCGACGGGTTAATGATGGCCACCGCATACCGCATGAGGGTGGCTGCGTCACCGTAGGGCACGACGCCGAGTATCTTGAAGTCCTCTGTGCATCCGGCCACCTTGATCTGCTCGACGAGGGCGGGAAAATGATCGGGATGGCGGCGGTCCGCGGTGTGACCGGTGGAAACGACCTTGAGCGGTGTGCCGCGCTGGCGGGCGAGCTTCAAGGCCTCGACCACGACCGCATGGTTCTTGTGCTTCCAGAACTGGTTTGGCAGGTGGAAGTAGGGATCAACGATATCATAGCGGTTCATGATGGCCGCTGCCGTGTCGTCATCGGCATGGAACCGCCCGGCGAGCGACACGAACGGCAGCACACGCGCTTTGTGGGCATACTGCGGCAGGAAGGCTGCGAAGTCGCGCCGCGCGTCCTCGCTGCTGACGATGATCACCGTGCAGCCTTCGGCGCAACGCCGGAAATAGCCGTCGCGCTGGGCGAGTTCGTCCGGCGAGAAGAGCTCAGGCAGTTTGGTGTGCTGGAAATCGGCGATCCAAGCGGTTGTCGCGACGCGGGAGCCACGCCCCAAGGACCCGGCGTGCGAGAAAACCCCGATGTTGTTTGCCTTGAGCACGCCCTCCAGCGCGACGTCGCGATCGAACAAGCGCTTGGCCGCACGCCGCGCGACGTTGTGCAGCCCGGTGATCCCAGCGAACGGGCTCTTCACCACCTCCATCGGCGGCAGCCCATCGCAGATGGCTCCTGGAAGCTTGCCCGCTGTCAGCAGCACGGGCTGGATACGCTTCGAATCCGCAATCGCCAGCAGCAGGTTGTGATAGTAGTTGGTGGCGCCGAGCAGAGTTCCGCCAGACGCGTTCAACATGAAGCCTACCCGGATCCTTGGTGAGCGCTCAAGCATGGAACAAGGTCTTTCTCATCAGATAGACGGGGATCACGATGCACGCCAGGTAGCTGATCGATGTGGCCCACAAGACGCCCGAGGTGCCAAATTGGTCGATAAGCACAATTTTGCGAATCACAGCGCAGACGGTGGTCACGACCGAGGCGACGATCTGAAAGCGCTCGATCCGCGCGCCATTCAGATACATCGAAAGCGCATTTCCACCAGCTTCGATCACCTTCCACGCACCAAACGCGACGAGAAGCAGCGCCGAGGGCGCGACGACGGTGCCGACTCCCCACTCGATCACCATGGGCGCCGACACGACCATTGCGACGGACAGCACGCCCGCGAACGCCAAGTTGAGCAACACGGACCGCACCAGCGCCATGCGTACCCCATTGGCATCGCCGCGTGCGATTGCTTCGCCACAGGCTGGCCACAACGGTGCCAGTGCGATCGCAATCACTAGGTTCGGTACTCAAAAAAGCTTCTGGGGCACCGAGAATTCGGCAACAGGGTCGGTTCCGAGCATAGGCGCGATGATCACATTGTCGGAATATAGGTTGTGGCGCCAGCCACCTGCAGGACGAGGAACAGCCCGCCGATGCGGCCCATGTCGCGGATCACGCCTTTCGACACGAGCCGAAGCGAGGGCATCAGATCACGCGCTGGCCCGGCGAAATAGACGAGGCTGTTGGCGCCAAGAACGATAAGCGGCACACCGGCGGTCGTCAGAATCAGCAACGGAAATGACGCCCGTTTGAGGATACCCTTATAGACTGCGGAGAGAGGCATAGGCACTCGAAATCTGCACGCGGATGCCGTGCCGGTCGTCGCGGCCAGCGCCATCCACATGCCGTTGCGCTCGGTGCCGAGGTAGTTCAGCGTCAGCGGCACGGTCAAAAGCCATGTCCACACCGAGATAACGCACGCGATTGTGCCAGCCGCCATGCTTCAGGCGAGCCGCCGTTTCCTGCGGCTTTGTTGGGTCTCGAGGCGCTTGCCCGCGAGCTGTTCATGAATTCCCTGAGTTGCCATCGATGCTGAGCGCTTGGCAAAGGATCGGGACCGAGGCGTCGTAGAATGTCCGAGCGAGACCTGACGGCGAGCGTTGGACCTTTGATGACGCCAGCCTTTCTAAAAGGGCAAGGCCTTCCTCCATGTCGCCGTGCAGACAGGTTTCAACCGGGTAGTTCACGTACTGCGCTATCCGCTCCAGATAGGATGCGCGGCGCACGATGACATTCTTGTCGAGTTGAAGCGAGCGGCCAAAGATGCCGGACGAAGAATTGTAGGCCGGGTTGTAGCAGGCCCACAGCGTATCGGCGGCAGCTTTCAGCGAGACGACCTCGTTCTCGGTCAGAAACCTGTCGGCGAACCACACGCCGTGACTGGACAAGCGGGCCGACCGTTCCTTGTGGGCGGGTGGCACGCGGCCGGCAATCGCGATGAGCATGCGCTTTGCTATGCCTGGCCGAGCCTCGATGAGGTCTGCCAGGAACGGGTAGCCCTTGATTCCCGACGGCGAGCCGAGGAACAGTAGCACGGGCCGACCGGCCGAGGCCGCCGTCATGTCCTCGGCAAGCTTTGTGCTCGGCAGTCTACCGCAGGCGACCATGCCCGCGAGATCCCAGAATTGCGGATCGTAGATCCAGCACGAAGTAACGAGACTGAAGCGCGCGTCGAGGTAGAACGGAAGGATCGAGATCAGCTTCAAACGCTCGATCTTGCGCAAGGCTCTAAATGTGTTGCGCTTGAGCGTGTACTTGACATAGCCGGGCTCGAAGCAGCGCCCCGCGCCCATGACGAGCGCGGCTGTATTCATTCCGCACGCAGCGCGTTGGAGCGAGACCGCAATGAATGTCGCGATATCGTCTTCCGCGGTCGCAAACAGCAGGCGGTCCTTGCGAGCGAGCGCCTTCCAGGTTGCCGCAGAACGCGGCGCAATCATCTCCCGCAGATTGGTCACTCGCCCAAGCGTCGCAAGATAGTTTTCCCGGTGGCCTCCGCCGCCGCTTATGTAGACACATTCGTCGAATGTGCGTTCCGGGGGCCGGCCTTCATTTGGCATCACGTGCGCGTCGTTCCGTGAGAGCGCATGCCGGCCAATGGCTGTCGCCGCGCCGCTTCCGCCATGCCGATCAGGCAGCACGACGTGATCATCAAACCCGATGCACCCCAGACCGCCCCGGAGAACATGTTCTGGGTCAGCTCCTTGAAGAACATGAGTACGACGAACGACTGCGACATGGTGATATCCGGCCGGCGCATCAGGAAGACAGCGGCTCTCAACGAGACGAACAGATAGGCGCCGAAGAAGAAGGCGCCGACGAGGCCAGTGGCCATAAGGACTTCGAGCACAATGTTGTGGGGATAGTGCCCAAGCGCTGTCTCGTACATCAGCTTGCCCATGAAGGGGTCGGCGAGAAACTGCTCCCAGGCCGCCTGCCAGGCCAGCTTGCGCATCGAGACCGAGTCGCCGGCGCCGCCATCCTCAACGTAGTCAAACTTGGACAACATCTCTTCGAAGAGATTGAAGCCCGAAAAGAATTGCAGTGCGATAAGGCCGGCGGCGCCGACCGCAAGCACCTTGATCAGTTGCGCCCTTTGCCTGCCGGGAATAAGCAGGAAATAGGCCAGCAGGGAAACGGCCGTGCCGACGAGAGGCCCGCGTGCCTTGGCGATGGCCGCGATGGCGGCCAGCCCCACCAAGCAGGCGATCGACAAGGCACTCAGGATGACCCCGCCGTTCCGCAACTGCAGAACGGCGAAGAGCGCAAACGAGGTTGCAATCGATGTCATGGCGATGGAGTTGACCTTCTCCAGGCTCGCTTGCAGTTCCGTGCGCTGGTAAAGCAGTTCGGCGTTGAGAAATATGCCAACCAGAAACATGATCATCAACGCGAACATGACTACGCGCAAGTCGTCCTCCTGTCGCGACAGATAGGCGGCCGAGTAGAACAGGATGATGGACGGTATGAGGCCGGCGCCGAACAGCATCGAGAACGCGACGACCCAATCGATATAGATATTGTAGTTCTCGATGAAGAAGTTGTCGTACATCCGGTAAGCGTAGATGACAGTGAACAGGATGAGCGGAAGGACGAGCGGCAACCCGTTGCGGAGCTTGCGAGCATTCAGGAAGACGCTGAGCGCCAGCAACAGGACGAACGTGCGCAGGACCAGCGCAACAATGCTTCCTTCCGATTCCGCGGCGATGGCGTAACTCAGCAACGGTGACGTCGCCCAGAAGCCGAACACTCCGAGGCCAAAGAGCAGCGCCACCTGGAAGCCTGGGTGTAGCAGTTGGGCCGCGTAGCCGAAAGGTTTCGGCGCGGCCGCACGTTTGGCAGAAAAAGGCAGGTTCTTCTCGGACAAGGTCGGGCAATCTCCAGGCGGGAACGCCTACCTCACATAGACCGCGTCGAACTCGCAGAGGTGCAGGGTTCTCGGGTTGCGGTAGCCGGGCTCGATGTCGCGAAGCGACCACCCTTTCTGCCGCAGATATTGGTCGATCTCATGATAGGAGGGCTGCCCGACATAGAGCTGGGCGATGGAAGCTTCGAGCATGATAAGGCCAATCTGCGCCTCGACGCCGGTGCTGCCCTCCAGCACAGCCATTTCCGAGCCTTGGGTGTCGATCTTGAGCGCGAAGCGGCGGTGCTTGAGGCCGAGCGTGTCCAGAACCTCATCCAGCCGCGCGGTTGCGACGGAAAGGCGGTCCACGGCTTTGGCTACCGGGACCACGGTTCCCATCTGCTCTGAGAATTCCAGCAGGGAGCTTGAGGCGCTATTTTGGGCAAGGGTGAGGTATGCTGTACCCTCCGCAGACGTCAGAGCCAAACGCGGAGCGACGCGCCAGTCCTGGCCCGACCGGGCGGCGACCTCCTCAAGGATACCGTAGGCGGCGGGGATGGGCTCGAACGACACCAGCGTACCGCCAAAGCCGTGCTCGTAGAGGGTGCTGCCGAACTGGCCCCTGTTGGCGCCGACGTCGATGACGAGATCAAGTCCGAGGTCGGACAGAAGCCGCACAATTCGCTTGTCAAAGATATTGCGGTCAGAATACCAGCGAATGTCCAAGGACACGGCTTTCACCGCGCGCTTCACGAGCCTGTTAATCTTCAGAATATCCAGCTCCCTTTTTTTCCAACCAGGCGTGCACCCGCTCGGTCAAAAACAATGACGCCGGCCCACGGTCAATAGATGTCGCAAGCCGATCAGTGGCGCATGTCGATGCCCTGGCGCCAGGGAAAAGTCCGCTCGATGTCGAAGCGCCGGTCCCAGATCGCGCGCGCATTGCCGAGATAGACGCCCCACATCGAAAAGCTCGAACGCGAGGTGATGATCGTCGCGGCTTGGGAGAGATTCAGCATTGCGGTAAGCGCGTTGACGCTAGTGTCGATGTCGAGGTCGCCGATGCCAATCTGGCGCGCCAGCTCGGCCGCGTCGCCATCGGTGAATAGGCGGACACGCGGTCGGGTAGTAGACATCAAGCTCTTGGCAAGGTCCAAGGCGCTGCGATACCACTCAATCTCCTGGCGCACGTTGTGGGTCGGCGCATTCGATTTGCCCGGCGTGAAATCGCCGAGGCGTATGTGCAGCCCAATATCGTAGGCTTGAGCAAGCGGTGAATCGGACCAACGCGTGGCGCGCAGCCATTGGCCGACGTATTGCGAATGGCCGGCAAGATCATGGAATTGTCGGCCGAGCCCCTCGTAGATGACAGCGACGTTCTCGCATCCATCCATGTAAGCTGCTTCGTGCACGGCTGTCATCGTTCGCCATTGAACCCACAACCGCCAGTCGCGGGCGGTGCGCGGTCGCAGCACCCGCCCATAGGTTCGTAGATCGCGTTCCCGGCGGAGGATGGTGCCGAACTTGACCTGTCGCATCGTCGGGTAGACGAGCTCGCCGCCGTACCTCTCGCGTCCGATCAGCGCCCGTGCGATGGGAAATAATAGATTGCCGAGACCTGGTCCGGGGGATCGTATGATGCCGAGGTCGAAACCGCTTAATCTCGGCACGTGCAGTAGTCGGTCGCGCTTTTGCACTAGTGCCTTAACGCAGCGAATATGACTCATAAACCGACCACTGAATTCTTCCGCGGATAGCCAACGCGACCTCGTCGCCGTGATAGAGGACGTGCCCGGCGTCTACATGCGGCCGCACGATCCATCGCGCCCGCTCGTCTCTCTCTCGACGAGACCTGGAAGCAGCTCGTCGGAGAGACGGTACGCCCATGCGACCGGCGCGTCCACCTTTGGGCCACTAGTTCGCGATTCGCCGCGCAACAAGGAATTGGTCGTACTGAACGAGAATTGACCATGCCGGTTCGGGGAAGATGCCTTCGAGTTTGCGTAGCACCTCAGATTTTCGCGGCCAGCCGGGCTCAAGCCCGAAGAGACGGAAGTCGTCCACCACAACCGCTGAGACGTTGTGCAGGTGGTCCTTGAGTAGGTCCACCTCCTTGAGCACCGGCTCAGGCACGTCGCCCCGCCCGGTTTGGCCACCGCTAAAATGACCGTCGAAGTATAGCAGCGCATCATAGGCATGTACGATGATTTGGGGGAGAAGAACCGAACCATCGCCGAGCAAGATCTCGACGTTTGGACGGTCGGCGCAGCGTGTCTTGGCTTCCGCGTGAAGCGTTGGGTCGAGCTCGATCGAGATCACCTTGTCGAAAAGATAGGATAACCGCCGCGTTGTTACGCCCTTGAAGGAGCCGACCTCAATAGCGGTCTTTGCCCTAGCCAAATCACGACAAATCTTAAGATTTTGCAGCTTGGTAAGTGAGTGCGGAACGAATGGGCGGCTACGCAACTTTGCGGCTACGTCAATCAGGTAACCGGCTAGCGGTTCCAGAAAGGTTTTCGGATCATTCATCGTAGAACCCGCTGCTATGCGCGAAAGTTGGTAAGGCGTGACGGGGGGGAAGGCGGCATATCGTGGGGTTGTTCGACGCCTCCACTTCTCCACCAAAGGAGCGATACGTCGAGTGCAACGATGCCGTCGTCAAGCTGATTCAGCCAGCGCCGTTCGCCGCCCCGCCGCCGCAGAGGCTGCCAACCGCATCCGCTTCACGCCGGCGATCCTGCCGCCCTACGCGCGCCACTCGAAGAGCCTCGATGTGCCGATCCCGTTGCTCTATCTCAAGCGCATCTCGACTAGCGTCTTCGAGGAGGAGCTTTCGTGTGGTCTCATCGCTCGATCGCTCCCTGCGAGCTTTTCGACTGCGCAGTAGATCTCTCAGGTGGTGGCCGTCGAAGTCGGGTGCACGACCCGCGACCACAGCAAGTAGTACGGCGCGAGCGCCAGAACGCAGTAACTGACGATGGTGGCCCAAACGGCTCCCGCAACGCCGATTTCGCCCACGAGATAGATTTTCATAGCGATGGCGACAATTGCTGTGAGCAGCCCAACCACCACCTGCAGCCCCACTACCCTTGCCCCGTTTAGAAACATCGCGAGCGCTTGCCCGACGGCCTCGATCACTTTCCACACGCTGAAACCGAGCAGCAGAAGGAATGGCGGCGCGACGGCATGGCCGACCCATATATGCAGCATCCACGGCGCCGCGACTAACAGCACGCTCGATCCCACGGCGGCGACAGACGCCGATAGGATAATGGAGCGGCGTAGCGTCTTGCGCACCCAATCTCCGTCGCCCCGCGCGATCGCCTCGCCATAGGCCGGCCATAACGGCGAGAGGGCGAGCCAGATCACCATACCGACGAGCGCGAAAAGCTTCTCAGGTACGGCATATTCCGCGACGGCGGCGGCGCCCAGCTTCTGGGCGATGATGAAATTGTCCGACATGAAAGTCACCGACGCCGCCACCTGGAGCACCAGGAACAGCAGGCCGGTTCGGGTCAAGGATCCCATGGCGCAGCGCGAAATGCGAGACGCGGACGGGACCAGATCCCGTCGCCGCCACAAAAAGAAGACGAGACTGTTTATGAGGCCGATCAGAAGTGGGGCACCGGCATAGGCGAGCAGCAGAACGGGCAACGATGCGTTGAACCGGATGGCGAGCAGCACGCCGCCCAGTCCAAGCAGGCTGGCGGCGCATTGCCATAGACTCGCGGTATAGCCCATCTGCAAAGCGACTTGGGTGCGCTGGACGACGCCGATTGGGATTGCCAGCGCGAAACAGCTCACCAGAATGGCAAGCGCCGGGCCAGCTTCGGCTCGTGCCAGTTCTGATTGGACGTTAAACAGCGCATGCCAGGGGACGAAGGGATAGGCTAGCGCCAACAGCAACAGCAATGTCAGTGCGATGGAAGAAAGCGCCGAATAGGCGCTCGACACCAGTGTGCGTATTTGTTCACGATCATCTCGGCCATGTGCGGTCGCCACCGAACTCAACAGACCATTGCCGATCCCGAGGTCGGCGAATGACAGCAGGGCGATGAGGGAACTCGTAGTCATCCACATTCCGAAACGCTCGTTGCCGAGATAGTGCAACGTCAGCGGTACCGAGATCAGTGCTGTACCGATCGAGACGACCTTAGCGGCGGCGCCGGCTGCCGCGCTAAGCATAATCCTATTCTGCCGCTCGCGGGCGCGACCGTCGGCGGTAGCTAGATCGCCGGGCGCGAAAATGAGTGTCATTGCCCGCAACATGAGATGCTTGATCCAATCAATCGGCTCTGTTCCGTTTCGGCATAATTGCTGTCGTTGACCAACACGGCATCTTTGGCGACGACGGGCCTCAAATGCGCGCGAGCCACGGCGCGCAACGGCAGCATGAGCGCCCAATCACGCGCGACATCCTCTACGGCCCTCCGGGCTCTATCGGCGTTATCGAGCGGACGACCAACCGACTTCAGGAAGGTTGGTGCGCATGCCCAAATACGCCACTCGCCTGCTCATTGGCAACTTCATGCCTGGGCGCCAGTAGACGGAATTGGGCGTGAGCTCGGAAGCAAGGCGACCCGCCGCTCATGCGGCGCCCCCGCGGAGCTGCCAGCGCCTCTTGGCGCGGATCCGCTGTGTGAGCGAATAGACCCAGAAACTATCGCGCAAGCTTGATAATTTCGATTGCCGGCTGCGCAGATCATCGCTGCAGCGTCTTAAGGATCGTATCCCGGTGGCGTCTTGCGCCACTGATACCCGGCCTTGCCCTTTTCATACCCGTAGGCAAAGAGCTTGCGCATGTAGCTCTTGTCGAAGGGACCCGAGTAGGGAATCCCGAAGTCCTCGTCGATGTAGGCCAGGTTGAAATCGACCCCATCGCGCTGGGTCGTCAGGTAGATCCGGTAGGTATCGTTGACACCGCTGGCCGCCGTCATGGTCGTGATGGTTTCGCCAACGATGGCGAGCGTCTGCTTCTTGATGTTGGCCTCGGGCCGGTGCAGGTGCCCGTTTCGAATGACATAGGCCTTGTGTTTGGTTGCGTTGTGGAGCCGCTGTTCGACTTTCTTCAGATTGAACGATGGTGGGTAGAGAAACGCTTGCGCCAAGGCGCCGCCATCGACGTGCATTTCTTCAAAGCGCTTGCCTTCGACGGTCGCGTCCAGCATCACCGGCGGGAAGATGCCTGGTATCGAGGCCGAGGCGCGCAGGATCTCGATGATGAGGTCGCGGGCGCGCGGGTCGTTGCTCTGGGCAATCGCGCCGATGTTCCAGATGACGGAGCGGGCCTGATCGAGGTTGGTGGTTGCAATGAGAAGCAGCCGGCCCTTGTCGTATTCCTCGGCGATCCGTCGCAACATGTCCGTGTCGACAAAGCCCGCGATCATGTTCCGTAACGGCGTTGAATCCGTCATGGCATCGTCGGAGACGGCGGCAAAGATCGTGCGTTTCACGAAAATGTCGTCGGCGGTCGTGTCGGTATAGACTTTTCTCAATTTGTCATCGTAGTCGGGGCCGAGAAAGACAAAGGGCGCCGACAGCGCGCCGGTACTGATACCTGTTACGATCCGAAACGTCGGCCGGTCACCGCGCGCGCTCCATCCGACCAGAAGGCCGGCACCGAACGCGCCATCGTCCCCGCCGCCCGAAATCGACAGGAAGTGATTGGTCGCATAGGCACCTTTGGCGAAATTGGCACCTTCATGACGCCGGCGCTTTGCGACCAGTTCGCGCACGAGGTCTTCCGCCTGAGCGCCCAGGTCCTCGGGATAGAACCGTGCCTTCTGGATCCCCAGCGGCTTGATTTCACCAGCCATGGCCAGCGGCACGGCAGGCAGCCGCGAGAGCGTGGCGCATCCCGTCAACAGGAGCAGGGCCAAGCTCACACAGAGAGACAGCACCAGCCCTGAGGCCGCGTTGACCCTTGATGGAGGACGATACGCTATCACCGGCACAGGAACCTGAACCGAAAACTTCACTTAAGAAAACGTCGCGACAAAACCGGCTTTACCAGGGGCGCAGACTACGGACTTGAGGTGAGGGGCGTCATATTGCGCGGTCGCTGGAAACCGCACATACCAAGCGGGGCAACGCGCCGATTCGATCAGCAGCGCCAGATTGCGTCACACAAATCGCACAACTTGCATCGCACAAGCATCAAGCTACCGCACATCGGGTGAATCCAGTTTCCCCCAACGCGCCCCATACTTATGTCCCTGCCGAGCCTTTGCCAGCGCACTGCGGCTTCAAAATGGCAAAGGCTCAGTCGTCTTGTCACACGCGCAGCGTACCCCGGCTGCGCTCATGCGTGTCACGTCTCAATTGGCCCGACGAACTTTGGCCTGGGCAATCTCGACGCCTGCCGGTTCGGGGCCGAATGCCGCCGATAACCCAGCCTGGCGAAGATCGTTCCAGGCCCGACGGATCGCATCCAGATTGGTGCGCTCGCCATAGACGACCATCGGAATGGTTCGCGCGGCGATCCTGAGGTCGAGCGCCAGGGACGCGTTCCTCACATACCAGACATCGAGCGCCGCCTTGTCGCTCAAGGACACCTCGCGGCCGCCGTTGACCTGCGCCCAGCCGGTGAGACCGGGGCGCACCAGAAGACGCGCAGCGTGGTCAGGCGATTGGTCGACGGGTAACAGCGGGCGTGGTCCGACAAACGACATGTGGCCCAGGAGAATGTTGAACAGCTGCGGCAATTCATCGAGTCGTGTCCGCCGCAAGATGGCACCGATCCTCGAGTGCCGCTCGTCATCGCGCAACCGCCGTCCTGCCTGGTCGTGCGCGCCCGCCATGGTGCGAAACTTATAGAGCCGGAAGGGGTGGCCTTGCAGACCTGGCCGTTGCTGCCAGAACACCAAGGGCAGTCCGACATCGAGTGCCACGAGCAGGCCGACAAGAAGCATGATTGGCCAAAGCACCGCAATCAGGAGCGCGGCGGCACAAACATCAAGTGCGCGCTTGAGCCGCCAGTAGGGGCGTCGGGCAAGACGGTCGAGTTCCGCGGGGGTAACCGTGAACGCGGCCTTGCGTGACTGCGCGCCAGGTCTCAACTCCGACGCCCCTCCCAGGGCTCGGTCAGCTCCCCGCTGCCGAAACCCCAACTGTTCCGCCAGGAACGCCACGCGGATGCCTGTGCCCCGCTCGACGTCAAGTAGGATTGTGCGTTCGCCCTCGCTCAATCTCTCAAAGGGCATGGCAACGACGATGCAATCGATGGCGATGCCATGTACCTCCAAATCCTTCAGCACGTCTGCGAGGTCGGCGATCGTGCCACGGACCGGATATTGATGCACCAAACGGCCCGTGTGGCGACCGGCCGGTGCGATGAGACCTTCAACCTTGATGGTCCCACGTGACAACTCGCTGACAGAGCGCAAATAGAGCTCCGCCAGATGTGAAACACCGACGACCAGGACATGGGTGACAGCGTCTGTTCCGGGTAAAAACTGGGCTGGACGCTTACGACGCGCATGACGCAAGCGCATCAGAAGACGAGCGAACACAAGCGTCGCTACGATGAGGAGACCCTGCAAAACCGGAATCGAGCGCGGGATCCCCTCCAAGCGATTGAAGGCAAAGCCTAGCGCCGTGGCGCCGGCGACGATCAGGAAACTGGCGAGAGCAAGAATGAGGTAGTCGCGGAGCGTCGAGAATCGCCAAACGGTACGATCCGTGCGCAAGGCCGTCAGCACGATCGCGCACATCAAGAGCGTTGCGACGAGATAGGGAATAAGAGCGTCGAGACGTTGCGGCGAAAGCGCGAAATCATCGCGAATGAAAAGGGCCACCACGGTCGCCAATGCGACCAGCACTAGGTCGCTCACGAGCAACAAGAACCGATGCATCAAAGTGCCCCCGCCCCTTGATAGCATGACGCTATCTACAATCACTTCCGCCTATGACTATTTTTGCTAGAACCAAAATAAGCCTCTGTCCAGATCGATAGTGACGTCTGTCAATCCGAGCATTGTTCAGCAATTCGTTGCATTTGGCGCTGTGTCGAATTTGCAGCAATGTCCGAAGCGTGCGAGCAAGCGGATCCTTGGGTTGATCAAAGCCGTCGAAGGTCCTGTTTCTGCAATGGCGCGCGTGGCAGTAGCGGTTGGGCCCGACTCCGTGTGAAACGCTGAGCTCACATCAAACTGTGACGTGCCGGTATCGGTGCCATGCATGCAATCGTATCGCGCCACGCAGAGTTATCCACAGCCCATCGAGGTGCGCCAGGGTAGCCAAGCCAGTCTCCGCTCAGCGGTCCTTCGGCGGGTTTCGCCATGCTTCAGGCCACGCAACATCCTCTCCCCAACGCTCATGTGCCTTTGCCGGCACCTGCTGGCGCGTCTCGGTCTCAGGTCCCAGGTTCGCATGAGCGGCGTCAACGGACACCCGTGCCTCTCGACCGGTGGGTATCGGCGGGGGCCTTCGGCCCGCAGCGTGGCGAGACCGAGAAGAGGTTTCATGTTCATCCCCGCGCTCTGGCGCACGGACGAGCAAGGCGCAAGAAAAAGCGAACACGGCCATCATGGCGCCGGTTCGCAACGGATAATCGACCAGCGAATGGGCGATCAGCAGGACGATGACGAGACTTGCCGCGCGTGCCAATGACAGATCGAGGGCATGAGCGCTATGTTGGCGCCGCCAAACGTCAAAGCTGCGGGCGAAGAACCACAGGGCGAACAGTCCCATCAGCAGGAAGCTGACCACACCCGCTTCAAGCCAAAGTTCCAGAACGTCGTTATGGGCATGATTGGCGTAAGAGGGAGCAAGTTCTTCACGCCGTTCAAAGAGCTGATAGACCGGAACGAACGTCCCCATCCCGGAGCCCCACGGCATGAACGCCTTGGCGGCCTGGATGGTCGTTGTGGCCAGATCGACGCGGGCGTCGTCCAAAGGATCGAGGCCGAACCTTTCAAATATCCGGTAGAGCACGAACTGGGTTGCGAGAAGCAAGGTCACGAGCGCCACGCCCACAATGATACGGGTCGCCGATGGTCCGTGTTGTGCGCGAAGGACAGGAAGAAAGGCCACGCCCAGAAGCGCCAGCATGGTGAGACCGAGGCCGGCGCGCGAACGCGCCATCAGCTCGCCCGCGATGAATGCGATGAGGACTGTCGCGCCCAGCAGACGCAGGCCAATCGCCTTGGCGTCCAGGCCCGCAGTGTTGGAGGGCGTGTTGGAGGAAAGGTTCAAGACCCAGGCCGCCGCAAACAACAGCGCGCTGAAGAGCAGAGCCGCAAAATGATTGCGGTTGGCGAAAAAGCCAACCGCTTCTGAAGGGTTGGTGAACTCGAAAAGGCGCAACGGACTGGTCGGGCCCTGTGCGATCTGCAGGAGCCCCAAAAGCACGCTCATCAAGCCAATGCCGATCAGGACCAGGCTCAAGCGCCGTCGCGCCTGGACGTCGAGGCGCCGGACGCCGACAAACAGCGCGACCGGCGGTATGAGCGATAGCGCGCTCACCCAGGTGGCGGAGGGCGACACGCTCAGCGGCATCCACGGCAACGACAGACGTGTCAGATCAAAGGCCGCGACAACAACATCGCGCATCGGCAGATGGGACCACAGCGCCGGGGGGAGAGGAACGAGTTGGAGCGCTGGGACCAGCACCACGAGGCTGCAAAGGATCACAGCGAAACGACCCGATCGCTGCGAGGAACCAGACCGCCATAGCAGCGCGATCACAAGCGGGATCGCGCTCCATTGCAAGAGAACGTCGGATAAGAACCCCGCCCGCGTTCCTCCGCCCAAGACGAGCGAGGCGACGAGGACAATCGCACAAAGCCAGAAAATCACAGTGCTGCGCACCCGCTCCGCCACGCTGATCGTTGAAGCAACGTTAGGGGCTTTTGGGTTTGTCGTCATCCTTGGTGATGTCATAGATGACAGCGCCGGTGCCGGCCCCCAGAGCCAGGACCATGGCCCATGGCTCGCGGATGGTCGCATAGCCTGAGCGGCAAGGAGAGTCCTGCCCGATCGTCTTCCTGTCGCCTGGCTCCACGTCTTCGCGACACCCGTCGACATAGACGATTTCGCCGCGACCACCCGGATGCGCAATCACGACATCGCCGGGACGACCGTAGGTCGTACCGACCACAGCAAGGTATCCCTCACCCTTGTTGATGGACACTTTACCCGCCCGATTGGTGACCTCTGCAGCCTGACTGACGGACGAGACCATCACGGCTGCCGTAACGCAACCCAACAAACACCTGAAACGCATCGTACCAACACCCCGCCATGGACGACCAATACAACTCAACAGGTATGCATTCGCTACACGAGAGCATTCAATCCGTCAGCAGTCCGACGGGGATGAGATGTGGACATCGTGTGGATTGTGCTCATCGCGTGCCAATTACACAACATGTCAAAACGTGATCAGGCCCAGCGATTGCGGGGCCTGATGAGTCCACATCGGATGACGTGAGTGTCAGATGGGTTAGGGGCTCTTGGGCTTGTCGCTATCCCCACCGGACAGGGCAAGGGCCGCGATCACACCACCGCCCACAACCAACCCACCGATGACCAGGCCATAGTCGCCAATCCCCGTCGATCTGACGGGAGCGCCGGCGGCACACGGTGAGGCCTCTGTCACGAGAACAACCTCGCCAGGGCGCACGCGCTGGACACATCCGTCTGCATAAAGGATTTCACCGCGCCCGTCCGGGTTTGCAATGATCGATGTGCCGGCCTGCACCTCCATGGGCGGCGCAACGACTTGATAACCGCTTCCGGTATCAATCAAGAGCCCGCCGCCGGTGAGCGTCGCCGCGTCTGCCTTTGCCGACATGGCAAGGCCCGCTCCAAATAGCGCGCCAATGGCTGCTGTCGCCCTGAAGACATGCATGTTTCAGAAATCCCCCACCCTCGGTTCGGGCCCGGCCGCTGAATCAGGCCCACTCAGCGCGATCAAATCAGGCAGACGGGTGCGGAGCAAGCTGTGTTGCGCGGCTTCTCACAAGTTCTGGTAATTCTGAGGCGCACTGCGGCCGCACGGGCACAGGCTCTGATCTAACAAGCATTTTCGTCCTGCGTGCGTCGCGCAATGATGGTTTGATGGGCAATTTAACGTGTGTTTCATCGAGAGTAAGCAACGCAGTTTGTCCCAGTCATATCAGTATCGCACGTCAAGGTGGAGTAACCCACACGGGTCGCGTGTGCCGAGCTACGGAAACGTGCAAACATGGCCAAGCGAGACAGATCCGTTGCGAGACGGCCAGACGTATCGACCAAGACTCCAACGACATGCCCAAGCAGGTGCGTTCCGGCATATGGACCTGCCGAGGAGTGGCTTGACTTCGCCAACGCTCTCGACGACAGATCGCGCTCTCAATTGCGGCGTGTGGTGAACCTCGAATGATCGATTTGCATGCCCATATCCTGCCTGGCATCGATGACGGTGCGAGCGATCTTCAAATCGCACTCGATATGGCCCGCATGCAGGTGGCCGGCGGCGTGACCGTTCAGGCCTGTACGCCGCATATACTGCCTGGAATGTATCACAATACCGGACCCGGCATCCGTCGCGCGGTGGCAGAATTCCAGGCCGTGCTCACCGAACATGGCATACCGTTGCAGGTGGTTGTTGGTGCCGACAACCACATGATCCCCGATTTTGTGGATCAACTGCGATCCGGGCATCTTCTCAGTCTGGCCGACTCTCGCTACGTGCTGGTGGAGCCGCCGCATCATGTGGCGCCACCTCAGGTGGAAGCCTTCTTCTTCGGGCTCCTGGTAGCGGGATATGTGCCGATTCTGACACATCCTGAACGCTTGTCATGGATTAACACACACTATGAGGTCTTCAAGCGACTTGTGCGCAAAGGTGTGTGGATGCAGATTACCGCTGGATCGCTCACCGGCGAGTTCGGGGATGGAGCCCGCTACTGGGCCGAGCGGATGTTGGATGAGGGGCTTGTGCATATTTTGGCGACGGATGCCCATGGCACCCGGCGCCGTGCGCCAGATTTGAGTGGCGGCCGGGATGTTGCGGCTGAGCGGGTCGGTGCAGAAGAAGCAACCCACTTGGTGGAGACGCGCCCGCGTGCGGTGATTACCAATCTGGCGCCATCCGATGTGCCAATGCCAAAGGTTCCTTTTGAAAAGCGGAATGAAGCGGGGAGAGAATTCAACGATGAGGGCGGAGCCAATTTCCATCAACGCGGCTCACGGCGTGACGCGCGCGTTGATGTTCGCCCTGCTTCTGGTCTTCGGCATTTCGCTGACCGGCTGCGGCGCTTCCTTGACTGACCAGATGGCGGCGGGCCTCGATGCGCCGGCCGACAAGCAATCGGATGCATCCCTGTCGACATCGAGTGTTGGCACAACACGTGGTGCGCAAGCCCCTGTCGCATTGCCCGAAGAAGCCAAGGCATTGGCTTTGACGGCGACGCCTGGATCCTCGGCGTACAAGATCGGCCCCCTGGATCTCCTGGAAATCTCTGTCTTTAAGGTGCCGGAACTCTCCAAGGCGGTCCAGGTTGCCGACGTTGGCACCATAAATTATCCCCTCGTTGGCGAAATCCAGGCCACCGGACGCACACCCCAAGAGGTGGAGCGGGACCTGACACAGAAGCTTGGTTCGAAATATTTGCAATCGCCGCAGGTGACGGTTCTGGTCAAGGAATACAACAGCCAGCGCGTCACGGTCGAAGGTGCGGTCAAGAAGCCCGGTGTCTATCCTTTGCGCGGGCCGACGACGCTGCTGCAATCGATCGCGATGGCCGAAGGACTTGATAAGGCCACCGCATCAGGCGACGTGGTCGTGTTTCGGACAACAGCCGGCAAGCGCACCGCTGCCCGATTTGATATTGACGCCATTCGAGATGGCACATCCGACAATCCCGCGCTGGCTGCCGGCGACGTCGTCGTTGTGACCGATTCAGCGCTGAAGACCGCCTTCAGCAATTTGATGAAGGCCGTTCCGGCAGCAGGCGCGTTCGCCTTGTTGTTCTGAGGCGGGTCGAAGAAGCCGTCTTCGTTCATGACGAGGCGGCAAACAGATACCGCTGCTGCAATGTCTGGCGCGGTCAACCGCAGAGATTGAGGCCGCTCGGTGAAGCGTTCATAACAGGGCCATGGCGAATTCAGACGGCAATTTGAGCAATGGCAATGTGCCCTCCGGTGGGCGACTTGTGCCGGCAGAGCCCGCATCGGTGCCGGCCGCCTATGGCGGCTACGGTTATGGAGCAATGCCCCCGCCGCCTTATGGCTCTGCGGAGAGCGAAGGCGACCTTGGCCTTTATCTGAGGGAATACTGGCGCATCGCCGTCAAGCGCCGTTGGGTCATCTTGAGCATTCTTGTGACCGTGCTGTCTTTGGGCATGCTCCGCACGCTCATGCAGACACCGCTCTATAGCGCGACGATCCGCCTGCAAATCGACCAGAATGCAGCCAAGGTGGTTGAAGGTGGCGTGACGCCAACCGAGAGCGCGCATGATTATGACTTCCTGAAAACCCAGTTTGAGATTTTGCAGAGCCGGGCGATCGCCGAACGCGTCGCCTCGAGCCTCAAGCTCGGTGAAGACGAGACTTTCGGCGGGCACAACGGGTTTTCGCTCATTGGGGCTGTTCGCGCCTTGGTATCGCCGCCGCCTGAAGAGCACAAGGCACCCACCAAGGCCGAAAAGGAAAGTGCGGCCGCAGGCCTTGTTCTCGACAATACAATGGTGCGGCCGGTGGCGGGTTCGCGGCTCGTTGATATTACGTACACTGATCCCAATCCGGCACGTGCCCAGCGTGTTGCCAATACGATTGCTGACGCCTACATCGCATCCAATCTCGACAAACGCTTCCAGGCCAATGCCTACGCCAAGACCTTCCTGGACGACCAGTTGAAGCAGCTGAAACTTCGCCTGGAAAAATCGGAAAAGGCGCTGTTGGACTTTGCCGAAAAAGAACAGATCGTTGTCTTGAGCGAGAAGTCATCGATCGCGGAAAACAATCTCGCTGCCGCCAATAGCGCGCTCGGCACGCTGACCTCGGAGCGCATCAAGAATGAGCAGCTCTGGAAGCAGCTTGACACGACCAATGCCATCAACTTGCCCCAGTTTCTGACGAACGCCGTCATTGATGGCCTTCGCGGCAAGCGCAACGCGCTTGTGACCGAGTATCAGGAAAAGCTCGAGACCTTCAAGCCGGGCTATCCGGCGATGGTCCAGATCAGCAACAAGATCAAGGAGATCGATCGACAGCTGGCAACGGAAGTGAAGGCCATCAAGGAGTCCTACAAGGCCGCGTTCGAAGCGTCTCTTCGCCAGGAAGGCGAGATGAAGGAGCGCATCGAGGTCTTGCGCAACGAGGCCCTCGATCTGCAAAAACGATTGATCGAATACAACATCCTGAAGCGCGAGGTGGAAACCAACCGATCGCTCTATGAAGGCCTGTTGCAGCGCTACAAGCAGGTCGACGTGGCCGCTGGTGTCACCGCCAACAACGTCTTCATCGTTGATAGTGCGCAGATGCCCCGAGCCCCTTCGTCGCCACGGCTGTCGCGCGCATTGTTGTTGTCCTTTGCTTTGGGGCTGGGGGCGGGACTTGCTGCTGCCTATGTGCTCGAGCAACTCGATGACAAGGTCCGTTCGGCTGAAGAACTGGAGCAGATCACGGGGTTGGCGACGCTTGGCATCATCCCCAAGGTGGCGAAGTCCGAAATGGTCGATGCGGCATTGGCCGATCCGCGTTCTGCGTTGTCGGAAGCCTATCGTTCCCTGTGCACGGCCCTGCAGTTCTCCAGTGAAACAGGCCTTCCCAAGACCATCGCTGTGACGAGTGCATCGCCGGCGGAGGGCAAGTCGATTACATCCCTTGCGGTGGCCCGTCATTTCGCCACGCTTGGGCTGAAGGTGCTTTTGATTGACGCGGATCTGCGCAATCCGTCGTTGCACAACAAGATGGGGCTCGACAACAGTGTCGGCCTGTCGAACTACCTGACAGGCGCGTGCGAGCCGCCCGAAACCTTCCAGAAAACACAGATCCCGAACCTGGCGTTCATGGCCACCGGCCCGCTCCCTCCCAACGCCGCCGACCTTCTTGGTGGCACACGCATCCATTCGTTGCTCTCCGTCGGTCTCGAGGTCTTCGATCTCATCGTTGTCGACGGACCTCCCGTGATGGGGTTGGCCGATGCCGCCTTGCTCGCCAGTGCGACGTCGGCGACGTTGTTTGTCGCAGGCGCGGGCCAGGCCCCATCAGGCGCCGTACGCGGGGCGCTGAAGCGTCTGCAATTTACCCGCAGCCATGTTGTTGGAGCGGTCTTGACCAAGTTCGATGCCAAGAGCGCAGGCTATGGCTACGGATACGGACATCATTACGGGTATGGATATGGGTACGGCAACGACAGGGCCGTCGGAGCAGCGCAGGCGCCGCAACTGACGCAACCAAATCTGAATGCATAGACCGGGGATGTATGATCTGACAGCCGTTAGGACTGCGATTGATCTTTTGCACGTTCCTTGGCGCGTGCGCATCTTGCGCGCCCAAAGCCTGCCCAAGGACTTGTCCTCGGTGCTGCGCGTGGCGGCCGGCGACGAGAAGGCGCTACGATGGATTTCAGAGAAGACCGAGCGACGCAAAGACGTCATCCGAGACGCCGCTGAATTCTACATCGAACAGATCCTCATGGCGCCCGATGCCGACAGTTATCGCGTGCTGGGCGTGCGACCTGAGGCACCGATGGCTGACGTGCGTCGCAACATGGCCTGGTTGCTGCGCGCATCTCATCCCGATGTCGATCGCGAGGGCAAGCACGCAAACGTGGCGATGCGCGTTACCCACGCATGGGAAGACCTCAAGACGCCGGAGCGCCGGGCAGCCTTTGACAAGGTCCGGAAGAGGGCAGGAGGGACTCGCAACACGCGACCCCCGACAAGCAGTTCGATCGCGGAGTCCCGCGCCTCAAGTCGCCGGCGCCATCAAGACACGTCTGCCCGTGTCCCATCGCCATCCAAACAAGGACGAAGCAGCGTCACGATCTTTCAGCGCATCCTGCGCTTCTTGCTACCGCGCGCGCGGCATAAATCCCTCTAGCCAGACCATCGCCCAGTGCTGACGTGCTGAACGCCAGGGCAACAAGCCGAACGGTTTATGAGGCAGGTCCAGACGTGACGAATGAGACCGAACACATGCCCCCGAAGATGGAGAGCCATGGAAGCACGAGCATCATTCGCATCGCGCTCGTCGTCGCCCTTGCTCTAGGTCTCGCAGGACTGATTACGCGACACAGCCTTATCGCCTATCTCGCCGAAGTTGCACCGCGATCTGCGCTTGCGGTTGATGCTGACAATCCTGCGGCGTTGGTCAGGATCGCCGACGAGGACGTCAATCGCGGCTTCGCGATGCAAGCCGAAGAGAGCCGACTTGAAGCGTTGGCAAAGACCGCTGCGGGTTCTGTCTCCGAGCCTGCGGCTCAAGGTGGTTCAAGCCCAGGTGATAGGAACAACGATCCGCTGGGTGCTGCGGACTGGGCGAAGGTGCGTGAAAGAGCAATCATTGCTCTTCAGGGCGATCCGCTCAACGCACGCGCATTGCGGCTCATCGGACAAGCGGCAGCTGCGGAACATGACGATGAGACCGCTGCCCGGTTCATGCGCGCGGCAGCGGAGCGCTCCAAGCGCGAGCGCGTTGCCTACGCGTGGCTCATGCAACGGGCTGTCGACCAGAAGGCCTATGGCCAAGCGCTCGATGATGCCGACATCCTCTTGCGCGTGCGCCCCCAACTGATCAAGCCCATCACACCTCTGCTGGCCCGGATCGCCGAAGCCCCCGGCGGGGACACGATTCTGATCGAACGATTGCGTGGTTCACCCCCGTGGCGCTCGGCATTCCTGTCTCATCTGCCACGCAACATCACGGATGCGCGCACACCGCTCAATGTCTTGCTCAAGCTGCGCGACACACCCAATCCTCCGACCGCGCGTGATCTGCGGCCGTATATCGACATCCTCATCCAAAACAAATTTTTTGAACTCGCCTACTACACCTGGCTGCAGTTTCTTGCTCCCGAGGCGCTGAGCAAGGCCGGCTTTCTTTTCAATGGCAGCTATGAATTCGAACCATCGGGGCTGCCGTTTGATTGGACCCTCTCTTCGGGCAGTGGTGTGACGCTGGAACGTGCACCCAAGCCTGGTCAGAGCGATCAACGGGCGCTCTACATCGAATTCGGGCAGGGGCGGGTCGATTTCAAGCCGGTGACGCAGGTTGTGATGCTGGGACCGGGCAGCTACCGGCTGACCGGAGCCTACAGTGGTGAACTCGTTGGTCCGCGGGGGCTGCGATGGCGGGTTGATTGTCTGGGCGGCAAGGCACTTGCCGAGAGCGACATGATCAGCGGGATTGCGAAGGAATGGACGTCGTTTGATGTTGAATTCTCGGTGCCACAACAAGAGTGTCGGGCACAACGGCTGAGCCTCGTTCTTGATGCGCGCATGGCATCAGAACGCTTTGTCTCTGGCTATATCTGGTATGATGATCTGGCAATCGTCGCCGTAGAGCCGGACCTTGCTCCGAACTGAATTTGGTTCGTTTGAATAGGTCGTCGACAGGGTTGTTGCCGTCCTCGTCGTTCGAAATGCAAGACCATGCACGTTTAGGTGCCTCAAAGAGCGCTTGCATGCTCGGGAAAATCTAAAGCCCCGGCCCAAGCCCATATTCTGCAACTTATTTCTATTACGCCACATCTGGCGCCAACGCTGGTCGTCAATCAGCGTGGTCGCCCAGCGACTCTCGCCCCTTTTTCCACGCAAAGACAGGACTGCCAGCCTCTCATTTTGCACCGCAGCGAGAATTGCCTTCACCTAATTGCTCATTTTTTGCGCGACAACGACGTGCAGTATGCAAACGTTGAACTCCACGAATGCAATCATGTCGAATGGGAGAACGCTAATGGCACGGATTGGCGATCTAGGGAACTTGACCTACGACCAGCTTCACAAGCTGAGCGAGCAGGTGGCGGCAGCGAAGAAGAACCGCAAATCTGAAGAGGCAAAAGCGGTCAAGACAAAGATCGAGGATCTCTTGAAACGATCCGGTTTCACCATCTCGGCACTCTACGGACTGGCGAGAGGCTCAACGAGGTCAGCAAGGACATCTGCCACGGTTCAATATCGCAACCCGAACGATCGGTCTCAGGTGTGGACGGGTCGGGGACGTAGGCCATTTTGGCTGGTCGAAGCGCTCAAGAAGAAGGGCGCCAGGCTCGAGGATTTCCAGGTCTAGGGCGAATGAGGCGAACGAGGGACCAGATGACGCGAGGCTAAGCCGTTTTCCGCTTTCTGCCCGAGAAACGTTTCACGTCTTCAGGGAGCTTTCGCGTGCGCAATCGCGACACAGTGGTGTGTGGGGTAGCACATCCAGGCGTTCTGTCGAGATCTCTGCTCCGCACCGCACGCAGGCACCGTATGTTCCGCTCTGGATGCGCTCAAGAGCAGCATGTATCGCTTGCACCTCAGTGCTCCCGGCCTGACCCAGTCCCTCAAGGACTTCATCCATTTCTGATTCGATGGCGTTATCCTGCCAATCCTTTTCGGGAGGCTCTTGGAGATGGTCATCGATACGGTGAAGACGCCCCATCAACTCCGCGAGACGGGTCCGCAGTTGCTCTTCTCGTGCCTTGAGATCCGTCATGCGGCCCCCGATGATATGCGATGACTTGATCGCGTTGCCAATTGATTGCGGCCTCGCGGTCAACTGCCGATCTGCTTGGCGCAGAGCATTCGATCCGAACAGGATTGGTAGCAGCGTTCTTGGCAAGATCAAAGCTATTCACATTCACGTTTCCGGCTGGCGAAGGCGTTACAGGGTGTGGTTGGTACTTGCGGCTTTGCCATGCTTGAGGTCGTTTCGTTGAACAGCGGATTGAACCGCCATCAAAAGAGTCGCGGCGCAGTCCCCAATCATCGTCGGATATCTCATCCTGCGGCGCAATGCGGAAGACGGGCTTTGGGTTATCCTTCGGCCGAAGTCGTTGGCCCACATGTCGTCGATCATTGCGGTGCACCCAACACCATTCAGAACGGCACCATTCGCGTCAACAGGACAAGACAACTCGAGCAATCTTGAGAAATTCTGCTCGCTAAATCAGGGGAAACTAAAAAAGCCAACAACCCGTCCAACAAACGAAGACCCAAAACGAACGCAATACCAACCGGATACGAGAAATCAACCGAATACGGCGGCAGGCCACCCGGCAGCGCGTGCGGCTTCGTGGCCGTCATCGCGCTGTTTGTTGCGCAGGTAACAGATGGGGGCGTTTGCGCAGACATTTCTTTTAACCCTGGGACAGTGGCGTCCCAGCAAACCAGGAGAAATGTCATGACCGAAATGGAATACGACGAAGTCCGCGAGCTCGGCGCACATGAACTCGGTTCGGTAGCTGGCGGCGAGGTGCGCGTTCAAGTCTTCGTTCGTGAGCCGAAATCCATGGCAGAGCTTTACCAGAACTGGGCCGACTTGGGCCACCTTCTGAAGACCAACCCGCGTGTATTTGGGTCGGCGCTTTAACGCTTTGTTTAGGCGAATCACCGAACTCTTAGGGGCACTTGCACTCACTGAACAGACCTTAGAGCCCTGGGTTTCCCTTGCCCGGGGCTTGTTTGTTTTGGCTGGCGTGAATTGGAGCGGCTGGAGCCGGTAGCGGGGCCTTATGATAAGACCCCGCCGCCCCGCAAAATCGCGACTACCGCATCAGAAGCAAGCCCTCTTCGGCGCGCGCTCCGCACGGGGGAGATTTGGAACGCAATCGCGACATAGCACCATAACGAGCACAAATCGATGGGCGCAAGCCCTTTCGGCTGCCAAACGTCAGCACACAAGAGAAAGCCGTCGCAGGCGAACCTTTGACGGCTTGAACCCGATACATTGCCGTGCACAGCGTGGCTTTGCTGCGGTCTCAATACGGGTGCGCTTTCAATACCTTACCGGCGCAGCAGACCGCAAGTGCATATTTTGCGGAAGTGCTGCCGGGCATCACATCCCAGGATGCCTATTGGTTGGGCACAAGATCGCGATCGTCAATTCAGAGATCCGTGAACTCGCGGATCCTTACGTTCGGTGCATTTGGCAGGCCCCCGACACGGTACTCCAGCACCTCGCCAGTCGTGGCCTGCGAGAGAGCGGTGTCGCCGAAAACTGGCAAGAGATGCAGTCGCAGGCGCGCTTCGTGGCCATCGACCCGCTTGGGGCTTCAGGTGATGGGCGAGCCGAATTCGCAAGGCGTCCGTCATGCCGCCACCCTGGATAACAGATCCATGTATGAGCGTGCTGACGTTGTCGCCACCGTTGCCTTCGGCAGATGCGGATAGGCACCCAAGTCGAGTTGTGGCGGACGCCATTCGATGCGACACAGCACCAGATGCTTGACGGCATCGAAGCCAGCTGCGCCTCGGGCCAGGCTGTCGTCGACGCTGGCCGCTACAGCCTCGGCCTTGAACACATCCCATCAGACGCAGCACCTGCACGAACGCAGGAACGCACGCTTGCCCGTCTCACCCATGCCGGCTGCGAGTAATCGGCGCAGTATCGCGCACTCGTCGGGTAGGTCCCACCCCTGTAGTGGCGCTGCCTAGTTGAGTGCGTTTGCTTTCTGCTCGATGAGCGCCAGGTCGTGCAGTGGATCCAACACGAAGTCCTCGCGCTCAGCCGACGAGCCCCTCGACCTTGCCATTGTCGTTGCCTTTGCCCGGGCATGCGAACCGATCCGCGAACAGGAAATGCGATAGCAGTTCGCTCAACACGCGCGTGCGCTGGCGGTACCCATCGCCGAGAATGTGAGCAACAGCAATCTTGGTGTTGTCGTAGAGGATCGACGTCGGCACGCCGCCGAAGAACCGCACTGCTCTCACGTGCGCATCGCAAAAGGCGTCCGTTGCCTCGGAAGGATACCCTTTCATCTGAGCGCGGCATTGCCATCATCGTTGTCAGCGGCGCCGATCATGACGGCATCGTCGACCGAACTGGGATTGAACCAACGACCCCGCGCGCGTGAAGAGCGTGCTCCCGTCCCGCGACGGGCGTGGCAGGCGCCAATTCGATCTGCCTGCTCATGGGCAGGTCTGCTACAGAGCACGACCCTAATGTTTCCCTAATATATTTGAGCGGCCAATCATCGTTATCCGAGGCGGCTGCGCCCGGTGGCGATCGCTGGTTTCACCCATTTTCAGCCTGTGAGGTGGACGCTGCGAACCGCACAGGAATGCTGGAACAATCCGGGCAGTGTCCCCCGGGAGCATGATCTGACCTTGGATTTATCCAGCGTATCGTTCGCAGGAGGGCCACAGGATCTTGCCGCAACCTTGTCCGCTTCGTTCAGCCTCTAGGCGTAATTTCAACCTTGGTTGCAATGGATTGGGGCCTTGCAGTCGCCGCCGACGTGTAGGCCATTCCTCGATTCAGCAAGCAAGGATACTCAACTGCCATCGAACGGCGGCCAGTGGCGCGGGCCGACGGCGTGCAATGGGCGGTCGAAATTTTCCGGATCGAGTGCCGCGAGGTACCTGTCTTGAATAGACTTCCGTCCAGCCCGATCCGCTGCTTCTGCCAGTTCCTCGTGGAGCCGGGCGAATGTCCAGGTGTTAACGTGAACTTCGTATGGTAGGTCGGGCTCCAGGCAATCGACACGAGGACGCGCCACCGTCCTGTCGTCGTACCAGTTGTGGATCATTCGGGCGCTGAAACCGTGTTTGCCCTGCTCTTCGCCCCGCACATCCTGCGCGACAGAGAGCGCCCTCTTATAGACTAGTTCGCAAAGCCGCAGACGCCGGGCCGGCGTTTGATGCTTTTCGTTGGCCAGAAGGACATGCAGGGCAAGCACGCAGCGGAGTCTGAGCTCGTGCCTGCGCGCATTGTTCCTGGGGCGATTCCTGGAGCGCTTGGCCGGCGAGAGTATGGGGTGCTGGTCTCCCTCGTCCAGCGCCTCCAGTACCATGCGCAACCAGTCGAGTCCCTTGACCAGGGACGCCATCGGTCCGGGAATCCGCTCTAGCAGTGGTGCCGCCGCCAGGAGAAGAAGGCTCATGCCCTGGCGACCGCTTTCTCCGCGTTCCCGCTCGAGCCGGCGGATCGCTTCAATCTCGTCGATGAGTTCGCAGAGTTCGTTCGCTAGGTCTGGATCATGGGCGAAAGCGATCCGATCGGCCGGCATATGAGGCCAGGGCGGGCGCTTTTTTCGAAAATCCTTGCGCCACCGCGCTGCGAGCCGGCGGACGTTCCGCATTCCGGCGAGTGGGTTCTCCCCTCCCGAATGGAGGGTGCTTTGTCGGAGAGCGAGGAGGTTTGCCCGCATGTCGGCCTGCGACGGGAATTTTTCACTTCCGAACTTGGGCCGGAAGAGGTGGCCAATCCGGATCTTGATGTCAAAAGCCCGCTCGGCCAGATCTGTTTCGGATTGATCCTCGCTCATGGTCTGCATCACGTCCTCCAGACTTTCGCTGAATCCTGCGGTTCACCACTGCAGCGCTTTTCACCGCGATCCCGGACATGGCGACCCCGAGGACGACAAACGCAGAGCCACCTGGAATCATCGCCATGCCTGCGGCTCCCGACGGCGTCTATCCGGAGCGGCTGGTTGTGGCCTTTTTGCGATGAAGGATTGTCGAGGAGGTGGTGATCCTGGATGGGCTGGCAGGTCTCAAGTCGGAGCTTTGGGATTCATCGCGCGGGCGAGATCGACGCCGATGCCGTCGTTGGCATCCGCCAGCGGACCGGGAAGGAGATGCGCATACCGCTCCGTGGTCCTCGTCGAGCGATGACCGATGAGACGGCCGAGCAGGGCCAGGGGCACGCGGTTGGTGGCCGCCATGGACGCAAAGGAGTGCCGCAGGTCGTGCAGCCGCACGTCGTGCAGTCCGGCGGCGGACCGGATCGCGTGCCACGGGCCGATCATGTCCTTGACCGGCTCGCCGCGCCGTGCGCCGCAGAACACGAACGGATTGCCCTCGATGCGGGGCAGGGCCGCGAGAACGTCCACGGCCGGACCGTTGAGGTGGATCGTCTTGCTGCCGGTCTTGGACTCGGAAAGAAAGAGCAGGCGCCGCTCCAGATCGACGGAACTCCATCTGAGCGTCCTGATCTCCTCGCGGCGCGCACCGGTGAGCACCAGAAGCCTGATGGCGGCAATCGCAAGCGGACTGATGCGGCGGGCGGCTTCCGCTTCGTCGAGGGCTCGGCCGAGCCGCTCGAACTCGGCGCCGGTCAGGTAGCGTTCATGCGCCACCTCCCGGTAGCGTCGCAGGCCCTGCACCGGGTTGGAACCGGGCGGCCGCGCGCCGCGCGCTTCGGCAAAGCTCATGAGCGACGACAGGACCGCGGCGGCATGGTTGGCGTCCCTCGGCGTCTGCTCGAGCGACGCGTGCCAGCGGCCGACGGCCCGCTCCGAAACGGCATCGATCCTCTGCCTGCCGAACGCGGGCAGGATCCGCTTGTCGAGCAGGCGCCGGTATTCGGCGGCCGTGCGCGGCTTGAGCTTCGGGACCACGTGCTCGAGAAGAAACTGGTTGGCGACGTCGGCGACGGTCGGAACCGCGCGGCGCGTCATGCGATCAGCCTGCGGGTCACGGAGGCGTTCGACATCGCCCAGGATGATCCTCGCCTCGCGTCGCGCTTCCTCGACCGTCAGCCGGCCAAGCCGCCCCAGCGTCAGGCGACGCTGCTGGTTGGTCACACGGCTGCGGTACATGACGAAGAAGCTGGTCGTGCGCGCCCTGCACCGCGCTCCAAAGCCGGAGACCTCGCGATCCCACACGACCTCGCCTGGGCGCAGGTTGTCGATGAGGGACCTGGTGAGCTTGACGCGGCTGCCGGACATTGCAGGACTCCACAAAACGGGGTAACAATGGGGTCACAGACTAGACCGATCCGGGCCGGTTTGACCAGATGTCATTGTCGCCTAAGTCATTGAATTTGCGTCATCGGCCAGAACAGGCCGACGCCCAAAAACGCGATCCCCACAGATTTTCAATCTGAAAAGACGGGTTCGACTCCCGTAGGGACCGCCATGCGCTCGCCGTAACGGCATGAAATCCAATGAGGTTTCAATTTTCCCTGGGTCGGCACCCCGCAGATCGCTATCAGCCGCCAGATCCCCCTGCTTCGCCGTGAAGACAAACATCAGGTCCGCTCCTTGGCGAAGCAGGCCGCGATTTATCCCCTAGAGGCAAGACGATACCCGGTTGGGCGAAGATGAGTTTGGCCCGAGCCGGATGTTCGCCCGCAAGATTGCGAGGTAGCTTGGAGGCAGGAAGGAGCGATGTCCTTCCTGCCATGGTTCCAATCAACTGAACATTCTCGCGAAGAAGCCCTTCTTCGCAGTCGCTGCCGGCGGGGGTGCTACTTCGCTCGCGGCATCGGTCATCACCTTTTCGAGTGTTTGATATGTTGTCACCCACGCGGACTTGACGTCCGGCGTGAATTCGTCTCCGAGCCCCTTTTCCAAGGTCCAGATGAGGGCCTCGCCGACCGGCTTGTACTGATCGGCGGTCACGCCGTAGCCAACATGCTTGCGTCCCAGATCCTGAACTGCGGGAATGATCTTTTCGACCTGATGCAGGTTGTTGACCGCCGTCCCGATCATGTTCATCAGTTTCGATTTCTGCTGTGACAAGTCGCTGGGAAACAGCGGTCGCACTTGCGGTGCAATCTCGAATAGACGGCCGTAGAAGAGGTCGGCCGCCTGGCCGGCGATCGGCTCGACTTTCTTGAAACTGTCCTGGACCAGTTTTACCTGTTGCGGTGTCATGTAAATCGTCTCCTTTTCAGAGCGTTCCGATGCTGCAAGTGCGCTCACTCGGTCATGGGGAGTCGGATGACGACGCCGCCCATGACGTCGCCCATCTTGAAGTCCTTGCGCGGCGTATCCTTGTGTTCGTTGTGGCAGCTGACGCAGGCTTGGGCGACTGCGGTGTCGGCGTATACGGCCGTGAAGTATTTCTTCCCGCCGAGCGTTTCTTCGCCGTAGAAGTTTTGGCCCTTGTTCGCTGCGACGAACTCCAGGCCCTTCTTCTCTATGTCCGTGCGCGGCGCGTTCTGCTTGTTGATCGGCCACATGGAGAGCAGCGAATAGCTGAACTTGTCGGTCTTTTCAGCCACCATCTCCGCGCCGAAGCGGAACATCTGTGCCGGTAGCGGCAGCGTCTTTTCGTCCTCGTGGTGTTCGCTTGCCTTGATCACCTTTTCCTTGACCGCAAGTCGGTTCACGACTTTGCGCGTGTAGACCGTACGGTCTGATTCCATCACCGAATGCAGCATGTCCGCGACATCCTTGTATTCGATGCCTTTGGCAGCCGCCGCAGCTCCGATGAGCATGACGCCCAGGCCCGATAGGCTTGCGATCTTGATGGGTGAAGAAATCTTCATGATCCACTCCTCTCTGTTTTCCGTGCCAACTGTTCGCGGATCACTCCGCCGCCTTTTCATCTGACTTTGCCTTCCCCTCACGCTCCTTCAGCCGGTTCATGACCCACTGGATACTTTCGACACGGACTGAGGGGCGTCCGGTGAAATTGGTTTCTATGAGTTTTCCGTCGGCGAGCGCATCGATCGAGAAGCCGAGGCCATGGCAGTTCATGCAGACCGACCGGATCATCTTCTCGTTCGGCCTCAGATTTCCGTTCTGGTTGTGGTTGACGAAAAGCCGCTCTTCGTATGTCTCTGGGTTCTCATGTGTCTCGCGCGGCATGTGACAGCTTGCGCAGGAGACGCCGGTTCCCTTTGCACCCGCGCCGCTCTGTTCAGCTTCAAAGAGCTTGTGGTGCGGAGATCCGATGTATGCCTTGGTGTGTGTGTCGTCGTGGCATGACATGCACGCGTTCACCTCGGCCTTCGCCGTTTCGAAGGCGTGAGCAGCATGGCAGGTCGTGCAGGTCAACTCTTTGTCGGCCGCCTTCGCTTGCATCGGCAGGCGTGCCATGCTGGGGCGCATCGGCGTCAGCGGCTTGTCCTTGAAGATGCCAAACAGACCTTTTGTTTCCAACATGAGGCCTTCAGCCAGACGCATGCCGTGGCGGCCTTGCGTGAATGTCTTCACTTCCGGCGCGTGACATGTCTTGCAAGCGCTATGGTCTGGCTTTTCAATCCACTGCGCCGCCACTTTTTCGGCGCCCTTGGCACCAGCGGCATGGCATCCGGAACAGTTGACGCCGGCCTTTGCATGCGATGTCGCCAGCCAGTCGGCTGTTATTGCAGCCTCGCCTTGATGCGCCTTGGGCGCGTCCGCACTGGAGGCAGTCGTGATCGGGGTCCGCTCGCCGTCCACGGCTGGTGGCCGCGCCTTCAGCGGAATGACGGGCTCTTCCGCGGTGTCCTTATCGTTGGTGTGCTTTTCGAGAAAGTCTTCATAGATCGATCGGTTGTCATGATAGTTGTGACATCCCGCATCGGCGCACGTCGAAAATGCCAGCGTTTTGTGTGACGGACGTTCTTCACCAATCTTCTGATGGCAAAGGGCGCAATAGTCGGTTGGCAATGTAACGCCCATTGCGTGGGTTATTTCCGGCCTGTGCTCGGTATGGCAGGTGACGCACTCTGTCGCCGCCAGCTTCTTGAGACGATCAGCGTTCCTTGGATCGGTGAACTTCTTCTTCGGGTGACTATCTTTCGACGCCTTGAGGTCCTCGCCATGGCAGCTGACGCAGGCCTCCTGCATCGCCTCTTTGCCGGCAAACGGTTTGGTGTGGCAGGCGTTGCATGCAAGTTCGATCTGATGGTGTCCACTCGTCGTCTTGCCGATAAGCAGGTTTGCCCGGCCGACACCGCCATGGAACATGCCCGCAATGAGGAAGCCCCCTCCCGCGAGAGTGGCCAGCGCCCAGACCGTCCATAGCTTTTGTGTCCGCCCCACCGATGCCTCGTCAGTAGAAGTAGACGCTGAGCACGTGCACGGCGAGCAGCAGCGGCAGCGGCCAGAAACCTATGAGATGCAGCCAGAAAGTTGCCGACTTGATTTGTGCGACACTAACGGGGCCATCTCTCATCTGGTGTTCGTTCGCGATTATGTACGCTGTGGCAGCGCCGCTGAGCAGGAGCAGCAGAAAGCTGGACATGAGCCAGAGATTGAGGTTGCTGCCAAGGCGCAGCCCCGAATGCGCAATGAGGGCAAATACCGCAGCCGCGCCCACGACCGCATGAACGATACGCCAGATGTCATAGTTGCCAATGCGGAGCGGACGCACGCGTTTGCGTAGCGAGAGAACCGCGGCGAGGACGGCGAAGGCGAGCAGCGTGTAGCCACTCACCTGCTTCCAGAAGCCATCAAGCCAGAGCAACTCGGGCAATCCGACGTCGCTGATCGAAGCTGACAGCGGCATTCGCGGCAGCATCGCCACTGCGGCTGCGATAACCGCGGCAAGAACCGCGGCAATGAGCAGCGGCTTGCGTCCTGCGACCGGCTTGCTTGCCGGTGCGGCTCCGAGAAGTTCCTCGATGTGTACGCGGCACGAGCCGCATACAGTCGATGCGCCGGTGTCACGCTTTACGTCGTCGAATGTCGCCGCGCCCAGCGAAACGGCGTCTCCGATCTGGCCGCGTGTCACGCCGGTACAGTTGCATACGGTGGCGGTCCGAGGCCATTCCTTGACGCTTCCAGGTGTTTGCGCACGCCATATCCGGCCGCCGTGCCGGAATCGGTAGAGATCCCATGGGAGCAGAGCCTTGCCGGCACCGATTGCATTCTGGATGCGATTGATTTCTGGCCAGTCGCCGATCGCCATCGCTCCGACGAGGCGCGAACGCCTGAGGACAAGGCAGCGGTAGATGCCCGCGTTTGCATCTTCGAAGCTGATAGAACGGACATCGTTGCGCTGGGAGATCTGTTCGACATCACCCATGCTGAATACATCGACACCGATGACCTTGAGCTTGGTCGAGGCGACCGATCCGCCATATTCACGCGGCTTGCCTGAAATCCCGTTGGCCACCACCAGCGCCTGTTCGAAGCCGGGTCCGATCAGGCCATAGACCTGCTCGTTGAATTCTGCGCATTCGCCGGCGGCATATATGTCGGGATCAGCAGTCCGCATATGCGCATCGACTTTGATCCCGCGTCCGACGGGCAGTCCGACATCGCGTGCCAGTTCGATGTTCGCCTTTATGCCTGTGCAAATGATTACGGTGTCGCAATCTATGCGATTGCCATCCCGCAGCGTGATGCCGGTGACGCGATCTTCGCCGTCGATCGAAGCAACGCTGGCGTCGGTGCGTATCTTGACGCCCATCTTCTCGATGCTGCTGGCGAGAAGCCGTCCTGCAGGCTCGTCGAGCTGTCTGGGCATCAAATGCGGACTGTGTTCGACGACCCACGTCTCGATGCCGCGGTTGGCCATGCCGCGCGCCGCCTCGAGGCCCAGCAGTCCACCGCCGATGACGACAGTACGTCGCGAACGCAGAGCGCGTGCAATCAGCTTTTCTACGTCGTCGGCATTGCGGAACGTGAAGACGCCGGTGCGCTCGTGGCCGGGTATTGGGGGAACGTGCGCACGTGATCCGGTGCAGAAGACCAGCTTGCTGTATTGAAAACTGCGCCCGGAGCTGACCACGACAGTGTGCGCATGCCTGTCAACGTCGATGACGCTCTGGTCGGAATAGAGAAGAACGCGGCCGGGGGCAGGGAACCCGAGCGGCTGCATCACTTGACCGATCTGCGCATCGCCTGCAAGCAGCGTCGAGAGCTTTACGCGATTGTAGGGCAGCCAGCGCTCGGCGTTGAGAACGACGACCTCCGCGCCAAGCCGCGAAAGTTCCTGAGCCGTGCGGATGCCAACCGGTCCTCCGCCGATGATAACGACCGGTGCACTACTGTCGGCCCTGCCCGCCGCCGTCGACGCATTCGATTCGACATCATGATCGATTGCCTCGCCTGAAATTATCGCGTGTTGGTTCATCGACACCTGCTCATGCCAACCGAACGATCAGGCAACCCGCGGAGCATCTTTGCCGCTTGGCCCGATGCGAACCGCACCCCGATGCGAACTGCACATTGTCTTTGAGGAATGATTCATGCCGCCAAACCTCCGGCTGAAGCCGCACGCGTTGCGGCGGCTCAGCGATCCCGAGTTTCAAGAACCCGTTGCGGGTTCCAGGCGACGTTGCCCGCGTTGCTGACCCGACGATGGGCCCGCGCGGCATAAGCCACGCTTGCTGCAACGCAAGGTAAAGAGCAACTGCCGTGCCAAATCCTGGCCAAAAGTTAAGGCCATGGAATAGCGTGAAGTTTTTTTCAGACCCTGCTTGCGGCAGGCGCGGAGAGATTATGTTTTGTGCATTGCAGCGCCCGCATGCACGCATTTGCATCGCGGTACGATCGACGCGACGGCGTCAGATCGCATGGATCGGACATCAGCCTCGTATCTGATCGGTCGCAATCTCCGATGGCGACGGTGGAGGCTGCTTGGGCAATATTATAATATTTCATCGAACTTCTGGTTCAGAGCCCCGAACAAGCTTGGTCGCTGTAACGACACGAGTAACATGCATTTCAGCGTCGCCATGTCGGCAACACATTCGTGTAGATGGACTTGATCGCCGTGCGTGCCGTGTCGTGCGGCAAATTGCACTTTCTTTGGGAGGCCGAGATCCACGGAGACCGGCACATGGAGACACATTGGCAGCGGCCCAGGATTGCGATCCTGATCGTGATCGGCTTGGTCGCGCAATTGCTTGTGTGGGCGACACACACGCACGCACATGCCGGACTCCAAGAATCGGCGCTGCAATGCCATTCGCAAGACAACGCAGCAGACGACCTCCCATGCGTGCCGCACGACGAGCATGGCGGATGTGAAATCTGCGGGATCCTTGCCGGCACTGGTTTTGTCATTCTGCCGCTTCTGGTGGCACCTTTTCCGCCCAGGCGTGTCTCCGGGCAATTGCACGAACAAGCAGTCCGTCGGCTGCTGACAGCCAGGTTGCTCCTTGGCTATCGCTCGCGTGCACCCCCTGTGCGTCTTGCCCGCTAATGCCGCCGGGCCTTAGCGCAACAGGCACAGGCGGCGTCTTCTCCAACTGCACCGAATTGAAATTGTCGCGGGCCAGGCGTTGCGTGAGACCACACGCCCTGTGCCTCGGTCTTCCATTGAGGAGCAACATGAAAAGAAACATCATTTGTGCCGGCGCAGCCATCTCAATTCTGACTTTCCTGCAAGCCGCTCAGGCCGAGCAACGTCAGCTCGGTCCGCATGAGCACGGGCACGGCAACCTCAATATTGCTATTGAAGGCAGCAGCGTGCAGATGGAACTCGATGTCCCCGGTTCAGATGTTGTCGGCTTCGAGCACGAGGCGACGACACCTGAGCAGAAGGCGCAGATCAAGGACGCCGAAGCACGACTGAAGGATGCGCTGAAACAGTTCGTGATGCCGGCTGCGGCGGCGTGCAAATTGGCCAAGGCCGAAGTCGAGGTTGAGGTCGGAGCCAAGCATGAGAATGAACACGGGGATGACAACAAGGCGCACCAGGAGCATGGGCACGAAAAGAGCGAGCACAAAGACGAGCACGATGAAGGTGTGCATGACGGCGGAGCCCGCCATAGAGAATTCAAAGCGACCTACACACTTGACTGTGCCAGTCCCGGGCAGATCAAGTCGGTTCACTTCGCCTATTTCAAGTCGTTCCCCAAAGCGCGGTCGCTGTCTGTGAAAATCGTCAGTGAAAAACAGCAGGGCAGTTACGAAGTGACCACGGAAAAGCCCGACCTCGATCTGACCGGGAGCATGTGAGAACCGTGCTCAAAGACTCAATCGAGACAATCGAGGCGGGTGCCGTGCAGGCGCCCGCGCCGGTCGTTGAAATCTCAGGCGCCCGGTTCACATGGCCAGGCGCCAAAGGCTTCACGTTGACGATCGATGCATTCTCGCTGCCGCGGCGCGAGCGAATTCTGCTGATTGGACCATCGGGCAGCGGCAAGTCGACGTTTCTCAGCCTCCTCGCCGGTATCAACGTGCCGTCGGAAGGGAAGATTTCGATTCTCGGCACCGACATAGCACGACTGGGAAGCGCTGCACGCGATCATTTCCGCGCCGAGCACATCGGAATCATCTTCCAGATGTTCAACCTGCTGCCCTATGGCTCCGTCATCGACAATGTCGTCCTGCCGCTCAGTTTCGCCAGGCAACGACGCCGGCGTGTCGAGCGCACGGGCCAGGAACCCGAGGCGCGACGCCTCCTGCAGAGCCTCGGCCTTAGTCCTGGAGACTACGAGGGCACGGCAGCTGCCAGTCTTAGCGTCGGACAGCAGCAGCGGGTTGCGTGCGCCAGGGCACTGATTGGACGGCCCGAGCTGATTATCGCGGATGAGCCCACGTCTTCGCTCGACCGCGATTCGCAGTTGGCATTCCTCGATCTGCTGTTCGCGGAGGTCGAACACGAGGGCGGCACCCTCATCATGGTCAGCCACGACCACAGTCTCGCGCCCCGTTTCGACCGGGCCGTCAGGCTTGATGAGATCTCGCGGACAAGCCGCAACGGAGGCACGCCATGATCGTCGCCCGCCTCGCCACCCAGTCTTTGCGCAATCGCTCCCTCACCGCTGCGCTGACAATGCTCGCAATCGCCTTGAGCGTCCTGCTGTTTCTCGGCGTTGACAAGGTCCGCACCGGCGCGCGCCAGAGCTTTGCAGACACCATCTCGGGCACAGACCTGATCGTCGGCGCCCGCACCGGCGCCATACAACTCCTGCTCTATTCTGTCTTCCGCATCGGCAACGCCACAAACAACATCACGTGGCAGAGCTATTCCGACATAGCTTCGCGCTCCGACGTCGCGTGGAGCGTGCCATTGTCGCTCGGGGACAGTCACCGCGGCTTTCGCGTACTCGGCACGACGCCGGCCTATTTCGAGCACTACAAGTATCGCCACGGCCAGTCGCTTGCCTTTTCCCAAGGCGCGCCGTTCAAGGATCTCTACGACGTCGTATTGGGCGCCGACGTCGCGCGAGAACTGGGCTACAAGATCACTGACAAGGTCGTCATCGCGCACGGCACGGGCCGCATTTCTTTCATCGAGCATGCCGACAAGCCGTTCCGCGTCGCAGGAATCCTCAAGAAGACGGGCACGCCGGTCGATCGCACGCTCCACGTCAGTCTTCAGGCGATCGAGGCGATCCATGTCGACTGGAAGAACGGCATGCCGGTTCCAGGGCAGACGGCTTCCGCCGAGGACGCAAGCAGGCTCGACCTGACGCCGACCGCAATTACAGCCGCGCTCATCGGTCTCAAATCGAAGCTTGCCACGTTCAGAATGCAGCGGCAGATCAACGAGTACGCAGAGGAGCCGCTGTCGGCGATCATTCCTGGTGCCACATTGCAGGAGCTGTGGGGGCTCGTGGGAACAGCTGAAACCGCGCTCTCCATCGTCTCGGCCATGGTGATCGCGACCGCCCTGCTCGGTATGGTGACGTCGATCCTGACAACGCTGAACGAGCGCCGCCGCGAGATGGCAATCCTGCGCTCGGTCGGAGCCCGCCCCGCCACGATCCTTGGGCTGCTGACAACGGAAGCAGTTGTCCTGACACTGCTGGGCATTGTTCTCGGCGTGCTGTTGTTCTACGTAGCCCTGGCGGTTCTGCAGCCTGTGATCGATCGGCATTACGGCCTGCAATTGAGCATTGCCCCGCTGCCACCCGACCAATGGCTGACGCTTGGCGCCATCCTGCTCGCCGGATTGCTTGCCGGCCTCATTCCGGCTCTTCGCGCCTATCGCCTGTCGGTGGCCGACGGCATGACCGTCAGAACCTAGGAAAATGTCATGAATCGCTTGATGACGATGACCGTTGCAGCGCTTGCCGTTGTCGCCGCTGCCTTGCAATTCGAGCGGCCATCCGCCGCCGACTCGCCCGTGGTGGAGCTCAAGTGGGCCGACCTCGTGCCGAAGAACATGCCCACGGTGCTGCCGAACAAGACATTCTTCGCTGGGTCGACCAGGTCCGAAGGGGGCGAGCCGCCACCGCCGCCACTACGCGAGGGAAAGTTCATGTCGACAAAGCGCCGTCAACCGGGTGTGGACCAGCCACCCGCAATCGTGACCGAGCTCAACGGCAAGCAGGTGCATATCGGCGGCTACATCGTACCGCTGGATTTCGAAGCGACGACGATCAAGGAATTCCTGCTGGTTCCCTTCGTTGGGGCATGCATTCACGTCCCGCCGCCGCCGGCCAACCAGATCATTTATGTCAAAGCGCAAAAGGGAATCGAAGTGAGCGGCTCGTTCGAGCCGGTCAACGTGGTCGGAACATTGAAGGCTGAAACGGCATTTACGGGTTTGGCCGATGCGGGATACACGCTGGAAGCTGGCAGCGTGGAAATCATCAAGAATTAGTGCGTTCCATGACGCGCTTGTCGAACCGCCCCGGGTTTGCCCGGGGCGCTCACGCCTTTGCGGGGGCAAGACGACTCGACCGCTGCGCCGAAGATCGGCGCTGCAAGGGGGCGGATGAACTCTGCGCCGATCGCGGATAGGCGGTTTGCATCGCAACAAAGTCGGCTCCGCGAAACCGGTAGCAGAGCACTCGCGAAACGGTTTGGTTGCGTCGCACTGCTGAAACAAGCGAAGAATCCCCTTCGAGGCACGAGCCACGTACGAATTTCGCCACCGTTTTGGGTGATGCTGGAAGTCATCCGATACGGTAGCTTCAGCGCCATCTTACTCGATTTCCTGTTGCGTCCTTTGCCGTCCGACCGATCATTCCAGAATGCGCGTGCCCGTGTAGCTTGCCTGCTTTCAATTGAAGCATTGCGAAAGGTCGCTTTCATGCCGCTCATCCCGTCTGCCACGCCCGCCAAGTCCGACAAGCAGATCAGTGCCGTGCGATTTGTGATGAAGGACGGCGCCAGACCAATTCCTATCCTGATCTGCTACACGGCGTTGGAACGCTTTGGATCGACGGCGGGCTGCTGCAAAAGCTCATTCGACGTTTTCAAGCGGAACCGCAAATTGTTCGAGCGCGTCGCGCTCCACAAGTATCGGCAAGGCAATCTGGAGCGTGATGGCACCATCTTCATCCGACCAGCAGATGTAGGGTAGCCAAACGGCAACAATCACGCGCTGAAACAATCAATCAGCATTTGTTACGTTGCAGCGCGTTGATTGCTACGCAGTTGCGAGATATCATTTGTTTCGGCGTCGGGGATGCGCTTCGCGTGCAGCGGCAAGTGCCGCCGGAAGCGGTGACGCCGGAGGTGATTTATCAAATCTGCAGAGTTGGCAACGGCCGCAAAGGCCGGGTACGCGCACGTGTTTGCGTTGCTCGTAGGTGCAGATGCGTGTCATCTCGAATTGGGGACCTCGCAGGCGTCTATGTCTGCGCCAACGGGACGGAGGGGACTATGCTCAACTTCCTACGTTCGACGGCAATCCTGGCAATGGGAACCACGGTGATTGCTGCTGGAATTGTTGTGCTCGTGCACGGTTAACACTCGCAGCGAGGGGGCGGTCCGCAAGGCTCACGCCCCCATGGGGCGGTACCGTGCTCGCAATATCGAGCAAATACGATTGAGCTCGAATGGCTATAGCCTCGCGCTGTTACACATATTCGCCGATCGTTCGCGAGCCGACAGATCGGGGCAAAGTGCTCGTGTAAGGTGCTGATCAAATGCCCGGCAGCATCGCCTCACGCGCGCTTTATGATTCGCTCGCCTCAAGAAGCCAGGGCCCGAGTTCTGCAACGTCGGTCTGACCGCACAGTCCCATCGTGAGATCGAGTTCCGCGGCGAGGTTGCGGACCAGGGCCCGAACACCATCCTCCCCCGCAATGGCCATCGCATAAACGTAGGGTCGGGCGATCAGGACTGCCCGCGCTCCGAGGCAGAGTGCCTTTATGATGTCAGTGCCCGTTCTGATGCCGCTGTCGAACAAAATTGGAATTCGTCCGCCCACCGCCCGCGCGATCGGCGGCAAGGCATCGAGTGCGCCAATCGCTCCGTCGACCTGGCGTCCGCCGTGGTTGGACACGATGAGCCCGTCGCATCCGATCTCCACGGCTCTGCGCGCATCATCAGGATGGAGAACGCCTTTGACGATGACTGGCAGAGAGGTTCGCTTCTTGATCGCGGCGAGATAGTCCCATGACAGCGCTGGGTTCGAATATTTCAAGAGAAATTTGTGGATCTCCCCGACCGTCTGGCTCCAGGACGAGACGGCGGCAGCAGGGCCCAGTGGCCAATGCATGAGCAGTTCGACGGCACCGATCAGTGAAGCCAGCGAACGCTTCGGACGTTCCGACACCGAAGCGGTGATGGCTCGAAAGACCGGATCGCTCACATAATTTGCGATCCCTCGTCCACGCGCGAACGGTACGTAGCCGCGTTCCAGATCTTGCGGACGCCAACCGAGTTCTGTCGTGTCGACGGTGACGACGAGCGCTTCGTAGCCGGCGGCTTCGGCGCGGCGCGCCAGCGAATAGGTCACCTCGATTTCCGACGAACAGTAAAGCTGAAACCAGCGCCGTCCGAGGCCGCCGCGCTGAGCGATCTCCTCCATCGTCACGCTCGATTGGCACGAGGCAACGAGGCAGATACCCTCCGCGCTCGCCGCCCGTGCTGCGGCGAGGTCGCCGTTGCGGCGGGCCAGATCGAGTACGCCAATTGGGCCGAGCAGGAAAGGAAGCTCGTGACGCTGCCCGAAGATCTCGACGTCGAGTTTGCGTTCTTCGCTGCCCGCGAGGATCCGCGGCGTTATTCTGAAACGATCGAACGCCGCTCGGTTGGCGGCCATCGTTCGCTCCGAGCCGGCACCCCCCGCCACGTATCCGCGAGCCTTCGCACTCAGGCGCCTAAGACCGGCAGCTTCGAGCCGACCGGCCTCGACCGGAACGAGGCGTTCTGCCCGCGCCAGCCCCCCCGAATAGATCTCTGCCTGTCGCCGCTTGCCGAGGCTCTTCATCTTGGTCGACACTCTCCGTGCGCCACGGCAATCGTCCTGCACCGTTCAACAAAGAATAGTGCGAAATGTCGGTCGTTCGAACCACAATCTAACCGGTCCGTCGGCTATTCACCCGTTGCTCGAACTGTCCGATGGCAATGATGCTCAAGCCGCCGCCTGCGATACCATGCCCTCCATCCAGAAAAGGGTGGCTAGGTGATTACTGCCAGCGATGGATTGCACCACTACCGGAATTGTGCCTGTGCCGCATGGCCGGCCGGTATCTCTGATCTTGTCGGACGCAGCCATACCAGCCGCGTGATCCACTTGCTCAAGGCAGGCGGTGTGCTGAGCACGACACGCGGCGCGCTTATTGTCAGTGGTCGCCACATGTTGGCCGGAACACCCGAGCTTGTCGTGAGAGCGTGCGAAGACACCGTTCGATGTCGTACTCAGATGCGTTTACCCCGGCTGCTGAACCGCAAGCCGACATCTATCGCATGCGCATGCTGATTTGCGGTCGAACATCAGCGAACTGCGAGCAGGCGGGGCATCTGCTGCCGATCGGCTTCCTTTGTTCGGCAGGCGAGATGAAGATACAGGAGCATCGAAACTACTCCGCGCCCCGCGTCATTGCGATCCTTGCCCTCCAGGCCCTGGAGTGCGTTTGTGACGGATTTCTTGGCAGCTTCGTAGAGTTCCGCGATCTCGGCGGGATCGGCGGCACTGTGAATAGCCTGCAGCACCCGTCGCAACTCGCTTTCGCACACATGTACACGTTCGATGCCCACGTAACGCTCCCACACCAAGGCTGCTCATCGACGACAAGTCTATTCGCATAAAATTTGAAAAAGAATTTATTCGGATATCGGTATAATTCGCGTGGTTTCGAATTGCTGAGCGCGAACGGACGTTTAGTCCGGAGCAGACATCTGACGATCTCGTTCGTGGTAGTGCGCGGTTGATTTGGTGTTGCTCCGGACGAAAATGGTCGCCCAAAAAGCTCGTTGCTCGGAGCGCAGCCACGGAATGCTGGAGCGACGCGGGCGCGCGGTCGCTTCGTGACATCGCGACAAGCCCGTAGCCGCAGCCCTGCGCGAACTCGTTCCGAGCAGTGAAGGCCTGATCATAATCAGCGCTTATCGCAATAATCAGGCAAGTGGACTTTACCTGATTGGAAGGGTTGGGTAGGAGCCATGGGTAACGGACCGCTTGGAGCAACCCTAACGCCTCAGGGAGGAGACATGAACGAGATCAGCAAGTGCCCCATGCATGGGGTCATGGCCAACGTGACGTTCGCGCGCCAATCCAACAAGGATTGGTGGCCCAACCAGCTCAACTTGAAAATCCTGCACCAGAATACGCCTGCAGGAAATCCGTTGGGCGCGGAGTTCAATTATGCCGAGGAGTTCGACAAGCTTGATTACACTGCACTGAAGAAGGACCTTACTGCGCTGATGACCGACAGCCAGGACTGGTGGCCGGCCGACTACGGTCACTACGGCGGCCTCTTCATCCGCATGGCATGGCATGCCGCAGGCACTTATCGCACGGCTGATGGACGCGGTGGCGCCGGCACAGGCAATCAGCGCTTCGCCCCGCTCAACAGCTGGCCCGACAACGGCAATCTCGACAAGGCACGCCGGCTGCTGTGGCCGATCAAACAGAAGTACGGCAACAAGATCTCCTGGGCCGACCTTTATATTCTGGCTGGCAATGTCGCCATCGAGTCGATGGGCGGCAAGACGTTCGGCTTCGGTGGTGGCCGTGAGGACATCTGGGAGCCTGAGGAGGATATCTACTGGGGCTCGGAAGCCGAGTGGCTTGCCACCAGCGACAAGGCGAACAGCCGCTATTCTGGCGACCGCGAGCTTGAGAACCCGCTCGCCGCCGTGCAAATGGGACTGATATATGTCAACCCGGAAGGCCCGGACGGCAAGCCCGATCCGATCGCATCGGGACGTGACGTGCGTGAAACCTTCAAGCGCATGGCAATGAACGACTACGAGACCGTCGCGCTGACCGCAGGCGGACACACATTCGGCAAATGCCATGGCGCCGCCCCGGCGTCCCATTGTGGACCCGCCCCAGAAGCAGCGGGACTGGACGCGATGGGCTTTGGCTGGATGAGCGACTACCGCACCGGCAAGGGTGGCGATGCCATCACCTCGGGCCTGGAAGGTTCATGGACCACCAACCCGACCGCGTGGGACATGGGCTACTTCGATCTCCTGTTCGGCAACGAGTGGGAGCAGGTAAAAAGCCCCGCCGGCGCCTGGCAGTGGACGCCCAAGACCCAGACGGCCGACAACATGGCGCCCGACTCCGCCGACCCGTCGAAGAAGGTGCCGATCATCATGACGGACGCCGACATGGCGATGCGCATGGACCCGGCATACGAGAAGATCTCGCGCCACTTCCATAAGAATCCGGAAGAGTTCGCCGATGCCTTCGCGCGCGCGTGGTTCAAGCTGACCCATCGCGACATGGGCCCCAAGGCGCGCTACCGCGGACCAGAAGTTCCGCAAGAGGATCTGATCTGGCAGGATCCTCTGCCAGCTCGCGATCATCCCCTCGTCGATGCAAAGGACGTCGCCGACCTTAAGGCGAAAATCCTGGCCTCGGGCCTGACGACGGCGGAACTCGTCGCTACGGCTTGGTGTTCCGCTTCGACATTCCGCGGATCCGACTGCCGCGGCGGCGCCAACGGTGCGCGCATCCGTCTTGCTCCCCAGAAGGATTGGCAGGCCAACGAGCCCGCTCAGCTCACCAAGGTTCTTGGCAAGCTCGAGGAGATCCAGAAGGCTTTCAATTCGTCTTCCGGCGGCAAGAAGGTATCTCTGGCCGACCTGATCGTGCTCGGTGGCAACGCTGCAGTGGAAAAGGCGGCGAAGGATGCCGGCCACAACGTCGACGTACCCTTCACGCCCGGCCGCATGGATGCGACCGCGGAACAGACGGACGCAGAATCCTTCGAGCCCCTTGAGCCCGAAGCCGATGGCTTCCGCAACTTCGCCCAGCAGAAGTACGCCGTTTCGGCCGAGGAGATGCTTGTTGACCGGGCGCAGCTGTTGAAGCTGTCGGCGCCGGAGATGACCGTCCTCGTCGGCGGCATGCGTATGCTGGGCGCCAACCACGGCGGCTCCAAGCATGGCGTCTTCACCAAGACACCGGGCAGGCTCACCAACGACTTCTTCGTCAACCTGCTCGACATGGGTACGCAGTGGAAGCCGTCGGACAAGGAGCAGGATCTGTTCGAAGGCCACTGCCGCAAGTCGGGCAACCTGAAGTGGACCGGCACGCGGGTCGATCTCGTGTTTGGTTCCAACTCACAGCTACGCGCCATCGCAGAGGTTTACGCGCAGGCCGACGCCAAGGAGAAGTTCGTGTCCGATTTCATCAAGGCCTGGGACAAGGTGATGAACGCGGACCGCTTCGATATAGCCTGATTGCGATGTTGCAGCGAAGCTCGCGAATGGATGCGTCCAGGGTGTACGCTGCATCATAAGTCGAACAAGATTGCCGGGCGGCGCTTCGAAGTTCAACGAAGCGCCGCCCACTCCATTGATCAAACGCAACGTGCCGGCCTCTGGGCCGCGACGCGCCGGGTCTGCGACCGAAAGCGCCGCGGCGGACCGCATCTGAAGCCTTACACCGCGCCCACCGAGATTGTGAGCCGGTGCAGGACATGATCGACTGAGCGGATCGCGAACGAGTTGGCTCATTGCGTCGAGAATAGGTGTTGGGCATGCAGAATTCGAGCATCGAGACGATCATCTGCCCGTCCTGCGGCGCAGCCAATCGTGCACCGCGAGAAAAGCTCGCGTCGGGCGCGCGGCCGGCCTGCGGTAAGTGCCACAAGCCGTTGTTCGCCGGGCAGCCCGTTGCCGTTGGCACCGCCGCCGATTTCGATCGCCACTTAAAGGGATCGCTGCCGGTCGTCGTCGACTTCTGGGCCGAGTGGTGTGGCCCGTGCAAGATGATGGCTCCGATGTTCGCGAAGGCCGCAGAAGTGCTGGAACCCGGCGTGCGGCTCTTGAAGCTTGACACCGAAGCTCTGCCCGAAGTCGCTGCACGCTACGCAATACGCAGCATACCGACGTTGATCCTCTTCGCAGGCGGCAAGGAAATTGCGCGGCAAGCCGGTGTCATGGATGCGCAAGGCATCGCGCGATGGACGCACGGCGCCTTGTCGCGATGAGGGGTGTGAGGAGGCGGGTGCCGACCGTTGGGCGATACGCTTCATCGACCGACGTCCGTAGTCGACGAACGCACACTGCCAGCACCCGCGCCGATGCCCAAACTGCTCACTGGTGATGTGCCGAGACGCTCTTGACGCATTCCGCCAGCAGATCCTTTGGCGCCGTCTCGCCGACGTCACCGAGACTCAGGATCCCGACCATCCGCTTGCTCTTGCTGATCACGGGAAGCCGGCGCACCTGCAGGTCTTCCATATGCCGGATGGCCTTGGCGAGATCGTCCTCTTCCCGGCAGCAGTGAATGCCCGCCGTCATCACGTCACGCGCCGTCGCGGACTTCGCATTGAAACCATTGCCGGCGAGGCCTTTGCAGACGATGTCACGATCGGTGACCATGCCGATCAGGCGATCGTCCTCGCCGATGGGAACGGCGCCAACGTCCAGATCACGCATCAGACGCGCAATTTCCAGAATTGGCGTATCGGGTCCGACCCATTCCACTCCGCGATGCATTGCTTCTTTGACTTTCATGACGTTCCTCCTTGGTGGATCCTGTCGGTGAATATCTGCGTGCCTCCCTCCTGCCTCGTAGTCGCCGGCGCAACATCGCGCAGCGCCGGCAGCTGCTTCCTGTGACCACAAGCGCTTCGTTCGAATGCCAGCCGCCACTTTGTCCGGGCTTTTGGCGCTGGCGCGCTGGCGATCATGCCGCTGGCTTGCTGATCTGCACACGGGGGACGTCGTTGCACAGCCGGTCGAATTCGAGACCGCTGATGTGCACGAGCGAACGATGATCGCCACCCTCGAAATAGACATCGCGGCGTCCATTGAGCCGTGTATCGACAATCGCGCTCAGCCCGTAGGCCGCCGCCACGGGGGGCAGGCAGCCGCTCTCGCAATCGGGGAATGCCGCGGCAATGTCGTCTTCGGTTGCAAGTCCGACAGGCTGGCCGATCCAGCCGCCGAGTCGACTGAGTTCCAGCCGCCGGGAGGCGGGCACGATGGCAAGCACATAACCGTCCTTGCAGCGCGCCAGCACACCTTTGGCAATGTCGTCGGGCTCGATCGCGCATGCGTGCGCTGTCGCCAGCGACGTGCTGGTGTGCTTGTGCTCCTCGATCTCGTAGGGAATGTGGTGCTCGTCCAGATACTGTTTCAGCGTTAATGCTATGGCCATGACAAACCTCCTTCGCGTGGCCCTGTAGCCAACGCGCTCCTGCTGAGCCGAGGAGGCCTGGGTGTCGCGCACAGTCGCCACCGGCGACGCGCCGGACGAATGTGGCGTTCGACGCCGGAGAGGTGCGAGAAATGCGAAGGACCCGAGCGGCACTCTCGCCGGCTGCCTTCGAACATGCCGGTTGATTGTAAACTCAAGCACGCCATTTCGACAAGGACACGTGTGCCGATCCTACGTTCGCCGCCGATGATGTCGTATGCCAGTGCGTCGCCAACATCCCCCGCGCCGTCGCCCGGACATCGCCTTTCGCGCTCAACAGTGCCACATTGCCTTTCGCGTTGGCGCTGGCCGACAAGAGCCTCGGGACGGCGCTCCGAGGCGGTGGGCACTTGAGGAACCGCCTCAATCTGCATCGCGGGTACGCCACCCGGGCCAACGCCGCCGATGGGCTCCGGCCGACATCTCGGGAGCCGCAGAGCTACGCAACGCAAAGGCAAATCGCCACTGAGAAATAACCAATTGAACAGGCGCCGCTAATCCGAGTAGCGCGGGGTGCTTGACGCTCGCGCATGGGACGCCGTTGTCGCCTGCTTCCGGATCCGGCCGTGTGCATCGGACGGCCCCCAAATTGTCGTGATCGAGACCCCTCCCGGCCCCGTATGCTGATGCGCCTGTGCTATGGTCGCTCCTGGCAGCGCGTGTATGCACGAAAGCGGTCCGCCAGGACGCAGCAGTCCCGGCGTCGGGGGGGGCTGATGACCCTGGGGCGGAGCAGATGCGAGAGGTGGAGACTTGCGAAGCGGTGGGCAGAGCGCCGGCGTCGGCAGGATGATATGCGCGGCGATAGCCGGCGCGACTTCCATGATCGCCATCTCGGCAGTTGTCGATCCGCAGTCCGGCCGAGCCGACGGAGATCTTCCCCGATATGGCACCGCACGGCCAGCCTCGGCGGGAGGAGTCGATACAGCGCTCATTGTCTCTGTCGACGTTTCCAGTTCCGTCGACGAGCGCCGCTATCAGATCCAGCTGGAAGGCATCGCCGCCGCGTTGGAAGACCCGGGAGTCATCGCCGCCATTCTCTCCGGGCCGCGCAAATCGATCCTGTTCTCGGTCATCACCTGGGCCGATCGGCCCAAGTTCTCGCTACCATGGCTGCGGATCGCTAGCAGGGAGGATGCCATCATGGCGGCGTTGAAGGTGCGCACGATGCAGCGCGAGGGCGGTGATTTCACATGCCTTTCGAAGATGCTGCGCTTCGTCAGCGACAAGATCGTTCCGCAGATCCCCGAGCGCGCCTTGAAGGTCGTCGTCGATGTGTCGGGCGATGGTTCGGACAACTGCAATGCGGAAGAACCTGCAAAGGCCGTCCGCGACGAGATGAACGGGCGTGGCACCACAACCAATGGCCTGCCGATCCTGGAGGGCCGCGAGGCAGCAACGCTCGAAGGATGGTACCGGGAGAACGTCATGGGCGGTCCGGGATCGTTCGTTCTGCCCGCACAGGGCTTCGAGGATTTCGGTCGCGCCATCCGTCAGAAGTTCGTCGTCGAAATCAGCGACCTTGAGCCATCGGACTTGGACGAAGAAGATGCCGCGCGGACGGCTTCCTTGCGGGTTGTCAATCCGTGAAGGCGCGGTCGAGATTTACGGTGGCATCGAGCCCCACCGCCGAGTCGCGGCCTTCGAGCCCGATGAGACGTGCCGAGTTGACGTCGGCGTTGGTGAACTGAGCCCCCGTCACCGTCGCACCCGTCAGATCGGCGCCGCCCAGTTCCGAGCCCATCAGGTTGGCGTTGGTCAGATCCGCCTTGCCGAGCCTCGCATACTCCAACACGACCCGAGCAAGATTGGCGTCGCGAAACGATGCGCCCTCCAGGTCCGATGACGTGAAGACGCCTCGCATCAGCCCCATCGATTGGTTCTTCATATCGGCGGAGAGGTCTGCACCGTCGAACCGCGCGCCTTTGAGACTCGCCCGTGAGAAATCAGCCGCGACGCGCGCGCCTGTGAAATCAGCGCCGTCGAGCTTGGCACCCATGAGCTGCGTGGCGAACAGACTGGCACCCTTCAAAGATGCACCGCTGAAGTTGGCATTGAGCCCCCAGGCTTGATCGAGTACCGCTCCATCGAGGTCTGCCTTGCTGAAATCGGTGCCGTTGATGCGCGCAGATTGCAGGTTGGCATTCGACAGATCGAGCCCGGACAAATCGAGCTTGTTCAGGCGCCGCGCCGACAGATCCATAGGTTCTTCGGAATTGCGCTTCGCAACCATGGCCTCGACGTCGGCACGCGACATCTCCGATTTGGTGAATTCATCGGACGACAGATCTAGGAATTGCGTCATGTCCTGAGCATGAACGAACGGAATAGGGCTCGACAAATATGCGACCGCAATCGCGGCGAACATCACGGTCAACCGACGTCTCCGCCGGATATCGCCAGCCGCTGATGCGCGAGATGTCAGCAGAAGCATCGGCATGGGCCATCCTTGCGTACGATGGGCGCCCGCATCGGCAGTGCTGGGTTTGCCTCAAAAGCTATACGACCGCCCGCCTGGCTTCGTTACGTCCGCTCCCATTGTCGCATCCCGAGCCGCCGAACTGAAGTGTGGCGCGGTTCAGCGTGAAAAAAATGCTCAGAACTATGGGCTGGCTCGTGTTGGTGATTCGATCACGCATGAACACGATCCAGATATCCTGCCCGCTTGCAGGGCCACGACGCCACCGCACGATGCGCCATCCGTCAGAAGTTCGTCGTAGAAATCAGCGACCTTGAGCCATCGGACTTGGAAGACGCTCAATCCGAGCGTGCGGCCGCTCTGCGCAGGACAACTCGCTGGAACAGCGGGCCGCGCGAAGGTCACAGTCTCTCGCTCACGGAGCCGACTGCTGCTTCTGTCCGGCGCCTTGCGATATTGCGTTCGTCCTGGTTCAGCCTTGCAATGATCGGCGCGTCCCGGTCGTTCGGTTCAGGCCTGCCGAACAGATATCCCTGAATTTCCGTGCATCCTTCCTCACGCACGCAATCGAGCTGCTCTTGCGTCTCAACGCCTTCAGCAACCGTTGTGACGCCAAGCCGCTTTCCAAGATCGGCAACCGCCCTGACAATGGCAGCACTTTCTGGCCTGCCGACCGCCTCCTTCACGAACGATCCGTCGATCTTGATCTTGTCGAAAGGGAACATGTTGAGATGAGAGAGAGAGGAGTAGCCAGTTCCAAAATCATCGAGTGCGACCCGAAGCCCCATGTCGCGCAGCGCGCGAAGATCGTCAATGACGGCTTCCCCTGCGGTGACAATCGCGGTTTCCGTCACTTCGATTTCCAATTGATCGGGTGAAAGCTGGGATCTGTTCAAGGCAGATCGCACCGCCGGGGCGATCGTGCCCTTGCCAAGCTGGCTGGCCGAAATGTTGACCGCCACGCGCACGCCATCGCCGCGCTCCACGGCATCGCGGCACGCCTGTTCGAGAACGAACTCGCCAAGCTGGTCTATCAAGTCGCTTTGCTCCGCCAGCGGGATGAAATTGGCCGGGGAAATCCAACCACGTTCTGTGTGGTGCCATCGAACCAGCGCTTCGCGAGCCGTTACCTCGCCGGTCTTCGCGTTCACAATCGGCTGATAGAAAACGAACAGGCCGTCCCTCGATTCAAGTGTGTTGCGCAGCATTGCTTCGAGCCGCAAGCGCTCCTGCACACGCAATTCCATTTCCGAGGCGAAGATGCGCAACTGCCGTTTGCCGCCGGCCTTGGCTTCGTAGAGTGCGAGATCCGCACGTCCGAGCAGCGTATCCGCATCATCGCCATGTTCTGGTGCGATGGCGATGCCTATACTTGCGCCGAGTTGAATGCTCTTGTCGTAGTCGAAGTCATAGGGCCTGCTCAGGGCCTCGATTATGCGATAGCTGAGTTCGGTTGCCGATTTCACGTCGCCATTCTCAATGAGAATTGCGAACTCGTCTCCGCCCAAGCGGCCGACCATTTTTGCCGGTTCGTCGCAAATCGCACTCAGCCGGTTGGCAACCTGGCGGAGCATGATATCACCGACAAGATGGCCTCTCGTGTCGTTGATGAGCTTGAAGCCATCCAGGTCGACATAGAGCAGACACATCCGGCTGTCGGGTGCTGAAAGTCCCTTGGTCAGCTCTTCGTAGAAGGTAACGCGATTGGGAAGGCCGGTCAGACTGTCATAGTGGGCAAGCTGGCGGATGCGATTCTCCGCTTCGACGACCTTGGTCACAATTTCCCATGTGAGCATGGGGCCGATATAGCTGCCGTCGTCGGCCATGACCGCGCTCACCTTCAGGTCAAGTACTTCCGGGCCGAGCTTGATGATGGCATTGTGAGGCAGGTTCTTGGGATCAGCCAGGATCCGGCGCTGATGCTCTGGATGCTTGTGAAAGACGTCAATGGATGTGCCGAGCAGATCGGCGGCCTTGATCGGCAGCAGATGTTCGATCTTCTGGATCAGTTCTTTTGACGTCTTGTTGACGTAGGCGATGTTGAGCGTTTCGAGATCGACCGTCATCACAGCGACTGGCATGTCATCGAGCATGCGCAGCAGCCGGCTTTGCTGTTCGTGCTTGCGGAGCGCTTCGGTTTGCGCGTTCACCATGCGGGCAAAGTCTTGCTGGTTGATCGTCAGGATCACCAACATTCCCGCCGAGACAAGGGCAATGGTGATGGCCGCTGCAAGGAAGGTCGGCTCGCCTGACATGGCGAAAATGATGATGAACCCGCAATTGGCGATGGCAGTCACAATCAGCGCCGCAGCGCGCACATGCATCACGCTGAAGATGCAGGAAATCAGGGTAATCGCCATATAGAAGGCGAGATGCGATCTGGCGTAGGCATCCCCATAGGGGAATAGCATGGCCGACCAGGCCACCAGGACGATGGAAATCCAGAACGCAACATGCTTCACGTGCTGCAACGCGGCTTGCGCTACTTCCGGCGTGGCGCTGTCATTGCGCGATTTCCACCAGTGCAACACGCGTACGGCGGACAGTAGCGTCAGCAGGGTCGGAAGCCCAATCGTGAGCCAAAGCGGCGCGCTGGCTAGATGCGTCGCGGCGGCGGCCCAGGTGTTCGATAGAAGGATGAAGTACATCAGCGGCATTTGCCGCGAGAAGGCACGATGCTGGGCCTTGAGCAATTCCGAATTTTTGCCCCTAGCGGTGATAGATTTTATGGACGAGTTGAAAATGCTTCTCAATGTCAGATACTGCCCTCAACAGCAGTGAAAAGAGATCGGCAGTTGGTGTCCGGATCTCACCAGAGGGCATCATGCCTTGTTGTGCGTTGATTTTGAGTGGGGCTATGTGGCTGATCTCAAAACGCGTCCCTCAGAGACTTGCAGAATGTTGTTGATGGGCGATTAAAAACCCCAATGCAAATCGGTCTGTCGCCTTTTTGCGATATATATAATGTTTGTAGCTGCTAATGGGGAAAGCAGGTTTCAGGATTTCACTCTGATTGAAATTGATTGGGATTTCGGATGTTGCCAGTTTTGGAAATGCCTGAGGTTCACAATCGCACGTGATTTTCACGCAAAGTCGTCTGCGGTCAGGTTGAGCGTTTAAACGCGACCGGCGGTTGTTCAGATGTCCTGTGCGCTTGCAGGGCCACAACGCCACCGCACGATGCGCCATCCGGGATGGTCGTCGGCCCATTTGCCGAAGTGCGGAGGCGCATGCATCAGGCACAGCTTGGGTTCGACATCGCTCATCAGCGGAATTTTGTAATCCTTGCAGACGGAAGGATCGCTGATGAGGCAGGCTGAAATGATGATGGCGATCATGGGCGCGCTCCTGGGCTCACAAGCCCTTTAACGCCGATGGATGCCGAGTGGTTCACTGCGAACTGGGCGGCGCTGGCGAATTCGGCGAGAGCATCATTGCACGCTCATGCAGTGATGAGCAATTCGCCCTTGCCGAAGATGGCCAGATCGCCAGAGTATTTGCGCACCTTGGGCGGCAGTGGCGGCGGCGCGAGCGGGCCGATACGCTTGGCGAGGTCGCGCGACATGATCTTCAGGATGGTGAGGTCGTGCATTCCTCCGTCGCCGAATGTCGGCAGCATCTTGGTCACGCCGGGCGCGACCAACGTGCCGCGCCGCATCTGCAACCCTGGCTCGTCGCCGAAGCCTTTGAGTGTCCACAAGGTGCCGCCCATCATCCGCGTGCCCGCCCAGCGGCCGAACGTACCGTGCGCAATAATCGTGCCGCGCCGCATGCGGTCCCCGGCGCGCTCGCCGACATCGCCCTCCACGACGATCGTTCCGCCCTGCATGCCGTACTGCGAACCCAGACGCACGCCACCGACCAGTTCGCCGGCCGAACCTTTGACATGGACGATGCCGCCCTTCATACCGGCACCGAGGCCGAGCCCGGCGCTGCCGCCAATCTCCAGCTGTCCGCCCTTCATCTCGGCAGCGGCATAGGCACCGACATCGCCGGTCACGACGATCGCTCCGCTCTCCAGCTTGGCGCCGACGAAGTCGTAGCGGTCCGAGCCGCCGGCAATCGTCAACGCGTCGCCAGCGCTGCCTCTGATTTCGAATACGTCGCCCACTGTCACCGGTGCCTTCGACGTACCAAGCACGATATGCGCGATCTGCCCCGCACTCTTCCCAGCCAGAGCCGATGGCGTCAGGCCGGAGAGATCCAGTCGCTCGGTTGGCGCGGACTTGGGCGTCAGCGTGAAGCCGCTCATGGCAGGAGATCCTTCAGGTGATAGTGATGCTGGCCCAGGTTGCCGCCGTAATTGCCGGCTGAAATGCGAGTAACGCCCTTCGCGGCGCCCACATCCGTAATGGCCTTGATGCCCGCTCTCATGGCGTCGCCAACCGATGCCGGCGTCAGTCCGTCGATGACGATTTCGAGCACCGCGAGTGTGTCCGGCGAAAGTTCGGATTTCACCGCGCCGCGCAACGTCGGACAGAAGGCATCGTTGGTCGACGCGATGACGCCCTTGTACTTGGAGCCGACCTTGGAGCCCGACCGCACGATGCCACCGGGAAACGGCGTGATGACGTCGTTGACCCGACCCATCGCCGTCACGGCCGCCTCGCAGGCATCCAGCAGCCCCGTGCGGTCCTTCCCCAGCACCAGCAGGTTGCCGCCGCCGACCGCTTCCGTCGTTACCCCAACCGTATCCTCGGCGATGAACTCGCCGTCCATGACGGGGACGCGCCAGAAGCGCCGGGCGCCAAGCTTCTTGGATGTCTGCCAGCCGTCGCCGAAGTAGCGAAAACCTGTCGAGAGCTTGATCTTCTGTGCGGCCTCAAGCCCGTTGTAACAGGCCGAACCCGGGCTCGTGAGCACGCACTGGCCGACGCGGGTCTTGAGCTGTCCCGCAACCATGTCGGGCGAAAAGGAGAAGACGAGGCAGCGCACTCCAGGGCGCCCGTCGGGAGTCTCTTCCGGCGACAGTTCCCGGTCGATGCCGCATTCCGCGCCACAGCCGATCACCGACGTGCCAAATCCCGTCATTGTCACTGCCGACTGCATCGCCCACTTGGGGCTGTCCGCCGTGATGATGATCGCCGTCCCCGTCATGCCGAAAGCTTCCGCGAACGTGTCGTCGATGGAGACGCCCTTGATGTTGGCTGCTTCGCTTGCCATCACACGCGTGCTCCCGTCGGCTGCACGACGATCGACCCCTTGTCGTGGTCGATGATCTCGTCGTCGTGGACCTTGAAGTTCTGGAGGCTCACGGTGTGGTAGCGGGAGAAGTAGTCGTGGAGCGACTTCTCGATGCCCTTGTCGTAGTCGGGCCGTGCCACGTGCGTTGCGCCCTGTACGACCTTGACGATTTGGCCGTCGCGCACGATGAGCTCGCCATTCTTGAACACGTACTCGGGCGTGGTGAACATCGCCTCGCGGTCCGCAAGATCCCTGTAGACGGTTATGTCGCCCCAAGCGCCCGGCGCCAAATGGCCGCGGTCCGCGAGTCCCAGGCTGCGTGCCGGACCGGCCCGCGTCATGATGGCGATCTCGTAGAGCGAGTACTCGCGGTCGAGCGAGCTGAGGATCGACGCATTTTGGGCGTCGGGATGGATCTTCTGCATCATGTCCCGGCGGAAGCCCCTGTCCATGAGCAGCCGGATCAGGTGCGGGTAGGTCGTGAACGGCGCACCGTTGGGATGATCGGTCGTCAGGAACACGCGCCAGGGATCGTCGACGAGCAGGAATATCTCCAGCCCGATCGCCCATTGCAGCGCGTTGACGAAGCTCTTGTCCTTGTACTTCATCGGCACGACGCCGCAGCCGGCATCACACTCGATGTCCATCACCACCCATTTTTTCGGGTGAGCGGACTTCGTGTTGCCGTACTGGCGCATCGAGTCGCCCGACGCCGTGCAGGTCTGGCCGAACAGGATCTGGCCGACGTCGATCGAAATGTTTTTGTGCTGGTTGACGAGTTCGGCAACGCGCGCAGCGCCCGAGGAGAACTTCTGGTCGCCTTCCGTGCCATACGAGTGGAACTGGATGTGTGTCAGGTGGACCGGCAGCCCTTCCATTGCACGGATTGTGTCGAGCGTCGTTTCGACATTTCCTGGAACGCCCAGATTGCAGCCGTGGACGTGCAGTGGATGGGTGACGCCAAGTTCTTTGAGGCCGCGTGCCAGCGTGCGCAGGATATCGCGTGGCGACACGCCGTAATGGGCGTGGTTCTCGTCCAGATCGAGTTTGCGCTGATTGAATTTGAATGCCGAGATGCCGCCCGGGTTGACGACCTTGACTGCGATCGCCTGCGCCGAATGCATGGTCCAGGCGATGTAGTCCTTGATCGCCTCGAAGTCCTCCCGTGCCGCCATCTGGCGCAGCAGGAAGTCGTCCGAGCCGAGCATGGCGAACGCGCCCTTGTCGATCATCGGCGTGTCGCCCATCTCCATGTGGGCCTGGCGTGCGTTCGCGGGCAGCATAGCGGGCTCGAACCCGGCGGTGTAACCCATTTCCGCATATCGGTATCCGCACGCTAGCGTGGACGGGACGGCGAAGCCGGTACCCGAGCGAGTCAACGCGGTACGATGATATTCATGCCCGCGATGATCTTCCGGCAGCATCATCCGCCCGATCGTCATCTTGCCGCCGCCGATGTGCGTGTGCGGGTCGATCGCCCCCGCCATGACGACGCGGCCCGATACGTCATATTCCGCATCGAACTTGGTGGAAGGGTCCGCGGCGACGATGCGTCCGTCGCGTACATGAATGTCGCGAGCCTCTCCATCGACGCCGTTTGCGGGGTCGTAGACGCGGCCGCCTTTGAGCTTGATCAGCATCTTGTCTGTTCCGGTCCAGTCAGGCGTGAAAGCGTTCTAAAGGGCAGCTTCGATGCCGGCGGCGACATCCTGCGTGCGCGGGAGCGGGCTCCGGCGCAACCGGCGCAGCGGCAGCGAAACGACGCCGTCGCAGCGAACGAGTCGCCCGGCATGGTCAAGGCCTGGTGTGCCGACGGGGATGAAGACGTCGGGTGTGTTCTGAAGCTCGATGCCGGGCGTTCCGATAACGATCGTCGGCAGACGGGTTGCCGGCGGACCGGCAGGTTCCGGTCCGAAGCTCGACACCCAGACCACCAGATCGCCCTCCCCCTCGGCGAGCATGCGCGCCACGTCGAAGCGGTACGGGTCGTATTCCGGCGCGCCGGAAGCGAACGAGACGCGCAGCGGATATCCCGACTGCCAGGAGCAGACCGATGCGGCACTCGCTGCACCGTCGTTGCCGCCGAGCGAGAGCCCCGCGAAACGCGTCGTCTTGTTCATGTCGCGCACGATGTCGGAGATGATCTGAACGGCAAGATCCGCACCGTCGAAGGCGAGTGCCTGCGGCGCCCAGACGACGACGCCATAGCTGGCCGACTTGCAGCGCTCCGCGAGGTTGCCCAGCATCGCTTCCGAAACACCCGGGGGCGGTGGTGAGGTGTGCGCCATCCCTCTGATCACCGCGCGCAGCGAGCCGAGTACCATCGGTATTGCCTCGGGCGCGCATTGCATCTCGATCACTTCGCCGATCCGCTGCCCCGCGACACCGGCAGCAGCATTCGCGCCGCAGCCGATCAGCACTACGGTGCGTTGGCCCGATGATTGGTCGAACATGACAGCGTCCGGCGAGACAACGCGTTCATAGAAGCGGGGGTGCTCTTTGGAGAGGTCTGCGCCCACGACAACGATGAGATCGGCGCGGTTGCGCGTCTCCGTCAGTGTCGACATGAACCAGCCTTTGGTCTGCAGGACGCCAGTGTTGCGATAGACCGCCGTGCTCAAGGCATGATCGACGACGCCGCCGGCCTTGTCGGCCAGGGACAGCAGCGCGCGCATGCCTTCCACATCGGTGCCGAGCCCGCCGAACAGCGGCAGTCGCGCCGCTTTGAGACGTCGCGCGGCATCGGCAATCGCCGCATCCAGCGTCACGCTCTGCCCGCCGATCTGCGGCTTCGCTTCGGGGATCACGCGACCGAAACCGGCTTCGGCACGCATGCATCCGTTCTTGGTGACCTGAAGCCGGTCCCCTGACACAGCAACGCCAAGATCGTCACAGATGAGCCCGCAGAATGGGCACGCGACGCAATCATGGTTAAGCTTGTCTGTTTCCGCCAGCGTCGAGATGCCTTGTTGAGAATTCGGCATTCTTCTTTTTTCTCCCGATCCTTGCCGTCGGACAAAAGCACGGGACGCGCCGAAGTACAACCGTCGATCAGGAAGGTTTCGACGGGACGCGTGGTCGTGAGGCCCTGGGCACATCTTCCTGATTTGCGCCACGCTCTCGGTGCCATTATGGTCCTGCCCGCGCCGAAGCGTTCGACAAGGGATAAACTAAATTGGAGGAATGGAAGATGATTCGAGCACTGGCCGCATCGCTGGCCCTTTCGATCATGGCGCTCGCGATCCACCCGATACCGGCCGATGCGCACGGGCCCTCGCGGCAGAAGGTGACCAAGACGATCGAGATCAATGCTCCAGCCGACAAGGTCTGGAAGATCGTCGGTAACTTCCAGGAGATGGGTTGGCATCCGGCCGTCGAGAAGACCGAAGGTACGGGCGGAAACGAGCCAGGTGCCAAGCGCACGCTGACGCTGAAGGGCGGCGGCAAGATCCATGAGGCTCTGACAAAGTACGATGCGGCGGCCCGGTCGCTGTCCTACGAGATCACCGAGGTCGACGTGAAGGTGCTGCCGGTGAACAACTACTCCTCGACGCTTTCGGTGGAAGGGGAGGGCGACAAGTCCGTCCTCAAGTGGCGCGGCGCATTCTACCGCGGCTTCATGAACAATGATCCGCCCCCCGAACTCAATGACGAGGCTGCGGTGAAGGCTGTCTCCGGTGTCTACGAAGGCGGTCTCGAAGCGGTCAAGAAAGCTGCCGAGGCCGGCGGCTAGCCCGATGATGAGAATGGGCAGGTGCCCTGGATCTAACGTCTGACCTTCAGGCGATCGTCGTCAAACGTCAGCGAATCCAGAACGCCGACCAGAGAATTGCGGGGTCCCGGGCTGACGCGCAGGTGCCCGAACGGCAACCAAGCGTCAGAGTCGGAACACGAGGCTGATGCAACCTTACCAGCCGCGCCAGCGAACGAATTTTCGGCGTCCGTCTCACCGCCGGGGTCGCGGGCGCCACATAGCTTTTGCGGCGTCCGCAATTGTGATGATCGCCTCGACGTTTGCGGCTTCAAGCGGCGGCTTGGCGGCCGGGCCGGGCAAGGCGGACGATGCGCCAGCAAATGCAAAGCTGGCTCGCGATACTGGTCCAGCAATCGTCTACACCACCAACCAGAACGGCGAGACCGTGTCCGTCGTCGCCGTCTCCGACGGGGGCGTGGCCATGCGTGTCATCGCTGAGGTTAAGGTGCCAGGCAAGCCCGCGGGCATTGCATTGTCACCTGACCGGAACACCGTTTACGTGACCGCGCCCGAGGCCAAGGAACTTGTCGTCATCGACGCGAAGTCACGCTCGGTCATCAAGCGCATCGCAGTCGGGGAGGGCCCGCTCGGTATCGCCGTCAACCCAGTGAGCGGCGAGGTGCTGGTGGCGGATTGGTATCAGCACAAGCTGCGTGTGCTTGATCCCGGTACGCTGTCGATAAAGGCGGAGGTGCCGACTGGAGAATCCCCCTCGGGAGTAGCCGTCACACCCGATGGCCGCCTCATTCTGACAACCGACCGCGACAGCAATCAGGTCTCCATCATTGACGCGGCCGCGTTGAAGGTGATCGCAACCGTGCCGGTCGGCGAGCGTCCGTTCGGCATCGCCATCGATCAATCCGGCGCCCGCGCCTACACCGCCAACGTGCGGTCCAACGACGTCAGCGTGATCGACATCGCCGCCGCAAAATTAGTCGCCACCTACAAGGTCGGTCGGCGGCCCTATGCCGTGGCCCTCACGAGTGGCCGTGCCTTCGTTACCGACCAGTACGGCGGCACGGTGACGGTGGTGGATCTCGCCAAAGGGCGGACAGAAAAGACGATCCCGGTCGGCGAACATCCCGAGGGGATACATGCCTCTGCATCGGGACGGTACGTCTACGTGGCATGCTGGATGGACAACACGCTGGAGCGGATCGATACCCGCACGCTGGAGGTAACCGGCAAGGTCGAAGTTGGCGACGGTCCCCGCGCATTCGGCGAATTCCTGGCGGAGCCTCCCCGCCGATGAACGCACTGGCTGTCGGTCACGTGCGACACCGGATCACGAAATCGCTCCACAGCATGCGGATGGCCGCTGCAGCTCACGCAATTTTGCACTCGAATACATGGGCTTGGCGCCGCATCGCGTATAGATTGTCGAGCGAAAGCTCTGGCCCGATCGAGAAATTCCCGTTTAGGAAATCGCCTCGAAAGTTCCGAGCGCCAAAACGAGATGGAACAAGCCCGGGGACCACCCGGGCGCCGAAGAGGAGGAAGATGACATGATGAAAGTTTTTCTGTGCAGCGCGGCCCTGGCCATCCTGTCGATGGCTGGACCGTCGCCCGCCGCACATGCTGGAAATTCGACCCCGAGCGCCACGGCAGTCCTGTTCGACGCACCCCACCTTGCAAATGTGGCGAAGGGTACCACGCTCGCCTATCGCTTCGAGCGGCAGGTCTCCGAGCCCAAACTTCTGGGCGAGCCATTTGCGGACGATATCAAGGTCGACGTCGTGAACGATGGCGACGCCGGCACCAAGACCGTTGTGGTCAAGGTGTTTACCGGCGATCGTGGTCGCGATCCGCAGAAAATCGAAGGCATGACCGGAAATCCGCTGCTTGTCGTATTTCTGGACCGCGCCGTGAACAATCTTGCAATGCTTTCGGGCGGCAGCCGGCCCTACTTGAAACAGAAGCTCAAGATGAGTTTCGCCAACGGCGCCAAGGTCGAGCCGGTCGAGATCGCGTTCAATGGCGCATCGGTCAAGGGCAACCGCATAGAAGTGAAGCCATTCGTTGGCGATCCCAACGCTCTCAAGATGATGGGATACGACGGCGCTACCTTTGATATCGTCGTATCCGACCAGATCCCCGGTCATTTCGTGACGCTCGCCTCCCACTATGCGAGCCCAACGAAAGACAGCCCAAAACTCGATGAGACCATCAAGCTCGACGGCGTGGGAGACATCAAATGACGAGTGCACTTGACCACGCGGCGATGTTCGGACCAGGCGCGCCTCGCTGGTTCGGACGGCTTCTCTTTGGCGCGTTGACCGTGCTCGCATGCGTTTCCGCGAACGCGGCGGAGCTGCCGGAAAACGACTACCCGACAGCCGCGAGGGCCGACTACGTCTTCGCCTGTCTGCAGGTCAATGGCCAGACGCGCGAGAACCTCTTCAAGTGCTCTTGCTCGATCGATGTGATCGCCGAGCTTCTGCCATATGAAAAGTACGAGGAAGCCGAGACGATCATGTCGGTGGTCCAGAAGGGTGGCGAGAATGTCTCCATGCTCCGTTCGCCCATGTACCACGAGAAGGTGAAGGCGCTGAAGCGCGCTCAGGTCGAGGGAGAGCTGCGCTGCTTCTGAGCAACGAAGACCTGCGAACGGCCCGCACCCTTGCGAGATTGTCAAAAGTGCAAGAAAGGCGCTGGGTGGACCAGCGCCTTTCGGCTTCGTGCAGAAGATGGCGCGACGGAGCCTCGCCTTACGAACCCTTCGCGGACTGCCGTGCGGTAAACACGGAACCATCGGTGTCCTTTGCCGTCACGACGATGTCGTTGTTCACCCCCGTTGCGTAGGTGAAGCGTATGTTGGGGTTCTCCGAAAGCGAGATACCGCCCTCCATCGTGAAAACGATCTCGTCCCCGCGCTTCACTTCCATCGACTGGACGTATTTGGCCGGGATGTAGAGGCCGGTGAGCTGGTTCATCTGCATGCCCGAATAGTTCGGATGCCGGATCATCACCTGGGCTTCCTGCATCATCGGCGACTGCTCTGCGCTATGCAGACGCAACTTCATCTTGCCGAGTTGGGCCAGCGCCTGCTCTGCGTCTTTCAAGGCAGGCGCCGAACAGCCGCCGGCCGCCTTCACGTATTTCGTCGCCATGTGCAGCTGGCCGTCGTTCATCTCGACGATGGCGCGCACGTTCGAATACATGTCGACGCGAACTCGTGTCGAAATTACACGCTCTCCGTTGCCCGCGGCAGGGCCGAACGTGAAACTGGCCGCGATCGGTGCCGGGTTCTTCTCGATCACCAGCGTCAGAGCCTTTGCCTGTGCGGCGACGTTCGCAGGAATTCGCATGGTGATCGGCACGACCGCCGCATCCTCGGCGCGCACGGGAGCCTCGAGTGTAACCGCACCGTCCTCTTCGGAAATCGGTCGTTGCGCATAAAGTTCCTTGCGGATGCCTGGCCAGACGTCCTCCTCGACAGGGGCCTGTGCCATCGCGGCATTCGGGAACAGCATGGCGGGGGCAAGGCCGGCGACGGCAACGGCCGCCATACAAAGAGCCAAAGCCGCCAAGCCAGACATCGAATTGCAGATCCTCATTCGCCAGTCCTCCGCTGGTGCCCGTCCATTGCCGGTGCCGTTTCGCCGGTGCCTTAGTCTGCCAACAGCGCCATGGGACAGCGCATTGCGCTCCGCCGATCGCTGAAGTTTAACCTCATTTTCCCAATTCTGTTAGCGCAACCGGTACATTAATCGGCCGCGTCGGTCATTCCCATTCCAGTTCGGCGAAAGCCGCCGAGACGTTACGTCGATGGAATTCGTCGAACAGCAGCCAGTGGTCGCGTTCAGCGGTGCCGACGGTGTCGATCGCTTCACGCATGGTGCGTCCGTCACGGATCGCCTTTCGCACGCCCTCCGCAACCGTGGTCAGGTATCGCTCGACGGGAGCGGCGGCCGCCGGCCAGTCCATAGAGGCTGGTCCATGCCCAGGTACGATACGCCCGGCGGTCTCCGTCTCAAGCGCCGCCAGCAACCCGAGCCAGCCCTTGATCGATCCATCGAGCGTTGGCACGTGACCTGAGAAAATGAGATCGCCCAGGAAAACCGTATCCGTCGCCACGTCGCGGACCGTGAGGTCGTTGTCGGTATGCGCGGTCGGACGCGCCGTCAGCACCAGCATCCTTCCCCCCAAGTCGATTTCAAGCCGGTCGCTGACCGTAGTCGTTGGAAGAACGATCTCGGTGCCGGCAAATGCGTCCTCGCCCACTGCCGCCTTGTTGAAGGCGAGGTAACGCTCGGCACGGGCGGACAAAGCCGGTCCCAGCTTGTGATGGCCGACGAACTGGGTGCCATCGGAGCGGAACGCGGCATTGCCGAGGACATGGTCGGGATGCATGTGCGTGTTGATCACGTAGCGGACCGGTCGATTGGTCAGGGCCTCGATCCTGGCCTTCAGAGCCGCGCCGAGACGTGCCGTGCCGCCCGTGTCGATCACGGCCACGGCATCTCGCCCGATGATGAAGCCGGTGTTGCAGATGTCACCGCCGTTGGCGGGCGAATAGACGCCATGCTGGCCCTTGTGCACGAACACATCCGAAGCGACTTCGATAGCCTGTTCAGACCCGCCGGTTGTGCCAGTACTCGGCGACGATGATGTTTCCGCTGCTCGTGCATTATCGCTGCCGCCTAAAAGACTTGAGGCGCGCAGCAATGCGGCGACCGACACGCCGTTGAGCACGAGACGCAACAGGTCCTTCCGGGTCAGACTGAGCGGATATTCGGATCGAGCGATGTAACTGGCTTTGCGCACCCGGTGCCTCCCATTTGTGTCGGCGCGATTGAGTGCCAGCGCGCGTATTGGCAAGTCCGATGGTTAGATAGTTCGACAACGCATTTGCCAATCATTTGTTCGAGAGCGACAAGCGAAGCAGACGTGCACCGCAACAATTTCTTTGTGCAATGCAAAAGAGGCCCAAAAATAGGTGCGCAAAATGGGTCAACAGCATTGTCCTATCAAATTGGCGGTCACAGTTGCCTGCGACGCAAAGCGCTCTTGATATCGAGCTTAGTCTTGCAATGGCCGGGAAAAAGTGCCTAGATGCGGCTCGGTAGCTGCGACTTCAGGACCCTTCACAAAGAAGTGACACGGGTTCGTTTCGTAGGTCCGTCGGAACGTAAAAAAATAAAAGGACATTCCCGAAGTCCTTTCCGCGGCCCGTGACACGCTGACGACAGCTACCATCCTTGCAAGCGTGGCAAGAACCTTAAGGAGGAAGCGCGATGCGAAAGAGTGCACTTACCGGTGCATTGCTCGCCACGACGTTTATTGCTTCGCCCGTTTTGGCGAACGACGACGTCTTGAAGCAAACTGCCAATCCCAATCAGTGGGTCCTGCAGACTGGTGATTACTTTAACCAGCGCTATTCAAAGCTGGATCAAATCAACAAAGACAACGTGAAAAACCTGAAGGTCGCCTGGACCTTCTCGACGGGTGTGCTTCGTGGCCACGAGGGATCTCCCATCGTCGTCGGCGACACGATGTACGTCCACACTCCGTTTCCCAACATCGTCTATGCTCTCGACCTGAACAACGATGGCCGGATCATCTGGAAGTATGAGCCCAAGCAGGATCCGTCGGTCATTCCGGTCATGTGCTGCGACACGGTGAATCGCGGCCTCGCATATGCCGATGGGAAGATCTTCCTGCATCAGGCTGACACGACGGTCGTAGCTCTCGATGCCAAGAACGGCAAAGAGATCTGGAAGGCCGTGAACGGCGACCCGAAGAAGGGCGAGACCAACACCGCGACCGTTCTGCCGGTCAAGGACAAGGTCATTGTCGGCATCTCCGGCGGCGAGTTCGGCGTGCAGTGCCACGTGACCGCCTACGACATGAACTCGGGCAAGAAGGTCTGGCGCGCCTATTCGGTCGGTCCGGACGATCAAATCCTGTTCGATCCTGAGAAGACCATGTCGCTCGGCAAGCCGGTCGGCAAGGACTCCTCCATTAAGACCTGGCAGGGCGACCAGTGGAAGATCGGCGGCGGCTGCACCTGGGGCTGGTATTCCTACGATAAGGATCTGAACCTGATGTACTATGGTTCGGGCAATCCTTCGACGTGGAACCCCTCTCAGCGCCCGGGCGACAACAAGTGGTCGATGACCCTGTTCGGTCGTGACGTCGACACCGGTGTGGCCAAGTGGGCCTACCAGATGACGCCGTTCGACGAGTGGGACTATGACGGCATCAACGAGGTCATCCTCGCTGACATCAAGGTGAAGGGTAAGGACCGCAAGGTCGCTGTCCACTTCGACCGTAACGGTTTGGGCTATACGCTCGACCGTGGTACGGGCGAACTGCTCGTCGCCGAAAAGTACGACCCGGTCGTGAACTGGACGACAGGCGTCGAGATGGATCCGTCCAAGCCGAACTATGGCCGTCCGTATGTCGTCGACAAGTACTCGACTGCGAAGAACGGAGCGGACGTCAACACGAAGGGCATCTGCCCTGCGGCTCTCGGCACGAAAGACCAGCAGCCGGCGACATTCTCGCCGAAGACTGGGCACTTCTATGTTCCGACGAACCACGTGTGCATGGACTACGAGCCCTTCAAGGTCTCCTACACGGCTGGTCAGCCCTACGTTGGCGCCACGCTGTCCATGTATCCTGCTCCGAACAGCCATGGCGGCATGGGCAATTTCATTGCCTGGGACGCTGGCGAGGGCAAGATCCTCTGGTCGAAGCCTGAGCCGTTCTCGGTATGGTCGGGTGCACTCTCGACTGCTGGCGACGTCGTCTTCTACGGTACGCTCGAGGGCTACCTGAAGGCCGTCGATCCGAAGGATGGCAAGGAGCTCTTCAAGTTCAAGACTCCGTCAGGCATCATCGGCAACGTCATGACCTATGGTCACAAGGGCAAGCAGTACGTTGCTGTCCTTTCGGGCATCGGTGGCTGGGCCGGCATCGGTCTGGCAGCAGGTCTGACCAACCCGAACGACGGTCTCGGCGCAGTGGGCGGCTACGCTGGCCTGAAGAACTACACCGCTTTGGGTGGCGTTCTGACGGTCTTCACGCTGCCCTGAGCCTGAAGCTTCCGTATCCAATGCCGGCGCGGGGAAACTCCCCGCGCCGGTTTCCATGTAATGTGGGTCCTCGGTCTTGCCGACCTGCTATGTCGCAGGGACGGACTCGTGAAATCCGCAGATCGAAAGAGGTTCGCTGGCGAAGTTGTTCAAGAGAGTTTGAACATCCGTGAATGGGTTTATCAAACCTTATGCGCACACATGCCGTATGAAGGGCATGACCACGGGCTAAGTTGCGATCTAGCAAAAAAAACGCACGAAAACCAAATGAGGAAGCGCGTGACGAGATTGAGACTTCTGGCAACTGCCACCGCCGCGTTCATCGTGGGCGCTGCCGGATTGAATGCCCTCCCGGCGAACGCCGTGGGTCCGGAAATGGTCACCCTCGAGGATGGCTCGAAGACGCAGAAGGGCTCCAAGCCTGAGGACGGTAAGTGGATGACGCCAGATGGCGAACCGACCTACCGTGTCAAACCCGACGGCACGCTCGACTGGTATACATATTCCGGCTTCCGCCGCTATCACTCTGAATGCCACGTCTGCCACGGACCAGAGGGTGAGGGTTCAACCTACGCTCCGGCACTGAAGGATTCGCTCAAGACGATGTCCTACAGCGATTTCATCGGTGTTGTGGCGAGCGGCCGCATCCGCCACCTCCCTGGCGGCCAAGAAAGCGTCATGCCGGCACTCGGCGATAACAAGAACGTCATGTGCTACATCGACGACATCTACGACTATCTGAAAGCGCGCTCGGATGGCGCGTTGGGCCGCGGCCGACCCGTCGGTCGCGACGACAAGCCTGAAGCTGCCAAGGCATATGACAAGGCCTGCTTCGGTGAGTAATCGGATCGTAGTGTTGGCTCTCGCGTTGCTCGCGGTCCTCGGCGGAACCAATACCGCCGGGGCCGTCGAGGGCCAGAAGGCTGATCTCGTCAACCGGCGCGTGCTTCGCGTGTGCGCAGATCCCGCCAACATGCCCTTCTCCAACCAGAAGGGCGAGGGGTTCGAAAACAAGATTGCCGACATTGTCGGCGCGGCGCTCGGCATCCCTGTCGAATACACCTGGTTTCCGCAGGCAACGGGCTTCATTCGCCGCACGCTCTTCGCCAAGGCATGCGACGTCGTCATCGGATATGCCCAAGGTGACGAGTTGGTTCTCAACACCAATCACTACTATCGGTCCACCTACGCGATCTTGTACCGCAAGGGAGGTGCTCTCGACGGAGTCGACAGCCTCGCCGACGAAAAGTTGAAGGGCAAGCACATCGGCATAATCGCCGGCACACCGCCGGGCGACATCATGTCGAAGCTCGGTCTCATGCCGTTCGCCAAGCCATACCCTCTCACTGTCGATCGCCGCTATGAATCGCCGGCCGAGCGCATGATTGAGGACATTCGTTCAGGCAATATCGACGCAGGCATTCTGTGGGGACCGATTGCTGGATATTTCTCAAAGAAGGGTGGCGAGCCGCTCGTGGTCAAGCCTCTCGTCAAAGAGTCGTTTGGTCCGCGCATGGCCTACCGCATCACGATGGGTGTTCGCCAAGGCGATGATGTATGGAAGCGCCAGCTCAATCAGATCATCGCTCAGAACCAGGGTAAGATCGACAAGGTGTTACTGGACTACGGCGTGCCGCTGCTGGACGAGCAGAACAACCTGATCACGGTTCCGCGCAACTGAACCTGGCTACGTGTCCACCGCCAAGATCGTCGACTTGAACGTGCAGATCGCGCCACCGACGGAGCACCGGTCACATGCCCAATCGTGAAGAGCGCTTGTGCTTGTTGCTCGTGCATCTGCGCTCCCCGCGTTGCGCAGCCGCGAGATGTGCCGCCTTGGTCCTGGCTCTTGTCTTTTGCGTGCCTTTGGCACTGGCCCAGCAGCACTCGACAGCCCCCGTTGAGTTGGCTGAGCCAGCCGACTACCGCATGAACGATTATCGCTCCCCCGTTCCCAAGACGTTGAGCGGAGCCCGTGTTGTCGACGCGGATGGCGCCGCAACCCTGCTCAAGCGCGAGGGGGCGATCTTCATCGATGTTTATCCTCAAGCTCCCAAGCCTCCGGGCATCCCCGCCAACGCCGTCTGGCGTACGCCGAAGCACAAAAGTATCGACGGTGCGCTCTGGCTGCCGAACGTCGGCTACGGCAAGCTCGCCGCAGGACCTGAAGCCTATTTCAGATCCAGCCTCGAGCGCATGACAAACGGGGCGAAGGATAAGACTCTCATCTTCTTCTGCCTCAGGGACTGCTGGATGTCATGGAATGCGGCAAAGCGGGCCATCGCCTGGGGCTACACGAAGGTGGTCTGGTTTCCCGATGGCGCCGACGGCTGGCAGGAACTCGGCAACGTATTGGTCGATGTGAAGCCTGAGCCGTGAGGACGTGCAGCGTCCACTGATTGGCCGGTCTCTTCCGCCTTATGCGTCGCCAGCGCATCCCTGTGAGACCGGCGCGCGCTATGCATGTTTAGCTGAAGTGTGGAGCGGTTCGGCGTGAAAAACATGCTCAAGGACAGGCGAGCATGTTTAGCTGAAGTGTGGAGCGGTTCAGCGTGAAAAACATGCTCGAAACAATGGACCGGATCTCGTGCGTGTTCCCACGGAACATGAACGCGATCCGATCCTGGACTGCTCTGGTGAGGGCGAATGGCGATTGTCGCGCTCCTTTTCGGGAAGTTCACGCCGCGCAAAGCGAAGCACGCCGGCGAGGGCGGCGTGTCGGTTCGCACGGCACGCGTCGTGATACCCATGTCACGGAAACCGGATGTGCCGCGCTTCCTACATCGTCAGTCTAAGGCCCGTAAGCTCGTTGGCAATTCTGCGGAACGCGTCGCGGAGCTCGCTTTCGTTGCGAGCATCGAAGAAATAGCTCGATTTGGAAGCGCACTGCTTCAGGATCGTGAGAGCTGAGTTGGGTGCCTCGAAGCCGACCGAGAACACAGTGACATTTGAAGACTTGATGTTCGCGCAAAGTTTCAGCGATTGCTGGGGCGAGTCGCCGTTGGTTTTTTCATATGATGTGTTGAATTCGCCGTCCGTCATGATGATTACAGCCTTCATCGCCTCCGGATCCTCGTAGGTTCGCGGTGCGCTGTTCGATGGCCAGAACGACGCCCAATGCGGTGAGATGAGGTACCACGCCCACGCGATTCCGAGATGTCCGGCCGTGGACCCGCCCGCGGTCAGGGAGTTGATTTGCGATTCCACTGCCGGCACATCGTTCGAGAGAGGGAAGATCGTGCTGCTCGTGCATGAGCTGGTCCTTCTGCCCAGTGGCGCGCCGAACGGACTGGCATCCGTGAATGCCTGGCCGCCTGTGCGCTCGGTGACGCAGCCATGAGAGAGTCTCACGCCGGTGGCGGCTTGGGCGAACTGACCCGCGTTGACTGCACTCGAATAGGGGGCGATGGCAATCTTGTTCTTGGAGGGACCATGCGTATCGTCGAGCACTATCTCGGCGAGGTCCTTTGCTGCGTCCCGGAGTGACTGGATCTTGGCGCCGGCCATCGAGCCGCTGACGTCGAGCATCATGCCTAGCTCGATGTCCCTGGCGCTGTAGATGGCACTCGCAGACAACGTCGTGCGGAAATCACCAGAGTGAAACACACGCCCGACAGACGTCGGAAGCACCGCGTCGGCCGAGACGGAAATCGCACTCTTGTTTCGATCGATGCTCACCGACAAGTTCTCGAGCCGTCCCTCCATCTGCGTCACCTGTCGAAGGTTGGCGTGGAAGTAGCTTGCTGCAAGGGCATAGAGCTCGCTGTCAGTCATGCCGCTGAGTCGCAACTCTCTAGCCGTGGCGAGTGCTGCGGCGTCGAGCGCGGAGATGGCCCGCGACGTCAGACGGTTGATGCGCGAGGCATCAATGGCGATCGCCGATGAGGCGAGCAGGACGAACACGCTCAATCCGAAGATGATCGCGACCGACCCCCCGCCATCCTTGGTGAAGCGCCGAAAAAGCTCTTGCATGGGATCACTCCCTCAAAATGCACGTAGCGGAAAGTCAGTGCAGATGTAATGAATGGATAATGTACGGAAATCAGAGAAATACACGGAAATAGGAAAAATATCGTTTTCATAAAATGAATTTTTTTAGCTTCTGCCGCAAATTTTAAGAATTGGATTTCCGGATCGGAACAGCGATTCATGAATCGATAATGAAAAGGCCGCGAGCTCTTTATGCTTCGCTCCAGCGGCGGGCTCCGGTTCTTGCTGGAGCAGCGCAGGCAATGCCAGTCGATGTGCGCCGGCTGATGTCCCTATTTTTCCATGAGATTCCGGATCGCTTGGCCGATCGCAAAAGCACGCTGCTCGATGAGCACGGGAATTTCGCAGGCGATGGGGATGTTTTGCTGGCGCTCCTGGAATACGCGCGCATCCCAGTCGTAGCGGGACTGCGCCTCCTGTGCCAGACGTGCCGCTTCCTGATCCTTCGGATTGGCATCCGAAGCCTTGAGGAGCTCGGCAAGCTTTGCACCGTCGGCCTCGAGTTTCTTGGAGCGCAGGATCTGGCGCCGCTGGAACTTCTCGATGCCGTCGACGACCGAGGAACGAGTCTCATTGATCTCCGCAAGGGTTGCCGAGAATAGCTCGGCAAGCTTCTTATCCCGCTGTTCCGCGGGCAATGCATCGGCAAAAGCAGTGATGTCTTTTTCCACTTCGTCCATAGGAATGCGCCGGCTGGCGATGATGGGCACGAGCTTGCGGATGGTCTCGTCGTCTGAAGATTTACCCTCGCTTGCGATCGCCGGACCGTCCCACATCTGCACCGCCGTGAGCACCTGCAACTTGTGCTGTACGCATGGCCAGTCGGCGTTCGCCGACATCGCTGAGGCAGCCGCATCGCTCGCGGCCTTGTCGTCCGGCGGAAGTTGCGGCGCGGTAGGTTGCTCTTGCGCGCATGCCTGTCCTGCCATTATCGCCAGTCCGATAAGTACAGCGGTTACGCCACGTGGCATTCGGAGTTGGATCGGAAGATTATTGCAGGTCATTCTTGCAACCTTTTCGGTTCAGCCGCCGCCGGGCCCGCCACGCCGTGCGATCAATCCCTTCGACGGATTGTAGGCAAAGATGGCGGCGCTTAGGAACAGGATGGTGCAGCCGACTACGGCCATCAGGTGCGTGAGGTCGATACCGCCACCCTCGAGCTGTGGCCCGATTTGGCCATAGAGAGCAAAGCGGATGAGTTCGACCGCATGCGTGAACGGATTGAGCTCGGCCAGCGTCGCCAGGAGCGGACTCGACTCGCGCAGGCGCCAGACTGGGTAGAGCGCCGACGACATGAAGAACATCGGAAAAATGACGAAGTTCATCACGCCCGCGAAATTTTCCAGCTGCTTGATCACCGAAGACATGAACAGAGCGATCGAGCCGAGCATCAGGCCAGACAGGATCAATGCAGGCAGCAGCGTGACGTATCCCATCGGCATGGGGTCGACATTGCCAAGTTGCGCCAGCGTTGTGGCGATGTTGTTGAAAAATGCGCCGGCTGAAGCCGCGAACCCGTCGGACTGCAGCGTCTCGAACAGCGGTGTGTCCCACGTCCAGGCTTCCCAGAGCCGTGCCACGAGCAGGAATACGTAGGCCTGCAGAACCGCGACGAAGACACCGCCACTGAGTTTGGAGATGAGCAGGAACGAGCGTGGGAATGGGCTGACGAGGAGCGTCCGCATCGCGCCGGTTTCGCGGTCGTACACCATCGAAAGCGACGACTGCATCGCATTGAACAGCAGGATCATGCCGACCAGACCAGGGGTCACGAATGTTTCGTAGAGCACGTAAGTCGTATAGGGTGGAATGATCGAAACGCCGAGAACCTGCCGGAACCCGGCGGCGAAGATGAACAGCCAGATGAGAGGTCGCACCAGCGCCGACAAGAAGCGTTCCCGCTGGTGCAGGAAGCGCAGCACCTCGCGCCAGACGATGCCACGGAAGCAATTGAGGTAGGCGCCAAGCCCCATGCGGTACGCCTTGGCAGGCTTTTGCGCCTGGACGCTGTCTGAGAGTGTTGCGGTTTCAGTTCTCATGCCGCATCGAGCTCCTCGGTCCCCGTCATTTTGCGGAATGCGCGCCGCAGGTCCGTTTCCCCCGATTGAGCGAGCAACTCCGGCACACTACCCGCGAACAGCACTCGCCCGCGATGCAAGAGCACGATGCAGTCGGTCTGGTTAATTTCATCGATCAGGTGCGTGGCCCAGAGCACGCCCAGTCCGCGCGTCTCTACGAGTGAACGTACGATCGAAACGACGCTCTCGCGCGAGCCGATGTCGAGCCCCACTGTTGGTTCGTCGAGCAGTAGCAGATTGGGCTTGTGCAGAAGCGACCGTGCAATCTCCACGCGCCGCGCCTGGCCCCCCGACAGGTTCCGGATCTTTTCGGTCGCACGGTCCGCAAGGGAAACCGTCACGAGGGCCTCGTTCGAGCGCACCCGCGCCTCCGATGAGCCGATGCCGTGCAAGGCCGCGTGATAACGCAGGTTCTGGGCGAGCGTCAGATCCGCGTCGAGCGTCCGGCTCTGGAACACCACGCCCAGGCGCTGCAGCGCCAGCGTCGGTTGCCGTCGGACGTCGTGGCCGAGGATTCTAATCTCGCCGGACACGTTGTCGTAAAGTCGGGTGATGAGCGAAAATAGCGTCGACTTGCCGGCACCGTTCAGGCCGAGAAGAACGGTGAACGCCCCCTGCGGCACCTGCAGCGAGACGTTGTCGAGGGCCTTCTTCTCCCCGAAACTGTGGCTGACACCGTTGACGTACAACGCTGCCGGTTCCGGGTCTGCGGGAGATTGTTTGGAAGGCTGGGTCATGATCGCCCTATGCTCCAGTGTCGAATGATCCAAACGTAGCGCCGCAGCAAAATTGCAGTGGTTTGCGGTAGAGGCAATCCGGCACCGGCGATAGCCATAATAGGCATGAGCAGCCGGGGCAATAACGTCAAGCCGATGCGCAAGGCAACGGACCTCCCGGTTTGATGATCAAGAATTCCGCTGCATTGTCCGCGGCTGGCCCTCTATGCAAGCTTGTTGACCGGAATCACCTTCAACTCATTTTGCTAACCAGAGCATGTTTGGCTGAAGTGCCCAGCGGTTCAGCGTGAACACATGCTCAAAGCAATGGGCTGGATCGTGAGCGTGGTCCCGTCAAAAGTGAAACGATCCAGGAAACCAAGCGTCAGCGTCGGAACATTCGGGTCGCGGTCACGAAGTTCGCCTTGAGATTGCAGTACGACGCTGCAAACTTTGCGAGCACGACTAGTCCGGCGCTACGACGACGCCCCAGGGGTAGCGGCCGACGGAGATCGATTTGATCGCCCTTTGCCGCGCCACGTCAATGACCGTGACGTCGTTGGACGTGCCGTTCGTGGTGAAGAGCAATTTGTCGTCTGGTGTCAACGCAAGCTGCCAGACGCGCTGCCCTACGAGTACGTACTTCTCCACCTTCAAGGTCTTCGCGTCCACGATCGCCACTCGATTCGAAGGGCCTAGCGCGACGAAGGCCCATTTTTGATCCTTGGTGATCCGCACGCCAACCGGCTGGATCGCATCGGGGGTCACGCCTTGGATCTCGAATTTGATCTTGCCGAGCGGTTTGCGAGTAGCCGTATCGATGATGGTGACGGTGCCGCCGATCTCCGAGCTGACCCACACCTGGCTGCCATCGAACGTGAACTCGGCCACGCGAGGTCGTGTATCGACGAGTACGTTGTCGAAGATTTCGTGAGTCTTGGTATCGATGAAGTGCGCCATGTTCGTCGTTTCGGACGTGTTGACGAGAACCTTGCCGTCCGGGCTCATGCCCATCCCTTCAGGCTCCACTCCGACCGGAATCTCTGACATGACTTGGTTGGTTTGAACGTCGACGACCGTGACCAGATTGTCGTCCTCGTTGGCAATGTAGAGCGGATTGCCTGATGGATGGAACGTGAGTAGCTCCGGGTCCGGCCCCGAGGGAAGGTACTTGATCGGTTCGTATGTCGCGGCGTCGTAGACTTCGACGCGATTGTCGTCGCTGGCGCAAACGAGCAGCCACTTGTTGTCCGCCGACAGGATGACACCGCGCGGACGTGCACCGGTCTTGATGGTGTGTACGACCTTGAATGTGTTGCTGTCGATGACAGAGACGGTGTTTTCCTTCTCGTTCGATACGAACACCTTGTAGGCGGCGGCTGGCGCTGGGGCCAGTGTTGCCAATGTTCCGGCCAGCACGCCCAACATAAGTATCGAAAGGGATTTCACGCGGGAGTCTCCTCGGATGTGATCATTCTTGTTGCCACAGTTCCCTGTCCCTCGCCTTGCGGCTCTGAGCCGTGCTCGCTTGAACCGGGCTACTTGTTGTAGGCCTTGCATGCACTCTCGGGCTTGTCGTAGCCGAGCGTATCCAGCTCGGAGAACTGGTGCAGGAACTGCGGTTGCGGAGAAACCGTGACATTCAACTTGTCGGTCGTGACCAGGATGGGTTGGCGCAGCTGCCCGTTCCAGCTGCGATAGGTGAGCTTGCGGCCCTTGAACGCTGCCAGCTCGAACTCCGGCGTCATCATGTAGGCGATCAGTTCGCGCAGGTCGCTCGTTCGTCTGCGCGTAGCGGCTTCGCCCACCGAGCGCACCGCCATCCAAACGTTGTAGTCGAGCGCGCGCATGTTGCGGTTGTTGAGCCGCTTGAACCGGTTCTGGAATTGCGTTCCCCCCCACAGCTCGACGGCAGGATGCCAGCTGGTCGCAAAAAGGCCGGCCGTGCCGACGACTGGGCGTGCATCCCATGTCCGATAGGGGAAATAGTCGCCGAACAATTCGCCTTCGTCGGCGACGACGACGAGATCGTGCGACGGTGCTTTCTGCAGGAATGACGGAATTTGCTGCTGGATCTGTTCATACCCGCCATCGGCGCGGCGGCTGCCGACTTCGTACTTGAACTCGAGCTCGCCGACGATCCTGTGATTGAATCGCTTCGCAGCACGCTTGATGGCCTCCGCGTAGAGCTTGTCCTCGGGCGTCGAGCCAACCACCATGAGCCACTTGTTCCATTGCTTGACGGCTAGGTACTGGGCGAGCGCATCGGCCAGCATCGCACGCGACGGAGCGGTATGTTTGATGTTGGCGCGGCAGTCCTCATTGCGAAGTCGATCATCGGGGGCCGACGCGTTGAAGATTACCGCAGTCTTGCCAGCCACCGCATCGGCAAGATTCAGCAGCGTCGCAGGCGCCATGTCGGCAACGACAAAGGCGATGCCGCCATTGACCTTCGAGACAACCTCGGAAACGAGCGCTGCGGCATCGGTGTTCTCCACGACGTCCAGTTTGAAATCCTGCTTCAGGAATTTGCCCGTCGTGTTGTTGTCGTCGATGGCGAGAAGGGCGCCACCCAGACCGTCGTCCTTGGGGCGTTGGTCGAGCAGGGACAGCGGAGGCAGCCGGTCCCGAAGCTCCCTCGCCAGGAGTATGGAGATTGTTTGCGTTCCCGCGCTCTTTTCGGCAGGGGCATTTGCAGCCAGCGTTGCCGCCTGTGCATGCGCATTTGCAGTGCATGCTGCAACGAAGAACGCCAGGGCCGTTGCGATCAGAATTGCACGATCAAACACTGGACGTGCGGAGCACGCGACAGCCTGACCAACGCTCGTACGCTCGGCACGGCGAAAGTGCTCACAGGCTGCAGCTCCTCGGGATCGCATGCGAAAGCTCCTCGACATTGACTTTCGCTGTAACATAGTTACATCCAAGGCGATCTCAAGACGAAATTCTCCGGAAGCAACGGTGGTAGAGGCCACAACTATGTGAGCGGTCACAATCACGTGAGCAGGGCGCGCGCCGACAGCAACCCTGTTGTCGGAATTGCGGCCACCTGAAAATGTTCGTGGCGTAAAACGCTTGCGCCTGGAGCGGTTTCAGGGCACCCGAAGCGATACGTTAACGTTGAAACGCGCAACAAGACGCGTCGGAGGGCCCATGGTTCGAAATTTGGCATCGGCTGTGGCTGCATTGCTGCTGGTGCCGCCGATGATGATCGTGGTCACGCCCCGGGCTCTAGGAGCGCAGAAGATTGTCGTGTTCCCGTTCGAAGTCATCGATGCCACCAAGACATCCGGTCCGATGGGATACGATCTGGGTGGTGGCTTGCCGGCAGGTCCCGACGAGGACGAGGTGCGCCGCTTGAAAGTGATTTCTGATGATCTCGTCCGCCGTATCGACAAGGATGGCCGCTATGAGTTGGTCGGCAGATCTGGACTAGCCGCTGAAATTGAGAAAGTCGGTCCCATTTACAAGTGCAACGGCTGCGAGGACGACATCGCCAAGCGCCTCGGCGCCGGCCTCGTTTTGATTGCCACAGTCGAAAAGCTGTCTGACCTGCTCTTCAACTTCAATCTCTACCTCCGCGATGTATCGCAGGAGAAGGTGACGTCGATCATGTCGACGACGATTCAAGGCAGCACGGACGAGGCATGGTTGCGGGGCATCCGCTATCTTGCCGAACGCAAGCTGCTTCAACCAGGAGACGCGAAATGATCGATCGCCGCCGGGTTCTTCAAGGAGCCGGAGCCGTGCTCACGGCCACGGCATTGCCTGTGAACGTCGACGCGGCCGGGGCGGGTTCATTGCGCGTCGCATCACTGAAGTTTGGTTCGTTCAACTGGCTCCTGGAGACGATCAAGGCGGAAGGATTGGCGCAGAAGGTGGGGCTCAAGCTCGATATCGTCGAGGTCGCCACGAACCAGGCTGGCCCCGTCGCGTTGCTTGCCGACGAAGTCGATCTCATCGTCAGCGACTGGCCCTGGGCGCTTCGCCAACGCTCGTTCGGCCAGAAACTCAAGTTCCGCCCGTATTCATCCTCGCTCGGCGCCGTCATGGTCGCAAAGGACGGACCCATCACCTCGCTGCAGGACCTGGAAGGCAAGCGCCTGGGCATTGCCGGTTCCGCCATCGACAAAAGTTGGCTGCTTCTTCGAGCCTACTCGCGACGCGTGTTGAACCGCGACATCGCCAACATTGCCGAGCCGGTTTTTGGGGCGGCTCCCCTTGTTGCGGAAGAACTCAAGAACGGCCGCATCGATGCGTGTCTCAACTTTTGGACATTTGCCGCGCGGCTCGAAGGTGCCGGCTTCCGGCCGCTGATGGCCGTTGACGATATGTTGGTCAAGCTCGGCATTGAACCGGTGCCCGCACTCGTCGGCTTCGTCTGGCGCGAAGAGATCGCAGCGGCGAAATCGGCGGAACTCACAGCATTCTTTGCAACTGTCGATCAGGCGAATCAGATCCTGGCGACCTCCGATGCCGCGTTCGAGCGGTTGAAACCATTGATGCGCGCACAATCGGACGCGGAATATTTTGCCTTGAAGGCCTATTATCGCGCCGGTATCCCCAAGCCATGGGGCGAAAAGCAGACCGCTTCCGCCAGGAAGCTGTTCGAACTGCTGGCCGCGGAAGGCGGCAAGGAATTGATTGGCAGCGGTACCACCTTTGACCCGAACTTGTTCGATGGCGCTAGCAACTGATAGTACCTCAAAGAAGCACGACATCGAGCAATCGGCTTGGCGGGCGCGGCTCGTCTGGTCGCTGGGCTCTCTCGTTGCCCTACTGATCGTCTGGGAACTCACGGCCCTGGCACTGGACAGCCGCCTTTTCCCAGGACCTGTGGTCGTCGCCAGGACGATGCTCGCCGAGTTCGCAACCGGTGCCCTGACCCATCATGTGGGCGCGACGCTCGCCCGCGTCGTTGTCTCGTTCGTCCTGGCTATGCTGATCGGCTCCATGATCGGTTTGGCGCTCGGCCGCAGTGCGACTGCCGACCGCTTCTTCGACAGCTGGCTCATCTTCTTCCTGAACCTTCCCGCGCTCGTCGTCATCATACTCTGCTATGTCTGGTTTGGCCTGACGGAGACGGCTGCCATTATCGCCGTATCCATCAACAAGATCCCCAACGTCGCCGTGACGGTGCGCGAGGGCGCCCGCTCGCTCTCGCGGGATCTGAATGAAATGGCGCTGATGTACCGGTTCGGCTGGTGGCGCACACTACGCCACGTGACGTTGCCACAGCTGGCCCCGTTCTTTGCTGCTGCCGCCCGTTCGGGCCTCGCGCTGGTCTGGAAGATCGTCCTCGTGGTCGAGCTGCTCGGGCGCTCGAACGGTGTAGGACATCAGCTCCATGTCGCGTTCCAGCTTTTTGATGTGCCGATGATCCTGGCTTATGCAGTGGCTTTCATCATCGTCGTCCAGATCATCGAGATAGGCCTGCTGCAGCCGATCGATGCCCGCGTCAACAGGTGGCGTCGATGAGCGGAGCAGTGCGTATCCGCATCGCCGGCAAGACCTGGCCGGCGCTTGCCGGCCGCGCACCGCAACCGGTGCTCGGCGAGATCGCCCTCGACATCGGTCACGGCTCGTTCGTCGTTCTCACCGGACCTTCGGGCTGCGGGAAGTCGACGCTTCTCAATATCGTCGCCGGTCTCGACAGGGATTACGCCGGCAGTGTCAGCTTCGATCAAACCGATCCCGCAATGACGTACGTGTTCCAGAGCCCGCGGCTTCTGCCCTGGCGTACCGTGTATCAGAACATTGCCCTGGCCCTGCCCGAGGGTGATGAACGGCTTGCCCGCATCCCGGAGCTTTTGCAGCGTGTCGGCCTCGCCGATGCTGCCGACGTCTATCCCGAGCGCCTGTCGTTGGGGATGCAGCGCCGCGCCTCGCTGGCCCGCGGGTTCGTCTGTGATCCCGACGTACTGCTGATGGACGAGCCCTTCGTATCGCTCGACGATCCGACCGCCGAAGCGTTGCGGCGCCTGCTGGTCGATCTCTGGAAGCGCCGGCCGACGACGGTGCTTTTCGTTACGCATGATCGCAGCGAGGCGGTGACGCTGGGCACGCGCATCTTGCGTATGGGCGGCACCCCTGCGACAGTGCTGTCCGACACCGAGGTCGCGCTCCCGCGTGACAGCCGCACCGATCGTGCGGCGGTGATGGAAGAGCAACGGCGGATATTCGGCTTGACGTGACGATCAATCCTTTCTTTGCCCCCGCATTGCGATTGAGGTCCGGCGGAGTGCGCCTGCTGGCGAGCGTTGCCACGCCCGGCGAAGCAATGGTCGCGATGGCGGCCGGCGTGGATATCATAGATGCAAAGGATCCTGGCCGGGGGGCGTTGGGCGCAATCGATAGTACGACGCTGCAGGCGATCCGTGCCACAGTCCCTCCAGCGATACCGCTGAGCGCCACCACAGGCGACATACCGGTCGAGGATATCGAGCGGATCGTTAACGAAATCGCACGCGTCGCGGCGGCATCGGTCGACGTGGTCAAGATTGGATTTTTCGGGGCAGGATCTGCAGCCGGCCTCATCGCTGCACTGGCGGCGCGCGATGATGAAGCGCACGCCTACGGGCGCCGCGTCGCGGTCCTGCTCGCAGACCGTGCTCCCGATTGGAATCTGGTTGTGCGGTTGCCCGCGGCCGGCTTCTCTGGTGTGATGCTCGATACAGCGGACAAGACGTCGGGTGCGTTGCTGGACGTCGTTTCGATGCATGAAATTAGGAATTTCATCGCTGCCGCGCGAAGCGCGGGTTTGTTCACGGGACTTGCAGGCGCGCTGCGTCTCCGGCATATCCCTGATGTGAGGGCTCTCGGACCCGATGTCGTCGGCTTCCGCGGCGCGTTGTGCCGGGGCAAGGAACGCACCGCGCACATTGACGTTGACGCTGTGAGGCAGGTTCGCGCGGCGCTTGACGGCGCAAGTGCGGAGGAGACGCCGTCAAGGGTTGCACAACAGCCCGAATAGCGACAAGGGATCCAAGCCGGCGATGGCGAGGAGAAAGGCCCGCGATGACTGATTTGAGCGTTCTGGCCAGCCGTGCCGTACGGCGCCGTGATGAGGCGGAGACCGCGCGCGATCGCATTTTCGTGCGCGATTATGTTCTGCCGATTTACATAGGCGTCTATCCCGAAGAGCAGGGCGTAACCCAGAAGGTGGGCTTCAGCGTCGAGGCAGAGGTGGCCACGTATGGTGCAGCCCGTCACGATCAGATCGCCGAGGTTCCCTCCTACGACGATATCCTCAAGGGCATTCGCGCCATCGTTGCGGCAGGCCACATCAACCTGGTGGAAACGCTGGCCGAACGTATCGCCGCCCATTGCCTCGCAGATCCGCGCATCGTGCAAGTGCGCGTGCGCGTCGACAAGCTGGAGCGCGGTCCGGCCGCCGTGGGCGTGGAGATCGTCCGCCCGATCAAGCGGGATGCGGGGTAGAAAAAGGTGGCGCACGACCAGAACGATCGCCGCAGGCTCGCGCCGCTCGTCGTCAAGATCGGCGGATCTCTGCTGTCGAACGCCACGCGTCTTTCAACGGTTGTTGCGACCCTGGCCCGCGCGCGCCGTCCGATCGTCATCGTGCCGGGAGGCGGCCCGTTCGCCGATCAGGTGCGCGACGCCCAGAATAGCCACGGCACGTCCGACCGCGCCGCGCACAGGATGGCTCTGCTTGCGATGCATCAGACGGGCCTGCTCATCGAGGACATGCAGGGGCGTTTCATCGCCGTCGATACCGTGGCCGCCATTCGCCAGGCTCTGGCCGCCAATCGCATACCCGTTTGGCTGCCACTGAGGCTGGCCGCTGACGACGCAACACTGCCTGTCGACTGGTCGGTGACGTCGGACGCACTCGCCGCCCGCCTTGCGGAACGTCTGCGGTTCGAGGCGGTGCTCCTGATAAAGTCGCGCTGTGTGCCGCAAGGGCCCTCGGCCGCCGAGCTGGCTTCCGACAGCATCGTTGATACGATCTTTGGCCACGTTGTCGATCGGGCCGGGTTGGCGTTCCGCATCATCGGCCCGGGCGAGGAGCGCGCGCTGGCCGAGATCTGCCTCGCCACCCCGCAGATGGCCGTCGCATCACTCTATGTTCGTCGGCCTTGCAGCCGTTCCGACCGCAGTCGTCGCGGTGTCAGGCGCGCCATGGGCGGACTTTCTGCAAATCCTCGCCATTGACCGCAAGCGACCGTTCCCTGTCGCGCGGCCCGCGCACGAGCTGAAGTGTGATGTCGTTATCCCAACTCTACCTTACGGGTCGCCTTGCCGAGGAGCGGCTCCTCGCCACGCTTCGGGGCGCAGATCTGCCTGCAGGTAGCTGGCGTGTCGTCAACATAGGCATCAAGGTCGCTGCACTGATGACCGAGGCGATCGTCAAGAATCGGCTCGCCGACGTTGGGGACGCGCAAAGAGTCATCGTGCCGGGTCGCACGCGCATGGACCTCGACAGCCTCGCTGCACACTACGGTGTTCCATTTGTGCGCGGTCCCGATGAAATCATCGACCTGCCCCAATTCCTCGGTCGCGGCGGCAAGCCGCCGGACTTTTCCCGCCACGACCTGCGCATTTTCGCCGAGATTGTCGAGGCGCCAAGTCTCACCATCGATGCTCTTGTGGAACGCGCGTTGAAGCACCGGGCCGCGGGTGCCGATATCATCGACATCGGCTGCCAACCCGATACGGCATTCCCGCACCTGGAAAACGTCATCGCCGCCCTGAAAGGCGAGGGCTTGGCAGTGAGTGTCGATAGCGGTGACGCCGCCGAGCTGGCGCGCGCGGCGAGCGCAGGGGCCGATTACGTGCTGAGCCTCGATGAAACGACCCTCGATGTGGTCGAGGGAACGAAATGCGTTCCTGTCCTCGTCCCCCGACCCCACGGCGATCTGCCCTCGCTGCTGCGTGCCATTGATGCCGCATCGGCACGGGGAATTCCCCATATAGCGGATCCCGTTCTCGATCCCATCCACTTCGGCTTCATGGCGTCGCTTGAACGCTATGCAGAATTGCGACGCCAGCGGCCCGGCGTCGAGATCCTCATGGGCACCGGCAATCTGACCGAGCTGACCGAGGCCGACAGCCAGGGGGTCACGGCTCTGCTCGCCGGGATCTGTTCAGAGCTTGCCATCCGCAACGTCCTCCTCGTCCAGGTCTCGCCCCACACGCGCCGCACCGTGGAGGAGCATGACGCCGCCCGAAGATTGATGTTCCGTGCACATCAGGACGGCAACCTGCCCAAGGGCTACGGCGGCAACGGCATGCTGTCCCTTCACGATCTATTGCCCTATCCGCAGACCCCGCCCGAGATTGCTGATGCCGCGGCTGCTGTGCGCGATCTCAATTTCCGCATCGAGGTCGGCAATGACGGCGTGCATATCTACAATCGCAACGGCCACCACGTATCGACGGCGCCGCTCGAGCTTTACGCGCAACTCGACGTGGCCGATGATGCCTCGCATGCGTTCTACCTGGGCTATGAACTGGCCAAGGCGGAAACGGCCTGGCGCCTCGCCAAGCGCTACGTGCAGGACCAGCCGCTCGACTGGGGCGTCGCTGCCGGCAAGGCGGCGGAGGACTTGACCCGGCACGCGGTGGAGGGCGCAACGCTCAAGGCCAAGGCCAGGGAGGCCGCCGTGGTACGCGAAGCCAAGCGCGCTGCAGCGGAGAGCGGTTCCGCCCGCACGCCTGATAGCGCTACGGTAAGTCGCGGCCAGGCGGAGTCTGCTGCCGAGAAAAAGGCGAAAAAGAACGATTCCGAATGAGCGCGCTCCGCTAACAGAATGCGCGCTCATCCGACCTTTAACGAGGAAAGGGGGCGCCATGCCCTATATCGTCGAGACCATCGTCACGACCCGCAGCGAGGACGGGCATGTCCATATCGCGCCTCTTGGTCTCATCCAGGATGGCGGCGGCTCGGATTCCAATGCATGGATCATTGCGCCATTCCGCCCTTCGCGTACGCTCGACAATCTTCTCGCCAACGGATTTGCGGTTGCAAACCACGTCAATGACGTGCGCGTTTTTGCAGGTTGCGTCGTCGGCCGCCGCCACTGGGCGGTGCGACGCGCCGCCAAGGGCGATGGTGGCGTGCTGACCAATGCCGCAGTCCATTGGGAGATGCAGGTCGAGCACTTGGAGGACGACCCGCAGCGTCCCCGCTTCCATTGCCGCATCATTCATCAGGAGACACACCGGCCATGGGGCGGCTTCAACCGTGCGCAGGCCGCCGTCATCGAGGCTGCTGTACTGGCCACGCGACTGAATATGCTCTCGCGTGAGAAGATCGAGGCGGAACTGGCCTATCTCCAGATCGCTGTCTCCAAGACCGCCGGCCCAAGGGAGGAGGAAGCATGGCAATGGCTGATGGAGAAATTTGATGCCTGGCGTCAGGGGGATCCTGCCGCGGTCGACAAGCACTGATCGACGCCAAGCAGCTCCCCGCCGGCGAGGCAGGGCCCGGCAGCCGTCGGCAGGCATCCAGGCGGATTGCCCAATTTCATCCAGCTTTGCGCGGCGTTTCGTCCTCGGCTGGAGGAGGCGGGGCCACCTCCTGGTACGTATTGAGCTCGTGCACCAGGGTGTCGAGCAGGATCGACATGCGGTTCGCCGCGTCATCGAGCGCCTTGGCAAACTGGATCGTGCGCTCCGATTCCATCGCCTGTTGGCGGCTCACCGCGTAGAGCATGGAGGCGTGCCGCGCGATTGCCTCGCAGCTCGCTGGGCTGAGTTCGTCGGCCTGCAGCGTCCACGTCAGCTCGTGAATGTCTTCTGCCATGCGCAGCATCCGCGCCACCGGCGCCACGGCTTCGCCACCCGATGCTGCCATGGATGTTCCGCCCCCGCCTGCATCGAGCGCACCTTTTGCGATTGCGGGCTTGCCGGTCGACTTGGAAACCATCGCGCTCTTTGTTTCGGCAATGAACGCCGACAGCTTTTCCAGCTCGGTCCGTAGCGTTGCCAGCACAGGTGGCGGCTGTGACAGGGAATCCGACAAACGACCGATCGCATCCTCCAGAAGCACTGTATCGAGCCGGCGCGACCGGCGCCCATGTTCGGCAAGGAACCAGCGCCCCCGGGCTGTACCCAGGAGCGTCTGCTCGATGGCCCGGTATTCCTGCTCTGTGTCCTGCGCCGGTGTAACCTGTGTCTCGGGCATGGGCTCCCCATCCTGATCCTGGATCCTCGTGTACGAGTGATAGGTGATTCGCCGTTGCAGCGGGGGCACGGACGGGCACGCTGGCGTTTGCTGTGGATGGAGCCCGTGATAGGAGGGCGCGACGCGCCGGGATATCCACCGGTGTCATGGTTTGAGGGTGATGGGCGGCGCCGCCGCCCGGCCTGATGGACGGGATCGCATGGCAGGCTACGGCATCCGGGTCAGCGTATTCTTCGCTGCGCTGTTCCTCATCTATGGTGTGCATTTGCCATACCTGCCCCTCTGGCTGGAGTGGCGCGGCTTGTCGCCCTCCGAGATCGGCATTGTCACTTCGGCTCCGTTCTTTCTCCGTCTGATTGCAACGCCGTCGTTGGCTTACGTCGCAGACCGCAATGCCAACCACGCCCGCATGATCCTGGTGCTGTCCTGGCTGGCGCTCGCCTCGGCATTGCTCCTGTCGCAGATGTCGGGCTTCTGGCCGATCCTGCTTTCAGCCTTGGTCCTTGCGATCGCCGTCTACACCATCATGCCGATGACGGAGACCGTGGCGATTGGGGGCGTACGTCTGGGGCTCGACTACGGGCGCATGCGACTATGGGGTTCGCTGACGTTCATCGCTGCGAGTTTCGCCGGAGGCGCGGCGGTCAATTGGGCAGGCAGCGGCGTCGGCATCTGGCTGATCGCGTTAGGGTGCGCAGTCACGGTCGCAGCGGCCTACTTTCTGCCGTCGGCCGGCGATGTGGCCGATCGCCGGCGTCGCCACGCCGCAAGAGCCGAAACGAGCACCCTTGAGCCACCCTTGTCCCCCGTATCGCCCAGGCGCGGTATCGACCGGGCGACGGTACTTCGCCTCGCGCGCCATCCGGTGTTCATCATGTTCCTTGTCGCCATCGGCACTGTCCAGGCCGCGCACGCAACCTTCTATACCTTCGGCGCCATTCACTGGCGCGCGGGCGGAATGTCCTCAGCCTGGATCGGCACGCTGTGGGCCATCGGCGTGATCACCGAGGTGTCGCTGTTCGCCGTCTCTGGCCGCGTCGTCGCTTTGATGGGTCCGGTCGGCCTGATGCTCATCGGTGCCATCGCTGCCGTCACGCGCTGGGCGGCCATGAGCGTCGATCCCCCGCTCGGCTGGCTCGTCCCACTGCAGATTCTGCACGGTTTGACCTATGGGGCATCGCATCTGGGCGCCATCCATTTCATCAGCCGTGCCGTTCCCGAGGCGGCGGGCGGAACCGCACAGGCGTTCTACGCAACCCTGGCATCAGGTGTACTGCAGGGCGCGGCGACACTGCTGTCAGGAGTCCTCTACGCGAGCTTTGGCGGCGGCGCATATCTGGCGATGGCGCTGCTCGCAGCAATTGGCCTCGCGGCGGGACTCATCCTGGCGCGCACCTGGCGGGGCGGCTTGTTGTGGGAGGATGAGGACCGGCAGGGACCGGACGCTAACCCCACAGCTCCGGTCCGGGTGGCATGATCCATCCGTCGCGGATGACGAGGCCGTGCGCGCGGTCTTGGGCGAGCAGCAGCGGCCCGTCGAGATCGACCCAACGCGCTTGCTGCGCCAAAATCAGCGCCGGCGCCGCAGCAAGAGAGGTCGACACCATCGAGCCGACCATGACCTGAAGGCCCATCCGTCGCGCTTCCCGTACCATGTCCAGCGCTTCCGTCAATCCGCCCGTCTTGTCGAGCTTGATGTTGACTGCATCGTAGCGGTCGACGAGCCCGGCGAGTTCGGCGGTCGTGTGCGCACTTTCGTCGGCGCAGACGGGAACGTGCCGCTCGATGCGAGCAAGCGCTTCGTCCGCGCCGGAGGGAAGCGGCTGCTCTATCACGTCGACACCAGCCGACAGGGCAGCCGCCATCAGACGCCCCAGCATCGCCTCGGTCCACGCCTCGTTGGCGTCGGCGATGAGGCGCGCGTCGGGGCGCGCGGCCCGCACGGCTGCCAGCCGCTCCTCGTCGCCCGCCCCGCCGAGCTTGAGCTTCAAGAGTTTAAGATGCGGGACGCGCAACGCCGCTGCCGCCATCCCATCCGCCGAACCCAGGCTCAGCGTATAGGCGGTCTCCACCGTGGCCAGCCGGTCCGACCCTGCAAGTCGACAGGCAGGCGTGCCCTGCGACTTCGCGGCCAGATCGAACAACGCACAGTCGATGGCGTTGCGTGCCGCACCCGCCGGCATCGTCCGGCGCAACGCTTCGCGCTCCAACGGCCCCACGTAAGTGCGGATTGTTTCGAGTGTTCCGGCGACGCTCTCGCCGTAACGCGCATAGGGGACAGCCTCGCCGCGGCCGATGTGCCCGGCACCATCCAGCACCTCCACCACGATCACATCGGCATGGGTTTTTGTGCCGCGGGAGATGACGAACGGCTCCTTCAAGGCGAAGCGTTCGCTGCGGCAGGTGAGGCGGGGCTGCGTCATGGCTTGCGTTGGCCGCAGATATTTGGCTCGCCAACCGGACTCAGCTGATGCGACCGGCAGCGTGCGCGAGAAGCAGGTAGACGCGTCCCATCGTCGAGGTCATGTGCGACTGGGCGAGCCGGCCTGAGGTATCGCGCGTCTCAGTGTCGCGCAGGATTCGCTCAAAATCGCTGATGTAGCGATTGATCGTCGCCTGCAGATTTGGGTCCACGGGATAGCGCCGCGCCACCTCGTCGAACACCTGCCGCCCGTCCGCAGAATAAATCGAACGCACCATGATGCCGCGCTGTCCGGCTCTGAGCCGCTGCCAGATCACCGCGGCCGTGGCGCCGTCGAGCGCACGCGCGAGCACGTCGATATTGAGCTTGAAAGGCTCCGCCGCGAGGTCGCGCGCCGCGACCGGCGGAGCCGGCTGGGCAGCGGGGGCCGGCGCGTGTTGGGACCCGGGCAGCGGCGGTTGGGGTGCCGCAGACGGCTGCTGCTCCCGCGTGGAAGCTTCGTCATCCGATGCCCGCTTGAGAAGATCGCCGAGCGACCAGGACGATGCGCCGTTGTCCGCCCCGCGCACGTCTGAACCTGAACCGCGCGAGGACGCCGACCGTTGATCGTTCTTTGCAGTATGTCCGCTCCGCGCGCCGAGTTCCTGCGCGAGGCTCTCGGTCAGCGAGCTGAGGCTGCGCGAGCCGTATGATGTATCGCCGCCCGCCGCCGGACCCGGGCGAGCAGCTGCAGCAGGGCCATCGGCGGGCTTCAAGGCGCCGCCCTGCGCCACGGGCAGCCCGACGTCGCGGCGCTGCGCCTCCCGGCTGGCGAGGCTCGATAGCTGGTCGATGGCGCGCAGCTGGTCTTGCAACGCCTGGCGCATGGCTTCCGCCGTCTCGCGCGATGTTTGCGGAAGTCGCTCGGCCTCCTCCCTCATGCGCGCCTGCTCGCGAGCCAGTTCGTCGGCGACTCTTTCGGCACGCCTGCGCACGTCTTCCGATGTCTCCGAGAACCGGTTCGTGAGAGAACCCAGTTGCGATGACACTTCCTCCGAGACGTGCGACAGGCGCTCCTTCAGCGCATCCAGGGCGCGAGCGCTCTCCGCGTCCGTCTCGGCCTTCAACCGTTCGATCTGCGTCAAAGCCTGATCCCGGTGCGTCTGCGTTCCGATTTTGAGTTGCTCGGCGGCAGACAGTGCCCGCGCCTCCGCCTCTGACAGCGTACCCTCGATCGTCGTCGAATAGTCGTGTACGTGGCGGGTGAACTCATCTGCCTTGCCGACCATGCGGTCGAGCGTCGCCGACAGCTCGGCGTGCCGTGATTGCAGCGTGGAATCGATCTTGAAGTTGACGCTTTCCAGCGCGTTGGCGGCCTTCATGATGGTATGGCCTTGCGCCTCGAAGCGGTTGGTCAGCGAGCCGATCTGCGAGACGAGGTTCTCTGACACGGATTTGAGCATGTCGGACTGGCCAGCGAGGCTCTCGATTGCCTTCAGCGACTGGCGCGTGATGTTCTCGCTTGTGCGGCGCACCGCTGTAATGCCCTGATTGAGAGATTCGTCGAGCTCCACCGATTGTCGCGAGATCGTCTCTGAGAACGTGCGAGCGTGGTTTTCAAGCGCCGAGGTCAGCGCCTTGGCGCGGCCGTCGACGGCCACGTCGATCGCACGAGTCGATTTCTGGATGGCATCGTCGAACAGCCGCAGCCTGCCTTCGAAAGCGGCGTCGAGCGCGCGCGTTCTCTCCACCAGTTGCTGGTCGAGCTTGCCCGCTCTGGCGGCCAGCGTGCTGTCGAGGGCGCGTGCATACTCCTCGAAAACCGACTGCAGGTTGGTCGTGCGGTTGGCGATCGCCTTGTCCAGCGCGTTCATGTGCTCGGCAAACGACGATTGCATCTGCGAGGTTCGCTGCGTCAGCGCTTGTGCCAGAGCCCCCGTGTAGGTCTCCAGCATCTTTTGCATGTCGTCGGAGCGGTTGCCGAGCGAGTCGCCCAGTCGTTTCGACCGGTCGTCCATCATCGCCTGCAGACGCTGGCCATGTCCGCCGAGCATCGTGCCAAGCTGCTCGGTGCGTTGGTTGAGCGCCTGTCCGAGCGCGCCCGTATAGTTCTCCAGCACGCCCTGAAGCTCGGTCGTACGGCCGCCAAGCTCGCTCTCCAGAGATGCAACGCTCTTGGCGAGCGAGGATTCCAGTAGGTTCAGATTGTCGCCGGCACCCTGGATGATATGCGAAAGGTTGGATTGCTGGTTGGACAGTTTTTCGATCAGCGTCGGCACCTCGCGGCCGAGCGTACGCAGCGTCTCGTTGAAGCTGACTGATGTCGACGTCAACGCATGGCGCTCGTTGGCAAGCTCGTTGATGAGCCCGCGGATGCGCCGTTCGTTCTCCTCGTAGGAGCGCTCGAGCGCGGCCACCTCGTTGTGGACCAGCGCCTCCAGCTCGCCCGCGCGGCCGAGTGCGCGACCGACCGCCTCGTTCATGAAGCCCACCTGTCGGCGCACCGCCTGGCCCAGCGAGGCGATCGAGTCCTCGGCCATCCGGTCTGGCTCAGCCAGCCGGATCGCAACCTCGGTCATGGTCGAGGATCTGAGCCGCAGTTCTTCCGCCCGCCAGCTCAACAACGCCAGGAGCCAGATCACTGCGATGGGTACGACGATGGCGGCGCCGGTGAGGAAGGTGGTCGGCTTTGAAAGGATTACACCCCAGCTGGAAAGCGCCGCCTCAGATGACAGCGAAAGCATCGCGAAGATCAAACCGGCAACCGCCCAAACGGCACTTGCAATGGCAGCGTGCCGGTAGATCCGGTTCGACGGCTTCTGCTCGAGAGCATAGATAAGCCCGCCTATGGATGGCGCATCGTCGTTGGCCGCGACTTTCCCACGCACCGGTCCCGCCGGGCGTCGCCGCGCCACGCGCCGGTCTGGAGACGCGCCGTAGTGGGTTTCCTCGGCTTCTTCGAGCAACTCCTCTTCGAGCAGCGCATCGTTTGCAGGCTCGGGTGCGGGCGTCGCAGCCGCAGCAAAGGCGAGTGTCGGCCCCGAAGTCGCCGCCGCACCGCGCGGCGGCTGCTGCTGTGGCGTTGGAGCCGGCCCCCTCGCCGACGAGTCGAACTCGGCATTTGAAGCGGCTTTCGTGGTGACCGGCGATCCTGTCTGGAACGGTGCGGGAGATGGGGCGGATCGTGTGGCTGCGCCCGACGGAATGCCCGACGGACTGGTCGTGGAATTGGCGGGAAGTGCCGGCGGCACGGGCAACGGGCCGGCGCCTGGAGCTGGAGCTCGCGCAACTCCGGCAGACAAACCTGGAAGAGGCGGCGGACCGCCGGTCTCGGGAGCGAGGAAGGAGAGTGGCGAACGGGCTTCTCCGAATGAGGCGAGACTGAAGGGTTCGGATCCTGTGGCGGGCAGGGATGGCCCGGCTGGCGGTGTCGGGATGTCCTTTGCCGATTTCGCCGCAGCGGGTTCCCGGTCGACTGGCGCCTTCTCATCCGCGTCGGAAGCGTTCTTCGTGACGTTGAGTTCTTGCCCACCGGTTCTGGCTTCGCGCGCTCCCCCCTTGCGGCCCTTCTTGGAATTGGACGTGCTGGACTCGGTGGTCTTGGGAACGGCACTCTTTTCGGGCGGTGGGCCAGCCGCGCCCTCCGCCGTCTTACCCGTCTTTGACTGGTCGTGTGCCATCGAACGCCTGATCTCGCGCGCGCCACGGGCGCGCGTCCCCCTTGATCAACTTAGAGCATGTAGCCACGTTTCCGAAAGCCGCATTTCGCGTAATCCCGGTGCACATGGCGAAATGTTCCCGCAGCGCACTATCAGCAAGCCGGCCTCTCTCGACCGGGCTACCGGCGCTTTTGGGCAAAACCAAGATTGGATGCACTGCAGAAGCGCTAAACGCCATAGAAATCCACGACTTGTCAAACCGTTAACCAATCGGCACCTGTTTTGCGCACGAGTTTTACCAGCCGTTATCCCGGCAGGCATTAGCCTCTCTGGCGCCACGCTATGTCCGGCTTGCGCGCCGTGGTGCATCTCGCCACAAAGGCGATCAGGCAGGGATTACAGAAACTCGCAGACCGAAACTCACAAATCGGTTGCGCAATGCTCACGCCAGCCGAGGGAGCAAAGGACGGCATGACGACGCATGCAGAGCAGGCTCGAGGGTATGCGGAACGATGGAGCGCAGGCGCCACCGCATCTCGCGATGCGGTCGCACGCAACGGCGCGCACACGCCGATCGACCACGCCCACCTCGCCCGTTACACCCTGGGAGATCGCGCGCTCGAGCTTGAAATTCTGGACCTTTTCCTCGACGAGGCGCCGCGGACACTGAACCGCTTGAAGGATCTGGCCGCGACGTGCCCATGCGATCCGAAGGATTGGATCGCGGGTTGCCATACACTCAAGGGCTCGGCCCGTGCGGTCGGCGCAGCCGAAGTTGCCGCCGCAGCCGAACGTGGCGAGAGGGAGGCTGCGCTGACACCTGACCGCCTTGACGGGCACGTGGTTGCCATGGCGGCGGCTTTGGCGGCAGTAACCGCCTACATTTCCTCCTGGAGGCAGAAAGTCTGATCCACGACGGAGGAGGGCTCGACGATATCCTTCTCCAGACAGTTGATGCCGCTCCGGCCCGGTTGGCGCGCGCACCTTCCTGCGGCCTTGGGCTTGCTTGAATTTCTGGGCTCATCCGACTAAACGTGCGCTGCCCGCAAGGCACTGCGGACCAGGCTGGAATAGTGCGGCCGGTCAAGCGGTCTTCCCAGAAGTTCCAGGACCGAGGAGCAGCCTCATATCCATGGCCAAGATCACATTCATTCAGCCCGACGGAACGAGTCAGGTCGTTGAGGCGCAAACCGGCGCGACCGTCATGGAAGCCGCCAAGCTCAACGAGGTTCCTGGAATCGAGGCGGAGTGCGGCGGAGCGTGTGCCTGCGCCACGTGCCATGTCTATGTGGATCCCGCCTGGAAGGAGAAGGTAGGCAGCCCCTCCGAAATGGAGGAGGATATGCTCGACTTCGCCTTCGACGTACGTGAGGAAAGCCGCCTGTCCTGCCAGATCAAGGTGACGGACAACTTGGACGGCCTCGTGTTGCGCGTGCCTGCAAAGCAGTATTGATGGAATGTTGCTCGCGCTCGAATGCCGCAATGGCGATTGACCGCGTGAGATGTCTTGATACCGGGACGCCGCCATGATGCGGAGCGTTCACCGGTGTCCGTTGAGCGAGCGAAGGGAGCGACGCCAATGCTGGAGAAGAATCCCGAGAATGGCGGCGGCAGCATCGAGACCGATGTCGTCATCATTGGCGCGGGGCCCGTCGGTCTTTTCGCTGTTTTCGAGCTCGGACTGCTCGACGTCAAGGCACACGTGATCGACATTCTCGACAAGATTGGCGGCCAGTGCGCGGAGCTTTATCCCGAGAAGCCGATCTACGACATTCCCGGTATTCCGATCGTCACCGGTCAGCAGCTGACCGACCAATTGATGGAGCAGATAAAGCCGTTTGAGCCGGCGTTCCACCTTGGCGAGCGCGTCGACGAATTGAGCCGTGAGGGCGACCGCTTCCGGCTCGTCACCGACCAGGGCACCCGGTTCCTGACCAAAGTGGTTGTCGTTGCAGCTGGCGGAGGTTCTTTCACACCCAAGCGCCCACCGCTTGAAGGCATCGAGGCGTACGAAGCCAGGTCTGTCTTCTACTCGGTCCGCAAGATGGCCGAGTTCATGGACAAGGACGTGCTGATTGTCGGTGGTGGCGACAGTGCGCTCGATTGGACACTCAACCTTCAGCCGGTCGCCAGGTCAGTGACGCTGCTCCACCGTCGCGATGATTTCCGCGGCGCCCCGCACTCGGTCGAGAAGATGCGCCAGCTCGTTGCCGAGGGAAAGATGCGCCTCATGATAGGTCAGGTCTCCGCGCTCCATGGCGACGACGGCTGGCTCGAGGCGGTGACGGTAAAAACCAAGGCAGGCGAGGAACGCATCGCCGCGACGGCGATGCTGCCATTCTTCGGCCTGACCATGAAGCTCGGTCCGATCGCCAACTGGGGCCTCAATCTGGAAGAAAACCTCATCCCCGTGGACACCGAGAAGTTTGAGACCAGCGAGCCCGGCATCTTCGCCATCGGCGACATCAATACGTATCCCGGCAAACTCAAGCTGATCTTGTCCGGCTTTCATGAGGCGGCGTTGATGGCGCAGAAGGCGCACCAATACGTCTATCCCGGCAAGAAGGTACTTTTCCAGTACACGACATCGTCGTCGAACCTGCAGAAGAAGCTGGGTGTGCGCTGAGCCGGTTGGCCGCCGCCCTGGCGAGTTGCCAGCACCTACTACGGTGTTGAGCGTCCTGGCTTGGCGTCTATGAATGGCTGGTGTCCGCGTTGCTGCCCGCGAAATAACGCATCCAGCGGCCTGCGGCTATCGCGGCCCTCTTGAGTTGCCCTCGCGCGTGAACGAGATAGAAATTGGTAAAGGCGCGCCCGCGCAGCGTCATCCCGTGCGCCCAGTCGAGCACCTCCACGCTGCCATCCGCCCAGTCGAGCTTGTAGGCGTCTCCCGGTGCCATAAGATCGAAAACGCCGAGGCCGTCGGTGATGGCGTTGCGCACGCTGCGCTCCATCAGGATATGGCCCACACCTGCTCGTTCGAACTTCAATGCATAGACGATGATGTGCACGGCTCGTCGGCCCTTGCAGTCGAAGGCTACTTCGAGAGCCACCACATCGCCGCAGCTTGCCAAATGCGTCACCAGCGCGCCGACAGGGCGCTTGGCATCCGCTGTAACCGACGCGAAAAACTCGCGCGTCGCAGGATTCGCCAGGGCAGGCGAGACGAGGCCGCGATGCTTCAGCCATGCCCGCTTCAATGAGACTGCCAGCGCCGCCAGTTCCGAGGCGCGTTCCCCGCTCTTGTGCGTGTGCACGTAAGCAGGGCCGCGGTCTTCGAAGCGGCGGACGAGCCTGCGTCTGTTCTTGCGGGCTTTGGTGGAATAGCGTTGCTCATAGGTTTCGTAGTCCGGCGCGGACGAAAGATCGAGGTAAGGCGCGATCTGCCGGTCCGTGACACGTGCGTCCGAATGAGTGAGCAACGACGCGAGGTTTGAATCCGCCCGCACCTTGCGGAAGATGAGAGCGTCTGCGCCGGAGTTTTCGACAATGAACGACCACGCCCGCTCAAGCAAATCGCGGCCGCCACGCCTTTGATCCAGAAGAACGTCGCCGTATTGGCTCACTGGATCGCCGGCAAAGCTCAGCGTCGTGAGACCGCCGCGCCGGTACAGGGCGAACGGGCAGACGAGAGCAAGATGGCCGCCGCTCCGACCTGTCACGATGTGGAGTTCGCATGCGCCGCGCGTTTCGCCCGCTGGCGGGAGAAAATGATCGGACCAGTGCCAGATCCAGTTGAACGACTGGAATACGTGGATATCGCGACCGCACTCGGCAAACAGCGTGTTCCACTCCGCCTCCAGCGCTTCCAGCCCCGCCTTGGTCGTTATGACAGTAAGCTCGATGTCGGCGAGGGTGGCAGGCGGCTGGGCCGCGCCCACGGCAACCACGCTGTCGGCCCGTCGGCGCGCAACATTGCCCATTGGAGTGGCAGCAGCCTTGGGATTACCTTCCTGGGCACGTGCTGAGGCCAACATGGATTGTGGCTCCGGGGTCGACGAGATGTGGCGGGCTGGACGCGCAATGAGCGTGCCATCGGTCGCGCGCCGATCGCCGACCCGCCAGATCTATATGTGCAGCGAATCGTTCAGATTTCGGAAATTTCTGCCAGTGCAAGTGTGAACAGCAAGGCGGTCGCCAGCCATAACGCAATGCGGCCCCGGACCGTCTGCGCTCCGGCGTTCATGATCAGCAGCGCCACGATCGTGCCAGCGGCAATCAGATTAATGGCAATGAGGCCATGCAGACCGAGACCTCTGGAGCCGGGTAGGCGGATCTCAATGAATATTGCTGCCGCAAGTCCGAGTAGCAGCCCACCCACCAGGCGCGGCCAGAACCCAGTTGGCGGACAGGGCAGGCCGCAGAGCTTCAAACTGCTGAGAGGCGCAAGTATCAACGGCGCTCCGAACGCCAGCTTGATCAGCACTTCGAGGTAGAGAATCTGGGACACGGCGGAAATTACTCGTCAGGCGCAATCTTGCAGGCAGTCGAGAGCAAAGGTGGCGATGCAAGTGAAATGCCTGTCACAGAAGGACGCCCACCCCGCGTTGTCCGCCGGCAGAAAAACTCGGCCGCTCCGGCATCCGACGCGACACATACCCTAAAGCAAGTTGCTCGAAAGTGAGCACCGGTCTTGTTGTGACGACATGCAGAAAAACAGAAACGTGATGTGACGCCAGCAAATCTGAAAAATCGCGAAACGCTATAGGGCCAACCCATTCCTCCCGCTCGGCCCCACCCCGCAGCGCGAGTGCCTGCACGAACCTGATCTGCTGAGAGGCAAGCAATCGTGCATCCGTCGAAGTCGCGTCTCGAACAGAGAGCTAGAGCAGACCACAAGGCCAGAGGTGACTCCACCGGACAGATCTGCTCCAGTCAGCACGCTCCCCGTGTCGCATCAACGGCCCACCTTCTCGTTCTGCTTCTTCCACCACTCGTCGGTCCCCATTTTGGGTCCATTATCGACTTCGTCGCCGCCATCGAACAGGCCCGAGAAGAAGCCGCCCTCGTCCTTGGCGGCAACCTCCTTGACCGGGCGCGGTGTGTAGTCGCCGGCGAGGTGGCGCGTGAGATCCTCCTTGATCTCTTTCGACTTCGCTGCGGTGCAGTAGTCCTCTTTGGCAGCGATGCCGCGCGAGATACCGTTGAAGGACACGTCGTAGATCTTCTCGACCTTCGCCATGTCGGCAATTGCCGTGCCCTGCGTCGCCTCCGCAGCGAGGAACTGCTGCTTCAGTTTCACCGGATCGAAGAAGAAGCCGCACTTCACAGCGCGCGCCGACGTCGAGCCAACTTGGAATGCGCGCTGGGTTGGGTCGTTCTTGACAGCGGGCGCGGCCGCTTCAGTCGCACCGGTCGCAACCGGCGGATTGCCGTTGCTCGACAGGGATCCCGTCGAAAGCGAAGGGAGCGCCGGACCACCCGAGCAAGCAGCAAGCAGCAACGCAGCCGCTGCCGACGACAAGCTGGCAAATATCGTCTTCATGAAATGTCTCGCAGATTCCCTCGTGCCCTGGGAAGGAACATCGCCCGCCGGCCGATCCACGTCAATTGCACACGAAAGCAGCATGTGGACGGAATGCGGAAATCGGCCGATCTGCAACACAATTTGACCGCTGCCCCCCAACGGTTGCACGGTTGAGGGAGGGGCAGTTTGAAGCGAGCCGGCGATTCGCACGACCTGCAGCCCGATTTCGGGCACGCGAACCGCCCAGAGCGAATCCCGCGCTCGGAAGATCAGCGCATGAGTGCGCGGATGGCCCGGTCGAGGCCATCCAGCGTCAGCGGGTACATCCGCCCGCCCATGAGCTTGCCGATAAGTCCGATCGACTGCGTCCAGCTCCAGTGCGCTTCCGCCACCGGGTTGAGCCAGACGGCATGTGAGTAGATATCTGTAACGCGCTGCAGCCAGACAGCGCCGGCCTCCGTGTTCATATGCTCCACCGCCCCTCCCGGATGCGTGATTTCGTACGGGCTCATCGAGGCATCGCCGACGAAGATCACCTTGTAGTCGGATGGATAGGTGTGCAGCACGTCGAAGGTTGACGTCTTGTCCGACCAGCGCCGCTCGTTGTCACGCCACACGCTCTCGTAGAGACAGTTGTGGAAGTAATAGTATTCGAGGTGCTTGAACTCGCTGCGGGCGGCCGAGAACAGCTCTTCCACGCTGCGGATATGCCAGTCCATTGACCCGCCCACATCGAAGAACATCAGAACCTTGACGGCGTTGCGCCGCTCCGGTCGCATCTTGATATCTATGTATCCCTTGTGCGCCGAGGAGCGGATCGTATCGTCGAGATCGAGCTCGTCGAGCGCGCCGGTGCGGGCGAACTGCCGCAGCTTCCTGAGCGCCACCTTGATGTTGCGCGTGCCGATTTCGATCTGGTCGTCGAGATCCTTGAACTCGCGCTTGTCCCAGACCTTGATTGCGCGGCGGTTGCGGCTTTCCTTCTGCCCGATACGCACGCCGGCCGGATTGTACCCATAGGCGCCATAGGGCGAGGTGCCGCCGGTGCCGATCCACTTGTTGCCGCCGGAGTGGCGGCCCTTCTGCTCCTGCAGCCGCTTCTGGAGCTCCTCCATGATCTTCTCCCAGCCGCCGAGCGCCTCGATCTGAGCCTTCTCCTCGTCGGTAAGGTGGAGTTGCGAGATCGCGCGCAGCCACTCCTCGGGGATGACGACGGTTTGCGCATCGCTCATGAGGTCCAGCCCCTTGAAGACATGCCCGAACACCTGATCGAAGCGATCGAGATGCCGCTCGTCCTTCACCAGCGTGGCGCGCGCGAGATAATAGAAATCTTCCACGCGGCGCGAGGCGAGATCGGCCGAGAGCGCCTCCATGAGTGTCAGATATTCCCGCAAGGTCACCGGAACCTTGGCCGCCTTCAGCTCATGGAAGAACGTCGTGAACATTACGCCTCGCGCGCAGCTCCCGGCGGGCGAAGAGCTGACGAAGTCGTTGCAGCGACCCGCCGCCATCAGGCTATATCACCCGCTGGCCGTCTTCCAAACGAAGAAGGCCGCTCCCTCGAGCGGCCTCCTTGCAATTAATGACTGCGCAGCGGATCAGAAGTTGATAAGTGCGCCAGCCTTGACGACGTGCATGGTATCAAGATCAACCGAAAAACGACCTCCAAAGTCCACGAGATCGAGGTCGCCATCATAGTTGCGATACATCAGCCACATCGACATTGCGGCCGCGTCGATCTCCTGCACAACTCCAAGACCCCACTGGCGCAATTTGCTCCCTGTGGCAATGCTGTATGCGCCGACAAGGAAGGCGCCCTGATCGACAGCATCATTCTTCTCACCATACTCGCCAAACAGAACCGTATGACCGAGATCGTTCAACTTGCGGCGCAGGCCCGCCTTCACGTACCAGGAGTCGTTGTTGTCAGGGAATATGCTCGGCAAATCGAGAGCGAAATCCGCTTTCTCGTGACCGTAGGCACCGTAAACGAACAGACCCGTGGGCACGTGATGAACAAAAGCGCCGATCTGGAAATAGCTGACCTTGTCGATGAAATAACCGGCGAGATCGCGGTACTCATTCGTCCGATAGTACGAAGTCGCAACGGCAATTTTGAAGCCGTTAAACTCGCCAGCATATCGGGCCGCGACGTCCCAGGCGTCGTCCTCACCCCAGTCGGCAGAAACAGAGAAGCCAGCAAACGTGGGTGAATCGTAGCGTACGTAGTTGCCAGGAACACCTCCGGAACCGCAATCGCCTGCAACGCCTAGCGAGCCCTCCTGAAGTGAACCAGAGGTTCGGCAGTGAGCAATATCGCCCCAATTCAATGGAACCGACCCCGGGCTGACACTGCCACGCGACTTCAGGAAGAAGCCCTGGTTGTCGAACAGCACCCAGTTGGCGGGAACCAGCGAGCCCGACCCGTCGACGAGGATTGCTGTGTTATCCGATGCCGGCGACAGCTGACCGACACTGAGCTTGCCGAGGCGATCCGAGTTGATGAACCAGTAGGATTGCAACACGCTGATGCCAGCGTTGGTATCGTCGTTGTTCTGGTTATACAGCAGCGGGTCGGCCGTGTCGGTTTCGACCTGGATCACGTAACCGGCCTGATACCCGGGGGCGATGGTTGCCTGGCCCGTCAGCTTGAAGTGGCTCGCAAGCGTTGTGCCGATGCCGCCGACATAGACGTTCGATTCTGAGCCGTCGTCCCACCACATGACCTGCTCGGCGACCCAGCCGGAGATCGCCAGGGATACCTTGCGGTTGCCCTTGCGCACGGTGGTGGCTTCAAGTTCCGCGATGCGCTCTTCGAGGTCCGCGCAGCAGTTGCCCCCAAGATCGGCCGCCTGCGCATTGCTGGCAAAGCCGATGCCGGCTGCGAGCGCACACATCGATACCAGCCCGATGCTCGCCCTTTTTAAGTTCCCGCTCATTCTATTCAGTCCCTGTGTATCGGATTTGATTTTGACGTGCAGATTGGGAAGACGAGCTGACGATTGATGATTCGCTAACGTTCAGCAAATCTTCCGCACACATTGAATATTGCCTATTGGGGATGCGTTGCTGAATTGTCTCAGTACGGATGGTTATCCAGACTCAAGTCGGAACGAAAGAGGCCGCTCTTTCGAGCGGCCTCTCCGTTCTTCAGGCGGTTGTAAGAATTGCGGATCAGAAGTTGATCAAAGCACCGAACTTGACGATGTGCATATCGTCGAAGTCGTGGCTGAGAGCCGGAGGAACTCCGGTCCCTGAGCAGGCAACGGAACAGTCGACTTCGCCCTGAAAGTTGCGATAGCTGAGCCACATGGACATCGCAGCAGCATCAATCTCCTGTACAACGCCGAGACCCCATTGACGCAGCTCCGTGCCCGACACCACGGATTGGTTAAATGTACCATAATCCGTCATATCGTTTCGGTTGCCGTACTCGCCATACAGAACCGTGTGGCCAAGCGCGTTCCACTTGCGGCGGAGACCGGCTTTAAAATACCAAGTCTCACCTAGATTCTGTCCGGCGAACCCAAACGGAGCATCGAGATCTGCGCCATAAGCGCCGTAGGCAAACAGGCCGGTCGGCACGTGCTGAACGTAGGCACCGATCTCCCAGTACTGGCCGGTGTCGCCGCCCAGAACATTGCTCACATCGTTCTGGCTCCAGTACGCCGCCGCAACGGCAACCTTAATGCCATTGAACTCACCAGCATAACGAGCTGCGACATCCCACATGTCGTCCTCACCCCATGAGGCGCTGACCGAGAACCCGCCAAATGTGGGCGAATCATAGCGGACAACGTTCTGTGGACCAGCAAAGCCGCCGCAATCGCCTGCTGCGCCGAGACCACCGGTTCCCCAAGACTGACAGTGCGCTAGATCGCCCCAGTTCAGAGAAGGCTGTGCCACACCGTTGATGCGCAGGAAGAAGTTCTGGTTGTCGAACAGCACCCAGTTGGCGGGAACGAGCGAGCCCGAACCATCGACCAAGATCGCCGTGTTATCGGAAGCGGGCGAAAGCTTACCGACCGAGACTTTGCCGAGGCGATCGGAATTGATGAACCAGTAGGACTGGTGCGCATTGATTCCCGGTCCGCCATCGTCGTGACTTTGATCGAGGGTCGTCAACGGGTCGGCTGTTCCAACCTCGACGTGGATCACGTAACCGGCTTGCCAGCCCGGCGCAATGGTGGCTTGCCCAGTCAGCTTGAAGTGAGTGGCAAGCGTCGTTCCAAGGCCGGTAACGTAAACGTTCGACTCCGTGCCATCGTCCCACCACATGACCTGCTCGGCAACCCAGCCGGAGATCGTCAAAGAAACTTTGCGATTGCCCTTGCGCGCAGTGGTAGCTTCGAGTTCTGCGATGCGCTCCTCGAGGTCCGCGCAGCAGTTGCCGCCGAGATCGGCCGCCTGCGCATTTCCGACCAGCACGAAGCTGGCAGCAAGGGCTGCGGCAGATACGAGTCCGTTTCGCGCCAAAGTGAAATTCGCGCTCATTTCAATGTTCCCTGCATGAGTGATTAAAGGTCTTTTTGAAGTGCAGTTTGGAAAGGCTGGGTAAGTCTTCTTTGATTCTCTAAACTTTAACAAATGCAGGTTCCAAAACTCAGCATGGGTATTGTTGACGAGTGTCCAATCAGCATCACAAATGCTTTGGGTCAGGATTTCCCCCAACACGAAAGAGGCCGCTCTCGCGAGCGGCCTCTCAGGTTTTGTTCTTCAGCTTGAAGTCGGCGATCAGAAGTTGATCAAAGCACCGAACTTGACGATGTGCATGTCGTCGAACTTGTAGTGATTGGCGTCATCAATAACGTCGGTGCCGCAGCCATTCCAGGCATTAGAGCAGTCGACTTCACCCGAGAAGTGACGATAGCTGAGCCAGATCGACATCGCTGCTGCGTCGATCTCCTGCACAATGCCGAGACCCCACTGCCGCAACTCGCCACCCGTTACGCGGTTCGCACCGTCGCAGTCGAATGCCAGAGTATTGGGAGAGGTGCCGTTGTTCGTGTTGCCTCGACCGCAATCGATTGCATCGTTCTTCTGACCGTACTCACCGTACAGGACGGTGTGTCCAAGATCCGACCACTTACGGCGAAGACCGGCTTTGAAGTACCAGGTATCGCCCTCCAGCTGACCGGCGACCGGAGTTGAGAGGTCCGCTCCATAAGCGCCGTAGATGAACAGGCCCGTGGGAACGTGCTGAGCGTAGCCACCGATCTCCCAGTAGGTACCGGTGTCATTGCCATAGACGTTGCTGGTGTCGTTCTGACTGAAGTAGGCAGCCGCAACCGCAACCTTCACGCCGTTGAATTCGCCAGCGTAGCGAGCCGCGACATCCCACATGTCGTCTTCACCCCACGAAGCACTGGCCGAGAAACCAGCAAACGAAGGAGAGTCATAGCGGACAATATTCTGCGGACCTGCAAAGCCACCGCAGTCACCTGCAGCACCAAGAGTGCCCGAGCCCCACGACCCACATTGTGCGAGATCGCCCCAGTTGGCGCCAGTGTAGGCACCATTCACCCGAAGGCCGAACGCCTGGTTGTCGAACAGCACCCAGTTGGCGGGAACGAGCGAGCCCGAACCATCGACCAGGATCGCCGTGTTATCGGAAGCTGGCGAAAGCTTACCGACCGAGACTTTGCCGAGGCGATCGGAATTGATGAACCAGTAGGACTGGTGCGCGTTGATTCCCGGTCCGCCATCGTCGTGATCTTGATCCAGGGTCGTCAACGGGTCGGCAGTTCCAACCTCGACGTGGATCACGTAGCCGGCCTGCCAGCCCGGCGCAATGGTAGCTTGCCCGGTCAGCTTGAAGTGGGTGGCAAGCGTCGTTCCAAGGCCGGTGACGTAGGCGTTCGACTCCGTGCCGTCATCCCACCACATCACTTGTTCGGCGACCCAGCCGGAGATCGTCAAAGAAACTTTGCGGTTGCCCTTGCGGGCGGTGGTGGCTTCGAGTTCTGCAATGCGCTCTTCGAGGTCCGCGCAGCAGTTGCCGCCAAGATCGGCAGCAGACGCGCTGGCCGTCAGTCCGCCCGCAAGCAGACCGGCCGCCGCGAGCGCGCTCAGGCTATGTCTTCTCATTAGTCTTCTCCCAATCTGCGTTGGCATCAAGACGGCGGACACAGAACCTCACGCGACCAGAAACGCGCCCTCTTAATCGCGGCACTCGCTGTCTTCCCGCTAGCCGCATGTGCCGGAGACTCTGTGATTCTCTCTGTCGCCACAATCTCGCCGCGCAGGACCGCGCTTTGCCGGCATCCGTGTGTGGCGCCTGTGCAACTGACGCAATTGGGGGCTGACCGGATGGCTTGGCGATAACGCTATGAATTTGCGCACTTTTGTCCCGGCATTCGGCGATTTGAATTTTCACCTATGGACCTTCGTACAGGGCGTGGATTTCCTGCATAAAGGGCTTGAAGTCTGCCGTGCGAAGGTCCGCGCGCGCAGGGCGCGTCTCCCGACGAACCACGCAATTCTGCCTCGGAAATTTCTGGACGGCGTTCCGAAACCAGGCGGACCAGCGCGGCCTCCGATGGAATTGGAGCAGGCCAAAACGGGCAAACGTGGTTCGACTTTGAACTGACCTGAATTGGGGTTCGGACCCTATAGAGCGTGTTCAGCTGAAGCGCTCGGCGGTCCAGCTTGAAGAACATGCTCAATCCTAAGGCCTGGATCGCTTTCATGCGTCCATGCGTCATGAACACGATCTAGAGCAGGTCCGGACCGAGGAGGCCCGACAAATAAGAAAGCCGCCCGGAAGGGGCGGCTTTCGTGTTTTTGCAGCGGAACTGCCGGTGATCAGAAGTTGATCAGCGCACCAAACTTCACGATCTGCATGTCGTCGAAGCTGTAGTGGCCCCGATCACCATCAATCCCAGTGGAGCCGCAGCCACCACCGTCTCCATTCGCGCAGTCGACCTCGCCCTCGAAGTGCCGATAGCTGAGCCAAATCGACATCGCAGCGGCGTCGATCTCCTGCACGATGCCGAGACCCCACTGTCTCAGTTCGCCACCCGTCACGTAGTTCTCACCGTCGCAATCAAAGGCCAAACTGTTGGTAGCATTGCCGTTGTTCCTGTTGCCACGGCCGCAGTCGATGCCATCGTTCTTCTGGCCGTATTCGCCGTAAAGAACGGTATGTCCGAGTGACGTCCAGCGTTGCCGCAGGCCCGCTTTGACGTACCACCGGTCGGAACCGAAATCATATGCGTTGTAGGGCGTGTCGAGATCGGCGCCATAAGCACCATAGGCAAACAGGCCCGTGGGTACATGCTGGACGTAGGCGCCAATCTGCCAGTTGGAGCCCGTGTCGTTGCCATAGACGTTGCTGGTGTCGTTCTGGCTGAAATATGCCGCCGCGACCGCGAGCTTGAAGCCGCTGAATTCACCGGCATAACGCGCTGCAACGTCCCAGGCGTCGTCCTCGCCCCAGTCAGCAGAAACCGAGAAGCCGCCGAACGTCGGCGAGTCGTAGCGGACGTAGTTGCCCGGTCCGGCAAAGCCGCCGCAATCACCCGCGCCGCCGAGCCCACCCGTACCCCACGACTGACAGTGTGCGAGATCGCCCCAGTTGGCTCCAGTGTAGGCGCCATTCACCCGCAGGCCGAACGCCTGGTTGTCGAACAGCACCCAGTTTGCCGGAACGAGTGAGCCTGAACCGTCGACCAGGATGGCCGTGTTGTCGGAAGCAGGCGAAAGCTTACCAACCGAGAGTTTGCCGAGCGACTCGCTCTTCAAGAACCAGTAGGACTGGAACGCAGTGATTCCCGGTCCACCATCGTCGTGACTTTGATCCAGGGTTGTCAGCGGATCGGCGGTTCCGACCTCGACGTGCAGCACGTATCCGGCCGACCAGCCAGGCGTGATCTGCGCGGCGCCCGTCAGCTTGAAGTGGCTCGCTAGCGTCGTGCCGACTCCCGTCACGTAGACGTTCGACTCCGTGCCGTCGTCCCACCACATCACCTGTTCGGCAACCCAGCCGGAAATCGTCAACGAAACTTTGCGGTTCCCCTTGCGGACCGTCGTGGCCTCGAGTTCAGCGATGCGCTCTTCGAGGTCGGCGCAGCAATTCCCTCCGAGATCGGCTGCCTGGGCACTGCCCACCGACAGTCCGCTTGCGAGCAGACCAGCAGCCACGGCGGCGCCGAAACTATACTTTTTCATTTTTACCTACTCCCGTCTGCTTACTTTTGTGCGGCCGCCAAAAATCGGCTCCCGCGACGCATAGGCGGCTGCCCGGCCCCCACCGAATCACCGCTCGGGGAACGAATTAACCAGAAGGCCCAGGTGAGGGAAATGGGGGTTGACGGCTAGTGCTGTGGATTGCGAATCGGCAGTGGCGCTGTTGCAACTCAGCGCTGGGCTGAGAAATCAGAAAGTCACGATTTAATTTATGAAAATCAGCGTCTTGATAAAAATTAGTACAGTGAACAGCCTATCTCGCGGCCCTGTGGATGAGTTGTCGTGCGATCAGCACGATAAAGACGACTGCGAACGCAAATCCGTGCGTCATCATCACCATGTCAGGCCGGTCCGCGTATTGGGCAAGCACGAAATACTCGTAGAGCTTCGGTTGGAACCGCTCAACTTGGCCATAGAGCGTCCGATACTGGTCGTGCAGCGCGTCGAGGAGCAGATACGCCTTCACCAGAGCAGTACCGTTGATGTACTCGAACGCCGCCACGCCGGCGAGGGCGAAGATGCGGGCCAGGACATTCCAGCGGTCGACCGCCTCGCTATAGATAAAGATCAGGGCGAACAGGGCGATATGCACCGTGATGAACACCTGCCAGATGAAATCGATCTGGGTCCGCGTGTCGACGATCGCCTCGATCAGCACGCTTTCCTGTAAGACACCCACGTCCATCGCGCACAACGCTCCCTCGACGCCACACCGTGTCGGAACCTGTCCCCGTGACGTTTCTGCCATTGATCAGAGCCGCTTGCCATGGCTGGCGGATGGGTCTGAGGCGGCGCGAGTGCATTCTGTGGCGCATATGGCACGGCATCGGCCAGGACGCCGGCAAGAGCCATTCAGGCTTTGCGTGCAGAGGTTGCTGCAACTCGGGCTAGTGTCGTGATCGCGAAATTCGTCACATTCTGCGGCAACCTCGGAACGAATTTCACGATCATCACACTGGTGCGTCCCTCTAACTATCGATCGATTCTGGTAGAGCGCGGCGCCGCTGCCTCGCTTGTGCCTTCGCCCTTGCGCAGCGCGCGGATCACTTCGCCGACGAGATCGCGCACCCGGATTGGCCTTGCCTCGATGAACGGAAGCGGCCGGCATACTTCGATGGCCGCCGCGCCGATCCGGGCCGTAAGGGCGCCGTTGAAAACCCCTTCGCCGAGACGCCGCGACAGCCGCCGCACGAGATCCTGACCGAGAAACTGGCCGATCAGATCGTCCGTCATGGCGATGCCGCCGGTCGCGATGATGTGCGTGACCACCATCCGGCCGAGCCGCAGCGCGCCGAGCGCGCCGGGTCGTCCACCATAGAGCGTTGCCAAGCCGCGCAGCATCCGCACATTCTCAACCAGCACGTAGAGGATGGCGAAGAAGAATATGGGGGAAATCGTCGTGACGACGCTGACCCTCTTGGCCGAAGTCAGGATGGCACGGCGCGCCTCGGCGTCGAGCGGGGCGACCAGCTCTCGCTCTGCCAGCGCCAGGAGACCGCCCGCATCGTGCACGTCGCGCTCGTGCTCGCGGAACCGGGCGAGACCCCATCTGAGATCGTTGCGTCCGGTATAGAGCGCCCGGATCCTGCGCACAGCGGCCCGCTCAGTCTTGACGTCGTTCGTCTCGATTGCACGCATGACGTCCGACTTGATGCGCGTGAGGCGCGACAGCCGAGAGAAGCCGATGAGTTCGCGCACGACCAGCACTCCTGCGGCCACCGCGGCGACAATCAACAGGCCATACGCAGTCCAGCCGACGATGTCGTTGCGCGCCAGGGCGGCCGAGACGACGCGCGCGAACCATGCGCCAAGGCCGAGCAGGAAAAGCCCCGTCAGGGCCGAGAGCAGCAGACCGCCCCAGCCGAAGCCACGCTTCAGATCGCCAACGGTAGGTCGTCCTCCGGAAGTGCGGCTGGCCATCCCGGGGTCCGCATCAGCCCCGGAAGAGTCAGCTTCTTCCCCCACACCGCGTCCGGGGTCGGCCGAGGTATCGTCTGGCTGGCTCACTTTCAATGCCGGGTCGTCGGGCGCAAAAGCACGCGGGCGCCGGGCTGGGTCGTGTTTGCTCATCGGAGGCGGTCTCCGAGCAGGAAATCCAATGCACGGTCGAGGCGGATATGTGGCATGGACAGCGGCTGCCCGTCCAAGGCGGCAAGCGGCAATCGCGGTGGCCGGAACCGGATCACGTCGATCTGCCGTTCACCGGCAGGCGCGGCTTCTAATGCCTCGATTGCCGCAGCCGGATCGTCGGGCAGGTCGCCTGGAAATACCGCCACTTCCGTGCTCCCGTCGAACACGCGCCCGTCGATGGTCTCGCCTGGAAGCGGCGTCCCCATGATACAGGCAAGCTCTTCGCTGCCACTCTTGACTTCCGCCTCCCGCGTGGCCCGCAGGGCAGCGATTGCCAGCACCTTCACCTCAGCACCGGCAGTCTGCGCGCGCGCTATCGCGCGGTCGGTGATGTGGCGCAAGAGAGCCTCTAGTCGGTCGTGGTCGGCATGGTGCAGGTGATCCGCCTTGGTCGCCGCGAACAGGAGATGATCGACGCGCTTGGCCAACAGCGACGAAAGCCACGAGTTGAGGCCCGGCCGGAATGCCTGCAACGCTCCCTCCAGCGCCCGTTCAAGGTCGTTGAGAGCGTCCGAGCCGCCGTTCAAGGCGCCCAAGGCGTCGACCAGCACGATCTGCCGGTCGATCCGGCTGAAATGATCGCGAAAGAAGGGCCGCACGATATGCGTCTTGTAGCTGTCATAGCGCCGCTGCAGGAGTGACGTCAGCGTCGCCCACCCTTCGCCCGGGTCACTGGTGTCGGATTTGGCTGCCAGCGGGAAGAACGTGAGCAGCGGTGAGCCCTCGTGGTCTCCCGGCATCAGGAAGCGCCCGGGCGAAAGCGTCGCGATCCCGCCATGCGCCGCTCGTGCCGCTGCCAGGTATTCGGTGAAGAGTTTTGCGCCCTCCAGCGCGATCTGCTCAGCGTCGCGTTGGTTCTCGTCCACCATCTCGACGCGGTCGAGGAACGCGATGAACGCCTGCGCAGTTGGATAGCTGCGGTGTGCGCCGACGTGTTCGAGCGTCTCTGCCACCCAATCCTGGTAGTCCTTTTCCAGGAGTGCAAGGTCCGTCAGCCACTCACCCGGATAATCGACGATATCGACATGCAACTTTGCTGGTCCCAGCATCCGCCAAAGCGTGGCCGTCGGCTCGTATTCAATGGTCACCCGCAACTGAGATATGCGCCGTGTGGAAGAAGGCCATTCTGGAGGATTGGTGGAAAGGGACGCCAGATGACGCTCGTAGTCGAAGCGGGGAACGGCGTCGTCGGGCTGCGGCTCAAGGAAGGCCCGCAGGATCCGCCCCTCGGCGTGCGGCTTGAAGAAGGGCAGGCGACCGCCCACCACCAAGTTGCGAACGACCGACGTGATGAACACCGTCTTGCCGGCTCGTGACAGGCCGGTCACACCAAGGCGAAGCGACGGTGTCATCAGGTCGGAGACGAAGCTGCCGGCCTGGCGCAGCGCGCCTGATGCGGATTGTGTCAGGGAATCGAATGCCAACCGGAAAGCCTCATAGCGGACGGGTCTGCGCAGGCAGACCAGCCTGGAGCCCTATCGCATGGGACGCAAGCGGCTTAGCTTCCGGTGACGGCATCAGGCAGTCTTGCGAACAGGAGCTTAGAGCAGGCGGCGACGGCACGCGCAAAAAGGTTCCGACGACTTCCTACCTAAAGTGGCGCCTCCGCTCGCCGACCGCAAGACCGCCTTCAGCCCGCTTCCGGTTGTGGCGGCAGGCTTTCCAGGCAGACTGAGCGATCATTCCGGCGTTTCAGGCGCCGTAGACGAGCACGAAAACGCCGGCGCCGATGACGACAGCGCCCATCATCATGATTGTCGCAGATCTCATGAATTCGATCATAGTGGCACGTCCCCTCTTCTTGCCGGGGAGTTGGAACGGCGCGCTGGAAATGCGCGCATGGGTCCATGGACCCATGACAGCACAATCTCCTGAAGGAACCGTTTCCGCTGTTCCGCGAGGAACGAAGATCGGGGGTTCGCGCGGGGCGTTGCCGAAATCGGCGACTTGGAAAGCACAGCCGATTCCGTCGGCGCGAACCTCGGCGCATTCGCAGCTCCGGCTCGCCGGGCGGGCGCAAGCATGCAGCGATTACGGGTGACGAGGAGAGCGGCGGGATGCTGGATCCCGGCGCGGGACCTCGCAGTCGGGGCGGCTCGCGCACACCTTTGGGGGTGCGGGGGGAGCACGGGGGAAGCGTGCGCGAGCCGGGGCAACTGCAAGCAATCGGTATCAGCCGTAGAAGATCACGAACACGCCGGCGCCGATCACGATTGTGCCCATCAGGACAATGGCACCCGAACGAAGGAACTCGGCCATTTCGTCACTCCATGAGCGTGTCCAGCCTTGATGCTGGGTCACTGGCAAACATGGAGAAACGATAGGCGGGCGCACCTGAACGCCGTCTGATGCTGGCGTTCAACTGCCATTCATGACGCGCATGACGCGCGCGTGGCGGGCTGGATCACCCGTGCGCGGCAGCAGCCTGCTCGATCACGTCGAGGATCTCGTTGAGGGGAATAGTGAAGACGCCTGCCTCACCGGCGTCGTAAGGCTCTCGCCACTGCAAATAGGCCTCTGCGGAGGCGATGTCGTCGGCGGTCGGCCCGTCGCTTTCAACGAGTTCGATGACGGCCGCGCGCAAGACCTCCGCAGCGACTGGTGCATGCGGCAGCTGGGTTTGCACGCCGCCTTCGACGAACGCATTGCGGATATGTACGCCGGTCATCGCGATGGCACAGATCTGTCCAAGTTTAACGTCCTCGATGACGGCAAGCACGGCAACGTGCGCATCGCCGTCCTGCCTCCGTCCCAGTACCCGCCATACCTGCCCTGCCTCGAACCTGATTGCCAGCAACCCTATCCTTGCCGTCCAGTTAGTTATGATCTTGCCGACCGTGCCCATCTTTCCCGATGGTGCGGTCGCGTGAGCCGATTGCTGGTTGGCCAGCTACCCTATCATTATTCGGTAGCCGCTCCGCCCTGCGATTGTCCGCGGCAGCGCAGCGGCACCTTGACCGTGAACGTTTGCACCGCCTCGCCATTCTGGTTCAGCGTCGTATTGCGGAAGACGGCATTGCCGCGATCCGGACGCGCACTCGATCGCCGCAGCTCCAAGATCTCTATCTCCACACGCAGCGTATCCCCGGGCCGTGTCGGTCGCGGCCACGCCAGTTCCCCGCCCGCGCCGACGACGCCGCCAGCGAGCGGCAGGGCTTCCACCACGAGAGACATTGTCAGCGCGGCAGTATGCCACCCGCTTGCGGCGAGACCGTTGAACAAGGTGTCGCGGGCCGCCACGTCATCGAGATGGAAGGGTTGCGGGTCGTATTGCGCTGCAAATGCCTTGATCTCGTCGGTCGAAATTGTGTGGCACCGGCTCAAGAACCGCTGGCCGACGCTGAGGTCCTCGAAATAGAGCGGGAGCGGCGAGGGTGATGCGAGTGCAGTGTCAGGTGGCATGACAGGCTGTTCCGGCTGCGGGAGAATGTCGGGCGCTACCATAGCGCATGAAGCCGTTGCTGCCACGCTCACGCGTCGCAACGGCTGCGGCAACGGCCACGCCACCGCCGCTCGGGACTCTTGGGCCTTGGCTCAGGAACAGTCGTTCGTTTGCGCGATACCGTGTCGATCACGATGACAGAGGTGTGAGCGCGCTGCCGGTCATGCTGCGGGCTTGCGGTTCTTCAGCAAAGCAATCGTCTCGTTAACGCGGTCGAGCATCGCCGTACCGTGTCCCGGCGCTGGGTTCGTTGGCATGCCTTCGCTGGTTGCCGACAGCTCGTCCAGGATTTGTTGCGCCCAACGTTCAAGCGTAGCGATCTTCTCCCCACGCGTCAGCCCGGGGCTTTCGGCCAGTTTCTCGGGCGTGCCGAATTCGCGCTCCGGATCGAAGCGTGCGGTTTCGGACTTCATCGACAGAATTTCACCGGACATGATGACCTCCTTGCATCGGTTCGCGTTGTTGACTTGGTCACGCGCCAAGTGCTGCCTCCAGGCGCGCCCACCTGCACGCAACAGGGCCCGTACCTAGTACCGGCATAAGGTTGTTAACACACCCGCACCCGTTCCGGTTCCGCTGCAAGCATGACACTTCTATGTGCGAGTAAGACGTGGATGTGCGAGTAAGCCGTGAGGCCAAAATGGCAAGCGAAGCTCCCGATGCTGGCGCAACGTGGTACGGGATGCCGACCAGGCAAACGGCGCAATGAAAATCAATGGCACGAAATTCATTTTGCAAATTGCCCGTGCGTATCGAAACGTATCAGCACGCATCGAAACGTATCAAATGACGTATCGAGATCGCAACCTTTGACGGACCAGAAGCGACACATTCACGCTTGCGTGAGCATGCAACGTGCAGGTTGCCCTTATCATCTGGAAGTCGCGACCAACTACCCGTATGCATGTTCCTATAACGCAAGTTTGAACAACACCTGGTCGAACTCCCAGCCAATCTTGATGTGCGCGATAAGCATTCCCGGTTCACTGGCGCGTGAGCGCAAATCAACGCAAGACTTCCGTTGGCGCTTGTTGGCTTGTAAGATGACGGAATTTCTAGCTCCCGAGAATCGTCGCGATCTGCCGGCAAATCCATGTACACGGCCTGAAAGAGAGCTCCCCCCATGTCCAACCAGACAACCCCTGCTGCAAAAACCAGTTCCTCATATCCGCCCGGCACAGTTCGCATGCGACCCACACTCGATGCACTGTCCCGCAACTGGGGTTGGGTAATGGCCCGCGGCATCTTTGCCATCATCTTCGGGTTCCTGACGTTCGCATGGCCGGGACTGTCACTGTTGACCCTCGTGATCTTCTATGGCGCCTTCGCGCTCGTCGACGGTGTGGCGGCGCTTGTCGCCGCTATAACGAAGGGCGCTCCCGCTCCGCGCTGGTGGTTGGCGCTTGTCGGTGTGAGCGGCGTCGCAGCCGGTGTGATAACGCTCTTCTACCCAGGCATCACCGGCATAGTGCTGCTCTACTTCATCGCATTCTGGGCGATCGCGATCGGCGTTTTCCAGATCATCGGCGGCATAGCCATGCGCAAGGAAATCGAGGGCGAATGGTTGCTGATCCTGAGCGGCATTCTTTCGATCGTGTTCGGCAGCGTCATGATCGTCTATCCGGTGGCCGGTGCGCTGAGTGTCGCATTCCTCATCGGTGCGTTCGCAATCCTGAACGGCGTCATCCTGATCGCGTTCTCGCTGCGCTTGCGCCAGATGGCGAGCGTGAAGATCTGAAGCGCACGTTCCCGCGCTTGCGCAGAGAGCCCCGCGCACCTGAGCGCGGGGCGAATAGGCTACTCAGCGCCGGAACTTGGCAATCGGGTATCAGTGTTGAACACTAGCCAGCCACGCGGCTCCCCAGGTCATGCACTAGGAGCCCGACCGAAATGCCGAGGATCGTACCGACCTCGGGCGCACCCAAGTTGAGTTCGCCGGCACCAAATCCGTACTTGACGACATTGCCGAGCACGGCGCCGATGATGGCGCCAGCAACCAACCGGAACGTTCTACGCGCATGGAACGGTCTCCGTGTCGCCTTCTGTTGGCCGCAGCAAGAGCGTAAGAGGTTCGATGACGTTGGATATGGCGGCAACGGCGGCGTGAGCGTCCTGTTACCCCGAGGCCTGTGGCCGGGTTCCATACAGGCACTATTCGGAACCTAATTCCACCTAGCCCCTGTCCTCGGTCATCAATCACTCCGCCGCCTGCTTGCCTCCCGCGCGTCCGTTCTTGGCACGCGTGCCTTTCGCGGCGTTGGACGACGCTGCCTTGGAACCCGCAGCGCCGCCCGTCGCGCGCCGGCCCAGCAACTGTTTGAGATACGCGCCCGTATAGCTGCGTTTGCACGCGGCCACATCCTCTGGCGTTCCCGCCACCACGATCTCGCCCCCACCGTCGCCCCCTTCGGGACCGAGGTCGATGATCCAGTCGGCCGTCTTGATCACCTCCAGATTGTGCTCGATGACGACCACCGTGTTGCCGGCGTCCGCCAGTTCGTGCAGCACCTCGAGTAGCTTGGCGACGTCATGAAAATGCAGGCCCGTCGTCGGCTCGTCGAGGATATAGAGCGTGCGCCCTGTCGCGCGCCGCGACAACTCCTTGGCTAGCTTGATGCGCTGCGCCTCGCCGCCCGATAGTGTCGTCGCCTGCTGCCCGATCTTGATGTAGCCGAGACCGACGCGCGCCAAAGTCTCCAGCTTGTCTCGGATCGACGGCACCGCCTTGAAGAAATCGGCACCTTCCTCGACCGTCATGTCGAGCACGTCGGCAATCGATTTGTCGCGGAAGCGCACGTCGAGCGTCTCGCGATTGTAGCGTTTGCCCTTGCACTGGTCGCAAGTGACGTAGACGTCGGGCAGGAAGTGCATCTCGATCTTGATGACACCGTCACCCTGGCATGCCTCGCAGCGCCCGCCTTTGACGTTGAACGAGAACCGTCCCGGTGCGTAGCCGCGCGCCTTGGCGTCGGGCAGGCCGGCAAACCATTCACGGATTGGCGTGAAGGCGCCCGTGTAGGTCGCCGGATTGGAGCGCGGCGTGCGCCCGATCGGCGATTGGTCGATGTCGATCACCTTGTCGAGATGTTCGAGCCCGAGGATCTTGTCGTGCTCGCCGGGATGTTCGCGCGCGTTGTTGAGACGGCGCGCCACCGCCTTGTAGACGGTGTCGATGAGCAGCGTGGACTTGCCCCCGCCCGACACGCCGGTGATGCACGTGAAAAGACCCAGAGGAATTTCGGCGGTAACGGTCTTGAGGTTGTTGGAGCGCGCACCTATCACGGTCAGCGCCTTGTCCCGGATCGGCTGGCGGCGCGTCTTCGGCAGCGGGATCTGCCGCGCGCCAGAGAGGTATTGCCCGGTGAGACTGTTTTCGTCGGCCATGATGTCGGCGGGCGCGCCCTGCGCCACGATCTCGCCACCGTGAACGCCGGCGCCTGGACCGATGTCGACGACATGATCGGCAGTCAGGATCGCGTCTTCGTCGTGTTCGACGACGATCACGGTATTGCCGAGGTCGCGCAGGTGGCGGAGCGTCGCGAGCAGGCGGTCGTTGTCGCGCTGATGCAACCCGATCGACGGCTCGTCGAGCACGTACAGCACGCCCGTGAGACCCGAGCCGATCTGCGATGCAAGGCGGATGCGCTGCGATTCACCACCCGAAAGCGTACCCGACGAGCGCGACAGTGTGAGATATTCGAGCCCAACGTCGTTGAGGAACTGCAGCCTGTCGGTGATTTCTTTCAGGATGCGCGTGGCGATTTCGGACTGTTGTTTCGTGAATGTCCGGGGCAGGTCCGCAAACCACTGATTAGCCGCGCGGATCGACATGTCGGTGACTTCGCCAATGTGGTGGCCGCCGACCTTCACGGCGAGAGCTTGCGGTTTCAGGCGATGGCCGTGGCACGCCTCGCACGGGTGCGAGCCCTGATAGCGTGAGAGCTCGTCGCGCACCCAGTCACTGTCGGTCTCGCGCCAGCGCCGCTCGATGTTGCCTATCACGCCTTCGAAGGTCTTGACCGTATGATAGTCGCGCACGCCGTCGAAATAGGTGAACTTGATCTCCTCGTCGCCCGATCCGTAGAGGATGGCGAGTTGCACGTGCTTGGGCAGCCGCTCCCACGGCGTGTCCATCTTCACCTTGTAGTGCCGCGCCAGGCTTTCCAGCGTCTGCTCGTAATAGGGCGAGGTGGCTCCCGTCTTCGCCCACGGATAGACCGCGCCGTCGCCGAGCGACAGTGATCCGTCGGGCACCACGAGATCGGGCTCGAACTGCAGTTCCGTGCCGAGCCCGTCGCAGGTGGGGCAGGCACCGGCTGGCGCGTTGAACGAGAACAGCCGCGGCTCGATCTCGTCGATGGTGAAGCCGGATACCGGACAGGCGAAGCGCGCGGAAAAGGTGATGCGCTCGTGGGTGTCGTTCTTCGACTTGTTGGCGCCCTCGGTTTCCGATTTGGGCAGCGGCTTGTCGGCAAACTCCGCATAGGCGAGGCCGTCGGAAAGATTGAGTGCGGTCTCGAAGCTGTCGGCGAGCCGCGTGGCAATGTCCTTTTTGACAACGATGCGGTCGACGACCACGTCGATGTCATGCTTGAACTTCTTGTCGAGCTTGGGTGCGTCGGGAATCTCGTAGAAGGCGCCATCGATCTTGACGCGTTGGAAGCCCTTCTTCTGCAGCTCGGCCAGCTCCTTGCGGAATTCGCCCTTCCTCCCGCGCGCGATTGGAGAGAGCAGATAGAGCCGCATCCCTTCGTCGAGCGCCAGCACCCGATCGACCATCTGCGAAACAGTCTGGCTTTCGATCGGCAGACCCGTGGCCGGCGAATAGGGCACGCCGACGCGCGCGAACAGCAGACGCAGGTAGTCGTAGATCTCGGTGACGGTGCCGACGGTCGAGCGCGGGTTCTTGCTTGTCGTCTTCTGCTCGATGGAGATGGCGGGCGACAGGCCGTCGATGTGATCGACGTCTGGCTTTTGCATCATCTCCAGGAATTGGCGCGCGTAGGCCGAGAGACTTTCGACATAGCGGCGCTGGCCCTCGGCGTAGATGGTGTCGAATGCGAGCGATGATTTGCCCGAGCCCGACAGCCCCGTGAACACGACCAGCGCGTCGCGCGGAATTTCGAGATCGACATTTTTCAGGTTGTGCTCGCGCGCACCGCGGACGTGGATGGTCTTCATCAGGCTTGAGGCTGGTGCTGCCGGCGTCTTTTGGGGTCGCTTGCTCATGGTCGTCCTGCTCTCTTGCCTCGTAGGTACCGGGTTGCGCACCGGGCGGCAATCGGGACTAATTCGTCGCCCGTGCGTTACCCGTTTGCGAGGAAATCTTGCCGCTTGCGCATTGTGTGGGAGTTATAAGATAAGAATATGAAATATCAGGAGTTTTCCTTATGCCAATGGACCAGACCGATCGGCGGCGCACAGCCGCGAAGCGCCAGGAGGAGGCCAAAGCACCACCCGCGAGCGTGAAATCGGCAACAAGTCCGGCGTCGGAAAAGAACGCGGCTGCATCGCGCTCCGCACCGGTTGCGCGCGCCAAGCTGATTGTGCGCCGGGCGCGGCAGGGCGATGTCCAGGCGATCGCAGACCTCGGTCGCCGCGTCTATGCCCCCAACCCGTCGCTGACGCCGCGTATGATTCGTGGCCAGATCAACAATTTCCCCGAGGGGCAGTTCGTCGCCGAGTACGATGGCAGGATCGTCGGCCACTGCGCCACCTTCATCATCTCGGGCGACGTTGCCCTCAAGCCGCACACCTGGGACGAGATCACCGGCAACGGTTTTGCGGCGCGCCACAACCCGGAGGGTGACTACCTGTACGGCATGGAAGTCTCTGTGGACCCGGCCTATCGCCGCCTGCGCATCGGCCAGCGGCTTTACACCGCACGGCGCAATCTTTGCGAGGAATGGGGGCTCAAGGGCATCGTATTTGGCGGCCGTATGCCCGGCTATTTGCGCAAGCGCCGGCAGTTTCCCGATCCCATGGATTATGTCCGCGCGGTTCAGGCGCGCGAGTTGCGCGACCAGACGATCTCGTTCCATCTCTCGAACGGCTTCGAGCCCTTGGGCGTGCTTGAGGAATACGATCTGGAGGACCAGCCGTCCGGCGGCAATGCCACGCACATGCTCTGGCGCAATCCGCGCTACCAGAGCGAGGAGCATGAACGCACCGACCGGCTGGCTCCGCAGCAGACCGTGCGTGTGGCGACCGTGCAGTTCCAGATGCGCGGTCTTTCCGAGAAGAACGAGTTCAAGAAGCAGATCGAGTACTTCGTCGACGTCGCTTCCGACTACCGCGCCGACTTCATTGTCTTCCCCGAGAACATCACGCTGCAGCTTCTTTCGCTGGAGGAAAAGCCGCTGCAGCCCAAGGAGGGCGTAGAACGAATTGCCGATTATACCGACTGGTTCATCAAGTTCATGAGCCGGTTTGCTGTCTCCTATAACATCAACATCATTGGCGGTACGCACCCGATCATCGAGGACAACGGCGACATCAAGAACGTCTGCTACGTCTTCCTGCGGGACGGCTCGGTGCACGCGCAGGAAAAGATTCATCCCACACCATCGGAAAGCTACTGGTGGAACATCAAGGGCGGAACGCGCGCCGAGGTGATTAATACCGACTGCGGTCCGATTGGCATCATGATCTGTTACGATTCCGAGTTTCCCGAGATGGCGCGTCACTTGGTTGACCAGGGCGCAATGATTCTGTTCGTGCCGTTCTGCACCGACGAGCGTCGCGGCTTCCTGCGGGTGCGCTACTGCTGCCACGCCCGCGCAATCGAGAACCAGGTCTATGTCGTGCTGTCCGGTGTCGTTGGCAACCTGCCCAACGTGGAGAACATGGACATCCACTATGCGGAAAGCTGCATCCTGACACCGTGCGACTTTGCGTTCGCGCGCGATGGCATCGCCGCCGATACCGCGCCCAACACAGAGACGATCGCCTTTGCAGATCTGAATGTCGCCGATCTGAGGGCGGCACGGGGTGCGGGAACGACGCGCAACCTCCAGGACCGTCGCTTCGATCTCTACCGCGTCTCCTGGCGCGACCAGCGCCGCAGAAGGAAGGCGAACAACACGGAAATCAAGTAGCTCCTGGCCTGAATGGCTCTAAGTCGCTGCGGCGGCGGACCGCGTGTGCCGTTGCGGCGGAAGGTTCCTCAATCGCTGTGATCGGTGAGGGCGACGAATTCGGGATCGTCCTGTGCGTTGCGTTCGAATTTCAGGAAGTCGTAGTAGCCGCAGCGTCCTTCGCCGGGAAACGACCGGCATACCGAGGGCCGCGCCTTGTAGATCGTGCAGCGGCGCTGCTTGGTGTCGAAAAATCGGCAGATCTTTCCATAAATCGTGTCTTTCTTCCGCCGCATCGCGTACTTGGCGCCGTGCGCTTCTTTTGTGAAGGCCTTGCGGGCTTCATCGAATGTCATGTCGTGATGCTTGGCCAATCGCTCCACGTCGCGCTTGTCGAGCTGAATGAGTGGATAGGAACAGCAGTAGCCCGGGCATTTAAGACAATCATAAAGTGGCATCGAACGGCCTTGTGTCGGTAATATGTGGATCGGTCATGACGGTGAGCGATGCTGCGCCGATAGGTGGGAATGGCGGCACATCGGAGCCTCCAGCGCAACGCACTTGAGAAGCCTGGATGAACGCTCGTGCGGTCTAGGTCAAGGCCGCAATACCCGGTGGATGAGGATAACGCCTGCCTCTGCACCGGGTCGAGGCCCTGGGATCCGGACCCGACGCCCTGCCGTGCGCAAACGAGCCAACGGCGCGAATTCTCATCAGCAGATCCATTGCGGCATCTGCCGCCATGCGGACCGTGATGCTGCGAACGGACCGGGCTGGTTGGCGCATGAACGCCACACACCTGTCCCCCACTGCGCCCGCGATCGGATCGGTGGTGACCAGGCCACACTTTCTCCGCTATGGTCGGGCGCATTTTGCGGGAGTGGAGGCAGGGAGTCGTTCCGCATGTCTGACCCGGTGCGTGGCGTCGCGGATAGCGAGACGCCGGTCAACCCTTATAGTCTGCTCGAGGCCGTCAACGCTTCGAGCGAGACAGCACACCGGGCGTGGCTGATTTTCCTTGCACTGATGATCTATCTCATGGTGGCGGTGGCCGGGGTCACGCACCGCGACCTGCTGCTGGAGACGCCGGTATCGCTGCCGATCATGCAGGTGTCTATCCAGCTCACGCAGTTTTTCCAGTTCGCCCCCATCATCCTCGTGCTGCTGCATTTGGGCGTGATCTCCCAGCTCGTGCTTCTGGCAAGGAAGACGCTGGAGTTCGACTACGCGATACGCCTTCTCGAGACCAACGACCGCCGCCGCCACCCGCTGCGCCTCGAGTTGCACAATTTCTTTTACGTGCAGGCCATCGCCGGCCCTGAACGCTCCAGCGTCATGAGTGGCTTCCTGCACGCCATGAGCTGGCTCACGCTCGCCGTGCTGCCGGTGGTGCTGATACTGTACATCCAGGTTGCCTTTCTGCCCTACCACGACGTTGCCATCACCTGGACGCATCGGGTTGCGCTCGTGTTTGATATCGCGCTCCTGGTGTTGATCGGTGTGTTCCTGATGCGTGCAGAGACATCGTTCTGGCAAGCCTTCGGACGGACCACCCGATCGCATCCCATCAGCTTCGGCATGACGGCCCTGGTGCTCACCTTCATCGGCATTCTGTCGTTCTTCGCTGCGACCATTCCGGGCGAGGCGCTCGATCGCATGAGCAGGTCACTGCTGGGCATGACCGAAGGTTTCGACGCTAGTGGAAACCGGCGCTACGCGGGTGGCATCAACATCCCGTTTCTGCGCGCCAACGCCGATGGCACCCTGTTCGGCATCTTCACCACCAATCTGGTCGTCACCGACAGCGATCTCGTCGCCGACAAGGACGTGACGCCGGGTGAGCCGACGCTGAAACTCAGGGGCCGCGACCTCACATTCGCAAGACTCGACCGCTCGGACCTCCATCAAGCCGATTTCACCGACGCCGACCTGAGCAATGCGAGCCTCGTCGGTACCGATCTACGCGGCGCGCTGATGCATTGCGCCGATCTCAACGAACTCCTGCTTTCGAATGATCGCCACCGCGCCCGTTGCGCGTCGGCCCGTCATGCGGATCTCACGAGCGCCCGTCTCGACGGAGCTCAGATGACCGGCATCGACCTGACCGAAGCCAAGCTCGAGGAAGCACAGCTGAGCGAGGCAAGGCTGGCCTTCGCCATTCTTGTCGGCACCAATCTCTCCAGCGCCCTCATGCACAAGGCGGACTTGACAGGTGGCGTCCAGGCGCAAGGTGCCAACTTCCTTCTCGCCGCGCTCCAGGGCGCTGATCTGACCGGAGCCCAATTGCAGTACGCCGATTTCACCAGCGCCGGAATGCAAGGTGTAGGAATGAACTATGCCAGCTTGCAATCCGCAGTGCTGCGCGACGCCGACCTCGAAGCCGCCGACATGCAGCAGACCAAGCTCTATGGCGCCGACATGACCGGCACCAAACTGCAGGGTGCCGACTTGCGCTATGCAGCAATCTGGGAGACCAATCCGCCCGCTCAAGCCGGAATGATACTCGCCGATCTCACGAACGTGCAGATTGCCCCTCCTTCCGATGCCGAGCGCATGGCGGTCCAGCGTGTAATCGACAGGATGACGAGCGAGCGAACACGCAAGCTCGTGGCCGAGGCATTGGCGCCCATGCTCGACCAGAAGGCGGCACAAGCATGGACTTCCAGCGGCGACCTCGCTGTGTGGCGCGCCCTCTCGTCACAATCCTCGAATGGTGCGGCCGTCGCCACTTTTGGTGCACAATTGACCGAGTTCCTGGCGCAATCCATGTGCCGGTCACGCTGGACAAAGGGATCAGTCGCAACCGGAATCGCGCGTCGCGCCCAGTCCGAGCTGTTCCGTGGCGACATGCGGCTGATCTATCAGCGCCTGACGAGCGACAGCTGTCCTGCCGGCAAGTCGGTCGCGCCGCGCGTTATGCAGGATCTGACGGCTGCCGTAGACCTGAGCCGTGCCGAAACGGGCAATGCGCCACCACGCTGATCGGTCAGGTTGCCGGTGCGGCGCATGACGCTGGACGGTCCGGCCCAGAAGGAACATAATACGAACATAAGTCGTCGCCATTTTCCGAATCTGAGTGTGGCCCGGAGCTTTGGAGTTGCCGGCCCGCAGGGTCGGCGGAAAGTGGTGGACAAGCAACCCGGGCTGCAAGTCCTGGCAAGCATCGGCCCGATGCGCGCGATAGGGTCGTGCGGAGATTCACCGGCACCACCGGAGTGGCCGGTTTGTGCGGCGCTGTTGCCGGCGCGTTTTTGTGTGGGTCCGGTCAGTGCTGGATTGGGCTGTATCGGCCGCGAGTTCCCGGCTTGGTCAGTGCAATTCGTCCGTGCCGTGGCTCATCGGCGGGCTGATTGCCCTTGACGCGTTCCTGTCTTTGGCTGGGCAGGGGAAGCGGGCACGATCTTAGGCGGCTGCATGAGTGATGCGGCTACAGGAAAGTCGAGGCGTGGGCAGTGCATGCGCCACGCACGCCAGAGGCGAAGGAGTTCGATATGGCAGGTTCCGTCAACAAGGTCATCCTGGTGGGCAACCTCGGGCGCGATCCGGAAATCCGCCACACCCAGGACGGCCGCAAGATTGCAAATCTGCGTGTCGCCACCAGCGAGACGTGGCGCGACAAGACGTCCGGAGAGCGCCGCGAGAAGACCGAGTGGCATTCCGTCGTGATCTTCAATGACGGCCTTTGCAACGTCGCGGAGCGCTACCTGAAGAAGGGTTCGAAGGTCTACATCGAGGGTCAGCTTCAGACCCGCAAGTGGCAGGACCAGCAGGGCCAGGATCGCTACTCGACCGAGGTCGTGCTGCAGGGCTTCGGCGGCACGCTGACCATGCTCGACGGCGCACCCGGAGGCGGTGGAGGAGGCGGTCGCGCCGCGGCAATGCAGGAAGGCGATCAGGCCGGCTATGGAGCGGACGATGCCTTCGGTGGCGGGTACGACACCGGCTATGGTGGAGGCTCCGCTCCCTCGCGCGGTGGTCGCGGCGGTGGCTCGGGTGGTGGCAAAGGCGGCTTCGACAAGAACCTCGACGACGAGATCCCGTTCTGATGGACCGTTCGGTTGTGCTGCGGAGGTTTGGCGAGTTTCTTTGCTATTCGATGATGAAGCCAATTTCGCGGGCCGCCCATTGCGGGAGCTTTTCGCGCCCAGGCTTCGGCGTTACGAGCGGCGGCGATTCTTCTTCGCCTTTTTGCCTCGTGCCATGCCTGAGTGCGCTGTTCCCGGGTCAACATGGGCGTCAGGCGGCGTCGTTCTTTCCGCCGCAGCGGGAAGAACATTAGGCCTATCCTGCTGCGCAACGGCCACCGCGTCGCTTGCGGTGCGCGTGCCCCCACTCACGACAATCTCTTGTGCGATGACCCCGCCAGTGATGAAGGTCCGCAATTCGATCGCCATGAACACGGCAACCAGCGCCATCACGAGGCCGATTGCTACCGACGCCAGGCCATCTGCCCACAGGACACCTCCCAGATGCGCCGCCATCGTTCCTACTAGCGCGACGATGAGGCCCGCCATCGCCGCGAAGTTCCTGACCACCTGGTTGAAGAGCGCGGCGTCCTGCGAATTTCGCAGCGCGGCGAACAACCCCGTGCCCGCCTGCCGGACGCTGACCTCGCCAACAGACTGGAGCGCCGCCGGGGCCGTAAGGCACATGGCAACGCCCAGCACAACGTAGTTGATATGCGCATCCGTCAGCGGTTGCGGCTCGAAGATCTTGTGTACGCCATCGTAGATCGCAACACCGGCGCCCATCGAGAATAATAGCACTCCGACGATGAAGCCCCAGAACGCACTCTCCCGCGCGCGGTCGAAGGCTCGAGCTTCATCTGCCTCGCACTCAGACTGTAGCGAGCGCTTAAGCCCGACATGCTGCAGCGCCTGACTGGAAATGCCGACCAGCGAGTGGATGGCTTCCGAAAGCATCGCGGATGAGTTGGTCCACGCCGACGCTACCAGCTTGGCGATCGCAACGGCGAAGCTGGCGGCGAGAATGAGCAGGAAGCGCGTCGTCGATTGCGAACTGACCAAGAGGATCTCCTTAGGACCCGGACTCAATAGCAATTGGTCCGCAAGATCGCCAGCCGGGTCGCAGGAGGCAAGTGGGCAGAGCGGGAAATCCGGGCGATTTCCAAAGCAGCGCAGCGCACAGGACGGCCAGATTCGGCCCGACTTGAACCCATTGTTATTGGGGCCGGACCCAAGAGCATGTTGAGCTGAAGCGCGCAGCGTTTCAGCATCAAGAACAGGTTCAATTCAAAGTCTTGGAACGTGTTGATGATTTCATGCGAGATGTACGCGATCTAAGGCTTCACCTGTCGATCGCAATGAGGCGTACGCGAATATGCGTTGGCCGGTTGGGGTCACGGAGAGGCAATGAAGGCCCCGCCTGAGGGCGGAGCCTTCACCGATATAAGTGGCCATCGGCCTTGAGAAGCTCAGTGGATCCTACTGCTGCGGTTTTGCTTCAGGCTGCGCGGCATCCTTGGCCTTGTCGACGGCTTCCTTCACGGTCTCCTTGGCGGAATCGTAGGCTTCCTTGGCTTTTTCCTTGGCCGCCTCGTATGCCGGACCTGCCTTTTCCTTGGCCTTCTCGTAGGCGTCGGTCGCCGTTACGGCGCTCTTGTCGGTCAGCTCCTTGGCTTTCTCCATGGCTCGGTCGAGCAGAGACTTCTTCGGCTTGGCGCGCTTGAATGGCTCGACACCCTTGAGCAGCTCGGCGTTGACGCCCGGAATGGTGACGACAGTCTTGCCGTCCTTCTCAACGAACTTGAGGGCTGAAAGTTTCACGCCGACTTTCTTCTCTGCGACGCCAAGGAAGCCGCCCGTACCCATCACCACGCCCTCTACGCGGTTCCAGTCGTTCAGAACGAGATCCTCGATATCGCCGATGATCTTGCCGTTCTCATCCTGCACCTTGGCGCCGATCAACAGATCCTTGGCCAGATACTGATCCTCGCTCTGATGGTCGATGAACAGGCTCTCAGGCGTCGCCTGCTGGGCAAAGGCCGGTGTGGCCGCAATCAGTCCGAGAGCGACGAGGGAGGCGAGCTTGATCTTCATGGGTCCTGTATCCTTCGTTCAGCCAGCGCAGCGAGGCGCTGAAGAAAGGCTTCCGCACGAGGGCGGCGCGCCGCTGAGGGACATAATGCCCCTCTGTGTCGAGAACAAGTCAGAAGCATAATGGAAAATTCGTCGCACTCGATCTGTGGAACACGCACAAGCACTATGAAATGCTGCGGAAAACGGCGAATCCGGGTCCACCTGAGCGCGTCCACGAGATTGCACCGCAAGTGCGCTTTTTGCTAAGTTCCAGACAACGAGAACGGCGACCCAGGCGTATGTGAAAGCGCACGCCTGCGGTTGCCGTATGCCAAAATCCAACCTGAGGCGGGACCCTGTGGCCGACAGAAGCGACGACGACAAACCAGGTAGCGGCGAACCGAACGACATCCGGCCTGTCTCCATTACCGAGGAGATGAAGCGCTCGTACCTCGAATACGCCATGAGCGTGATCGTCTCCCGCGCATTGCCCGACATTCGCGACGGCTTGAAACCCGTGCATCGCCGCATTCTGTTCGGCATGAATGAACTCGGGCTGGAGTGGAACAAGAAGTACGTCAAGTCCGCCAGGGTCGTCGGCGAGGTGATGGGTAACTACCATCCGCACGGCGACAGCGCGATTTACGAGGCACTGGTTCGCTTGACCCAGGACTTCTCGATGAGTGTGCCGCTCGTCGACGGCCAGGGCAACTTCGGCTCGGTGGACGGTGATCCGCCGGCGGCCATGCGATACACCGAATGCCGGCTGGAAAAAGTGGCGCAGTTCCTGCTCGATGATCTCGACAAGGAGACGGTTGAGTTTCAGGAGAACTACGATGGCTCCAAGCAGGAGCCGTCGGTGCTGCCGGCGAAGTTCCCCAACCTGCTCGTCAATGGAGCGGGCGGCATTGCCGTCGGCATGGCAACGAACATCCCGCCGCACAATCTGGGCGAGGTCATCGACGCCTGTCTTGCACAACTCGAGAACCCCGAGATCGGCATCGACGACCTGATAGAGATCGTTCCCGGTCCTGATTTCCCGACTGGCGGCATGATCCTTGGCCGGGCCGGCATCCACGCCGCCTATCACAAGGGCCGCGGCTCGATCGTGATGCGTGCGCGCGTCGAGATCGAAGAGATCCGCAAGGACCGTCAGGCACTCGTCGTCTCCGCCATCCCCTACCAGGTCAACAAGCGCGTGCTGATTGAGAAGATCGCCGACCTCGTTCGCGACAAGCGCGTCGAAGGCATCTCCAACATCTGGGACGAAAGCAACCGCGAGGGCATGCGCGTCGTCATCGAATTGAAGCGCGATGCCGTGCCCGAGGTGGTGCTGAACCAGCTCTGGCGCTACTCCGACCTGCAGACTTCGTTTGGCGCCAACATGTTGGCGATCAACGGCGGTCGGCCCGAGCAGCTCAACCTGAAGGACATGATCGAGGCCTTCACGTCCTTCCGCCAGGAGGTCGTGAGCAGCCGCACCAAGTACCTGCTCGGCAAGGCCCGTGATCGTGCCCATGTCTTGGTGGGCCTTGCGATCGCTGTCGCCAACATCGACGAGGTGATCAACCTGATCCGTACCTCGCCCACGCCGGCGGAGGCGCGTGAGGCGCTCATGGCACGCGATTGGCCGGCCAAGGACATGGTGCCGCTGATCCGGCTGATCGCCGACCCGCGCCACATGGTCTCCGCCACCGGCACATACCGCCTCTCCGAGGAGCAGGCGCGCGCCATTCTCGATCTGCGACTGCAGCGCCTCACAGCGCTCGGTCGCGACGAGATCGGCGACGAACTGACGAAGATCGGCGGGGAGATCAGCGACTATCTGGCAATTCTGTCCTCGCGCGCCCGCATCATCGACATCGTCAAGGGCGAGCTGTCGTCGATCAAGGCGGAGTTCGCCGTGGCGCGACGCACCGAAATCGTCGACATCGAGGGCGAGGTCGAGGACGAGGACCTGATCCAGCGCGAGGACGTCGTCGTCACCGTCACCCACAAAGGCTACATCAAGCGCGTACCGCTCTCCACCTATCGGGCGCAGCGGCGCGGCGGGAAGGGACGCTCGGGGGCTTCGACGCGCGAGGAAGATTTCGTCACCCAGATGTTCGTGGCCTCCACCCACACGCCCGTCCTGTTCTTCTCCTCGCGCGGAATGGTCTACCGAATGAAGGTGTGGCGCCTGCCGGCCGCCACGCCGCAATCTGTCGGCAAGGCGTTGATCAATCTGTTGCCGCTCGAGCAAGGCGAATGGATCACGTCGATCCTGCCTTTGCCCGAAGACGCAGCGACGTGGGGCGCACTGGAGCTGATGTTTGCAACGCAGTCCGGCAGTGTGCGGCGCAACGCTCTGTCCGACTTCGAGAACATCAACCGCAACGGCAAGATCGCGATGAAGCTCGACGAGGGCGATCGCATCGTCAAGGTTGCGATCTGCTCGGGCCAGGACAACGTGCTGCTGACCTCGGCCAACGGCCAGTGCATTCGCTTCCCCGTCGACGACGTGCGCGTCTTCAAGGGCCGCGATTCAACTGGTGTACGTGGCATCCGCCTGGATGATGGCGAGCACGTCATCTCGATGACGATCCTGCGCCACGTCGAGGCGACACCGGCCGAGCGCGCCGCCTACCTGAAGCAGGCCGCCGCGTTGCGCCGCATTGAAAGCGCTGAGGGCGAGGATAACGGAGGTGCCGAACCCGCCGAGGCTGAGGAGGGGGCGGAGGCAGCCGCTGATCTGACGCCCGAGCGGTTCGAGCAGATGGCGCAGGCAGAGCAGTTCGTCCTGACCGTTTCGGAGCGCGGTTTCGGAAAGCGGTCCTCGTCCTACGAGTACCGGACCAGTGGCCGTGGTGGCAAAGGCATCGTTGCCATGGTCGTCAATGATCGCAACGGACCTCTGGTGGCATCGTTTCCAGTTTCGGGCGCCGACCAGATCATGCTGGTGACGGATGCCGGCCAGCTCATCCGCTGCCCGGTTCACGACATCCGGATCGCTGGCCGCAATACGCAGGGCGTACGCATCTTCAAGACCGACGCGGAGGAGCGGGTCGTCTCGGTCGAATGGATCCCCGAGGAGAGCGAAGCCGAAGACGGCAACGGGGGCGAGCCAGACGAGGATTGAGAGCCGCTCGGCGGCGATGAGCATTATCGGGTCGGGTAGCGAACCGCCAAGTGATCTCAGTATTTCGCCGTCGTCGGTTCGCCCGGGCCGTGCAGCGACTTGATCGTGTCGGCCAGCGGCGACATCTCGCACAATGCGGCGAAGTTCGGTGCGTAGCCGCGCCCGCGGCCCGCCAGTCCCAGCATGCCCGCCTGCCGCAGCCGAGACATGATGCGCGACAGCGTATCGGCGTTGAGCGACAGGTAATCCGCCATGTCGGTTCGCGACAGCGGCAGGTCGAACGTCCTTGCCCCCTCGTATCCACGTTCTCCCACGCGGTAGGCAAGCTCGATGAGCATGGAGACGACGCGCTCCTCGCCGGTCAGCGTTCCGATTGTAGCCAGATGGAGAAGTCGTCGAGGATACTGATTAGCCAGCGCGCAATCGATCCAAACGCGCGCTTCGCGATCGTTCTCCATTGCGCCTTCCAGGCGCGACAGGCCAATGCGCACAACCTCTCCCTGGGACGCTGAAACGAGATTTGCGCCCGCCACGTTCGGAATGAGCGTCCCGCGCACGACGTCCCCTGGGTAGTAGATATCGATGATCTGGCGCGCCGAGGGTTGCGGCAGGCACTCCAGCAACAGGACGCCGCTGTTCACGATGTAGACGTGCTCCGCGTCTCGCCCAAGTGCTAGTCGCTGGCGTGGTCTGAGGTTGATCGTAACACCCAGCTTGGTCAGTCCGGCGGGCGCCAGCGGCTTAGCTGGCGCGGTCTTTATGGCGTTGCAAATCGTCATTGGAAAATGCCTGTTCCGCAGCGGCAAAAAAATCTCTTCGTTCGCGCGGCAGCCAAAGACTGGCCGGCGCGGCACCCGGGGGCTGGACGCGCTCCGGATCGCCGACGCATCGCAACCACGATGCCTCCCTACAGTCGGCAGTTGCGCGGGCTGCGGCCTTGATGGCGATCAACATTGGAGGCGGCAGACCACAATTCGACAGAGTGAATTGGTCGCAGGCTAGTGTCGTGATCGCGAAATTCGTCACATTCTGCGGCACCCTCGTGTGGCGTCGCGCCTTAGTTGACCGACGTTGCGGCCGACGCGGAGTTAACCAAGGCGCGCTGAACGCCACACTAAGTTAATGGTTTTGCTGGTGGCCTTCACGTCGCGCCAAAATTGTATGCAGTCGCGGCTATGTTTCAATTTTGGCGCGACAGGCCACTAGTGTGATTGGGATCGAGAAGTCCGCCTCGCAACCCGGCCGAAAAGTATGAAGCGGACTTCTCGATCATCACACTAGTGTTCTGGATCGAACGTTTGATTCCCGGGCGAAAGTCGTCAAACGATCGTGAATCCAGAACACAAACAAGGAGAATGCTAGGGTTCCGGGCTGACGCGTCGGGGCCCGACAGGGAACCAAGCGTCAGAGTCGGAACACTAGGGGCACGCATCTCAGAACTCGTCCGTTTCGGCCAGACGGTTGCGTGTGCCGCTGGTGATTGGGGATTGATCAGGATCAAAAAACTTGCGATTTCAGCGCAACACTTGAAGCGGTTCCTGCAGTTGACTGACACTCGTCAGTTCCGTGCATATCGACCGCACTCGCCAGCATTTCAACAACCTGCAACAAGCGATTTGTCGGTCATCTGCCGATTCCAGGGGGAACCCAGGCGGATGCGATGAATGAATTGGGGGTTGCAATGCACGTTCTCAAAAATGCAATCGTCGCAGCAGGCGCGTTCGCGCTGGCTGCTGTCGGCGTGACCAGTGTCGCCGCAGCCGGCGACTACAACGGCGACTTCATGGTCCGCGCGGGCGTTTCGGTGGTGATACCGGATACGGATGCGAAGGTCTACGGCGACGGCGATTATCTGGGGCCGACGTACGACGCCGATATCAACACGAAGTGGATTCCTTCGGCGACGTTGACCTACTTTTTCACTCCGAACCTCGCGGCCGAACTATTCTGCTGTTTCTCCAAGCACGACGTGAAGGGTAAGGGCGCTCTTGAAGGGGCTGACCTGGGCGACACATGGATCTTCCCGCCGATCGTCACGCTGCAGTACCACTTCACCGGCCTGGGTCGCATCAAGCCGTATGTCGGCGCCGGTGTGCAGTGGATCCACTTCTTCAACGAGGGTCGCTCGCCCGATCTTGCTGGCAAGCTGGCCCTCGATGATGCCTTCGGCTTCGCACTGCAAGCCGGCGTGGACATCGAGATCGGCGGCGGCTGGTATCTCAACGCCGACGTGAAGAAATCCTTCATCGACGCCGATGCGAAATGGAAGGGCACCGATCCGGCAATCACCGCAGACGTGGACATCGATCCGTGGATCATCAGCGCCAACGTCGGCTATCGCTTCAATCTGTTTGGGCCTCGCTATACCGAGCCTCTGAAGTAACGGAACCAACTTCCGGTGCGGTCTGTGTTCACCTTCCCGAGCCCGGAACGCCCAAGACTAAGGCCCGGTCATGCGACCGGGCCTAATTTTTGCGAAGTGATTTTGCTTACCTGGGACCCGGGATCGAAAAAAACTCGTTCGATCGCCAAGAGCCCCGCTACTGTCCTGGATCTGACGTTTGATTCCCGGGCGAAGGTCGTCAAACGACAGTGAATCCTGAACACAAACCAAGAATGACTAGGGTTTCAGGCTGACGCGCCAGGACCCGATAGGGGACCAAGCGTCAGAGTCGGAACACTAGGCTCCAGACTCAATCATGCCCACCAGATTATGATTGCTGCGATTACGGCTGCGGCGTGGAAGTTGCGGGCGAGCTTGTCGTAACGGGTTGCGACACGCCGCCAGTCCTTGAGGCGGCA
>JBFWVC010000011.1:0-201894 GCA_050246945.1 Hyphomicrobiaceae bacterium
CCGCGCGGGGTCAGGCATGCATTCTTGTGAACGTCCATTCGATGCTCCGAGAATCACTGACGTTTTTGGCGACATCAGATGACCTCGGCTGGATCGAATGGACAACCTCCTGAAAGTTCACATCTAGCCAGTGCCAGCAGATGAAGTCCAGCGTCGCGGATGAACGGGGCAGGTCAGGCGATTGCCGCCGTCAGGTCGTTGTCGCGGAGCCATCCGTAAATTCGACGAGGTCTTTATAGGCGTGCCACGTCGCGTGGCCTATCAGGGGGAACACGACAACCAGCCCCGTACACATGGTAGCTATGCCCATCATGACAAATCCAGCGATCAGCGCGGCCCAGAGAAGCATCGGGCGCGGGTTGCGCCTGACGGCGTGAAAGCTCGTCGAGATCGCGGTGGCGACGTCGACGTCCCTGACCATCAACAATGGAACCGAAACCACCGACACGGAGAACGTAAAAAAGGCGAGCAACGCGCCGGCCAGGGTGCCAAATATGAGCAGACCGAGCCCATGGTCGGTGAAGAACAACATCTGCACGAACTGGCTCGGCGGCGGGAGGGCGCTGCCTCCAGTAAAGAGCATGAACAGCAGGAACGCGACCTGCATCCAGACCATGAAGATGAGAAAAAGCACAACACCCATGAACCCGAGCTGCCCCTCGGGCTGAAAGCTCTTTTTCAACGCGGCGGCAAGGGTCACGGGCTCGCCCGCTTCTATGCGTCGACTCACTTCATAAAGGCCGACGGCGACCAGCGGCCCCACCAGCAGAAAGCCGCCGAACAAAGCAAGGATGATGGATTGTGCGCCGGCCTGCGTGGTGCCGATTGCCATCAGCACTGCACCGGCGGCAAAAACCAACCCGTAGGTGAGGCTGACGCCCGGATACGTCCACAGATCGCGCCAGCCGGCGGCCAGCCATTCCCAGGGCTGGTCGAACGGCACGCGCCGGACCAAGATGTGTGGCGCCACCTTGCCGTCCGTGTCGCCCAACATCGACATCACAGAATCCAGGACGCTCATGCTGCCTCCCCTATTGTTCATGGCCGCTCGCTAACCTTGCGCAAGTACTTGCCTGAGGCAAGATTCGCGGTCAAAACCAGTGTTGGCGCTGACGCAAATCAGCGCATTGCGATATCGCAGAATGCCCGTGTTCGCAGCCGACGGAAACCCCCTCGAATCGAGTTGCGGCGCTGCCTCGCAATCAGGTGACACGGCAACGGGGCCGTTGGCGCTTGCGCATCGCGGTGCGGCGCGGCATAGCACGATGCTCAAGGGATGTTTACATCGCATTTTCATCGGGAGCACCTTTTGCCAAGGTCGACGCCAGCGCCCCCTGCCACTGCCAAGGCGGGCTTGGCGAGCCTGAAGCGTTCGCTGTCGCTCTGGCATGCACTCCTCTACGGACTGGGAATTACGATCGGCGCCGGCATCTACGTGCTGATCGGACCGGTCGCGAAGATCGCCGGCATGGCGGCGCCTGCCGCGTTTGTGGTCGCGGCCTTGCTCATGTCGCTCTCCGCACTTTCATTCGCGGAACTGGCGACGAGGATGCCGGTCGCTGCCGGCGAGGCGGCCTATGTTGCAGAAGGGTTCGGCTGCCGTCTGGCCGGAACGGGCATCGGGCTGCTTGTCGTCGCGATCGCCATCACCACCTCGGCGACAATCAGTCTGGGCAGCGCGCAGTATATCCGCATCTTCCTCGATTGGCCCGAGCAGGTGGTCGTCATGCTCGTCGTTCTGGCGATGGGGTGCATTGCGGCGTGGGGGATCGTCGAGTCGATCACGTTCGCCGGCGCGATGACGATCATCGAGACGGGCGGGCTCATGCTGATCGCAGCGTTGGGCTTCTTCACGGAGCCCGCAGCCGTCACGCGGCTGCCCGAGGTGTTCGTCGACCTTACGCACGGCGCGACCTTGCATGCCATGATGTCAGCGGGTCTGCTTGCGGTGTTCGCGTTCATCGGTTTCGAAGGTATCGTCAACGTCGCCGAGGAGATGAAGAACCCGGTGCGCGACCTGCCCCGAGCCATACTTCTAACGCTGGCGATCACGACGCTTGTCTATGTCGCGGTTGTCTGGATCGCACTCATAACACTCGGACAGGACGGGCTCGGAGAGACGGACGCGCCGCTTGCAGCCGTCTTCGTTCAGCTGACAGGCTGGCCGCCGACGACGATGGCTGCGATAGCGATCGTCGCGACGCTTAATGGCATCATCGCCAGCATCATCCTGGCGGCGCGAGTCCTATACGGAATGGCAAGGCGCGGCGACATCGCTGGCATTCTGGCGCGCGTCAACCCCATCACGCGAACGCCGCTCGTCGCGACGACAATCACGACCGCGCTGGTCCTGGTGCTGGCACTTGCCGTGCCGTTGACGGGTCTTGCCGAGTGGTCCTCGCGGCTGACGCTGATCATGTTCGCCGCCGTCAACGCTTCGCTCATCGCCATCAAGACACGCGAGAGTGCGCCGCCGCCGGGCGTTTTCGTCACACCCCGCTGGGTTCCGATTGCGGGATTGCTCGCGACCGCAGCCTTCCTCGCCGGCGACCTGCTCGTGGAATAAGACCCGCCTGCGGGATTTGGCTCAGTCGAGTTCGACGACGCTCATAACCTTGAATGTGCGCAGTTCGCCGTCGTGCTCGCGGATTGAGACATATTCACCAGGCTTGAACACGTGCTGATCGAAGCGGTATCCGCCCTCGTCGGCTTCGGCGGTGCCATGGATGTCGTAATGAAAAGCCCAAGAGCCACCCGGCCTGCGAATGATGTGGCCGACCTCGTCGGGCTCACCTTCGCAGAAACGCTTCACACGGCAGCGTTCGCGGTTTCTCTTCCAATCGTCAGGGCTGATATGACCGTTATCATCGATCGGCGCGATGAAGTCGTAACCGTGGAGGCGGCTGCCGACCGGATGATCGTGATCACGGGCCAGTTCGAGGCGCACGCGCTTCATGGGTACGATGACGGGCTTGTCCATATCTCGGTGCTCTCCAAGTTTCCTGCGGCTGGGGCATTGCGCGGTCGATCGGCTACGCGCGCCGTGCCACGGTGGCGGTCAATGCGACAGTAATGTTGGTATTTTCATGTGATGTGTCACGTGGCGGGTTGCGCCACCAAAAACGAACTCGCGAAATCGCGAATGGCCATACGCGCCCATGACCAAAAGGTCGCCGCCCAATGCCGCCACCTCCTCCGAGATCGCCTCGCCGACGCTGCGGCCGGCCGAGTACCTGCGTGCGAGCCTGACCGAAATGCCGTGCCGGATTGCGGTGTCCGCGAAGCGCTCCGCGCTCGACTGGGCGTCCTCGTCGCCGGTCTCGTCCTCGATAACGAGGACGGTCATGCTCACCGTGCCGCCCAGCAGCGACACGGCATCGAATCCGGCGCGAGCTGCCTCGCGCGAGCCGTTCCAGGCAATGACGGCGTGGGACGGCGCCGAATCGAAGGTCCCCTCATTGGGAATCATCAGCAGGGGCCGACCGCTTTCCATGGCCAGACGTTCGGGAAAATCGAGGACCGGTGCCATCTCCCAGTCGGCATCGGCAGCGGAGGCGACGATGAGATCAACGCCGCGGCCGTATTGCATGACATGATAAGCCAGGTCGGGCCCGGAGGCGCGCTCGCTGATCCACGTCGCGAGATCAGCTCGTGCTGCCGTCAACTCGCGGAACACCTCCTCGATCGCAGCCGCCTCTCGCTCCTCGGCCTGCTCGATCTCCTGTATGACGTCCTCGCCGTATGGCACAACCACGGGAGCCACGGGGGGAACCGCCGAGAACACGTGCAGCCCGATCATTCCCGCACCATCGGCGGCGGCAAACGCCTTGGCCGCACCGATCAGCCGGGCAGCCCTGCGGCGATCATTGAGATGTAAGAGCAGCGTCTGGATCGCCATGTCCTTGCCATGTTCTGGGGACTATCGAGAAACCTCGCATCCATGAGTGGCACCTGACCTTGACGGCCGTCAAGGTCACGGCGATCCTGACGGCCGACACTTTATCGCCGCAGCCACCGACAAGCACGGAGAGCATTCCAGATGAGCGTTTACCAATCGAGGTTGCCTGCGTCCGTGGTCAGCAGGTTGCGCATGGCGGCGGGTCTGGTCGGCATCGCTGGCGCATTGCTCATAATACAGGTTGCCAGCACACATGGCGCGCTTGGCGAGGAAGCCAAAGCCGATTCTCCGACGTGGCAGGGCGTGCTTTCCGTTCAGCTCAAGGACGAGTACCGGTGCGATCTCGACAAAGTCCTGTTCGAGCACGATGTCGAGGCTGGAGGACGCGTCTCCAAAGAGGGGCGGGTGCGCTGCCTCGACGGGCGCGAATTTGATTTCTCGCGACCCTCCACGCACGAGAAGTTCGACATTCGTCTTTGTCAGCCAACGGTGTGCTGACAGGCGAAATGCGAGCGGCCCCCATACGTGGAAGACAACATGGCGACGCATGACGACGTCGTCGCCTTCCTGTCCACGGCCGGTGTCGTAGGACCTGGACGGCCGCGTGTCTATCAGACGCACATCGCGTTCGTGTTTGTTGCCGGCGGGCGGGCGATCAAGATCAAGCGGCCGGTGAAGCTCGCATTCCTCGACTTTTCGACACTCGATGCGCGACATGCGGCCTGCCTCAGCGAGATTTCCGTCAATCGAGACAACGCGCCTGACATCTATCGCGGGGTCGTCGCGATCACGCAGCAGGCGGATGGCACGCTCGCTATCGGCGGTGAAGGCGCGCCTGTCGAATGGGCGGTCGAGATGGCCGCTTTCGAGGACACCGATCTACTCTCTCACTGTGCGTTGCGAGGTCCCTTCGACGCGACGTTGATGCGTCAAACCGCGGACGCAGTGCATGCGATGCACCAGCGATCAATGCGCGCCGTTGGTGTCGATGCGCCGGCCAAGATGCGCTCCATTATCGATGAGGTCGGCGAGATTTGCAGGCAGCACGGCGACGTGCTCGATCCTGGAGAGGTGGAGGAATTCGTGCGAGCCGCGCAGGCCGCAACCGGAACTGCAACGCGGCTGCTGGAGTCTCGTGTGCTGCAGGGTGCGTTCCGGCGCTGCCACGGCGACCTGCACCTTGCCAACATCGTCGTCTGGAAGGGCAAGCCGACGCTGTTCGATGCGCTCGAGTTCAGCGAAGATATGGCGACGGTCGACACGCTCTACGATCTCGCGTTCCTCTTGATGGATCTGATCCATCACCGACAGAGTGCCGCCGCCAACATCGTGCTCAACCGCTACCTGTGGCGATCAGGGAGCATTTCGGGTGCGACGGAAGATATCGAGGCGCTGGCGCTCATGCCGCTCTACCTTGCCTGCAGGGCTGGGATCCGCGCCATGGTGGGCGCGACACGTGCAGCATCCGCGAGCATCGGGGACAAAGAGCGCGAGGCGGTGATCCGCAATTCGCGCAGCTATCTGGCTGAAGCGATCGCAGCACTTGCGCCAGCGTCGCCACGCCTGATCGCGGTCGGCGGACTGTCGGGCTCGGGGAAATCGACGCTGGCCGCTCGCCTGGCGCCGCTGGTTGGCGGGCCATTGGGCGCACTGCATATCCGGTCGGATCTGGAGCGCAAGGCAATGATGGGAGTCGAGGAGACAGAACGGCTCCCGGCCGAGAGTTATACGCCAAAGGCCGCACGGCTCGTCTATGAACGAATCCTGAGGCGCGCCGCCGCCGGACTTTCGGCGGGCCAGTGCGTGATCGTCGACGCCGTTTTCGCGACGCCGGATGAGCGGGCAAGTGCGAGCGAAACAGCGCGGACGCTTGGCGCTCCATTCGATGGCATCTGGCTCGATGCGGATCCGGAAATCCTGCGCAGCCGCGTCGCAGGGCGCCGGGGAGACGCCTCTGATGCAACCCGCGAGGTGGTTGAGCGCCAGTTGCGCTACGCTCTCGGGGTGCTCGATTGGACGCGGATCGATGCCGGGGGCACACCCGATCAAACGCTGACGCACGTGCTGACCGCGCTCGCCATCGCTCCGCGCAAAGACTGACCTGGGGATTGCGGGGACGACCCGCTGCGGCGCGCGCCGATCTGGCGTGATCACGGTATGACATGGGACGTAGCGTCCAGCGTGCACGAGGGTGCTTCAGGGCTCCACTGGCTGGATATTGTGTCTCGTCCGGGTGTCTGGACCTCGTCCGTTCCGTCGAGCGTCTGGCCCCACAATGGCGTCTGGTGGCCCCCTGCCCTGCCAAGGGCGGCGCCACTCCGATGGCGGGTCTTGCCGTTGTCGAGCCCGCCTCGCGTCACGTGTTCGTCGTGTTCCCGGTTCTTCCAGTTGCGTCATTCGTCAACATTCGATGCGTTGCGTCATCGCCCGCGCGCGTGCGCTTCCGAGCGCCCGCCTCGCGATGCGCCGAAGGGGTCCATCATGTCCACGTCGCAAATGAATTCGCATGCAGCGTTCCTCGACAACAACGCCACACTCGCTGTGACAGCCCTGCGGACGCTGCGTCTCGCCCTGCCGCTGTCAGCCACGCTGATGCTCTGCGCCTGTGCCAGCAGCGGGCTCGAACTTGCCGCGCTTGCCACGGGTGACCCCGCCAGCGGCGACGCTGCAAGCTCCAATTCGACAGCGCCCGGCGCGGCGGGGCCTGGCATAGTAACCGGGGCATTGGCTCCGGTGCAGAAGAGCGCGGACAATTCGGATCTCGCGGCTTCCCCCTCGATCGTGAAAGCGCGCGGACTGCGGGCCAACGGCGACTTGCACGGTGCAATGAGTGTGCTCGAGACTGCAATGCGGAAGGCACCCGACGACCATGCGCTGATGCGCGAGCGCGGCCTGCTGGCACTGGAACTCGGCCAGATCAAAGAGGCCAAGCAACTGCTGGCGAAGGCCGACGCAGCCGGCGCTCCCGATTGGCGCATCAAGTCGGCGCTCGGCTCCGCGCACGCGGCAAGTGGCGACCAGCGGGCAGCGCAGCGCGAGTTCGCGGCGGCGCTGAAGCTCGCGCCCGATCATCCTTCCATCCTGAACAATCTTGCCCTCTCCTACGCGCTCGATGGGCGCCACGCCGAGGCTGAAAAGCTGTTGCGCACAGCAGCTCGTGCCAAGAGCGCGGCGCCGAAGGCGAACCAGAACCTTGCTCTGCTGCTCGGGCTCAACGGGAACATCGACGAGGCTCGCAAGGTCAGTGAGGCCTCATTGCCCAAGGACGTTGCGACGTCCAATATCAGTTATCTGGAGCGGCTGAAAACGGACGGTGTGCAGATCTCTCGAGCAAAGCGGAGCCTCACGGACGACGGCGTCGCCAATACCAACGTCGGCTTGGTCAACCCGCACAACTGAACTCGGGTGCCGTGGGAAGACCGGCTTGAGAGCGCTGGTTGTCCCAAGCCGTCTGCGTTCATGGCCACTCAAATAAGCACCCTGCAGATGACCTCGAGGCCCTGAGCCTCGCTCCGGTCCGATCTGTTTTTTTGCGCTTGATCACGCTTGCCAATCTTTAGCACGGGTAGTTGCGTTCCATGTCGCCCGATCAGCGTGCACCAGGCTTGTGAGGTTTGGGCGGCTCAGGTTCGGATTGGATCACGTCTGTCCATTGTGGCGTGCTCAAGTTCTTTATTCGAGAGCCTCAATCAGGCGTTCGATGGACGCAATGCGCTTGTCCGGCTCACTATGTCGACGTGCCGGCACGTGGACACCTTTTGCGGTAAGGCGTGTCGCGAATATTCAAATTCACTCCTGACGCTTCACGTCCTTGCTGCTGTGCATGCCGATCCCGCAAAGTCGCTGCACACTTTGCGCGACATGCAGTGGGAGCCGCCTCCGATCGGACGCGGCCCGGCGAGGCGGAGACGGCGAATCGGAAGTCCGCTTCGTCTACTTCTTCATCGGAGTGGGAGCCGCGGCACCCGCGGTGCCACCGCCATCTGATCCTGATTTCGACGCGCCAGTGCCGACATATTTCGACCACGAAGCGCTACGCACCTCGCTCGAACGCGGCGTTTCCTCCTGCGGCACCTGCAAATCGCGGGAGTTGGCGACGGTCATGGCCAGATTGCGCTGGCTGGCGCAACCGAAGTTCTCATAAGGCAGACGCTCGCGTTCAATACGTCCCAAATCCTCCGGCCAGCTGCCGCATCGGGGCGGAACGGCAACCGAGCGCTCATAAGAGAGCTTTATCGCCGGGCCGAAACGGCCATCGCCACGGGTACGATGGCGTTCGACGGCCTGTTCGGGTAGTCCGGAGTGATCGACCAGTTCGTCGATGTCTCGAAACGAACGCGACACAGCGAAGTGTCCTTTCACCGACGCGGGCGCGGAGATGCGCAGGCGGCCGTTTGCCTCTGACTTATAGCGGTCTATGAAACGGAAGACATCGGTCGCTTGGTTGCCGCTCAGGCCTAATCCATCGGACGCTACCTCGACATAAAGTTCCTCGGTGCGGCGAGCGTAGCCAATCGGATGGCGCTTCGAGGGATCGGAAAGCGCCGCAGCCGAGAGATTGTCGAGGCGCGGCTCATGCTCGCGGCATGCGGCGAGGCCGGCGGCGACAAGGATCGTGCAGGCGCAAACAGTGAGGCGCGCAAGACCCCGAGTGCCGACCAGTGGCTCGGTGCACCCAGGGCGGACGCTGTCGATACGAACTTGTTTCAACATCATCCCTTTACTCCCGGATAGTCGATGATGAATCCATAGTCTCCGCGATAGCGGGCCGGATGTGCCGAGGAATGTCCGTAGATCCGGTTGATGTTGCCGAAGAACAGTTCGCGCAACGTATGCTCCGGCGCGTAGCCATCAGTCGGCATCGCCAGCTCGTTGCGCGAGGCATGCGTGGCGAGATATGGCGTCACGAGAATGACGAGTTCGGTCTCGCGACGGCGATAGTCATTGGAGCGGAACAATGCACCGAGCACGGGCAGGTTCTTCAACCCCGGCACGCCGTCGACATTCTGGCGGGTGTCGTCGGAGAGCAAGCCCGCCATTGCCAAGGTGCCGCCCGACGGCATCTCAAGCGTCGTTTCGGCCCGTCGCACCTTCAGCGCGGGCACTGTGATCGTATTGAATGACAACGCTCCATCATTGGTCAATTCGCTCACCTCAGCTGTGATCGTCAGACTGATGCGACCCTCAGTCATGACAACCGGCCGGAAGCCCACGTTGACGCCGAACTGCTTCCAGTCGATGGTGACGGAGTTGTTCTGCTGGGGCACGGGCACGGGAAACTCACCGCCCGCCAGGAATTTAGCCTGTTCGCCGGAAATCGCCGTCAGCGTAGGCTCGGCCAGCGTCTTTAGGACACCGGAGCGCTCGAGTGCCTCGATCATCGCCGTCACCGACTGATTTCCGGTACTCCACGTGGGCTGAAGGGCTGCACCTGCGTTTAAACCGGGCGGCGTGCCGACACCGATCGGCACAGCCCTGGGTACGAGACCGCTGGTGATGGGGAAAGCGTTCTGGATGACCTTGGCAAAAGTGAAATTGCCGGCCTGCAGTACTGCTCCGGGCACATCGACACCGAAGCGGCGCAACGCATCCCGCTGGATTTCCGCAACCTGAACCTTGAGCAGAACCTGTTCCTTGGACTTGGTCTCCAGCATGTTGACCACGTTCTTCTCGTTCTTGATGAAGCGGCCGGCCAGCTCGGCGGCGCGGTTGGCGTCGACGGGGCTTGCCACGCTGCCGGAAAGAACGACGCTATCGCCCATCATTTCCGCGTTGATGCGGGAGCCCGGCAGCAGTCTGCCCAGGGTATCGTGGAGCGCAGTCAGGTCACGCGTGACAACGACCTCGATGACGACCTGCCGCTGGCCGTCCTGCCCCATCAGAAATGCGTTCGCCTCGCCGACGTTCTTGGCCAGCAGGTAGACCTGACGCGACGTCTGCACCACGGCGTCGATCACCTCGGGATTGGAAACCAGAACGTTCTGCAAGTCGGCCGGGACCTCGACGAGCATGGATTTATCGACCCCGATCGTGACGCGCCGCGTAGTGGGCACGGGCGAACCCGGGCCGATGCGCAGAACCGAACGGTGCTCGGGATCATGGGGATATACCGCATTGCCGTTGCCAGGCTCGGCACTCGCGGCGAACGGCACAACGAGCGCCAGCATTGCGACCAGCACCGCCACGACGTGCGCGGACAGTGCACCCGTGCGGCCGCGGCCGCTCGCATGCGGCGCCGCTCGCACGCGCGGTGAACTCGACTTCATGTTGCGTGACCCCCGCAAATGCAAACCTAATAATTATATGGCAGACGCCATCCCCGGACACATTCTTGTCCAGGGGCGCAAGACACGCGACGCTGCTTTGGAACACCGGCTCAGATTGAGGGATTGGACATGCTTGCACCAGCGGCAAGCCTCGCAACTGTTGCATCGCCAGTTGCTGCCCACATTTTTTCCACAGGTTGCCCTGCGCTGTCTTGGCGAGGCGGGCTGCCAGAAAACGAGTCGTTGTGTGCCGCGTCCCGCATGCACCGGCGTATCGACGCGACCAAAACACCCGCACGCAAATGTTTCCGCCATCTGCACGACCGGGCATCGTGCGGCTGTTGACAAGTCGCGGAGAGAGAGCCGCCGCCGCCTAATTCGTCAGTCGCAAATTTGCGATCTCACGGGCGATGTTCTGAAAGGTTTCGATCAGGATCGCTCCGTTGGAGGCTGCGAAGGCCGACTTGGAATCGCTGGCGCATTCCTGCAGCAGGGCCTGAGTGGCCGCGTCATTCTCCAACCGGAAGGCTATCGTGTAGATCTTTATTCCGGCGGATTTCGCCCCTGCGCAAACTGCGCGCGTGCGCTCAGTCAGTTTTGCAGAATAGGACGACGACGAATAGCTTGTTCCGAGTCGACCGCTGTCTGGGTGCGCGAACGGCTTGGCATAACCGGCGGCGCCATGTGCGGAGCCGTTGTGGTTTGAGGAATGCGTGTAGGTGTTCTGGCCATCCGTCATGAGAATTATGATTTTTTTGTTCTCGCCATCGTCGTATGCGCGGCCCGCAGTGAAGGGGGCGCCGGGTGAAAGCGTACGCCAGCCCCACGCCAGACCCTCGCCTATATTGGTCATTCCGCTCGCCTTCATGGACGCGATCGCGGTCAATGCCTCGGCCTTCGTGATGGAAAGCGGAAGCAGTGGCACCGTCGTGCAAAAGGCATTCGGTCCGGCACCGTCATAGCTTCCACGCTTACACTTGTCGGTGGTCATGCCATAGCCGACTTGCGCGCCTGAATATTTGCATGTGCGCGCCTGGGCGGCGGCAGGCTGCAGTTCGGCCAGGACCCAACCGTTGCTCGCGCATTTTCCAGGGCTGCGCCAGCGCTGGCATGTGCACTCCATCTTCGGACAGGTGCCACCATCGTCGGAAATGTAGTTGTTGGAATAGTTGGACCCGCCGCTGTTGACATCGTCGGGCTCGTCGGGCGCAAACATTGGAACGAACAGCGTGTCAGGATTGCCGGGATCGGGCGGGACATCGCTGGCATCGTATGGAGCCGGCCGCATCTCGACGCAGCCCGCCCAAGACACACCCAAGTCGTCGAACAGCTGAAAGCGCGATCGAGGGACGTCGGCATTCTCGCGCGAGACCGACGAGGAGCCGTCATTGTCGATCCAGGATGAGCCGCGGTATGCAGGCCCTACATTCACCGAACCCGCGAATGGGACTATCGACAACGCAACCTTGCCTTCGCCGTCGACACCATAAAAGACCGTGTTGATGAGGTTGGTGGAGGCTGCCTTCAGGTCCTCGATGTAGGATCCCGACATCGAACCCGAATTGTCCAGCACCAGAGCGATTTCGGCTGTTCCGCCGCGGGCCACACGGGCCGCCGTGCCAATTCGCACCTTGTCCCAGCCGAAGGCCTGCAAGAGCGTCGTCTTCCAATCGAATTTGGAGCTGCCCTCCAGGCTGCCGTCCTCCGGATGGATGACAACCTTGTCGACATCCAATTCGGCTCCGTCGGGCCTGTTTGCCTTGTAGAAAGCTCTGGCGCGAGCGAGTGCCAGCTGATCCTGGTTTTCCTGCCCGAGCGCATCCGATGCGGCAAGAAGGGCGGCGTCCAGCGCATGCTGGTTCTGGATGGCTTCGCTGGTAAAGCGACTGTGATCGATCGCTATCGCCGCAAACATCAAGAGAAGAATGAACATGATACCGAAAAGAACAGAGACGGCGCCTCTCTGGTCGCTGCAGAAGCCCTGCACTGCGAGGCGCAACGCGCGTGAAATCGCGTGCGCAAGTGGCGGCGCACATGCGTCCCGCCGCCGAAGAAGCCCGACCCACATCCCGCATCTCCATTAAGAATAGATTGAACGAGTTTACGAAATGCAAGCTGACGAGCAGTAAACGCGGCCATCGCAAATTGAGGAAAATCGCCGGCAAAAAGGCCGCCGAGTTGCGCGCGCAAACAGGGTGAAGCATTCTTGGCCGCTCTCCTGCGCCGACGATGCAGGGGCATACCTGTCCGGCTCTTCGCCTGTCTGCAAACGGAGCACGCCCCCAAATGCCCGCATCGACTTCTGCGTTCGACACCGGAGGCGCACAGCGCACCGTGTTCGAAGCGCTCGTTGAGGCCGCCAGATCGCATGGCTCGCATAAGCCCGTGGTGCGCGACTCAGACCGGCAGGAACTGACCTACAATCGGCTGATCCTCGGCTCCCTGATACTGGGCGAGAAGCTTTCGCGACTGGCGGGGCCGCGCGAAACGGTGGGACTGATGCTGCCCAACGCGGCTGGCGCCGTCGTCACGCTGCTCGGCCTCAATGCGTTCGGGCGGACGGTCGCGCTGCTCAATTTTACCGCTGGAGCGCGCAGCCTCGTCTCGGCCCTCAAGACCGGTCCGATCCCCATCCTCGTCACATCGCGGCGGTTCGTCGAGGCGGCAAAGCTCGAAGAGGTCGTGGCGGCGATGAGTGCGGCCGAACCGTCACCTGGACGCACGACCCGGGTTGTCTACCTGGAGGACGTGCGCGCCGAGATCGGCATCGCAGACAAAATCCGCGCGGCAGCGCGCATGCTTTTTCCGGGCCGGATCATCAATCGTTCGGGAATGAAGCCCTCAAGCCCGGCGGTCATACTGTTCACATCGGGAACGGAAGGCGCACCAAAGGGCGTCGTGCTGACGAACGCCAACCTCGTCGCCAATGCGCGCCAGATCCTTGCCCACGCCGACGGCATGCTGACCCCTAATGATATCGTGTTCAACCCGTTGCCGATGTTCCATTCGTTCGGCTTGACGGCAGCAACCCTGATGCCTTTGCTGGGCGGAATGAAAGTCGTGCTGTACCCCAGTCCGCTCCATTACAAGCAGGTTGCCAAGTCGATCCACCAGGAAAAGGCCACGGTGCTGTTTGCAACCGATACGTTCCTGATGGGGTATGCGCGCGCCGCGTCGGCGGGCGATCTCGACAGCGTTCGCTATGTGATCGCCGGTGCCGAGCGCGTGAAGGCTGCAACGCGCGATGCATGGCGCAAAACCGGGGCGCTTATCCTGGAGGGCTACGGCGCAACCGAATGCTCGCCGGTCATCGCATGCAGCATTCCGCAGCTCAACATACCGGGATCGGTCGGGCCGATGCTGCCGGGAATAGAGGCCCGACTGGAGCCGGTGGCGGGCATCGAGCACGGCGGGCGGCTCAAGGTGCGCGGGGCCAACGTGATGGCTGGCTACCTGCTGTCCGATGCGCCGGGCATCATCCGGCCACCCGAGGACGGGTGGCACGACACGGGCGACATCGTCACCATCGACGAGAGGCGCGTCATCACCATCCGCGGACGCGCAAAGCGGTTCGCCAAGATCGGCGGGGAAATGATATCCCTGGCCGCCGTGGAAGCGCTGGCATCGGGACTGTGGCCGCAAGCGCAGCACGTCGTCGTATCGCTGCCCGACGAGCGAAAGGGCGAACAGCTGGTGCTTGTGACCGACGAGGCGGATGCCGACAGATCCGCGCTGCTGGCGTATGCACAGGCCGAGGGATTGCCCGAGTTGTGGGTCCCGCGCGCGCTCCTCGTCGTCGCTTCGATTCCGGTGTCGGGGACCGGCAAGATCGATCTGCAAGCGACGCGAGCGCTGGTGGAAGCAACGCGCCCACTGCTTTAGGAAAGATACCCATCCCCGGAAACGCGAACCTCCATGACCACCTCGACCTCGGCCCCTGCCCCATCAGAATCCCCACAGGACACAAGCATGCGCGACAAGCTGAAAGCCGCCGTGCTGGCACCCGTGCTGGCGTTCCGGCTCTCCTATCTGCCGCTGCTGATGGTCTATTTCGCGTATGGGGCGCTAGGCCTCATCGCGGTGGGCGAGAGCTTCTGGATCAAGAAGGCCTTGACGCTCACTCCGGCGGCGCTGGCGCAACTGGGTGTCTGGTTGACGCTGCCCTGGGCCATCAAGATGGTCTTCGGCGAACTCGTGGACACAGTTGCAATCCTGGGCTCGCGGCGTCGCATCTATGTCTTCATTGGCGCCGGAATGATCGCCGCGGCACTCATCATGCTGGCGGGCGCTGCCGGCGGCTGGTTCACGTTCGCCAAGGCCGACCGGATCTACATCATTGCTTCGCTGCTCATGGTAGCGGGCACGGTGCTGCAGGATGTCGTGGCCGATGCGATGAGTACCGAGGTCGTACAGCGAACCAACGAGGACGGCACGGCGCGCACGCAGGCCGACATCGATCACGACCTCGGCATGGTGCAGGTGCTGGGCCGGCTGTCGCTTTCGCTAGGCATTTTCCTCACCGCCGGGCTAGCCGGATGGCTTGCGCAGACGACAAGCTATGAAAATGTCTTCCTGATCGGGCTCATCGTACCGGCGCTATCTGCGAGTGGAGCGGCCTTGGTCAGGCTGGAAACGGGCGAAAGCCGGCCGACCGACTGGCGGATTCTCTCGGCTGGACTCACATTCGGCGCCGTCGTGACAGCGCTGCTCGCCGCAGACGTGGCCTTCGCGCAGGAGATCGTGTTCATCATATCGATGATCGTGATCTCGGCGATGCTCTATCATGTGACGCGCGACATTCCCGCTCAGACGCGCCTGCGCATCTTCTATGCCGCGATCATCATCTTCGCGTTCCGCGCGGTCCCTGGCGTCGGCGAAGGCTACCGCTGGTTCATGATCGACGTGCTGGGGTTCGACGAGTCGTTTTTCGGCGTACTTGGTCAGACGGGAGCGGCCATCGGCCTGGGGGCGACGTGGCTGCTTTCGGATTCGATCACGCGGCGGCCGATCGCCAGCGTGCTGCTGGTGCTGACCGTGCTCGGCGGATTGATGTCGCTACCCGATCTGGTGCTGGTGTTCGGCGGCTACGAATGGACACAAGCGCATCTCGGGTTCGGTGCAAGGACCATCGCGCTGGTCGATACGGCAGCCCAGTCGCCGCTTGCCCAGCTCAGCATGATTCCGCTTCTGACACTGATCGCCATTTATGCACCTCCCTCCAAGCGTGCGCTGTGGTTCGCGCTGATGGCCTCGTTCATGAACCTCGCGCTGGTCGCGGGACAGCTCCAGACGAAATACTTGAATGAGTTGTATGTCGTCGACCGCGGCGCCTACGAATGGCTGCCGGCCTTGGTGGTGACGTCGGTGGTGCTGAGCGTGGCGATACCGCTTTTCGCGATCCTGATGTTCGGGCCCAGGGTTCGTTGATTCGGTCCGGCGCAGCCATGGGCCAATCAATACCAAACTCCGGCGCGGCATCGTGCCGAGACTTAACTTTTTCACGGATGCGCCGCTCGTTGGTCCCGATTTCGCCTGACCTTCCTGCGAGGTTGTACTCCACCCCGCCGCAAAACCGCGGCGAGACCAGTCCAGGAGCGCGACCCGTCCAGCATCGCTCTTGCGCAATTTCCCCGGTAACGGATGGTGCTCAATTTCCTAATTCAGTCCTTCTAACAATCGCGAAACAACCGAGATTGCGGGCTTGGTGGAACGATGGTGCGCGTGCTGCGTTGCTGGTTGAACACGGATTCACGACTGAAATCGTCCGGCCAGATGTCTCGCCTTGACCCTGGTTCGGGGCTCCGGCATCAACACTGCGTCCCCGGTGCGTTGTGATCGATCAAGATCAGGTTTCGCGCACTGCGCGGGGCCATCGCGCGGGATCGGAAATTGCGGATTCTGAGCTTCAAGGAACGAGAATGAGCGGCGCGCAGGACATTTCGGTGTCAAAGGAAAATTCTGCTTCTGGTCCAACGCTGAGTTGGGCGCTACGGCGCGCGGCTCTGGGCGTCGCGATTCTGATGGTAACAGTCACTGCTGCGGCATGCCTGCTCTACGCCGGCATCGAACCTGATCGCGCAGAGGCGAGTTCCGAAATTGCGGGTCAGGCAAGCCCGCTGCCAACCGGCTCGCTGCGCGCGACGGGCCATTAGTCGGTCGCTATTTCACCAACCCGATACACGCCACAGTTTTGCTTCCGTCGCCGGGCATGCATGCTTATCGTGCGGTTCACGGACTGCGCGATAGCTTCAATCTGGACGGCCGCGCTCCTAGTCCGGCTGCCGGAGGACGGCATGTCGCTGACGCCACTGCAACACTTTCATCTTGCCCACCCCATCAGCCAGGGTAGGCGGGTCTGCGTCGCGATGCTTGCGTTGGCCATGTCCGTGCTCGGCGCGGCCAGTGCCGGGCTGGCGACGTCCGGGCGCGCCCTTGCGCAGGAACTCGTTGCTCCGCGTCCGATCCCGGCCGTGCGGCCGAAGCCGACGCGGGACGATAGAACCCCGTCGCCGAAGTCCGACGTACCGGCCGGCGCGGCAATTGCGATGCCAGCGAATCCGCTGCCTTCTCCCGCGACGCTGATCGCGCGGCAACCTCCACCCCAAGAACTCGCCGCCGCCCGCTTGCGCAGAGCCGCCGCGATAGGTTCGGTCACCAGCTGGGGCTATCAACTCGCCAGCCTTGACCTCAAGTTGGCGGCTGCCGCGCCTTACGGTCTTCTCGTCGTCGACGCCACGACGGGTGTCGGCGACGGCGAGGCTATGAAAGCGGCAGACGTGACACGACTGAAGAACATGCCCGATGGCGGACGCCGACTGGTCGTCGGCTATCTCTCCATCGGCGAAGCGGAAGACTACCGCCCAGACTATTTCAGCGCCGAGTACCTGGAGGAGGACGCGCCTGACTGGCTGATGCACGAGAATCCGCAGTGGAAGGGAAATCGCATCATCAGCTTCTGCGAGGAAGGCTGGCAACGCACGATCCTGGGCGACGAGAATGGCCGCAGCGTCTACAACAGCATCGAGCCATCGCCGCTTTACCGGCTGGTCGAACTGGGGCTCGACGGTGTCTATCTCGACCGCGTCGATGTCTACAGCGAGGTTGGCAAGGCGTGCCCGGATGCCGAGCGCAGGATGGTTGCATTCGTGAAGCGTCTCGCGGAGCATGCGCGGCGGCGTAACCCGGACTTTCTCGTCATCCTGCAGAACGCCGAGGAGCTGTTGCGGCACCAAGATATGCTCGAGACGATCGACGCTATCGCCAAGGAAGATCTGTTCTATGGCGTGGATCACAGCGAGAAGGAAAACGCCCGCGATCTCGTGCGCGACACGCTCGCGAACCTGCGGCTGGCACGGCGTGCGGGCCGTCCGGTCTTCTTCGTCGACTACGTTCGCGCGCGATCCAAGATCGCGGATGCACGCCGGCGGGGGGGCGACGAAGGCTTCATCCCTTATTTCGGCCCGCGCGACCTGGCGCGGTTGTGGCTTCCCGAACGCGATTTCTAAAGCATGCTTAGCGGAAGTGCGGTGCGCTTCAGCGTGAAAAACATGCTCGAAGCATTGGACCGGATCGTGCTCATGGTTCCTCGAAACATGAGCACGATCTAAGGTGACAGGGCGGGACTGATGGGCATTTCGTCAGCGGTGATTGCGTTGCCCGGCCGGTATGCCCATGGCCGTGGCATTCGCCGACATGCGGCATGGGGCAGCCTGATCGTCGCATTCGCGGTACTGCTGCACGGATCGACGGTGTCGGATGCCGGTGCCGAACCCTCCCGGACCACGATTGGGCAACAGGGATACAATGCGCGCACGCGCCAGGATGCACGGTCCAATCCATACGCCTCGACTGCGTCGGCGCGGCGTTCACTTCTGCAATCCGTGAACTCGTGGCGATATCAGCTTCGCCGCATCGACATGAACGAGATCGCAGCGTTGGACGAAGATCTTGTGGTCATCGACTATGCGCCGGATCGTGTCTATGGCGTGGAGCTGCCCTTCTCGCAGGCGGACGTTGCGCGAATGCGCACCCGGACCGATGGCGGTCGCAAGCTGCTGCTCGCGTATCTCTCGATCGGGGAGGCGGAGCGATACCGGACCTATTGGAACAACGCGTGGTACGACGCGGCGACACGGCCTCACTGGCTGCTCGACGCCAACCCGCAATGGGACGGGAACTTTCCAGTGCGGTTCTGGGATCCGCAATGGCAAGCCATCGTATTCGGTTCCCATGAAGCTTATCTCGACCGCATCCTTGCTGCCGGTTTCGACGGTGTCTATCTCGACCGCGCCGACGTATTCCAGGAACTGGAGCAGGAGCGATCCGACAGCGCGGGCGAGATGGCCAGCTTCATCGTACGGCTCGCGCGGCATGCGCGCGCGCAAAAGCCAGATGCGCTGATCGTCATGCAGAACGCGGAGGAACTCGTCCGACGCAGGGACGTGCGCAATGCCATCGACGGGCTTGCAAAGGAGGATCTCCTGTTCGGCGTCAATCACGACGGATTGGCAAATCCGCCGGAGATGGTTCGAGAGTCGCTCGCGGACCTTGCCGTCGCCAGACGCAGCGGGCTCAAGGTGCTGGTCGTCGAATATTTGTCGGAGGCTGCACCGGCGGAACGAGCGCGGCGGCGCATCCGCGAGCTTGGCTACCTGCCGCTGATCGCCGAGCGAAGCCTTGGCACACACAATTTCCAGCCTCAGAGCCAGGTTCCTGCCGCCACATCGGGTGCCGCGACGGGCACGCGCTGATCACGCGCGGCACAAACGAGAACCTGCGCGCGAATACCTCGCCCAGGCACCAGATGGCGTGCAGGCTTGCCCCCGTGCGGCAAACTTGCTTTACAAATCGAAGGGATCACAAATCAGCCGGTGCGGCCGGCCGTTTCTTCGAGGATCCGAAGGCAAGAGGGCTCCGGCATGTCCGTTTCCATGACACTCCTCTGGATCGCGATCGCCGTTCTGCTGATCGTCGTGGCGTTACTGGCGTGGCGGCTTTGGCAGACCTCGCGGACACCGGTGCAGTCCAGGCCAGAAGGCGATAGCGGCCGGCTCGCCCCTCATGCGTCCGATACACCGCCGCCCGTCGCACGGCAGCGCAGCTCCGCACCACCACCGGCTTCGGCGGGCGGCACTGCCGGCAGCGGCGGTCAGGCTCCGGCCCGGCAGTCCGCGCCGGCTGCGTCCGACAGCTATCCGACCTCCCGCCCGCGGACCAGCAAGCCGCCGCCGGCACTCGCCGGCCACATACCGGGGATCAGCCCATCGTCGTCGAGCGCTGCCTCTCACGCGCGCAGCCGCAGCGGGACGCGTCCGCCGCCCGCTTCCGCCGGGGGGGCACGCGGCGACGACGAGGCGTCCGACCCGGAGCCGGCTCGACGCCGCTCGGCAGGCGTTCCAATACCGCAGTCCTCGCCTGCACGGGCCCTGGCCGGCGCGGCGAGCTGGGGCTATCAGTTGCAGGAGATCGAGTTGCAAGCGATCGAACATGCGCCGTTCGATCTCGTCGTCATCGACTATTCGCGCGACGGCAGCGAGGAGGAAGCCTTCACGCCGTCGGAGCTGGCACGGCTGAAGCGCCGCGGCGGCGCGCGGCAACGACTTGTCTACGCCTACGTTTCGGTCGGCGAAGCCGAGAGCTACCGCTACTACTGGCAGAGACGCTGGAAGAGCACGCCGCCTGGCTGGCTGATCGGCGAGAACCCAGAATGGCATGAGAACTTCTATGTGCGCTTCTGGGATCCCGACTGGCAACGCATTCTGTTTGGGGCCAAGGACAGCTACATCGACCGAATAGCAGCGGCCGGCTTCGACGGAATTTATCTCGACCGGTGCGACGTCCACGAAGAGATCGCAGAGCGCCACCCGCAGGTCGCGCGGGAGCGCGCCGACATCGAAGGCGACATGGTGGAGTTCGTGACGGCGCTTTCGGGATGGGTTCGGCAGACGCATTCGGGACTTGGCATCATCATGCAAAACGCGGAGGGCCTGCTGCGGCATACCAGCGTGCGCGATGCGATCGATGCCAGTGCCAAGGAGGAGCTGTTGTTCGGGCTGTCACGCGCGGAGAAGCGGAATACGCGCGATGAAGTTCTGGAAGCGCGCCGCATGCTCGATCTCATGCGCCGCGACGGCAAGGCTGTGTTCGCCGTCGAATATCTGGCAAAGCCCGAGCTTCAGCTGGAGGCGGCGGGCGCGCTGCGCGCTATCGGCTATATTCCCTACATCGCGCGCGAGGATCGCGAACTTGCGAGCCTGGAAACCAGGCAGCCCGAGCCAGCCGTTGCATAAGCTGGCCCTGCCGCTTCCATCTCACGGATTATGCATTGCCGTTGCTCAGGCGCCCGCCGAACGCGCCTTCTCGTGCCGTTGCCGCAACAGGAGACTGAGACGCCGGCGGCGTCCGGCCGCTTGCGTCGCTTCGAGGATCGAGGGGTTGTTGCCCAGGAAGGTGAGAAAGTTGAGCCGCTCGAAGGTGCGGTCGGCTGCGAAATATGCCACGAGGCTTGCCGCGAGACAGGCCGCGAAGTAGCCAACGCCGAAGTACGTTTCGCCCAGGTACACACTCAGAAGTGTAAAACCTGCATTGAGTACGAGGAACAAGGACTGCAAGGCGAGGTAGAGACGACGGCGATCGAAAAACAGGAGCATGGACGTAGAGGAAATGAAGATAAATTGAAACACTGCACCCAGGGCGCCGTAGCGCAGGATCGAAATCTGCTGGAACTGCAGGTTCAGCAATTCGACAATCAAGGGTGCCGAGAGAACGAGGATCGCGCAGATGCCCACCTGCATTACGGTCACCAGAACCAGCTGCTCGAGCGTTCCGGAAGCAAGGCGCACACGCGCCGACTCGATCTGGCGCAGCGTTCCATGCGTTGAAATGGTGGAGAAGTAGTGCTGGTAGCGCTCGAAAAACGCTGTTTCGAGTTGCACAACGAATACGGACAGCGCCGGAATGATTACGAGGGAGGCAATGAACATCGCGCTGTCGTAGAGCGGCGCGTGAACGAGGCCGCCCTTCACCGTCTCACCGATTGGCGAAAACCAGAAGATCCACTTGTCGATCCAAACGGCCGCCGTGCCAACCAGCGCACCGAGGGCCAGGTGGCGGTAGGCGCCGAACCCGCCCAGAATCATCTCGAAGCCCAATTCGGGACGATCCAAGCGACCCGGGAAGGTTTCGAGGACACGCATCGTCAGCAGCAGAAATGTCAGTGCAAGCCCGGAGACGAAGCCCCAGGCAATCCAGGTAGCGCCGAGCCCGCGCACCGCCGCTGCAGTTGCGAACAGCACCGACGTGAGCAGGCCGACTGCAAAAGCGATCGTGACGCCACGGTAATCGCGCACCGCACCACAGAAGCTCAATGCCACCCAAATGAGCGCAACCGTCAACGATGCCGCGAGCAAGGCCGATCCGAGCGCCGGCGGCATGCGGAAATACACGGCGAGCACCGCCACCCCGGCGGAGACGAATGCAATCGAGACCACGTAGGCACCGAAGAGCAACGGACGCACTCGTTCCGACTTCTTCAGCCAGAGCGCGTCAGCGACGAGACGCGTCGCAACGATGGTCACCGGTGCGGTCAACACAAGCGAGACGGCAAATGCATAGATGATGACGGCGCGGAACGTGGCGAGCGTGGCAAGGCCCGCTACCTGTTCGGTGAACAGGGTGATCGTCGCCAAAGAGACAATGGTGAAAAGCCAAGGGCCTGCTGCAATCACCGCCGCATGACCGAGCGCGCCGACAAGCGCTGTCAGGCTCTGCTGACGGCTCAACCTTCGCAACTCGAAACCAATGCCCGCCATCTCCCTCAGTGCCCCCCGGTCAAATCAGTACGTGAGTCGCGCGAGAGGAGTTCTGCATAAAGCCCGTGATAGGCTTTGGCAGCCATTGCAGACGTGTAGCGGCTTTCGACGCGCGCGCGCAGCGCGTTTCCCGCCGCCCGCCGGCGCTCGTGGTCGGAAAGCAGCGCGCCAACCGCATCAGCCACCTCTCCGGGTGCCACGAGACCGGTAACGATGCCACCATGGCCCAGGTGTGGCGTCTCGTCTTGCGGTCCTTCGATGATCTCGCGACACGACCCGACATTGGTGGCTACGAACGGTACCGCCGCAGCACCGGCCTCGAGGAGCACCAGCGGTTGGGATTCCGATAGAGACGTCAGAACGGCGACGTGGATTTGGGACAGATATTCCGCGACATCGACGGGACCGGTGAAGATCACCGTTTCCTCAAGGCCCAGCGCAGCGACCAGCGCGCGGCATTCGTGTGCATAGAGCGGATCCTCATCGAGTGGTCCCAGCACAAGGGCACGCAGGCCGGGCATGCGCTGCTTCAGGATGCCGGCGGCCGCGATATAAGTCTTCACGTCCTTGATCGGCACGACACGGCCGATCAGCGCCATGGTGGGGGGAGCATCGTCGGGGGCGGCGGAAATCTTGGCGAAGCGCTCCAGCTCGATACCGTTGGCGATGACGCGGAGGCGATCATCCTGCGCACCCAGGGCCCGTTGTGCTCGCTGGTTGTCGGCATAAAGCGTGACGATCGTGTGTGCTGTTTCATAGCAGGTGCGCGCATAGGCTTCGAACGCCTGGACCCACAGGTCGCGCAGATCGACGCGGTCGTCGCCAAGGTGATGGCCCTTGTCGATATTGTCGGCCACCCAGTCGGCCATCAAAAGCTCGACACGGCGCTCATTGGTATATATGCCGTGCTCGGTCAGCAGTGCAGGTCGGCCGGTTTCAAGCGAAGCGCGCGCCGCGAGAAGGCCGGCATATCCGGTAGATATGGTGTGGTAGATGCGCGCCTTCGGCAGCGGCATTTCGGCAATCGCGAATAGACCGCCGAGCAGCGCACGCCACGCCCAGAAGTAATGCAGGAACGAGCTTTGCGGCATGTCGCGCTCGTACATGCGCTGGACGATCTCCCAGGCCAGGGGCGAGTTGAAGACGACGGGCAACGGCGCGGCGCGGCGCAGGGAATCGAGTTCGCGGCTGAGAGCCTGCATACTGATGGCGCCACCCTCGACAGTGAAAGTCGAGAGCGTCTCGGAGAGCGCATCGAGTGACGGTGGAATTGCCAGGCCGAGCCGCGGGCGTTCGCCGAAGTCCTGCAGATAGAGATCGCTATAGGCGACAACGTTGTCCGGGCGCGCGTATCGCGGAAGCTGTCCCGTCGGACGCGGCCAAAGAGCTACGATCGAGAACGAGAGGTGGGGACAGGCACGGATCAGCCAATCGATCCAGCCAGCAACGCCCCCCTGTACGTAGGGATAGCAGCCTTCAACGATGAGGCAAACGTCCGCCTCGGCAGCCGACAGCGCGCCGCCGTCCGTTGGTGTTGGGGCCGGCGGCGACAGGGGTGATGACGTGGCTGGCTTACGCTGCGTCATGGCGCGTCTGCCATCAACTGTTGCGAAGTGGTTCTCTTGTTGAACTTGATTTCCTGCGTGCTCCGGAGCGGGCGCATGCGCGCGAGGCCAAGCCCCCTGCTCACCAGTTGCCGCCGGCGACGGAGCAGCCGCAGCAGCCTGAAATCGCCAGCCGCGATCAGCCGCGCTTCCAGGGCTTCGAGCCCTGCGCGCGCCTCGAACGTTTGGGAATCGTGCAACGCCAGCGTGCGGCAATCGACCGACGCGGCAAGCCGCGCCGCCATTGCCGAGGCGGCATCGATAACGGGCTTGTCGAGGAGCTGGGACGCGATCGCCTGATCGATTTCGCGGATCAATTGCAGGCGTACAAACTGCGATTTCTCGCGCATGCGTGGCGGGATGTCGTCGCGCAGGAAATCGGCGGCGAGCCGCAGGCGCCGGTGGACCTCTTCGGCGAGACGGGGGCGTATGCGCGCGGCTACGGCAGCTGCCTGGACGCGGATCACCGGAACGTCGCTGCGCAGGGCATCGGAGAGCGCAGCCAGGTAGTTCATGTGGAAGAACCGTGCGACAAGGCCCAGCGCCGCCTGACGCTCTTCCAGCGTGCCGTGGCGGACTATGCCAACCAGTGCCAGTGGCGGCGGTGCCGACGTATCGATGACGCGGCCGGATGCGATGCGATCGGCAAGCTGCGTTTCCGGGTCGACGCTCGTGCTCAAGGCAATGCGGTTGTACCAGGCCTCCAGCAGCACGGAAGGCTGTGCAGGACGCGATAGCCAGGCGAGAGCCATGAGGCCGATGACGCCGCCGACCGGTCCGGCGGTGGAGGCCGCGATCAGTATCAATAGCGGAGCAGTGAGGTCTGCTTGTGCCTGGCGGCGCCGATAGAGGGCAAATCCCAACGCGGAAATGACGATCAGATGCAGCGCAAGTGCGATTTCGATCGGCAGCCGGGTAATGAGCGGCATGGCGACGACCAGGAGTTCGGCCATTGCCGCGGCCAGCGCGAACACGACGTCGAAGCGCGTCACCTCGGCGCGACGTATGCGTGGCGACATCGCCAGCGAGGCTTCCGTCCCTTCCGCGGCTTGGTGTTCATCTGCCGCGCCCGCAGCTGAGATCATGGCTCGCCGGGCGCCTTTCCAACGCCGGTTGCCTTGGAACTATTGTCGTCGCGAAGCACTACGGGTGCTTTCTTCTCACCAGGCTTCGAGAGCGATACGGACGAATGAGCGCCCTGAGGTGCATCTGGCGGTGCCGAAGCCTTCAAAAGACGCTCGGCGAGGCTCTTGCGCCGATCGTGCGCGTGGCCGGGCGGCGCCGTGCCGATGGCGGCCGTGGGACGCGGGAGGTGTCCCTTCGGCGCGCGTGTATGACGCAGCGCCGGACGGAGCCCGACATCCTGGTGGACGATGGGGCGCGGCGGCCGCGGCTGCAGCGCGTGCGCCAGAAGCTGGAGCGCCAACATGCCGCCGCGCGTTATTTCGGCTGGTCCGGCGCGCTCGATGACGAGCATGCCAAAGGGGCACGTTTCATGTGCCGACGATGAACGAGAGATATTATCCCCCGATCCCTCCGGCACGGTCATCCAGATCGGTTCTGCCGCCAGTCCGGTTGTGCCCAGGATGTCTTCACCGCCGGCGTCCAAGACACTTACACCGCGTCCTTCTTCGACCACCAAGCGGTAGAGCGGATCCTCCAGCGAAATGCGGATGCGCGGTCCTGTATCGGGCTTGCGGCCGGAGACGGCACATTCGGCCAAAAAACCGTCACGAGCACGGTAGGCGGTGACGACCGCTTCGGGAAAAAGCGCAGCGGTGGCTCGCTGCAAAATGGCCTGGCGGGCTCGTTCATCGAAAAACCCACCCTGCGCCATGGTCTCGGCAAGCACGGCAGCAATGGCGTGCGGGGGCGCACCATAGCGGGTGGTCAGTTCCTGCTCCAGGTGCTCGACGCGGTCGCGCAGCCGTCGGGAATGCCTGGCCAGATCGTCTCGCTGCGCGGTCAATGCCTTATTCGCGATTCGCAGTTCCTCCTTGGCTCCAAGTTGACGCATGCGGAACTGACCGACCAGAAGCGCAACCCCGATCCAAAGGATCGGCTGTCCGAACACGCGGAGGAAGTAGGCGAACAGGTTTTCGCCGATGTCCTGCTCGGGAAGGCCGGCGAATAGCGACAGGCCGATGGCAACGGCGGCGGCAATAAAGCCACTGACAGTACCGTACTGGAGGCTGACCAGCAGCACGGGAATCCAGAACGGATGGGGGGACAGGTCGAGAACCGAGACGCCTGGAGTCAACTGGTCTATGCCGTAGATCAGCGCAAACAGGATGACGATCTCGGCCACTGCCGAGATCGGCGGCAGCACGGGCAGTCCTCTTGTATCGTTGACACGATCGTCGGCGCGCGGCGCCGGACCTTCACCCGTCACCGACCGATCTCCCGAGACACATCAAACGTACACCTATGCATCACTCAAGAACCCAAACTTATACTTCCCAACTGCAGATCAAACGGACGCACCGGCCCACACCACATCGCGACCGCAAGCTCACGGACAGGCGGCCTGGATCGCGTTCATGTTTCATGGAACCGCGCACACGATCCAGTCTATTGTTTCGAGCATGTCTTTCACGCTGAGCCGCTGCACACTGCAGCTCAACATGCTCTAGTGTCGTAATCGAGAAATCCGCCTCACTACCCGGCCAAATAGTATGAAGCGGATTTTTCGATCAGCACACTAACCTCCCTTTTCGAGCGCGACCGGCCGCGCGACAGGATCGGGTCGGGCCAGGTAATTCTGCGGGTCCGGCGGTCGTCCCTTGACTTTGGACCGGCTGGCCTGGGTCGCGTTGCGGGCGCGCTTGGCTGCATTCGCGACCCCGATGCGTGCCTTCCGCCGCTTGATGCTGCTATACCGCGTCGCACGCTTGCGATAGCTCTGGTAGCGGCGTGAGGATGCAAGGCGTCTCTTTTGCAGTCCGACCTGGGCCTCACCGCTGGCAATGGTGTGCGGTTGCACGCCGAGTGCGCGCAACCTGGCGTCGGCGGCCGCACCATTGCCCGTCTCACGCATCAGCCGTGCCCACAAGGCCAGACGCCAGTTGTCGAGTGCGTCAGATGAGAGGTTGTCCAGGATATCCCTGGTGGCCGATGTGGCGCCGTTGTTAAGGTGGACCATGGCGCTCAGCAGCGGATGCGCTACGAGCGTATCGGCGGTCAATGCGGTGCGAACGATCTCGAATTCATCGCGGCGTCCCGTTGCTCCCAATGCCTCGGCAATCTGCACCAATTCCTTTTCCGACAAGTTCTGCATGCCGAAGCGGCGCGCGGCCAGCAGTGCAACCTCGGGGTCCTCCGCGGCAAGCGCTGCGGCGATAAAGCGCGAGACAAGCGCATGCTCCTTGATCTCCGCCGACTCGATCCAGCCGCGCAGATAAGCGTGCGCGGCACTCGTCTGATCGCGGTCCAGCATCATCTCGGCCACGCGAAGCGAGAGACTGTCACCAGGCCGGCCGGCTTGGCTCGCTATCCTGATGCCGACATCGTGTGCGCCGCGCTGGCTTAGAAAGGCAAAGAGCGTATCGGCGAAGTGCTCATCGCGCTCGTGAGCGAGCCAGTGCGCACCGCGTTTGGCAATCTCACTATGCGCGCCAGTGTCGATCAGCAGCGCAGCGAGCATGAGCCGCTCGCGCGGAGCATGGAGTCCCTTTACGTCGTCCACGTTTCGCAACAGCGCCAGTGCGCGTCCCTTGTTGCCACTGGACTGCTCAAGTTCGGCAAGACGAACGATGTCGCTTCCGCGCCTGTAGCCCTTCATTCGGCAGCGCTCGATCGCCTCTCGTTCCCGGGCGTATTGCCCGATGAGGCGCAGCTGCGCGATCAGCTCACGGCATGCCTGTTCGGGGTAGCGCTGCGAAACGAGACGGCTCAAGCCGGAGAGATAGGCGTCGCCATCCTGCGTATCGCGGTAAAACTTGACGAGGCGCCGCTGCAGCACGAGGTCGCGCGGCCTGCTCTCCGCCAGTTTCTCCAGCATAAGGCGGGCCTTATCGAGCTTGCCGAAATGCTGGTAGAGCTGCTCCAGCTGGTAGAGAGTCCGTTGCGAACGGTTGCCGGATTTGTAGTGCCGCTCGAGCAGTTCCAGGGCACGCATGTTGTCGCCGTCACGCTCCAGCATCGCGACTCGCTCGGCATCGCCAGGCAGCAAGAGTGCGCCTGAAACCGCGGCGCCGGCGAAAATCACCAGCATCACCACGAGATGCGGCTTGAACAGGAGAGCGACTGTACTCTTCACGAGACTATTCATGACAGACGAACGAAACCTCTACCGGCTCTCTGGCGTCGGCATTCAATGCCAAACTCAGCTCCCCCATGGCATCGGCGGTTGCAGAAACCGATGTCAGGACCTCGTCACCTCTTTCCACCGACACGTCGAACGTCCGCCCCGGTGCCGTGGCGAAGCTCATGTCTCCCCGACCATATCCTTCGGCCTTCAAGGCAAAGCGGCAGGAATCACCGGTCAGACCCGAGAGACGCCACCGGCTTTCGCGGAGTTGCGGCCGCGCCTGCCGATCGCGCGAATACGCATCCGTGACCTCACGCTCGGCAAGCTGGACGACGGCACGGTCCACGGCCCTATCCAACGTGACGTAGAGTGAACCATTGTGGCGGGTGGCGCCAAGTATGCCGACGCTCATCTCCATATCGACACCGAGCGCCTGCGCATTGTCGAAACGGACGGTCTCCAATGCGCCGAAGTTGGAAACGGCCCATGCCGACGCATCAGTCTGCTCGATCCTGACCGCGAAAAAGTCGTCGGCAATCGCGGCATACTCGGAGGCAGCGACCGGAATGACGGCTTGCGAGCGCGCCTTGTCGAGGAAATGGCGGACGGCGGCGAGCGCGGCCGGCTTCTCGCCCGAGTACATATGATAGTAGAGATTGAATGGCTTCAGACGACGTGGAGATTCGGTGTTCCTTAGCGTCTCTTCCAGCATGAAGAAGCCGTAGTATGGGCCTGTCCAGTCGTTTGTATACGTGTTCTCATTGCTGTTGGCGGCATAGATCTGACGCTCTCGTCCCACGGTGCGTGCGATCGGCGGCACGTAGGCGATGGATGGGAATTCGCGGTCGAAGCGACTGTCGCCGCCGTTGATGTTGCGCACACCGGCAAGGCGCGTTGCATGGATGGCCGCTTCAAATGGGCTCGTGTCACCGCTCCATTGATAGAGCATCGCCTTTTTCCCTGCGGGCGCGAGGCTCTCGGCGATCCTCAGGGAGCCCAACACCTCGCTGCCGAGATCGAAAGGGTTCTTGAGGTAGGTGCGGGGGAGATCGTCGGAGCCGGCGATATACTTGCTCGATCGTGCAACGGGCGCCGTCCGACCTGCAAGCTCGTTCATCGCCCCGCTCAGTCTGTCGCGCCAGGACTGCGTCGGCCGCTGCTGGGTGTCGATCAGCCGGACTTCGGCCTCTCGATCATATTGAGCATAGAAGCTCCAGTTGAAGGGATGGGTATGCGTGTGGCTTGCCACCTCGACCTGAGGCAGGGCGAAAAGTGCGCGGGCGACCCGGGCGGCAGCGACATCGGCGCCGAATTGAGGATCGATGTCACAGCTGATCAGCGCGACGGAAACCGGCAGATCGGGATAGGGTGCGATAGCTTCACGCCAAATCACTTCGGAGGACAGGGTGCCGGTCGCCTTGTAGGATTCGATCTCGGACTGGTTGTTCCAGCCGTCGCCATCGATGTGGCTGAAGTAGATGCGCCGACCAGCAGCCGTGGTAACGTCGGGGATCGGGAAACGTCCGTCCCCGAGGGCCTTCGAGAAGAAGGCAAAGGGATTCAGGATCCAGTTCTCGCGATCGGCGGTCGGTTCATAGAATATGGTGAAACCTTCGGCTGCAAAGCCTCCTCCGGGCCCCGTCACAACGGCGGCAATCGGTGGCATGTTCCGGCTCTTTGGCGTGCCCAGCGCCAGATGCACGCTGAGCTGGCCAATACGATCGGGCAGCGGCCGAACGACGGGAAAACCGGGCAGCACCTTGTCGAGCGGACGTTCGAAGCCGATCATCAATGCATCGACCGACAAGGGCTCGGCATCGAAGCCTGACTCGAGATGCTCGCTGTCGTAGGAAAGACCGAGCCTGCCGTAGAGTCTCGCAGCGGCTTCGTCGACACGAGCGCCATCGTCCGGGAGGACGTCGCCCAGGACGACGTAGCGCAGGCCCGGCGTCTCAAGCGCCTTTTCCAGCCATGCCGCGAGGGCGTCGGGCTTCTGCAGAGGCTCGAGCAGCCAAGTCAGAACAGCGCGATAGTCTGTGAGATCCTCTTGGGATGGCAGCGTGGCGTTGATGTCGCGGTAGACCAGCTCGAAGCCAAGGTAATTGATCGGCATCTCGGCAAAACGGTGCAGACGCGTATCGCTGGGCGTGGGTTCGGCGGCGCCATCATAAAGCGCCAGGACCTTGCGCAATACGGGCTTAGGGGCGAAACCAATCTCGATTGCAGACGCAGGAGCGGCGCCACCCGCAACCAGCGCGCCAAGGACGGCCATTCCGGCAGCGATGCATGCGACTACGAAGCCGACCGCGCGGATAAGGCCGATGAGATCGTGTCCCGTCCCGATGGGCCTGCGTGAGCCTGCCACGACAGCGGGCAAAACGGCGGCCGGTTTGCTGAAGCGAAACGCCCTCACCATCGCTCAGAAACGCCCCCCGCACTCAAACAGCGCCCGGCAATAGCGCGCACGCACCGGCATGCACATGCGGCATAGAGACGGGCCGCACCGAACAAGTCAAACTTCTTCAACCGCACATGCGACCGATCCCGGACGCCGACTTTCACGCGTGCATCTTCAGCGCCGGGCAGCTCGGCAAGCGGACGCCGTTGCGCGAATGGATTCGCTGCGCGATGTCCTTTGCCACGCCAATCTGCACACCTGTATATCGGCCAAGCTCAGCATCGGCACAAGCGCAAATGGCTTCAGAGAAACAGTAGCTTGTCCGTGCGAATGAACTAAAGTGGTTGTCCGGTACGCGCCACGATGGCGACTACCGCACCGCGACGGATCGCATGCTGTCTCCCGCCCGCGGCTACTGACCTTGATATTAAGCTTAACCTATCCTGTGGACCGGCGTGTGACCGTCGGCAAGCCAATCCGGGGGGGCAACATGACATGACGGGGGAGTGTGCCATTTCGGCGCCAACCCCTTCCACTCGACGGGTGCCTGGACTATTGAGGCCGCCGCTTGCAAGCAGCCACCAGCTCAAAGGGGCATCAATGCGTTTCGTCATGCTCGCCCGCAACCCGAACCTGTATTCGCACAGGCGTATTGTCGAGGCTTCAATCGAGGCCGGGCATTCGATGGACGTGATCAACACGCTTCACGTTCACATGAACATCACGTCGAACAGTCCGCGATTGCGTTACGGCGGCCAGGACTTGCCGCGTTACGATGCCGTCATCCCCCGGATCGGGGCCTCAATTACCAATTACGGCCTGGCGGTTCTCAGACAATTCGAGATGCAAGGCATCTATCCGCTCAACGAAAGCGTCGCTATCGGCCGCTCGCGCGACAAGCTGAGGGCGCTGCAGATTCTGGCGCGTGCCGGCGTGGGAATGCCGACCACCGCTTTCGCGCACGGACCGCGCAAAGCGGAGGATGTGATCCGCGAAGTGGGTGGGGCACCGGTCGTCATCAAGCTTCTGGAGGGCACGCAGGGCATGGGCGTGGTCCTGGCCGAGACCGATGCATCCGCAAAATCGGTGATCGAGGCCTTCTCAGCGGCGAACGTCAACATCATGGTGCAGGAGTTCATCCGGGAATCGGAAGCCTCGGACGTGCGCGCTTTCGTGGTCGGCGGCCGCGTGGTGGCCGCAATCATGCGCATCGGGCGGGCGGGCGAGTTTCGCTCCAACCTGCACCGCGGCGGCCGCGCCCAGGCAATCTCGATTTCCGGAGAGGAAGGCGAGGTCGCGGTCCGGGCCGCCGCTGCGCTAGGACTCAACGTCTGCGGTGTCGACATGCTGCGGACCAAGCGCGGACCAATGGTGATGGAGGTAAATTCCTCGCCGGGGCTTGAAGGCGTGGAAAACTCGACCGGTGTCAACGTAGCCCGGGAGATCATTACTTTCCTTGAGCACAACGCCCAGCATGGCGACACAGTGACCCGCGGGCACGGCTGAATGGCGCGATTTTTCGGCTCCACGGCCGGACCACGGCGGCTACGATACGTTTGCCCCCTTTCGCTTGCGAAACAACGCCTTGATCCGATTGCCCCGGCGACCCTATCATAGTGCTTGTGCGTCGGACGACGCGGAGCTGCCGGGGCCGTGCCTATATGAGCGAGCAACAAAAGCACTTTCCGGAATTCTACGTGACCGCACCGCAGCCGTGCCCCTATCTACCGGGCCGGCTGGAACGCAAGCTCTTCACCCACCTGTCGCCCGACAAGCCAGCGCTTCTTGTGGATAATCTGTTGCGTGGCGGCTTCCGGCGCAGCCAGAACATTGCCTACATGCCCTATTGCGAGGGATGCCACGCGTGCATTTCGGTGCGTGTGTTGGTCGACGAGTTCGAGCAGGGGCGGACAATGCGGCGAATATTCGCGCGCAACCGGAGCCTTTCAGCGCTCCGCGTGGCGCCGCGGGCGGTTAGCGAGCAGTATTCGCTATTCCGAACCTATATTGACGCGCGCCACGGCGACGGCGGCATGGCCGATATGACGGTGCTGGACTATTCCATGATGGTCGAGGACAGCGCCGTCGAGACGTTCCTGTCAGAATACCGCGATCCGCTCCCCAACCCGCTAGAGAAGGCTGGCTCCACCTCCAAGGGGCGACTGCGCGCGGTGGCGCTATGCGACCGCCTCTCCGACGGCATCTCGATGGTCTACAGCTTCTATGATCCGGACTTGGAGAGCGCCAGCCTCGGCACCTACATGATACTGGAGCACATCGAGTACGCGCGCAGCCTCGGCCTCCCGTATCTTTACCTTGGCTATTGGATCTCCGGATCGCGCAAGATGGCCTACAAGACCCGGTTCCAGCCCCAAGAGCATTTGACGTCGAGCGGCTGGAAGCGCGCCTGATAAATCCCCGGCGGAAACAGCAGATCGGTGTCGCGGCGTGTCCGCGCCGCACTAGAGCGGGTTGGATGTTTATGGGATCACTCTGGCTCCGCGGGCTGCTCTAAGCTCCTGTTCGATGGTCTAATTCACGTCTTGGTTCAAACAGAATGCAGGTCCTTGCGGGACGTTGGGTTGCCGGCGGCCCTGTACGACGCGTGATGCCAAGTCCCGGTTTGCGAAGTTTTCCCTCTCTCGAGGTTCCCATGCCGCGCATGTTTCCCGGCCTGTGGCTGTTGCCAGTGCTCGCGGCCCTGCCGCTTCAGGGGCCGGTCAAGGCTCATCATACGTTTGTGACAAGGTATGACAGCAGCAAGCTTGTAACCGTCTCGGGGACCATCACGTCGGTCTCCTTTACGAACCCGCACATATTTTTCGATCTCAGCGGCAAGGCGAAATCAGGCGGCGAGGTGACGTGGCGGATCGAGACTGAAGGCATTCTTGCGGCGCGGGCCAAGGGGCTGACCGAACAGGTCCTCAAGGCGGGCGCCAGCGTGACCGTGACCGGATGGCTCGGTCGTGAGAGCGCTGCGGAGATCGGCCTCAAGAGCATCAGCCTGCAAGGCGGTCGCACCATCTCGATGCGCAAGTCGGCGCGTTGAAACCCTGCGGTCCGGGCCCTGGCATGGACAACGAGACGACGATTTTCGACGAATTGACGGCCTCCTCGCTGGCGGTACTCGTGCGCGAGAACGCGTGGGCCTATCCGGCGCTGGAGACTCTGCACATCCTGGGCATTGCGCTCGTTCTCGGCGGAATTTTCCTGCTCGATCTCAGGCTGATCGGCTTCAATCGGAACATTTCTTTCGGCGCGATGAGCCGTCACATCGTCCCCTGGGTGATGGCGGGCATCGCCGTGAACATCGCGACCGGCGGATTGCTCTTCATTTCGGATGCAGCCGAATTCGCAGCCAACATTTCGTTCCAGATCAAGCTCGTGCTGATCGCGCTGGCGCTTGCCAATGCCGCCGTGTTCCAGGCAACCATCGGGCGCAGCGCTTCAGCGTGGGATCTCAACGTCACTCCGCCCAAGACGGCGCGCATTCAGGGCATACTTTCGATTCTGCTGTGGGTCTGCGTCGTCACCGCGGGCCGCATGATGGCCTATCTGAAGTAGGCTGATCGCTCGTCAGGCCATTCGGCGACATATGCGGCAAGAGCGCAAGAAATCGGCGGCGGGTCGGCGCCCGCGTATCCGCTATTTCCCGATCTCCGCCTCCAACTTGCTAAACATGTATGCCCACTTCTCGGTCTGGATCTCGACCAGTTTCTTCATTCGACTGCGCAAATCTTCAAGAAGCGCACAATCGGGTGTGCTCGCTTCGGCGCCCTCCTGGCCGGTACGCGAGATCTCGTCGAGCAAATCGCCCGACGACTGATCGTAAACCTCGATCTTCTCGTCTTTCACGAACGGAACGGCTTCCCTCAGGAACTGGTCGTGCGACCAGCCGCGTTTCTCCTTCAGATCGCGAAGCTTCTCCTGAAACACGGGTCGGTTCTTGAGATTGAGGTCGCGCAGGGCGGCGGCGGCCTCGTCGACAACGGCTTCGAAATCGGCGCGACTGCAAGACAGGGCACGCGCGGGCACCAGCAGCGTCAGCAGCACGGTCAGTCCGGCGAGAATGCTCCCGATCCGGCGCCCCATTCGTCGATGTCCTTCCCCGGGATGATCCATGCCCGCTTCGCAGCACCTTGAACGCTCGGGTGCCGCGGACCAGCAAGCCTCAGATGCCGGTCGCCCGCAACATCTCTCGTGCACGGTGCGCGACCGTGCCGCGATGGCATGGGAATGCGGCCAAATGCCGTTCCGGCAATGCTGCACTGCAGAACATCGTCAGCCATTCGGCCAGTCCGCGTTCATCTTTCATCGAACGGCGGAGTGCAGAGGCACACTTCGGCGCAACCTGTTCCAGGGTCCGGGCCCTAGCGTTCCGACACAGTCGCTTGGTCCCCCTACCGGGTCCCGGCGCGTCAGCCCGGAACCCTAGTGTCGTGATCGCGAAATTCGTCACATTCTGCGGCAACCTCGGAACGAATTTCGCGTTTCTGACGACACTAGCAATTTCAGAGTTCTAGTGTGATTGGGATCGAGAAGGCCGCCTCGCAACCCGGCCGAAACGTATGAAGCGGACGTCTCGATCATCACACTGGTAATTCTCAGTTCGTGTTCTGGATCGACTGACGTTTGACGATCTTCGCCCGGGCAACAAACGTCAGATCCAGAACGCTAGAGCAGGTCAGTATTAGATTGAATTAGGCCTGACCATCGTGGCCTGCTATATCTCTTTGTTTGAGAGACTGATTCACGCCTTCGATGGAAGCATGGCTGCTTCCACCTCAGACGATCAGGCTCTAGACGAAGGCCGGCCCGAACCGGTTCGATTTGGGGAAGCCGCGCGGCGCCACGCGGCCGGTCTGCCCGCGCAAGCCTGCCCATTCCTTCAGATCGCGCCAATCCAGCGTGAACGTGCGTCCGGCCGAGTCGAGCCAAGTGAGGCCCGTCGCCTTGGAGAACACGCGCACGTCAGAGACGCCGCCGTCCTTGGCACGGAACAGGATTACGCCCTTGCCGCGGGTCATCTCGTTGAGTTCGGAGAGGCGGAAGATCAACATCTTGCGGTTCTCCCCGATGACCGAGACGTGATCGCCGTCCACGGGCACCACGAGACGGGCCTCGTCCGGCTCTGAGACATTCAGCACCTGCTTGCCCTTGCGCGTGGCAGCCACGACCTCGGCCTCCGGCACGACGAAGCCGTAGCCGGACGTGGAGCAGACGAGCAGCTTGCGATCCGGCTGATGCACGAAGGCTTCGACCAGGTCGTGGTTCTGCTCGATATCTATCATCAGGCGGACGGGCTCGCCGTGACCACGTCCCCCGGGCAGTGCGCTTGCTTCCAGCGTGTAGAATTTGCCGTTGGTGGCGAACAGCAGGATCTTGTCGGTCGTGAACGCCTTCAACGCTCGCTTGAGGCCGTCGCCCTGCTTGAAGTCGAGCTTGGACAGATCGTCCTGGTGGCCCTTCATGGCGCGGATCCAGCCCTTGTCCGACAGGATCACGGTGATGGGCTCCTTCTCGATCAACGCGGCTTCCAGGTCGACGTCGATCTCGGGGGCATCAGCGAAGGAAGTACGGCGACGGCCGAGCTCTGTCTTCTTGGAATAGCGATCGCGGGTCGCCTTGATCTCGTCAGCGATGCGCTGCCACTGCAGATCGTCGGACTTCAAAAGCTGCTGCAGCCCACGGCGTTCGCCCGACAGCTTGTCGTGCTCCGCCTTGATCTCCATTTCCTCGAGTTTCGACAGGCTTTTCAGGCGCAGGTTCAGGATCGCTTCGGCCTGCACCTCGGACAGCTTGAACTTGGCGATCAACTTGGTCTTGGGGTCGTCCTCGAAGCGGACGATGCGGATCACCTCGTCGATGTTGAGGTAGGCGATCAGGTAGCCGTCGAGCACCTCCAGGCGATGCTCGATCTTCTTCAGGCGATGGTTGGAGCGGCGGACCAGCACCTCGACACGGTGCTCGAGCCACTGCTGCATCACCTCGCGCAACGAGAGCACGTTGGGGATCTGGCCGCCCGACAGGACGTTCATGTTGAGACCGAAGCGGGTCTCAAGATCCGTCAGCCGATAGAGCTGTTCCATCAAGATGACGGGATCGACCGCGCGTGTCTTGGGCTCCAGAACGATGCGGATTTCCTCCGCGCTCTCGTCGCGGATGTCGCCCAGCTGCGGCAGCTTGCGTTCCTGAAGCAACTCCGCGATCTTTTCGATCAGCTTCGACTTCTGGACCTGATATGGAATTTCGGTGATGACAATCTGATAGCCGCCGCGGCCCAGATCCTCCTTCTCCCACTTGGCGCGGATACGGAAGGAGCCGCGGCCGGTCTTGTAGGCCTCGACAATCTGCTCCCTGCTGTCGACGATGACGCCACCGGTCGGGAAATCCGGACCGGGAACGAAGTCCACGAGCTTCTCCACGGTGGCGTTGGGGTGCTTGATGAGGTGCAAGAGGGCCGCGCACAGTTCGTCGGCGTTGTGAGGCGGAACGTTGGTGGCCATCCCCACCGCGATGCCCGACGAGCCGTTCGCCAGCAAATTGGGAAACGCAGCCGGCAGAACCACCGGCTCCTCGTTGGTTTCGTCGTAGGTCTTGCGGAAATCGACAGTGTCTTCGTCGATGCCGTCGAGCAGGTCCTGCGCGACCTCGGTCATGCGGCTCTCGGTGTAGCGCATGGCGGCGGCATTATCGCCATCGACGTTGCCGAAGTTGCCCTGGCCGTCGACCATCGGATAGCGGACCGAAAAGTCCTGGGCGAGACGCACCAGCGCGTCGTAGATCGCCTGGTCGCCGTGAGGGTGATAGTTGCCCATCACCTCGCCAACGACTTTCGCGCACTTCTTATATCCGGCCTGCGGATTGAGGTTCAGCTCGCGCATTGCGTAGAGAATGCGACGATGCACGGGCTTCAGGCCGTCGCGCACGTCGGGCAGGGCACGGCCCATGATCGTCGACAGCGCATATGCGAGGTAACGCTCTTCCAGCGCCTCGCGCAGGTTCACGGGCTCGATGGGGCCTTGCCCGGGCAGAATCGGTTTTTCGCTCATGCGCCCGAATTAGCCCGGCTGGGGCTCCGACCTCAAGTGCCACAGCGCCACATTCCACCGGGTCATTGGCGACAAAGGCACGAATTTCCGAGGCCATGGCGCCCGCGATCTCAGGAAGAATCAGGGTGGCGGCGAGCGCGCATCGCCGCCTTTCAACCGTGCGCAAGCAAAGCCTCCAGCCGGAGGCGCGGCTCGGGCAGCTTCAGGTCGCGCGGGACGAGCACGCGGCTTTCGAGGAAGAACCGGGACAGCTTCAGGCCGTTCATCACGTCGCCTTCGGTCACGCCGCTGCCCGACCGGCGGCCGCTCAGCAGAAATCCCGGCAGCGGCAGCAGCCGATCGCGGTATGGCTCGCCGGCGGAGGCGGAGACCGCGCGCCCCGACTTGGGCGAGACATATATCAGGGCATCGTTGGAGCCGGTGGCCGCGCACTCTTCGAGATCGAGACCGAAACCCAGCTCGGCGAGCAGCGCCAGTTCCCATCGCACCATCAACGCCGGCCAGACGGTAGGATCATCGAGGAAGCCGAGAACAAACAGGGTGATCTCAAAAAGGTTAGGGTGCGGATCGCGCTCGGGCAGGAGCCGGGCCAGAGCCGCCATCGATGTAAGGCCGACGAGTGCGGCCGCATCGTCCATGGCGCTGGCTGCGTATCCGGTTCGCAGCTCCAACGTCATATGCCCCAAGTGCTCGGCAAGGCGGCCCTTCCAGCTTGCATCGACATGGTTGCCGGTCTGCAGAACCGGACGGTTCTTGCGCGAGCGACCGCCGTGCACGAGCCCCGTGTGGCGGCCGTGCCCACGCGTGAACAGCTCGACCACCGCGGCGGTTTCGCCGTGCGGCCTCACCGAGAGTATGATTCCTTCGTCGCTCCAGTTCATTGCTGGCCGCTCATAGCATAGAGCTGAACGTGTCGCATCGGCCACGGTTGCCGCAGCAATACCTTGAACGCCCTGCAGCGGCGAGGGGCCCTCACTGCGGGCGGACGACGCGGGTGGAACGCTTAGCCCTTGGGGAACTCGAGGCCCATTTCGCGGTACCGCTCGGGATCGTCTTTCCAGGATTCGCGCACCTTCACGAACAGGAACAGGTGCGCTTCGCGCTCGATAATAGCCTTGATCTCGGCGCGTGCGGACTGGGAGATCTGCTTGATGGTGCGCCCACCCTTGCCGAGCACGATGGATTTCTGGCTTTCGCGCTCGACGAAAATGGTCTGCTCGATGCGAGCAGCGCCGTTCTTCAAGTCCTTCCAGTCGGTGGTCTCGACGGTGATCGCGTAGGGCAATTCATCGTGGAGGAGGCGGTAGATCTTCTCGCGCGTGATCTCGGCTGCAAGCAGTCGCAGCGGCGCATCGGATATTTCGTCCTCGGGATAGTGCCACGGCCCCGCAGGCACGTGCTCTGCGAGATAGGTCTTCAGATCATCGACCCCAGACCCGGACTCGGCCGAGATCATGAAGGTTTGCGCAAACGTGAAGCGCTCATTCAGCGCGGCGGCAAGCGCCAGCAGCTTGGCCTTGTCGGCGACGCGGTCGACCTTGTTCAGGACGAGGACTGCCGCACGCTTCGTTTCGGAAAGTCGTTCCAGAATGCGCTCGACTTCGGGCTGGATGCCTTTCTGGGCATCGACCAGAAGTGCCACCAGATCGGCGTCCCCAGCTCCGCCCCAGGCGGCTTCGACCATGGCGCGGTCGAGCCGCTTCCTGGGATCGAAGATCCCCGGCGTGTCGATGAAGACGAGCTGACTATCGCCAGCGATGGCGATGCCGCGTACCGGCACACGCGTCGTCTGAACCTTGTGGCTCACGATCGACACCTTGGCGCCAACGAGGCGGTTGACCAAAGTCGACTTGCCCGCGTTGGGTGCGCCGATGACGGCGATGAAACCGCAGCGTCGATGGGAATCTTCGGCAGTTGCCGGCGCTGACGCGCCGGCGCCTGTCGCCGCCTCGCCTGCCACTGACTTGCTGGGTTCGTCACTCACTTTTTGGCTTGCTCCAGACACCTTGCTCCCTGAGCATCGCGGTCGCCGCGGCCTGCTCGGCTTGGCGCTTGGACGTCCCCTCCCCTTCGGCCATCAGCCTCCCATCGATCGTGACGCGAGTGATGAAGCGCGGTGCGTGGTCGGGACCCGTGCGACTTTCTTCAGTATAACACGGCAGGGGAAGACCCTGGCCCTGCGCCCACTCCTGCAGAGCGGACTTTGCGTCGGCGACGGCGCCGGCGCTCGCCGGTGCACCGTCGAGGCGATCATTCCATAGCTCCAGAACGATGTCGCGCGCGCGCTCGAAGCCGGCCTCCAGATAGATGGCGGCGAGAACGGCCTCCATTGCGTCGGCGAGGATCGTGTGCTTGTCGCGCCCGCCGCTATCCGCCTCGCTTTCCGACAGTATGAGGCACGGGCCGAGGTTGATCGAACGTGCGATAGCCGCACACGTCTCTCCGCGTACCAAGCGGTTGAACGCCCGAGCGAGTTCGCCTTCGCGCGCCTGCGGATGCCTGGAATAGAGCCTATCGGCGATGGCCAGCGCCAAGACGCGATCGCCGATGAATTCGAGCCGCTCGTTGTCGGGGCGCTGGCGTCCGCCGCCGCGCACACTCGCATGGGTCAACGCCTGCTCCAGCAGGTTGCGATCCTTGAACGTGTGGCCCAGCGCTGCCTCTAATCGCCGGATGTTATCGGTTCGTCGGGGCATGCGTCTCGTCGGAAGCAGGTCAGGTTCAGTTTGCATCGCGCCCGGCCATTGTGGCCTGCTCTATCTGTTTGTTCGAGAGCCTCAATCACGCCTTCGATGAGAGCACGACGGTTTCTGTTTCAGCGGATCAGTTTCTGGATCATGTTCTTCACGCTGAACCGCTGCACAATTCAGCCGAACATGCTTCAGCGCACCAGTTTGAAGAAGCGCGACCAGCGAATATCGAATGGCCACGTCCATGGGCGCATCCAGCTGAACGCGCCGGGCTCATCGACAGCGGCGGAGAAGAAGATGATCTCGGCACGGCCTATGAGGTTCTCGTAAGGCACGTAGCCCACGCCCCACTGGGCGCGACTGTCGGTGGAGTTGTCGCGGTTGTCGCCCATCATGAAGTAGTGACCCTCAGGAACCTTGTAGGGGCCGACGTTGTCGAATGGTCCGTTGGGCTCGCTGTCGAGCACATGGTAGCTTACGCCGTTGGGCAGCGTTTCCGTGTAGCGCTTGATGCGGCGCGGTGGGCCGCCGTCCTCGCGCGTCACGAACTCGCCGTCGGGCACGCGCGGGACCTCCTTGCCGTTGATGAAAAGCACGCCGCCCCGCACCACGATCTCGTCGCCCGGAAGTCCGATGAGCCGCTTGATGTAGTCGGTGGAATTGTCTCGCGGCAACTTGAAGACAATAACGTCGCCGCGCTTGGGCTGGGCAGCGAAGATGCGCCCGTCGAACAGATCAAGACTGCTGGTGAAGGAGTACTTGGAGTAGCCGTAGGAGAGCTTCGATACAAACAGGTAGTCGCCGACGAGCAGCGTCTCCTTCATCGAGCCGGACGGAATGTTGAAGGGCTGGTAGAAGAAGACACGCACCACCATGGCAATCAGCAGCGCCTCAATGACGATCTTGATCGTCTCCCACCATCCACTCGATCGTGCTGCCGTCATGTCAGGCGCCTGTATTGCTCAATCCAATTCGTCCAGTAACTTACTGTCATATGTCCGGACGCAGCCCTATATCAGGCGACGAGGACGCAACAGCTTGCCTAGGTCCGCACGCACGAGCGGAGCCTTTCGTCCGAGCACTGAAACGGATAAGTCTTTCGTTGCCTATAGCGGCTTCGGCGCCGCCGCGCAATTCGTTGGCAACAGTCTGCCGCATCAGCGGAGATAGGGCGAAACGCCGCCCACGCGCCCAACGAGCAGATTGCTTCGCATTCATTCAAACCTCCAGGCCCACGCTAACGGCACAGGTCAGCGCAGCACCGTTCGGCGCACACCCGTCCTCCGAACACAGACGGCCATCTCCGATCCCGAGCCCCAAGATCGGGTTCATATCGCATGGACGCTTGAACACGATCCAAGCCTTTGAAATGAGCATGTTCTTCTCGCTGAACCGCTGCACATTTCAGCTGACCATGCTTTAGCGGAGATCTGCTTTCGTCGGAATGGCCGAGATTATGACGATCGCCTGGGCGAGCGGGAAATCGTCCGTCAGCGTTAAGTCAATGCGCATTTCCATTCCGGGCGGCGTCAGGTCGAGGAGGCGCTGGAGTGCCCCTCCAGTCAGGTGCAGCGTCGGCCGGCCGGAGGAAAGATTGATGACGCCCATGTCGCGCCAAAATACGCCCTGGCGCAGCCCTGTACCCAGCGCCTTGGAGCAGGCTTCCTTGGCGGCGAAGCGTTTAGCATAAGAGGCGGCGCGGGTCATGGGCCGGCGGTCGGACCGCTTGCGCTCTATATCGGTGAAGACCCGGTCCAGGAACCGGTCACCGAACCGCTCCAGCGTCTGCTCAATCCGACGAATGTCGATCAGGTCGTTTCCCAGCCCGATGATCATGACCTGCCGCGCGCCTTCGCCTTGGCCGTGGGTTTGGTTGGCGCCCGGGCTGATGCGGAGGCGGCCGTTGGGACGGGGTTCCGGCCGGGTCTTGCCTCGTCCATCAGCTTGCGCATATGGCAGACCGCCTGATTGAGGCCCCCGAATATCGCCTCACCGATCAGGAAGTGGCCGATGTTGAGCTCGACGATCTCCGGCATCGCAGCAATGGCCTTAACCGTGTTGTAGGTGAGTCCGTGGCCGGCGTGGACCTCCAGGCCAGCCGCATCGGCGGCGGTAGCAGCCTTGGCGAGCCGGCGTATCTCGGCGGCAACGCCCTTGCTGTTCTCCAGCGCAAGTTCGCAATAGCGGCCGGTGTGCAGTTCGACGATATCGGCACCGACGTCAGCCGAGGCCGCGATCGTGTCCTGGTCGGGTTCGATGAACAACGAGACACGGATCCCGGCGTCCTTGAGGGCAGCGACAATGCGCTTCAACCTGCGGCCCGCGCCCGCGACGTCCAGTCCGCCTTCCGTCGTGCGCTCCTCGCGCCGCTCTGGCACCAGGCAGCACGCGTTTGGCAGATGCCGAAGCGCGATCTCCAACATTTCGTCCGTCGCCGCCATCTCGAGATTGAGCGGTCGGGTCAGCTCTCGCTTGAGGCGCGAGATGTCCTCGTCAGAGATATGGCGGCGGTCTTCGCGCAGATGTGCGGTGATACCGTCGGCGCCAGCGGCGACGGCGAGATGGGCCGCGCGCAAGGGATCGGGATGGTTTCCGCCGCGCGCATTGCGGATCGTGGCGACGTGGTCGATGTTTACGCCGAGGCGCAACACGCGCGCCCCATTTTCTTTACGCATGGGTTTCGGCCAGCTCTGCATGCTCGAATACGGAGACTGCAGCGGCCGGAGGATACAAGCGGTTCGAGCGCCGCGCCTGCACGGCCCGGGCCGCCGCCCGCATCATATAGTAGATCAGCACGCCAGCCGCGAGGCCTATCGGCAGGCTGCCAGCGAGCATCGGCTTGAAGATGGGCCACACGAAAGCCGCAGCGGCCGCGACCATCTCGGGCGACTGGCCAAGCACGGTATCCAACAGGAGATCGACGCGGGAATGCAACTCGCCGACGCTGGCATTTGCGCTCTCACCGATCATGTGGGCCCCGGCAACGTAGGTGGAAGCCCAGATGACCGGCCAGCTCAGCGGATTGCCGAAGAAGGTTGCGAGGATCGCGGCCGGCACGTTTGCGCGTAGAGCAAGCGCCAGCAGGGCCGCCAAAACGATCTGGCCGCCGATCAGCGGCGTGCAGGCGGCAAAGACACCAGCCGCACAGCCGAGTGCCAGGCTGTGCGGATTGGCACGCAGTCGGACGATCCGATAGAGCACGTAACGCAGCGAGCGCGACCAACTCCGGCGCGGCCATAGCCACACCCGGATCCGCTCGGCAAAGCTTGGCGGCTGTCGCCGCTTAAAAAGCATGTGCGTCCTGACCTCGTCCAGATCCGCGGCGTTCCGCAGCACAACACCACAACAGTTCAAAGCGGCGCGAATTTCTCTTTTTGCAGCACTTCGCGCAACGCGGCAGCCGGTCGCTGCGCCGACCGGCAACGTCGCAGTGCCACCCCCCACGACAACAGGGGCAGGCAGCGCAATTCCACGCTTAACGGGATGCTACGACATGGAGGCGGCAAAGCCGATCAAATCCGCTCTCAGCGAGCTGCCCTCCGGGGCACTGCGGCTTCGATGCAACGCAATCCAGTCACCGCACACCCTTCGTCAAGAGGCGCTGCCGGGAGCAGCCGAATCCGTAGCGTGAGCTTATGGACCGCCGGCGACAATCGCCAGCGTGACGTTCAGGAGATTCACGCCTTATTCGAAGAACCGTTCCACCGTATTGACCACTGCCTTCTGCCGCAGGCCGGCTATGATCTGATTGAGGTGGGACAGGTCCCACACTTCCAGATCGATCCTCATCTCAGTGAAATCGGCGCCGCGGTGCATCATCTTGACGTTGTCGATGTTGCCGTCGGCCTCACCGATCACCTGGGCGATCTCAGCCAGCGATCCAGGCTCGTTGAGCGCGGTCACGGTGATGTGCGCGGGAAAGCGGACCGGCTGTTCAGGGTCGAGATCCCAAGTCACGTCGATCCAGTTGTCGTGCTCATGCTCTTGCAGGCGGGGCGAGTGGATCTGGAAGATGTGGATGCCTTCGGCGGGCGTCAGGATGCCGACAATCCGGTCGCCCGGAACGGCACCGCCCTCCTCGAACATCACCGGAACATCCGAGCGCATGATGCGTAGCGGGGCGCCACCTGGTTTCGCGGCCTGCTCGCCCGACGCGATGTTGCCGAGCTTGAATTTCAGGCCCATGACCTTGGACAAGTTGAACCAGCCTTCCTGGTTCTGGACGGTGTCATAGCGGTTGCGCGGGCGGCGCGTCGGAGCTGCCGGCTCAGGCAACTGGGCATCGGGAGCAACGGCCTTGATGACGACCGCGGGCGCCAGCTCGTTGCGCGCGACGGCGGCGTAGAGGTCCTCCAGAGATTTCTGATTCAAGCGGGTCATGACGCGGCGCACCTTGTCATCGGTGAAGGTGACATCGGCGGCCTCAAACTTGGAAGCCAGCAGACGGCGGCCCAGCTCGGAGTACTGCTGGCGCGCGGCCTCTCGGGCGATCTTGCGGATGGCGCTACGGGCACGGCCGGTGGCTACGAACTTCTCCCAGACCAAGGGCGGGCGGTGTGTCTTCGAGGTAAGGATCTGCACTTCGTCGCCATTGCGCAGAATCGTGTCGATCGGAGATCGCCGGCCATTGACGTAGGAGCTGACGGCGGTGTTGCCGATGTCCGTGTGGACCGCATATGCGAAATCGAGAGCGGTTGCGCCGTGCGGCAAGGCGATCAGCCGTCCCTTGGGCGTGAAGCAGAAGACTTGGTCGTGGAACAGCTCAAGCTTGGTGTGCTCCAGGAACTCCTCCGAGTTGGATCCTTCCAGAAGCGTTCCGACCAGCTGGCGCAGCCGGAAATAGGGGTTTTCCTCGATCTCTGGGGCGTGGGCGTGAACGATATGGACGCCATTGGCCTCCGCCGCGGCGATCATCCGCGCCGAGATCTCGCCCTTCTCGGTCACGGCACCGCGAGCCGCGTCCGCCACCGCCGAACTCAGCATCATGCCGTTCTTGTAGAGCGCGTGTGCCGCTATGCCGTACTCGGCCACCTCGTGCATCTCGCGGGTGCGGATCTGCAGCTCGACGCGCTGCGCGCGCGGGCCGATCAACGTGGTGTGCAGCGAGCGATAGTTATTGCGCTTGGGAACCGAGACGTAGTCCTTGAAGCGGCCTGGCACCATCTGCCACGTGCGGTGCACGACACCCAGAACGCGATAACAGTCGTCGGTATTCTCGACGATGATACGGAAACCGTAGATGTCAGAAAGCTGTTCGAGCGAGATCTGCTTGTTCTGCATCTTGCGCCAGATGGCGTAGGGCCGCTTTTCGCGCCCCTTCACCTCTGCTTCGATGCCCATCTCGGCAAGCTTCCCGCTGATCGAAAGGCGGATGTCCTCGACGAGATTCTCATTCTTCTTGCGCAGCTCAGCAAGCTTGCCGGTCACCGCTTCATAGGCTTCGGGATGCAGCCAGCGGAATGCATGATCCTCAAGCTCGTCACGCATCGCCTGAATGCCCATGAGGCCAGCCAGAGGCGCGTAGATGTCGAGGGTCTCCTCGGAGGTGCGACGGCGGCTCGCAGCCTTCTTGTGCTCGAGCGTGCGCATGTTGTGCAGGCGGTCGGCGAGCTTCACCAGCAACACACGAATGTCGGATGAGATTGCAACGAGAAGCTTGCGGAAGTTCTCCGCCTGCTGCGCCTCCTTCGTCACAAGATCGAGCTTCTTGATCTTGGTGAGACCGTCAACGAGCGCGCCGATCTCGCCCCCGAACAGCTGGTCGATTTCGGATCTGGTGGTATCGGTGTCCTCGATGACGTCGTGGAGCAGCGCCGTCGCGATGGTCGCGTCATCGAGCTTGAACTCAGTGAGGATCGCCGCCACTTCCAGGGGATGGGAGAAGTAGGGCGCGCCGTCAGCACGCTTTTGCGCGCCGTGCGCGCGCATGGCGTAGACGTAGGCGCGGTTGAGCAGCGCCTCGTCGGCCTTCGGATCGTAGCTCAGAACCCGTTCGACGAGTTCATACTGACGCATCATGTCCGGGCGGACTCCTTACCACCGGAAGCGGCATAGGGAGCAATGCATTTCATCCCGCTCGCTGTTCCGGTGGCAAGCGGCGCACGCGATAACGGGCCGCCGCTCAACCAGGGGTTCGAAGGCGGACCCTGATCAACGGCCGCGGTCGCGCGGACCACCACTGCCGCCCGTCGCCGATGGCTCGGAAGGCGTCAGCGCCTCGAGGCCGCGCAGGAGCTGCTCTTCGGTCATCACATCGACGACGGTGTCGGTCGAATGGTCGTCGCGTCCAAGAACCGGAGCACGGCGGTCGCTGGGAAGTAGCGGAGCCGCGACTGCCTCAGGCTCGTCCACCTCGACGTTCTTCTGGATCGAGTGGATGAGGCTTTCGCGCATGTCATCTGGCGGAACCGTCATTTCGGCGATCTCGCGCAGCGCGATGACCGGATTCTTGTCGTTGTCGGGATCAACTGTAATCGCGCCGCCACCGGCAATTGTGCGGGCGCGATGGGCCGCGAGCAGAACGAGCTCGAAACGGTTTGAGACCTTATCAACGCAATCTTCCACGGTGACGCGAGCCATCAGCGGCGTCCTTTCGCTTGTTTCGACGATCTACGAGCATGTCTATTCTGCAGATTTGACATGCGGATGAGCTTAGGGCGCAATACAGCAGGAGCGCGGCCGCCACGCCCCTTACCCGAAGCCAGTTTGGCAACTCTTTCGCACGAACAAGCCCAGTTTTCAACCCGCATCCTTGATGTAAGTCAGTCGTCTACCCATCTAGCAAGAGCATCCTAGAAATTCTCGAAGACTTTGGGTTTCGGTCGTTGGAACGCTTTCGGTCATGGTGCGTTAAATTGTCTATCGAGCGCAGGCACTGTTCCGAATTGCACGCGCCAGTGGATTTATGTCCGCATTCAGTGTACGGGTTTTATGGCTTCGGGCGGGTGCCTACGAGTTGGCGAATGATTTATAGCGTTCCATTGAAATTCTGTTATTCAGCAGCTCACATTGCCACCCCCACGGTGGAACCGCATAATCGTATCTAAATATGTGGGTGCTCTAACAATTTCGCCTTTGGACATGATGCGCTGCCGGCGATGGATCGAGAGCGGCGCACGGTAGAAGGCCAGGGGGGCTGAATGGATGAACCATTCAGTTTTGGATCCATTATCTGAGAAAACACTCAATATAATAGAATGCACCGGGAACAAGACATGCACTTCTATCCACACGAGCGGATTGCACTATTCATCGACGGCGCCAATCTCTACGCGACGTCGAAAGCGCTCGGTTTCGACATCGACTACAAGCGATTACTATCCCATTTCCGGCAACGCGCCCAACTTGTACGGGCGCTGTACTATACTGCTCTCGCAGAAGACCAGGAATATTCATCCATACGTCCTCTCATCGATTGGCTCGACTACAACGGCTACACCATGGTGACGAAGCCGACCAAGGAGTTCACGGACTCCACCGGCCGGCGCAAGGTGAAGGGCAACATGGATATTGAGCTTGCCGTCGACGCCATGCGCCTTGCTGACACGCTCGATCACATCGTGCTTTTTTCTGGAGACGGCGATTTTCGCGGTCTGGTTGCAGCGCTCCAGCAAAAAGGGAAGCGCGTCAGCGTTCTGTCCACGCTGCAGACACAGCCCGCCATGATTGCCGACGAATTGCGTCGTCAGGCGGATCAGTTCATCGACCTTGCCGATCTCGAATCGGTGATTGGCCGCGATCCGACGCAACGGGCGGCGCGGGAGGGTAACGGACGCAACCACAGCGCGCGCGGGAACCATCGCGGTGTTGCCGACCCCGTTCCCTACGAGGACGGCGATGACCTGCCTGACGGTATCTAGGCGGAACGTTCGATCACACTATCTTGCACGTGCGCAAATCGGGGCGTTTCTGGCTGCCGGGTGAACTCCAGTCTTGCGAACGACACACAATTGGAGATCCGGACGCTCGCGCTGGATCGTGCTGAAGCTCCGTTAAGACACTCTCACAAGCTTAGGCAGTGGCCAGGGCATGTCTTTCGCGCCGCACCGAAGCACGCTTCGGCCAAACATGCTGTAAGTCTCGCCCATGACTCGTGCGAAATCGTCCCGCGACATCGCGAATGCACCGAAACCGAAAACGGCTTCTGTACCAATGATCGCAGAGCCCGAGCCCGGTTGCACGCTGTGCCCGCGGCTCACCGCCTTCCGGACGGAGAACCAGCGCGCGGAGCCGCTGTGGTTCAATGCGCCGGTGCCGTCCTTTGGCGACCCTCGAGGCCGGCTGTTGATTGTCGGCCTCGCCCCTGGCCTCAAGGGAGCCAACCGCACCGGTCGCCCGTTCACCGGCGATTATGCGGGTGATCTCCTCTTTCAGACGCTCCTGGAGTTCGGTTTCGCGCGCGGGCACTATGCGGCGGCGGCCGATGACGGACTCGCGCTCCAAGACTGCATGATCACCAATGCCGTTCGGTGCGTGCCGCCGGAAAACAAGCCCATTCCGTCGGAGATCGCCAACTGCCGCCCCTTCCTCGCAGGCCGCATAGCCGCGCAAAGACGGCTCGTCGTTCTATTGGCGCTCGGGCGCATTGCGCACGACCAAACCCTTTCCGCGCTCGGGCTCAAGAAGGCTGCCCATCCGTTCGCGCATGGGAGCTTGCATGCGCTCGGCGAGGGATTGACGCTGGCCGACAGCTTCCATTGCTCGCGTTACAACACCAATACGAGGCGGCTTACTGTGGAGATGTTCCGGGCGGTGTTCGCAGATATTCGTGCAGTGATCGACCGCGCGGGACAGAGCGCCTCCGCCTGAACTCACGCGACAGATCCCGATTGCGCATCGGCGATGGGCGCGATCGCGCGAGATTTGGCGCTGTGATGCCATCGCTGTCGCAGGCAGGGGCTTTGGACGACCTCGTCGCACACTGCGCAGACTTGACCCAATGTCGCGGCGTTAAACGATTGCGGAATCCGGCACTTCGTTGTCAGATGGGTGTCAACGCGCGACTCGGCTTTCCGAGCGTCTCGTGCGTACAAGTTCTATTGCCGTACGAGGCTACCGATGCCGTTGGAAATCGCCCCAGAGAAGGTTGCGCACGTCATCATCCGCGCACGCGAATACGATGCGAAGGTCGATGCCTGGAACACCGACAACGAGGATGATACGGGCGGGGAAGAAAGTGGAGCCGACCAGGGGATTCACGACGAGCTGGTGGCGTTCATCGACGCGCTGAATGACGACGAGCAGTCGCAACTGGTGGCGTTGTGCTGGATCGGCCGCGGCACCTACGATCCAGAGGATTTCGACGAAGCGGTCGAAACGGCGCAGAGCGAGCGTGTCAATTCCGTTGCCGAATACCTGTTGGGACAACCGCTGCTCGCCGACTACCTCGAGGAAGGTCTGGACAGGATGGGCGTCTCAGTCGAGGACGCCGAGAGTGACGTGCTGTAGCGCGGGGCAGGGGTTGCCGTTTCGAGCATCGAGATCATCGCCGTAACGCGCCGCAGCCCCATGAAGGATGCAGCATTATCAACACCCGCCCTCGCAACATCCGCGTGATCCGATACGAAGCTGTGACACGTTAGAGACTGTCGCCAATATTTATATCCGCTCCGGACGCTTTGATTGCTTGCTGCTGTGCATGTCGCTGCCGCAAAACCGCGGCACACTTTTGCGCGACATGCACTACATCCTTATGCATGTCGTTGCCGCAAAACCGCGGCACACTTTTGCGCGACATGCATGACAAAATCAGAGCCAGTAGTAGACGACCAGCGCGATGCCCATGCTGAGCGCGACGTACCATAATGCGGCATATCCAGCGAGCAGCGACGCCAACATCGGCGCATTGCGGCGCGTCATGATCGGATGCAGTTTCTCGTCTTGCTTGACCCGCGCCGAATTGCGCTTCTCCAGCCCCCACATCAAACGCACGAACGCCCATCCAAACGACATGCGCAGGTCGCCGGGTCCATTGGCCGACGGCGCCGCCGCAAGCCCGAGAACGCGATCGATCTCCCCTTTCTGCTCGTTGGAAAGGGTGCTGGCGATATCGGACTTGAATAAGTTCCAGAAGCGGTCGGACGCAATACTTGCTTGGCTCAAGGTTGGCCTCATTTCACAACGCCGTCTTCCGGCAGGACCGGAGCCCTACCACCCGGACCGTCGGTTGTGCCATCAAAGAATTACGATCACGTTAGCGCACTTGGTCAAAACGCGGATGGACCGCCAGGGCCCAACTACCCTGCTCGCGGCACAACAGGCTGCGATGCCGGCTGTCCTGCGAGCTAAAGCGTGTCGCGAATGTTCCGATTCCCTTCTGGCGCTTCAGGTCCATGTCGCCGTGCATGTCGTTGCCGCAGAACCGCGACCCTCAAGTTTGAGAGACTGACGTGCGCCTTGCCTTGGAAGCAAAAGTGCGCCAGCTCAGCCGATCAGGCTCTTGTGCGAGAGACTGATTCACGCCTTCGCACGAAGCATGACCGCTTCCAGCTCAGCCGATCAGGCTCTTGCCAGCACCTCATTCGCGTGGGTGTGCGGGGGGTGGACAGGATAGATGCAGCGCTCAAGGATGCCGTCGCGCAGGATGAGTGTCAAACGTTGCAAATACGTGGCGCCGCCGGTCTCGAACCGTGGCAGCCGCAGAGCATCGGCGAAGCGGTAACCGGCATCCGACAGGAGCGGGAAGGTCAGCGACTCACGCCGCGCAAAGGCCTCCTGATCCGCACTCGGTTGTGCGCTGAGGCCGAACACCTTGATCGCCTTCGATGCGAACATCGGCATCAGATCGCGGAAGCCCTGCGCCTCGGGCGTTGAACCGTGAGCGCCGGGGATGTCGTCCCAGCCTCGCGGATTGGGCTCACCCGGCGTTCCGGTGAATGGATAGACGAACACGATTGCCCGACCTTCCAGCCTGGACAGATCGATAGCGATGCCGGCGGAGGACGGCAGCGCGATTGCCGGCAGCCGTGTGCCTGCGACGAGATGGGCCGCGGCGCCATCATCCTTCGGCGCCGGCCACGGCCACGCTTGCGTCATTGCTCCGCCCTTCTCCCTTATCGCGATGCGCTACGTCCCACTCCCCTACTGTTTCTTTCACCCCTTCTCGCGCATCAGCCGCGCCTTCTGGCGGTTCCAGTCGCGCTTGGCTGCGTCCTCGCGCTTGTCGTGCAGCTTCTTGCCCTCGGCCAGCGCCAGCTTCAGCTTCGCCCGCCCCTTGGCGTTGAAGTAAATCGACAGCGGAACGAGCGTCATGCCCTTGCGCTCGATGGCGATGGCAAGCTTGTGCAGTTCACGCTTGGAGACAAGCAGCTTGCGTTTGCGGCGCGGCTCGTGCTGGAAGAACGGACCGGCCTCAGTGTACTCGGCAATGTAGGCATTGATGAGCCACAGCTCGCCATCCTCGACCGAAGCATAGCTCTCGGCGATGTTGGCCTGGCCCTTGCGCAGCGACTTGACCTCGGTTCCAGCCAGCACGATGCCCGCTTCGATGTCCTCGCCAATGCGGAACTCGAAGCGTGCCTTGCGGTTCTCGGCAATCCGCTTGCGGCCGTCGTCCTTGCTGGCGGCCATAGACCCCATTCCTCAACTGTCAGATTTATGCGGCCCGGGGCCTATTCCGCCGCCTTGGCTGCATTCAGAAGGCCGGCCTTGACCATCGCCGCGTCGACGACGCGCTTGGTGTCTTCGGAGACAGGCACCATCGGCAGGCGCGATTCGGCGGTGCAAAAGCCAAGACGCGACACGGCGTACTTCACAGGGCCCGGATTGGTCTCCACGAACATCGCGTCGAACAGCGGCATCAGCCTGTCCTGCAGCGCGAGTGCCGTCTTGAAATCGCCCTTCATGCAAGCGTTCTGGAAATCGGAGCACAGACGCGGGGCCACGTTGGACGCAACGGAGATGCAGCCGTGACCGCCGTGGGCCATGAAGCCCAGAGCCGTAGCATCCTCACCGGAAAGCTGGCAGAAGTCCGGCCCCGTTGCGAGACGCTGCTGCGTGACGCGGGCGAGGTTCGCGGTAGCGTCCTTGACGCCGACTATGTTTTTCAACTGGTAGAGCCGCGCCATCGTCGCCACCGACATGTCGACTACGGAGCGGCCCGGAATGTTGTAGATGATAATCGGAGTATTCACTGCGTCGTTGATCGCCTTGAAATGCTGGTAAAGCCCTTCCTGGGTTGGCTTGTTGTAGTAGGGTGTGACGATCAGAAGCCCGTTTGCGCCAGCCTTCTCGGCATGCTGCGAGAGTTCGATCGCCTCGGAGGTCGAGTTGGAGCCGGTGCCGGCAATCACCGGAACGCGGCCGGCCGCGGTTTCAATGGTGATCTCGATGACGCGCTTGTGCTCGTCGTAATCGAGGGTGGGGCTTTCGCCGGTCGTGCCGACCGGAACGAGGCCATGCGTTCCCTCTCTGATCTGCCAGTCGACGATCTCGGCCAGCGCCTTCTCGTCCACCTTGCCGTTGCGGAAAGGCGTGATGAGCGCGGTATTTGAGCCCTTGAACATGATCAATGATCCCGATCCTCCGGACTGCTGGCGCCCAGCGCAACTACATCGCGCGGGCCGGCACCAGGCCGTGCCTCCATTATCTGGTTTTCGCCTTTGTCTTGCCCAACTGTCGCTGGACTGAAAGGCTGCTGGCGACCCCGGCTTGACCCTCCGCGGACGCTCGTTACCCTCCGCCCGATACGCGGATTGCGGAGATGTCGCCAGAATGCGGGCGACATTATGCGCTCGAACCTCCGCCCGCAAGCCAGGTTGCCCCTGTCAGATACTGGAAGGTTAGCAATGACGACGGCCGATGCCATGTCTGTGATCCCGAAATTCCGGCACATCGGTCTTTTTCCACGCGCCTGGCGTGCCGCGCTCGGTGGCGCAGCCGGATGCCTTCTTCTCGGACATCCAGATGCGGCGATGTCACAGGTTCCCGCTCCTGTGGCAAGTCCTTCGCGCGGAACGGGTGTGGCACAACCCGTGGTCTCCCCTCCTCCCCCCGAAGCAATGCCTGACATCGCCACAAAGCGCTTTTCACCCCGACCGCCGTCGGATGGCGCCGATGAAGTTGCATATCGTCGTTATGCCGATGAAGTGCTCGCGCCGGTACTGAAGCACCCCGTCTCCGACGACGACTTGACGAGGGTGAAAGCGGCGTTCGCGAAGATCGGCAAGGGCGGGAACGATGCTGGCGACGCAGCTGCCGGAATAGCCGATCCGGCAGCGCGCAAGCTCGTGGCGTGGTACGCATTGACCCGCGGCTATGGCACGGCCCGCGAGTACCGGACGTTTCTCGATCAAAATCCGGCCTGGCCACAGCGCTCGCTTCTGACTCAGCGGCTCGAAGAAGCGCTGTTCAGTCAAGGCGGCGCCGCGCAGGAGATCCGATCCTATTTGTCCAACGGCAAGCCGGAGACGGCGGTCGGCGAAGCGGCCCTTGCATCGGCGCATCTTGCAAACGGCGATCGCGAGAGTGCGCGACGGCTCGCAGCCAAGGCGTGGCGCGAGGGCGATATCCCAGCCGCGCTCGAAAGCGCATTCCTGGCGCGTTTCAAGTCACTTCTGACGAGGGCCGATCACCGCTGGCGCCTCGACCGATACTTGTTGAGCGACCGGCGATGGAAGGCCAGCCGCAACGAGCAGGCGGCCTACATTCGCCGCATCATTCCTCTCCTGCCGGAGGCAGAGCGGCGCAAGGCCGAGGCGCGTTTGGCCGTCTACCTGCGCTCGTCGTCTGCAGCAAAACTCATGGCGGCGCTGCCGGCCGACGAGACGGCGGATTGGGGGCTGGCGTTCCAGCGCGCACAGTTGATGCGCCGGCAGAACAAGACCACCGAGGCGGTCAAGATCCTACTTTCGGCACCGACCAATCCCGCGCAGATCGTCAGCCCCGACGACTGGTGGGACGAGCGGCGCGCCAACGCCTACGAGGCGCTCGACCACGACAACTACAAGCTTGCCTACGAGCTGGTGCGCGATGCCGGACCACTGACGGTCAACCCGCTCAAGGAGCAGCGCTTCATGGCGGGCTGGATCGCGATGCGATACCTCAAGGCATACGAAACGGCTCTCAAACATTTCAGGGCCATGCGCGAGGTGGCGGACGGACCGCTGAGCCGCTCGAAAGGAGATTACTGGATCGGGCGCGCGCTGGAGGCGCTCGGGCGGAACAAGGAAGCGCGCAGTTCATACGAGCGTGCGACGAGCGAGCGCGATACCTTCCATGCTCTTCTGGCATTACAGAAGCTCAATCCCGGCAAGCAGCGGATCGAGATTGCCCCGCCACGGCGCGCGAGCGAGGATGAGGCGGCGACGATACGGAAGCTCGATTCGCTTCAGGCTGCTGTGATTGCGCAGCGCGCCGGCCTCGGACCGGTCATCTTCCGTTCCTTTCTCGCCAACGCGCGGCCTTTGAAATCCAGCGAGGCGTGGTCGGGTCTCGTGGCGCATCTGGCCGATGCGCTCGGCGACACGCAGATGTCGCTGCGTATCGCCAAATCGGCTATCGCGGAAGGGCACAACCTCATCGTCTATTCCTATCCGACACGGGCGTTCCCGGCCTACGAGCCGTTGCGTGCGCCGCCCGAACTCGCCTTCCTGCTCGGCATCGCGCGCCAGGAGACCGAGTTCAATACGCAAATCGTGTCGGGGGCGGGCGCGCGCGGTCTGTTGCAGGTGATGCCGATCACCGCGAACCACGTCTGCCGCGATCACAAGATCAAGTGCGACATCCCGCGCCTGCTCTCAGACAAGGTCTACAACACGATGATCGGCTCGGCCTATCTCGGTGACCGGATGGCCGAATTCGACGGCAACTATCCGCTGACGCTCGCGGGGTACAACGCGGGGCCAGGGCGCGCGCGTCAGTGGATCAAGGCATTTGGCGATCCGCGAAACGCCAATCTCGATGCCGTTGACTGGATAGAACGCATCCCGTTCGAGGAGACGCGCGAGTATGTCGGCAAGGTGCTTTCCAACATCCAGATCTACCGAGCGCGGATCGGCGATCAGCCGGCGCTACGCCTCGACGACGACCTGTGGCGCGGTCGGCGCTGAGTTCAGGTTTCCGGCTGTGCAATTTTCGTGTATCCGACGGGCGAACCGCTGCGCACTTCGGCTAAACATGCTTGGGTAACGTGCGCATGTTTTTCACGCCGAACCGCTGCGCACTTCGGCTAAACATGCTTGGGTAACGTGCGCATGTTTTTCACGCCGAACCGCTGCGCACTTCGGCTAAACATGCTGTGGTGTCGAGGTCGCGATGTCCGTTCGCGCTTTGCGGCGGGAGCGCGTAGTGGACTTCGGCACCAATGCACTGGCGTTGCTGCGCGGGAGCAGCGGTTTTGGCCGGCAGGAGGGAGCGGCGAGCATGCAGGCGGATATTGCCCAGGCGATTGCAGATCGGGCGGAAATGGGTCACGCGGGTAAACATCCGGAGGGGGGGAGCACAGGCCAGACCTTCGAGGAGATGCGTTTCACCACCCGCGACGGGTTGAGGCTCTACGCGCGACGCTACCGTGCCCGTATGGATTGCAATCGCCGCCCGGTGCTGTGCCTGGCCGGACTGACGCGCAACAGCCGCGACTTCCATGTGATGGCGACGGTCCTCGCCGGCCATGGCCAAGCGCCACGGGACGTCTACACGCTCGATACCCGCGGGCGCGGTCAATCGGAGCACGACAAGGACTGGCGGAACTACTCGGTTCCCGTGGAGATGCTCGATGCGCTCGATTTCATGACGTGCTGCGAGCTTGTCGACGTCGCAGTCGTGGGTACGTCGCGCGGCGGGCTCATCGCCATGGTGATGGCGGCGGCGCAACCCTCGGCGATCGGCGCGGTCGTCCTCAACGACATCGGTCCGGTCATCGAGACAGACGGCCTGCTGCGGATCGCAGGCTACGTGGGCAGAACGCCGGCTCCAATGTCCTGGGAGCACGCTGGCCAAATCGCACAGGAACTCAACCGGCGCCATTTTCCCAATGTCACCGCGGAAGGCTGGCGCGAGATCGCGCGGCAGTGGTTCAACGAAAAGAACGGCAGGCCCGTGCCTTCCTACGATCCCAAGCTGAACCGGGCGCTCTCCGTGCTCGAAGGGCCGATGCCTCAGCTGTGGCCGCAATTCGGGGCATTGCGTCGCCTGCCTGCGATGGTAATTCGCGGCGCCAATTCGGATCTGCTTTCGGCCGAAACGGTCGCGCGGATGTCAGAGCGGCATCCGGCTCTGGTCGCCCACATCGTGCCGGGCGAAGGGCACGCGCCACTGCTGCACGATGCTCCAACGCTAGAAGCGATCGACGCATTCCTCGTCAGTGCGGACGACACATATCGCCACACGGCAGTCTGAAGCTTGTCGCACGGTGCGGCGGTCATGTTCTGCTGCCGTCGCCACTCATGCGTCGTCAGGAAACGTCATTGCGGTCGACGCGGCGGGAGAACTCGGTCTGGCCGCCCGCGCAGAGGATGCGCGCCTGCTCGATCCAGTTCTCGCGCTCGATGCGGCCCCGGAAATCCAGCACCTCGCTGATGTGGGCGATGTCGGCGGCGGTCCAGTTGGCGATCTGATCGTAGGAGGCGATGCCGAGCGAGTTCAGCTTCTTCTCGATCAGCACGCCGATGCCTCGAATGCGCTTCAAGTCATCCACGACATGCGCGGGCCCGCCGAAGCGCTCGCTCCGCAGGGCCTCGGAGCGAACCGAGCGCAGTCCGGCCACTTCCTTGCGCGCAGGTTGTGGCTGAGACTCCGGCTGATCGTGCCGGGGTTGTGTGGCAGGGGGCGTGCGGTCCTGATTGAGCCGCATCGCATCTGCCAGGCGCGAAGGGCGAGGTGCTCGCTGCTGGGCCGTTGCCGAGGTCGCCGCAGATGCCGCTGCCGCAGCCATCGCCGCTGCTCCGCCAGCGAGATGAACATTTCCCCCATCGCGCTGGCGCGCAAACAGCGTTGAGCCTCCACGCGCGAGGATCTGCGCCTGTTCGATCCAGTTCTCGCGGCTGACGCGGCCAGGCTGTTCCATCAGTTCGTCGAAATACTCGACCTCGATGGCGGTCCAGCCAGCGATCTCCGCATAGCGCGTGACGCCGTTGTCGCGCAGAAGCTGTTCGGCAGCCGGATCGATGCCGCGAATCCTCTGCAGCGAATCCGACGGGGTGCGCGTCACGACGCCGGCGGGTGCCTCCGGGGCAACCAGCGCCGGCGGCGAAGGAGCGGCAGCTGCTATGGGCTGAGGCTCCGCGGCTTTCGGCTCGCCGATGTCGGTGATGACCGGGCGCGGGGCGCGCACTGGCGCAAGGTGGCGGCTGCCTGCCGAGGCGGCACGGCCGCGGCTGGCCGATGCGGCTGCCGCCGCAACGGCAGCAGCGGCCACGGAGGCCATTGCCGATGGTGTGCGAGGTTCGCTTGGCACCGCAGGAACCGTTTGCGCAGCGTGTTCTGCAGCGGTGGCCATCGGACCGCGGGACGGCCGTGCGGTGTCGGTCGGGCGGGCGTCGGCGGCCTCGCCACGCAAACGTCTGCGCGCATAGGCTGTGAAACCACCCTTGGCGAGCATCGAGGCCTGCTCGATCCAGTTCTCGCGTTGCACACGCGCGGGTGCGCCGACTGCATTGTTCACCGCGGCGACATCGCCGTGCCCCCAGCGTGCAATATCGGCATATCGCCATACACCCAGACTGTTGAGCGTACGCTCGGCATCGGCATCGATGTCGCGGATGAGTTTGAGGTCCTGACGATCGGCCGGCATCAGCGGTGGCACGCGCACGTCGGCTGCAACGCTGGCCATGCCACCCGATGCGGCGACCGGTATGGCCGGAGTGGGGGCGGGCGCAACCTCGGTCGGAGGCGTGGGACTTTGAAAAGCGCGCTGACGAGCTGCGCGTGCAACGGCGGCGGCGGCCGCGGCCGCCGCGGCTGCAACAGCATCGTCGGTGACTTTCGCCGCTGCCGGTTCGGGCTCTGGTACGATCGCCGGCGGCTCTGCGTGGCGGGGTGCAGAGGGAGCGTCTGGCTGTGGCTCGGCCAGCGTGCTGCGAGGTTCGACATCGAAATGGGCGATCCCGTCCTCGACAAGCGGCTGCACGTCCTGACCAGCCCTGGCAAGAGTCTCATGGCTACCGTCGTCCCGCCCATGCTCGAGACTGCCTACTCCCGACAAGGCGCGCTCGAAGCGGTTGCGGTCGGACATCGACTCTGGTGCCTCGACGTACTCGATGCGCGGCTGCACGGGTATCGGCTCGGAGCGCGGCACATTGAGCGCGCCGGCACTCGCGGCGGCGCCAACGGTGGCAACAGCATCAACACTTGACCGGACCGAGCGCACCTCGGCCGGTTCATGGAATGTGCGGCGCCACCAGCAGCCGAGGAACGCGCCAAGAAAGTAGGCCGCGGCCATCAGCAGAAACGCCTGGAACAACAGAAAGGTCATTGGACGGTACTCCTTACCGACGCTACGGATTGACGCGGAGAGACTGCGATCAATCCTCGGTACGGCGGCTGCACGTCAGCCAACCCATCGCGATGCCGATGAGAAAGGCCACGACGAGATACCAGAACAACTTCATGAACAGATAATCCATGGCATGCTTCCCATCGCCGGCGCTGACCGGCCGTTAGTGACGGCCGCGACTACTCGGGTGCGACCGTGAACTCGATGCGCCGGTTCTTGGCGCGGTTTGCAGGGGTGTCGTTCGGTGCGACGGGCCGCGTCTCACCATAGCCCACGGCAGACAGCCGCTCGGCGCCGACACCAGCCTTGGCGAGATAGTCGTAGACCGCCTTAGCGCGGCGTTCAGACAGGTTCTTGTTGCGCTCGGGCGTACCTTCGGCATCCGTGTGGCCCTCGATCTCGATCTTGGCCTTGGGGCACGCGCGGGCAACCTCGGCGAGCTTGTCGAGCGTCGGCTTGGAGGCGCTGTCGAGATTGGCGCTTGCCCAGTCGAAACGGATCACGCCGGTGGTGGCCACCTCGCGCAGCATTCGCTGGCAGACATTGGCCTCCTCGCGGCGCTTGACCTGTTCGGCCTTGGTGCTCGACTGATTCTCCTGCTTGCGGCGCGCATCCTGCTCCGCGGCGGTCTTAGCCCTGGCAGCCTCCTCGGCGACCTTGCGTTTGGCCTCCTGTTCCGCCCATATCATGGCGTCGGAGCGTACCTCGACCGCATCCCGCGCCGTATAGCCCTTGGGGATCCCGCGGGAGAGCTGGTCGCGCACTCCTGTCTGCACGGCCGTATCCTTCGCCTCGCCGCGGATCAGCAGGTCTTGAGCCGACAATACCGCTTCGCCCTGGCGCAACATGGCAATGAGCTTCAAGCCGAGCTCGGCCGCCACTGCCCACTTCGTCGAGACGGCATTCCTGATCGTCATTCGATCCTGGATCTGCGCATCCGGAAAATAGCGCGTCGCCGCCTGCACGAGCGCGGCGCGGGTGCGGGCATCCAAAACATCGCCCTCAATGACGACACCCTGACCGCCGTCATGTGACGCGCGCCAGGTCAAGTTGGGCTCTGGCGGCGCGTCGTAGGTAACGTCGACGGACGTCTCGCAAGCGCGGTTGGCGGCGGTCCGCAGCTCGCCGGCGATGTTGCCGGCCACGGTTTCGCTACGCGTGCTGCCGACAAGCATCAATTTCGTATCGGTTATCGTGAATGCGCCCTTGTCGAGATCGCCCAGTTTCGACAACCCGGCATTGACGCAGCTGAGCCAGAGCGAGGGTTCTCCAGACGCCAATTGCAACTCATCGCGGATGTCGACGGCGGGAAAGCGCTTTCGTGCGGCTGCAAGCAGCTCCGTTCGCGCCTCGTCGCTCGGGACATATCCTGCTACGGTAACCTTGCTTCCCGTGTAGTCGATCTTCAAGACGTAAGGAGTGACAGGGGCTGGCGCCGGCTTCGGAAAGGTGATCGCGTCGGAGACCTGAAAACCCTCCGCTGCAGCGCGCAATCCGCCAGCTGCCGCGCTGGCGCTCGCCTGATCGGGTGCTTGGCCAGCGATACGCAATTTCCGATCGGCGAGTTCGACGACGCCATTCTCGAGGCGCGCCAACTGGTCGAGCGCCGCTCTTGCGACTGCGGCAAGCTTGTCTGGCGCACCGGCCGCGGTCTCCATGCGATCAACGATGGCGTGACGGGGGAATGTCTTCTTGGCGTGGGCGAAGATCTGCTCGCGCAGCGCTTCGTCGGACACGTAGCCGCCGAGTTGAATCTGATTTCCCTGGCGCTTCGCCGTCCAGACGAAGGGAGACATGGCGGGTGGCGTCACTTTCTCTGCGATCAGAGTAATGCCCGAGGGAAGCTTCGTCTTGAGAGCGCTCTTGACGCCCTTGTAGTGCGGAACGTCTTCTGCCTCTCCCTCGATGCGAAGGCCCGTATCGCTGAGGCTCACTGTGCCGCTGCGGAGCGAGGCCAACTGCTTCATGCCGAAGCCGATGCCGCCCAGCCAGACGTTTTGATCAGGCACGCCACGCGCAAGTTCTAATCGATCATCTATCGTGAGATTGGGGAAGGCGGCCTTGGCCAGACCTATAATCGTGGTGCGCACTTCGTCGGCAGGGACGTAGCCCATCAGTTTCAATCGGTCGCCGCGAAGGCCCGCCGACCATGTATACGGCTCGATCTTCTGCAACAGGCGTGTGCGTTGATCCGAGATGCGTACACCCCACACGTCGCGAACCACCGCGAGTGCGCGTTGCGGACCCTCGTCGGAGGTCGCCTGTCCAGTGATGAGACCGTCCCGGCCATCGAACGCGGTCACCGCCCATTGCTGGCCCGCCGCCTGGAGCGCAGTCTCGGAGCGCTGGCGCAGATCGTTCTCGATGCGATCATGCTCCCACTGCACCGTCAGAAACGTCAGAATCGCGACCGGGATGAGCCCCCACAGCCAGCGCCACGGATTACACCTCATACTGCTCTTGCTCCCCACAGATCGTACCCGTCGGCCTTACGCGGCGTCATCACCGTCATCGACACATTCCCGCACGTCACGCCAACCGCAACGACATCGTCAGCGTCACTGCCAGGTTGCGCACTGTACCCACCCAAGACCGCACTTGTACCCGAGGATCCATTCCGCCCGTGTCCAGCAGAACAGTTCACCGGCAACGCGGCTGAACGCATAGCGCTCCTGCACAGTGGAAACTGCCGCACCAGCACCACTACACCATCCAAAAACGCGAGCGGCGCGCACCCTCTTGGCTTGCGCTTAGGTGAATTGCTCCGCCGTACCGGAACTTCCCGCAACGGTGTTAGTGGCCGCTTCGAGATACTCCAATGCAGACAAAAGAACTCGCGCTCGCCGATGCACGATGCCGCCACCCGAGGTATACCAGCTCGACCCCGCGCTCCCCTGCTCGAGCGTTCAACGCCCGCAATCTGTGCATCAATTGCGAGCCATTCGTGGGCACTATAGACAACCCGAATTCGGTTTCCAACCCGACCCTTCAGCTAATCTGGCGCTGTAACCCCCTGAACACTTGTGATTTTCCAGAAGCGTTGCAGCATCGCACGTATCGCCAGGAACACAGGACGGCAGCGTTCACCCGGCGCTTCGCCCTCGGACGAGCGGCAGTTACTCGATGCGACCTCGATGCAGCACCGGGTGCACGCAGGATGCTCGACGCCTTCGTCTCGCCACCGGGAATCGGCTAGGGTCAGGAATCGCTTCGAGAAAGCTGGAGGCTCGCATCATGTCCGACCGGACCCAACTTGCGTTCGGGAGTAGCACCTTTTCCGTTACGCGCCTGACCAAGCGCTTGATGCAGATGGTGATCTCCTCGGCGCTGACAGCGTTCGCCGCGTTTGTCATCCTGATGTTGAACAATGTTCTGACTGCACGCAGCGGTTTCACGCAGGGCTTTGATGCTTGGTATGCCTTCATTCGCCGCTCCGACATCCTGGGTACGATCGCCCTGACGGCGATGGTGACGGTGGCGTTCGTCTACTGGCAACGCGACAGGGAACGCCGCTGAAACGCGCGGGACTGAGCTGCGCCTGTGTCGCGGGGAGCGGCTCGGTTGCGCCGCGCCCGTCATGATGCGACGAAGCCCCGGGACTGATACCCGGGGCCGCGTCGGTATTGATGTTTTTCACATATGTTAGCGAGGATTACTGGCAGGACTGCTCCAGCGTCCAGCCGACGACCTTGCACTTTTCGGTCTCACCGTTCCACTTGCACTCGCGCTTCGGGAAGCGCTTGTATGAGCAGTAATACCCCGGCCAAGCGCGGCCCTCATAGCCGTGCAGCGGGCGGTCCAGGTCGTACTGCTGTACGAAATATTGCCTGCCGCCACGACCCGCTTCGGCCTCTCCGGAAACCAGCAGCGTTGAGGCGGCGACGCCGAGCATCAGAGCGGTAGCGGAGATCGACTTGATGAGCTTGTTCGTGGTCATGGTGTCCTCCTTGGGGTGTCCTGTCGGGTTCACGTCCTGGCCGTGTTGGCCGTTCATCTGATGACCCTGACGATAGGTCTTCCCCCTCGGTGTCGCTGTTCCGGGCGTTACAGGAGTGTTTTTTTTTGCCCGACCACCATGAATGTTGGAGACGGTTCGGCCTGGCGGCGGTCCGCGGCACCGCAGACCACCGCGGCACCTTGCATAAAAACATTGGACGCGATATCCGCCGATCCGTCATGGAACCGTGTCGCCGCCTGGGGCGTCCACCCATCAATGACCGTGCCCATCTGCTGAGCCACGAACACCGTGCAGCCAACGTTGCAGGTCAAGGTGCGGACCCGAAACGGTTACGACACAGGCCCTGGTGGCGCTGGAAAGCTGCCGACACCGATTTGCGAGGAACACCACGTCATGTTCATGCAGTTTCCCAAGCAGCGTGCGGCTCGCCGCCTGACCAGCGGCGGCGCTGCCGGAATCATGCGGCTCGTGCTGCTTTCTCTTGCGCCATGCATTGGTGCGTTGCCCGTCGCCGCTCAATCATGCTCGCCGGACGATTTCGCACGCGCTGTCGATCGGGCCGGGGCTGCCTTGCGCGAGTTCAACGCGGAAAACGGCCCCAAGGTGACGGCCGCGGTGAAGAAACTTCAGCAAAAGCGCGGCTGGAGCGACAAGGAACTTGAGGATAGGGCAATCCAATTCTTGCACACGCCGCGCATCGCAGAACTCGACGAGAAGGCCAACGAGCTACTGTCGAAGATCGACATGCTGGGCGAGGTGAACGAGAAATCTCTCGACTGCTCCAAGCTACCGGTTTTGGAAGATGCGGGTCGCGAACTTCTGGCGACGATGAAAGTGAAGGCGGAGCTGACGCAAGCCGGTCTTGCTGCAGCCATGCGTGAGGCCGAAGTCGCGTCGGGTCACGACCAACCGGCTGGCGATGCAAAGCCGAAGCCGAAGCAGCACACGAAACAAGAGCAACAGCCCAAGCAGCCGCACACCGCTGCGCCGCGTCCGGCGGCGCCGGGTTCGTGGGAGGCAGCCACGTCGCGCGCGCCACCAGGCGCAGAGGGTCAGGCAGCGGCGCCGGATGCCGACGGTCAGCAGATACAGCAAGGGGCACTTCCCGCGCCACTTCCCGAAGGCGAGGCCGGCTACACGCTCGACGAGATCAAGGCAGCGACACGCGGCTTCTTCGGAACGATTTCGACCAACCTCGGCAGCGTCATCGAGTACGCTTTTTCGAACTACGGGCGGCCGAGCGCCTACGTGCTGGGCAGTGAAGGTGGCGGGGCTTTCCTGGCAGGGGCGCGCTACGGCAAAGGCACACTCTACATGCGCGCTGGCGGTGAGCGGCTGGTTTATTGGCATGGACCATCGCTCGGCTATGACTTCGGCGCCGAAGGCTCGCGTACCTTGTTCCTCATCTATCGGCTGAAAAGCGAACAGGATCTGTTCCGCCGTTATGGCGGAATCGACGGCTCGGCCTACGTCCTGGGTGGTGTCGGACTAACGCTGCTGAAGGGGGGACCCGTGCTGATGGCTCCCATTCGCACGGGTGTCGGACTGCGCCTGGGAGCCAACATCGGCTACGTGCGCTTCACGCCGCATGCGATGTGGAATCCGTTCTGAGAACGTGCGCGCTTCAGCTAAACATGCATGGGCTCCAAGCAAGCGTGACGCGACCCCCCTTGACTTCAGTAATTGTTGAAGCTGCCCGAGTAATTCTTCTTTGAGTAGTATCGGCGCGCGGCTTCCTTCCCAACATAAATGTATGCCCTGCCGTTGCGATAAATGATTTTCGGCCGTGCTGAGCCGGCGGCGGAGGAACCGTAGCCTGTCACGCGCGAGGATCCCTCGTTCGCATAAGTCCTCCTGGTCTTCGACGCGGTTGCAACGGGTGCGCGATCACGGGCGGTACCATAGACCGAGATGGTCGTCTGGGCGCGGCCATGCTTGGAGACCAGATTATAGAGCGTCTTGGCGTTGCTCGGCGCGAGGCGCACGCAACCGTGAGATGCCGGGCTGCCAAGCCGGCCCGTGGCGTAGGTGCCGTGTATGGCAAAACCGCCATGGAAGAATATTGCATTGGGCATCGGCGAGTTGTCGTATTTGCGCGAATAGTGCATGCGGGTCATCCACTGGGGCTTGAACGTGCCCGTGATGGTGCGATACCCCGCGCGACCCGACGAGACAGGCCACGTGTAGATCGTCTCGCCGTTCTCCCGAACGGACATGCGCTGCCTGGTCAAATCGACACTGACCTTCAACGTACCCGCTTCGACGACGGTACTCGCAGTGCACGCCGCCACGGCCAAAAACGCGGCTGCGGCACCAGTCCAAAACCTCATCAACTCCACTCCAAACTCACCACGTGCCCCACCCGAACGCGGGCACACATGATCTACACCAGATTCATATGCGATTTGTTTAGTCGCTTGGGTTTTCGAGCGTTAGCACACGTCTCACAATGGGACTGCGGGCACAGCGCCGCACCCGCTTCACAGCAATCTTTTCACGTTTGTTGGAGTGCCGCAATTGCCTCAACGCTTGATGGTGTCATAGCCCTGGAGCGCAATTTTCCGGGCTTGTGCATGATCGACGATGGCTCTGGGATAAGTCTTACCCAAGCGCACACCAGCCTTGCGCAAGACCTCGTTGCCGGCATCGGAGGGTCGGTGCAGCAGCTTGTCAGGCAAGCCGGCGATTTCAGGCACCCAGCGTCGCACATAGCAGCCGTGCGGATCGAACTTCTCGCCCTGTGTGACGGGGTTGAAAATGCGAAAATAAGGCGCTGCGTCGGCTCCCGAGCCGGCTACCCACTGCCAGCTGGCGGAATTGTTCGCGAGATCGGCGTCGACAAGCGTATCCCAGAACCACCGCTCGCCCGCCTGCCAAGGGATCAACAGATCCTTGACGAGAAAGGACGCAACGATCATGCGCACCCGATTGTGCATCCACCCGGTACTCCACAGTTCGCGCATTCCCGCATCGACGATTGGATAGCCGGTCATGCCGTGCCACCAGGCCTTGAGCCCCTCGTCGTCCGTGCGCCAGGGGAAGCCGGCGAACTCTTCGCGGAAGGGCTTCTCGGGAAATTGCGGAAAGTGAAACAGCAGGTGATATGAGAATTCGCGCCAGACCAGTTCCTTGAGAAATGTCTCCAAGCCGGCGCCGCCATTGATGCGTTCAGCTTGAATGGTTTTCACGCGGTACCAGATGAGACGCGGCGAGATTTCACCATGTGCCAGATGTGGCGACAGTCGCGAGGTGCCCTGCAGGTCAGGCCGGTTGCGGGACACGTCATAGTCGCCTGCCGCTTCATCGAGGAATGCCGACAGGCGTTCGAGAGCTCCTGCCTCGCCGGGTCTCCAGGACTCGGGAAACTCCTTGGCCCAGTTGGGGCGCGTCGGCTGCAACGCCCAATCGGGCAACGTCTCCGATTTGGGCCAATTGGACGGTGCAACAATCGCGTCGGGGGCCTTCTCGGGACGTGCCGCGGCGAAGCTCGCGGAGAGCGCACGCCAGAAGGGCGTGTAGACCTTGTATGGCTCGCCGGACTTCGTCGCGATCGCTTCGGGCTCGACCAGCAGGGCGCCGCCAAAGCGCTTCAGCGCGATGTTTTCTTTTTCCAGGCGGGCGCGACACGCCTGCTCCTGCGCGATTGCCCACGGTTCGTAGCGGCGCGTGCAGTAAACAGCATCCGCGCCCGTCTCCTTCGCGATCGCCACAAGCCGTTCCGCAGCAGATCCGCTCAGCAGTATGAGGCGGCTGCCTCGTTCCTCCAGGCATTTGCCAAGGGCGCACAGGCTTTCATGCAGCCACCAACGGCTGGCACCTCCCAGCCGCCATGCGCCGGCGGCCTCATGATCAAGAATGAAGACAGGAACGACAGCCTGGCCGGTCGCGCACGCGGCGCGCATCGCCGCATGGTCGGCAAGCCTCAGGTCGTTGCGAAACCAAATGATGACAGCGGCGCTGCTTGCCCTCTGTGATGCGGACTTGGACATCGAGCCCTTTCCTGGCGGCATTCCGATCCGGTCTTGGATGTCGTGAGCGTGACGCTTGCCGCCCCCCTGGCCGCGCTGGCAGACCAAACAGGGTACGCAGTTGCGGTATGCACGGGCGACGCCCCAGCACGCGGTCCAGTAAAGCGTCTTTCAACGTTCGTGCGGGACGCCGCTTCACAACCCTCAATTCAATTGAAAAGCAGATCGAACAGGGTCTTGGGCTTGCGGCGCGCTGGACGTGCGGAGCGGCGGCTGCGCTGCCTGGAGTCGGCCCATGGGTCGGCCCAGGGATCCTCCGAGGTTTCGCTGTAGCGGCGTCGCTGAGCGCTGCTCGCAACCGGCTGGCGCCGAGATTCGAGCTGGAATTCATCGGTGACACCGTCGACAGCGGCAACCGTGACCTTGTCGTCACCCCACGTCCAGGTGGAAACCTTGCTGCCCTGTCGATGCGGTTCGATGGCGACGACGGTATTGGTCGAGGTATTCAGGATGGCGGCGAACTCAGTCTCCTCGTCGCCGTTCTCGCTTTTGACGGTGCCGCCGGAGAAAGTCAGAACGCCGATATGCTTCAATGGTGCAGGACGGGTTTCCCATGAGATCAGCTTCGGGCTTCCCTCACCGGCCATTTCGAGGGGCACAGACAGGCGCCGGTAGTTGGGATTGACCGCGAAGAAGCGCTTGCCGCGGGCGACCACCTCCCAATCGTCACGTCCGAGCCCTGGCACAGGCACCTCCTCGGTCACGCTGGAGGCGTCATCTATGCGCTCAAGCGTATCGGCGGCAAGCTTCATGCCCGGCTCCAGATAGAGCGCGCGTTTCAAATCAATGATGGCCTGATCGCGCTGACCCAGTGCTTCCTCAACTTCCGCCTTTGCCCAAAGCACGTCGGGACTGTCAGGAGCGAGCTTCGACGCGCGCGCAATATCCTTCATGCCGACATCGGCCTGCCCCTGCTCTTTGAAGACATAGCCGCGATAGGCGAAAGCAACGGCGGAGCGCGGATCACGTTCGATGGCGTAGCCGAGATCCGTCAGCGAATCCTCGAAGTTCCCCGCGCGACCGTGTGCCAGCCCGCGCTCTGCATAGAGCGCCGGATCATTGGGCTTCAGCTCGATGGCACGGGATAGATCCTTGATGGCGGCGTCGGCATCGCCGGTCACCAGGTATGCGCGGCCCCTTGTCCGGTACATGTCTGCATTCTTGATATCGAAGGCTACCGCGCGCGACAGGTCCTCGATCGCCTCTTCAAAATGTCCGACTGCGATTTTCGCCTCCGCGCGATTGCCATAGCCGGCCGCAAAACTGGCGTCTGAACTGACAGCTCGGGAGAAGTCGCGAATTGCCGCATGCGGGCGGCCAAGTTGCAGATGTGCGAGGCCGCGACCCGACAGCGGCGCGGCACTCGAGGGCAGGAGGCGAATTGAATGTGTGTAGTCGCGGATGGCACCTTCAGCCTCGCCCGCACGCATGCGTGCACCGGCGCGATTGTTGTAGGCGGCGGCATAACCCGGCGCGAGAACAATGGCGCGGTCGAAATCCTTCAGCGCTTCCTTCACGAGACCCAAGGCGAGCAGAAGATTGCCTCGATTGTTGTAGAGAGCCGCGTACTCGGGAAAAAGCTGCACGGCCGCGTTGAAGTCGTCGAAGGCCTCCTTCGTCTTGCCGACGCGGGCGTAGGCGACCGCTCGATCATTGAGGACCATGGCGCGGCGGTCGTTGGGAAGCGACGTGTCGGCAAGCGCTGTCGTGTAGTGGGTGATGGCCTGACCAGTATCGCCGCGGACGAGGGCGGCCCCGCCCTGGCGCGCGGTCTCGGGCGAAGCGGAATTTGCCGCCGCTTGCGCGAGCCCTGCAGACGACGTCATTGCGAGCGCGAGTGCGAGTATGGCCGCGCTCGTTTGGCTGCCGCCTCGAATTGCGCGCGCCCCGTCGTGGAGGCACGCTTGCGCTACGTGAGCTCGATTGGGCACTCGTCGCTTCCTCTCGGTCGAACGGCGGGCGGTTGCAGAAACCGATTGTGCCTGCGTTTTGCCCGCACTCCCGACCTGCAGATGCTGCTCGCGGCACCCAGACTGAATCATTGTCTCGATAGTAGGGGAATATGGCGCCGCCGCGAACCCCGCGTTCCCGGTCTCGAACACGAGTTCGGGCATTTCGGATCTACAGATTGACGCTAACGTCAAGTTGGGATTGGATCTGCTCGATCGTTTCCGCCAGCCTGCGAGGAGCATACCGATGAACCTATGGCTGCGTCTGCTCTGGTACGTGCTGACCGTCTGGCGACTTCCCCCGATCGTGGCGCCTGAGGGCGTTTCACGGCTCGCTTTCCGAGTCTGGCCGACCGATCTTGACACGTCGGCCCATCTCAACAACGGCCGCTATCTCACGCTCATGGATCTTGGGCGCCTCGATATCATGGTGCGCAGCGGATTATGGCGCGCGGTACTGCGTCACAGGTGGACGCCGGTGGCAAGCGCCATCAAGATCCGATTCAGGCGCGAATTGCGGGCTTTTCAGGGCTTCGAAATTGCCACGCGGATCGTTGCGTGGGATTCGAAGAGCGTTGTGATGGAGCAACAATTCATCTTCAAGGGCGGACCGAAGGCTGGGCAGATAGCGGCGCACGCCCTTTTCAAGGGGGGCCTATACGATCGGGCGCAGCGTCGCTTCGTGCCGATTGAGCGCTTGATGAGCGAAGTGGGTGTCATTGGGCAAAGCCCGCCGCTTACGCCCGAGATCGACGCCTTCCTGAAGGCCGATGACGAGCTAAAACGTTCGGCACAACGACGAGAATGAGTAAAATCGTTACGATATTTCGTGTTCAGTAGGTTATTTTTCTTATTTTTTTGTGACTCTACATGCTGCAGGAAATATATTTCTAATTGCGGTAGGATGCTCCGGCGCGATGACGCCTCATCTCCCCCGTTCGAAAGGATTGCCGCCATGACAGCTCTGGCCGTGAAACGAGACGAGCCGACCCTGCTCGACGACGATGGCCTGATCAGCGATTTCTCCTTCTGGACCGAAGAGCTGGCGCAGGAGCTTGCGCGCGAGGAAGGCATCGCGGACCTCAGCGCGCGCCATTGGGCGGTGATCCGCGCGCTTCGCAATGAATTTGAGCGGATGGCGACAATCTCTTCGATCCGCAATGTCTGCCATCAGGCCGGCATCGACCGGAGCGCGGTCAATGAGCTGTTTGGCTATTGTCTCGTTGCTTGGCGCGTTGCCGGCCTGCCCAATCCCGGCGAGGAAGCCAAGTCCTACCTCGGCAGCATGTAAGGCGTCGTGTGGGCCGCGTTCGTTTCACTCATAGAGTTCAGAAGCGTCGCCAGCACGCCGGGCAGCACCTCGGCCAGATCCTCGGAGATGAGGCCCGGCCCCAAGACATTGGCGCATTCGCCGTGCAACCAGACCGCCGTGGCGGCCGCCTCGAATGCCGGTACAGCCTGCGCCAAAAGCCCGGTCACGAAACCCGCCAGCACGTCCCCAGTACCGGCGGTGGCAAGCCAAGGCGGCGCATTGGCGTTCACGACCGCTCTGCCATCGGGGAATGCTACCACCGTATCGGCGCCTTTCAGGATGACGGCAGCACCAGTTTGCCTGGCTGCTTCGCGCGCGCGCTCGAGCTTCGAGGGCTTATCGGCAAGATCTGGAAACAGCCGCTTGAATTCGCCGTCATGCGGTGTGAGCACGACGGGGCGTTCAGGCTTTGAGCGGACAGCTTCGAATAGTGCTTGCGGCGAGTTTGACTCCCGCTCCACCTTGGACGTGAACCCGAAAGCGACGCCGTCCTTGTTACCGGAATTGACTGCAAACGAGGTGATCGCATCGGCATCGAGGACAACGGCGGCGCCTGAGGCAAGGGCAGCCAGCACGAGTTCAGCCGTTTCTGGTCCGGCGCCTGCTCCAGGGCCGATCAGCACAGCATTCTTGCGCGTGTCGGCGAGAATCTCGGAGAGTGCCCGTCGGTTGGGACACGGCTTCAGCATGACGGCCGTCAGATGTGCGGCATTTTCCGGCAATGCGGAAGGCGGCGATGCTACGGTGACAAGTCCGGCACCGATGCGGAGCGCACCACGGGCCGCCAGCCGGGCTGCACCCGTCTGAAACGCGGGACCGGATACGACGACGGCATGGCCATGCGCATACTTGTGGGCGCATGGTTCGCGCCACGGGAACCATCCGGCGATCTCCTTCGAGGCACCGCCGTCCGCGACCGAAGCTCTTGAGCCCACATCCAAAAGGACGTCCGCTGGAATGCCGATGTCGGCGATGGTGATGTGTCCGCACAAGCTGCGTCCAGGCAACAGAACGTGACCGGGCTTCATACACATGAAGGTGACGGTCTCGTCGGCGCGCACCGCCCTGCCTCGCACCTGGCCGGTATTGCCGTCGAGCCCGCTCGGCACATCAACAGATATCAGCTTCTGACCGAAGGGTCGGTCATTGATGGACTTGAGGACGGGTTCCAGCTCCACGCCGATATCGCGGCTCAGCCCTGCCCCAAATATGGCATCCACGATCACTTTCGCGTCCGATGCAGCGCTCTCCTGCAAGGGCACCACCCGCCCCTTCCAGCGGCCCGCCATCTCGGCCGCATCACCCTTCAGAGCGCTCATCTCTCCGAGCAGTGCCACCTTCACGTCGCAACCTCGCTCGGCGAGGAGGCGCGCAGCGACGAAGCCATCGCCACCGTTGTTGCCCGGCCCGCAGAGCACCGCCACCCTTTCGCCGGCTTGCAAATGCGCCCAAGCCGCGTCGGCGACGGCCCTACCTGCATTTTCCATCAGCGTCAGCGAGGGTATGCCCAGGTCTACAGCTCGCCGGTCGGCGCGGCCCATTTCCTCGGTCGTCAGCAGCTCGGTCATGCGCGGCTCTCGGTCATTCCGGGTCGAATCTCGCAGGGGCTGTTCCTGGCGACCTGCGGCTCGGAGCATAGCGCGGACACGGGTCACGTCGCATGCGGCTTGGCGATGGTTCCGCCCGCTCATCGTGAACTTGGGAGGATGATCGCCGTGAAGCGCTTGATCTCGATCATGCTTCGTGCGCGGGATCTTTGCCTGAATGCACGGCGCTTTGCCTGAAAAATGTGCGGATTGACTGCGCAATCTGGCATCACATTTTTCCAACTTTGAACCAACACGTTGATAGGCAAGGGATTATGTTTTCGTTTACAAACTGGCATAGGGCATGCTTTTGAGTGCGCCGTCCGGCGCGGCAACGTGACAATCCGGAAGACCCGGGAGGCATAAGGGATCCATGAAAAAGATCGAGGCCATCATCAAGCCCTTCAAGCTCGACGAGGTGAAGGAGGCACTGCAGGAGATTGGTCTGCAGGGAATTACCGTGATCGAGGCAAAAGGGTTTGGACGGCAGAAGGGCCACACCGAGCTGTACAGAGGCGCGGAGTACGTGGTCGATTTCCTGCCGAAGGTGAAGGTCGAGGTGGTGCTCAGCGACGAGATGGTCGACAAAGCCGTGGAAACGATCCAGAACGCAGCCAAGACCGGGCGCATCGGGGACGGCAAGATCTTCATCTCGTCCGTCGAGGAGGCAATCCGCATCCGAACCGGCGAGACCGGCAGCGATGCGATCTGAGGCTGCCCGGTCAGACGATACACCAACGCAGTGAAAACGCCGGCCCGCATGCAAGAGCCGGCAAAGCCAACCCAAAAACTCAAGCGCTCGCAACAGGGGAGTTCTCATGAAGACCGCAAGCGATGTCGTGGCCACGCTCAAGGAGAAGGACGTCAAGTTCGTCGATCTCCGCTTCACCGACACCAAGGGCAAGATGCAGCACGTTACCGCCGACGTCTCGTGCGTCGACGAGGCTTTGTTCACCGACGGCTACGCGTTCGACGGCTCGTCGATTGCAGGATGGAAGTCGATCGAGGCTTCGGACATGCTGCTGATGCCCGATCCGGCGTCGGCTCATATCGACCCCTTCTTCGCGCAGACGACGATGGCAATCTTCTGCGACGTGCTGGAGCCATCCACCGGCGAAATGTACGAGCGTGACCCGCGTTCGATTGCCAAGAAGGCAGAGGCCTACATGGCTTCGCTCGGAATTGGCGACAAGGTGTTCTTCGGGCCTGAGGCCGAATTCTTCATCTTCGATGATGTTCGATTCTCCAGCGATATGTACAACGTCGGCTTCAAGGTCGACAGCACAGAGCTGCCCGCCAATTCCGACACGGCCTACGAGATGGGCAACCTCGGCCACCGTCCGCGCGTCAAGGGCGGCTACTTCCCGGTGCCGCCAATCGACAGCTGCCAGGACATCCGCTCGGAGATGCTCTCGGTGATGTCGGAGATGGGCGTGGTCGTCGAGAAGCACCACCACGAGGTGGCATCCGCCCAGCACGAGCTCGGCGTCAAGTTCGGCCCGATGATCCAGATGGCCGACGGCATGCAGATCTACAAATATGTCGTGCACAACGTCGCGCAGGCCTACGGCAAGACGGCGACGTTCATGCCGAAGCCGATCTTCGGTGACAACGGCTCGGGCATGCACGTCCACCAGTCGATCTGGAAGGGCGACACGCCGATGTTCGCGGGCAACAAATATGCCGATCTCTCGGAGATGTGCCTCTACTACATCGGCGGCATTCTCAAGCATGCCAAGGCCATCAACGCCTTCACAAACCCGCTGACGAACTCCTACAAGCGACTGGTGCCGGGCTACGAAGCCCCTGTGCTGCTTGCCTATTCGGCGCGCAACCGCTCAGCTTCGTGCCGCATTCCGCATGTCACTTCGCCCAAGGCGAAGCGCATCGAGGTTCGCTTCCCCGATCCGGGTGCGAATCCTTATCTCGCGTTCGCTGCGATGCTGATGGCCGGTCTCGACGGTATCACCAACAAGATCGATCCAGGCCCGGCGATGGACAAGAACCTCTACGACCTGCCGCCGGCGGAACTTGCCCAGATCCCGACAGTCGCAGGTTCTCTGCGCGAGGCACTCAAGTCCCTCGACGAGGATCGCGGCTTCCTCAAGATGGGCGGCGTCTTCAGCGACGACACGATCGACGCCTACATCGAACTGCGTATGGAAGAGAACATGCGCTACGAGATGACGCCGCATCCGGTCGAGTACGACATGTACTACTCGGTCTAAGTCCAACTCGGATCGCCGAACGAAAAACGGGCCTGGGAGCACAACGTTCCCGGGCCCGCTTTTTATCTGAAACTGTTTTCATCCAAAAATTTTTGATGTGAACCTTTGTGCCGATATGAATTTGCATCGTCCAGCATCTCCTCAATATTTTATATCGCTACATTCTGAAGTCCAAATACCGCTCGCCGAGAATCTCGATAGAATTGCCATGCGAACCCTGCCAAGGACGGCCAATCTGAACCGGCTCGACCGCTGTGTTTTGCCCTTCAGACAAAAAAATTTATTCGCAAACGATTCCAGCGCGATAAAGCCACTTTTCGGGGTCAGCAAGCTGATCGCTTGACGACAGCATCGTGACACGCAACAGCGTTTGGCATATGGTATACCTGCAGGTGGAGATCGCGAACCGGTTTCGAAATCACACCTAACTCACGGAAAATAATAGATAATACCAACGGTGGAAACCCCTACTCGGAGGCTGCATGACCATCGCTAGCCAACCGCCCCATGGGGCGGCTATGGCTCCCCAAGCGCAAGCAGGGAGCGGACTGAAATCTCGCTGGATTCAAATCGTGGTGGGCGTCATCTGCATGGTGGCCGCCGCGAACATTCAGTATGCCTGGACACTCTTCGTTCCTGAAATACAAAAGACGTTTGGATGGGAACGCGCCGCGATCCAAGCCACCTTTACGATCTTCGTGATCGTACAAACATGGATGGCACCAATCGAGGGCTATTTCATCGATAGATTCGGTCCGCGACTGATGGTTTTCATCGGCGGCTTTTTCGTCGGCTTGTCGTGGGTGATCGACAGCTACGCGACGACGCTTTCGAATTTCTACATCGGCGCTGTGGCCGGAGGCATCGGCGTGGGATGCGTCTACGCGACCTGCGTCAACAACGCGATCAAATGGTTCCCCGACCGCCGCGGCCTCGCCGTCGGCCTCACTGCGGGCGGCTATGGCGCAGGCTCTGCGCTTACCATCCTGCCCATCGCAAACATGATCTCCAGCGGCGGATACACCCAGGCATTTTTCTGGTTCGGCATCGTTCAGGGCGCGGCGATCATGCTGGCATCTGCCTTCCTTCGCTCTCCTGCCAAAGGCGAAGTCACAGCGACTTCGTCGAAGATTGCTCAGAGCCGCAAGGATTATACCCTCAAAGAGGCCATGGGTACGCCAGTCTTCTATCTGTTGTTCATCATGTTCATTCTGACCGTCACAGGCGGTTTGATGGCGGTGGCACAGCTCGGCGTCGTCGCGAAGGATCTCGGCGTCAAGGAACACCCGGTCAATCTCGGCTTCATCGTGATTGCCGCCCTACCTTTCGCATTGATGCTCGATCGCATCATGAATGGAATTTCGCGTCCGATGTTCGGATGGGTTTCCGACCACATCGGCCGTGAGAACACGATGTTCGTCGCCTTCATGCTCGAGGGACTTGGCATCGTGGCGCTCGCCACGTTTGGACACAACCCGTGGGCATTCATCATCCTCAGCGGCATCGTCTTCCTGGCGTGGGGCGAGGTCTACAGCCTCTTCAGCGCCACGTCGGCCGACGCCTTCGGAACCAAGCACATCGGCATGATCTACGGGGTTCTCTACTGCGCCAAGGGCATCGCCGCGCTGCTCGTTCCGGTCGGCAACCTGCTGATGGAGGCAACGGGCACCTGGTCGACTGTGTTTTACACGGTGGCAGCAATGGACATCACGGCTGCTCTTTGCGCGGTGTTGGTGCTGAAGCCGCTGTTGCGGCGTCACCACCAGCTGGCGGCTCAGGCCGCAGGCTAAACCGTGCAAGTGTGGATGCGTTGAAAGAATCGGAAGGCGCCTGCAATGGCGCCTTCCTTGCCGCTTGCCCTTACACGGCTTTCAGTGACCTGCCCCACGACCACGGCACAAACCGCCAGCCGACACGCGTTTCATAGATAGGATACATCGCCGGCGCGAGAGCGCACCTCGGCCAGTGTCGTCCGGCGCAACAAGTCGCCGTCTCGCCACACAGGCACCAGGAGGTTTTCGCCGTCGCCAAGGTCGTCGAGCCGGCACCATCCGTAGCGGCCATCCCGATGGAACACTGCAAGGCGCCCAGCTTTCGAGGCCTTGCCCGGGTCGGTCTTAGGATCCTTGGCGAGATCGTGCCAATGGCCTGAAGAATCCTGGCGGGCGTTGGCCTTCATCGCAAACCGCAAGGTGTCGCGATTGACCTTCTGCAAGAGCGCAGCGCCCATGCCGAAAGCGATGTTTTCGGCCGACCAGCCCTTGGCGAGCAAGCGCTCCAGGATCACGGCGATCGTGTGCGGATTGACGCCATCGCCCTGGATGACGCGCACCGCGGGATCGAGCACCTTGTAGCCCTTGGCGTTCACCGTGAAGCCATACGACTGGCCCAGCATCTCGACGACATCGATGGGTACGACCGTCGGATCACCGCTGTCGGGCCGCACGACCAATGTGCCGCCCATTTTCCGCACCTCGTCCTTCAGCTTCTCACCCCACATTTCCCGTACAGCGCGATAAATGTCGTAGCTGTCGGAGACGACGGCGACGAACCTGCCTGGTTCGCCGAAGCGGCGGATCATGTTGCGGAAGGCATCTTCTTCGCCCGCCTCTCCCCACGCCGTCATCGTGGAGTGCTCGGCCGCTGGGATGGAGTAGCCCGCCATCGGCTCCTCATAATAGGCGCGCGCATAAAGCAGCGCGGTCAACGTGTCGGTGCCAGCGAAGTTGACGAGGTGGCCCAGTCCGCCAATGCCAGCCTGCTCGAAGCTCGACGCGCCGCGCGCTCCGAAGTCATGCAGGCGAGAGGGAAGGACGGCGGCGGCGACGTCCGCCTCGGCGCTCTTGTCGAGCGCTGCCGCGATGGTCCGCTTGACGCCCCATGACACCGTCGCGACGGTCGAGGGATACCAGATCGCGCGCAGCAGCGCGGTTTCGACGTAGGTCGCAAGCCAGAACAGCTCCGGGTCGGTTGTGCGCACCTGGAGCAGCGGTATGCCCGCCGGCACCACCATCCCTTCGGGAAGCGCCTCTATCTCGATGGGCAGATAACCGCCGTGTCGATCGAGGATGCGCTGCCAGCCGTCGCGATTGAACGGAAGGCCATGCGCGGTGGCAATCTCTTCTGCTTCGTCGATATCCGCAGCGACAACGCGACGCGTAAGATAGTCGAGCAGAAACATCTGCAGGCCAAAGAAGAGGACGTGGTCGGCATCGCCACCCGGGCGCGCCTCAACATATGCGGACACCGCTCGCGTGCCAGGCGGATACTGCAGGAAGTGGGAGAGCTTGTAGCTATCTGTGTTGAGGATCGGATTGTGCAGGCCTACGGCACGGGGCAATCGGCTGGCTGCATGTTTCGTATCGGTCATGGCGAGAACTCCTCTTGCCGTTGAGTGACATCCGGACTCCCCGGATGCCGGCGAGACGCAGCATGGACTGAACGTCCGGGCCGCGCTTCAGATCCCAGTCATCGACTGGAGAATGAACCAGTGATCCTCGAAAAACGCCCGCGGATCGAGATCCGCGAAGCGATACCACGCAGCATGCGCGGCATCGTCGCCGCCTTTCACCTTGTAGAGCTTCCGGCGGTCGGGGCAGCGCACGAGGAAGGCATGCGTAATCGTACGGCCGCGCTCGGAACGGGCTGGAGCATCGAAGACACGGGTCGCGCGGTCGTCGATGAACGAGGCCAGCATTGCCGGTGGTATCGGCCCCTTCTGGTCGGCGATGCTGGTTTCCTCGCGCAACTCTCGGATGGCCGCGTCGCGCAAGCGCTCGTCGGCGCCGACGAACCCGCCCGGCAATGCCAGCAGCCCTTTGCCGGGTGCATCGCGACGGCGAACGAGCAGCACGTGGCCGGATTGCTCGACGATGCAGTCGACGGTGACGAAGGTCGGCGCATAAGGTGCAGCTTCCCAGCTTCTCTTGTAATCGGCCACCCATTCGGCTTCAGCGACAAGCCAGGCGAATTCGGGCGTCAGACGGAAGACTTCCAATTGTGCGACGACTTCGGGCGGGCATGTATCGCGCGGCAGGACGGGCGCGCGGCGGAAGTAGTCGCGACGTATATCGGTGGCAGCGAACGTACCGTATGGAGCTTCAATCTCAGCGAGGTCCCACTCGGGAAACGATTTCAGATAGCCGCTGGAAGCATCCTTCGCATAGCCAACGAGGCCGACCCTGAAATCATTCACGCCGTGCAGCGTTGTGCCACCACCGTTGGCATGATCGAGAACGGCCCGCGTGACCATTCTCTGCACCGCCATTACCCAGGCCGTGTCATTGTAGGCATAATCGTCGACCGGTCTGACGACGAGTCGACCAGCGGCAATCTCGCTGGGAAATACGGCGCGCAACATGGCCGCGCGCTCATCATAGGTGAATGGGTTCTTGACGGATCGCGCGACGTTGGGCGAGCCGATGAGGACGATCACATGACGCGCCTTGCCAAGCGCGGCACTGATGACGTGACGATGTCCGAGATGGAACGGCTGGAAGCGGCCTATGAAGGCCAGATAATCGTAGGTCATGCCGAGACTCCCTCGACGGATAGGAACGTTGCGCGCGAACTCCTCGCACGCCATTCCTCAATATGGCGCGGGGTCGGACAAAATTGAAGGGGTCAGCCGCGACTATCGCCAACGCACCCTGACAGCCGGCGGCCCCGGCATGCATGGCGGACGCTTTCACCGTCGCGCGCAGGCGGCACGTCGGAAACAGCATGATCGGAATGCGCGTCAGTAGAAGAAAAGGACCGCCAGGCAAACGCCGGCGACGCCGATGCGGTAGAAGTTGCGCTCGTTCGCAATCAGCCAGCGCACGAAGTTGCGCGGCAGCTCGAACCAGGAGACCTGGCAAAACAATGCCAGCAGAATGCCGGCGGCGACACCGACACCAACAGATGGCCAATGCAGATTCCAATCCCGTACCGAAGCGGTGGGAGCCAAGAATTCTGTTGCCGACGATGACTTGGCCCCGATTGCGCCAAGCTCGGGGATGCCACCGCCGTATCCAAGCAGTGCCGCGACGGCTACAGCCGCCAGACCGACAAAACCTGCCGCCGTCTTGCTCATCCGTTCCACCTGCCAGCCGTCATGCCCGTATTGCGGCATCCGCCTGGTCCATCGACTGCCAACATTTTCCAAAGGCTAACCTGAGAGCGTCAACAGGGCGTTAACCATGCTTGGCAGGTAACGCTCCGCTGGCGGAGATGCGCCGCAGCATCGAATGGCGTTGACAGGCCGCATGGTGAGGCGCACACTTTCATAATTCCTTCGAAAGGAGGTCTAAGAAAATGTCTCCGCCGGGTCGATAGAAGCCGCCTGAAAGCAAGATCTCAGTCGATCTTCAAAAATGGTGGCGAATATTTGAAAAGCTGAAAACATCGACGCTTCTGAACGTCGTCTGGGACCATAACTCCTGTGCAGATGGTTATGCGCAGTGCATGGCCCGAATGAACTAGTGCCATACTTGGCTTGAGCGCTTTCATTCGACAGGATCTGTGGCTTCATACTACAGGACGAGCGTAATTCTCGACGGAGGTCGTTACAGGCTGAAAGGACGTAAAACGGCAATAATCCCGAAGGCTCCGGCCAATCTGCGGGCACATGTTCGACGCAGCCACCCAGCGAGCGGGCTGCAGTTCAGTGATGGTAGGTGCGACCCATTGGGTGTGACGATCACCCGTACCACTGGCGTCGTAGACCACCAATCCGGCATGATGTTCGAGCGGGCAGAGCGCATGGGTGAGGCCATACGTCGATAGGATAGCCCAAGGAACGATCCGGCAAGCCCGGGGGGTGCTGAGGCACCCCGCCGGGCTCTGTCTTTTTGCGGCGATCGGATTTGTCGGGTGGAATTTGTTGGGGGGTACACTCGGCCGGGTTGTCAGGGTGAGAGGTTCTGATGAAGCGTCGTAGTGAGGTCAAGGGCTTCGACTCTGTCGGTTTCTACCTCCGCCTCGCCGTCTCCCCACTTCCATCGGGCAAGCCGTTCTGAGCTGCCCAACGGTGGCCGCGATCATGCAATTCCATGACCGACTGTCCGCGCGATGGTTTCAGCCCGCTTCGGGAAAGAGGCGTGAAACGGCGGTGCTGAAATCTGGAACGAGATGATCGCCATGGCTCACAGAATGCGGCAAACGGAATTGTCGCATGACGCACCCGTCAACGCCGTAGATCGCGTTCATGTTTCATGGAACCACGCACACGATCCATTCAATTGTTTCGAGCATGTTTTTCACTCTGAACCGCTGCGCACTTCGGCTAAACGTGCTCTAGCATGCCTGGGCAGCGGCGCTTGTGCAGTAGCCGTGCGTGTCATTTCAGCGTGTGCCGGTCCGGGGGCATTCGGGGCGCTTGCAATGACTGTGATCGCCGCCAATGCGACACCCGCGCAGACACAAGTTTCTCCGCCATGGCCGACGCTAGACGTACGCGGCGAGACGCTTGCCCAGCGCATCTCACCGCCGCAAGGCTTCCATCGCTTGACCGCGGGCGAGGGCAGTTTCGCGGCATGGCTGCGTTCACTCCCCATGAAGCCGGCGAATGCATCCGTGTTGCTCTACACCGGAGTGAAGAAGGCGCGCCAGGATGCTCATGCCGCGGTCATCGACATCGATGTCGGCAAGCGGGATCTGCAGCAGTGTGCCGACGCGGTGATGCGCCTGCGCGCGGAATGGCTGTGGAGCATCGGCGCAATAGATCGCATCGCTTTCAATTACACCGGCGGCGGACGCGTTTCCTACACCCGGTTCGCGGCGGGCGATCGGCCTAGCGAGGACGGCAAGCGATGGCGACGCTCAGCCAAGTCCGACAAAACCTATGCGGGTTTCCGCCGCTACATGACAAACGTGTTCGTCTATGCGGGCACCTATTCGCTTTCGCGGGAACTCGTGTCGGTACCGGATGGAGTCACGCCAAAGATCGGTGACGTGATCATCAAAGGAGGGTTCCCCGGCCATGCGGTGCTCGTCGTCGATGCGGCTCAGAACCCGACTACCGGCGAGAACCTGTTCCTTCTGGCGCAGAGTTACATGCCGGCACAGGACATTCACATTTTGAAGAACCCTGCCGCCCGCGACGGCTCACCCTGGTATGCCTCGCCGATCGTCTGGCCGCTCGTTACACCGGAGTGGACATTCGAGCAGGGCAGTCTCAAGCGGTGGGGACATTAGAGCCATTCAGGCTCACGTGAGTTCAATTCTGTTTCTCTAGTGCAGCGCATCTAACGTTTGGTACCCGCTCGCAGCTCGGTCTCGAACCAAACGCTAGATGCATAACCTGCACGAGAATCATAAGCTTGCTAGTGTTCCTTATGGCTCCGACACTTGGTCGAGAGAGTGCTGCGGAGGGTGCCAAGTGTCGGAGCCGGAACACTAGCGGCGCGCCGACCCGGCAGAAGGACGGCGCAGCACGTCGTGGTTCTACGGGTCAGCCGTCCGACGAACCGGGCGGCCGCCGCTTGGAAACTCTTCGGGCAGGGCGGATTTGCACCGATCTCAACGCGTCCCGTCTTGGCCGTAGCGCCGCTACGCCCTGCGCCGGTCCGCTCGATCTCGATCCAGATCCGCCTCTGCAGAATGGTTCCACCTGAGCCTGAATGGCTCTTGTCTGAATGGCTCTCGTTCGTGTTCATGTCGCAGGGAATCATGAACTCGATCCAAGTCTTTGAATTGAGCATGTTCTTCACGCTGAACCGCTACACACTTCAGCGCAACATGCTCTAGCCGCGGGAAAGCTCGTTCAAGCTCGCGCCAAGCGCCAGGGCAAACACGTCGAGGTTCTGGTCGATACCGCAGGAAACGCGGATGCAGCGGTTCAATGGCGCCACGCCGGGCATGCGGATAAAGACATCGCGCTCCAGCACACCATCGAGTATCCGCTTCGCATAAGCACCATCGCGGCCGCAATCGATGGCGACGAAGTTGGTAGCCGACGGGAGCGGTTTGAGCCCGTTGTCTCGCGCGATCTCCGCAATGCGCTCACGGGCACGGGCAATGTCGGCAACGGCTTTCTTCAGGTAGTCCTGGTCTTCGAGTGCGGCCAATGCGCCAAGCTGCCCGACACGGTTGAGGCCGTAATGGTTTCGCACCTTTTCGAACTCGGCGATCAGATCGGCTGGGCCGAAGCAGAAGCCAACGCGCGCGCCGGCCAGTCCATAGGCCTTGGAGAAGGTGCGGTAGCGCAGCACGTTATGGCGTGCGACGTCGATTGCGGGAAGCGTGCCGTGCGGCGCGGTATCGCAATATGCTTCATCGAGGATCAGCAGCATATCGTCGGGAACCTGATCCATCAGGCGCTGGATCTCATCTGCCGGCCACCACGAGCCCATCGGATTGTCGGGATTTGACACATAGAGCACGCGTGCTTTCTCGCGCCTTGCCGCATCCAGCAGCGCCGCCAGATCCTCCTTGTCCTCGCGATAGGGAACTTTGACGAGGCGGCCGGAATGCATGGCGACGTGGAAGTTGAAGGTGGGATAGGCGCCGTCGGACGTCACCACGGTATCGCCGGGTGACAACACGACATGCAGAGTGAGCCCAAGCAGCCCGTCGATCCCCTCGCCTATCACGACGTTGCTTTCGCCAAATCCCATGTGCCGTGCGATGGCCGTGCGCAGCTCATAGCTCTCGGGATCGGCGTACATCCAATTCTCGGCTGCGGCCTTCTCCATCACCGCAATCGCTTTGGGCGAGGGTCCGAATACGCTCTCGTTGGCGCCGATGCGCGCCTCGAAGCGACGGCCCAACCTGCGCATCAATGCTTCCGGCCCTACGAACGGCACTGTCGGCGGAATTGCGCGGATGCGCGTATTGACAAGTGGATGGGTCATGCGTGCGGCGCCTCCAGCGCCAGAGGATCGCGCCGCTTTGCGCGGCATCTTATGGGAAGCTTCCGGCCGTTCCGACCGCAGGTGGAGGCGAATTGATCAGATCAGGCCCAACTCGGCAAGCTCGCGGCGCAGCTCTTCGGGCATGGCCGCAATCCCATGCCCGGCCGCACCAGCCAGATCAGGAGGCGCATCCGCAGCGGTCAAATACCGCCAGCCCTGGAATGCGCGCCGCGGCACCGGACGCACGGGAACCAGTTCAGGATCGAGCAGCAACAGGCAGCACGGCGATCCATCCTCCTTGTTGCCGTCGCCAAAACCGATCAAGCGCTGGCGCACCTGGATTTGTCCCTTGATCACCCAATACAGCGAGCCGCCGTCCAGCAACTCGGCCTGGCGCTTGGGCGTCTGGAATGTCGTATGGAAGAGCTTTACTCCGGCGCCGCGCTTGCGCGCCTCAGCGAGTCGCCCGGCCTGCCATTCGGCAAGGTCGTCGATCGAGATCGCACCTACGCAGAGCTTGATCAGATGAAGCGTCATCATCGTTCCGCCGCGCGTATCGTGCCGCGACAATATCACTTCGACAACCGAGGCACGCCTGCTTTCGCCAATTACTTCAGAACCGCGCCTCAAGGCCGCGGCTTGCACTGTCCGCTATACTGAGCGAACACAGGCTGGCCGAGAATTCCAAGGTGGCGCGAATGCACAGCCGGATAGGTGCCGCGCGACGCGTCGAGTTCGTAAACCGTCGTCAGGTTCAAGAAACCTTCGTTGACGACTTCGAGGAAATGATTGGCATTCAGCGCGCGCACCACGCGCAGTGTGCCTGCGCCGTTGCCATCGCTCGTCAGCAGGCGGGCAGACTGGGCTTCCAAATCGACGTCGACTATCTCAAAGGTAAGCGGCTGGGCCGGCTTGGAGATGAACTCCCCGGCCTCGTAGATCGTCGACGTGCCCCGATCGAAGGTGCACGACAGGTTCTTGGCGATGCCTTCGGCGGAAGCTTCCGGCACCGTCAGCATGGCCGACACGGCAAGCGCCGCCACAACAGCCAAACCTGCCCTCGAGCACTTCGCCACGTTCGAACCTCCCGATTTATGCCGAAACCGCCACTTGGCGGCCATTGAACTCCGTGATCGCGGATTTCTCAAGATTTGGCAGCATCTTCGCCGTGTCGCCATATGCCGCGCACCGAAATGCGGGCCGACCTGTGGATTGCCATGATTAGTCCCAATTGACCCCCTAGCAGAACAGGTTAAACCTCTCACGGAGGCGTGACGGTGCAGGGCAGGAGTGCAAGGGTGCCTCGCGGGTTTGAAGTGCGGACCGGACTGTAAAGTTCCGCAAAGGCTCGAACGGTTCAAGCACCAGACGCTCCGAGTGGAGCATGTCAGGGCGTGAGCGGCGCACATCGCCGTCAAGCGGCGTGAAACCCTCCAACCCGCCCGAATTTAAGGTCTCCGCGCGAACGGCGGAAAGCGATGCAAGGCGGCATGATCAAACGTACGGCGGTCACGGCATTCAAAGCGGCGCAGCGGGGGTTGGTCTCTGCCGGTGGCACCTTGAGCCTTTGCCTGCTGGCCGCCGCAGCGATCTGCATCACGACGGCTCCAGATGTCGGTGCGCAGGGCTTTGGCTGGCCATGGGAGTCAGAAGAGCGCCCGCGCCCAGTGCCGCGCGAGCCCGTCTACCGCGAACCGCCGCGTCAGGCGCCAGCCGCTCCCGACGGCCGTTGGAACCCAGATGTGGCACCACAGGCCGGCAGCAATTCGATCTGCCTCACGCTGGAGAAGCGGCTGGTGCAGGAGTCGCAGGGCGGCAACAAGGCACGCGAGCAGCTGCCCGAGATAGAGCGCGCATTGCGCCAAGCCCAACGTGATCTGCGCCGCCAGGAACAAGAACTCGAGCAGGCGGACTGCTACGAGTGGTTCTTGTTCACCAAGCAGCTGCGCAACTCGCGCAATTGCCGTCGCGCCGTAAATCAGGTCGACGAGACGAAGCGGAACATCGCCGAGCTGGAAGGACGGCGCCAGGACATCGAATCGTCCAGCGGGCGCTCCTATCAAGACGAGATCATCCGCGAGCTTGCGCGCAACAATTGCGGCGCCGCCTACCAGCAGGAAGCGCGGCGCCGCGACCGGGGCCCATTCTCCGGCCTTTGGCAAGATGAGGATTCAAGCGGCGGTGGCGGCAACAACAACGGCTTCCGCGCGCTCCCCTTCGCTACCTACCGCACAGTGTGCGTGCGGCTGTGCGACGGCTATTACTTCCCGATCAGTTTTTCGACGTTACCCAACCATTTCGAGCGCGACGCCGAGGTCTGCCAGTCTAAGTGCGCGGCGCCTGCCCAGCTCTACTATTACCAGAATCCGGGGGGAGCCGTGGACCAGATGGTGGCCTTCTCCAACAACGAGCTTTACACGAGGTTGAAGACGGCCTTCCGCTACCGCAAGGAATACGTCAGCGGCTGCTCGTGCAAGCAGACAGAGTTCATTCCACAGACACCTATGCCGCCGGGCGGGAAGAAGGCGGATGCGGCCGGCGAGGCCCCGGAGACGACGGGCAGCACGCAGCGCGCACCGCAGGTCGGCGAGGCACTTGATCCTTGGCGGCCGCGCTAGAGCAGGTCAGTATTAGATTGAATCAGGCCTGACCATCGTGGCCTGCTCTATCTCTTTAGTTTGAGAGACTGATTCACGCCTTCGATGGAAGCATGGCTGCTTCCATCTCAGACGATCAGGCTCTAATGCCGGATCGCAGCCATCGCGGCTGAGGTGCCGCAGTTGTCTTTCCGGCGCCGCGGGCGTTTGCCCGGAGTCAGGGTTGGCGGCGCAGGCGTTCGAGGGCGCGATCGCGGCCGATCAACGGCAGGAGCGACTTCAGTTCCGGGCCGGCTTCGCGGCCGGTCAGCGCCAACCGCAGCGGATGAAAGAGCGCACGGCCCTTGGCTCCGGTTTGCTGCTTCAAAGACGCCGTCCAAGCGCCCCAGGTATTTTCGTCCCAGGGTTCGGCGGGCAATAGATCGGCAGCGCGTTCGAGGAATGCGCGATCCTCGACGATGGGCGCGATGTCGCCTGCCACGACCTGCCACCAAAGTCCTGCATCGACGAGCTTTTCCAGATTGCCGCGCACAGCGTACCAGAAATCAACGCCACCTCCGACGCCCATTGCTGCCAGTCGCTCCGACACGTCCGGATATTCCAGCATGTGCAACAGGCGCGCGTTCAGAGCGTCGAGTTCGGTGATGTCGAAGCGCGCAGGCGAGAGCGAGATGCGCGAGAAGTCCAGCGCGTCGGCGAGCGAGGCCAGCGAAACGTGCGGCGCGATCGCCTCGGACGTGCCAACGAGCGCAGCATGACAGAGGATGGCCATCGGCTCATAGCCGGCGGCACGCAACCCCTCTACGGAAAGAGAGTCGATGCGCTTGGACAGTGCCTTGCCTTCCCCATCGACCAGCAGCGAGTGGTGGCCGAAAGCCGGGGGGACGGCGCCGAGTGCCCCGAACAGCGCGACCTGCACGCCAGTATTGGTGACGTGGTCGGCGCCGCGCACGATATGGGTGATGGCGAAGTCGATATCGTCGACGACGCTGGTGAACGTGTAGAGGTATGTGCCGTCGGCGCGTATGAGTACCGGATCGGACAGCGAGCCCAGATCGACGGTCTGGTCGCCGCGAATGAGATCGTTCCACGAAACGATGGTCGGCAGCGGCTTCAGGTTATCCGCGCCTTCCGTATTGGGCAGACGAAAGCGCCAGTGCGGCTTGCGGCCTTCGGCCTCTAACGCTGCGCGCTCCCCCGGCGTGAGCTTCAAGGCGGCCCGGTCGTAGATGGGCGGCATGCCGCGCGCCATCTGGCGCTTGCGGCGTCGATCCAATTCGTCCTCGCTTTCGTAGCATGGGTAGAGCCTGCCTGCCGCCTTCATCGTATCGGCGACCTCACAATAGCGCGCGATACGGTCGGACTGGCGCGCGTGCCAATCGGTCGTCAGGCCCAGCCACTCGAGATCGCGGCGGATACCCTGTGCGAATGCTTCCGTCGAGCGCTCTGCATCGGTATCGTCCAGGCGCAGCAGGAAGCGGCCTCCCGTCTTTACCGCGTAGAGGTAGTTGAGCACGGCGGTGCGAATGTTGCCGATGTGGAGACGACCGGTCGGGCTCGGCGCAAAGCGGACAGCGATGCTCATCACGCAACCTCGCCGCCGTCGGCACGCGGCGCGACGGTCCTCGGTACGCTTGTGGAGGACGTCGCCGCGGCATCGGGGTTCGCCGCGAAGGCATTCTCACGAAAGCGGTTCGTGATTGGATAGCGCCGGTCGCGGCCGAAGTTGCGTGACGAGATCTTGACGCCGGGCGCGGCCTGGCGGCGCTTGTATTCCGAGATGTAAAGAAGCCGCTCGACTTTTTTCACCGTCTCCACGGCGTGGCCACGCGCAATGATGTCGGGCACGCTCATCTCTCTCTCAACGAGACATGCCAGGATGTCATCGAGGGCATCATATGGCGGCAGGCTATCCTGGTCGGTCTGGTTCTCGCGCAACTCCGCCGTCGGTGCCTTCATGAGTATGCTTTCCGGGATGACGATGCCGCCGGCGCCCCTCGCATGCGGCGGGCGATTGGCATTGCGCCAGCGCGCCAGGCGATAGACCTCGGTCTTGTACAGGTCCTTGATGGGGTTGAACCCACCGTTCATGTCGCCATAGAGAGTTGCGTATCCGACCGACATCTCCGACTTGTTGCCGGTGGTGAGCACCATGCCGCCAAACTTGTTGGAAATCGCCATGATGATGGTGCCGCGCGTGCGGCTTTGCAGGTTTTCTTCCGTGATGTCAGCGTTGGTTCCCTTGAAGAGGCCAGCAAGAGCTCCCTCGAAACCTTCGACGGGTGCCGAAATGGGAACGACGTCATAGCGGATGCCGAGTGCCTTTGCGCAATCGGCAGCATCCTTCAACGACGCCTGGGATGTGTAGCGATAGGGCAGCATGACGGCGTGGACGCGCTGCGGTCCCAGAGCATCGACGGCGAGCGCTGCAACGAGTGCGGAATCGAGGCCTCCCGACAGCCCCAGCACGACGCCGGGGAAGCCGTTCTTATCGACATAGTCGTGCAGGCCGAGCATGCATGCCGCGTAGGCGGCCGCGTCACCTTCGACGAGTGGCATCACGGGGCCTTTTGCGCAAGACCAAACACCATCCTTCTTCGTCCATTCGGTGACGGCGATCTCCTCGGTCCACTGGGGCAGCTGAAGGGCAAGCCGGCGGTCGGCGTCGAGCGCGAAGGAACCTCCATCGAAAACCAGCTCATCCTGTCCGCCGACCTGGTTCACATAGATGAGAGGCAGCTCGGTTTCGGTGACGCGCGCCACGGCGATGTTCAAGCGGACGTCGGGTTTCTTCCAGTCGAAGGGCGAGCCGTTGGGAACCACGAGCAATTCCGCCCCACATTCGGCGAGGCATTCGGTGACTTCGTCGGACCAGATGTCCTCGCATATGGGCACGCCAATCTTGACGCCTCGAAAGGCGATCGGGCCGGGCAATGGCCCCGTGGCGAAGACGCGCTTTTCATCGAAGACGCCGTAGTTTGGCAGGTCCACCTTGTAGCGGACGGCAGTGACCTCGCCGCGCTCCAAGAGCACGACGGCGTTGTATACCTTGCCCTCTTCCGACCAGATGGTGCCCAACAGAACGCCGGGCCCCTCGTCATTGAATTCCTGCGCCAGCGCCAATACGCGTGCGCGCGCAGCCTGCTGGAAGGCGGGTTTCAGGACCAGGTCCTCGGGCGGGTAACCCGTGATGAATAGCTCCGGAAACACGACGAGATCGGCACCCTCGCGGGCGGCCTGCGCGCGGGTTGCCACCACCTTGCGGGCGTTGCCGTCGAGATCGCCGACGGTGGGATTGAGCTGGGCGACTGCGATTTTCATGTAAACGGGCGGTCCTGCGGCACAAACGGAGTGCATTTAGGGGGGCTCGGGGCCTCAATGCAATGGGAAGGTGGCGGAGGGATACGACGTTGCTCCCCCTGCCGACACCGGCACAACTGCCGCGTCCGGGGCATGGCGACCAGCCACGGGCTCCGCCGGCGTCTCGGTGGTGTGCGCCTCGAAGCTTGTCATGGGGGATCCGGCCTGCCGCCTCGCACTCCCCGGCCTCATGCCGAACACCGGCACGGGCGCCGAGGGGTATCATCTCCCCCCGGCGCTTCAACCGCCTAATGGACAATCATGCCGTTGCTGTGACAGCCATCGGCTCGGCGCGGGCCAATCGCTCGGCCTTCATGCGCTCGGCAACAAGGAACGCCAGCTCCAGCGACTGGTCCGCGTTGAGGCGCGGATCGCAATGCGTGTGGTAGCGGTCCGACAGGTCCGTCTCGCTGATCGCGGTGGCGCCGCCAGTGCATTCAGTCACATTCTGGCCGGTCATCTCGACATGGATGCCGCCAGCGTGTGCATTCTCCGCACGCAAGACGTCGAAGAACACCTCGACCTCCTTCAGGATGCGGTCGAAGGGCCGCGTCTTGAAACCGGTGGCTGCCGAGATCGTATTGCCGTGCATCGGATCGCAGGACCAGACCGGCAGGCGGCCCGCCTTCTGCACAGCGCGCACCAGCTTGGGCAGGTGTGTCGTCACCTTGTCCGCACCGAAACGGCAGATCAGCGTCAGGCGACCCGGCTCGTTCTTGGGGTCGAGGATGTCCATCAGTTTCAACAGGCCGTCAGGCTCGATCGAAGGACCGCACTTGAGGCCGATCGGATTCTTGACGCCGCGCGCGAACTCGATGTGCGCGTGGTCGGGCTGGCGCGTGCGGTCGCCGATCCACAGCATGTGACCAGACGTGGCATAGTAGTCGCCGCTGGTGGAATCCAACCGCGTCAACGCCTGCTCGTAGCCAAGCAACAGGGCCTCATGCGAGGTGTAGAAGCGCGTGGTGCGCAGCTGCGGTGTGTTGTCAGAGGTGATGCCGCAAGAGCGCATGAAGCTCAGCGTTTCGGAAATTCGGTCGGCCAACTCCTGGTAGCGATGGCCCTGGGGGCTGTCCTTGACGAAGCCGAGGTTCCACTGATGCACACGCTCAAGGTCGGCGTAACCTCCGCTGGCAAAGGCGCGGATCAGGTTCAGAGTCGCCGCAGACTGACGGTAGGCCTGGAGCTGGCGGTGCGGATCGGGAATGCGCGCGTCCACCTCGAACTCGGACCCGTTGACGATATCGCCGCGATAACTTGGAAGTTCGATCAGGCCCTTCTTCTCGGTCGGCGCAGAACGCGGCTTGGCGAACTGGCCAGCAATGCGGCCGACCTTCACCACCGGCGAACCTCCCGCATAGGTGAGCACGACCGCCATCTGAAGGAAGACGCGGAAGAAATCGCGGATGTTATCGGCCCGGTGCTCGGCGAAGCTCTCGGCGCAATCGCCGCCCTGCAAAAGGAAGCCGCGACCCTGGGCCACCTCGCCCAGGGCCTTTTTCAGCTCGCGCGCCTCGCCCGCGAAGACGAGCGGCGGAAAGGTTGATAGCTTCGCCTCCACATCCATCAGCGCTTCGAGATCGGGGTAATCTGGCACCTGGACGATCGGTTTCGAACGCCAGCTGTCGGGGGACCAAGGTGCCGCCATGGGTTCACTCTCCTGAAACGAACGCAAAAGTGCCTGATACGGACGGCACAGTGCCCGCCCGAGATTTCCTGCCCGGTGGCGGGACCCGCCGATTGAGGCTTCATCGTGCGGCCATCATGCCATTCGAGCGGCCTTATAGGCCATACCTTGGCGGGTGGCCAGCCTCCCGCGCCCTGCAGTCGGCCGAAAACGCTGGACCCGCACCAGTTGATGGCCTGCGCGCGCCGCGCCGTCACCCGGCTTGACCGGGATCAGCGCGTATTGCCTAAGCAATCGCCTGACGGGTCTTTTTCGGCTGACGCGCCCATGTGGGCTGTGGCAGCTTCCTGCTCAGTAGATAGTGAGTTGGCTCCGCGAATGAAACCTCCCTCCTTCACCTTCGGCATCGAGGAGGAATATCACCTCGTCGACCTCGACACCCGGGATCTCTCAGCGGCGCCGGCCGACCTGATGGCGGCCTGCGAGGAGGAACTCGGAAAGCAGGTCGCCCCGGAATTCTTCCGCAGCCAGATCGAGATCGGCACGCAGGTTTGCTCCGCTTTCTCGCAGGCGCGCGAGGAGCTTTCGCGACTGCGCGGCACGATCGCCCGTAACGCCGCGAAATTCGGACTGGCGCCCATCGCTGCCTCGACCCATCCGTTCGCCAGAAAGGCAACGCTGGAAACGACGCCCAAGGAGCGCTACCAAGCCCTGGCGCGGGACTTCGGCGGCATCGGCCGCCGGCTGTCGATCTGCGGCATGCATGTGCACGTGGCAATCGAGGACGATGACGACCGCGTCGATCTGATGAACCAGATCCGCTATTTCCTGCCTCACCTCTTGATGCTTTCGACTTCTTCGCCGTTCTGGGAGGGCGAGGACACCGGGCTCAAGAGCTACCGGCTGTCGATCTTCCACGAACTGCCGCGAACGGGCCTGCCGCAACGCTTCGAGAGCTTCGGCGAATACCAGCGCACCGTCGACGTGCTGGTGCGCGCGGGCGTGATCGAGGACGCCACCAAGGTCTGGTGGGATCTGCGCCCGTCGGCGCGCTTCCCGACGCTGGAGATGCGCGTCACCGATGTGTGCCCTCACATGGAAGACGCGCTGACTATCGCGGCGCTCTACGTCTCGGTGGCGCGCATGCTCTATCGTATCAAGGGGCGAAACCAGCGCTGGCGCAGCTACCCCGCGTTTCTCATCGAAGAGAACCGATGGCGTGCGCAACGCTATGGCGTCGACGACAGGCTGTTCGATTTCGGCAAGGGAACGCTCGTTCCCTTCGCAGAGCTGATCGACGAACTGATCGAGATGATTGCCGAGGATGCCACTGAGATCGGTTGTCTGGCCGAAATCGAACGCGCCCGGCAAATCATCGCGGGTGGAACGGGCGCGGATCGGCAGCTCGGCGTTCTGGAAGAGCAACTCGGGCGTGGCGTCGATCGCGATCAGGCGATGAAGAGCGTCGTCGACATGCTGATCAAGGAGACGGTCGCCGGGTTGTAGCGGCGCGGGATCTGGTCAGCGGCGATGCAGCTCCGTCTCGATGTTGATGCGGATCTCGTCGGAAACGAGCGGTATCGATCGCGTGATGCCGAACTCGCTGCGCAGGATCTGCGTGCGCGCAGAAAAGCCCGAGGCGTAGACGCCGGCATAAGTCGGATTGATCTTGGAGAGCGGATGCTCGCCGGAGAAATTCCAGACGACCGAGAGAGTCGCGGGGCGCGTCACTCCGTTGAACGTCAACTCGCCCGCCACATTGGCCGTCTTGGCCGTGGTCATAACGACTTCGCTGCTCTTGAATGTAATTTCGGGGTACTGGGCGGCATTGAGATAATCGGGCGTCTTCAACAGAACGTCGTCGAGAGCCGGAACCCCGGTAGAAAGGCTCCGCAAGGGGATGCGCACATCGATGCGGCTCTCCTCCGGTCTTTCCTGATCGAAGACCACCTCGCCTGAGACATCCTGGAAACGGCCCGACTGGCGGGAAAGTCCCAGATGATCCCAGCTGAAGCGGATCTCCGTGTGATCCTTGTCGAACGTGTAGGTATCGGGCGCCGCGCTCGCGGGAACCGTCGCGCCGGACGACATCGCAATTGCAAGCAGAGCCACGTGCATCACTCTCGTGCGCAAGAGCGCCAGCATGGATTGACGAAAGAATTGCCAGTTGCAGCATGAGCCGCGCATGAAACACCTATGAGGTACACGTTTTGGCAAGAACCGGGATTCCATCCCGGTTGCCGGGCAGGTTGACCCACCATAAGGCTCTAGGGTGCGGACTTGACGCAAAAGTGGCAGCTTTGCGAACCGCGCTTCTTTTCCACGCTTCACAGCCCTGCAGACATGCCGCCATCCACCATGAGTTCGGAGCCGGTTACGAAGGCGGAGTCGTCGCTTGCAAAGAAAAGCGCCGCGCGAGCGATGTCTTCGCCGGTGCCGAAGCGGCGCATAGGCGTCTGGTCCAGCAGAGCCTTTCGGATAGCCGGGTTCTTTAGCACGCGCTCGGTCAGCGCTGTTTCGACGAAGCCCGGGGAGAGCGTGTTAACGCGAATGCCGAAGGAAGCATACTCGACCGCCAGCGCACGCGTGAGCGCCGCCACTGCACCCTTGGTCGCGGAGTAAGCCGCAAGCTGTCGCAGGCCACGGTGGCCCATGATGGAGGCGACGTTGATGAGCGAGCCGCTGCCGCTGGCCTTCAGGAGCGGGAAAACATCGCGCGCTATGCGCACCACGCCATCGAGGTTCACTTCGCGCAGGCGCACCCACTCCTCGTCGGTCAAGTGACGGAAATCGGCGCGCACGTTGATGCCCGCGTTGTTGACGACGACATCGGCCTTGCCGTGCCGCGTCTCGAGCGTGCGGATGAGCGCGGTCACGTCCTGACCTCGGGTGACATCGCAGGCGATAGCGGTCGCGGTTCGGCCTCGCGAGCTTAAGGTTGCGGCAGCCACCTCGGCGGCGGCGGCATCGACATCGGCAATGTAGACGTGGGCTCCCTCGGCCGCGAAGACGTCCGCAATCGACAGCCCGATACCGCCGCCCGATCCGGTCACGACAGCGATTTTTCCGGCAAGTCTCGGCATGAAAGCCCCTTTGGATCGCTGCGGGCGGGACCATGTCGCCCCGACCTGCCTTTCGGGCAGATGGTTTAGGCCGGGGCAGGATCCGTTTCAACCCGGGTGTGCGGACATGACAAACAGGCGTAGTGGCCGACCTCGAGTCGTCGCTTTAGCACCTCCACGAATGTTCTGGATCGACTGACGCCTGGCGACCCTCGCCCGGCACTCAAACGTCAGATCCAGAACACTAGATCGCGTTCATGTTTCATAGAATCACGAACGCGATCTAGCTCCTTGAATTGAACATGTTCTTCACGCTGAACCGCTGCACACTTCAGCTGAACATGCTCTAGGACTTGGCAGCTGCCCGCTTGGTGCGCATCGTCACCAACTCCTCGGCAGCGCTCGGATGCAGCGGCATGGTGCGATCGAAATCGGATTTCCGGGCACCCATGCGCATGGCGATGGCGGCCATCTGCACCATCTCGGCGGCATCGGGGCCGAACACGTGGCAGCCGAGCACGCGCTGAGATTCCCGATCGACGACGAGCTTCATCATCGTGCGCTCCTGGCGGCCGGCCAGCGTGGCGCGCATAGGGCGGAAGCGGGAGACATAAATGTCGAGCGCGTGGACCCGCTCGGCGGCCAGATGCTCGGGCAATCCAACCGTGCCGATCTCGGGGCTAGAAAAGACGGCGGTTGGCACCATCTCGTAGTCGATATCGCGTGTCATGCCGGCGAACTCGCGATCGGCGAAGGCATGGCCGTCGCGGATCGCCACCGGTGTCAGCTGGGGCTTATCGGTGACGTCGCCAACAGCGTAGATCGACGGCACGGACGAGCGGAACTCCTCGTCGACGACCACGTGACCGTTCCAGCCACATTCCACGCCGACTGCCGCGAGCCCAAGGCCCTTTACATTCGGCACGCGCCCGGTGGCGTACATCACAACGTCGGCCTCGAGCATTGAACCATTATCGAAATGTACGCGCTTGCCGTCTGCGGTCGCGTCCACCTTCGGGATCGTGTGGCCGGTGAGGATGCGTATGCCCTTGGCTTGGTAAGCCTCCGTCAACGCATCGCGCAGATCCTCATCAAAGCCGCGCAGGATCTTGTCGCCGCGATAGACGATCGTCGTCTCGGCGCCGAGGCCGGAGAAGATACCAGCGAACTCAACGGCGATGTAGCCACCACCGACAATGACGATGCGCTCGGGAAGCCGCTCGAGGTGGAAAGCCTCGTTGGATGTGATGACGTGCTCGCGGCCCTCAAGGTCGGGCTCCACGAAGGGAACGCCGCCTGTCGCCACAAGTATCTTGCGCGCATGCACGTCCTGTCCCGATTTGTCCAAACGGACCATAGTGGGGCCTGCGAGTGTCGCGTACTCGGAATAGAGCGTCACGCCAGCATTTCGCAGCGTGCTCTGATAGAGACCTTCCAGGCGCGCAATCTCGCGGTCCTTCGCGGCAATCAGTGCGGCCCAGTCGAAGCGCGGAGTTTCGACCGTCCAGCCGAAGCCTGCCGAATCGGCGAAGTCGTCGGCAAAGCGGCTGGCGTAGACTAGCAGCTTCTTGGGCACGCAGCCTCGGATGACGCAGGTTCCGCCATAGCGGTCGGATTCGGCCAGGGCGACACGCGCGCCGTGGCGCGCTGCGATGCGCGCGGCGCGCACGCCGCCTGATCCGCCGCCAATGACAAAAAGATCGAATTCATGCTCCGGCATGCCGCCCATCGCCCTCTTTCGTGATGTGTCCCGTGCTCCGGGCGGAGGTTTAGGTCGGCCGTGCGGTCAACTCAAGTCCTATGGTTGAGCAGACGCAAAGCGTTCAAGGCTTGTTCTTTTTCTGGATGGCCTTGAGTTCGCGCACTGCCATCAACCCGTATTTCTGGCCGATCTGTGCGCCTTGTTGCATAAGTTCCGGCATTGCGGAGATAAACTTGGCGCCCGTGCCCGAACGGTAGAACGCACTGACCTCCTTGAGTTCTGCGGCCGTGAAACGCTCCGCATAAAGGCTGGCGAATTCCTCGACCATCTGGTCACGATAAGATTTGAACTTGGCGCTGAATGCCGCGAAATCCTTTTCGGCTTGGGCGTCTGCCTCGCCGCGGCCGGACTCGCGGGCGCCGGCGCCCATGCCCTGCTTCATCATGTCGAGCATGAGCTCGATCTGCTTCTTTGCTCCGGTGACCTCGATCAACTCCATGGCAGCCGCGACGCGCTCTGGATCGGCAGGATTTTCCTGTGCCATCGCAGGCGCGGCAAGAACCAGCACGAAGGCAATAGCGCTCAAAGCCATGCGCACAAAGTACATCTAATTCCTCCATCGGCCGACGGACCATCTTTGCAATCGTAGTCGAACGGCGGGGGTGTGAGAACAGCGGTCGGTGGGGACTTTCGAATTGGCGATGCCAACCCTGGACACGTCAGAGCCTGCAACTATCTCCCGTCGGCCTGGCCCGCCGCACCTTTCTCGATCGCCTTGATGACATCGGATTGGAACTGCCCCATGCGCGCGGCGATAAGCCCGCCCAGCTCAGGCGTCAGCTTGTTGAACTTGCGGCCCGCATCGCTCTGCTGGAACGCGGCGATCGCTTCCATTTCACCGGTTGTGAAGTTGCGAGCATAGAATTGCACCGCAATGTTCTCCATGTCGGCGAGGAACTCCTTTACGCGGGGGCTGTCGGGTCCCATCTGCTTGTCGGCATAAGCGGTGAAGCCCACCACCTTCTTGGGCTCGGTGGCCTGCATGCGCATGACGAGCGCCTGGCGAAGCTGCTCGACAGAGGCGAGCGCCTGTCCGTTCGCGTCCATGGCATGCACCAAATCCCCGGCTGCGGCAACGCGCGCGGCATCCGGCTCGGACGTCGCCTGCTCAGCCACAAGTGGGCCTGCAAATGCAGCACCGCAGAGGACAAGAGCGAGCGCCGAGATGCGGATCACAGTTCGCTTCATTATGACTCTCCTGTGTTTATCTCTTTCGTCGTCTATTCCAGGTTGCCGCATGCTTTGCTGATCCGTGCACGCGAGCCAAGACATAGCCGCACCTGCCGGCACGGTGTTAGCGCTGATTTTCGCCGGAAGGCCCCCGCAAGCGGGCCAAGTCCCTAGTGTTCCGACCCTGACGCCAGGTTCCCTACTGGGCACCTGCGCATCAGCCCGGAACCCTGGATTTTTTGGTTTGTGTTCTTGATCGACTGGCGTTTGACGACCTTCGCGCTGGCAACAAATGTCAGATCCAGCCTCCGGGGTCCGGATCCTGGCGAGCGCGAAGCGTCAGGATTTTTCGTCTCTACCGGAGCCCGCATCATTCTCCTCGAAATGGCTGTCTTCCCAATCCTCGTCATCAGCGTAGTCCGCCTCGAGGACTTTCACGCCGTCGGGACCAGCGATGACAGCCGCGTCGGCAAGACCTATGAACAGTCCGTTCTCGACGACGCCGGGCACGAGCTTCAAAGCCTGATCCAGTTCCTCGGGCTCCTCGATCGCATCAAAGTGCGCATCGACGATGAAGTTGCCGCTATCGGTGCGGAATGGCTCGCCGGACGCGGTCAAGCGCAACTTCAGTTCGCCCGAACAGCCGCAATCCTCGCTCAGCATCTCGATCATGCCGAGCGTCGCCTTGAGGCCGAAAGGAATGACCTCGATTGGCAGCGGGAACTTGCCCAGCGTCTCCACAAGCTTCGATGCATCGGCGATCACGACCATTCGGTCGGATGCGGTCGCGACGATCTTCTCGCGCAGCAGAGCTCCGCCGCCGCCCTTGATGAGACGCAGGCCAGTATCGAGTTCGTCGGCGCCGTCGATCGTCAGGTCCAGGAACGGCTCCATGTCGAGTGTCGTCAGACGGATGCCCAAAGCCTCGGCCTGGCGGCGCGTTGCCTCGGAGGTCGGCACGGCAATGACATCGAGACCTTCGACCACGCGTTTGCCCAAAAGGTCGACGAATGCCGCTGCCGTCGATCCTGTTCCAAGGCCGAGCTTCATGCCACTCTCGACGAACATCAGTGCGCGCTCCGCCGCCATTCTCTTCAATTCATCGGCACTCATCGCAGCTCTCCCCGGCCTCATCCAGCGCAATCGATCCTTTTCGCCGCGCACAATAGCCAGAACCGTGCCCGAAAAAGAAGCGTGATTTTGCGTGTCGCGACTTGCGGCCGGGGAAGGAACGGCAGGCGATCCAGGGCGCCGCCTGGGCAATCGAGATCCGCTTTGCCAGCCCGGCATCACAGGCCGCCCATCATGATGTATTTCATCTCGACGAATTCCTCGATGCCGTGGTGCGATCCCTCGCGGCCGAGACCAGACTCCTTCACGCCGCCGAATGGGGCCACCTCGGTGGAGATCACGCCCTCGTTGATGCCGACGATGCCGAATTCCAGGGCTTCGGCGACACGCCAGACGCGGCCGATGTCGCGGGCATAGAAGTAAGCCGCCAACCCGAACTGCGTCGCGTTTGCCTGGGTGATGACGTCCGCCTCGTCGTCGAATTTGAAGAGCGGTGCCACTGGGCCGAAGGTCTCCTCGCGCGCCACCTGCATGGCAGGCGTAACCCCGGTGAGGATTGTTGGCTCGAAGAAGGTGCCGCCCTTTTCGTGGCGCTTGCCGCCAAGGATGGCCTTGGCACCTTTGGCGAGCGCGTCGGCGATGTGCTCCTCGACCTTGACCACCGCATCGGCGTTTATGAGGGGACCTTGCGTGACGCCGGGCACGGTGCCATCGCCCACTTTGAGTTTTGCGACCTCCGCGGCAAGCCTTTCGGCAAAGACATCGTAGACACCCGATTGTACGTAGATGCGGTTGGCGCACACGCATGTCTGCCCGGCGTTGCGATATTTCGATGCGATCGCACCGGCCACCGCCTTGTCGATATCGGCATCGTCGAAGACGATGAAAGGCGCATTGCCGCCGAGCTCCAACCCGACGCGCTTTACGGTCCTGGCCGCCTGAGCCATCAGCAGCTTGCCCACTTGCGTCGAACCGGTGAACGTGACCATGCGGACGAGCGGATTGGAGGTCAGCTCCTCACCAACAGGCACCGGGTTGGTCGCCGTAACGACATTGAGCACTCCCTTAGGGATGCCAGCTTCCTCCGCCAGAGCCGCAAGCGCCAAAGCGGACAGCGGCGTATCTTCCGCGGGCTTGACGACAGCCGTACAGCCGGCAGCAAGCGCGGGCGTCACCTTGCGTGTTATCATCGCGCTCGGGAAGTTCCATGGCGTGATGGCGGCGACCACGCCGATTGGCTGCTTTATAACGACGATACGGGCGTCGGGCTTGGGGGTCGGAATTGTCTCACCATAGATGCGCTTTGCCTCCTCGGCGAAGAATTCGACGAAGCCTGCACCGTAGATGATTTCGCCTTTGGCCTCAGCCAACGGCTTTCCCTGTTCCTCCGTCAGCAGTAGCGCCAGCTCATCGGCGTGCGCGACGATGAGGTCATACCAGCGGCGGATGATGGCGGCGCGCTCCTTGGCAAGCTTGCCGGACCACGCCGGCAACGCGCGGTGAGCAGCTTCGATCGCGGCGCGTGTCTCGGCGGCGCCCATGTCTGGAACGTGGGTGATGATCTCTCCGGTTGCCTTGTTGCGGACCGGGGCCGATGGCGTGCCGACCCAGGCGCCTTCGATGAAAGCTTGGTCGCGCACCAATTTCAGCACTCTTTGTTGCATGGCACGTCTCCCTGTTTCATGCGAACCGGCGCCGAGGGCATTCGGGCGGATCGCCTGCCGAAAGAAAAAGAAGATTGTCCGACACGTACGTCGTGGCGGAGGCGCCCTTTTGCCAATGACATTGGGACTTGTGTAGAGACTGGAATTGGTGGTTACAAGACTTGAACCTGCATGCCTTGCCGCGTGTGCCGATCAATTCACAACCGAGGCTGTCATTCGTCCCGTGTCCGTCTCCCTCTTCAGTGGCGCTACCATCGTGTTCGATCTCGACGGTACGCTCATAGACACAGCGCCCGACCTCATCGGCGCGACCAACCACGTGCTGGCGGGGCTGTCACTGCCGCCGCGGCCTGCCAATGCTGTTGAGCCGTGGATCAGTTTTGGTGCGCGACGCATGATCGAGGAGGCGCTGAAGCAAAGCGGAGTGCGGCAATCGCAAACGGAGGTCGACAAGCTGCTCGGCGTTTTTCTCGATCACTACGAGGCGAACATTGCGAGCGGCAGCCGGCCTTATCCACACGTGCTCGACGAGATTTCCCGGCTGACCAGTGCAGGGGCCAAGGTCGCAATCTGCACCAACAAGCGCGAGGCACTGGCGTTCAAGCTGCTCGACGCGCTGCGATTGACTGAGCTTTTCGCTGCCATCATCGGCCGCGATACGCTACCCGTCTCCAAGCCTGACCCGGGTCATCTCATCGGCACCATCGAACGGGCGGGCGGACGGATGGAACGGGCCATCATGGTCGGGGACAGCGGCGTTGACATAGCCACGGCCAGGGCGGCCGGCGTGCCGGTCGTCGGGGTCTCGTTTGGTTACTCAGACGTGCCAATTCGTGAGCTCAATCCTGATGTTGCGATCGATACGTATGCCAATTTGTCAGACGTGCTTGGCACGCTCTTCACTGTCGCTTGATACAAATCCGCCACACGATGCGTTTCTTGCCGGCGACCGCGGGTCGGACGTTCTTCGGTCCACGAGAAGCCACAATCCGGGGTCAAACGGCGTGAATTCGCAGACGACATGCGAATGGACAACAGAGGACACGAATCCAAATGATCAAGCGTCTCATCCTGGCAGCAGCGGCGAGCGCTGCACTCACAGGCGCATCCCTGGCGCAGGACAAACCTGCCGAACCTCCCGCTGACCCCGTCCTGGAGGCCTGCCTGCAAAAAGCCTTCGATCTTGCGCAGTCGGCAGAGCAGAAGAAATTGACCGACGCGGATCTGGATCAGCTCGAGCAGATGCTGGCCAAGATGGAAGGGCATTGCGACGCCAAGGAGACGGCCGAAGCCGACAAGGTCGGCACCGAGATCAAGGCGATGCTCGATTCCAAGCAGTGAGGCGACACCTATTTTGAGGTTTACCAAATGCAAAGGGCGATCCGACAGAATCGCCCTTTGCATTTGGCGCAAGGATGTTCCTCACCCGAAATGGCTCAGCTGCCGCATGGCTGCTACCACCGCTCGAGCCTGTTGCGGCCAGCATCACGCACAGCCGGCAAATCCGTCTGCCGCCATTTTCTCTTCGTATTTGGCGGCGACCTCGGCGCCCGGAACGAGCGCTGCCTTGGCGGACGCCCAATCCTCCGGCTTGAGGACGATCATCCAGCCCTTGTCGTAAGGATCGTCGTTGGCAATCTTGGGATTGGCAACGAGGTCGTCGTTGACCGCAACCACCTCGCCGCCCGCCGCCGACTTGGCGGGGCCGACCCACTTGCCGCTCTCGATGGTCGCGCACGACTTGCCCGAAGGAATGGACTTGCCCGCCTTCTTCGGCGTAAACGCTACCAGCTGTCCGGCCATGGCGGTCGCCACCGCCGTCATTCCGAGCTTGACCGTGCCGTCCCCCATCTCGCGAAACCAGATGTTGTTGGCGACATCGTAGAAGAGATCGTCGGGCAGGTTGCATCCGCGTACTGTCGGCATCGTACTTCTCTCCAGCGTTATCGATCTGAAACATTTGGTCCGGCCGGCGTCGAACAGTGGCAATTTCACTCCGAACCACGGTAGAATTCTACGACCTCATCAATACGTGAGGACGCGAACCTCGTCATCCTCCATGATGGTCTCGATGAGATGCGCGCCGCCGACGATACCTTCGCATTCGGGAATGAGATCATCCTTGGTCATGTCGAACAGGTCGAGGTTGGGCGAGCAGCAAAAGAACTTCGCGCCGGCCTCGTGCGCATCCTTGATGAAATCGTAGACAGTCTTCGGGCTGCCCTCCTTGACGTGCAGCTTTTCGGCGACGCCCTTTTTCATGAGCGCGCCAGACGTGGCGGTGCAGATCACCTCCACGTCATATTCCATGGCGGCGGCGACGGAGGCCTGGAAGATCGGGGCACCCAGTTCCTCGCCGTTGCGCGGGTCGGTATTGGCCATGACGATGACGAGCTTGCTAGCCATGAATGATCCTCTCAAAATGGTCACGGATTGATATGTTGGCGTCGTGCTGAGGATGCTGCCGCAAATCCCGCACCAGTCTAGCGCCGAGGCGCAGGTGCGCAAGCTCGCACGGGCTGGATGAGCTGCATTTGCGCCATCTCAATAATCCGGCGCAAACAGGCGTCGTCAGACCGCGGACAGCGCGGCCACGATCGCGTCGCGGAAATCCTCCGGCCGGATTGAAAGCAGGTCGGGTCGGGCAGCGGCGAAGAACGCATCGACCGCCGCCCCCGCCTCCGCTACGGAAACGCCACGCAGCGCAGCCTCGAGGTCGAGCACCAGCCGCGGTGGCGTCACGAAGAAATCCCCGGTAATGAGCGCGTGGGCGATGCGGGACGCGCTCCGCTTGCCGTCAACCCGGACAAAGACAGTCACGGTACCGCCGGAACCCGTGACGCGCGCCTCCACGTGCTCGACGTCGTTTGGGGCGTCGATATCGAAGACGAAGCCGTCGCGCCCGACCTCTTCATCGTACAGGCTTGCGGCGCGTTCCTCCTCTGCCGCCGCTGCCGGATCGGCGAACAACTCAAGATCGAGCCCGCGCGTGAGGCCATCCGATATGGCTCTCTTCACCGCATCCGGATCGGGGCTGGCACCCGTCAGCGTCTTCAGTGTGGTGATCCGGCTTTCAGGGCGGTCCAGATCGTGACGCTCGGTCTTGGCGCGGGGGACGTTCAAATAGGACATGACGCGGGCCGGATCGGCGTCGATCAGCAGCGTCCCCTGAAAGAAGAGCGTATCACCCTCGAAGAAGCCACCGGTGCCCGAGAGCTTGCGGCCGTCTACCTCGATATCATTGCGTGGGCGGAAGCGTGCGTCGATACCGAAAGCGCGCGACAGGCCATCGGCGGCGCTTTCACATATCCTGCGCGTGTAGTCTGCAAGGGCGGGCAACACGACGCGCCGGCGCGAGAACACCAGCTCCCATCCGAGCATACCCTCATCAAAGTAGATTGCGCCGCCTCCGGTTACGCGGCGAGCGATACCGATTTCATCGGCGCGACACCGATCGAGGTTCAGCTCGCGTGAGATTGCCTGGTGACGACCAACCAAAGCAGTGGGCCGGAACTGAAGGAAACGGATGGTGTCGGGAATGAGACCAGCGGCGTGCAGATCGATGAGTGCTGCGTCGAACGCGACGTTGGCGCGACCCTCGCGCAGCCCGGTATCAATGATGCGGAAGGGCACGGGCACGTTCATGCACCCGTGGGCTTCAGGTCGTCTGGCGAGTTCTGCAACGAGACATGCTCATTCCAGAAGATGCCGCCGCCCTCGCGGACTTCGACATCGCCTTTGCCGACAATGCGGCCAGAGAGACATGCAACAATGCTGCGCTTCATGACGGCTGCCCTGTATCGCGTTCAAATCGACGAATGATCTTTGCCGCCGCAGCAAGCGATGCGGGCTCAGCGAGTGGCAGTCCAGTTCTCGGGGTCGAGATCGTCGCCTGCCTCGTAGCCCTCTCCGGGTCGCTCCAGCCCCAACTGGTGGCGCACCTTGCGCACATCGACGGCTGCGAGCGGAAACGGGTAGCTCGCAACGTTCGACGGCGGGCTGTCGCCATAAGGCCGGTCACAGGCAGAGACGTCATCGGCCTCCTTGCCGGGACATCCTGACGTGCGGAACGCGGTCCCCTTGTCGATGATCGCGTCAAGCTCGCGCTGAGGGATGCCGAAGTCGGCAATGCGCCCTTCGCCATCGAAACGCATATGTTCCACGCGCACCCCCGCGTAGTCGATCAGGTAGCGGGCGAGCTGCACGCGCCGCCACTGATCGCGCGGCGTAGCGGGCAGATGGTCCATCAGCGAACCCTTTTCGGGGAAGAAGCAGAACATGTGCGAGTGTCCACCCATATCGACGAGACGCTGCACGAGCGACAACACGTCGTGCTCGCTCTCGCCCATGCCGACGATGATGTGCGCGCCGAACTTCTCCCTGCCAAAGATGTCGCGCGCGTCCTCAAGAATCTCCCAGTACTTCTTCCAGGAGTGCGGGCTGTCGACCCCCTTGCCGCGCGTACGATCAAAGATTTCCGGTGTGACCGCATCGAGTGCAACCGTGAAGATGTCCGCGCCCAGGTCCTTCAGGCGCTGGACATCGGCGCGCTGCATTGTGGTCGGGTTGGAGAGGATCGAGACCGGAAGGCTTGCCGGGTCGATGCGCGAGGTCCAGGTCTTCAACACGGAGACCGTATCCTCGTCGGAGCGCGGGTGCGTGATCATGGAAATGCACATGCGATGGAACGGCGTGCTTGCGCCATCGCGCGCGACGATCTCGACAACCTGCTCCATCGGCACGGCGGGCCAGTCGACACGGATGAAATTGCGGTCTGCGTAATCGCGGTCGGCCTCGCGATGGCGCGCGAGCCCGCAATAAGCGCAGTTGGCACGGCAGCCTTCGGGATACGTCAGCAGAAGATTGAGGCAGCGCGTGCAGCCGCAACGGTGCATCCTACCGGGCATCACGCCCAGTGTGATTGCCGCCGCCGTCGACATCTGCACGTACTCGGGCGAGCGCATGTGAGGCGCGAGCCGGTTGTTGTTGGGCAGATAGACGCCTTCGGCCGGCACATTGTGCGACTTCACCCTGCCGCCGTTCCTCGCCTCAGCCGGGATTGCCCCGGGCGTGCGCGGCTGCATTGCGCCATAGGCGTTGAAATCGCGCCCATCCGCGCCTGAACGCGACGGCAGTGCGGTTTCTCGCTTGATGCAGCTCATGTGCGTTCCTCATCACTCATCGCCTAGGCCGCCCAGTATTCCGGGAATGCGATCCAGCCGCGCTTCAGGTCGGCTTCAGTGGGCGCACCGCCCGACTTGTGTATTTCCATCAGTGAACGGCGACGGGCCAGCGCCCGCTCCAGCGATGGACCAAACAGCGCTTCCATTTCTTCGGCGTACGTGTCGGCAGCTGCTTCATTTCCCTTTATCAATCGTGCCGCCGCGGCTCCAGCCTCGCGGCCCGAGACGACGGCTGAAGCAATCCCCGCACCCGTCACGGGGTTGGCGAGGCCCGCCGCATCTCCCGCCAACAGGACTGTCCTCGCACCGATCCGCGAGACGAGACGCCGCATTCCGCCGACCGGAATCGCGCCGCCGGTATGGCCGCAGATTTCAGCGCCGATACGCCCCTCCTCCTTGAGCCGGGCTTGGAGATCGTCCAGCAACGGCTTCAACATTGCGCGCCACTCAGGTGCGACGCCAAGTCCGAGATTGCCGAACTCGCCCTTCGGGAACAGCCAAGCGTAGCCACCCGGAATACCGGCAGAGAGAAATATATCGGTTGCACCGAAGGGCTGCAGCAGCGGCACCGTAATCTGCCGCGTCTCGACGACCTCGGTATTTGGAGCACCGACCGCACTGCCGACACGCGAGCGCGGGCCGTCCGCACCTATGACGACGTGCGCGGCGATCGAGACACCATCGGACAATTCTGCGTTGCCGCTGGCATCGAGTGAACGCAGGCATGTTGCGAAGCGACACTGCGCGCCGCGTGCTTTTGCACGCGCAACAAGTCCGGCATCAAAGGCAGCGCGATCGATCATAACTCCGGGGAAGTGCGGCTCGATGGCCGGAGCGGCGGCCTCCACGAAGGTCGCCATCGATGTGATGGCCTGCCGGCGCGCGGAGGAAAGATCAGCGATTTCCAAGTCCAGCATGCGAGGTACGAACTCGGCGCATTGCACCGGTATTCCAGCGTTGGTCTTGCGATCGAGGGCAATGACGCGGGCGCCGCGTGAGGCAGCTTCGGCGGCCGCTGCTGCGCCGGCGGGTCCCAGGCCGACAACGAGCACGTCACAGCTCTCTCGTTGCCTTGATTGCCCGTTCGCCCTCAACTCACCCGACTGCGCGCTGCCAATCGCCATGGCCGCCTCATCGGGCTCGGGTCGATGCGAACATGTCCGTGGGCTCCAGCCGGCACCCGCGGGCAGGCGCGCGACAGGCCGAAAGCCGCTGCTCGCTGGCGGTAGACGCCCCGTCCGCTTCAGCAAGTGCAAACGTCGATGCGACTAGGCAGCGCATGAAACGCCTCCGCTTGCCGATCCGCCGACTTTGATGGAGCAGCAGGCATGCGCCTGTGTAAACGGGCGACCGATGGCCTCTGCCACTGCAACGGCGCCGTCGGCTGGATAAGCGATGCCGTCGAGGCCGGCCATGACGGCATAGGCGTCTACGATGCGCTTGTGCATGCCGGGCGGACGGGCACAGCCAAGATTGACAGGCCGGTCAGAAAGTCGCGCTCGGGCCTCCCGGAAGATGCGACCGACGTCGGCCGAATCCGGTGTCACGAACGTGCCTTCCTTCGCATAGAACGGCATGATGACGACAAGGACGAGCGAATGGATATTGTGCCGCGCGCAGATGTCGAGCGCGCGCGCCTCACCCAGCAGGCGGCCATAGTGGAGCCCGATGACGATATGCGGGACGACCTCCATGCTTGTCGCGCACAGCGCGGCGAGCGTCGACTCGAAGTCCCCGACAGGGCGGTCGAGATGGTAGACTTCGCGAATGGTCTCTTCGGCACCGATGACGTCCATCATCGCTGTGTCCACACCGGCCGAGGCCATGAGCCTGGCGCGCGTCTGATCGAGCAGGGCCGAGTGAATGGCGATCTTCAGGTGGGGAAAGTCGCGCTTGAGCCGCTCAATGACCGGATAGTACTTTTCATACTTGATCTCGTTGCGCCGGTTTGACCCGCCCGACAGGAGAAAGCCCTGCAGGTTCTGCAGGAGGACGAGGTCGCGCACCTTTAAGTCGAGCATCTCGGGCGTCGTCGCCGGGATCATCGGTTCGAGGATAGCTGCCCGACAATGGTCGCAATCGAGCGCGCACGCGCCACCCGTGACGGAGAAGGCGGGGAAGGCGTTCTTGCCGCAGCCCTTGATCTCTGATGACTCGTACTCGCGGAAAGTCGGCGTCGAAAAGCGGATCTGGCGCAGTGGGCGCACGCGCGCGTCAGCCTCCATTGCGGCGACAAGCGCTGAATCGAATGCGGCGTCCTCCAGCGCCTCGACGGCAGACAGGCGGTCGAGCCACGGACCTTGTGCGGAACTCGAAGCTGCCATCGCCGTGGCCGGCTCTCCAACTGCCGTCGAAACCATGCGTGATTCCATGCGCGATCTCACCTCTGCCTTGGCGCGGCCTGACGCTTCGCTGCCGCAGTGATCGCGCCGACGATCAGCCTAGTGTGACGTCGCGCCTTAATTGACCTGTCCGCGCGGCAAGCTTCTCGTCAATTAAGGCGCGCTGAACGCCACACTAAGTCGATGGTTTTGCTAGTGGCCTTCATGTCGCGCCAAAATTGTATGCAGTCGCGGCTATGTTTCAATTTTGGCGCGACAGGCCACTAGCGCAGCGCCCGCTCAAGCGTCCTTTCGAACATCCAGGTTATCCGCCAGCATCTCGACGATGCTCAAAAGCTCCTTGTCCCAGGCAAGCGCCTTCTTGCTCTCGTCCATGGTCAGGCGGCAATTGGCGCATGCGGAAACGAGTGCTGGCGCACCCGTCGCCTCCACCTGGGCCATCTTGATGCGAAACACCTCGTGGCGCACATCGGCCGCACGGCTCATGGCCTGGACGCCGCCGCCGCCGCCACAGCACCAGTTGTAGTTGCCCGTGGGCTTCATCTCACGGAAGTCGCTGGCGAACCCATCGAGCAGATAGCGGGCATCGGCCGTCGCACCGCCGCGACGCGAAATCTGGCAGGGATCGTGATAGGTGACCGGCTGCTCGGTGTAAGGCTTGAATTTGAGCTTGCCCTGCCGCTTCAACGCCGCCAGGTATTCGGTGATGTGCAGAACCTCGAAAGGAAGTTCGCGGCCGAGCAGGTTGGCGCCGGTCCAGCGCAGCACGCCGTAGGCATGGCCGCACTCGGGCACGACGACAGTCCTGGCACCGACGGCTTCGGCCGCCGCCGCGATGCGCTCGACCATGATCTTGGCGATGTCACCCTTGCCGGAGAGCACGCCGAAATTGGTCGCCTCATAACCCTTCGAGGACAGGGTCCAATCGACTCCGGCCGCATTCAGGAGCTTGGCCATGGCGACGACGCTATCGGGGTACTTCATCATCTCGATGGAGGAGACCGTCAGCAGGACATCAGCCTTGTCCTTGTCGAGCGGGATCTCGACCTCGTTGTCATCGGCGAGCCACTCGACGCGATCCTCCAGCACGTCCGGCGTGACGCCGAGCGGGCTGCCTTTGTCGCGCGAGTTGTCGGCAGCCTCGAGCAAATCGGGTGGTCCGAGTCCCGCGGCGACGAAAGCCTGCCGCGTCGCCGCGACGACACTGGCGATGTCGATCGCCATCGGGCAAACGATCGTGCAGCGGCCGCACATCGTGCATGTATCGAAAATCAACGGTTCCCAATCGCGCAATTCGGCTTCGCTGATCTCGGGCGCAAGGCCCAGCGCCTTCCTCAAACCGGAGAACGGCGCCTTGTTGCGGCGGTAAACCCGCGTCATGGGCTGCAGTTTCAAAGCTGGCGTATGGCGTGGATTCTGTGTCGCCTCGTGGAAGTGGCAGGCCTGCGCGCACTGGCCACAATGGACACAAGCATCCAGATAGGCGGCGATGTGGCCGCCCAGCAGCGCCTCCATCTTTTCAACCGCAGCATCGACGTTCACGGGACGGTTGTCGGGCGCGATCTGACCGGGTTGTGCTGTCATGGCGTGAACCCTCTGCGACCGTAAGTGGCGCCGGTCCTGGCGCGGGCGAAGGCGAATGTGAAGGCATGTATGAGACGCGAGAACGGCAGGTAGATCAGCAGCGCCTCGACGGTGAGCAGGTGGAAGGCGCGAAGACCCGCATGCGCTTCCTGCAGGGCGAGACAGCCCGTCAGCATGACGATGAACGTGAGCCAAACGCCCAGGTGATCGTCGATATCCGTGAGCTGCTTCTTCACCGGGTCGGTCAGGCGGTGAACATAAAGCAGAATGAGCCCGGCAAAAGCGGCCTCAGCGGCGATTATGAAGCCCCAGCGCGGCAACTTCGGCCAGCCGACGTCGGAGCCGATCAGGCGCTCCTGGATGAAGTCCACATGCGGGGCGGCGAACAGGACCAGGACGAACAGACCGATGTGGAACATATAGCCGGTCAGGAAGTGATAAAGCGTGCGTCCGAGATTGCCCCCATGAGGCACGGAATGGAGAAGCAATGCCGTCAGCGCGCCGCCTGCACCCCCACGTGAGGAACGCGCCTCGGAGAGGTCTCGCGGCCGCTTCATGGCAATGAGTGCAATCAGTCGCCACGCGACCCCAACTACGAAGACGACAAGAGCCACATACCAGAGCGGACCCTCAATGAATTCAATCATGGCCTCACCCCGTGCATGATGCCGTCACCGGCCTCGCCAGCCGTGACCTCTGCGCGTGTCAAATCCGTAGTCGCGGAACCCTTGTGCTCCGCATACCAAAGGTCGTGATGTTCCTTGGCCCAGTTCTCATCAACTGTGCCGACGCTCATGGCCTCGAATGCACCCTCCATGCCCACCGAACCGATATAGGCATGACCAATCCCGGCAGCGATAAACGTCACCGCGGCGATGCCGTGCGCCAGGTTGGCGAGCTGTGCCTGAGTGCGGTCGGCAAGTGCATCCGGGAACAGGAGGACGAAGCCCGATACGGAGATTGCGAACCCCAACACGATCGTCAGGAGGAACCATACCTTCTGTCCGGCATTGTATTTGCCGGCGCTCGCATGCCCGCCGAACAATCCGCCGCCTTTGATGAACCAGGAGAGATCAACAGTGCGCGGCGCATTTCCCTTGATGAAAAAGACGAGGATCGCGAGGACGGCTGGCAGGAACAATGGGCCGAACAGGTTGTGGCCCTGCATGGCCGCACTGGCAACGATTGCGAACGCGTGTGGGCCGAGCACCGGCAGCAAGACCGACTTGCCGAACAGGATGACGAGGCCAGAAACCGCCAACAGGACGAAAAGAGTGGCGGCGAACCAGTGCGTAATACGCTGGGCGAGCGAGAAACGCGGGATCACGCGGCCCGTTCGCCCATTCTCGATCTTGATGCGGCCTCGCGCGAGATAGAAAAGCGCGATGGCGGCGAGGATGCCTAGAAGAGCCATGCCGCCGTAGCGGGTGACCTGATCATTGCGCAGCAACCGCCAATCCTCGCCAGCGCTCTGGATCAGCACGCCTTTCTCCGAACCCGGCAGAACAACGTCGCCGCGCTGGCCATGACGTATGCGCGACCAGAATTCATCGCTGACGGATTGATCGCCGCGCGCATGGTCGGGCGGCGGGACGGCGCCGCCGGCCGCGGGATCGTCTGGTCGGCGGACAGAGCTTCCTGCTCCGGGCAGGTTGACCGCACCTGCGGGCGGGCGGACCGAGCCACCAGGGGTGGCGATGCCCTCATTCTTCAGCGCCTCGGGGGCGGGCATCTGCTGCGCCTGCACACGATCCGCGAGTAGCACGACGCCCAGCGAGGTCAGCACCAACGCGACCAGGCTCATGAGCCTTGCCAACGCACCTGCCGACAGCGCGTAACTTCTCCCCATCCGTTCGGCTTGTTGCGATGGCCATCGTTGCATGCGCGCCATGGACACCCCCTGTGGTGGAAATTCATTTCAAAATATTGTGCCAAGGTACATCCATCGCACGCGAAGTCATCAGCAAATTTGATCTGGCTCAGAGTCGCTGCGGAATTTGCGAGCAATTCATTCTCGCTTTGCCGCTGAGGCCGCATGTCGAACGGCAAGAGTGCATGCTTATTCAACTTGCGGGTCAAGGGCCCGTGGCAAGCGCCCGCGGCCGAGGTGATGGCCAGCGAATGGCTGCTTGTCCTCGCAGCAGGATTTCACACTCGTTTTGCCGGGATGTAGCGGCGGATCAGCGCTGTCGTGGCTGGCAAGATGATCAGCTGTCCAATCAATGCTGCAAAGAGGCAAACCGCGGTCAGTTCGCCGAACTGGCGCAGCGACGGCAGATCCGAGAGCATCGTAACACCGAGACCCAGTGCCAGGACGATGGTGGTCAGCACAACGGCGGGCCCGATGTGATGCATGGTGTGGACCAACGCGTGCAAAGTGTGGTCGCCGCCCGCGCGCTCCTTCAGGCGCGCCTCCTCCAGATGATAGCGGTTGAGGAAGTGGATGGTGGAATCGATCGCAAGCGAGAACGCGACCGTGATGGCGATGATGGATGCGAACTGGAGCCCCTGCCCGGTCACATAGAGCAGCGTGCCGGTGGCAAAGATCGGGAACAGCGAAGGCAGCACGCTCGCCAGGCCAGCAAGCCAGGAACGCAAGGCGAACCCGAGAAATATGAAGATGACGAACATATCCCCAACGAGCCCCCAATTGAGCTCGTCGATCAGCTTGGCGGAGTTGCGCGCCGCAATCGCAGGAAGCCCCGTGACCGCAATGTCATAGCCGGGGTTGGCTTCGCGAACCGGCTTGAGCGACGTGTTGATCTGCTCGACCACGGGCAGAATCTCGCTGGCATCGATGTCGGGCATGCGCGCCGTGACAAGAACGGCTCGTTCCTGCGCATCAATGAAGCGCCGGGTGAGATGCTCCGGCAGAATCTTGACGTAGGACTTGAGCGTCTCGACGCTCGTTTCTCCGGCCAAGTCGAGCCAGCGGCGCAGGCTGTCGAGCGACCAGACGTTGCCCAGACCAGCGCGATGCTGCAACACGTCGTGCGCTTCGGAGATGACTTTCAGAGTCTCCGTGTCATAGAGGCCATGGCCGTCGCGCCAAGAAATCATGACGTGAATAGGGTTGGCACCGGTCAGCTTCTGGTCGAGCTTTGCGGTGCCAGCAAGCGCCTGCTCCTTGTCGGGCACCTGATCGGCGAGACGGTACATGGGCACAAGCTGCGAATAGGCCCAGCCGGTGGCAATGACGGAGGCAATGCCCAGCGCAGAAAACAACCCCGGCCATCGCGACACGGCGCGGACGATGCGCTCGGTTACCCTCTGCAATACGCCGACGCCCCCCTCCTCCGCGTCGCGATCGCCGGTACGGCTTGCCGGCTCCTGTCGAACAAGCAGAGCTGCAAGCGTGGGCACCACGACGGCAACGGCGAAGTATGAGATGCCGACCGCCATCAGCGCCGCGGTGCCGAAAGTCTTGATGAGTGCGGAATCGGCGAACTGGAACGAGAGGATCGCGAGTGCCGCGTTCATCGCCGTCAGCAGGCATGCAGGCGCGACGTCCAGCACGGCATCCCTGGCCGCCTGGATGCGGTCGACGCCCATCAGGATGGATCGGCGCACGGAGAAGACCAAGTGCATCGAATCGGAAAACCCGGACACCAGGATCAATGGTGTGATGACGTTTATGAAGAGGTTGAGGCGATAGTCCATCGCGCCGATCACGCCGAGTGTCCACAGAATCGCAATCGCCGGCCCCGCGACCGCAATAAGTGTAAGCGAGATGCGCCTGAAAAAGAGATAGGCGACGACAAGCCCCACGAGAAAGCCAAGTCCGTTGTAGATCAAGCGATCGCGCTCGACCGCGTTTCGGATCTCGAGCTGCATGACTGGCGCGCCGGTGAGCTTGGAGGTGAGGCCACTGCCCTGCAATTCGTCGTCGACAACCTTCTGGATGCCGCCGATGATCTCGCGCGCGCCCTTTTCCTCGACAGCGTGCCTGTCGAGCGAAATGACCATCAATGCAAGCTCGCCATCGGCCGAAAGGAACTTGCCGGCAACGATGTCGTTGGTCTTGAGGCGATCGATCAGCCGCTCGTATTCGGGCCCCTCGGGTAGCGTCTCTGGAACGAGTGGCGGCGCGTAGCCGGTGGCGTCCGGCTTGTCGCGCGCGGACAGCATGGAGATTAGACCGTTGACGCCCTCCGCCAGGTTGAGCTCGATCGCGAGGTTGGCGAACCGCTCAAGGTTGTCGCGCGAAAGAAGCGCCTTTCCGTCCACGACCACGAGGACATCAAACTCGCTGGACGGGAAGCGACGGTCGATTTCCTCGTACTTGCGGAATTCCTCGGTGTTCGTGCGGAACAGCTCGGAGAGCGAGTCGTCCACCTTGAGGTTCATGACGCCAAGGATTGCAAGGCAGGTCAGAACCGCGATGAAGACCGCCGAGAGATAGGGTGCTTTGAGCGCAATGAGGCCCAGCCTGTCGAGTCCGAATGAGAACCGGTAAGCCCGGCGCGGCTCGTCGCTCATAACCTGGCGGCCTCCCTTGATGGTGCACGCAATTATTTCTTTGTCGATCCCCTCCGGGCGGAGTGGACGAGGACGTGTTCAGCTCGTCGGGCAAAGTTTAGTTGCGGTGCTTGTTGCGTGCCCCTGGCGCCTTGCGATGTCGTACGCGAATCCCATGCAAACGGCGGTCACGTTGCCTTGGGGTCAGGGCTAAGGCAAGAAGCGCACGGGCTGCAAAGTCGCCAGACGAGCACAGAAACGCTCTTATCCCGGACAGCGTGGCGCGAATGCCATGCAGCGGCTTCAAAACCCAATCTGGACACGAGTTCTATCCGTTCGGGCGCAGCCAATCACGACGGCGACCCACGGCAAGTCCTCGCGCGGCCCCTGCGGCCGTCATGAGGACGAAAACCGCGCCCGGAATTCTGAGCCGGGCCGCGCAATACTGCGCCGCAACATGATCGGGCACCGCTTCCGAGGGCGAAAAGCACCAGGGGACCAATCCTTGCGGCAGGCCCAAGTCGAGTTCATGCTTGAGAGGCACATGAACACGATCCAGCTCATCGTATTGGGCAGTTTTTCACACTGAACCGCGCCACACTTCAGCTAAACATGCTTTCTTGTACTTGAGCATGTTTTTCACGCTGAACCGCACCACACTTCAGCTAAACATGCTTTCTTGTACTTGAGCATGTTTTTCACGCTGAACCGCACCACACTTCAGCTAAACATGCTTCTATTTTCGTGTGGCTGAGTGCGCGCCGTGCTTGCGTGAACCCGGCGCTGGCGACACTTTGTCCACCAGAGGCGCGGACCTGGCGGTTGCCCGAACCAGCAAGACTTTCTTATCTTCGCACTTTCGAATATAGAAGGATGACGAGCCCGGCGCCAGGAACGGGGGAGAAGAAATTCAGACCAGGGAGGACCAACTGTGTCCGATTCCAATCAAAAGAGCATGTCGATCATCGTCACGAAAGGCACGCTCGACTGGGCCTACCCGCCCTTCATTCTCGCCACGACTGCCGCCGCGATGGGCGTCAACGTGTCGATGTTCTTCACCTTCTACGGCCTTGCGCTGCTGAAGAAGGATCTCGACCTGCAGATTTCACCGCTCGGCAAGCCGGACATGGTGATGCCTCTGGCCGGCATGCACATGAAGATGCCGAACATCGTCGGCGTGCTTCCCGGCGTCAACGCCATGGCGACGACGATGATGAAGAACCTCATCGCCAAGAAGGGTGTCGCGTCGATCCCGACGCTGCGCGAGGCAGCGGTGGAGAGCGACATTGAGATGATCGCCTGCCAGATGACGCTCGACCTCTTCGAGATGAAGAAGGAAGACATGATCGACGGCATCACGCTCGGCGGCGCTGCGACATATATGGAGAAGGCGCTGGCGTCCGACATCAACTTGTATATCTGACGAACCTGCGCTGCCGGTCGGCGTCAGGCTGCCAATGCCCGATGACATCGCGGCGCGGTTGTTCCGTTCAAAATGCGACGGCCTGTGATGCTTCACGGCGCACCGGGTCCGTTCACCTGCACAGACACAACCATCCACGGAAGGACGACGAAAATGGCTGACAAAGTACTCGACGCCAAAGGGCTCAACTGCCCGCTGCCGATTCTGAAAGCGAAGAAGGCGATTCTCGAAGTGCCCAAGGACGGCACCCTGGAAGTACTCTCGACCGATCCGGGCTCCGTCGCGGATTTCCAGGCGTTCTGCCGCACCACGGGCAACACCATGATGGAAACCGGCGAGGACAACGGCGTTTATCGCTTTGTCATCAAGCACACGTCGTGAGCCGCTGCGTGGACGCACCTTGCGCTGCATCGCAACACAAGGTGTAACCTGCAGAGCACAATGTTTCGCTTATCGAACAAAAGCCGCTCTCTGTCAGGGGGGCGGCTCTTGTTTTTGCGGGATGCATCGCGGTTAATATGCGGACTCATGAATGCCGGAAGGGCGCGTTGCGAAGACGCCTGGGCTGGGGAATCGATATTTCGGGGATGGCGGCCATTATGGCCGCGCATTGGGGGGCCTATGCTCATACTTCGCACTTCCATTTCCGCCCTGGCCGTTGCGGCCGCTACTGCTCTCATATTCGTAACGCCAGCTGACGCGACCGAAGGGTATGCGCCACCGGGCTTCGGCGCCCGTTCGAAAGCGCTGGCCGGTGCAGGTGTTGCCGATTCGCGCGACGCCACCGCAGCCGCGCTTAACCCTGCCGGGCTCGTGCACGTCGGCGATGAGATCGACATGTCGTTGTCGGCCTTTAATCCAAATCGGAGCTTCAGTACGGATGGCCCTGGACTCCTGATCGGTGGGCCAATTGATGTCGACAGTGACAAGCCCTGGTTCTTCATCCCCAACCTGGCGTGGAGCACGCGCGCTTTTGCAAATCCATTGTTCGACGTCATGGCGTTTACAATGGTCGGCAACGGCGGCATGAACACGAGCTATCCGACCTTCACCAACAACAATCTTAATTTTTGTCCCGGCGGGCAGGGTGTCTTCTGCTCCGGCAAGGCGGGAATCAACCTCCTGCAGATGGTCATGAGCGTTGCTGTGGCCAAGCAGATCGCTCCAGGCATCTCCGTCGGTGTTGCCCCGATGATGGCGCTGCAATCCTTTGACGCCCATGGCACCGATCTCTTCGCTGGCTTCTCTACAACTGGCAATGTTTCGGGAAACCGGAATGATTGGTCAGTGGGTGGTGGCGTGCGTGCCGGCATCGAAATCGAGCCGAGGAAGGGTTTCCGCATCGGTGTTTCGGGCACGACGCCGATATGGATGCAGGACTTCGAGAAATACGACGGCCTGTTTGCGCAGGCCGGTGGATTCGATATACCGGCTTCGCTGCAAGCGGGAGTTGCCATCGACGTCACCCCGGCGCTCACATTGATGTTTGACTGGCGCTACATCTGGTATAGCTCCGTCGACTCTGTTGGAAATCCGATGTCCAACATCCTGGCGTGCCCTAACGTCGGACTGGGCGGAACGGATCCGAGTTCTTGCCTCGGCGGCTCACATGGTCCTGGCTTCGGCTGGAACGATATCAACATCCTTAAGTTTGGCATGGAATATCGTGCCAATGAGAAGCTTACGCTTCGGGCGGGTTATGCCTGGAATGAGCAGCCTATAAATAAGGCCGATGTAACCTTCAACATCCTGGCCCCAGCAGTAACCCAGCACCACATCACGGGTGGTCTCGAATATGACTTGGGTGGCGGTTACCATGTTGAGCTGGCGGGCATGTATGCGCCGAACGTAAGCGTTTCCGGGCCGGAATTCTTCAATGCGGAGTTTGGAGGTCCGCCCCAGCACGTCAAACTGGAAATGTCCCAGTACGAAGTCACCGTTGGCGTGAAATACAAGTTCAACGAAGCGATGGCTCCGCTGAAGTAATCATCACTCATCACATCTCTCATCTCCCGAGCGCCCGCGGTTCTGATCGCGGGCGCTTTGCTTTCCGGCTGCCTCATCAAGTCGGCCGCCCCCCCCCCCCCCGACCGATCGTGCGGTTTTAGAGCAGGTCAATATGAGATTGAATCAGGTCTGACCATCGTGGCCTGCTCTATCTCTTTAGTTTGAGAGACTGATTCACGCCTTCGATGGAAGCATGGCTGCTTCCATCTCAGACGATCAGGCTCTAGGTAATAGACCCGACGCGCATGGCATGGCGCTTGAGCCGCCGCAATTCAGCCGCAGCCCGGCGGTTGTCTCCTGCTCGTGTCCGGCCCGGTTATGGGGCCGGCTTTGGGCCGCCCTTCATCCGCCAGGGGAGTTCGACATGCGGTCGTGGCTGAGTTCCGATCCTTGCTCTTGCACGCGCCGTCGTTACCGCGCGGCGGCGGTGCGTCTGGCTGCGCTCGGTTTCATCATCATTCTCGGCGCGCTCGTTCCGGGCGGGCTTGCATCTCGCGCGCAGGAGGCTGGCGGTTCGGCCTCACCGTCCAGCGCGCGCCTCGTTCAGGCGGCCAACAGCCGCGTGGCCCTGGTGCTGCCGCCCTCCTATCAACCGGCCAAGCTCTATTCGGGCTTCGAGGACGAGCGGCGTGGCATCTCCTTCGTGATCTTCGAGGCGCCGTATGCAGCCTATGACGAGATGAAGGGCGCCTTCACGCCGGAGACGCTTGCATCGCGCGGGCTGATGGACGGCAAGTCGGGCCAGCTGGACCGGCAGGGCGACTATGTCTACATGCGGGCGCGGCAATCCTCTCCGGCTGGCACTTATGCGAAGTTCTTCGTGCTGTTTCGGACTACGGACCAGACAGTGCTGGTATCGGCCAACGTTCCGGTGAAGGCGCTGGATGCAGGCGGTGCGGCGCCCGCGGAGATTGAACAGGCGCTGGCCAGCGCGCAAACCGTTCCCGTGGCGCGGATCAAGGATCTCTACAAGCTGGGCTACCTCGGCCCGTTCAAGGAGGCGGGCCGCGTTGCAGGCACGAGCAAGCTCTACACGCTGGATGGGAGGCTCGAGCCGGAACACAAAGGAGCAACTCGGCCGGCTTTGATCGTGGCGCCTTCGATCGACAAGCGACCCATCGTCGACATCAACGCAACTGCCAGGACGCTGATGCAGACGCTTCCCGGATATCGCGACATGGACATCGGCGTGCCCGAAGCGGTCAGTGTCTCGGGAATGAGTGGCGTCGCATTGAAAGGCACGGCGATCGATCTCCAATCGGAAACGCGGATGGTCGTCTACCAGGTGCTGCTGGTGGCCGGCGATGGCGGTTACTACCGGCTGGTCGGGCTCGTGCCGGAAGCGGAGGCAGAGCGGCTGCTGCCCGAGATCGTGCGGATCTCACTGAGCTTCGAGGTCATGCCAGGTTAGGTCCCGACCCATTGTTGTCGGGCCCGGCCCCTGGTGTGGATCAGAGGTGGGGGCGACACGCACACGCTCCATCGCCTTGCGGAGAGCATGTTCTTCGCGCCGAACCGCTACACTTTCGCGCGACATGCATTGTCTTTGTCTTCCTGTTTGCAATCATGCCATTGCCTTCCACTTTTTGGCTTTTCGCCACGCATGGAGACGGTCGCCGGCTTCCACTTCGGCTGTGGCGCGCACCGTTCATCCAATAGCGCCGAAGCACGGGCGCGCGTTCCACCAGTGAGGGCTAACTCCCCCTTGACAGCAAGCGGTGGCCTCTGGATAACGGCGGCTCGTCCTGCGCCAAGACGCAGTGCGGGCGGTTAGCTCAGCGGTAGAGCACACGCTTCACACGCGTGGGGTCACTGGTTCAATCCCAGTACCGCCCACCATGAAATATCAAATGATTGCAGGTGCTTGCATCAGGTTCTCGATGCGGCGCTGAGCGGGCGACGGATCCGATGATCACGCGAGCATAGCGGTCACGTGGCGTGGGTGACGTGCCTTGTTGTCGCTGAACTCAACACCATCGTCTGCGCACGGATTGGCCGGCGGGCGGCTTATGAATTAACGCTGTTGCAGATGTGGCATCCTCCTTGCGAGGTGCTTGCCTTCGATGGTTGTCCGGCGGCAACTGCCCAAAATGACTCCATACTGTTTCGTTTGTGAACCTCTGCATTTTTCTCGAGTGATTGCCATGACCGTTGTTTCGAACGCCTCCGAGTTATTGGCTGCCCTGGCGAACGCCTCTCCCGGCGACACCATTGAACTAACACCGGGTGACTATGGGAATGTCATCTTAGACGGCTACAATTTTACTGGCACCGTCACGATCACATCTCAACTGCCGAATTCGGCGGCTACCTTCGATACATTGTTCGTCAAGAACTCGAGCTACCTCAAATTCGATAATGTCGTCGTTCATCACGCGCTTGCAGATGGCGAGCCAGACTGGTCGTCGGCCTTCCGCATCGATAAGTCCGACCACATCACCGTCGCAAATTCGGAAATATCTGGCAGCGCCGACGAAAACCATACAAATGACGGCCAGGGCCTTCTCGTACTCGACTCAAGCAACGTCAAAGTAGATGGCAACGCGTTTCACGACCTGAAGACGGGGGTTTCGGTCGGCCGGTCCACATATATCGACGTTACGAACAACAGCTTCACGGACATCCGCAGCGATGGTGCGGATTTCGCCAATGTTCGTCATGTCCTGGTCGACGGCAATACATTTACCAACTTCCATCCGGCATTCGATCTCGGTGATCATCCCGACATGATCCAGATCTGGAATGACGGTTCGTTCGGGGACACGTACGACATTGCCATAAGCAACAATGAACTCATCCAGGGAGACGGCGGCAATGTGCAGGGCATCTTCGTACAGGGCGCATTGGCCCAGCCAGACGGCTCGGTGCCTTCCCCGCTCCACGACCTGATCATTTCTGGCAACGCTATCGACATCGGTGCTGCCCAAGGCATTTGGCTCAGCGATGTTGATGCGGCCCTAGTCTCCGACAATACCGTGACACAGGCATCGGGAGGAATATCCACCCCATCCATCCGCACGGATCACACGAGCAACACGACGGTCGAATACAATAATGCGCCGCAAATCGATGACGTCGGTTCGACGAACCTGATTTATAACGACAACACAATCACGGCAGAAGCGCCCTCCGGGTCAACGATCCAGGGAACCAGCGGCGGCGACACGCTTTTTGGATCCACCGGCGATGACACCATCTTGGGCGGCAATGGCAACGACACCGCATGGGGCAGCGACGGCAATGACCGTATCAACGGGGAGAGCGGCGATGATCTGCTCTACGGCGACGACGGCAACGACTCCCTGAACGGCGGCGGCGGCAACGACGAGTTGCATGGCGGAAAGGGGAACGACGGCTTCTTTGGTGGTGGCGGCAATGACCGGCTGTTCGGAGAAGGCGGCAACGATGTCATGTTCGGTGATGGCGGCAACGATATGCTGAATGGGGGTGGCGGCGACGATCAAATGCACGGAGGGAGCGGAAACGACGGCTTCTTTGGAGGAGGCGGAAACGACACCATCTACGGCGATGACGGCGATGACACGATCTACGGCGACGGGGGTAATGACGTCATCGACGGTGGACGAGGTAATGATACCTTCATCGGTGGCGCGGGTGCTGACACATTCGTGTTCGGTTTTGGGGCGGGCTCCGACAGGATCCTCGACTTCCAAAGCGGCAGCGATCTTTTGGACTTTTCCGGCTTAACAACAGTAGCGTCGATCGATGATCTCGACATCGTCCAATTGGGTACCAAAGCCGTCACGATCAGTTATTTCGACGGCGTCATCGATGTGGTTCTGGAGATCGACTCCTCTTCACCGATAATTCTTGATACCACTGACTTCCTATTTTGAGTTCTGCGCGCACAGCAGCTTCGCCAGCATGTCAAGCGGCGAGGCGTATGGCAAACGCGGCCACTGCTGGTCTGGGCGTCGCGCCGCGGGACCGGAGAGATGAGGAACGTTTGCATGTTTGCCGGTCAAATGGGATAGCCTGTGTGTCGACGATTGCAATCAATATCGGCCAACCACTGGATCGCGAATGCCACCTGGCTCCCGAACCTACCGCAACCTGACGCCAGAGGCAGCGACACAGCGGCTGCAGGCGCTCTACCAGGATGCGACAGAAGCTCTCGCCTCTGCGTTCGATCGCTATCTCCAAACGCGAAAAATTCCGTCGGACGAAGAACGGCTCCAATTCTGCTATCCGTTGCTGCGCGTCGTCTACGGGAGCGCACCAACCCCTCCGCCCGTCAGCCGGCGCGCATTCGCCAAGCTGCAACGTCCAGGGGTCTATGAGACCACTATCACGCATCCGGACTTCTTTCGCAGCTATCTACTGGAGCAACTCGACCCCCTGTCTAGAGAATATGGGGCGCAGATCGAAGTCTCCACGAGCCGCCAGGAAATTCCATTCCCCTACGTCATAGAAAGCACTGCTGCCATTGCAAAGGCTGGCGTGAGCGCTGGCGATCTCGCCAGATATTTTCCGACGCCCAACCTCGCAGCGGTTGGCGACGAGATTGCTGACGGCCTTGTGCAGCTTGATGGCAACGGACCCGATCCGCTCGCATTGTTCGATGCCGCACGAACCGACTATTCATTGCGACGCCTCGTCCATTACACGGGCAGCGATTGGCGCCATACGCAACGCTGGGTGCTGCTTACAAACTATCATCGTTATGTCGATCAATTCATCGGCTACTCCCGTGGGCACCTGCTGAACGGCGGTGCTTTCGAGCGTCTGGTGATGCCCGGAAATGTTGTCATTGAGCGCGAGACCTGCTCCAAGACCGCCGATGAGTTGGTCGCAGCTTCGCAATGGCATCGGTATCAGATGCCGGCGTATCACCTTGTCGGCTCCGGAGGCGAGGGCGTCACGCTTATCAACATCGGTGTCGGCCCCTCCAATGCAAAGAACATCACCGATCATCTGGCCGTTCTGCGCCCCCACTGCTGGTTGATGGTTGGCCATTGCGGTGGTCTGCGCGAAAGCCAGTCCATCGGCGACTATGTTCTCGCGCACGCTTATCTACGTCAGGACCGTATTCTTGACGCACTGGTTCCACCTGAAGTTCCAATCCCCGCACTGGCTGAGATCCAAGTCGCGCTACAGGAAGCTGCGGCGCAGGTAACCGGACAACGCGGCGATGCCTTGAAAGGTCGATTGCGGACCGGCACTGTGGTCACCAACGACGATCGCAACTGGGAACTTCGGTTCACTCTGGAGCGTCGCCGGATCAATCTATCGCGAGCCATTGCCGTGGACATGGAAAGCGGCACCATAGCCGCCCAGGGCTACCGCCTGCGGGTCCCCTATGGCACGCTGCTTTGCGTGTCCGACAAGCCATTGCACGGTGAAATCAAACTGCCAGGCGCCGCCAATGCATTTTACGAAACGGCCGTTGCGCAGCACTTGGAGATTGGCCTTGCCGCCGTCGAGATTCTGAAGACGCACCAGGAATCGCTGCACTCGCGCAAACTGCGATCGTTCGATGAACCCCCGTTCCGCTGAACTTTGCCAGTTCACCAACTACTCCGCGACGCCGGGCATCCTGCCGCGGGCACGGACGCGCCAATGGTCAAAACCTCAGGCAATCCCTTGAGACAGCAGCGCGTGGTGGCGATACTACGGTGTCGGCATTCAAAGTCATCCGGTTGGCGAAGGACCTGGAAGAACCAGCACATGAAAAGGCCGTCCGCCACTCCCATTCAGACTGCGACTACATCCGGCGTCGTTCGCGGCATCACCGCAGCCGATCCGTTGTCGACACGGTTGCTGAAGAACATATGCACAGCAACGCCATCCTTGAGCGGCAAAACTTCCCTGATGCTGACCGCCTCGCCGTTTTGGCAATGAAGCGCGGCAGCGAACCGCCGATATCCGGCTGGAGTTTGCTTGCCAAATGTCCAGAGGGCCGCCGGCTCTAATATTCCATACGGACATCTTGGTCCGGGCCGAATATTTCGGAACGCCCGGATTCGTTCAATGTGTCATCTTTTGAGCATGAGCCCGGACCCGTCGTTTGTCTTCGCTGCAGTACGAAAACTGCCGGCGCAGGCGCGCCGAAATAGTAGCCTTGCAGCCATGTCGCTCCCGAATTCCGCAGAATTTCGACCTGATCCTCGGCTTCCACTCCTTCAGCTACCGCTACCAGGTTCAGATCCGCCGCCAATCTCAGTATGCCTCCGATGATCCTTCTCGATCGATCGCATCGGGCCAAGGGCCCGATAAACGACCTGTCGATCTTTATGCTTTGAATGGGCAATGAGTGAAGGCGGGCAAGCGACGAGTAGCCGGCTCCGAAGTCGTCGAGACTGATATTGACGCCCATGTCTCTAATGCGCTCGAACTGTCTCATCACCTGCCCTGAACACGACATGGTAATGCTTTCGGTCAATTCGATGGTGAGCCGCTTGGGGTGAAGCCCCGTATCCTCGAGTGTTCTCTCAATCGTCAGCGACACATCGGATGTGAGAAACTCCGCAGGTGAAAGATTTACGGCGACGCCGACGCTGCCATCGTGGGCCAGAATGTCCATACACGCCTTGTTCAGTGCCCAACACCCAATCTCGGCAATGACGCCCACCTTCTCGGCGGCCGGGATGAAATGTTCGGGGGAAATGATTTGTTGTGAAGGAAGGTTCCAGCGGATCAAAGCTTCATATTGGACAACCTTCGTCGACTTTGCCGAGACGACTGGCTGGTAGAACAGCTCGAACTGCTCTTGATCCAGCGCCTCGCGAATTGCGTGCGCAAGAGAATGCCTTCCTGCGCGCCTGCTCAATGGGATCCCGCCGATCGACGCCTGATCCGGCATCTGCCTGCGCATCTCGGCATCGAGCGCCAATTCTGCGCATTGCAATAGCTGAAATGGCGTCCTGCACGTCTCGGCAAGCGTCACCGTTCCCACACTGCAGACGGGTTCGTCGCCGACCGCATCGGCGAGCCTTGACAGGCCAGCCGACAGCGCATCGGCCAGCTCCGGAACGCGCGAGACCGCGTTATCGCGCCATTGCACAATGGCGAATTTGTCGGGCGCCAATCGCGCAATTCGTTCGCCGTTGCAGAGAAGATCGGTAAGAATCGCGGTGATCTTCTTGCCCGGCAGGAGTTCGATTTTGGAACGCGGCATTTCGTGATCCACCGGATGCAACTTTGCTAAATGAAATGCAAACTTCGAACCACTATCGGCACGTTGCAGACGTGCCAACAGGAGTTCCAGTCCGCGCGCATCCAGCAATTCATGCATTGCGTTTGCCCTGGGGTTTTCCGGCGTCATGCGGCATTCGCTGCCGAGTTGTGCCCGGCATTGTGACAAGCGTGCAATACGCTCTTATTAGCATATGATATTTCTTGCGCTGCGGCGTAACCAATTTCGCCGATCCCGCGTGCGATGTTGCGAAGGGGTTCGCAGATTGCATGCGAACCCAAGCCGCGCTGAGGCGGACAGGCTCCATTTCATACCGGCAGCGATCTATGCCTGTGTTGACGCAGGACGCGTTTTCCTTTCCAAATGATGTGGATTGCATGCTCACTCATGTGTTCAAGAGCACGATCTGATTTCGGCCCGAATTCTTGGCCGCGTAAAGTGCTTCATCAGCCAGCTTCAACATCCTATCGACCGAAGTGCCAGCGTTGACCTCGCAGAGCCCTCCGCTGATTGTGATGTTCGCCATCAAGCCTCCACCTATTCGAATTGGTGACGACTCAATGCTCTCTCGGATCCGCTCCGCAACCCGCATGGCTGTTTCCACTCCGCAATCGTCGATCACCACGATGAATTCCTCGCCGCCAAATCTGCCGACACGGTCGAGCGAGCGCACTGCGTTCGTGATGCGTTTTGAGACCTCGACCAGCACTGCGTCTCCCGCCTGGTGCCCGTATTCATCGTTGATCAACTTGAATTTGTCCACGTCGAGCAACAGTATTGCCGCTCGTCTTTCGCTATTTGCGAGTTCGAACTTGGTCATGCCATCTTCGATGCTTCTCCGGTTGAGAAGGCCTGTCAGAGAATCATGACTTGCAGCATACTTCAGCCGTTCGTTCTGCTCGGCGACGGTTTCGGCAAGTCTAACGATTTCGCGGCTTGCCAAGCGCTGTTCCATTTGAGCCATGACGAGCCGCCCAAAAATTTTGAGCAGATTGGCGTCTTCGTCGCTGAATTCGCGTGGCACGGTGTCCAAAATGCAGAATGTGCCGAGTTTGTAGCCACTCCTGCCCTTAAGCGGTTCGGCGGCGTAGAACCGAAAGCCGTTCTCGCGCGCCACAAGCGGGTTTGCCAAGGAATTGGGATCGCGGCGAAGATCATTGGCGACATAGACTTCGTCCGACATGATTGCCGAAGCGCAAAGCCCTGGACCGCGCTCGATCTGTCGTACGCCATTCAGACCGACCGCCGACTTAAACCAGACGCGATCTGAATCGACCAGGCTCACGATGGAAATGGGTACTTTGAAGATTTTGGATGCGATAATGGTGAGGTCATCGAACGCACCGTCTGGCGGCGTGTCCAGGATTTCATAGGCCCTCAGTTCCGCCAGCCGCCGTTCTTCATGATCAACTCCGTTCATGCCGTTGCCGCAACTCTATCCACTCAACTTTTCTACCCGCTCGACTTTCGGATCATCCCCATGAATACTCAAAGCTTCCTTACGGGCCATGAATTGTGCCCAGAAAATGCTATCAAAGCGGTTTTTCATTCCCATTTTGCATGCACCGCGCGCCGAATAGAAAGCGAATCCGTCGATGGTCGTCCAAGGGCGCAACGTTCATCCAATCTTTGAACTACTTTCGCGGGAAGCTGCGGACCACAAAGTCTAACCGACGATGGTTGCGATACAGCCAAGGCTCACGTTGAAGCGACGCCCACCCGCATCTACATTCTTTAGCGAAGGTCAGTGGCGGCCAATGCTCGCCGTTCTTCAACGACGTTCCGCATATTCAAGCGTAGTGCCAAGCACGCCGATCGAACCTGCGCGAAGCCGCTGCACACTTTTGCGCGACATGGCCTGCTGCCTGATGCATGCCGTTACCGCAAAACCGCTGCGCACTTTTGCGCGACATGCCTTAGAGCGTCGGGTCGACAGTGACGGTAAGCACGCCCGTATAGTTGCCTGATCGCAACCGCTGTCCGGCCAGCAGGTTGACGTCGACACCAACCGTACCGCCTACGGTAGTGCCGCTCGGCACGTTGTAGTTCGCGGACGTAACCGTGCTGGCGGCGTTCGTGGCCAGCGTTGCTGTCGCGCTGCCGAGAGTAGCCGTTGCCTGCCAGTTGATGAAGCTGTCGAATCCGGCTGTTGGAGTGACAGAGGGCGTGCGCTGCATGGCATTTCCCGACAGCGTGATCCGGGAGGGCGACGTGCAGTTGACGCCCGATATGGTCGATGACAGTACGCTGCCCGGGTTGGGAGTGCCCATCGTAATGGCGGATGTGAAGTTGAGCGTGGCAGGACTCGGGGCCTGCATCACACAGGTCTTATTGATCGACGCCTCCAGGCTCAGCGCATACGTGCGCACGAACCTCCAGCCGCTCTTGTAAGCGTACAAGTAAACGACAACCTGATTGTCCGCGTAATTGCCTGCGGCCGCAGACGTCTGGTTGGCTGCAATCGTAAGGTTATACGTGCTGAAGGTTCCAGTGCCGTTGCCGGGAGCCGTCAGGTAGTAGCCCGATGACGGCGAACCGATGTTTACAATGTTCGTGCCATTGAAATCGAGATTGTAGTTGAGCGTGAAGCCACCGCTGCTCATGACGAGCGGAGCGGTGGGACGTACGAAAATCAATGCAATGCTGCATGCCGAGTTGTTCGAATTCTGCACCGTCATGTTGAAGCTGTACGTGAGCGCCGACCCGCTGAAAGGCTGATAGGCCGGCGTTGCGGTGATCGACGTTGCGCTGGCAAGGCTGGCGTTGTTGACGTTGGTGCAGTTGGACTGTGCAGAGGCTTCGCGCACGGCAGCGGCAAGCACGGCGAACACCGCGCAAACGAGGATCAATGCCTGTCTCGTCATCGGGTTCACAGCGTACCTCTCATCGTCGGGATTTCTTCATTCCGTGGCCGATCCGGCAGGATCGATGGGGGTGGCGGGAGATCGGCTTGCGCCGCAGAAGGTTTGCTTATTGGCGGTTGCGTGATCCGCTCGAAGCCATCGGGACGCAGTGTACCTGCGCGCACCAGCCCGTCGGTTCCCTCGGGGACGTCGAGGGCGTATGCAAGGGTCTGCTCTTCGCCTGACATTTCGATGCGCCAGTGCCCCGGCGCCAGTCCCTCCGCAGCAAATCGACCGGCGGCGTTTGTAATCACCGTCACCTCGCGCGTGCGGTCGCCGACACGATAGGCGATACCCGACAATAGTTGCAGCGGCGCGCCGCGGGTGTCGACCAGCGTGCCATACGCCGAGACGGAATGTCCTGAGCCGACCATGAGGGCATAGCCACCGCGGTACGGCGCGCGCACGTCAAACGCACCGGCGCCGAGGCTGTAGCCGATGGGCAAATCGTCCACATCGATCGGTAGTGATGTCGGAGAGTAGGCCGGCAGATTGGGCACGACCGCAGGGCCCCAGCCGTCGGCGCGCGCTAGGATCTGGTCACGCGTCCCGATAGTGATCGTCTTGTCTTCCAAGGACTCGTGCGGATAGACCACGGCAAATCCGCCGCGTACCGGAGCACCAACGCCGACCTTTCCATCGGCGAATGCGATCGAGGTGCCGACGCGCAGCGATGTGCGCTGCTGGCCGAGCTCGGCACTCAAACCGCTCCACGTCATATCCGTCAGCGACGTGTTGTGGGCGAGGCGGACCTCTGCGCGATTGCCGTAATATCCAAGCGTGCCGCCCAAAGCGCCGCTTGATGGGCGCGGATCGCTATAGGCGTCGACTGTTGCCTCCCAGCGATCCACGCCCTGACCGCTGGTGTGATAGCCGGTAGCGATGGACTGACGATTGAGGCTGTCGTGGCTCGCCGTGACGTGCGTATTGGCGTCCATCCGGACAAATGCGCGCGCCATGATGCGAAATTCGGGATCCGCCGATTGATTGTCGGACGGGTCGGAATTGGCCGTCAGCAGGTAGCTCTCGTTGGAATAGCCGAATGAGACGCTGCCATTGATCATCTCGGTGAGCGCGCCGGAGAACGTGATATCGGCACCATAGCGGTCGCCAAGTAGCGCGTAGGGCGTCTGGGATGCGTCATCGTCGCGACCGAATTGGTAACGTCCGGCCAATGTCGCGCTAAGCCCCCAGCCGATCGGAGCGGTGTAGGAGGCTGACAACCGAAGCCAATAGTCGGACGCAGGATAGATGAGACCGCTCGCGGTGGTCAGAAAATCACCCGGCAGCCGGAAGTTGTTGCTGCGATATTCGGCGGACAGGCGCAGCGACTGGCGGGCGCCGGACTGTTCATTGCCAACGAGACCATTGAAATCGCCGAAGTTAATGAGATCCCAATCCAAACCGATGGCAAAGCCGTTGCCGGCATTGGAATGGCTGAGTGCCGTTCTGGTGGCGAAAAACCCCCAAGGAGTAGCCGTGAGAAAGCCGGCGCCTGCCAAGCCGACACGGCTATCCGCCTGGACGTTCACGTCGCCAGTCACGCGATCAGTGATCCCCCAGCGGTAGAACGCCGAGGCGGCGTATTCGTCCTCAACGTATTCTCGTTCGCCATCCTTGAAATAGGAGGGCACGCCACCGGCGAGCGACCACTCGCTATCGCCTACAGACAACAGCCGGCGGTCGAAATAGGTCGATTGATTGAATGTGCGGCGCGCGCCGGTATCGTCTATCAGCGTTACCTCGACGTCATTGCTGCCCGTAACGAGCGCCAGGTCCCGCAGGTCGTAGCTGCCGGGTTGCAGCTTCAAACGGCGAACAATGTTCCCATTGATGGCGATCTCAGCCTGCGAGGGTCGCTCAACGATGAAGGTGTGGCTCGTCGTGGCCCGGTTGGCGGTGTCGGGCTGCAAGATTCGCGGCGCACGCTCGGCGGCAACGCCCATAATGTCGGTAATGCGCTGGAAACCGGCAGGACGGGTTGTGGTGTCGCCTGCCTGGAACCGCAGCGCCTCTTCGGGCCGATCATATACGAGCCGCGTGTTACGACGCTTCAAGCCGCTCTCGTGCGTGTAGTTGCATATGGCCTCGTGTGGGCAGGTTTCGGAGTCAACGGCGCCGTCGTAGCCAGTCTCGTTCTCAAGAACGACATTGCCGAAGCGAACGGCGGACTGCAGATCGAAGTGCAGGCTGGCTTTTTCCGGGCTATCGTCGCTCGCCCACAAATAATCCGCACCGCCCAGCACGTTCAGATAGCCAGACAACGCTGCAGGATCCACCGCGCGCGCGTTGGCCATGCCCGGGCTGACACCGCCGAGGCTGATCTTCTGCGTCGTTCTCAAATCAGCCTTGGGCCGGATTCGCAGGGCGACTTCCGCTTGATCGAAAATCAGCTCGGCGCCGCTTTTCGCAATCGCGCCGATCTCGATGTGGCCTGCGTTTTCGGGCAACTGGGCAATCGCCGAAATCACCTGCGGCTTCACGCTATCTGCCAGCAACCGGACGACGACATCCTTGCGAACCCAGATGCTGTCATCGGGATTGATGCGCGCAACGATTTCGCCAAGATTCTTGTCACCATCCTTGAGAGGTACCGGCATCATGAGGACGCGGCCTGTGGAGTTGAGGCGTGCCACAACAGGCTCCGTTGCCGGTTCCTCCTGCGCAGACGCAGTAGCGCTGCGAGCGAACATCATCGGTCCTGCTGTCAGGAACAACAGCAAGGCGACGATGATGGTTCGTCCCCATCCTCCCAAGGTCTGACGAAGGCTCCACTCCATCGTCCGCCCATTCCTCTGCGCATGAACCCTCCGATTTCCCTGAGGGGATGCATTCCAACGTCCGGCTCAGTTTCTTCCCGGCTTGAAGTCCAGGGAGGCGCGCACTTGCCGCACGCCGGCAGGGACGGCCACGGGCAGCACGAACCTGCGCTCCTTGCCTGGCTGGACAAGGCCGATGCCGACCCGCTGATCGAGGAATGCCGGCGTCAACGTCTGGGACCAGCCGTCGCCAGCGAGACGGATGGTCGACTGAGGCAGAAGGGCATGGACCCGCGAGGGGTTGCGCACCGTGATGACCGGGTTGCGCTCGCCCTTCGCATTCTTCGTGATGGACGTGCCGACGAGGTCGAGCTGCGCCTGCCCGCGTGGCGGCGCAACGTTGATGACGACACCGAACGCCATGACGACCTGGACGCGGTTGGTCGGCTGCGCGAGACGCACCGGAATCTGCGACAGGGTCAGTTGATAGCTCTGGCTCGCGTCGAGAAGCGGCTCACCCACCCATGTGATCCGGAATACCTGCGAGGCGCCCGGCGGAATGAGGGTCTGCGGCGGGAAGACCAGAAAGTCGTTCGACTCCGCGGTTGCGTGCGACTTGCCTTTTGCGTCGACGACGAGCTTCTGCAGGCTGGCCTCGACGGGGAGAGGCGCGCTCGAATCGTTGCGAACGATGACTTGCGCGCGGCTCTCGGAGCCCGCCGATTTCAATTCAATATGTGTCGGTGAAACGCTCATGGCGCGGGCGCCATCAGGTGCCCACGCCAGGAAAAGCGCAGCTGTCAGCGCGCCCATTCGCGCGATATTTTTCAGTCTCATTCCCCGCCCTTTCGTGTCCTTGTGGAAACGAGAGGGCCGCCAATCATTGGCCTGTAGTTACGCGTGACAGCGGCATGAAAGCAGCGCTCTCGTGTTTGTTGTCATTGCGGCGTCAGCGTTACTACGAGGACGTCGCTGTAGTTGCCCGCGACCATCGGCGATGCGTTGGACTGCGGTGTAATATCGACTGTCAGATTGCCGGTTGCTGCCGCCGTGGTCGCAGCAGTGACCGTATTGGTGGCGCTTGTGTCGAGGGTCGGCGTGGCGCCATCGAACGAAGCCGCTGCCGTATAGTGGATCACATTCTGGAAACCACCGGCGGCGGCCGGTCCGGTCAGGCCGGTGTTCGTCGACGTGAGCGTCAGATCAGAGACCTTGCTGCACGCGACGTTGGCCACTGTGACCTGGCTCAGTGCGGCGGTGTCCACAGAACCGCTCGTCACGGTGATCGTGCGATTCTGCGCAGCACCTGTTGCCGTGCCCGAAATCGAGCAGTAATCGGCAACAATAGCGTTGAGGTTAATATTCTGCGTCGCCGTCTGAGCCGAAGCCGACAGCGAAAGTCCAATAGATGAAATGGCGATCATCGCCAGACGCAAAAAGTTGCTCATACCTTTTCTCCACCACTCACTTGAAATCACATACGCTCCGCGCATTTCCGCCAAGGGCGCCACGGTCGTGCTCCACGCTCAAAAATGTAAAGAATATTGATTAAGGGGAGCCTAACGCGCGTTCCAATTCGAGTGTAGACGTTGTCAAGGCCGCCTGGATCTTCAGGTTGCAGCCACTGCGAGGCAGGGAAGCGCGGATCTGACCGCTCAGCAGGCGCTCGAGTTGCATAGTCCGGCGAGGTAGCAGCTATAGGCGTCAAGTCCGACAGATCACAGGCGGGCGCCCCATGTCGGCCCGGCTCAGTCACACGCTCGCAAACACATCAATCGGGGTGATGTTCCGATACCATCACGCCTTGTCGTTGCGCGAACCATTGACCGCATTTTGCGACAGGCCGTGCTGCTTCATTGGTCCCATATGCTTGACGTCGATCATGCTGGCGATCCCACGACACAGATCGAATCTTCAAACCGACGCAGCGCCAGCGTGCGCTTGCGACGACGAAAGACGTGAAATCCTCAAAGCTTCTTCTCGAATATGACCTTGTTGTCTCCGGGCCGATAAAAATCGCTGAGTTCGGCGACCTTGCGGAAACCCCGGCGGCGGTAGAACGCGCGGGTCGGCGCATATTTTTCCTGCGACGAGGTGTCCGCAAACAGCCTATCGCCGCCAAGGGCGCGCACAGCGTGCACAGTCTGCTCAAGCAGGTGGCGTCCGACGCCTTGCCGTTGTGCGTCTGCGTCGACAACGATCCAATAGAGATCGTAGGCCGATTGCGTTGCCGGTATCGGACCGAAGCAGGTATAGCCGATGGTGCGGCCATCCTGGCGCGCAAGGATGAACTCGTAGCCCGACGTGGCGCCCTTGGCGATACGTTCCTCGACCAGTTCGACCGCGATATCGACCTCGGCGGCGGTGAAGAAGTCCGTCGAAGCGGCCAACCGGCGCACGATCTCGACGTCTGCCTGCGTCACGTTCTGGACGAACTCCATGGGGCGCGGACTGCTCCGCGCGAGCGGGGAAGGGCGTTTGCGTGCTGCCGGCTTAGCCTCGGCCATGCCGGCGGCCAATCCCTGGAAGAAGTGGCGGGCGTTGGTGCCGAGCGTGCGGATGCGATAGCCGCCCTCCTGGATCACGACGGTTGGATAGCCGGCCGCACCGATCATCTGTCCGAGACGCGTGAAGTCAGCCGCCTCATTAAACCACGTGCCGGTGGGATCCGCCTTTGCCGTGTCGAATCCGACTGACACGACGAGGTAGGCGGGATCGTGCCTGGCAATGCGGCGCAGCGCCTGTACTACGGCTGCGCGATGCTCCTGCGGGCTCGTCTGCTCGGGCAAAGGAATATTGAGGTTGTAGCCGGCGCCGCGGCCACGGCCACGCTCGTCGCGAAAGCCTGTGAAGTAGGGATAGGCCATGCTCGGATCGCCGTGCACGGAAACGGTAAGCACGTCGGCGCGTTCGTAGAAGATGTCCTGCTGGCCGTTGCCGTGGTGATAATCGATGTCGAGGATGGCGACGCGGCCATAGCGCGACAGGTAGTGGGCAGCGATGCCGGAGTTGCAAAAGTAGCAGAAGCCCCCAAACGTGCAGCGCTCGGCATGATGTCCTGGCGGCCGCACCAGCGCATAAGCGAGCGGGCGGCCATTCAGCACTTCGTCGGCTGCAGTGAGCGCGCAGTCGACGGCATGGCGCGCGGCGGGGTAAGCGTTGCGATTGATGGGCGTGAAGGTATCGATGCACCAATAGCCGGCCAGCACGCTGCGTTCCTTTGGCCGTCGCGCGGCGTTGCGGACCGGAAACACATAGGGATAGACCGACTTCTTCTCGGGGGCCTCGGCACAGGCCTGTCGGATGTAATCGACCAGTCCCGCGTCATGCACCTCGCGGATGAAACGATCGGGGAAGTCGCGTGCCGGCATTGGTTCGAACAGGCCGGTCGGCAGGATCGCGCGCTCGATGGTGGCGACGCGCACCGGCGATTCCACATAACCCCGCTCCCGGATGTGGTGGATCGCATGACGATCGTTGACAATGAGGGCGATGGGCTTGGAAAGCTTTGGCGCTGCCGGTTTGGGTTGCGCGGGCGGTTTTGGCGCGGATGAGGTATATCGCAGGGGTCTTAGTGCGGCCCGGCCGTCACGCACCGAGGCCGTTACCTTCTCGATGTAGCCGGGAGGACAGACGTCCCCGTACTTGCGTTCCAGAATGGCTTCGACAATCTGCGCCAGCGCATCCGGGGGTGGCAAAGCGTAACGCCCAAGCCCGTCGAACACGAGATAGGGCGCGTCGGTCTCGCCTTCCTGAAGCGGCGTTTCGTAGGCGGTGCCCATGATGGGCCGTGCGCCGTAGCGCTCGTAGAACTTGAGACGTGCCGAGTTCTGGCGGCGCACCTTCGGGTCCGGGCTCAGGCGCGGATCATCAGGCAGGCACTCGAAGTAGAGACCTTCGGCGGAGAGCGCGACCGCCTCCTCGCGAACTGCCTGATAGAGCGAAGCGCCAAGGCCGCCGCCGCTACGTCCCGGCGCGGTCGAAAGGTTCTCCAAATAGGCGAAGGCCAGATCCGGCGCATGAAGCACGACGGCAAAGGCGTTTACGCGGCCCTTGGTATCCTCGCTGACCAGCAGCTCCGTGACGAAGCGGTAGGTCATCGGGTCGGTAAGCTGGTCGGGCAGCTTGGCGATCTCATCGGCGGGCATCAGCGGGAACTGCGCCCGCATGATCGCCTGCACTTCCTCGAGCGTGGCTTTGTCGGCGGCCGAAAGACCGCCGCGGAGCTTGCGGATTCTGAGCATGTCAGGCCACCATCCGTGGTGTGTGCGCGGCAACGTCGACGACGGCAGCGACAAGCGCATCGTAAGTATAGCCGGCCTTGGCGGCGGCGGCGGCAAAGCCGGCGTCCGGCGCGAGGCAGGGGTTGGCATTGACCTCCAGCACGTAGGCAACACCGTCGGAGGCAAGGCGAAAATCGACGCGAGCGTAACCCGAAAGGGCGAATGTCTGCCAGCAGGCCAGCGTCAGCCGGCGGATCGTCGAGGCGAGTTGTGGCTCGTGCACGTCCAAACCGAACCGGCGCGGCGTGAGCTGGTAGGCCGGCGTATCGGGCTCCCACTTGGCGGCAAAATCGACGATCGCATGGTGACCGTCCGGCAGGCCGGTGAAGTCTATCTCAGCGATGGGAAGGATCGTTGGGCCTGCTCGTGTCTGAAGCACCGAGACGTTGAACTCGCGACCATCGATATAGTCTTCGGCGAAGAACACGCCCCCAAACTCCCGCTCGCGGCAAGCAATCTCGGACTCGGCCTGCGCACCGCTCACGATCGACCCCTGGTCCAACCCGAGCGATCCGTGCTCTTCGATGGATTTCACGATCACGGTGGCGTCGGCGGGAATCGCGTCGTCCGAGCACCAGTGGGCCGGAGTGGGAATGCCATGCCGTGCGAGGAACTTCTTGGTCTCGAGCTTCGAATTCGATGCCGCATAGGCAGCAGCACGCGCACCGGTATAGGAAATGCCGAGCGCTTCCAGGCGGGCCATGGCGAGGGGCGCCTTCGCGGATTGCCCCCCCAGCGCCTCGACGAGATTGAAAACGAGTAACGGGCGACGCGCGGCAAGGCGGTCGAGCGCGACGAGGTCCGACGTCAGCGCCACGATCTCTGTTGCGAAACCAAGGTGGTGCAGACTGGCCGCGACGGCGTCGGCCGTTGCTATGGTATCAGCTTCGTCTGGGCGGTCGAGCGCTGCTCCATGGACGACGGGTACGAAGAGCTTTTCCATCGTGGCTCATGCGACCCCGCGGACCCTGGCCGTGGCTTCATCCGACTGCGACAGGCCCTGGCGTGCGGCAGCGGATCGAAGGATGCCGGCAATCAATGCGTCATATCCCAGGCCGGCCAGATCGGCGATTATCGGCAGGTCAGAATGTGTGGGGTGGAGGCCGGCGATAGGGTTCGCCTCCAGGAAGTGCGGCACGCCTTGCGCATCGGAGCGGAAGTCGAGCCGCGCCGCATCCTGGCATTCGAGCGCACGATAGGCCACGAGTGCCGCGTTGGCCGCGGCAATCGCCTCGACGTCGGTCGCGAGCGAATAGACGACGGTCGTCTCACAGGTCTCCTTGTTCTCGAAGGAATAGACCGGATCTGCTGCGTCGGCCCGAACCGTGATCTCGGCGACGCCGACAACGCGCGCGCCGTCACCGGTGCCGAGAATGCCAACGGTGAACTCGCGGCCAGGCAAATAGGTCTCGGCGATGACGGGCTGGGCGAACTTGGAGATCAATCGCAAGGTTTCGGCACGAAGTTCCTTGTCGTTCGAGACGCGAGAGGCATTCGAGCAGCCCTTGCCGGTGCCTTCAGCGATCGGCTTCACGAACAGCGGATAGGGCAAGCGGATCAATGCGGCGTCATCCGCCTTGCGGAGTATGGCGAAATCGGCCGTAGCGATGCCTTGGTCGCGGACGATCCGCTTCGCAACTGCCTTGTCCAAGGTCGCCGCCATGGTAAGCGGATCGGAGAAGGCATAGGGCTGCGCGAACAATTCACACAGCGCCGGGACCTGAGCCTCACGCGAACGACCGGATAGGCCCTCGGCTATGGAGAACACGAGGTCGAAGCGCTCGCCGCGAACCAGCCGCCCTGCCAATGCCTGTCCCCTGCCGATGCGTACGACATCGTGACCGAGGCGGTTGAGGGCCGCCTCGATCTCATCGATGGTTGCCGGGCTGTCGAACTCGGCAACCTCGATCTCGGAATAACCTGCGGCCAAATACTCATCGCGCAGATCGTAGACGAAGCCGATCAGCATGGCTTCAACCTCCGGTCCGGCCGGTCGCCGGCACTCGCGGATTGACCGTTGCCTGCCGGTCGCCGCCGACCGTGCCGCCCGGATCCTTGTAGCGGTAAATGCCGCCTTCGAAGTTGCGCAGCAAAAGGTCGTCTCCGTCGCGGCCGACCACGTACTCGGGCAACAACGGGATCTTACCGCCGCCGCCGGGCGCGTCGATCACGTACTGCGGCACGGCGTAGCCGGTCGTATGCCCGCGCAACCCCTCGATGATCTCCAACCCCTTGGAAACCGGCGTGCGGAACTGCGCAGAGCCGGTTATGGGGTCGCACTGGTAAAGGTAGTAGGGCTTGACGCGGCGCTTCAGGAGGCCGTGCATCAGCGGCTTCATTACGTCGATGTCGTCATTGATGCCTTTGAGCAGGACCGTCTGGGAGCCGAGCGGAATGCCGGCGTCCGCCAACCGCGCGGTTGCCTGGGTGACTTCCGGCGTCAACTCGGATGTGTGCGTGAAGTGGATGCTCATCCACAACGGATGATGCTTGCGCAGCATCCGCACGAGCGCGCGGGTGACGCGCATGGGCAGCACGACGGGTACCTTGGTGCCCAGACGGATGAACTCCACGTGCGGGATGGCACGCAAGCGCGTCAGCAGGTAGTCGAGCTTGTCGTCCGACAAAGTCAACGGATCGCCACCAGAAATCAGCACGTCGCGGATCTCAGTTTTCGATTCGATGTAGGCGAACGCCTTTTCCCACTGCGACTTGGAGAACGAGTAGTCGCCGCCGGCCTCGCCGACCATGCGCGAACGCGTGCAATACCGGCAGTATGTCGAGCAGAAGCCCGTAGCCAGGAACAACACGCGGTCGGGGTAGCGATGGACGAGGCCCGGAACAGTCGAATCATGATCCTCGCCCAACGGATCGTCCGCCTCGCCCGGCGTGCGGATGTACTCCTGGCCGACAGGTATGTGTGTGCGCCGCAGGCCGTCCTCGGGGTTCTCCCGATCGAGCAGGCTCGCGTAGTAGGGCGTGATGCCCACGGGGAGCGAACCCTTGTGGCGCATGATGGCGTCCCGTTCGTCGTCAGAGAGTTTGAACATGCGTTCAAGCTCTGCCAGCGACTTGATGCGGGAGCGAAGCTGCCAGCGCCAGTCATTCCACTCCATGGCGGAAACGCCAGGGAAATACTTCTTCTGGAACTGGCGCGCGGCCTTGCCGGTCGGGAAGCTCTCCCGACGCGCTTCGGCGATGCCGACGACGGACGCAGTGGCGCCGCGCGGGATGAGCCGGGTGGCTTTGTCGTTGTTGTTTTTCTTGGGGGTGGACGGTGAAACCGTCTTGAGACTTGGAGGTTCGTCCGCCTCACCCGAGACGGTCTCCAACGTGCCGATTGTCCGCATCTGGGACTGTGGCTCCAGGTCTTGTGGTGGGCCCACGCCGGGTGATTCCCGCTACACTACCCACCATTGGGATGGACCGTCGTGCGACCAGCCGCCGTTCTTGGCATCATCATCCCTAACGCGACTCCTATATGCGATGCGAGAAGCGCGCTGCAAGAGGGATTCTGGAAACTCCCATCACTGTTTTTGCGGATTGCGAAACGTGTTGTTACCGGTGCCACGCGTATGTTGATGTCAAAAACTTCGACTACTGCGCGGGAAGGGCGATCCGACATGCGGCGATGTGGTCGGTCGCGTCTCCCTCCGCCATGGCATCTGGGTCAAGCCTAGCCGCATCGCTCGCGGGCTTCGTCTTTCCGAAGCCGGCGAAGAACCCGGTCCGGCGCCGAATGATTGCCTGGAACCGGCTATACCTTTGCGGCCATCCCCATGAGAGCAACAGGAAGGTCACCACATGAACGCCACCGCCGCCGAACCGGAAAACCACGAACTCGTTCTCGAACGCATTATGGACGTTCCTCGCGAGAGGCTATTCAGGTGCTGGACGAAGCCGGAACTCCTTGTGCAGTGGTTCTGCCCGAAGCCGTGGATCGTCAGTCATGCCGAGATGGACGTGCGCGCCGGCGGCTCGAGTCTGGTCGTCATGAGGAGCCCCGAGGGTGAAGAGTTCTCCAATCCGGGCGTGTTCCTCGAGGTTGTCCCGAACGAACGCATCGTTACCACTGATGCCTACACTTCGGCGTGGGTGCCATCGGAGAAACCCTTCATGACAGCTATCGTGACGTTCGAGGACCTCGGCGGTGGCAGGACGCGGTACGTTGCGCGCGCGCTGCACTGGTCCGAGGAGGACCGGGCAGCGCATGAGGCCATGGGCTTCCACGACGGATGGGGAAAGGCCGCCGACCAGCTGGAAGAGCTGGCCAAGGGGTTGTGAAGTTCCGTCCATGCGCCGGTGGCGCTTTGACAGTCGCCGGACAAGCTGTTAGCGACGCAATTCCCAGTTTCAATCCAGGCTTTGCTTCCCTTGCAGCACAAATTCCAGTCGATCGCGCTGCTGCTTGTCGCCGAGATGGCTGCGATGAGCTTGTGGTTCGTCTCTGCGGCTATACTTCCCGACATCCTTCGCGAATTCAAACTGCCCGCCGTCCAGCAGGCGGCGCTTTCGAGCGGCGTACAGGCGGGCTTCGTGATCGGGGCGCTGATCTCTGCGGTGCTTGGCATTGCGGACCGATTCGACCCGCGGCGCGTGTTTGCTGTCAGCGCCATTTCTGCCGGACTCGTGAACGCCATCCTGCTCGCGATCGATCCCGGCAGTGTTCTAGCCGTCGCGGCGCGGGTCGTCACTGGAGCGTTCCTCGCCGGTGTCTATCCCGTCGGCATGAAGATCGCCGTCGGCTGGGGGCTTGCCGATCGAGGTTTCCTGGTCGGCTTGCTGGTCGGCGCGCTCACGCTCGGCTCGGCATCACCTCATCTCGTCGCGCTCGCCGGAGGGGCCAACTGGCGCGTGACAGTGGCGATCGCTTCGACTGCCTCGATCGCGGCGGGGCTCTTGGGTCTCGCCACGAAGATCGGTCCCTATCATACGAGTGCGGCGACATTCGATCCGCGGCTCGTGGTGACGGCATGGACCAACAAAAAGGTTCGACTCGCCTATGCCGGCTACCTCGGGCACATGTGGGAACTCTATGCCATGTGGGCTTGGATCGCAGTTGCGGCAGCCGCCTCCTTCAGGGCGTCGATGCCATCGGCGGCGGCCGAGCACGTGGCGCGCCTGACGGCCTTTTCCGCCATTGCCGCCGGCGGAATCGCGTGCGGATTTGCCGGGTTTGCGGCGGACCGGATCGGCAAGGCCAACGTCACGATCATTGCCATGCTGATCAGCGGGGGCGCCGCGCTGGCAACGGCTCTCACGTTCGGTGGACCGGCGTGGCTGACAATTACTCTCATCGTCATCTGGGGCATTGCTATCGTGCCCGACTCCGCACAGTTTTCCGCCCTGGTAGCGGATCATGCACCGCCGGGACAGGCGGGAAGCCTGATGACCCTGCAGACGGCACTCGGGTTTGCGCTGACGATCGCGACGGTGCAGCTGACGGCCGTACTGGCCTCCCACTTCGGTTGGCCCGTGGTCCTTTCCGGCCTGGCCATTGGTCCCGCACTAGGTGTCCTGGCCATGACGAAACTGCGATCGATGCCCTGAAGACTGCGGCCCTGAGACTTTCTTGCCCCTGTCGTCGAAGCCGCCGAGGTGGGGTCCGTCATTCGTCGCTTCTGCCATTGCGACCCGTGCGTGCGTGTGCCACCGCGTCCTCGGCGGTCGCGGCATAGCGCGCGAGCGGCCTGCGCAAACCGGCGACCAGCAGTGTCCGGCGCACAGATTTGCTGGCTCCAACAAAGTAGACCTGCGTCCCCGACTGGCGCAGCTTCTCGACGAAACAATGCAGCGCCGTCGCGGCGGTGGTATCGACCAGCGGCACGTCGGAGAACTCGAGCACGAAAATCTTCGGGTGGCGGCCGATTCGATCGAGGGTCGCGCCAACAGATGCTGTGGCGCCAAAGAAAAAGGCTCCGCGGATACGGTAGACGAGAACTTCCTCGCCCAGCGCAAGGGGTTCGTAGGTCGTCCGGTCGGGCGCCCGCACGTCGGCTTGGTCCTCTGCAAGCATTGAGCGGCCGGTTTCGACCTCCACAGCCTCGGCCATGCGGTGCAGGAAGAGGAATGAACCAAGCGTGACGCCGACGGCGATGGCGACCGTCAAATCCTCGAAGATCGTCAGCAGGAAGGTGGCGAGCAGGACAATTGCGTCTCACCCCGAAGTGCGCAGCAGGCCCCAGAACTCCTCTTTCTCGGCCATGTTCCAGGCGACGATGGCGAGCACCGCGCCGAGGCTTGCGAGCGGAATATATGAGGCGAGCGGGGCTGCAACCAGCATGAAGAGCAGAACATAGAGCGCGTGCACATCCCAGCGATGGGGCCATGTGCGCCCGAGCGGACGTTGGTGGCCGTGCGGGCAATGGTGCCGGTGGCGCACATGCCTGAGAAACTCACGCTGGCAATATTGGCAACGCCCTGAGCTACCAGTTCGCAATTGGTGCGGTGCTTGCGTCCCGTCATGCCGTCGGCGACGACTGCAGAAAGCAGGGAGTCGATCGATCCGAGCAGCGCGATGGCGAAGGCGTCAGGAAGCACATCGTGTATCTTTTTAATGTCGAAGTCCGGTAGGTTGGGCGCCGGCAGGCTGCGTGGCACTCCGCCAAACTTCGTGCCGATTGTCGCGACGTCAAGGTCCAGCAGGTAGGTCAAAACACCAGTGACGCCAACGGCGACCAGCAATCCCGGCCAGCGCGGCCTGTAGCGCCGCAGAACGATAATGATCGCTATGGCCAGCAACGCCAGGGCGACCGTGACCGGCTTCATCGTGTGCAGGCTGTCGGCGATGGCGGAGATCTTCGGCAGAAGGGCCGCCGGCTCCACTGCCATGTCGAGTCCGAGCAGTTCCCTCACCTGGCTCGCAAAAATGATTACGGCTATGCCAGCGGTGAAACCGACCGTGACGGGAAACGGGATATACTTGATATAGGTGCCAAACCTCAGGAAGCCGATCGCTACCATCATGACGCCTGCCATCAGCGTTGCCATGACGAGGCCGTCGTAGCCGTGCCGCTCGACGATCGTGGCGATGAGGACGATGAACGCGCCGGCGGGACCGCCGATTTGGAAGCGGCTGCCGCCCAGCGCGGAAATGATGAACCCGCCGACGATCGCAGTATATAGCCCCTTATCCGGCGAAAGACCCGAGCCAATGGCGATTGCCATCGACAACGGCAGGGCGACGATGGCCACTGTCATACCCGCAAGTGCATCGGCGCGAAACTGCGGCCAGCCGTAGCCTTCGCGAAGCGTCGTCACGAGCTTTGGCATGAATAGCTCGGCAAACGTCGGCTGGGTCGGCTTATGTGACCTGCGCTCGGATGGTAGATCCATAGCCATGGGTCATCTCACTGAAGGATCGGTGGGTTGGTGAGCGGGAGCGTCGACCGTAATAGCCGTCAGCTTCCGCCATTCTTGTCTTAGGGTCCGGACCCTAGTTCGTGTTCATGTCGCATCGCCGCATGAACACGATCCAGGTCTTTGAATTGAGCATGTTCTTCACGCTGAACGGCCACACACTTCAGCTGAACATGCTCTAGGGCTTCCTCGGGCGCTGGCGTCCGGGCGAGGCATGGAGGCCATCGGCCCCCTGCCCCGCTTCCTTGAAGCGCACGCCACGACCTTTCCCCTGGCTCAGAGTGTCGTCCGCGATCAATTCAATGCCGGCGACGTCGAAAGCCTGGACGACCTTCATCAGCGTTTCGACGACACCACGGACATGACCCTGACTCGCCTCCATCCGCTGGATGGTCGGCAGCGAGACGCCGGCGAGATCAGCCAGCGTCTGCTGGTCGATGCCGAGTAGCGCACGGGCTGCCCGCATCTGTGCCGCAGTAATCATGAATAGGGACTCGCATTCTATGGGTTCAGGTGGTCAGAACATCAATCATGATGCAAAATGCATCAAGATCGATTTCCTGCGCCTTAGTGTCACGGGGCGCGGGCAGCCTGCACGCACCGATCAACTACCCGCCGCCACGCTGGAATGCGATTTCAAAGCGGCGCAGGAAGGCTTCCGCATCGGCGGTCGGGAAGCCCGTGAACGCAATCGTGACCTTGGCCTGCGGGAGTTCGAGAAGGCCACCGACACGGCGCGGGGGCAAGGGCTCATAGGTGACCTCGGCCACGCCGCCGTTCCCGTCCCAACAAAGCGTCACCCGTCCATCAGCGATCACGACATCGGCGCCAGCGAAGGCTGCCAGGCTCTTGGCAAACTCGCCCGCCGAGAGCGTCATCATCTTCTCCACCGTAGTGGTCGTCGTAAGCGGTGTGACGGACACGAACAAGCTCTTCGTCGGGGTTTCGACATGGCGATCTGCGTTCGCTGGCAGGGCGGGAAGCCGACATCGGTATGACATCCGGCAAAATGCGCCTGCCTTCGGCGATGCATGTCTCAAGCCCCTCGCACGACACGACGGCCGAGACAAACAAAAAAGGGCGGCGCGAGCCGCCCTTCATATGATCGTGCTCTTCGGGCTTCCCAAAAAGCGAAGGGCCGCCTCGCGGCGGCCCTCCATGAAGCCTGATTTGGTCAGGCGGCCTCGGAGCCAAAGGCCGTCGAATTCTTATCCTCCGTCTGGTCTGCGTCGGATCTCAGCGCAATGCCGATGTACCGAACTCTGCCTGCGATCTTGGCTTTCTGTACGCCAAGCTCACCAAATTCTCGTCCGAAGGTTGGCAGTGCGAGGGGCTCTTTGTTCTGCTCGTCGCACCATGCACAATAGTCTTCGTAGAGTTCTGTTGCAGTCAGACTTGAACCATCCTGGGTATCGATTCTCTCCTTGTAGAAGCGTTCAACATCGGTTTCGGGGGCCACGAGCCGCTGGGGCTGGGCCATGGGCGCCGACTTGTTATCGTTGGCGCCCGAACGCGGCGGTTCGATCGCAACGGGTGCCGCGGCAACTGCCGCAACCTCCGCCACCGCTGCCGCGGCGGTGTCGAGTTCGGAGTATTCGTCCGATGTCTCGATGCTTCTGATCTCCTCGGCACGAGGAGCAGCAATTGCCTCGACTGCGCGCTCGGGCATGACAGCCGCAGAAGCCTTGACTTGAGCCGTCTCACGGATCCGCACCATCTTGGGTGCAGCAGGAGCGAGACGCTGGTCAATCCGCCAGGTCGAGAACGCGATGTACATGCCAAAACCAGAACCTATCTCGAGCAAGATCGCGATGAACGCCGTCAGCGCCATCTGAACCGTGTCGACATCAATTCCCGCGATCTTGGCCAGCACGGCAGCTTGAGGATCGGCTTCCGCCATCACGCTGCCGCCGCCCGCAGATGCGATCTTGGCCTGCGTCTCGGCGATGCGCGCCTCGAGCGCCATTCGCTGCTCGGCTGAGCCGTACTCTGCCGCCAGTGCGTGATACTTGTCGCAGTAGTCGCGCTGGTACTTGCCTTTGGTCTTGGTGCAGCCGTCGGTCCATTTCCAGGCGCGGTCGTTCTTGGCCGCCTCCATCTCACTTTGGACCGTCGCAGCCGGGCGATGCTGTGGTACCCAGGAGAGTTGCTCCTGTGCACGTTGCAGATCGGCCCGCAGATCCTTGTAGGTTTGAGCTGCGACCTTGCGCTGCCCAGCCGTATCGAGCCGGTTCAGTGCAGCGTGACCGAAGGCCGAGGTCAGCGAATACGTCGTGACGACGACCCAGACCACGGCCGATGCCGCCGCCTGCGACCACATTCTGTTTCGTATTGCGGCGAACAGGAAGAACGGTATCAGTGCCTTGAGGCAGTCGGCTGCGGCAGAAGCCGCACCATAGATCTGACCGTCCAGTTCGGTTTTTCCGAGACTCAGTCCGAAACGCCAATTCATCGCAGCGGAGACTGCCAATAGCACTCCCGCCGCGAGGACGCCTAACACGCCTAGAGCATGTCTCATAGGATTGCCCTCTCCTTGTGCGGACAGCCGACGTCAGCCTGACGCCGGCTTGTGGTCTTGTTAGCCTGGAGGGGCGGGCTTCCGTCTCTTAAGCGCAACCAGTGCGTGAAGAACCACTGCGAGAGATAAGAGCGCAGATCGGTCATCTGTGAGCTCCGGTGCCATTCCCCAATGGCTGCCGGCAGATTTCGAAAGCGTTCCCGGTTCGACACACACGAGAGATGGACCCCTGGCGCGTCTCGATGCCATTGCACAGTTTCAATCGCCGCTCGACCGAGGCTGTGCAGAACGCATCGAATAGGCCAGGGATAACAAGTTGTACGCAAAGAATACGCCCCCTCATGCTGGAGGCTAGCTCGATTCGTAGCGATTCGTTAAGAGAATCAGTTGGCTACAATTCGACATAGAAAAATCGGGGACGCCGACCACGGCTCTTGGGGCGCACGTGCGACCGGGCTTTTCCACAAGCCCGCGCGAGTTTTTCACAAGCCATCCCCAGCTCGGCAACCATCAACCCACAACATCTAGTGGTCGAGACCCAGCCGCCGTCTACCTGTGCCATTCCTGCACGTGGGCGTGGCAATGCCGCTGCATCATGCCTGCCCTTGGTTTACGTGTTCGTGCCCAGGTCTGCACCTAGTCGGCAGCATGATGGCTGTCACATTTCGGGCACGCCACATAATGACCGAGAAATGCGAGTTGCATCAGCCTCTGGTTCGTGAAAAATTGAATAGGGAAGTGGTCGGATTGCTCAGCGGAGGCGGTTTGTTTCCGAGGCCTGCCTCCCCTAGATGCGAGAGGGCATATTCCGCTCGTCTTTGCTCAGATCCCTTGACTGGCGCGACAACTTGCTTGGGCGTGCGCGGCGCGGCTCGGAGTGACCGGGCGAGAAGCCCAGTGACGTTTGGTTGGGTTTGGCTCGACTAATTCATGCTTGGCTGACGACTGAGAACGGCGTGAGCGAGTGTAACTCCAGGTTGCCGAGATTCAGAAGGACGAAATCCAAAAAGACAAAGAGGCATAATCCGTCGATCGCAGGCGCGGCTCCAACGGCAGAGGCGTGTTGGGGCAAGGCGGATTCGTTGACATCTTTGTGCTGAGGAGTTGACTCTAACTACTTCGGCTGCCGGCTACTGCGACTGTCGGAAACCGGTTCTCGCGTTCGTGGGTCGGCAATTGTGTGCGGACGCCGCTTGCGGTTATGAAGTGAAGCCATGTCGGAGCGGCTTGGCGCCAGAGAGGTTTCGCCATGCGTGTACTCGGAAGCCTAGCGTTCCTGATTAGCGCGCTATGCGTCGGCGCTTATGCTTATTTCCCCCTAAACAGCTCACATTACGGACGGTTGGCGGAGATCATCCACGTCCGGGTCGGCGACACCCATGACGTGCGTGCTTCAACCGGCGACGCCCAACCATCCTTGCAAAGGCGCAGCTTCTCACCGGGCCAGGACACGTTCCGTTCCATGATGGACGCTTCGGCAAAAGCCACGGCGCATTCGAAGTCCGGCGGCAATACCCCGATGCTGGCGGGCAAACAGACCGCTTCGCCACCACCTTCATCAGCGCTGGAGACTTCCGAAGGTTTTGCCCCGGCATCCCGTCCGCAGGCCGGTTGGCGGACTGTCGTTGCCGGCGGAGACAGCGACCTGCGCCGTGCAGCGCCTAAGCGCAACGACTATCAGGCCCGCTATGAGCTGATCCAGAAATTGCAGACCGAGCTGGCGCGCGTTGGATGCTATCTGGGCGACGTCGACGGCGATTGGGGCCCGGGCTCGAAGCGCGCGGCCGGCGAGTTCCTGCGCAAGGTCAATGCGACGCTGCCGATCGATACGCCCGACTACATCCTGTTGACGCTCATCCAGGGTCATGCCGACAAGGCGTGTGGCGTCTATTGCCCCAGCGGACAGGGACTCGCATCAGACGGGCGCTGCGTGCCGAACGTGGTTGTCGCAAGCGGACCACAGCGCGGGAAGCTGCTCGCTCGCAAGACGTTGGGTGCGAGGGACATGAAGCTACTGAGCAACCAGACGCATAATGTCGTGACGCCGGCTCCGGCTCTTCCAGCGCCTTCGACCCGCACCGCCAGTCGCGGAACAGCGGGTGGGTATGCGACAGGTGCCTCTGTGGCGGGCGCAACAACTTTTCTTCCCGATCCCGTCACAGGACTGGCCAATCGCAAAGCCGATCGCGACAGCCAAGGCGCCGGCGAACCGCCTGCGCGCGCGGTGCCCTTGCCCGGCATGATGGCGGTAGGTGCACCAATATACGAGCACGACAGCGTTCCAAACGCGCCGGCCGTCGCCGCGCTGACACCACCGCCCTTGCCGGTGCAGTCGGATCCGGGCCGCCAGATCCCACCCGCCAGACAGGCAGTGGAGCGCGGAGCCAGCGAGTCTATTGCAAACAGTGAGTTCGGCCGCTCGTCGAGCGCTCCGGAAATCGAGCGCCCGCGGCGGGATGCCAGCGCCCACAAATCACGCAAGGGCAAGGAGGAGCAGCGGCGCGCGCGCTATGATGGACGCGGCGATACCGTGCGCACATTTTCCGGCCGCGTGCGCCGCGGGTCGCCTCAGCACAACCTGATGCTCAGTCTTGGTGGCGTGTTCTAGATCGTGTTCATGTTTCGTGGAAGCATGCACACGATCAAGTCCATTGTTTGGAACATGTATTTCACGCTAGACCGCTGCGCACTTCAGCTAAGCATCCACTTGCGCAGGTCGGGCTCAGATCAAGTCACGTCTGGCCATCATGGCATGCACAATCTCATTGTTTTAGAGTTTGATTTGCTACCGCGATGGAGGCACGACCGTTCGCATCACCGTCGATCAGGTTCTCGATCGTATTGCAGATGGTCCGCCCCAATCCTGATGATTGCATTCGCAAGGCGGGGTGGGTGCGACGGGCGACGTCATTCTTGCTGCGCGCGTGGGGGAACCGTCTCGGCCAGAATCCACTCCAGAAAGATTTCCGATCCTCCGGCCACCGGTATGACAACGAGCGCGGGGTTGTCGTAAGGATGGCGCGCCCGCACGTGATCCACAACGGCGGCCGCGAGACCCAACCGGGTCTTGATGAGGGCTGCCACCTCGGTATCGGCATGACGCTGTCCCTGCCAGTTGTAGATCGATGTCATTTCGCCCAGCACGTTGACGCAGGCCGCGAGCTTGCCATCGACCAATTCACCAGCAATGCTCGTTGCCGTGTCGCGATCCGGAAAAGTGCCGTACACCAATACCGGCTTGTCGTCCTCGCCCATCAAAGCACCTTATTACAACGCCCCAGCCGCCAACGGGCCCAATGCCCATCGATCCGACTTGCAGAGCCATGTCATCTCCCAACCGATCCGAGACGGCCCCGCGCCGGGACTTCAAGAAGATCGCCTTCGTAGCCAGCGAGGTCGTCGAAGCCCAGCGCTCCATGAAACGGCTCTCCCAGCGCTACGGCAATGTCAAGCCGCGCGACGCGGACGCCATCGTAGCGCTCGGCGGTGACGGGCTGATGCTGCAAACGCTCCATGCCTACATGAACGAGCAGATACCGATCTACGGCATGAACCGGGGTTCGGTCGGCTTCCTCATGAATGAGTACAGCGAGGACAACCTCACCGAGCGGCTCGCGGCAGCGGAGATCAGTCGGATACATCCGCTGTCGATGATCGCGCACGACAGGGAAGGAAGGGCGCACAAGAGCCTTGCCATCAACGAGGTCTCCGTATTCCGCGAGCGTTTCCAGGCTGCGAAACTTCAGATCTCGATCGACGGCACGGTGCGCCTGCACGAACTCATCTGCGACGGCGTGCTGGTGGCAACGCCCGCGGGCTCAACAGCCTACAACCTGTCGGCGGGCGGACCGCTGCTGCCGATCTTCGCGCCGTTACTGGCGCTCACTCCCATCAGCCCGTTCCGGCCTCGGCGCTGGCCGGGGGCACTGCTGTCGAACGCGGCGCGCATCACGATCTCGGTGAAGGAGCCGGAGAAGCGGCCGGTGAGTGCGACCGCCGATCACTTCGAGACGCGAGACGTATTGCGCGTGGAGATCGCACAGGCGCATGCCATCGACCTCTACATGATGTTCGATCCCGGCCACGACCTCGACGAGCGCGTAATCTCGGAACAATTCCGTTTCTAGAACAGGTCGGGGAGCTTGTCTGAAGCCTGTTTTTCACGCTGAACCGCATAAAACACTTCAGCTAAACATGCTGCTTGGTCTGAGGCATGTTTTTCACGCTGAACCGCATAAAACACTTCAGCTAAACATGTTGCTTGGTCTGAAGCATGTTTTTCACGCTGAACCGCATAAAACACTTCAGCTAAACATGCTTAGCGACAGGGCGACAACGCGGTGTCGCAATCATAAGTCGTGCGCGTTCCTGTTCAGCCGTTCCAGCGAGTTACCACTTCGGCAAGCGCAGGGCGCGGACGCTCCTCGGGCTTAGACGTTGCAGTGCCTATGTAAACGAAGCCAACGACGCGCTCGTTCTCAGCAAGGCCCAGCGCAGTACGTATGCGCGGGCTGTAAGCGATCCACTCCGTGAGCCAGCAGGTTGCATAGCCCATCGCGTTGGCGGCGACGCAGAGGTTCATCGCGGAGGCACCGGCTGAAAGGATCTGCTCCCACTCGGGTGCGCCAGGCTTTGAAGTGACGCGCGAGATGACGGCGACAACCACGGGGGCGCGCATGAAGCGCTCACGCTCGGTCTTGAGCCGGATCTCGGAGGGCTCCATGGTGTCTTCAGCCTTGCACGCCTCGGCTATCCGTTCGCCAAATTGGCGGCGCGCCTCTCCCTCGAAGACGATGAATCGCCAGGGAACGAGCTTCTTGTGATCGGGCACACGCGCGGCGATTGTCAGAGCATCGTGGAGTTCCGCAGCCGAAGGCCCTGGTTCACTCATCAGGTCGGGTTTGACCGAGCGGCGCGTTTTCAGCAGGGCAAGGGTCATTTCATCCATCAGGTTTTCCCATCGCGTCGACGCCGGGGGCCAAGTTGTGCCCCGCGCTGGAGATCGCGGTCCCTCGCTATAGCAAATCCGCTTCTGTTACAATGCGTGGAGTCGGCTCCACCGGCCGGACCGACCTTGCAAAAGCCACGAGGAGACCATGCCCGCAACCGCGCCACGAATAAACTTCAGCCTCCGTTGCAAACGCGGGTTTGCATGGGCCGTACTGTCCGCGCTGACACTGTGCCCGGGCGTTTCGAACGTTGCTCTGGCGCAGGAGGCCGCGGACCAGGACAAGCGTCCGGTGCTGATGGCTCTGATGGACGGTTCGGGTTCGATGTGGGGCGGGCTTGGCAGCGAGGGCCGGAGCAAGCTTGCGGCTGCGCGCGAAGCACTCCAGGCGGTTTTGCCGCGTGCGGCCGGATCGCACCGTCTCGGGCTCGCTGCTTTCGGCCCGGGCTGCAGGACTGCCGGTGTCATTGTCGCGCCCCGGCAAAGCAGCGTAGAAGGCATCATCACGCCGTTGGTGAAATTCAACCCGCGCGGAAAGGGACCGCTCAGCGCCGGACTGAAGGCTGCGGGTGACGCCATCGACGACAGCAGCGGCGGCGCGATCGTGGTTTTCCATGATGGACTCGATAACTGCGGCGAGGACCAGTGCGCCGCCGCCGCCCAGTTGCATGCGGCAAAGCCTAACTTGAGAGTCTTTACCGTCTCGCTCGGAATGGAGGCCGCAGAGGTGGCGGCAATCACCTGCGTGGCGAAGGCGACAGGCGGGCGCGCCTTTGCCGCCGACGATCCCGATGGCGTGGTCAAGGCCCTCGAAGAGATCGCCAATCTCGTCGACACGAAAACGCCTGCACCGTCCTCGGCATCCCTACAGGAGACAGCGCCTGTTTCGAAGCCCGCCGAGACGGGACCATCAAGGCTGGTTGCCAGAGCCCGACTGGACGCCGGAGGCAGCGTCGTCTCGATGCCATTGTCGTGGCGTGTAACCTCTACCGATGGGAACAGGGTTTTGCATGAGGCTGTTGCGCCGTCGTTGGCGGTGCCGCTCGCCAGCGGGCCAGTACGCGTCGAGGTGACGAGCGGGCGTATCGCAGTTCAACGCAATGTCGAGATCGCCAAAGAGGGCGACACTGTCCTGGACATTGCGCTCGATGCCGGGATCGTGCGATTCGACACTGGCGCAGAGCGATTGGCAAGCGATGCAGAGGAGCCGCTCATCTTTCTGGAAACGCTTGCGTCGACCCAGACTGGCAACAACGCCCACACCGAATCTCGTCCGTCCGGCCCTTTGTGGATAGCGCGGGGCAAGGCGATCGAGGCCATGCTTCCGCCGGGGGACTACCGCGCGGTAGCGGAATACGGTCTGGCGCGTGCCGTGGCGCAGGTTAGCGTCATTGCTGGCGAGGCTCTCAATCTGGCCCTTCCTCTTGAGGCGGGGCGGCTGGAGCTGTCCACCACGCCGCAAGGGCTCGACGATGTCGTCTACCGTATCGAGGTCGACGATCCAGACCGGCCTGGCGGGAGGCGCGAGTTGACGCAGACCGCACATGCGGCGCCTGCGTTCGTGCTTTCGACTGGCACCTACTATGTCTCGGCGGCGACCGGGGGTGAGAACGTGCGCCGCCTGGTCACCGTGCGTTCCGGCGAAGTGACGCGCGAAACCTTCAACCTCGCACTCGTCAGTCTGGAGATCGAGGCCGCGGTCAATGGTGCGCCAGCCGGGCGCGAACCGCTCACGCTCAGCATCAAGCCACTGACAAACGGGGCCGGCGGAAAGCCTGCCGGCGAGCGGCTCGTATCAATGGGGTGGCCGATACGACTGGCGCCAGGAAGCTATCGGGTCACAGTACGGTACGGATTGAACGATGCTACGGCGTCGCGTGACGTCGATCTCCGTCCGGGCGATGCGCAACGGGTGCGGATCGACTTGAAGACAGCCGAAGTGAGCCTCGACATGACTGGGCCGGACGGCAGCCCTCTCGGCGCAGTATGCGAGTTGAAGAGCCGGCAGGGCGACGTCATCTGGCGTACCGTCGAAATCCGCCCAAGACGGGTGGTTACTCCAGGGCAATACGCACTTCGCTGCCGCGCGGGCGCGGCCATTCGCGATATCGCGGTGACGGCGGCGGCCGGGCAAGTCACACGCGCGGCGCCGTTTGCCCCTTAGAATCGTGCGGTTGTGAGAAACGCGTGCGTCATCATCATGTCGTCACAGTTGCACGATTGCTGTCTGATTGCTGCCGACAGGAAGCTTTTGCGTCAATCCCGGCTCGTGTCGTGATTGCGAAATTCGTCACATGCTGCAGCGAGTGTCGAACGAATTTCGCGTTTCTGACGACACTACAGCAGGTCAGTATGAGATTGAATCAGGCCTGACCATCGTGGCCTGCTCTGTCTCTTTGTTTGAGAGACTGATTCACGCCTTCGATGGAAGCATGGCTGCTTCCATCGCAGACGATCAGGCTCTAGAAAAATCAATGCAATGGTGTGATTCAGATCGAGAAGTCCGCCTCGCCACCCAGCCAAGTCGTATGAAACGGATTTCTCGACCATCACACTAGCCGGAGTTCAGGTCGGTCTTCTGGCTCAGCAAGAATTTGAATGTCTGATCGCGGCAGAACGGTGGGAAGGAGCATAGAACGGGCGATGGCGGCCGGTGCAACGAGGTTTCGAACAATCATCTCGCATGCGGCATACACCGCGGGGCTCTCAATCGCTCTCGTGCTCGCTCCCTTGCCCGGATCCGGACCTCACCACCTCCTCGCACAACAGGCCGGCGGCTGGTCAGCCGATCTCGACATCAAGGCTACAAAGCCCGCAGCGCCCGTAGAAGCACCCCAGCCGTCTCAGCCCCAGCCGGACAGCGGCATAGGCACTACTGTCCTCAAGAAGAAGTCCGTGGATGGCGGAGTACCGGCCGACGCTTCGAAGGTTCGACTGGTCGCACTTCTCACCGCCGACGGTCAACGAATCGAGCAAGAAATCGTCTGGCGCGTGTACGAGGAAAGCGGCGAGACACAATCGGCGGGAAAGCTGCTCTCCACACTCAACGCGGCATCTCCCGTGCTGACGCTGAAGCCCGGCAGCTATTTTGTGAACGTTTCATTCGGGCGGGCAAACCTGACGCGGAAGATCACTGTGGCCGAAGGTGTCGAGGCGACCGAGCCGTTCGTTCTAAACGCGGGCGGCTTGCGTGTTCGGCTCAACCCGATTGCTGGCGGCATGGAAGGCATGAAGGCCTCCTACGATATTCTCACCGACGAACGAGACCAGAGCGGCAACCGCCGCGTTGTATTCAGTCACGCGAGGCCCGGGATCGTCATTCGGCTCAACTCGGGCATCTACCACATCGTCTCGACGCTGGGCGACGCCAACGCGACTGTCGGGGCCGACGTGACCGTGGAGGCCGGAAAGCTCACAGAAGCCACCATCGCGCACAAAGCGGGGCGCGTGACACTCAAACTCGTCACACGTCAGGGCGGCGAGGCTCTCCCCGATACGGAGTGGACGGTGCTGACGACTGACGGGCAAACCGTCAAATCGAGCGTCGGGGCGCTGCCGACGCACATCCTGGCGCCCGGTCGCTATCTCGCAGTCGCCAAGTCGCAGGGCCGTGTCTTCCGGCAGTCGTTCGAGATTGCCGACGGGCAGTCGATCCAGGTCGAGGTCTTGCGGCAGTAGATTGAAGGGGCGCGAGGCTCGATGGCGGGGAACAGGTGCCGCCGATCAGAAATCGTTGAGCACCCAATCGGTCGGACAGTGGTTCGCCATCATGCGTTGATCCACCTCGGCCTGCTGCGCTTTCGCGCCATGATCCCAGAATATCTGGCGCGCGATCTGCCAATGCTCGCAGGCCGAGGTAAGGTCTTGCTCGTTGGCCATGATATCTCCAAGTTCGAGACGTGCGGCGGCATGGGTATCGTCATCCTTGAGACGTGACGCGAGAATGATGGCACGGCGCAGATGGGATTTCACGACCGCGTCGGAGGCGTGGCCAGCCATTAAGTCGCGGGCCAGCTCAAGAGAGAGGCGGGCTACTGCCGCATCATCGAATCGCTGTTCGGCCTGGAGCAATTCGGTCTTGCGGGCCGCAATTGCATTTGAAGCCGGTTCCTTCAACGTTTCGGGCAATGTTTCGGGAACCGCGACGGGTTCAGGACTGCGCGCCAACGCGTCAGACGCGGCGGGCTTCAGCGGCAACGCGGGTGGCGCTTGGGTTGTCGTGCGCGTCGCGCCGGAGGGGGCGGACGCATGCTCAGGCGCCGGCTCCGCTGTGGGCTCAATACTGGGGTCCGTGCGGTCGCGCCCTGCAATGACCACGACGGCAATCAGGGCGAGGACAACAAGCGGCAGCAACAGAAGCGACCAACCCACCTGGCCGTCGAAATCGATCAGCGTCGTCAGGACCATACGTGCCCCCGGGCAACCTTACAGTCAATGCAGCGCAAAGTGCTGCCGGTTGAGCCGCCATCTCGGCAACCACTTCGCTCCCGCGAGCAGCACAGGCTCAGCGCACAGGAACACCATACATCAGGCCTCCCTGCGTCCACAGCCTGTTGTAGCCGCGCGCCAATTGCAGATCGGATCCGGCGCCAAGGTTCCTCTCAAATATCTCGCCGTAGTTTCCGACCGCAGCGATCATGCGCCGTGCCCATTCTGCATCAAGTCCCAGAGACTGACCCAGCGTGCTGCCCGTGCCGAGCAGACGGCGCACATCCTCGATCGCAGAATTTGCCATGCCGGAGACATTCTTGCTATCGACGCCCAGCTCCTCCGCTACGATGAGCGCCATGCGGACCCAGCGCAGTATGGCAAACCAATTGGGATCCTGTATGCGTACGGCTGGTCCAAGCGGCTCCTTGGAGACGAACTCGGGAAGAATTGCGTGCTGCGTTGGCGCGGCGAGCGTGCGCCGGGCGGCGGCCAGCTGTGTGACTTCTCCGGTCAGCGCCGTGCAGGCGCCAGACTCGTATGCAGCGAGCAGATCTTTCCAGTTGGCTCTCTTGACCAGCCTGTAGTTCATGCGGTGGTGACCGAGGAATCGCGCCACCTTTTCTTGGGCACGCGTGTCTGAGACCACGCAAATCGTTGCGCCCGACAGTTCCAGCACGCTGGAAAGCCCGTGACTTTTGGGCACGAGAAAGCCCTGGCCGTCATAAACGAGGATATCGACGAAGCGGATCTTGAACTCGGTATCGTGGCTCAGCGTCCACGCCGAGGACTGGGAGAGCAGATCGACCTCGGCGGCAGCGAGAGACCGGAAGCCCTGCGCCCGCGACATCGGCTTGAAGGCCACCTTGGATTTGTCACCGAGTACCGCTGCCGCCACGGCCCGGCAAAAATCAATGTCGATCCCCTTCCATCTTCCATATCGGTCGGAAATGGCGAAACCGGGCAGCTGATCGCTGACGCCACAAACCAACTCGCCGCGGGATTTGACGCTTTCGAGCGTGCCTGCGTCGACCTTTCCGGCAGCCAACACCACACCGAGCAGCGCCGCTACGGCAGGCACGAGTGGATGGGCGCTCGGTCGAGCAGTCCCCTGGAACGAGATTCGTGATTGGAGCAGCAAGGCAGGATACTTCCTGATGGTGCGGTCAGATGTTGAACCGGAACGGCGGTGAAGCGAGATCGCCGCTGTTTAGTGAGCAACGTCCCGCACCCATGACCCGACCGACGGCATTGGTCAAGGACTTGACCTGACGGCGAACTTGCGTCTCAGCGGGGGGCGGGCAATATGCACCGCCGCGGCATAACAGGAGCTAGCCCGATTTATTCAAGGCTTCACGGTCGGTATGGAAGCTCGATCGGCGAAATGCCCGGAGAGGGCCACGGCGCGACGCGGAAAGACCTGGCAAGCGGTTCGATGTCGCAGTTCGACATCCCGGCCCCGCCGTTCGCACACTCATGTAGTGCCGATGCGCGGGGCAATCAATGGATCGGGCAGGGTTCCGGACCCTGGTGTTCCAACACTGTCGCCTGGTTCCATATCGGGAACCAAGTGTCAGCCCGGAACTTCTGATTTTTTGGTCTGTGTTCTGGATTCACTGACGTTTGACGACCTTCGCCCGCTACTCAATTGTCAGATCCAGAACTCGAGTGTCATTCAGATCGAGAAGTCCGCCTCGCAACTCAGCCGAAAAGGATGTAACGGACTTCTCGATCAATGCACGAGTTCGCGGAACAGAAGGATGGCCCGCCTCATGAGCCAGGACAACGCCGACAAGCCTCATGGCCGACACGCCAGGCACGCCGATGCGACGGATGCCGTTCACGTTGGCCGCAAGCCATTCGACAGCAATGGCTTCGTCAACACGCCGGTCTATCGCGGCTCCACCGTGCTGTTCCCGACGCTCCAGGCGCTTGTCACGCGCGACCAGCCCTATACCTATGGTCGGCGCGCGACGCCTACGACGACGGCCCTGTCCGACGCAATCGCAGTGCTCGAGGGCGGGAATGCGACCATTCTTACGAGTTCGGGTCTGCAGGCTGTGGCGACGGCACTTCTGGCGTTCGCGGAGGCCGGCGACACCATCCTCATGGTCGACAGTGTCTATCAACCGACGCGCAAGTTCTGCGACACGACCTTGAAGCGTCTCGGCGTGACGACGATCTACTACGAGCCTCTGATCGGTGCCGGCATCAAGGATCTCATCACACCGAACACGCGCCTCATTTTCACCGAGAGCCCCGGCTCGCAGACGTTCGAGGTACAGGATATCCCGGCGATCGCACAGGTCGCGCGGGAGGCTGGCATATGGCTGCTGTTGGACAATACCTGGGCGAGCCCTCTCTATTTCAAGCCATTCCAGCATGGCGTCGATGTTTCGATCCAAGCAGCGACAAAATATATCGTGGGCCACGCGGATGCGATGCTCGGCGCGGTCACGGGCAACGCGCGCGCGGCATTGCATCTCGACCGGATCAAGGAGGCCCTCGGCACGTCGCCTGGCTCGGAGGAGACATTCCTCGCTCTGCGTGGCCTTCGTACGCTCGACGTGAGGCTCGCGCGCCACCACGCGCATGGCCTGGAGATGGCCCGCTGGCTTGCGGCGCGGCCCGAGGTGCGCCGTGTCATACACCCGGCGCTGGAAGGCGATCCCGGTCATGAACTCTGGAAGCGCGACTTTCTCGGCGCGTCGGGATTGTTCGCATTCGTGCTGGAGCCACCCGTTTCGCAGCATGCGCTGGCGGCCTTCGTCGATCATCTGGAGCTGTTCGGAATGGGATATTCCTGGGGCGGGTACGAAAGCCTCATTCTTCCGTTTGATCCGCGGCCCTATCGAACAGCAACACAGTGGACCGAGACCGGCACAGCGCTGCGTATCCACATAGGCCTTGAGGATCCAGCCGACCTGAAGCGCGATCTCGATGCGGGATTTGAGCGTCTCAAGGCGGCGCGCTAGAGAAGCCCATCGTGCAGGAGGGGCGTGTCATGACGAAGCGAAGGGCTGTGACTGGCTTTCTTCGGCTTCTCATGTATTGCCGGTTGCGACCGGTCGGCCTTCGATAGCCTCAGCAATCGATCGCGCGATCAATCGGGGCACCTCGGGAAATGCGCCGACCGGACCGGTGTAGACAATCGCGCCATCGAACTTCCCGATGGCCTGGGGCACGTCCTCTGCTGCATGCAGGCCGTCACCGTTGAAGAAACCGACCACGACCGTCGGTCGCGTATCAGCCATTACAGCATCGTCCAGGAACGGCGCTTCCTCCAGAAATCCGGTTTCAACGCACGCAAACCCGCCAAGCTCTCTCAGGCAAGCAGCGACAGCCTCCGTCGCCTTAGCAGAGGCGCGCGCCACCTTCGAGCCGTGGCCGACAAGCAGCAGCCTCGCGTCCTGCGCCGGCACACCGATCTGATGAGTCGCGGCTTTCGCTCTTTCGCGGATGATGACTGGGAGTGGTCCTTCGAGGCCGAGAGGGGTGAGCACACGACAACGCGCGGCCAGCCCTGCATCTGCCAACCGTTTCGGAAGCTTCACCTTCACGAAGTAGCCCGGAGCCATGAAGAACGGGTAGAGCAGAATCGGACCGGTGGTGCGCCGCGCCACGTCAGAGAGCGCTGCTTCCAGCGTTGGTTCGCCGCTCAGAACACCGGCGGCAACGGCAACATTGGGCAACTCGGCTGCGGCTATCTGTGCGTGCTCCATCAATATGGCGTTGGAGTAGGCCCCGCCACGTTCGCCGTGTGCGACGAGCACCGCTGCTGCTGCAACTGACATCTCCGGCGCGCGCATGTTCTGTTCCGATGAATTGATTGCTAGTGTTCCCAATCTGTCGCCTGGTTGTCTATCCAGCACCAACGCGTCACCCCGGAACCCTGGCAATTCTTCGGTTTGTGTTCCGGATTCACCAACGTTTGACGACCTTTGCGTGAGAGTCAAACGTCATACCCGGATCACTCGTTCAGGTGTTAGACCCAGGCCGCGTCGGCCCACCGGCAGGAGATGGGGGTGCTCTTGGCCGTGTACAAGCGGTCATTTGCGCAGGGACGCGACGGATTGCCGCTCCGCTCGACGTTACTTTGCGGACCTAGCCGGTCATCCGAATCAGGATCGAACGTTCACGTGATCTGCGGCACGCGCACATGAACAACAGCTGTATGTGCCGTACGGGCCCCCGTTCAGGTTGAGCCGGCCATCATCCGGCCACGTCAACGCTCGCCGGAATGGTGCCAAATCCGCCCCGCTACCAGGAGGTTCGACATGCGATTGCTGGCTCGCGCGCTGAGGGGACTGATGCTGACCGCAGTCAGCCTTGCCTTGGTCGGCTATGGTGGCTGGAGGATCTACGATGCGGCGGCATCGGCCGACAAGCCGAAACGCAGCAGCATCCAGCGCGAGCGTGCGTTCGTCGTCGATGCGGGCGTGCTCGAGGCGCAGACGCATTCTCCCAAAATCACCTCTTACGGTGTCGTTCAGGCCTGGACCAGCCTCGAGATTCGCGCGCCCGCAGCAGGCCCCATATCGGAGATTTCTCCCAACGTTCGCGATGGTCTCGCAGTGGTCAAGGGTGAACTGCTGTTTCGGATCGATCCGGAGATTGCCGCGCGTCGCGTGACCGACGCCAAGGCCGGACTGGCTCAGGCGGAAGCAGAACTTTCCGAAGCCCGGCAGAGCCGGTCTCATTTTCAAGCCGAACTTGCCGCGGCCAAGGGACAGGCCGAAGTGCGCCGCGCGGATCTCGGTCGCAAGACACAGCTTTTCGAAAAGAAGCTCATCACGGCGTCCTCACTCGATGAAATACGGCTCGCTGTGTCAGCCGCCGAGCAGGCGGTGATTGCCAAGGAGCAGGCGCAGCTGGCGCTGTCGGGACGGATTGAAAAGGCTGAGGCCGGCGTCGAGCGCGCGAGGCTCGTCTTGAGCGACGCGGAACGTGCGCTGTCGGACACCTCCTATCGCGCACCTTTCGCGGGACGGCTTGCGGATGTGACGCTGACGCTCGGGCGGCGTGTTTCACAGAACGAGAAGCTGGCGCTGCTAATCGATCCGGCGGCTCTCGAAGTCTCCTTCCCGATCCGCAACAGCGAGTTTGGCAATCTCATCGATCCGGCCAAGCCAGAATCGCTTTTGCGTTTGCCGGTCACCGCGCGGCTCGACCTCGGCGGCAACGATATCCTCGTGGCGGGACGTCTCGATCGCCCCGCGGCGATGGCCTCGACACAATCGGGCCGGACAGTCTATGCGCAACTGACCGGAAGTAACGCGGCAGCGCTCCGACCTGGAGATTTCGTCACCGTCGAGGTCACAGAGCCGGTCATGGAGGGCGTCGCCGTCATCCCTGCCGATGCAGCGACTGTCGATGGGCGCATTCTACTGATTGGTGCTGACCGACGCCTGAAGGATCATGGCGCTCGCATCGTACGGCGGCAAACGGATACGCTCGTCGTATCCGACGTTCCGTTCGGGCAGACCTACGTACGCCGTCGCCTTCCCTATCTTGACGCGGGCATCAAGGTGGAGCCGCGCGGCCAGACTGCTCCTCAGTTCGCGGGGCCGGTCGCCAAAGTATCCGGCACGAGCGGCCCGCGTGACGAGGCCGATGAGCCAATTGCTCTCGATGAAACGCGCCGCGCTGCATTGATCGCGCACGTCAAGGCGGACGGCGGCATGCCGGAATCGCGGCGGCAGCGCATGCTCGATGAACTCGCCAAACCGAAGCCTTCGCGCCGACTTGTCGATCGGATAGAGCGCCGCATGACGCGCGAGGAAGGCCGCTCATGACGACGACGTCACGCATGCCCGGATCACCTTCGACGGGAATTCTCAGGTATTTCGTCTCGCATCGCACGGCGGCGAACCTGCTGCTGATGATGATGCTTGTCGTGGGGCTCGCGTCGGCGACGCGCCTGCGCGCGCAATTCTTTCCCGACGTTCCCGTCAGTACGATCACCGTGTCGGTGGTCTGGTCGGGAGCGGCGCCAGAGGACATGGACCAAGCGATCGTCTCGCGCATCGAGCCGCGCCTGCGCGTCATCGACGGCGTGAAGACCGCGACCGCCGTCTCGCGCCAGGGCTTGGCGATGATCACGCTCGAATTTCAACCGGGGACGGATATCGCTGTCGCGATGGACGATGCAAAAATGGCGATCGACGAGATTCGCGATCTGCCAGCCGACATCGAGAAGCCAGTGTTGCGGCCCGGACGATGGCGCGATCGCGTGACCGACGTCCTGATCAGCGGAGACCTCGGTATCGACCAGCTTTACCGCATCGCCGAGGAGTTCAAAACCGCGCTATTTGCCAAGGGCGTCACGCTGACCAGTATCGAGGGCATCTCCGCGCCCGAGATCCGCATAAACGTGCGCCCGCGCGATCTAGAGCGGTTCCAGGTGGCGCTCAGCGATATTTCCGCGGCCGTCCGATCAGAAACTGGAACGCAGCCGATCGGCCGCATCGAGGCCACGGGTGCGCGCGTGCGCGCGGAGACGCGCGCGCTGACGCCTGAGGCGATCGCCGCCATTCCCGTGCGGGCTCGTACCGATGGTTCGAAGATCCTGCTCGCCGATGTCGCCGACGTGATAGAGGAAGGCCTCGACCGGTCGACCGCACTCTATCACGATGGCAAGCCTGCGGTGATTGTACAGGTCAACCGTGATGCCCAGGGCGATGCGCTCAAGCTTCAGGCGATCGTCGAGGGGGTCGTCGCAGACTTGTCACCTCGGTTGACAAAGAGCGTGGCGATGACGCTCGTGCATCCGCGCGCCAGCGAGATATCGGCGCGCCTCGATATTCTGATCCGAAACGGCATCGGCGGCCTCGCCGTCGTGGTCGTGCTGCTGTTCCTGTTCCTGTCCGCGCGCACCGCGTTCTGGGTGACGGCGGGCATTCCGGTGGCAATGGCCGCGACGCTGGCGCTAATGTATGCGTTCGGCTTTACGTTCAACATGATCTCGCTGTTTGCACTGATCATCTGCCTTGGCATCGTTGTCGACGACGCCATCGTCGTCGGAGAACACGCCGACCATCTGGCGCGGCAGGGCTTGGCGCCGGACGAAGCCGCCACGCAGGCCGCCAGCCGGATGTCGGCCGCCGTGTTCTCAGCATCGATCACCACGGTGATCGCGTTCGCCGTCCTGGGGCTGATCACGGGGCGGATGGGCCGGCTCGTCTCGGACATCCCGTTCACTGTGTCCGTTGTCATCCTCGCCAGCCTCGTGGAATCGTTCCTGATCCTGCCTGCGCACATGCGTCACGCACTTGCACATGCGGGCAAGAAGGGCCTTCTCGACCTGCCAAGCGAATGGGTCAATCGTGGCTTCGACCGCTTCAAGACCAGCGTGTTCACGCCTTTCATGCGGCATGTCGTGGGCCTGCGCTACCCAGTGCTCGCCGGAGGACTGGCGCTGCTGGCCGTCTCTGTCGCCGCGTTGATCGACAAGACGGTGCACTGGCAATTCTTCAACTCGCCCGAGCGCGCAACGATCCGCGCAAATCTGGCGATGCTCGGCAGTGCGACAAGAGCCGACACCAAGGCGATGGTGGCCGAGCTCGATCGTGCGCTGCGCGTCGTCGACAAGCGCTATGAAGAGAAATACGGCCGCGCGCCGGTGCAAGTCGCGATCGCGAAGATCGGCGGCACGACGGGGCGCGGACTGAAGGGCGCCGATGTGAAGGATCCCGATCAGCTCGCGGGCTATGACATTGAGCTGATCGATCCGGACCAGCGGACGTACACTGCGTTCGAGTTCATTCGCGCCTGGCAGGACGAGATAAAGCGGCATCCGCTTCTGGAGACGCTGGCGCTACGCGGCGACCGTTCGGGTCCCGGCGGCGACGCGATCGACGTGCGCCTTTCTGGCGCGGACGAAACGATCCTCAAGAGCGCGGCGGAAGCAGTCAAGGCGGCCCTGGCACGATATCCTGCAGCGACGGGCGTGGAGGACGATCTTGCCTACGACCGGCCGGAGTTGATGATCGAGCTGACGCCGCGCGGAGAGGCGCTCGGCTTCAACACGCAAGCGATTGCCGCGGCGTTGCGCCAGAGGCTTGACGGGATCGAGGCGATCAAGCTTGCGCGCGAAACGCAGGAGATAGTCGCCCGCGTGCGGCTGCCCGAGACCGACATCGGGCCGGCCTACCTCCATCAAGCGCGACTGCCTCTTCCCGACGGCAGCGGCTTCGTCGCACTCGGCGATATCGCAACCGTTTCGGAGGAGCAGGGCTTCTCCTCGATCCGGCGCGAGAACGGCAACCGGCGCGTCGCCGTATCGGGCGATCTCAGCGACGATCCGGCCGCGAGCGCCGAGGTCATCAGCGCATTGCGGAACGAGATTTTACCGGACGTCGCCGCGCGCTACGGAATAGCCTGGTCACTCGGCGGACTCGCCGAGCAGGAGGGCGAATTCCTCGGCGAAGCGGCGGTTGGCGTCGTCCTGGCGCTCGTCGGTATCTATCTCGTTCTGGCGTGGGTGTTCGCGTCGTGGTCGCGTCCGGCCATCGTCATGCTGATCATTCCGTTCGGGCTCGTCGGCACGATCTGGGGGCATTGGCTGCATGACATGCCGTTGACGATGTTTTCCGTCGTCGGGCTCATCGGCATGGCTGGCATCATCATCAACGACTCCATCGTCCTGGTGACGACTATCGACCAGCGCGCCGAAAATGGCGATCTCCTGTCGGCCATCGTCGCGGGTACGGCTGACCGACTGCGCGCCGTCCTGCTGACCACGCTCACGACGGTCGGCGGCCTTGCGCCGCTACTGTTCGAAACGAGCCGGCAGGCGCAGTTCCTGCAACCCACTGTCATCACGCTCTGCTACGGGCTCGGGTTCGGCGTCATCATGGTGCTGCTGCTGACGCCGGCGATGATCGGCATCAATCACGACATCGCAAGTTCCATACGGTCGATGCGCCGGTTGCCGCGCGTCCTGTCGCGGCGGCGCTCGATGCAAAATGCCATGGGACGCGCTGACTTGAAGTCCACGACGGCAGTGGCTTGATCAGACTGGAAGGCCTTCATCACCATGCCTTGTCGGGGCATGTGGGGCGGCTCCGCAAAGCAGATATTCTCCGGCAGCGCGCCATTGCGGCTCGGCGTTTACCATTCGATCTGCCTGCCGCATGCGTGGACGAATATTCCGAGTGGTGGTTGCCTCCGTCCTGATGGGGAGTCGTGCGCCTGTGTGCGTCGCCGCTGCCTTCGCTCTCATAGCCGCTTTGCGAACATGCGATCCATTGCCTTGAAAAAGCCGCTTGCGCCGCCAAGAGTACAGCTATACTTTGCACTGCAAATCTCTTTGGGTGGCACGATGAGTGATCTTCAAAAGGCCTTGGCGGATATCGGCCGAATCCGCGTACAGCTGGCCGCGGGTACGATGTTTCGCGGCTTCGGGCCAACGGTCGTGGCACTCTCCGGATTGATGGCGCTTGCCGCGGCGGCAGGACAAGCCGCCGGCGTGCTTCCCGGAGACACAGCTCTTTCCTACCTGCTCGTCTGGGTGGTTGTGGCGATTGCGGCATCGACCTTGATCGGCGTCGAGATGCGCGCACGTACACACCGCCGGCACTCGGGCCTTGCCGACGTCATGCTGCTCAATGCGGTCGAGCATTTCCTTCCGTTCGGCGCAGCCGGTGCGGTGTTCGCCGCCATCATGATGCGCAACGCACCTGAGCTGGCGTGGTTGTTGCCAGGGGTATGGCAGACGCTCGTCGGGCTCGGACTTTTTGCGGCCATCCGATTCCTGCCGCGCGCAGTCATTGTCGCGGCGGGGTGGTATCTCGTCTCAGGAGCCGTGGTGCTTGCACTCGCCAGCACGACACGCACTCTTTCGCCCTGGGACATGGGGCTGCCGTTCGGAATCGGGCAGTTGATCCTCGCCGGTATTCTGCACATTGCCGAAGGAGAGGCAGATGCCGAAACCTGCTGACGATGCTCCCTTCTCCTATGATGGGCTGGATCGCGTGCTGCACGAGAAGGCGCGCCTGGGGATCATGACGTCTCTGATGGCACATCCCAAGGGGCTTGCGTTTGGCGACCTCAAGCAACTGTGCGGTCTCACCGACGGCAATCTCAGTCGGCATTTGCAGACGCTCGAGGAGGCCGGCGTTGTCGAGATCACCAAGACGTTCGAGGGCAAGCGTCCGCTGACCACGTGCCGGCTGACTTCCGCGGGCAGAAAGCGGTTCCTGAACTACATCGAGGTCCTCGAACAAGTCTTACGGGATGCGACACTTGCGGCGGGCAACGCCCCGGCCACCCGCACGCGCCCTAGGCTCAAGCCGGCCTGAGACCTACGCGGGGATCTCGGGTAGCAGACGTGGTCCAGCCGGGGCACCGAGCGACTTAAGCACAAACGTCACCACCTCACCTGAACCTGTCAACACCCCTCGTCTGGCGAAACATTCACGGAAGGTTACTTTGTGATGCAATGTACTTTGTATTTGCAGAATGAAAACAATCTGCATGTCGCCATCATCATGGACGGCAACGGTCGATGGGCCAGCGCACGCTTGCTACCGCGGAGCGCTGGTCATGTCGCCGGCATTCGGGCATTGCGTCGTACGATCGATGCCGCACCGGCACTCGGCATCGGCATTCTCACGGTCTACGCCTTTTCGGTCGACAACTGGCGGCGGCCTGCGGAGGAAGTCGATGCCCTGATGGAGCTCATGCGCTCCTATCTCGACCGCGACGTTCAGAATCTGGTCGGCTGCGGCATTCGTCTTCAAGTGATCGGTCGTCGTGATCGGCTGCCGAGCGACCTCGCCGAAGCAATCGCATCTGCGGAGCGGGCGACCATATTCGGCGACCGGTTGCTGGTGCGCGTGGCGCTCGACTACTCTAGCCGTGATGCGATCCTTGATGCCGCCGCGCAGTTCAAGGCAGCTCCGACGCGGGAGGTCATGTCTCGCGTTCTTGCCGGAGATTGCCGAGCCGGCGACGTCGATCTCCTGATCCGTACGAGCGGCGAGAAGCGCTTGTCAGATTTCATGCTGTGGGAGGCTGCCTACGCAGAGCTCCACTTCACCGATCGGCTTTGGCCGGACTTCGATGCCTGCGATCTCGCGGCCGCCCTACACGAGTTCCAAACGCGTGAGCGGCGCTATGGCGGGATCGCCCCGCCTTCGCGACATGAGGAGACGGCGGCGCCGATCAAAGCCAACGAGGCCCAAGACGCCGAGGCGGCGGCGACATGAGCAGTGAGCGTCCATCGGCTGCATCGCCAGAGGCTGGCCAGCCATCACAGAAATCGCTCGAGACTATGATAATCCTGTTGCCGGCGGCAATCCTGGCTGTCGATCCGGCACGCTGGCTCGTCAGCACGTGGCGCGACCCAGCCTACGACTCCCACGGTCTGCTCATTGCAACGTGCTTGGCCGCCATCGTGTTCTGGAGCTGGCGTAGCCCGGTGCGCGGCGGCGCCCGGCCGCCCGCCGCACGAGCGATGTGGTTGCTCATGATCTCGGCTCTCGTGCGCGCCGGCGGGCAAATCAGCGCCATCAACATCCTTGCCGCTCTCACGTTGATCGTCGACGTATACGCAGTGGCGCTGCTGGCGCGGCTCGACCAACGCGCGAGGGCGCTCTCGCCAGCCTGGCTCGCCGTAGCGTTCGCCTTCTCGATGCCATTGGAGCGTATGCTGCAACGGACCCTGGGCTACGGTCTGCAGCAGATCTCCAGCGATGGCGCCTGCATGATCTTGCGAAGTTTCTACGACCATGCGCGCTGCGAGGGGACTCGCATACTGCTGGAAGGCCGCGACGTACTGGTCGATCTGCCCTGCTCCGGTGCACGAACCTTGCTGCTGTCGCTACTGGCGTTCGTGCTTGCCGCCACCGTTCTCGGGCCGCGTCGCGGGATTGCCGCCGCCGGCTTCCTGCTCACGCTGGCGTCGGCGCTTTTCGCCAACATGATTCGGATTACGGTTCTCGCCATGGGCATCGCCTTTCCGCAAGCCATCGGCGGTTTGGATGTTATGGCCGAGCCGTTGCACGACGTGATCGGCTATCTTGCGATCGGCATCGGGCTTCTGCCTCTGCTCGCGTGGGTGCGCTGGAGCCTTGCGCGGCCAGCCTCGCGGCCGTTGGCTTCGCATTCCATGAACGCGGTTGACGGGGGTCGCACGATCCACCGCTTCGCGCATTTGGGTCGTCTTGATCGAATTGTCCGCCATAACAGCGTTGCGCTGGCACTCGTGGCGGCCTTGGCGTCGACTGCGATCGTCAATCTGCCGCGACATGCTATCGACATCGCAAAGCCCGATACGTCACTCACCGTACCAGAGTGGCTGATGGGCCGGCAGGCACAGTCGATCGCACTTTCCGACACCGAGGTCAGATACTTTACGGCATTCGGTGGCGCTGCTGTCAAAGCCAGCTACGGCGCCAACAGCTTGATGCTCGTGCGCACGACATCTCCGCTCCGGCATTTGCATGCTCCTGACGAATGCCTGCGGGGATCGGGATTCGATGTCAGATATCGCGGCATCTCGTACACTCCACTACCCACCGCGCATTATCTCGCGACCTCGCCGGACGGACGGACTTTTCGCGTCGACGTCAGCTTCGTGTCCGATCGCGGGCACGTTACGGGGAGCGTTGCAGTTGCAGTGTGGCATTGGCTAAAGCGCGACGCGCGCCAATGGACCGCTATCCAGCGCATCTCACCCATCGAGATGCCACTCGCAGAGCACCAGGCGTTCTCTGCCGCGATGCTCTTTGCGCTCGGCATCGAGCCTGCGCCAACGAGCGCAGCCATTCCACAACCCGTGCCGGAACCGATTGGTCCGCCCGCCTCAGCGCCACCTCACGCACTCGCCCCATCCAAAAGCACGAAAGGATGAACGTCATGTTGCGCATCTTAACGGTGTCCCTGCTGCCCCTCAGTCTCGGACTTGCATGCATCGCCGCGCCATGCGCGCGCGCGGTCCCTTCCCCTGACGATTTCGGCGGTCAGGTGCGCGCCGACGTCGATGGAAGAGCGGTGCAATTTCCCTCGCTCAAGAACGATATCAGCGCCAAGGTGCAAGGCGATCTCGCCGAGGTCACGGTGGTGCAGACGTTTATCAACCCGACAAACGTGCCACTCAACGCGACATACCTGTTCCCCTTGAACAAGGATGCCGCCGTGCATGCCATGCAAATAAGGATCGGGGACGAGGTGATCGAGGCTCGCATGGAGCGCAAGGCGGAGGCGCGCCGCACGTTCGAGACTGCCAAGCGTGACGGCAAGGCGGCCGCGCTGCTGGAACAGCATCGACCGAACATGTTCACCCAGAATATCGCCAACCTCATGCCGGGTGTGCCGATCGTGGTGACGCTTCGATACGTTCAGAGCGTGCCACGCGTTGACGGGGCTTATGAGTTGGTGTTGCCACTGATCGTCGGGCCACGCTACATGCCGGACGCCAACCCGGATGCGATGGCGCGCGCTTCAGGCCCTCACAGCGATGCAGACCGTACCGCAACCGAAACTCCTGGCCAGTGGAGGTTTTCACCGCCACCGGCGTATCCGCCTGTGAACGGTCTCACGGCACCGGCTACGATCGACGACAATCGCGTTTCGGTCAGTATTGGCCTGACGGCCGGCGTCGCCATCCCAGGGGTGACGAGCGCCACCCACGCCATTACCGTGAGCGGCGATGCTGCGTCGCAAGTGCGCGAAATCAAACTGGCCGCAGGCCAGACGATCGACAATCGCGACTTCGTTCTGCGCTACCGGCTGGCCGCGGCCTCAATCCAAGCTGGGCTCCTGACGCATGTCGATGAAACAGGCGGGACGTTCTCGCTTCTGATCGAACCGCCAGCTTCACTTTCGAGCGAACAAATCACGCCGCGCGAGGTCGTGTTCGTGCTCGACACCTCTGGCTCCATGGCGGGTGTTCCGATGGAGGCCAGCAGGGCGTTCATGACGCATGCGTTGCGCACGCTGCGGCCCACGGATTATTTTCGCATTATCCGCTTCTCTTCGACCGCCTCGGAACTTGCGTCGGGGCCGGTCTCGGCCTCGCCATCCAATGTGCGTGCCGCGATTACCTTCGTCGACGGTCTAACCGCAAACGGCGGCACCGAGGTCCTTGCTGGATTGCACAAAGCCTTCGACGCTGCTTCGATGCCGGGAACGCACCGCATGCTCGTCTTTCTCTCCGACGGGTATGTCGGCAACGAAGAGGAAATCCTGCGCATGGTCTCGGACAACATCGGGCAGGCGCACACCTACGTGCTAGGGGTCGGCACGGGCGTCAACCGGTATCTCCTGGCGGAGATGGCACACCAGGGGCGCGGGTTCATGCGAATCGTCGATCCGACCGAAAGCGGCGAGGGCGTCGCCGCGCAATTCGCGCGCAAGCTCGACACGACGGTGATGACCGATCTGGCGATCGATTGGGGAACGCTACCCGCCCACGATGTGATGCCATCGACGCTTCCCGATCTTTTCGCAGGCGACTCGATCAGGGTCCAGGGCGGCTTCACGGGCGGCGGAACGCATCTGATCAAGATCAACGGAAAGATCAATGGACGCAATGCAACGCTGCCGCTGCAGATCACGCTTTCCGATCAGCCGACGGGAGACGGGACAAAGGCCATTCCGCTCGTCTGGGCGCGCGCGCAGATCAAGGATAATATGCGCGAGCTGATGACGCCCGCTCATCGGCGTCGCAGTGGCCGCACGGACAGCGACATCCAGGATGCGGTAACAAAACTCGGACTGGCCCACAGCCTCATGACGCAGTGGACCTCGTTCGTCGCAGTGTCGATGACCGTGATCAACCCCGAGCCAGCCGATGCGCGCGACATCGACGTAAGCCTGCCGATGGTTAAGGGCGTGGGCCCGGGCGCCTATCCGCGACCTTTGCACAAGCCGGCTCGAATGCCGGTGCAGCAACGCGCTTCCAACCCCATCTATGAAAACGTTGCCGCCTTGCAGCCGACGTTCGGCGGCGCGTCCACGCCCGAACCCGAAGCCGTCGGCGGACTGGGCATGATGCTGATCGGCCTGTGGCTGGCGCTAAGTCGTGCGCGCAAATTGCGGGATGGGTGCGGCAAGGCTTGATATCCAAAAGCATAGCGTGTGCGCACGCCGGATCACAGTGGGCAACGGCCATGATCCGGTTGTTGCAGGAGCTCCGCATTGTGCGTTCGCGGCGGACCACGGCTGCACTGACGGTGCTCAAATCATCGGATGCATTCCCAGAGGTGCTCTTCCTCTTCCAGACGATCGAGTTCCATGCCCTTCATGTCACCTCGCGATACAACGCCCCAGATCTTGCCGTCGTCCACGACGGGGACGTGTCGGAACCCGCCGTCGCACATCACGCGCAGCGCATCGATCGCGCGATGGTCCGGCGTGATCGTGACGGGATCGGGCGTCATGGCATCGCTGAGTGGAGTAAGGGCTGCCGACTGCCCCTTCGACAGTGCCCGCACGGCATCGCGGCCGGTGAAGATCCCGCACAGACATTGCGCGTCGTCGACAACGAGCGTGGACCCCACGTGCCGGCGCCACATCTCGTCGCACGCCCTCTGGATGGTCTCGTTCCGCCCAAGGATGAGCGGCTTCTGCTCCTTTACAATCGTCGCTAGAACGCGATTTGACATACGGACTTCCGTCTTGTTCTGTTGGCTGATCCGGCAAGTTCAATATTCAAGCAATTATTGTGCAAGCGCACCGGAAATCCATATACCTGGTCAAGCTAGGGCGTGCCGCAAAAGCCCAGATTCGGCATGGCAACATTAGGTCCTTTTTTTCGGGCATGTCGTTGACGCAAGTCCGCTACGCACTTTGCGCGACATGCATTGATCCGAATTGGGTACTGGCCGGCGACCTGAGTTGCCCTACGCGCACATTTGACCGGCGACAATCGCGGACGTAGCTGCTTAAACTACGATAGCACTTGAGGTTCTGGAGATCTCTATGTCTCAGGTTCCAACACCTGCCAAACGTCTGCTTGCTAGTAGGGAGCATGAGCAGCATCAGGCCGGGCTAAGCCAAGACCAGCCCAGAACTCCGAGTGCGCCGCAATCGATCGATCCTTTCGAGGAAAGCCCGACGGCAGCCAATTCCGTGCTCGGTGTCGGTGTCGGTGGCGATGCCCTTGACCGCATGCTTCACTTCATTCAGTCGCGCGCGACACTGGGCCTGTCTCCGGCGGCCATCACACTGGCGTATCTGGACTGGTGCCTGCATCTTGCCGGGTCGCCTGGAAAACAATTGCAACTCGCCGAGAAATTGGTGCGAGAGCTGGTGCTTTTGAACCAGCAATTGGCATCTTGTCTTTTCTCCGGTGAGGCGGGACAACGATGCATATGCCCGCGCGAAGAGGACAAGCGCTTCGTCGACCCTCAATGGCAACGTTGGCCTTTCGACTTCATACACCTGTCATTTCTTCTGCAGGAACGCTGGTGGGAGCAGGCGACGACGGGCATACGCGGCGTGACCGCTCAGCACGAGCGGCTCGTCTCCTTCATGGCGCGCCAGTTCCTCGACATGGCTTCGCCCTCGAATTTCGTGCCGACGAACCCAATCGTGCTGCAAAGGACGCTGGAGACCGGCGGCGCCAACCTCGCTTCGGGAACGGCAAATCTGATCGAGGACTGGGGCCGCCTGATCACCGGGGCGCCGCCAGTCGGCATCGAGAGCTTCAAGGTGGGCGAGAATCTGGCAACTACCCGTGGGCGTGTCGTCTACCGCAACGAACTGATGGAGTTGATCCAATACGAACCCACGACAGCGCGCGTGAAGCGAGAACCTGTGCTGATCGTGCCCGCATGGATCATGAAGTACTATATTCTCGACCTTTCCTCGGACAATTCGCTTGTCAGGTATCTGGTTGGCCAAGGCTATACCGTGTTCATGATTTCGTGGCGTAATCCGACGCGCAAGCATCGCGACTTCGGACTGCAATCATACATGACGATGGGCGTCGAGGAGGCGCTTTCCGAAGTCCGCCGCCTTGTCGGCGAGGAGAGCGTTCATGCGGTCGGCTACTGCCTCGGCGGAACGCTTCTAGCGATGGTCGCTGCGGCCCTTTCACGTGGGGACGGTGCGCGTGGAAGGGGGCTCCGGACGCTGACACTTCTCGCCGCCCAGGTCGATTTTTCCGATGCTGGAGAGCTCATGCTCTTCACGAACTCCAGTCAACTGGCTTTCCTCGAGGACGTGATGGAAGCGCAGGGCTTTCTCGATGCGCGCCAGATGGCGGGCGCATTCCAGATGCTGCGCCCCAACGACCTCATCTGGTCGCGTGTCGTCCACAGCTACCTCATGGGTTCGCGGAGACCCGCATTCGACCTGATGGCCTGGAATGCGGATGCGACGCGCATGCCGGCGAAGATGCATGCAGAGTACCTGCGCCACATGTTCCTCAACAACGATCTCGCGGAGGGTCGCTATATCGTCGGCGGTTCGCCGATTGCCATTTCCGATATTCGCGCACCCATCTTCGCAGTCGGAACGGAAACCGATCACGTGGCGCCGTGGCGCAGCGTCTACAAGATTCGTCTTTTCTCTGATACCGAAGTCACGTTCCTGTTGACGTCCGGCGGGCACAACGCCGGCGTCGTTTCACCTCCAGGCCATGAAGGGCGCCACTACAGGATCACGACTGCGGCTGCGGACGCGACCTACGTCGATCCCGAAAGCTGGAAAAGCGATACACCGGAGGAGCCCGGCTCCTGGTGGCCAGAATGGGTGCGTTGGCTCGACTCGCATTCGAGCGGATCCGTTCCACCTCCCCGTCTGGGTTCTCTCACCGAGCATGCGCAGCCTGAATGCGCGGCTCCGGGAACATATGTTCTGGAACGCTGATCTGCGATCCCTTTGCACTGAATGGCCGCCTATCGACCTGCGAACCGCAACGACGAGGTTTCGCTATTCAATCTTTGCGGGTGACCGGGGGTCCGCTTCGGCGTTGGCACAACGAGACGAAAATTACGATTGCAGCACCGGAGGAAGCCAGGATCGGATTGAATCGGGTCCGGCCATTGTGGCCTGCTCCATCTCATTGTCTGAGAACCCGATTTGCAGCTTCGATGCCGGCACGACCGCTTCCTTGTCAACCGATCAGGGTATAACTCTTGTTCGGGGCGCCACGTCGCGGATTTCGAACCTGCTCCCGATGCATCGGCGTCCCGGTCGCGATCAAAGGCAGATTTCGGAAGCGTGCGCCGCGCGGCCAGCGGAAAATGACAGTTTCCAAATGCATGGCCGGCTCGCCATCAGATCGCTGCATTCATTGCTTCAACGCTACTCAACCGGATTGAGCCACCGGTCCGTCCGGCCGCCTGTTTCGCTCCACACTCGAGGCCCTGAGCATCTTGGGCGTCCGGGAATGTCCCCGTTTCGAGGACGTCCGCGAAGGAGCCGGCGGCATGAACAAGAACACCTGCGGGGCAAAAAAAGCGCCGACTTGGGGTGTAAAAGGCTTGCCCGCGAACCCGGCGGCACGGCGGGGGACCGTCCTTAGCAGGACGTTAACCTCACTCGCGGACTTTGGGGCCTACCGTTGGAGGGATTCTGAACGCATGCAGAAACTCGTCACGAAAGCCATTGGCGCATCGCTGATCTGCACCTTGCTGTCTTTCGACGGGTTTGTCAGCACGGTCGAAGCCGCCGAGGCGCTTTCCGGGGACACGTTGCGCCAGAAGATTCCGGGGGCGAAGATCCAAATCGATACCCCCTTGGGAAGTGTCATTCCAGTTGCATATGGTGCCGATGGCTCACTCGAAGGCAAGGCTGGCGCCGTCGCATTCTTCCTCGGCTCACAGAAAGATCGCGGCAAGTGGTGGATCGAAGGCTCCAAGCTGTGCCAGCGATGGGACACTTGGTTCAACGGGCGCATCAATTGCGTACGTGTCTACCGGAACGCCGACAATCGCATCGAATGGATCGATCAGGACGGTGAAAAAGGCACTGGCACGATCGTCGAGCTCAGCGGCCCTCCACCGGCTGCACCTCCGTCGGACGACAAGGTTGTCAGACAGATTGCAGCATCATCACCCCCGAAGCCGGTACGCGAAGCAAAGCCCGTTGCGGCGCAAGGTACTGTCGCGCGCAAGGCGGTCGAGTTGCGGCCGCCCTCGCCGGTGCCCGTGCGTGTGCCGTCGCCGCCCGCGCCAGAAAGAAAGATGAGCCTGAAAGCAAGCGACGCCGACAAGATGGCCCAGGCGGCGCCCCCCCCCGGAACGAATAAGCCTGTCGAGAAGACTGCCTATACTGCGACCTACCGGGTGGTGAATGTTGCGTTCGACGACGTGTTGAATATCCGAAACGGACCGAGCCCCTTGGCAAATATCGTGTCGACGATCCAACCGCGCGCCAAGGGCGTGATGATGGCAGGGAACTGCGAGGGCGAATGGTGTCCGGTACGGCATGGCCAGAGCCAGGGGTGGGTCAACAGATACTTCCTCGCGGCCGAGAACGGCGCGAGGAGGAATGCTTTCGTCCGCAGACCTTCTGCCGCTCCCATCACCTACAAAGTCGTGCGGGTTGCCGCAGGCGACGTCCTGAACCTCCGGCGGCGCCCCGACGGAGATGCCGCAATCGTTGCGACGATACCGCCGTCTGGAACCCATATCCGCCTGACCGGTTACTGCGTCGGCGATTGGTGCCCCGTCGAACACGGCCGGCATTCCGGTTGGGCACATCGCTATTTCCTGGCACTCGAGTTCTAGATCGTGTGCATGTTTCGTGGAAGCTTGCATAAGATCCAGCGCACTGTTTCGAGCATGCTTTGCAAGCTGAACCGCTGCATACTTCAGCTAAACATGCTTCAGACAATCTGCCCCCCGTCATAGCCGCAGGCGATGCGCCCAAGTGCAATACGCATCGTGTCGGTGTCCAGTTCCCGCAGCAATTGGGCAGCCTCCTGCCCATCGGGATCCAGCCCGCGCGAGCGCGTCAGCATACGCGCCAGACTTTTCCGGTCGAGCGTCGGCAGAAGGGCCCAGAACCCACGCGCCAACTCCTCGGTCAACGCGTGATCGGGATGCCGAACCTGCTCGGGTGCGCGGCCGATCTCGTACATGTGCGTAACTGCATCCCATGCGGCTCGCGTTGCCGGAAGCTTCTCCATGACGTCGGGACATTCTTCGGCCACGTAAAAGCGATTGAGCGTGTCGTCGAGTCTGAACCGATAGCCTGCCTGCAGCAGAATCGGCTCCCATTTTTCGAAGGTCGGCGTGTTGGTCGCCGGGTCGATCGCCTCGGCCGCGACGATCCTGGGACGAAAGCGGTTCCAGTCGTTGCCCGCGAGGACGTCCGCCTCGGCTCCTTCGACGTCGATCTTAAGGAAGTCAATCCGATCCATCCGATAGTTTTCGCACAGGGCAGCAAGAGTGAGCATCGGCCGCTCTTGCGAAATGTAGTCATCGCCATGAACCCTGGAGCTCTGGGCATTGTCCAGGACCGTCGTCGACAGCCCATGCAGACGAGAAAACACGTGCAGTTGACACGTCCCCACTTCGCGGCCGATGAGACCATCATAGACGCGATCTCGCGGTCGGACATGCGCATAGAGACCGGCAAGTACAGATTGCGGTTCCACAATGATGCCGCTCCAGCCGCGTTCGTAAAACCAGCAAGACACATTGTCGGCAACCGGATGGCCCCCGCCAATGTCGATGTAGACCCCGGGGCCGCCACCTCCGAGGGCGAGCCACAAATGGTAGTCTTCCATGTTCTGTGCGTACGAGAGAGGGGGCGCGCTCAACGACTCATTGACTGCGCGGTCCATTATCTGACTGGTCATTTGCGTACTCCTGAGCCACGACAAACGCCGCGCGTAAGTGAGCTGGTAGGCTGCCCACGGTTCGGGACCATTGACGATCCCCGATGCTATGCGGCGCATGCGAAAGGCGTATCCGTTGACGACGTCCCTGACACGAGTAGCATGGAAATGCGCAGCATTTGCGATGCGGGCGGTCGTCGCAGTGGCGCACGACGGGGCCGCGTGCGGAATGCGGGATACCGTCTCTGATGAACCGGAGGCGCGATGATGAATGAAATGCGCTCGGTCCATGTAAGCATCGAAGGCCGCGTGCAAGGAGTCGGCTACCGGGCCTGGCTCGAAGCGGTGGCCACGGATCATGATTTGAGCGGCTGGGTTCGCAATCGCAGGGACGGCACGGTAGAGGCCGTTCTGCACGGTCCGTCTGGCAGCGTCGCACAAGTCCTCGAACAGTGCCGCCGCGGACCACTGGCGGCCCATGTCACTCGCGTCGGCATACTCGACGAACCGGCCGATTTCTCGCCCGGCTTCCGCGTTCTTCCGACTGCCTGAAGCTGCTTGACGTTCGATGACAACGCGGGCCGCGCGACGCAACCTCGCGCGAAGTTGATTTTCCTTACAAAGCTTTAGGAAAGCGGCAATGTTCGCGAGAGGTGGCGGGGAGGATAAGGGACGATACCTGCGACCGACTGAACTGTCGGCGCAGCACCATCAATCCCAAACCCTGGAGCTTGCGCTCATGAGCTATCACCACATCACCGCACGTTCTCACCAGTTGGCCGAACCCACCGATGCTGGAGCTCACTTCACCCGCGGTTCGCGAGGCGGACATCATCCACGCTCGACAACACTAAGGGAAAGGTTGCTGCTGGGCGCGGCTGCGCTTGCGCTCGGCGCTGGCGTATTTATCCACCAACCGTTCTCTGCTGCGGACGCACTGGCTGCGGATACGACGCCGCAATCGGCAACCCTCGCTCAACGCGGCAATTCTGTTGGAGCCGGGATGCCGGACTTCGTCGAACTCGTGGCGGCGATGAAGCCAGCAGTTGTGTCCGTTCGCGTCAAAGCGAAGCTCGAACCGGAGAGCACAATGGTTCAGGGTGAGAACCCGTTCAAGGGCACGCCATTCGAGAAGTTCTTCCGACAGTTCGGCGACGATGACATGCCTCAATCCGGCATCGATCCCAAGCCGCGCATGGCGCGGGGACAGGGCTCGGCGTTCTTCATTACCGCAGATGGATATCTCGTGACCAACAACCACGTGATTGACAAAGCCGTCGAAGTGGAGATCGTCACGAGCGACGGCACAACCATGCCGGCAAAGGTTCTCGGCGCGGATCCCAAGACAGATATCGCCTTGTTGAAGGTCTCCGGCCGCGACGATTTCCCCTACGTGAAGCTTTCCGAAACAACGCCGCGAGTGGGGTCCTGGGTCGTTGCCATGGGCAACCCGTTCGGTCTCGGGGGCACTGTCACGGCGGGTATAGTGTCCGCCAAGGGCCGCGACATCGGCAACGGTCCCTACGATGATTTCATCCAGATCGATGCTCCGGTCAATTCCGGCAACTCCGGTGGCCCGACCTTCGACATGAAGGGCGAAGTGATCGGCGTCAACACGGCAATCTTTTCGCCATCAGGCGGGAACGTCGGCATTGCGTTCGATATTCCGGCTCCGGTCGTCAAACAGGTCGTGGCGCAGCTGCGTGAAAAAGGGCGCGTCGAGCGCGGTTGGTTGGGGGTTCAGGTGCAGCCGGTCACGGCTCCTATTGCCGACAGCCTCGGCCTGAAGTCGGCGCATGGCGCATTGATTTCCTCACCACAGCCGGACAGCCCTGCAGCGAAAGCAGGATTGAGGTCCGGTGACATCATCACGAAAGTCGATGACAAAGAGATCAAGGATGCCCGCGATCTTGCAAAGACCGTCGCCGGCCTTGCGCCAGGCAGCCGCGTATCCTTGTCGGTGTTCCGCGGCGGCAAGACTGAAACCAAATCGGTCGAACTTGGCGAAATGAAGAGCCAACCGCAGACGTTGGCGTCGGCCGCAGATAAGAAAGGCGACCTTGATCATCTGGGCCTCAAGGTTGCTCCGGCCTCGAGCGTCGAAGGCGCCGGCGAGGAAGGCTTAGCTGTTCTAGCCGTGGATGCCGATGGTCCTGCGGCGGAACTCGGAATTCAGGCCGGCGACGTGATCAAGAAGGTGGGCAGCCGCCAGATCCAGTCTGCTGCCGATCTAAAAGCCGCACTCGATGAAGCGAAAAGGAATGGCAGACAGCACACGCTGGCACTCGTGCGTCACGCTGATTCCGATCTCTATGTCGCGTTGCCGGTCGGGTAAGCCGGCGCAGCATACCAGTACCGGCGATGAGCGCGCCCCGGTTTCCGCCCTCCTCCGGAATCGGGGCGCTTCCATGATTTCCCGAGTCTGGGAATTGGCAGCTTCGTGATCTCGAACGACGTGTGAGCGGATGGCTGGGGCGGATGGCAAACCGTGCAGCGGAGAGGCGAGCGGCGGCGGATTGCTGAAGCATCACACGAGGAGTGGGCTTTATTCCCAGCAATTTGACTTCGTCATGCCGGTGGTCCGGTCTTGTCCCACTGTGACTCCACTCTGCGCTTCGCCACAAAGCAACTCATATTGGTCGAATATGTTTGTTCCATAAATTCAATGGATAAGCGCTAAAATTCGCAAAACTCAGCTGCTGTTCGATCGCCCAGCACTCATGATGTCCGGCCCCTGTGCGCGCGGCACAGACGATCTGCGACAAGATAATTGATACTGATGCCCAATATGTGCATCATAATCAGTATGGATATACGGCAGTCAGACCTGGGCTTGCTGCTGGCGCTCGACACGCTGCTAGCCGAGCGCAACGTTACGCGCGCTGCGGAGCGGATGAATATTTCGCAGCCCGCGTTGTCAGCCCAATTGGCGCGGTTGCGCGACCTGTTTGAGGATCAGTTGCTGGTTCCATCCGGACGGCAGATGGTGCCGACCGCGCGCGCGATGGCCCTGGAGGAGCGTCTTCACAAGGCGCTGGAGGAACTCGCTCAACTGGTGCGCGAGCAGCAGCCGTTCGAGGCCGCAACGTCGACGCGCACGTTTCGCATCATCGCTCCGGACTACCTGCACACGACGATCACACTGCCAATGATCAGCGCCGCTCAGGCCGTGGCGCCGAACATAAGGCTGGCGCTTCTGCCTTTCGACCCTGCCACCACGTGGTCATTGATCGAGAATCTGGAGGCCGACCTCCTGCTCGCATGGACTGAAGTGACACCGCATGAGGCGCGAGCCAAGCCGATCTATACCGAGCAGCTCGCCTTCATACAGCGCAAAGGGCATCCGCGTGGTGGCAAGAAGTTGACGCTCGACGCGCTATGCAAGCTGGACCACATTTCGATTTCGCCCCAGGGTGGCACCTTTCATGGCCCGCTGGACGATGAACTGGAAAAGCTGGGCAAGTCGCGGAACGTCGTCGCTTCAGTCCCGTCGTTCCTCGCCGCGCCACCACTTGTCGCTCAATCGAATCTCGTGGCGACCATACCGCGCCGGCTCGCACAGATTACCAAAGAAGAGATCGAAATCTTCGACCTGCCCTTGCCGACGCCGGAGTTCGATGTTCTCGCATCCTGGCACGTGCGGCTGCAGAACGATCCAGGCCACAAATGGTTGCGGGACCTGGCCGTGGCACCGCCCGCAACCATGTAATCGGGCCTGAAGTCATCCGCAGCTACTCTGCCGGCGCTGATCGAGCATCGTCCACATTGCTTCCCGCGTTTGTCGCTTCCGGCGAGATGTCATTGCCCACAAGGCGATGGAAACGCTCTCGAACGGACTGGAATAGCACATACAGTCCCGGGATGAAGAAGATCGCGATCGAACTCGAGGCCAACATGCCGAAGAAGACCGACGTGGCAACCGACCGCTGCGTTGCGGCGCCGGCTCCGATAGCGATCACCAGCGGCACAAGGCCAAGGATGAACGCGAAGGATGTCATCATGACCGCGCGGAAGCGAAGGTTGGCGCCTGCAATGGCTGCATCCGTTATGCTCTTGCCGTGGCGGCGCTGTTCCATCGCATACTCGACGATCAAGATGGCATTCTTCGCCGCGAGAGCGATCAGAACCACGACGCCGATCTGCGCATAAATGTTGCTGGCCAATCCGGTGAGCTTCAGTCCTAACAACGCGCCAAACACACCGATGGTGACCGATGTGAGAACGGCGATGGGTATCGTCCAGCTCTCATATAGCGCGACGAGGAAGAGATACGCGAAAATCAAGGACAACACGAGGATGGATGCGGTCTGGCCACTCGCCTTCTTTTCCTGCAGGGCTGTGCCGGTCCACTCGTACGTAAAGCCTTTCGGCAGCACTTTTGCAGAGAGTTCCTCCATCGCTTGGATGGCTTCACCGGATGAATGGCCTGGCGAGGGCCCACCTTGCATCGTGACCGATCGCAGATTGTTGTAACGCTGGATCGAGGACGGCGCGGTGATTACTTCCGCCTTGGCAAAGGCCTCAAGCGGAATCAGATCTCCCTTGTTGGAACGGACGTGGACGTGAAAAATGTCATCAATACTCATGCGTTCGGAGGCTTCCGCCTGGACATTGACCTGCCAAGTTCGACCGAACTTGTTGAAGTCATTGATGTAGGAGCCGCCCATCGCTGTCTGCAGCGTCGAGAAGATGTCAGAAACCGCAACACCGAGCGTTTGCGCCCGTTCGCGATCGATATCGAGATAGACCTGAGGCGTGCTTGCTCCGTAAGTGGTGAAAACACCGGCGAGCCGATTTTCCGTCTGGGCCGCCATCATGAGGCCGCGCGCGGTGCTCGCCATTTCCTGCGGTTCGGCACCCACCAATGATTGCAACTGGTACTCGAATCCGGCTCCGGTTCCCAAACCGTTGATTGGCGGCAGGTTGAACACGAAGATGTTGGCCTTTGCAATGGATCGGACCGTCTCGGTAATGCTCTTCAAAACACTGAAGACCGACATCGATTCGTCTTTGCGTTCCTCGAACGGCTTCAACGTCGTAACGATCATGCCGCGGTTGGGAAGGGCGATGCCGTCGAGCAGGCTATAGCCACCGACGGTAAACAGGTCTTGCGTTGCTGGCTGCTCCAGAATGAGCTTCTCGACCTGTTCGATGACTTCCTTGGTCCGGTTGGTCGAGGCGGCATCGGGAAGTTGTATCTCACCCATGTACGCACCGCGGTCCTCATCGGGCAGGAACCCGGTCGGTACTATTCCGTTCAGCAGATAGGCACCTACAGCAAAACCGGTGATAACGAGAGCCGTGACAACCATCAGGTGTGCAAGCCGCCTGACGACGGCTGTGTACCCGGAAGTGGCCTTATCTATGCCGCGTTGCAGAAACCCGATTACGCTCCAGGGTTTCATGCCGGGTTTGAGCAGAATTGCACACAGTGCTGGCGACAAGGTGAGAGCGTTGATGGCGGAAATGACCATCGATACGGAGACAGCAACAGCGAACTGCTTATAGAGCTGTCCTGTGATACCCGGGATAAACGCGGTGGGCACGAAGACCGACAAAAGCACGAGCGAAACCGCAATGATCGGGCCGGTGATATTGTGCATGGCCCGCTCGGTCGCTTCGGCTGCCGTCAGCTCCGGATGTTCGTGCAACTCGTGTTCGACAGCTTCCACGACGACGATGGCATCATCGACCACGATGCCAATCGCAAGCACGAGGGCTAGCAATGAAACCGTGTTGAGGGAGAAGCCCATCGCCAGCATGATGGCGAAGGTTCCGATCAAGGCTACCGGCACTGCAATGATCGGGATGAGCGTCGCACGAAGGTTGCCGAGGAAAACGAAGACCACAATGGAGACAAGGATGAATGCCTCGAACAGCGTTTCCTTGACCGCATCCATCATCTTCTCGACGAATTCGGTGCTGTCGTAGACGACTTTGACTTCCAGGTCTTCCGGATAGAGCACCTTCAATTCATCAAGGGTTTTGCGTACTGCTTCGGCGACGGCGATGGCGTTGGCTCCAGGCGCCTGATAGATGCCGATTCCAGCACCTGGCTTGCCGTTGAACCTGGCAAAGGCATCGCTCGACTGGGCGCCAAGTTCAACGTGCCCGATGTCCTTGATGCGCAACAGGCCGCCGTCATCCTTTGCCAGAACGACAATGTTCCCGAACTCCTCAGCGGAGACCATGCGACCGCGCGTCGAAATATTGAGCTGGAAGTCAATGTCTTTGGAAAGCGGTGCCGCGCCTACGCGGCCTACGGCCGCCTGGGTATTCTGCGACTGGACCGCGGCGATCACGTCCTGCGTCGATATTCCGAGACTATTCATGCGCTCAAGGTTGAGCCATATGCGCATGGAATACTCACGCGCTCCGAACAGTGTGGCCTGACCAACGCCAGGAACGCGAGCAAGGCGGTCGATGAGGTTGATGGTTCCGAAATTGGTCAGGTACAGCTCATCGTGCGTGCCCTTGGGCGAATGAACCGCGATGACCTGCAACAAGGATGCGGATTTTTTCTGTACCGTCACACCAAGGCGCTGCACTTCCTGGGGCAGCTTCGCCGTCGCCTGGTTGACGCGGTTCATCACGTTGACGGTATTGATGTCCGGATCGGAGCCAACCTCGAAACTGACGGTGAGCGTATAGCTTCCATCGCTACCCGAGTTGGACTTCATGTAGATCATCTTGTCGACGCCATTGACCTCGCTTTCGATGACCTGTGCGACGCTGGCTTCGACCGCGGCGGCGTTGGCGCCCGGATAGATCGCCTGGACCCCCACCTGCGGAGGCACAATTTCCGGGAACTGCGCCACAGGAATTACTTGCAGGGCAATAAAGCCCGCAAGGGAGATGACGATAGAGATGACGATGGCGAGGCGCGGCCTCTTGATGAAAATCGAGGAGATCACTTTGCGCCATCCTGTCCGTCACGGAGTTCCGCTTTGACCTTCATACCGGTGCGAACTTTCTGGATACCCTGAACGATGACGCGCTCTCCCGGTTGCACGCCTTCCGTCACAACGACCGCTCCGTCGCGCGAAACTCCAAGTTTGACGCGCCGCTGCTCGACAAGATCCTTGTCATCGACGACAAAAACGTAGGTTCCACCCTGGTCTGTCGCCAAAGCCGTAGTCGGTATGGTCGTAGCCTCGTCTGGATTGCTGCGCTCAATCACGAGGCGGACGGTCTGGCCGTCCGTCAGCGCACCGCTATCGTTTGGAAAGATGGCCCGTACCGTCTGGCCGTCCGTTCGTGGATCGACCTTTACGTCGATGAAATCGATGACGCCCTTTTGTTCCAGAAAGCTGCCATCGGCGAGCTTGGCCCGGACACTGAGATTACGTCTATCGGAATGATTTTTGCGGGCTTCCAGGAGCTGGCTTTGTGTAACAGGGAACAGAACGTACATCTTGTCTGTCCTGACGATCGTCGCCAGTACGCCCGTTTCGGGCCCGACCAGATTTCCCGGATCGACCAGGGACCGGCCAATCGTCCCACTGATCGGCGCCTTTATTGTCGTATAGGATATCTGAATCTCAGCATTCTGGATCGCTGCCTGAGCTTCAAGGATGCTGGCCGAGGAGCGCTTCTCTTCAGCGATCTTGTCATCCAACTGCGCCGTGGAAGCGACTTGCCTTGATTCAAGCTGCTCGTAGCGCTTCAGTGCTGTTGCCGCGTTTTCCTGAGTAGCCTTGGCGGCCGCCAGTTGAGCGCGGCGTTGCAGGAGCGCGGCCTCAAACGGCTCTTTTTCGATCAGGTAGAGCGTGTCACCGGCCTTGACCTTGGCCCCAGCTTCGAAATTTCTTTCTCGAAGAAACCCGGTGACCCGAGCGCGCAGATCGACCTTTTCCAGCGCCTCCACGCGGCCCACGAATTCGGTCTGGCGTCCCAACGCGCGCTTTTGGGCTTTCTCCACCAGCACTGCGACCGCTGGAACTGCTGCGGATTTTGCTGACGGTCCGGCCGCCTTGTGCCCGCCATCGTCGGCCAGCGCCACGGGGGTAGCAACGACGGAGCCAAGCAAAAGCACCGCGACCAAAGGCTTACGTCGTTTCATCAGACTTCCTCGTTCATCTCGCAACCACACAGGACGATGGAGCCAATATCCGCATACGTCCTTCGACATGCCCCGTATGCGTCCTTCATAAATATCCCGAATACGTCCTTTGACATACTCCGCAGGCATCGTAGATTTCTCGACCACAGTCAAGCAGCGCTTGTTCACCTCGATCGGGTAGCGGCTTTGGCATTGTTTAGTCCGCACTCCGGACCCACGCCCTACGGACGCGAGGCCGGGCGAGACGGTTTGCTCCCGCAAATCGAGTACGGCTGTCACGGTGCTTCCTGGAGGGTTCTCAACTCGCCTACCTTCTTCAGCGAAGGCGAGGTCGCAAAATCCCTCCCCGCTCCGGGATGGTTTTCAAGCCCCTGGAGAACCTTGCCTTTCGGCACATCGCGAACGAGCATGCATACCGCCGCCTCATTCGGCCCGATGCTTTGCCGACGTCGCTGTTGAACCGGTCGTCGATTTCGAAGTCCGTCATCGTACCCGCAAGCGCACCGACACGTGCACCACTGGCTCTCCCAACAAATGGATTGAGGAACAGCATGCTGGCCAGACGCCCCCGCCAAGCTCTGCTGGTCGCCCCGATTTCGGTGACGTTGCCCGACCGGTGCAGCTTCGTCTTGCCGTTGTCATCCCCGGTAGCGACGACTGCACCGGACCAACCGAGCAGGTGTTCGCCTTGCATGTGCACAAGGTCGACGCGCGACCAGATCGCGTTCATGCCGCATGGACGCATGAACACGATCCAAGTCTCTGAATTGAGCGTGTTCTTCACGCTGAACCGCTGCACACTTCAGCTGAACATGCCCTGTGTCATTGATATTTCCAGTGTCGTCACAAACGCGAAATTCGCTCGGCACTCGCCGCAGAATGAGACGAATTTCGCGACCAAGACACTAGCCTGCAGTCGTAATCGGCGTGAGCAGTTCGGCGGCATCGTTTCGCTCGAAGGGAATGAGCTTTCGGTTGGAGACCGTAAACACGCGCTTTGCTCGCCTCAGCAAAGCGGGACGGTGTGCGACGACAATGCGCGTGATCTGCATCTCATCGATCAGGTCAGCAATGAGTGCCTCGTTCTGTTCATCGAGATTGGCTGTCCCCTCGTCGAGAATAAGAATTTTCGGGCTCCTGTAGAGCGCGCGCGCCAGCAGTACGCGCTGGCGCTGGCCACCGGACAGCGTTGAGCCCATATCGCCGACGAGCGTCAGGTACTGCATAGGCGTGCGCATGATGTCCGCATTTACCTGAGCGGCGATGGCTGCAGCAATCACCCGCTCCATGTCCAGGTCGGGATCGAAGCCGGCAATGTTGTCGGCCAGCGTTCCTGACAGCAGACGATCGTCCTGCGCAACGACGCCAATGTCGTTGCGCCACGCCCGCCAGCGCTCGGAGGTGGCGCGATGGCCATCGAGCTCGATGGATCCGTCGCTCGGCTGATTGAGTCCGAGCAACAATTTCAAGAGCGTCGTCTTCCCGCCGCCCGACGGGCCCTGGATCGCAATGTAGTCGCCCGGCTCGATCTCGAGGTCGATATCTTCCAGCACGAGCGGATCGGTGGCACCGTAGCGGAAGGACACATTCTTGAGCCGCATGTGTCCCTCGGTCTTCACGAGTGCCATGCCCTGGCTGGTCGATTCGGCCGGAGTAAGGACAATGTCCGACAAGCGGTCGAGGTGAAGCCTGAGGAAGCGAAATTGCATCATCTGGTTTACGAGCGCCATCGCTCGGTCGGTAAAGGTCTGGCGATAGGAGAGGAACGCAAACAACATGCCCACCGAGAAGCCCTGGCCAGACAAGATTTGCCGGCCCGCGATATAGATGACGATGACCGTTTGCAGCCCCGTCACCACGCTCTGCCCGAACCCAATCGCGATCTGCAGCTTTCCGACGCCTATGCTTGCGTTTGTCGTCTCCGCATGCAGGTTGCGCCAGGAGCCTTCCCGAACCGCTTCGCGCCCCAGAAGTTTGAGCGTCGTGGCCGCGCGCACGGTCTCCATCAGATGCGACTGCTCCTTGGCTTCTGCCAAGATTTCCTCCTCCATCCGCTGCTTCATGCGCGGCACAATCATCAGCGCAAGCGCCAGGTTGACGACGACGGCGGCGACAACGATGAAGCCAAGCGTCGTCGAATAGAAAAAAAGTATAGCAGCGGCCACGCAAGCCATCAGGCCATCGATCACGGTGCTAATGACACCTTGAGTGATCGCCTGCTGGATCGGCTTCACGGAAGCCAGTCGCGAAATGATGTCGCCTACGTGCCGCTTCTCAAAGTAGTCGCTCGGCAGGCGCAGGAGGTGGCGAACCAGATTGCCAGTGACCTGAAAGCTCAGGAGATGACCGAAGATGCGCAAGGCCCAGCCGCGCAGGGCCTCGATGGCCGATTGAATGACGACGAGCGCGCCAAACCCCAACGCGATGACGAGCAGAAGATCCTTGTCCGCTTCCGCGATGGCCTGATCGACGACAAGCTGCATCTGCAGGGGAGCGACGAAGGCCGCAATCTGCAAGGCCAGGGAGAGGACCAAGACGCCGATGACCGCGCTCCACCAGCCTGTGATCCGCGACCACAACATGGATAGCTTCATCTGCGTCCGGTGGTCGGTGATGGGCTCAAACCCCTCCGATCGCGCCAGCTCGAGGATTACACCCGTAAAGTGCTTCGAGAACTCCTCGATGGTGAACGTGCGGACGCCCGCGCCTGGATCATGGATCGTGATGCTGCGCGGTCCCACCGATTTCAGGACGACGAAGTGATTGAGATCCCAGTGAGCTATTGCGGGCAACTCGATCCTGCCAAGCGCAGACATTTCGACCTTGAGCGCGCGGGTCGAGAACCCCAGTTGGTCGGCGATCCCCATCAGGCTTTTCAGCGAGGCCCCCGCAAGCGACAATGCGTAGCGCTGGCGCAGGCCATTAAGATCGATATCGTGACCGTGATAGCGCGCGATCATCGCCATACATGCCAAGCCGCATTCGGCGGCCTCGGATGCCACGACCACTGGCAGCTTGCGCCCTGTGAGGCCTATCTCTTCGGCAACTGTCATGCGCGCCGCCCCACTGCATAGATGGGATCGAACAGCCACTCGAGCAGGCTACGGCGGTCGAATACTATTTCGGCCGAGACGAGCATGCCGGGCTGGAACGGAATTGTCTGCGAATAGGCTTCGAGCGATTCACGCGACAGCGTGACCCGGATCCTGAATACAGGCTCTTGTATGTTGAGACCCTGCAGCTGGACTTCATTCGGATTGATGACCGTGCTCGAAACAGTGCGCACCGTTCCCGGAACGGTTCCGAACCGCTGATAGGGAAACGCCTGCAGACTGAGGGCGACTTCCTGCCCAGGCCGTACGAAGCCGATCGCGCGCGAGGGTGCCAGCAACTCGGCTTCAATTCGTCCGCCCGTCGGTATTATGATTGCAATCGTCGTGCCTGCACCGATCGATTGCCCGGCCGTGACCGGCAGCGCGGCGACACGACCGCCCAACGGCGCTGTGATGAACTGCAGACGCCGCGCTTCCGACTCTGCGCGCCTCTGGGTGATCGTGGCTTCCGCGGAAATCGCCTCGGAGCGGGCCGCATTGATCTCGAGCGGAATGGAGGCAAGTCTTGCCAGTATGTCGGCGATATCGCGCTCGATCGTCGCCTTCTGGCGTTCCAGCGTGGCCAACTCCTGTTCCGCACTGAGCAAGGTCGTGTGCCTCGAGTTAACCTCGCGCCGCGACATGTATCCCTTTTTGGCTACCTCCATGCCTCGCTCCAGCTCGGTCCTGGCAATGTCGACGCGCTGCTTCTGAAGGGAGATCTGGGTTTCTGCCTGCTTGAGTTCAGCCTCGGCCTTCGTCTGGCGCTTGCTGGCCTGTTCGCGCTCGACTTCGAGCTGGGCAAGTCGCGATTCAGCCTTGACGCGCGCGGCGCGCGACTCAGCTTCGAGACCCTGGAACACGACCGTTCCCACGTTTCCTGCCGTGGTTTCCGCTGACAAGCCAAGCACGGCAATGTGGTCTCCCGATTTGACCATCGTTCCCTCGCGAACCAGGATACTCTGCAACGTGCCGGCCGCTGCCGACGTAGCGCGGATCATGCCTTGGTCGGGGACGAGGAAGCCGGTAACGGCCGCCTTGCGTGAGTAGGTCGCCCAGGCCGCAAAGCCGGTGGCCGCGAAGATGATCGCAGCCAGGAAGAGACCGAGCGTCTTCAATGAGAGGGGGGTGGCAACCACCACGACACCTTCAAGCCGTCTCGTCGCATGCTGTACGGCCTCGCGTCGAAAGAGATCACTCATGGTAGCGCGTTCCTGACTAGCTGGACGCCTTGTGCCGTTGAAATGAATTTCCGCAATTGGATGTCTTCGGACCGGAGGCGTGGCTCACGTCGTTCCTAGTGTCAAATTGCAATAAGTTCTGTTACCCGCGTGACAGTTTTTCGAGACTCTGCAAATGCTGTGGCGCCGTCATCGCAGGATTTGCAATCGCCGCCAGTCGATCCAGTTCGGTGCGTGACGACGATGCGACCGCGATAAAATGCGCGCGATCGTCGGCCCAGCCGAGCACCCGATAACCGTGACGGACCGCGCTAACCATATATGAGCTCGAAGCTTGATCGTGCATGAGAAACACACTGACGTCCTCATAACCCAATGCATAGACGGCCACCGCGAGCCTCTTGTCACCCATGTAGTCGATGCGGCCGCCGCGCAATTCGCCGCTCGCGTCACCACAAGCTGGCAGCACCACCTTCGTACCCAAGTGCTTTTCGAACCAGGCAATGAGTTCGCCCGGTTCGCCGCAGGATTTTTGAACGAGTTGACTCAGGGCCTGGGCCCGCGCATGGGAGGCCACGGCCTCTTTCACCTCATCGAATTCAAACTCGACAGGACCGGACGTTCCTGGTGCGCTCACGAGCGTCACCGTCAGATCGGCCGTCGGCCGGATCTGACAGGCCAGCCGAACGTCAGCGGGGGCATCGATAACACGCAGCGTTACGGACTCGGCACCTTCGGCAGGCGGCAGCTTCTCGCGCCCACGCACGATGCGCACGCGGCACGTCGAGCAGCGGGCACGTCCTCCGCACACCGACGCATGCGGTACTCCGGCAGCGCGGCTAGCCTCGAGCAGTGTCTGGCCTTGCTGGATCTCGACCGTTGGCCCGCCCGAATACGTTATTCGCACGAGGCGTGATCCGCGACCAAGGCGCAATCTGAGCGAAATCGACACGAGGATCGCGGCGACAGCAATCCCGGTGAATATGACCCGAGCCAAGAACCGCCATTGCTCGAGGTCTGCACTCGCTGCCTCTCCTGGCCAACGCGATCTCGCCTTGAGTGCAGCCATTGCTTCCGCATCGCTCATGATGTCGGCCGTCGTCTGCCCCGCCACGACGAAGCCAGCCAACGCGAGCGAAGGCACGGCAACTGCGAGAATGACCAGCAGCGGGCGCAGCCGTCGATACCGCTCGTCCAGCCTCAGCCAGTGGTGCAAACCGATGCATCCGTGCACCCATACCAGCAGGAGCAGCGCGCTCTGCTGCCAGGCGCTTGCCGGCCAAAGTCGCTTAAGCTCGTAGAGATAGCTGTCCTCGACGCCGAAGACGGTGTGCGCAATCCGCGTATTGATAATGTGAGGCAGCAGTAGAAGGGGGATCGCCAGTCCGGAGGCTATTTGAATGAATTCCCACGGCGGCATGCGCCAGGTATGGCGAAGCGCAGTCTTGTAAAGGCCAAAGCCAATATGGGTCAGTAGTGCCAGCAGCAGGATAGCGGTGCCGGGGACGGAACGCGTTATTTCCGTCCGCCAGGCTTGCACCTGATGCATGACCTCAAGGTTGACGAGCCCCAGTGCGTGATTGAGGAAGTGCGTGCCAGCAAAAGCAAACAATACCAGCCCAGACAAGAGCCGGTATCGCTGCAAGCCGCCTCCGCGAAAGTAGATGTGCATGACACACCCCTGTTGGACGAACGAGCGTGCTGGCGCTTGAATATTCAGTCAAGAGCAATGTTGAGGGAGGACGCGGGGCCTAAGGCCGATTGCGGGCAATCGGCCAGTCGGAATGCGGTGTTGGGGACCTGGTCCGGACAGTCGGCGAGCAATCGCTAGCGCACGCCGACCGCCGGTACGAATCACAGGGGGCGTGGGGGTGGGGGGGGTGTGCCCGGCTGCTGCGGATTTCCGAACGGACCCCTCCAGGGTGCCTGAGGCCCTCCGAATGCGCCGACGATGAAGTCGACCACCGCGGTAACCGCATTGACGATGCCATGCCAGATGTCAGAGAGGATTCCGGCGCCGGTCGTGGCTTCGATCTCCTCATCAGAAAGAGCGCGAATTCCAATAGAGTCTGTCTTGCTCGTGTCCTTGATCATGCACGTTCTCCGTAGATTGATGTTGTAGGCGTTGCACACATCAGATCGAAATCTTTTCGCTCCGACGACCTGCATGCTGCATCGCCCGCAATCGGATCGCTGTTCCCGCCGTAACAGATCAGGGGGACAAGCGAAGTTTCCGTTGCAATTGCTTGCGGCCGGTGCACACGCAGCACCTCGTGGCCGCCACGCTGCACGGAGCGACAAATATCGCGACCTTTGTTACGGACGTGACAGCGACCACTGACACACCCGGCCAGATTGATCGACGTTGGACGGCTTTTCCGCCGACCGCACAGCAGCCACAGCATGCACGGCGGGTCCGAGAGACCTGCCTGAAACAAGATGGAGCCTTCCATGAACAGAACCTCGAAAGCGATCGACTGCCGCCAGCTCAATGCCGACGAAATCGATGCCGTCAGCGGAGGCTACGGCGGCCGCACCCCGGACGGAACCTGGGTGACCTGCGGCTCCATCGTCATTCACAACGGCACTATCTACATTGGTGGGATCAACGGGCCGATCGCCATGGGATCGCCTATTCGCTAGTGTTCCTAATCTGACGCGTGGATCCGTATCGGGTCGCGGCGCCTCAGCCCGGAACATCAGCAATTCTTGGTTCGTGTTCTGGATTCACTGACGTTTGACGACCTTCGCCCGGGAAACAAACGTCAGATCCAGCACACTAGCGGGACGCGGCGTACCCCCGACTGTGAAAGGCGTGCGACTGCAACGCACGCCATGTTCGAGCAACGCAGCGGCCCGCACGAACCACCTTCGCTCTTCTTGAACTCACTCGCCGACCAATTTCTGCAATTGTTGCGGGGTAAGGTAGCCTGTCTCCTCGGCGCCGAGCGACTTCTGAAATCCCTTGATCGCCACTCTAGTGAGTGGACCGAATATGGCGTCGATTTGCCCCTCGTAAAGGCCCTTCTGCCGGAGCAAATTCTGGATTTCCTTACGCTTCGATCTACCGAATAAGGCTTCGACAACTTTCAGGCTCTCGACATCCGAACCCGCATCCGCGGCATTGTCGTTCTGAGATTCGCCCCTGTTTGATGATCCTGCCAATTCTGCTTCGCGCGCCCTTTGCGCTGCCGCCTGAGCCTTCTTTTCAGCCTCGCGCGCACGGGCCTCCGCATCGCGCGCTTCCGCCTGCGCGCGCGCCTCTGACTCGTGAGCACGAATCTCGGCGCGCCTGGCTCTGTCCTCCGCCTCGCGAGCGCGTTGTTCTGCTTGCCGTCGCGCAGCGGCCTCCTTGGCAGCGGCTTCCTCGGCCACGCCTGCGCTCGCCGCCCCGGTCGGTGGTGGCGTCGGTGCCTTCGCCAGATCGAGTTCCGGCGGGGTTCCATAAACTTGGCCAACGCCGCCCGCGGCGACGGCATTTGCCAGATTCGCCATCAGCAGCGGCGTTTCGCTCAGCGCCTCGACGAAGTCCTCAGCCGCTCGGGCGGTGACGGCATCTACTCGAGATACGGGCAACTTGTCAGAAGTCGACAAGGCTACCATCACGTTGGCGGGCGGCGATTCGGAGAGCTTTATGCGGGCCGAAACCGCCTGCAGCGTCGACGGGAGGTTGGCGGCACTTGCTAAGAAGAACACGCCACCATGCTTGGCGCGCTCTACGATTCTGATGACGTTGGGAAGCACGAGACCTCGCGACAGCAAATCACTGTCGCGGCCGATTTCGATATTTGACGGCAGCAGGTACGACCGGGCGCTCGCAGAAACACCATGGCCTGCGAGAATTATGATTGCAGCGTTTGCACCTTCGACCTTCGCGGCAAATTCACGTAGGGAAGCTCGCGCCGTGGCATTGTTGGGGTTGAGGGCGACGCTGACGTCGAAGCCTCGCTGCTTGAGAGCATCACGCATCTTGAGCGCAGTTTCGGCGGTAACAGCGGCCTTCTGAAAGTGAGAGTAGTTCTCTACTGCCAATATCAATGCGATGCGGTCCTCGCTTGCCAGTACGGGTGCTGAACAAAGTGACGACAGGCAGAAGCAGGCTATCAGGCAGATGCTATACCAAGCTTTGGCTAGAACGGTTCTGGCAGCAGCAGAAGGTCCGACCGAGGTCTTAACGCAAGCATGCAAATCTCTAGCCTCGGAAACCATGCCAGCCGTCCTCATCACACTAAGATGGGCTATAAGGAAATATTGCTAGGTTGCGGTGTATCTCTCTAATACGGCGAGCGGAAGGGTGCGTCCATGGGACTGAGGCTAAAATTCTTGCTTGTCCTTGCTGCCTGTTTTATTTTGGCAATGGCTGTATCTTCGGTTGTTTTTTACCGCGTTTCTGAGCAGAACGCGATCGAGCGGCTTCACGCTCAGATCGGTGTCTTGCGAGCACAGGCGCTCGCAGTGCGGGGCTACACTTCCGAAGAGATAAGGCCGCTCCTCAGCGACATGTCTGACATCCAATTCCTTCCGCAAACAGTCCCATCGTTCGCGGCTCAGACCGCATTCCGGAAGTTCCGCGATTACTACCCGAATTTCTACTACAAGGAAGCCGCACTCAATCCAACGAATCCATCAGACCTTGCGAGTCCGTGGGAGCGCGCACTGATCGAAAGATTGCGTAGCGATCCGGGTCTGAACGAGGTCGTTGTCTTCAGAGATGACGACAAGGGCCCACAATACACAGTTGCATTCCCCATGACGATAAAGGCCGAAAGCTGCTTATCGTGCCATGGAGCCCCCGACAAGGCGCCCGCCTCCATGGTCGCGCTCTATGGAAACAAGAATGGCTTCGGCTGGAAACATAACGAGATTATTGGGGCACAAATATTCTCTGTACCGCTCGATTTCGCTCATCATCAAACGTGGGACAACCTTAAGCTCTTGCTCGGATCGATGGGCGCAATATTTGTAGGTCTGTTGATCGTGGTAAATGTACTGCTGAGCTGGATGGTCGTTTCTCCAGTAATCAAGATGTCTGAGATTGCTGAACGAGTTAGCATGGGCGACAGCTCGCAGCCCGAACACGTTCATAAGGGAAGTGACGAGATTGCTTCGCTTTCTCAGTCGTTTAATCGAATGAGGCGGAGTCTCGACAATGCCCTCAAAATGCTAGACAGTTAGATTTGTAGATTGGTCGGGTGGTGTTGGAAGCAACCGCACCAGCCGCTTGAGGTAATTGCCAGAAAGTTGGCCCATGGACGCGGCAGGTCGCGGTGGAGGGGGGCTGTTGCAGGCAGCAAGCTCTGAAGCGCCTGCTGCGATTGGCAAGTATCGTGTCGACAACATAATCGGACAAGGTGCCGTTGGCATCGTCTACAAATGCTTTGATCCTAATATTTGTCGCTTTGTTGCGATCAAGACGTTGCGCCGGGAGGTCCTGGCGAGCGTGGACGATCCTGAAGGATTGTTGCAACGATTTGCGAGCGAAGCACGCTCCGCTGGTAATTGCCAGCACCCCAACATTGTAACCGTGTACGATTACATCGAGCAGGATTCGGCTCCTCACATTGTCATGGAATATGTGGCCGCCGGCACGCTGGAGAACGTGACCCGCCCGCGTATGCGACTGCCCCTGCATCAGGTCGTAGAAATCATGGTGCAATTGCTGGCGGCTCTTGATCACGCCCACAGCAAGGGCGTGATTCACCGCGACATCAAGCCGGCAAATATTCTGTGCCCCGCGGCCACTTCGATCAAGGTCGCAGATTTCGGCGTTGCACGGATTCATGACCTCAATCTCTCGAGGGACGGGGGCGGCGGCGTTGGTACGCCCAACTACATGTCTCCCGAGCAGTTCCTTGCGCGGGATGTCGATGCCCGCACGGATCTCTTCGCTGTCGGAGTGATACTATTCCAACTTCTCACGGGTCAGAAGCCGTTTGCGGCAACCGATCTTATAGAACTCATGCATAAGGTTCTTTACGAGTCTCCCCCGTCACTCAGGACGATGCGACCCGAATTGTCCGGCCCTCTCGACGAAGTCGTTCAAAAGTCGCTGGCTCGCAATCCGGCAGATCGATTCCAGACTGCGGAGGCCTTTGCATCCGCCCTCATCGCCGCACTCGAAAATTCCAGTGAATACGAGGCAAATCGGGCCATCGATCTAACCCGTCTTCCACCTCCACTGCCCGGTGACAAAGCTGAACCTTCTCGGGGGAGCCTCAGCAGGACGATGGCTGAGCGGCTGTCACCTGAAACGCTTTCGTACATCGAGGAACAGTTCGTGCGTGCGATCGGTCCGGTAGCACCGTTGGTGCTGTCACGCGCGACTCGCGAAACGACCGATGCAGAGAACCTTCTGACGAGGCTAACCTCACATATTCCTCGACCTTCAGAAGCAGCAGCCTTCCGCAAGGCCGCAGAAAACTCGCTGCGCGAAGATCGCGGCATTGCCCATGCACAACTGCAAGCCGTCATCACCGACGATGAAATACGCAAGGCGACTGCATTGTTGTTGCCCCTGATCGGTCCTGTCGCCAAAGTCTTGGCCGAGCGCGAGGCAAAGACGGCGATCGGTCGCGAGGACTACTACGAGCACCTTGCGCGCGCCATAGATAATGAGAAAGACAGAGCACAATTCCTGAAGCGACAGATTCCACGCGCAACCGAGCGAGGATAGGTCTGAGAATGACCGAGACAGGTCCCAGCCCCTCTGACCCTGAAGAGCCGGAAGGCACTCTGCGCCGACGGCTCAGAGCCGCATTCTCTGCGGATGTCGCAAATTTCAGCGGCAATGTTTCCGTGAGCGAAACGGGCGCCTTTGGAAATCTGCAAACCGTTCTCAGGGTCGCTCGACAACAGCTCGACCGCTACGACGGCGTTGTTATCAGCATGCCAGGCGATGGCCTCTTTGGCCTGTTTGAAAGCGCGGTTTGTGCCGTTCAATGCGCGCTCGCAATTCAGGAACAACTGGCCGCCGATGCGGCTCACGGCGGCATGCGGTTGAGAATTGGAATTCACCTTGGCGATGTGTTGTTCAAAGGAGACGTTCCGTTCGGGGAGACCCTCAACATTGCAGCGCGCCTGCAATCACTGGCCGATCCGGGCGGCACGCTCGTCTCCGGCGCCATAGTGGACGCGGTTTCGGCACGAATCTCCGCCACTTTCGAAGCACGCGGTGTTCCAATGCTCAAGAACATTCCCCGGCGGATTGCAACGTATGCAATTTACCCTTCACAGGATCTGCAAACAGGCTCCGGCGCGTCGGAATTGGAACCTCTCGACCACACGATGCGCTTGCCAACTCATGACCTGGCGCCCACCCAGGGACCGGACGCGGAAACGTCGGGCCCAACCTCGAACTCAGACATTGGCAAGATGCCGCAACCGGCATCAATTGCCTCGGCACAGAGAGAAACGCTCATCGCGCGACTGGCACGTCTTAGACCAGGATCTACCCCCTCAACCAGCCATTTGGATGAAGCACCCCCGCCATCTGCGCCTTTTGACGATCGCACGGAGCCAAAGCGCAAGCATCCGCATCTGACAGGCTTGGATAGTCCTCTGACCGCTGAAGCGATCGAAATCTTTGCTGATGCTTTTGCCGTGCATCTCGGCCCCGTTGGGCGTGTCATGGTACGCCGCAAGGCACAAGCATCCGTCAGCCTTGCAGATCTGCTCGTAGCCCTTGAAGGCGACATTCCGACCCCATCGGAGCGGCTCACCTTCCGCTCGCGTATCATGCAGAAGTTTGCGCGATAGGGTCCGGCAGGGAACCACCTGCGAACGCTTCATTCAAATTTCAACGTCGTCCCGGCGGCATGTTCCATGCGGGACAGCGCGGCTGCAGCATTCGCGTCAGCTTTGCCGTGGTTGGATCTGTTCACGCCCCCGATTGACGGCGGTGCGAATGGCGGAGACGGAGGAATCTGTCCAATGGCATCAAAGTCCTTGATCGCATGTGTCGTCGCCGCGACGTTGGGATCGCTCGTGTCCGGGATTGCCAACGCTGCGACAGACCAGATCACATGCGGAAATCCCGTCAGTGAGGAGAGCGTCGCAGCGTGCACGCGTCTCATTGCGCACGCGAGCCTCTCGGGGACCGATCGATTCATGGCCTACTATAATCGAGGGTGGGCCTATCGACGCTCCGGCAACAATTCCCAAGCGCTGGCCGACTTCGATGCTGCCGAATCCCGGGATCGCCGCTATGCGAAACTCTATATGAGTCGAGCGCTGACCAACCATGACCTCGGCCGGCTCGAAGCGGCTCTTGAGGACCTGGACCGCTACGTATCACTCGCACCTGAAGATTGGCGTGGCTATTTCGAACGGGCGAACCTGTTGCGTGAATTCCAGCGCTACAACGGCGCTCTCAAAGATCTGGAGCGAGCAAGCAAGCTCAATCGATATGCAAAGGAGATCGGGCCGGCCCAGGTCCTAACGCTAATCGAACTTGGCAGGCTTGGAAGCGCATGGGCTGAAGCCAGCCGAATACTTGCCGCCCGTAAAAGCGATCCTGCCGGACGCTATGTCCGAGCCGTCATTTCATTTCGCAGAGGAGACCTATCCGCTGCCATCGCTGATCTCGATGTCGCGATCGCGGGCGCCCCGCTGTTCCCCGCTGCGTACTCGCTCAAGGCGCAGATTCTCGAAGTTCGAAGCGACATTGCTGCAGCCCAACAGAACTATGAAATGGCGCTCCGGCCTGGTGGGATTGCGCTCGACAGTAGAACCGCCCAAGCCCGCGCGAAGTACAAGCTCGCAGAGCACGCCCAATCAGCATGGAGCACAGCGGCAGCCGATTCACGCAACGGTTCAACGGATAGCGGCTCGGCGAAACGCTTTGCTACTGGATCGAGCGGACAGTGCCGCCGGTTCATCCCGGCGGCTGCGGTTACCATTTCGGTTGAGTGCGGAGATTGAGGCTTGCTGCCAACCGTGCAGCTCATGTGGCGATTATTTCGAATGCGCCTGCCAATTGCTTCCGCATGAGCCATTTCCTCAGCAGGTTCTCGGGCACGCTGAGTTCGCGTGCCGCGTGCGCCACCGAAGCGCTCCGCTCGCGCACGAGCCGTAGTGCCCCAATCTTGGACTCTCGACCGAAACTCCGAATTCCATACGCCTGCCTTCAGTTGCACTGTCGTACCTAAACCTCGGTTCCGTGAAACCGGTGTCAGGCCACGACGCCGAAGTGGGCGGCACAGCGGCACGGGTACGTTTGGCGGATGCGCACGCGCTTCATGATTGGTGTCGGCATGAAGCGCGTGATGCCGTCGATCCAGCTGCGATAGCAGCGAAGGCGGACTCGTCGAGATGCGCTTGAAGATGATTGTCGAGCACCAGACGCCGGCGAACGTGCCGACAGAGATCGCGCCGTAGCTGGCATGGCCGTCGGCGAACACGGCAGAATTCTGCGTGACCGCCATTTGTTTCTGCGAGTTCGGTTGATCATTCTATTGTCGGAGATGTTCCTTCCGTAACAGCCTGCTTGCACCGGCGTCTCCACACTGTGCACCACCCCATTTGGGGTGGTGCACAGTGTCAATCGAAGGAGACAACTATGAGCAGCACGGAAATGCGCGAATTGACCCAGACCGACCTCGAACTCATCAGTGGTGGCGTAATCGAGGGTTACAAGTGGTGCTGGGATGGCCCCGCTGGTGACGGGGCTTACCCGAACTATGTCGACTGCGGGCCCACGTGGGGCGACATATTCAACGGCTGGGCGCAACGAGGTCGAGATTTGGCTGCCCTGTCCAAGAAGGTTTCGCCCGCCTGATAGTTATCGACTCTTTGTGGCTCGTCCGCGCGTAGTCAACATTCAACACTGGAGGTCCGGTACGCCCGGTCATGCGGCATGCTATTCGCTGTCATGGCGCCCCCTCTGTTAGCCGGTACCGTGTGAATACTGTGTCGATGTACTATGCGCGGCCGACATCGACGTTAGAAAAAGAGACCACGATACGTAGTCGCCATTTCTCGATAGGCGGACGCAGTCGGCAACAGTCGCCATCACGCAGTTCGCGGATGCGCCGCGATCCGGTTCAAGCTTCGAATGGGAACCGTTCGTCGAACGACTTGCGCAGCTGTTTCATGTCGCTTCGCGATCAACATGTGAAGCTTACCGACGTTCCTTTGGTACAACCATGCGGACGCGGCGTACGATCCGGCAACGGCAACTCCTGGCCCTTTTTTTCCGTCTGCGATGTAGCGACGGACTTTCGCCGGCTCGGATTGAAGCTACGTAACGTTGCATCCGATGCTCGCTCGCGACCTGGGCAGCCCGCATTCCTCGCGATCGTTCCGAGGAGCGCTTGTGCCGCCTCGGCAGTCATGCATTGATAAAATGCAATAACTTGCGCATTCGCCGTCAAGGTCAGTGAGTACATCGTGAGACTTCAGGTCGGTTACGAATTCGGATACCATTTTCCTCAGCCAACTCCTTGCATTCTGAAGCTCAACGTTCACTACAGTCGGGTCGGCGATCTCGAATATCCCGATCACATCGTTGTCACCCCATCGTCGCCGCTGTCTGGGTACCGAGACGGATTCGGCAACTGGTGCAGTCGCATTATCGCCCCTGCGGGGCGCGTGCGGATTGCCACATCAGCAGTCGTTCGCGATACAGGCCAGCCCGATCCGGTTGTCGTTGACGCCGGCCAGGTTCCAGTCGAATACCTGCCTGACGAGGTGCTCGCGTTTCTTCTCGCAAGCCGCTTCTGCGAGAGCGACAGGTTTCTCGACTTGAGTTGGGGACTTTTCGGAAACGCCCGCCCCGGCTGGCGTCGCGTTCAGGCAATCTGCGACTTCGTACACGATCACATCGCCTTCAATTACGAGAACGCAAACCCTGCCCGTACCGCCTGTGGAGCGCATCAGGAAGGCGTTGGCGTTTGTCGCGACTACGCTCACCTCGCCATCGCGTTGTGTCGTGCGCTCAACATTCCCGCGCGCTACTGCACCGGCTACCTTGGTGACGTTGGTACTCAGCCGCCATTTCCGCCGGGTGATTTCGCCGCTTGGTTCGAGGCCTATCTCGACGGTTGCTGGCATGCGTTTGACCCCCGCAACAACACGCCACGTGTTGGCAGAGTGCTGATTGCGCGAGGTCGCGATGCTGCCGACGTGGCGATGGTCACGACCTTTGGTCCCAATACCCTTGAATCCTTTCGCGTCTGGACCGACGAGATTGCTGGGGCAAGAGATGGGCACCAATAGTTGGGAGCCACGACTGCAGATGCATCGTACGATCCCGAAAGACAGAGATCGTTGCATCGTTGCCGCAAAGCCCTGCATACGTTTGTGCGACATGCTCTGCCGCCTGACGCATGTCGTTGCCGCTGCGTTGTGACATTGAATTGATTGGTGGGTGATGTAGGATTCGAACCTACGACCCGCTGATTAAGAGTCAGCTGCTCTACCAACTGAGCTAATCACCCATGTCCGGCAAGCTGCCGGTCGGTCCCTTGGGAACGGATCGCAGGCGACCTTCGTGCCATCGAACCCCGCCGGGACGGCAACGGGGCCTAGCCGGCCCCGAGGCGGTTCGGATAGCACCAACCCCCGGCCCTGTCCAGCCTGTTTCTCCGGGCGCCTGAACGTCGTGCGGCACCTTCGCAGGAACCACTTTGCCCGGCCAGATCGCGCCATTTTCCGCTCCTGCCAGCGACGCCCAGGCTCGTCGCAACCCCGGCATGGGCAGCCGATCATCGGCGGCCAAGCAAAGCACGTTGCGAATTTCCAGATGCGCTACCGGCGCTTCAAGTCCTTTTTCCTGTGCATGTCGTCGACGCAAAGTCGCTGCGCACTTTTTTCGCGACGGGCATCTGATGTCGTGATCGCGAAATTCATCTCATTCTGCGGCGATTGCCGAACGAATTTTGCGCTTCCGACGACACTAGAAATATCAATGACATAGTGTGGCTCAGATCGAGAAATCCGCCGCGCCACCCAGCCAAAAAGTATTGAGCGGATTTCGCGATCATCACACTGCAAGGCCCCGCGCCTTGGCAGAATCGAACAACGTCGCCGTACCCGCACCACGGTAGCGCACGTCGCCACTGTCGGCCACTTCGCCTGACCTTCCGCGATGTGACCATCGCGTTTAGCATGAACGCATCGTCTGCCGTTCCGCTCAGGGGCGGATCAGCAGATGCTCCCATTGGCCAAGCTGGTTGATAACGGCCGCGGAACCACGGATCACGCATCGCATGGGATACTCCGGAACAACGAACCTGACGCCGACCCGGCGCTCCAACTCTCGGTCGAGCTTGTCGAGCATGGCGCCGCCGCCGGTCAGGCGGATGCCGCGATAGCAGATATCCGCTGAGATTTCCGGCGACAGGTCCTCAAGCGACCGCTGCACAAACTCGGCCAGTTCTTCGATGGGATCGTCCAGCGCCTCGGCAATGTCCGCGGGCCCCAGCACGATGTTTTTCAACTCGCCCTGGCGCAGGTCGCGGCCGCGAATGTGAACCTCCGCGGCGCGTCCGTTGACGAGATGCGAGGCGGTGCCCGCCTCGATCTTGATGCGCTCGGCGCTGGTCTCGCCGATGAGAAGATGATGTCGACGGCGGATATAGCGCATGATCGCCTCGTCCATGGCGTGCCCCGCGCAACGCAGCGAGCGGGACTGGACGACGCGCCCCGACGACAATGCTGCGATATCAGTGGTACCGCCGCCAATGTCCACCACCATGGATCCGGTTGGCTCGGTGACGGGCAGTCCGGCACCAATTGCTGCCGCCACCGGCTCCTCGATCAGGAAGACGCGGCGCGCGCCTGCGGCGACCGCTGTTTCATAGATCGTGCGGCGCTCAACCGGCGTCGCTCCTGCCGGCACGCAGATCAGGATGCGCGGTCGGCGGAAGCCAAGCATCGACTTCGTGCGGCTGATGAACTGGCGCAGCATCTCCTCGGTGGCGATGAAATCGGCAATCACGCCGTCGCGCAAAGGGCGGACCGTCTCAATGTTTTCCGGTATACGACTAACCATGAGCTTGGCCTTCTGGCCGATGGCCAGAACTTCACGCACACCGTGGTGGTTGCGAACGGCGATTATCGACGGTTCGTCGATGACGACGCCGCTGCCGGCAACGTGAACGAGAGTGTTCGCGGTGCCCAGATCTATCGCAATGTCATCGGAAAAGACGTTCGAGACGCCTAAACGCATCGATACTCTTGCCCCTCGTTCAGGCGGATACCCACTTTCGGGCGAACACCGGACCCTCGCGCCCTAACAACTCCACGGCAACCGACCATGCTTTCCCATGCGCAATAGGGACTGACCAAGTTTCGGTCCGCACAGGCAAGGGAGCGTCCCCACGTACGAAGTTCACTCGCCTCTCACTCAAATGAACAGCCGTTGCCAAATGATAGCGGCTGACACGCCGTGCGCCAACAATGTCGGTTGGTCGGATGCCCGAGTGGAGAGAGAAAATACAATCGCATCAGCGCTGAAAGACGCCTCCGGATGGTCGGTCTGGAAGGCTGCGCGCCGCAGCCAATCGGGTATTGCGGGGCAACCGCAAAACGGATCGGCCCGCAGCTGATTTTGCATATCGCCGCGGGCCGTACGGGTCTCGTCAGGAACGCTGCGCGGCGTTCATCAAATCGCCGACTGGGCGGCCGTAGTCTTCTGGCGCTTCACCATCAGCTTGTTGACGGCTGCCACGTAAGCGCGCGCCGAGGCCACCAGCGTGTCGGTGTCTGCGCCACGACCGGTGACGGTGCGACCATCCTCGTCGAGCCTCACGGAGACCTCGGCCTGGGCGTCCGTGCCCTCCGTAACCGCGTGCACCTGGTAGAGTGCCAGACGGCCATTGTGGGGCAGCAGTTCCTTGATGGCGTTGAAGGTCGCGTCGACCGGCCCGTTTCCGGTCGCCTGCACGGTGTGCTGCTGGCCCTCGATGTCGAGCACCAGCGTCGCGGCCTGCGGCCCCATGGTGCCCGCGATGACGGTGAGCGCGACCACCTTGGTGCGATCATGCATATGGGCGATGCCCTCGTCGACCAGCGCCTCGATGTCCTCGTCGTAGACATGCTTCTTGCGGTCGGCCAGCGCCTTGAAACGGTTGAAGGCATCCTCGAACTGGTTCTCTCCCAGTTCGTAGCCCAGTTCCTTCAGCTTGGAGCGGAAAGCGTTGCGACCGGAATGCTTGCCCATGACCAGCGAGGTCTTGCCGACGCCAACCGATTCCGGCGTCATGATCTCATAGGTCTGCGTGTGCTTGAGCATGCCGTCCTGATGGATACCGCTCTCGTGCGCGAAGGCATTCCGGCCGACGATCGCCTTGTTGTACTGCACGGGGAAGTTCGTCACCGCCGAGACGAGACGCGAGGCGCGGGCCAGCATCTTGCTGTCGATGGCGGTCGCGTATGGCAGGACGTCGTTGCGTGTCTTGATCGCCATGACGATCTCTTCCAGCGCTGCGTTGCCCGCGCGCTCGCCGATGCCATTGACGGTGCACTCGATCTGGCGTGCGCCCGCCTTCACACCCGCCAGCGAATTGGCGACTGCAAGGCCCAGATCGTTGTGGCAATGGGTCGAGAAGATCGCCTTGTCGGAGTTGGGCACGCGCTCGCGCAGCATGGTGATGAGGGCAAAGTACTCCTCGGGCACCGTGTAGCCGACCGTGTCGGGAATGTTGATCGTAGTGGCGCCGGCCCTGATCGCAGTCTCGACGCATCGGCACAGGTAGTCGTGCTCGGTGCGGGTGGCGTCCTCGGCGGACCATTCCACGTCGTCGACCCAGTTGCGCGCGCGCTGGCACTGCTTCGCGACCAGATCAATCACCTCTTCGGGCGACTTCTGGAGCTTGAACTTCATGTGTACGGGGCTGGTGGAGATGAACGTGTGGATACGCGGCCGGACGGCATGTTTCACGGCCTCGCCTGCACGGTCGATATCCTTCTCTCCGGCGCGCGCGAGACCCGCAACCGTTGCCCGCTTGACGCGCTTGGCGATGGCGGACACGGCCTCGAAATCGCCTTCCGAGGCGATCGGGAAACCGGCTTCGATGATGTCGACGCCCATCTGGTCGAGACAATCAGCCACCTCGAGCTTTTCCTCGAAGGTCATGGTGGCGCCGGGGCACTGTTCGCCGTCGCGCAGGGTGGTATCGAAAATCAGCACCCGGTCGGAATCGCTTGGGACGATCTGCACGTTGTCGTTCGGGGCGATCGCATCGCTCTTGTCGGTCATGGTCTGGTCTTCCTTGCCTTGCTGCCAGCCGCGGTCACGCGCTGGCGTTGCACCCTCGATTTCCGTCGTTCAATCCCCTGAGCGCCCGCCCGGCCGCAGCCGCGCCTTGAAGTGCTCAGGGGCTCATAAGGAGAAGGAGGGCCGGAAGCGTCGTGGCACGGGGCAGCCGCAGTCGCAGCTCCGACAGATACCCTGCGGAGTCCGAGAAAGCCATCGATGTCAGGGCCATGGGCCTCATCATCATCATCGATCCGAGTCGCTGCCGGCGCGCAAAAAGCACTCTCCCGCTCCGCCAAGCAGGCTACAACTGCACATATAGTGCGGTCAGTTAGCCGAACGAAGGGTTAACTTGCAAGGGGGAAGCGACAGTTGGCACGGGCGTTACGGGTCCGATCGTGTCGCATTCGGCCCAGCGGGCACTCCGGGAGAGGGCGCGCAGGAGCGAGCGCCTATACGGTAATGCGGCCTTCAGCCACGGGCACGGCATTCCCGCCGATGCGGACGACGTTGAGCCGGCCCGCCTTGACGACGAGGGTCAAGGAAATGTGGCTCGGCCGCCCCATCTCGTAGCCCTGCTCGACAATCCGCCTGTGGGTGCCATCCGGATACTCGTCGAAGGCGAAAGCGGCAGCCGCGAATCCGACCGCCGCCGCTCCAGTTGCCGGGTCTTCACTGACGCCCGCTTCCGGTGCGAACATGCGGGCATGAAACGCGCTCGTGGTGTGGACGCATTGCCGCGTGTAGAGGTAGACGCCGACGCAGTCCAACGGCGAGATCGCCTGCCGCCACTCGCTCATGTTGATGCGGACGCGCGCCATGGCTTCCTGGCTTGCGACGGGCACGTGCAAAAAGGCGGGGCCGGCCGCGATCAGCAACGGCTTGTGGTTCTCGAAACCAATCTCGCGCGGCAGCAGCCCAAGGATGGAGGCGAGGCGATCGGCAGGAGGCACCGCTCCTCGCACTTCGGGAAGACGAGGAGCATCGAATTCGGCGAAGGGCGTGCCGCCTGACCGTGCCCTGACGCCCACACGCACGGTGCCGATGGTTTCCTCCAGCGCAATGATGGCGTCGCGCTCGCCGTTGACAGTGGGCGATCGCAGGGCGGCCAGCAGCACTGCGGTGCCGACTGTGGGATGTCCAGCGAAGGGCAACTCGCGCTCGGGTGTAAAAATCCGAATGCGCGCGGAATGCATGGGGTTCTCGGGCGGCGACACGAAGACCGTCTCCGAAAGATTGAACTCGCGAGCGATTGCCTGCATGGCCGACGCGCTCAGGCCGTCTGCACCCAGTACGACAGCAAGCGGATTGCCGCTAAACCGCTGGTCGGTGAATACGTCGAGGATGTGGTAGTCGAGTTGCATGGGCCCGCCCTGTCGCGTTCAGCGGCGGCAATGTGCATGAAACCTGCCGGGCCTCCAAGCGGGAATAGCACCGTGGCACAGAAATTAAGGGCCTTCGACCGGGCTCCGAGTTCGGATCCTGGTGTTCCGACTCTGACGTTTGACGACCTTCGCCCGAGACTCAAACGTCAGATCCAGAACACTAGGCTCCAGACTCAATCATGCCCACCAGATTATGATTGCTGCGATTACGGCTGCGGCGTGGAAGTTGCGGGCGAGCTTGTCGTAACGGGTTGCGACACGCCGCCAGTCCTTGAGGCGGCA
>JBFWVC010000012.1:0-195241 GCA_050246945.1 Hyphomicrobiaceae bacterium
GCGGGGTCAGGCATGCATTCTTGTGAACGTCCATTCGATGCTCCGAGAATCACTGACGTTTTTGGCGACATCAGATGACCTCGGCTGGATCGAATGGACAACCTCCTGAAAGTTCACATCTAGAGCCTGATCGTCTGAGATGGAAGCAGCCATGCTTCCATCGAAGGCGTGGATCAGTCTCTCGAACAAAGAGATAGAGCAGGCCACGATGGTCAGGCCTGATTCAATCTCATACTGACCTGCTCTAGCCCGCTCTTCTCAAAGAGGTACGGGTTGACATCGCTCAAGCCGGAATCAGCCGGTCAGGAAGGATGCGAAAGGCGTGGGATCATTCGGTTGAACGGCCCGACGCAACCGACAGACCGCGTTGGCCGACTGGACGCCGCCAACTGGCTGACGTGCTGTGTCGAGGGCGCAGACCATCAATTCTCGACCGCAAGGGGTCAGAGATGCATTGTTGCCAACGTCCATTCGAAGCTCCGAGAATCATTGACGCTGTGGTGACATCAGATGACTTCGGTCGGATCGAATGGACGGCCTCCTGCAAGTTCACATCTAGTGTCGTGATCGCGAAATTCGTCACATTCTGCGGCAACCTCGGAACGAATTTCGCGTTTCTGACGACACTAGCAATTTCAGAGTTCTAGTGTGATTGGGATCGAGAAGTCCGCCTCGCAACCCGGCCGGAAAGTATGAAGCGGACTTTTCGATCATCACATCTAGCCGCCGCTATCCGCTTCAGAAAAGCCGGGAATGTCGCGAAATCCGAACCCCTCGAGAACGATCATGAGTTGCGGCTCGAGAAATTGCACGAGCTGGTCGGCGTCGTAGGTTTCAAAGATCGCCCGCCGCAAGCCTTGCACATAAGCTGCAAAGATCATCTGCGACGCGGCATGAAAATCGCCGTGGCGAATCTGCCCCTTCGATGCGGCATCGTTGAAGAGGGAGATGACGAGTTCATGGAACTCGTAAAACTGGATAGAATTCTCACGCTCCTGTTCGCGGTTCCACTGCCACGAATAGGCCATGAAAGCGGCCCTCAGCTTGGTGTTTCTGAGATCGTTGACGTAGAACGCCCGCAGCAGATATTTCAGACGCGCTGCCAGTGATCCGTATCTTGGTGGAGACTTCCGGAGTTCTGCGAAGGCTTGTGCATTGAATCGGCGGATGAGCTCTTGGAGCATCCGATCGCGCGACCCGAACATCGAATCGAACTGCGCCCGTGTGATGTCTGCGGTCGCGCAGATGACGTCGACGTTCGCCTCGGCAATTCCCAGTCTGTCGAACAGACGCTCCGCGGCATTGAGGACGCGATCGCGCGTCTGACCGGGCGACGTCATGATCTCGTCTATCGGAACCCGCAACGCCTTGGAAAGCTTGGCTAGTCGACGCGTCGAGGGCTGTGTCTCTCCGGCCTCCCATTGGGAAACGGCATTGCGCGTGACGCCCGTAAGCTCCGCCAACTTTGCCTGCGACAGACCAGCCGCCTCGCGAAGATCACGTAACCTTTGCCCACTATCCATTGTGCCACATTGTTTCGCAAATACTATCAGGGGTTCGCACAAATACTCCCCCCACCGGTCGTTGACAAAATGGGTAAGTAGCGCTTACCTGTTAGAAGTATAGACGACTCGACAGCGACTTGCCGGCGACACGTCGGTGAAGGGGGTCAGATGACACTTCAACCAAATTTCAGTGGACCCTTATATCAGCAGGTTCATGAAAGTCTGAAAAGCAAGATCACCAACGGCGAGTGGAAAGGTGGGATGGTTATCCCCGGAGACGTAGAGCTCTCTCGGCTCCTGGGTGTGAGCATCGGCACTGTCCGCAAGGCGCTGGACGAGTTGGCGCGCCAGCACCTGGTGGTTCGTGAGCGCGGCCGCGGCACTTTCATCAAGGAGCCCGCCGCTTGGTGCGGTGATTTCGACACCTGGCTCTGTGACGAATCGGGCCGCCCCATCGATGCGGAGATATCGGTGGTGGATGCCCAACTGGTCACCGCCTCCCCGCCCGAGCAGAAGTTGCTTCAGATGGTTGCCGAGCGTGGGGTGACTTTGCTCGTGCACAAGATCCTGCGCGTGTGGAGAATCGATGGGCGGGTTGTGTGCGCCGAGAGGGCATTGGTGGACGCAACCCGCCTGCCGAGACTGTCCGACGAAGCCGATCTGACGGCCCCGATCATATCCGTAGCGTACCTGCAGAAGATTCGCAGGTCGATCGGCCGAACCGTCTGGTCGGTCAATGTGCGCAATCCGGACGCAGCCCTTCAGCAGTTGTTCGCGCGTCCCGCAGATGACATGCGCCTCTCGTGCCGGCGCGTACTTTGTGACGCAAGTGATGTGCCGGTGGAAGTGAGCGAGTTGTTGATCGAGTTGGGTGAAGGCACCTGCCGGATCAATGGCTAGTCTTCCGGATTTCACGTTTGATGCCAACGCGAAGGTCGTCAAACGCCAGTGAAACCAGAACGCCAGCCAGAGAATTGCCAGGGTTCCGGGCTGACGCGCCGGTAACCGATAGGCAACCAAGCGTCAGAGTCGGAAGACGAGAGCTTGGTGTTCTGAGACTGGACCGCTTTCGGTTGCGGCAAGGACGTGACGCAGGCTTTCGAAGATGGACCAGAAGCAGGCCACGCTCGTGCATGGAATGCCAACCAGTTTGGACCTGCTCAAGTATCTGCATAGAAGACCTGGCGCCCGAGCCGATCATCACGCGTTCGTGGCTCTCGAGCCCGCATCGAAGAACTGCGTTCGCGGCTGCCGGCGGTGTGCTCCACACTGACAACGATACTTTGTCAATTAGGTTCAATCGCCCTGTCGCGCATAAAGCAGGATGGCAAGATAGTGAAGGGCAATCTCAAAATTCATCTAAAGCCGAAGGAACGGATCTACATCAACGGCGCGTTTCTGCGCGTCGACAGAAGGGTGACGCTGGAACTCCTCAATGATATGGATTTCCTGCTCGAAAGCCACATTCTGCCGCGAAACGAGGCGACAACGCCTCTGCGCCAGCTCTACTACGTCATTCAGTCTTTCATCATCGAGCCGCATGCCAGGGATATTGCCCTCCAGGTATATCAAGCCCAGCACCGCGAGCTTCTTGCGACCAACAAGGATTACGACCTTCTAGAAGCTCTGGTCGAGGTCAAGGAGATGGTCGAGTCAAGCCGGACCTTCGAGGCGTTGAAGCGCATTCGCGGCCTCTTCCCGCTAGAGCAAGGCGGCGAGATGGAACAGAAAGAACGAGCCGTCAAGCTCGCGGAAACGGCCTGACGCCGCCCAATGCTCAGAACGGTGTTGGTGCCAGCCCGCGATGATTAGCGCATTATGATGCCGGCTGGGTGATGCCTTGCCCGCCGAGTTGCCCCTTTAGTCCGTTTGCGCGGCCGCCCGTGTGCCCGCTCATCGTTCTGATGGCTTTCCGTACTCGGTTCGCCGCTGGTGTTCAGCATCGCCGGTGCGTTTGAGGGGGATGCGCTGCTGACGCCCGCCTCGTCGTCGAGCTCGTTGTTCAGGCGAACGTCGTGGTGCGCGAGTTCCGCATGGTCGTCCGGGAAGAATTCGTCGAGGCGTCTGGGTCGCCCCAGCAGGAAGCCTTGCGCTTCCGTGCAGCCGATGGTGCGGAGGATCTCCAGCTGAAGCTCCGACTCCACGCCTTCTGCAATGGCTGTCATTCCCATCGCGCGAGCCAGTCGGATGATCGCCTCGACGATCGCCGTCGACTTCCTGCTTTGCCCAAGGCCGCGCACGAAGGACTGGTCGATCTTGATGCAATCGATGGTGTAGGACTGCAGGTAGCTCAACGACGAGAAGCCCGTTCCGAAATCGTCCATCGCGATACGGATGCCCAGGGCGCGGATCTGTTCCAGTTGATCCAGCGTCACACGGTCCCTGCTCATGAGGGTGGACTCGGTGATTTCGATCTTGAGGCGTGTCGGTTCTATGCCGGAGGCCGCAAGGGCGCGGCGCACGTTCGCAGGAACGTCGCCGCTTCGGAACTCCACGGCAGATACGTTCACGGCGACCAGCAATGTCGGGGATCGCGAAGCGATTTCGCAGCAGGCGCGCTCCATGACCCAGGCGCCAATATCGACGATCAGTCCCGATTTTTCGGCTACCGGAATGAACACGCCCGGCGGGATCATGCCCTTTTCGGGGTGGTGCCACCGTACGAGTGCTTCGACGCTGTTCATCTCCAGACCGTTGATGCCATAGATCGGCTGGTAGTGAACCTCCAGCTGTCCGAGTTCGATCGCGTCACTCAACCCTTGCTCGATCTCGCGCCGCGCTTGCGCCTCTTCATCCATGCGTTCGTCGTAGAATCTGAAGGTGCCGCCCCCAGAATCCTTGCAGGCATAAAGTGCCAGGTCTGCCGAGCGCATGAGATGGTCTTTGTTCTCGAAGTCTTGCCGGGTGGAGGCAATGCCGACGCTCGCGCTGATCTCGATCCGCTTTCCATCGATCAGATATGGCTCCGACAGGACCTTGCAAAGCCAGCCTGCCAGGGCTTCTGCCTCTTTGCTGGTCGAGCGCTTTTGAATGATGGCGAATTCGTCGCCGCCAAGCCTCGCCACCACGTTGCGACCGGGTACATGCTTTTTCAGGCGCTGTCCGACAACCACCAGCAGAGCATCGCCGACAGGATGCCCATATGTGTCGTTGACGCGCTTGAAGCCGTCGAGATCGACCAGGTGGACATGAAAGACTTCCGTTCGTGCGACTTCGCTCAGGCAACGGGTGACGCACTCGCTGAATTCGCGCCGGTTGAGGAGGTTGGTCATTGCGTCGTGGCGCGCCAGATAGTTGAGATGCTCCTCATAGGTCCGGCGCCGGACGATGCTAGCCAGTACGGCCAGAATGATCGCGCCGCTCAGAATGCCTGAGCCCCAGAGGTATTTTGTTCTGTTCGACAGGTAGCTGTTGAACATTGGCGCGTCGGATCGGGCAATCATCGCCCGCAAGGGGAAATCCTTGAGCTTTCGCACGACCGTGACGCGCGGGCCGGACTCCTCCTCGGTGAGCTTCGTGAACGCGCCGTTGCCCGAGCTGGCGTCCGGCGGGGCCAGTTCCTTCTGGCTAAGTGTCATTCCGAAGCTGGACGCGAAGATGCCTGCACCGGAGCGCACGATCCTGTCGTCGCCAACGATTGCAAGTCCTCCGTCGGTGCCCAGGTGCAATCCGGAAAAGTTGCGCGTCAGGAACTCCGGATCGAGCGATACGACAATAACGCCCGCGAAATCGCCGTATTCGTCGCGGTAAGGACGCGTGAATTGCACAGACCATTTTTTTGATGCGCGCCCCATCACCGGCTTGCTGATGAACAGCCTGTCGACGAGGCCGCTGCTACCGGCGTGGACCTTGTAGTGCTCCCGATCGGACAGGTCGATCGCCTTTTCGGGGTGCAGCATTTTCGAGCTGGTAATCATCATGCCCGCGGCGTCCGTGATGGCAATCTGCACGGTGCGTCTGTTCGCGGTGAATTCTTCCTGCACAAGTGTCGGCCAATCCGCCCGGTAGTTGCTCCGTTCGTAGCTCGCCCTCAAATAGCGGATGATCCTGTCTATCTCGCTCGCAGTGCGCTCGGTGTTCTGCTCGAAGATGAGTCCTAGATTATTTGTTTCCTGCGTCAGCGATTGCAGCATGGCCTTGCGCTCGGAAGTGATCTGCAACCACGCCGCGCCGCAGATAGTGGTGACCAGCGCGAATCCAAGGGCCAGCGGCAGCTTCCAAGAAAGTGACGCCTTGCTGGTGAGCAGCGAAATGGGAAGGGAAGCTGGCAAAGCAAGACTCCGGCATGAAGGGAAACGGTACCAGCCGCAGCGCTGGAACCTCTTTGTGCATCATGCTCGGACGATGTCGCTGCCACGTCATGGTGCAGCGCGCGGCTCCCCGCTCATCGCTCCCTTGGTTGATTGATTGTTGCAATAAAGAGTTTCCAACCGGTGTAGATGAGGTTGTCTGTAGTGTTTTCCATATCTTTCGAAAAGTCGGCAGGAATGACAAAACGAGCGCGGCGCGACATGCCTATTTATTTCCGATATATTGAAGGTGCCGGCATCGAAAAAAATGCGCGTCGTTCATGGCTGAATATGCAAACAATAAAGTTTAGAGATTGGGGGATGGAGTGGCTGCATTGGCGTTGGGGCTTGCGGGTCATCCTGCTCCAGGGTTGCAGGTGTCGGCCACACTCAAGGCCGTGGGCGATTGCGGACTTCTGATCGAATTCGCAGCAGCTCCCGGCGAGGACGTGGCAAGGCGTGTGCTGCAACTTGATGAAGCGCTCGCCAGTGAGCAGATGCCCGGAGTGATCGAGACAATTGTCGCCTATACGTCTCTCCTCGTGATTTTCGATCCTCGATCTGCGGACTACGACGGGCTGACCGCAAGGATCGCGAGTCTCGCTCGTGCGCCACTGACCATGCGCAGCAATGCAAGGCGCTGGCGCGTGCCGGTCGCCTACGGCGGTGCATTCGGCTTTGATCTCGACGAGGCCGCGGCTCGGATTGGCATTTCAGGTGCTGATCTTGTGTCGGCGCATGCCGGTGCCGATTACACCGTTGCAATGTTCGGCTTTCTGCCCGGCTTCGCCTATCTGTCTGGACTGCCCACTCATCTCACGTTGCCTCGACGGGCCTCGCCTCGCGCGCGCATCTTCAGCGGCAGCATCGCTATTGGCGGCTGCCAGACCGCAATCGGTTCGATCGAAGGCCCTTCCGGTTGGAATGTGATAGGACGCACGCCGCTGTTGACGTTCGACCCCGAACGCTATCCTGCAACCATCTTCGAGCCGGGCGACCAGATTCGCCTGGACCCGATCACCAACGCGCAATTCCATGAGCTTGCCGCGCGCGCCGCAAAAGGCGACATGGTGGCAGAGCGCGTCGCATGACTTCTCTCGAAATCCTCGCCTGCGGACCATCGACGTCAATTCAGGATGCCGGGCGTACCGGATTTTCGCGCATAGGCCTGCCGACGGCAGGCGCTATGGACCGGCGCGCACTTCGGCTTGCAAACGCACTTGTCGGAAACCCTCCGGGTGCGGCCGCTCTGGAACTGGTCTTTGCAGGAATTTCGGCCCGCGCCAATGGCGCGTTGCAGTTGGCACTGGCGGGCGCGAGCGCAGACATCGAATGCGATGGCCGCGTTGAGCAGTCGCACAGCTCATTCATTCTTCGCGAAGGTGAACGATTGCGGATCGGCCCCATGAACAATGGGGCCTACGCGGTGCTGGCCATCGCAGGCGGGATCGCGGTGCCGATGGCACTCGGCTCTCGCTCCCTCGACGCACGTGCAGCGATCGGCGGTCTGGATGGGCGACCCCTGCGCGCTGGCGATAGCATTCCTTTGCATCCGCACTCCGCGCCGTTTCTGTCTCGATGGTCGGCTGCGGTATCGCTGGATCGGGATGCGCCGATCCGCGTCGTGTTGGGCCCGCAGGACCACGCATTCACCGAGCGCGGACTGCAAACGCTTATCGGCCGCCCGTTCACCGTGTCGCATGAAATCAACCGCATGGCATATCGTCTGCGGGGTCCCGTCATCGAGCGCATTCCGGGCATGGAACTCGTGTCGGACGGGACGCTGCCTGGTTCGATTCAGGTTCCGCCCGACGGGTATCCGATCGTGCTGATGGCAGATCGTCAAACGATCGGCGGCTATCCCAAGATCGCGACCGTGATAGGAGAGGATCTCGGCAAGTTGGCCCAGCGGCGCCCCGGAGAAGAAGTCCGCTTTGCTGCCGTCTCCGCCCGCGAAGCCAGAGAGATCGCGCAACAAGTGGCTATGTCCGATCTCGACGTCTATGTCGGCGAACCGCCCAAGCGCCATCGTCGCGGCGATCCCGCGCCGCTCGATCTGGAGACCATCGGCAACATTGCCGACGCCGTCGTCGATGCTCGCGACGTCAATTCATGGGACGCCTCGTTCTCCGCACAGCGCTTTCTCGATTGAGAAAGATGCCGCTGGCGCCAGCCGCCGCCGGGAGCGCATCGAAAACGGCGCGCGGCAGTTATCTCGCTAAGCGCCCCGGTTTTCGCGAGTCGATGAACCCTCGCGATGATCATGGCCATTGGGCAGACAACTGCGCAGGAATCAGACTTGCCCAAGCCGAGGGGCCGCGGCTGACGATCAACACGCGAAAAGTGCAAGAAATCATCTTGACAGAAAATGGCGCCCCGTAGGGGACTCGAACCCCTGTTCCCAACGTGAGAGGCTGGTGTCCTAGGCCACTAGACGAACGGGACAGCGCTCAGAGGCCGCAACGTATATGTCAGCGGCGCCGGGGGATCAAGCTCTTTCGGGCGAGCCTGCGGGGCCCTGAAAAATCGAGGTTGCTCAGCGCGGAGGAGACGGCGCGGGCGCGCCGCCGCTGATTGCTTCTGGGCTTGCTCCAGGCTCCAGCCGCATGCGCGAGACGACCCGTCCGCTCGCGAGGTCAATGACGACAATCGACCGCTCATTGGGCCCCGGCCCGGCCAGATGCAGTGCCAGCCGGTTGCCCGCAAGCGACATGCTCGTCACCTCTGCGCCTGCAGGCACGGCAATGCTCAGTTCCTGTCCCGCGGGAAGGCTCGCGTCCATGCGAGATGTCAGATACACGATGCGGGCGAGAATGATGAAGAACCCGAGGATCAGGACGATTCCCATGCCGATCACGGCATATTTCAACATGCGCATCGACGGCGTATCGCCAGCTGCCGGAAGAAACAGGCTCCAGCGGAAGGGAATGTCCTGCTCGTCGTCTTTGACCGCCATGGTCACCGGGTCCTTTGCTGCGGGAGCCGCGCTCCATGTCGGATGACGGCGCAAGGATCATGAGTGTTGTCGCCGAGGAGGCCGACGAGCGACAGCGCATCGACGCCATGTTGGCACGGCGGCTGCCGCAGTTGAGCCGCTCGCGCGTCCAGGCGCTGATCCGTGACGGGCGCGTGCGCCTCGGCGGGCGGACGATAGGGGACCGCAACGAGCGGGTCAAACCGGGCGATGTGATCGACATTGCAGTGCCTCCGCCGACTGCTGCCGAGCCCGTTGGAGAGGCCATCGCGCTCGACGTCGTCTACGAGGATGCCCAGTTGATCGTTGTCGACAAGCCGGCCGGCCTCGTTGTGCATCCCGCCGCAGGTCACGAAACCGGCACGCTCGTCAATGCGCTCATCGCACACTGCGGCGACAGCCTTTCGGGAATCGGAGGCGTGTGTCGGCCCGGCATAGTGCACCGGCTCGACAAGGACACTTCGGGCCTGCTCGTCGTGGCCAAGACCGATGCCGCGCACCGCGCGCTGTCGGAGCAGTTCGCGTCCCATGGCCGTGACGGTCGTCTCATCCGGTCGTATCGCGCGATTTGCTGGCGCGCGCCTCAGCATGTCAAAGGCACCATCGATGCGCCGCTGGGCCGATCCAGCCACAGCCGGACCAAGATCGCTGTCCGCAACGACCCGGAAGCCCAAGACGTCCGTGAGGCCATCACGCATTATGAGGTGCTCGAAGTATTCCGCGGATCCGCCGGACAAGAGGCTGGCAAGCGTGACCGGCGACGGCGCTCGGCCACCGTGACGGTAGCCCAGGCGCCTCCGTTGGCCGCTTATCTGAAACTCGAGCTCGAGACCGGGCGCACGCATCAGATTCGTGTCCACATGGCCCATATCGGCCATCCTATTTTGGGTGATGACGTGTACGGTGCAGGTTTTCGCTCCAGCATCCGGACAATGACGCCCGCTCAGGCGGAAGCGGTGAAGGCGCTGGGGCGCCAGGCGCTGCATGCTGCCGAGTTGGGGTTTGAGCACCCCCTGTCCGGCGAGTTGCTCCATTTCAATAGTCCGCTGCCCGCCGACATGGAGAGGCTGTTGGCCGCGCTGCGAGGGCTGTGACGGCGTCGGGACGGTCGCTCAGCCCGGGCCGAAGATGGTGAAGATATCGATCATAGGCCGACAAGATTTGGGAGATGCTCGTGAATTGGCGCCTAACAACAGATTTACCAAGTCGGATCAGTCATTCCTTAAGGCTCGTGCAGTAATTCTGTTCTTTCCATCGGGCCAAGGTTTTCAGATGCCGCTCCGTTTCAAGGTTCTCTCTGTTGTCTTCCTGATCGTCTTCTTGCTGGCGCAGGAGGAGGGGTTGCAGCTTTTCAAGACTTATCACGCGACATTGGGAGCGCTCGTGTTGCTGGCCGTTTTCTCGCTGGTGGCACTATGGCCAAACAGCTCGCGCACTGATCGCGTCGATCGCTCGATGGACGGCGCGAACTGGAGCGACCGCGTTGATTTCGATAAGGTCAAACGCGATTGATCGTTCGCTCACAGTGCGTCAGCGGCATTTTGCGGTTCTTTGAATCCCCTATCGTCTCCGAACTCGATCCAGAAGCATGTTGAGCTGAAGTGCTCGGCGGTTCAGCGTGAAAAACATGCTCAAGGACAGGCGAGCATGTTGAGCTGAAGTACACGGCTGTTCGACGCGAAAGATAAAGCAGAAACAGGTGGATGGGCCGGCCACGTGCATCCGCCGATCTTCAACGCGATCTATCGGTTGTCAGCCGAGCAAATTCCGCAGGGATAGCGCACCGGCCGGGTGGAACTAAAAATAACACCGTTCAAGAAGTCGCGAGCGCTCACGCCGACGAGAATTTAAACGTTTGATATAAATAGATTTTCAAATGTATCGGTGCGCTCTTAGGCAACCGTGCCATCTGCCGCGCCGTGTCCGCATTGAAACAATGTAACGCGCCTCACACATTGATGTGTATAGGCGTGCGTTGCGGGGGAGCGGGGAACATGCGAGGAATCTTGAATTGTGAAGTCGGGTTATTATTTGTGAATATCCGAATTGGTGCATGCAACGGAACCGGGGGTCTCAACCGTTTGTTAAGAGATGGAGCCGGTGTCGGTCGCGCCTTACGAGACATGGCCAGACCGGCGCGGCGAACAGGCTGGGAATAGTCTATCGTGTTGAGTCTTGCGCAGATCGAGGGTGCCCGGCATCTCGAAAGGCGCGAGGGATCGGAGCTGAAAGGCTCCAGTGCGAAACGGACCTAAGGCCGGGGAACTGAACACCAAACGACCTTTGGAACTGTTCAGGCTTGGAACAGAGGGACGAGATGACGACAAAGGCATTGCCCACTGTTGCTTCAGGATCTGGGGGGCTCTCACGCTACCTGGAAGAGATTCGCCGTTACCCGATGCTGGAGCCCGATGAGGAGTACATGCTCGCCAAGCGGTGGCAGGAGCATGGGGATAGCGCAGCTGCACACAAGCTCGTGACGTCACACCTGCGCCTCGTCGCCCGGATTGCCATGGGGTACCGCGGCTACGGTCTGCCGATCGGAGAAGTAATCTCCGAGGGCAACGTTGGTCTGATGCAGGCCGTCAAGCGGTTCGAACCCGACAAGGGGTTCCGTCTGGCAACATATGCCATGTGGTGGATACGCGCTTCCATTCAGGAATACATTCTGCGCTCGTGGAGCCTCGTAAAGATGGGCACCACCGCGGCTCAGAAGAAGCTGTTCTTCAATCTGCGCCGCGTGAAGGGTCAGTTGCAGGCGCTCGAGGAGGGAGATCTCAATCCCGAACACGTAGCCAAGATCGCCAAGAAGCTCGGTGTCAGCGAGGATGACGTCGTTTCAATGAACCGCCGTCTCGGCGGTGACGCATCTCTCAACGCGCCGATCCGCGCCGAGGCGGAATCGGGCGAGTGGCAGGATTGGCTGGTCGACGATTCCCCCGACCAGGAGGAACTGTTGGCCGAGTCCGAGGAACTCGACCGTCGCCGCAACTATCTGAGTGACGCCCTGTCGACATTGAATGACCGCGAACGCCGCATTTTCGAGGCGCGCCGTCTTGCCGAAGACCCGATGACACTTGAGGATCTGTCGGTCGAGTTCGGAGTGAGTCGGGAGCGCATTCGCCAGATCGAGGTTCGAGCGTTCGAAAAGGTGCAGAAGGCAGTTACGAACTCCGCAGCCGAAGGCGAGCGCCCCGCCGCGCATTGAGCGCCAAGCAGCTGGCGCGCACGATCTGGTCGATGTGCCGGCGCATCGGGATTGAACCTATGCCAGGTTCGGCTTGGTGTGTCCGCGCCGGACGGATAGATGGGCAATTGACCGGCCGGCTCAGTACCGGCCGTCTTTTTTGGTTCGTTGTGCGAATGAGCCTGCCTCGAGCGTCGCCACCCTCTTGTCTCGGTGATGGTGTGACGGCTCGTGTCGCGGCTGAAGTATTCGGCCGTAGATGCAACGCGAAAAAACGCCTAGGTGTGTCACGCAGAAGTGGGACGAATCGCTTACGGTTCTCACCGTGGATGAGCTTTCATCCACCGGAGGGGACTTCCCGGGAGCAAGGCTCGGCGGGAAGCCGCGCTGGGTGCATGCGTCAGGGCAAGAGGATCGCGCCCTTGACGAGAACATTTGGTGTCGACTCGAACCGGCGCTTTATGAGCGGCAGACGTGTGGCGGATAAGGATGGGGCCGCCCGAGGGACCGTCTGCCGGCATTTGCACCTGCAAGCCCTGAACGCCCATCTGAAAATACCGTTTTCCATCTTTCCGGATGCATGCTCAGGCCGCGACGGGTTTCTCCTGACCCGCCGCGTTGGCGCGTTGCGTGCTGCCGGCAGGACCCCGTGCATGAATGCGCCTTGGGAAACGGTCACCACACGAAGATGGAGTGGCCCATGCCAGTGCGCCGTCATCCATACCTTGTCCCAGTAATCGTTGAGACGTTGAAGCGTTTCCATCTTGATCTGAAACTCGATCCGAACTGGTTTATTCTGCTCTGGCGCCTGAAACCCTCTCATCCCCCAAGTAGATGTTAATCCCATTTCGCCGGCGCCGATGTGCGATGGAGCTGCCGGCCACGAGTCGAAAAGGCCGGTCCTTCGGACCGGCCTTCATCGTTTCACGCAACAATTCAAATTTTGAATCCGCACTACAGCGGCAGTCTCGCCAGTTGCTGGCCGAAGTAGTTGTCGACTGCGTCCGTGATCGAACCGGCAACTTTCGTGCGCCACGCGTTCGAATTCAGGAGCTCCGCGTCCTTGCGGTTTGATACGTACGCCAGTTCGATCAGCACGGAAGGGAATTGCGCGGTCTTTAGCACGCGGAACGCCGCCTGTTTGTCGGGATCGTCGCGCATGTTGGTCGACGTGCTCATGCGTGCCACCACGCTGCGGGCGAAGATGCTGGTTCGCTCCTTGGTGACGTTGATCTCGCGGCGTGCCAGGTCAGCGAGGATGTTCTTCACCGCGCCCAGGTCACCTTCGGCGGTTTTCACCGCGCTGATCTCGTCTTTGCTCAAGACCTGCTCGGCGACCTCTTCGGACGTCGAGCGCTTCAGTCTTTCGGCAACGCCGTCGCGGAGCGTGTAGATGGTGGCGCCGCGCGCTCGCGTCGTGGCGTAGTCTGCATGCACGGCGATGAACAGGCTGGCATTGTGCCGTTCAGCGAACGCGCGGCGCGCATCGAGTTCGACGAAGACGTCTGTCTCGCGCGTCATTATGACCTTGTAGCGTCCGGTGTCCTCCAGCTTCTCCTTGAGAACCTTGGAGAACGCCAGCACGACGTCCTTCTCGACAGTCCCGGATTTGGTCGCGCCCGAATCATGGCCGCCATGCCCCGGATCGATCACGATGATCGGTTTGAACGCGCGAGCGGCGCGCGTGTCCGGCGTTTCGGCAGGCCGCGGCAGGGGCGGCTGGAAGCCGAGCTTGGCGGGGGGGAAATCGAGCGCCGCGGTCCGCTCGGATTTGAGTGCCGTTGAAACCGGGGCAATGTCGAGTGCGAGCTGATAGCCCGGGCCATCCGCAGCCTTGCTCAGCTTCTGATGTTCCACCACCACTGGCGCCGTCACCTCGATGATGACGCGCTGGCGGCCGGGCGCGGAAATGCCGCCTCGGAACGACTTGATAAGGCCGACCGGCGTCTCACCGATCATGTTCGGCAGATCGAGCCGCGCGTTGCCCAATTCGACGATCACGCGGTTCGGTTTGGAGAGTGCGAAAACGGAGAAGTTGACCCTCTTTTCGAGGCCGATCACGAAGCGCGTACGCTTGGCCGTCGCCTCCAAAGTCCCGTCGGTGGTGACGCCGGACCCCGCCTGAGGCGGCTCGCCGGTGGGCAGGGATGGGAGTGGCGGCGGCGGCTCGGTCGACGCCAAGGCGGCAGCCAATGTCTGCCCCTGAGCGGCAGGCCCGGCTGCAAGGCAGGCCATCAGCACCAGCGGCAGTAACACGACATGGCTCGCGCCCCGCGGGCGCGGCAAAGCCATTGAATCCCTCACGTTCGACCCCCGTCTTACGCAATACGGTCCGCTCTCGCGGGCACGGGAACGATGCCGCATGAAAATGGCCGTTTCCGGGTCATCCTCAGGCGTTGTTAAGGTTATCGCTCTGAAAGGGTAAACGTTTGGCTAACGCGGCCTCGTGCGAGCCCGCAAATCCGCAGGCCGGTCGACCGGGTGTGATACAACTCGAGGTCAGAAGCCGGGAGGCCCCGCTATTCGGCCGCCTTCGGCTTGGTAACCGCGATGGTTTCGCCCGCATGCCAGCGATCGAGTGCGCTGTCGTCCGCCTCGCGGGCATCCACCCAGCCGCCGCCACCGTCCGCCCGTGTCTCCTTCTTCCAGAAGGGTGCGCGGGTCTTAAGGTAGTCCATCAGGAATTCGGCGGCTTCGAAAGCTGCGTGCCGGTGCCGCGAGGCCGTCACGACCAGCACGATGTTGTCGCCGGGCTTCAAAGTCCCGTAGCGGTGTATGATAGCGCTTGCCTGCAGTGGCCAGCGGCGCTGGGCTTCCGCCTCGATCCGCTCCAGTTCGGCTTCCGTCATGCCGGGATAGTGTTCCAGCGTCATTTCGGTGATTGCCCCGCCCTCGCGGTCCCCGCTGCGCACGGTACCCGTGAACGTCACGACGGCGCCGATGTCAGTGCGGCCCGATGTCAGCTGGCGTATTTCCACGCCGACGTCGAAGTCCTGCTCCTGTACGCGCACAGCCATGGTCTAGCCTCCCGTGACCGGAGGGAAGAATGCGATCTCGCGAGCGCCGGCTAGCGGTGTCGTGGGCTTCACATGTGTCTGGTCGACGGCCGCGCGAACGACATCTGGCCTCGAAAACGCCGATTCGAATTCGGGACCGCGCGTCCTCAGCCAGCCGACCAGATCGGATATCGTCCTGACGCCGTCGGGCAGTTCCACAGTCTCCTCGGCACATCCCGTTTTTTCGCGAACCCACGCGAAATAGAGGATCCTCACCGTTGCTGGGGTGTTGTCCGTCATCGCATTGCCTTGCCTGTCGTGACCTGTGTCATCCGATTGAGACGTGGCGCCTGCAGCCCCTTCGGCGGGGGCGCCCCGCTCTTGCAGCAGCCGTTCCTAATGAGAGATGGCGTGTTTCACGCCCGCTTTCAAATAGTCATAGCCGGTCCACAACGTCAGGACCGCCGCGAGCCACAGCAGAGCGATACCGGTCATTTCCAGCCCCGACACGTACTTTTCCGCCGCCGGACCCGCCAGCAGTACTGCCAGCGCGACCATCTGAACCGTGGTTTTCCACTTGGCGAGCACCGAGACGCGCACCTTGACGTTGAGCTCGGCCAGGAATTCGCGCAGGCCAGAAACCAGGATTTCGCGGCACAGGATAATGACCGCCGCCCAGATCGAAATTTGCCCGATCGTCCCGTCGTAAACGAGCATCATGAGCGCCGCGCCGACAAGAAGTTTGTCGGCAATCGGGTCCAGCATCGCCCCCAGCGTGGATTGCTGTTCCCAGGCACGGGCAAGGTACCCGTCGAGCCAATCGGTGATGCCGGCGAGGACGAACAGTCCGAAAGCGGACCACCGCGCCGCGTCGCCTTTCAGGAAATAGAGGCACGCAACGAGAGCCGGCACCGCAGCGATCCGCCCGTAGGTGAGGATGTTCGGCAGTGAAAGGGGTGCAGGTCTGGCAGGTGCGACGGTCATGCGCGTGTTTCGTACACCACCAACCCGTTTCGTCAATGGGGCTTGGCGGCAACGCCAGCAATGACGGTGAAATTCGCCGTCGGTGGGTCAAAAAAGGCCATCGGCCCGGCCGCCGAAACAAGGCAGCGTCCGTGTGCGGTCCAATGGGCGAGGGGCGTGTGAATGACCCCTGTCAGCGTTTGGGAATTGCGGTGATGTTGATGAGGCCGTTCTTGCCGCCGCTCGCAGGCCTGTAATGATAGAGGAAGACAGCAAGCTCGTCGTTGACACCTACCCACATGCGCGCCTTGAGCGGGCCTTGGTCGAACTCGCTGTCGTTGGCGCGGCCTACCAGATCTTTCAGCTCCCGGGTGGCCGCGTCATGATCCATCGCCGCCGAGATGACCGAGCATGAATAGGCTTGCGCTCCCGCAAAATCGGGCAGCAAGGCCGCGACTTTCTCGTCCACGTCAGAGACAGCATAGGCAACCGAATAGGCCTTGCCCGATTGGTGCAGGCGCCACGCCTTGAGTGTCCTGGGCGTAACCGCTGGCTTGAACGGCGCGAGTGCCGCGCCCGTCAATTCTGTCCAGCCCTTGATCTGGGCGGCGGCTTCAACGGCCTCGACGTTCGGGACGGTATCATAACACGTGCTTTTGAACAGTGAGATGAGCTGCGTCGTGCCCCCGGAGCGGTCGTCGTTTCCCGAATTCAGTGCTGCGGAGCTGGGAAGGCTTGCAATGGCCAGTAGCGCGCCAGAGGCAAGGGTGGACAGAACGCGGGTTTTCACTGACATCGTATCGGCCTTTCGTCATCTCGTTGTCGATGCCGAGACGATGCGGCTCACGCTCGCGGCCGTCAGTTTCCGCGGTTACAGGCGTTCGGCGGTGCTTCCCGCTGCTCACCCGCGCCGTTCGTGGAAGAAATCGTAGATCTTCTGCGCCATCTCCGCGGAAATTCCAGAGACAGCCTTGAGATCCTCCACGCCTGCGCGCGACACCGCCTTGGCTGATCCGAAATGCGCCATCAATGCGCGTTTGCGCGTCGGCCCGATCCCACCGATCTCGTCCAGAGGATTGGCGCTGATACTCTTCGCGCGTTTGGCGCGATGTGTGCCGATTGCGAATCGATGCGCCTCGTCGCGCAGGCGTTGCACGAAATAGAGGACCGGATCGCGCGGCTCCAGCATCGATGGCGCGCGCCCATCCGTGAAATGGAAGTGCTCGCGGCCCGCGTCGCGGTCTGGACCCTTGGCTACGCCGATCATCGCGATATCCGCAATGCCGAGGTCCGCCATCACCGCGCGAGCCACCTCCAATTGGCCCTTGCCGCCGTCGATAAGCACGAGATCCGGACGCTCGGGAAACAAGCCGTCGCCCTCGTCGATCGCGTCCTGCCCGTCCATGCCCTCGGTTGCGACACCGGCGAGCGCATCGTCTTCACTGGAAGCTTCCTCGTGTAGCCGCAGCGCGCCGAACGCCAGACCGTCCTTGCTGCGCACAGACGCTGGCGGCTCCGTCACCCGCGAATGCGTTTGAGCCTCGTTGGGCAAATCCGCCGAGCTGCTGACATCGTCTCCGGCAACCTCAACCGTGGCCGCCTGTTCGACGTCTTCGCCTCCCGAAAGCTCCGCCAAGCGTCGGAACCGCCTAGTCAGCACCTCGCGCATCATGGCGTAGTCGTCGCCCGGCGCGAGTGTTTCTGACTTGATGTTGAACTTGCGGTAGGCCTTCTTGACGAACCCCTCGGCGCCCGCAACGATCATGGCCCCGACGGCATTGGTGCCCTGGATGTGGGAGTTGTCGAACACCTCGATGCGGCGTGGTGCACGCTCCAGTGCGAAACGCTCGGCAAGCCCTTCGAGCAGCCGCGCCTGCGAAGAACTCTCCGCCAGCTTGCGCCCGAGCGCCTCCTTGGCGTTGGCCAGTGCATGTTCGACCAGGCCCGACTTCACCCCACGCTGTGGCACGCGGATCTCCACGCGCCGTTCGGTCTTGGTGCTGAGCGCTTCAGCCAGAAGCGCGCGGTTCTCGATCTCGTGCGAAAGCAGGATGAGCCGCGGCGCCGGCTTGTCGTCATAGAACTGGGCAACGAAGGAATCGAGCACGTCGGCCACGTCGAATGTGCGGTCGGCTTTCGGGAAATAGGCGCGGTTGCCCCAGTTCTGGCCGGTGCGGAAGAAGAACACCTGCACGCATGTCTGCCCGCCGTCCTGGTGCGCCGCGAAGATATCGGCCTCCTCCACGCCTTCCGGGTTGATGGCCTGGTCCGACGTCACGTGTGCGAGCGCGCTGAGCCGGTCGCGGAATCGCGCCGCCCTTTCGAATTCGAGCGCATCGGACGCCTCCTGCATGAGCCGCTGATACATCTCGCGCACGTTCTGGCTTTCGCCCTTGAGGAACCGGCGAGCCTCCTCCACCAGGCGGCCGTAGTCCTCGACACTGATCTCTGCCGTGCACGGCGCCGCGCAACGCTTGATTTGATAGAGCAGGCACGGCCGCGTGCGGCTTTCATAGACGCTGTCGGAGCATGTCCTCAGCAGGAAGGCGCGTTGCAGCATGTTGATTGTCCGCGTCACTGCGCCAGCAGACGCAAATGGTCCGAAATAGTCCCCCTTGCGGTTGCGCGCGCCACGGTGCTTCAGGATCTGCGGTGCGGCGTGATCGCGCGTGATGAGGATATAGGGGAATGACTTGTCGTCCCGCATGAGGACGTTGAAGCGCGGCCGGAACCGCTTGATCAGATTGGCTTCCAGAAGCAGCGCTTCCGCCTCGGTGCGGACCGAGACGAATTCCATCGACGCGGTCGCCGCGATCATGCGGGCGATGCGGTTTGTGTGCCCGCCGAGACGCGCGTAGTTGGAGACGCGTGTCTTCAGGTTGCGCGCTTTGCCGACATAGATTACGTCGCCCGCGGCATCGAGCATGCGGTAGACGCCCGGCAAGGACGGCAGATCCTTGAGCACGCGCTGGATGACTGCCGGTCCCGTGGTGCCGGCAGGCGCTCTTGCCCTGTCGCCGTCGGTATGGGCGGCCTGTACGGCTGGGGGCTGTTCCGCGCCTCTCTTCTCGCCGGGGTTCTGCTTCGTGGACATGCCGCAGGTTTGGGGTTGCCGTGTTCGCCCGTCAAGGGGCGCGGGTGCCGTCGTCCCGCACAATTGCGTGCCTGACGCGTTTCTCGATCTCGAGAACCACCAGCAGCCCCACCCCGAGCGCCACGATTGTCGCCCCGTCCGTGACGGAAACGGCCCTGGTATCGAACAGACGTTGCATGAGCGGAAGGTAGGTGAACGCCATTTGCAGGACCACGATGGTGCCCACGCCTATGAGCACCGCTGGCGTTCCGGCAATGCCCGCCAAGGTCACCGATCCCGACCTCAGATAGCGAACGGCGAACAGATAGAAGACTTCGAACACGACAATCGTATTGACGACGATTGTGCGCGCCTCCGCAATCTCGATGCCGCGGGCCCTTGCCCACCAGAACATGGCGAAGGCTCCCAGCACGAACAGTGCCGATACGAACACGATCTGCCAGACGAGCAGTGGCGTAAGCAGCGATTGTCCGTCCGGACGGGGAGGCCTCTGCATCACGTCGCCCTCGGGCGGCTCGAATGCCAGTACGAGCCCGAGCGCCACCGCAGTAACCATGTTGATCCACAGGATCTGCACCGGAGTGACCGGCAGCAGGAAGCCGCCGACGATCGCGAGCATCACCACCATCGTCTCGCCGAAGCTTGTCGGTAGAGTCCAGGCAATGACCTTGGTGAGATTGTCGTAGACCGTGCGCCCTTCTTTGACCGCTGCCACGATCGAGGCGAAGTTGTCGTCCGCAAGTACCATCTGGCTAGCCTCTTTGGCCGCCTCCGTTCCCTTGCGGCCCATGGCGATGCCCACGTCCGCGGCCTTCAGCGCCGGTGCGTCGTTCACACCGTCGCCCGTCATGGCAATGATTTGGCCGTCCGCGCGCAGAGCCTCGATCAGCCGAAGTTTGTGCTCCGGCGCGGTGCGTGCAAACACGGTCGTGCGATGCGCCAGATCCCGCAACTCGCCCGGCGACAACGTATCGATGTCGCGACCTGTCGCGACCGACCCTGTGATGTCGAGGCCCAGGTCTCGAGCGATTGCGCGCGCCGTCAAGGCGTGGTCCCCGGTAATCATCTTCGTTGCAATTCCTGCCGCACGAGCTTCCGCGATTGCCGCCCTGGCTTCCTCACGCGGCGGATCGATAAATCCGACGAGTCCGACGAGCATGAGGCCCTCGCACACATCCTCGAAGGCGATTTCGCGCTTGTCCGCGGGCAACAGCTTCAAGGCGAACGCCAGGGTCCTTTCGCCTCGATCGGCCAGATCCTCTATGGCGCGATGCCATCGTTCGGGATCGACGGGCGACGCGCCGTTCTCCCCGAACTCTCCCGCGCACAGCGACAGGACTTCCTCCGGTGCGCCTTTGAGAAACATTACCGTCCCCGCCTCACCGTCTCCGACCACTGTTCTGTGAAGCGTTGCCATGTAGCGATGAGCGGCGTCGAACGGGATGATATCGAGCCGCATCATTTCGCTTCGCAGATGCTCGACGTTGCATGCGGCCTTTCCCGCGAATGCGAGCAGCGCACCCTCCATCGGATCGCCCGCGACGCGCCAGCCTGTTGCGCCGTCCTCCTCCGCGGCGGGCGCGATGAGAGTAGCGTCGTTGCAGACGGCCGCAATCCGCACGAGAGCATCGAATGCCGGGTCCCGTTCGTCGCCAATTGTAATCGCGCCGTCTGCGCTGGTGATTGCGCCCTGCGGCGCATAGCCGCTTCCATCGACCTCGTATATCCGGGAGGCGGTCACGACGTGCCGCGCCGTCATTTCGTTGCGGGTGAGAGTGCCGGTCTTGTCGGTGCAGATGACGGATACCGACCCCAGCGTTTCGACTGCCGGAAGCTGCCGTACGATGGCGTGGCGGCGCGACATGCGCTCCACGCCGATGGCAAGCGTTATTGTCATGACCGCGGGCAAGCCTTCCGGGATCGCAGCCACCGCCATGCCGACGACGGCGAGGAATGCGTCGGCGGTCTCATAGTCCCGCACCTTCCACGCGAACACGAACGTCAATGCGGATAGCGCGAGGATCGCGAGACTGAGTTGCCGCGCGAATGCGTTGATTTTCCGGATGAGCGGCGTTGTCGTCTCGGCAATCGTCGACAGCATCGTCGTGATGCGGCCGATCTCGGTGCGGACACCCGTTGCCACGACGACGCCCATGCCTTGCCCTTGCGTCACCAGCGTCCCCGAATAGGCCATGCTTGCCCGTTCCGCCAAAGCGCAATCGGGCAGATCGGCTTGCGGTCGCTTGTCGACTGGAACCGATTCCCCGGTGAGCGCGGCCTCGTCGATCCGCAGACCGCGGGCCGAGACGAGCCGCGCATCAGCCGTGACGCGATCGCCCGCCTCGATCAGCAGGATGTCGCCCGGCACGAGATCGCGCGCCGGTACGTTGAGGCGCTGCCCGTCACGTATGACCGACGCGGTCGGACTGATCATTGCTCGGATTGCGTCGAGCGCGCGCTCCGCCTTGCCCTCCTGCACGACGCCGAACACGGCATTGATGATCACGACGGCGAGGATGACGACCGTATCGAGCCCATGGCCGAGCGTCGCGGTGATTGCGGCAGACCCGAGGAGCACATAGATCAGCAGACTGTCGAGTTGGGCGAGAAAGCGCGCCAGAAGCGAGCGCGGCTTCTGGCCCGGCAGCGCATTTTCACCGAACCGCGCCCTGCGTTCGGCGACTTCCGCCGCCTTGAGACCGGCTTCGCGCGACCTCAGCGCCTTGACTGCTTCGCGTGGCGTTAGCGCATGCCACGTGTGCGCCGCCCACCCAGACTCTGCCTGGTCGGCAAGACCTTGCGTCCCGTCCGCGTCCGTTTGCATCAGATCCTTTCTTCGCGATCAGAGCCTTCGGGCCCCAGGTTTCGGTTAAGCCCGCATATCGACGCAACAATGCGCGCCATGGTCGCGCCAGTGCCGCCGCGATGATGCCTTGCTGCCACAATATCGCCGTGCCGTGTTGAGTTTGTAGCATCCGATTGTCGTTTGAACCGGGGGGACCGAGCCTTCCAAGGCCGCCATTGATAGCTGTGCCGAACCGACCTGGAAACTTCGTGCTTGCGTTGGTGGGCATCGTTTGCGCCCTCCTTGCGACACTGCCCGCCGCGGGAAGTCTCGGGGCCGCGGGTGCTCGCGCGGCACCGGACCATCGCGCTGCCGGCAAGCGTCAATCAAAAGATGCCGTTACATTCGAGAAGGCCGAAGAGGTGCTGGCCTTCATCAGCGGCTATCGCGAGGAAAAGCCGCAACGGCACGTGCCGGAAATGGTCCACGCGATGAGCAGGCTCGGGATGTTGCGGGAGCCGGAGGAGTGCGGCATCTATATCGGCTTCCTTGCCGGCGTCATCGGCGATAGCGGAGACGGCGCATATAAGCTTGTCGCCGCGATGTTTCCGATGCCCCCGGCGGATCAGGTGATACTGATCAAGGCGATCGCCTATTCGGAACGCGCGGACTGGCGCGATCTGATGATGCGGTTCGTCGAACGCATGCCGGCCCGCAAGGTGCTGATCGAGCGCTTTCTATACCGAGACGGACCGCGGCTGGACGGCCTGATGACGGAGCAGTCGGGCGCCTTCGCCGTCGATGTGAATTGGGGCCTTTATTTCGCAACGGGCAAAACCGAGCCCGCACGGCGCATCGTCTCCGCGCTTGCCTGGACGGCCGAACGCAACAGCGTCGAGAAGCTCACCATTGGCTCGATGGCCAAATGGACGCTTGCGACGAACGCGACCCGCGACAAGGACCTGCGCGACATCATGAAGGCAGAGATGAACACGCAGCCGGCGGTCGTGCGCAAGCCGCTGGCGGACGTCATAGAGGCGGCGGAGACTTTCGAGGTCAAGCGCATCAAGAACGATGCGCTTAAGGCGATCGACGAACTGAAGCAGAAGGGGCCGCAATCTGGCCGCGACACCGTCTGGTGGGGCCAGGCTGGTCAGACGGTACTGGCGCTGGGATGTGTCGCCGCCAGCGCCATGGGACAGGTCGAGTTCGGCATTCCCTGCGTGATCGGTGGAGCATTGTCGTCGGCGGCATTGAAATATCTCGTTCCGCAGCAATAGCGCGAGCGCATGTTTAGCTGAAGTGTGCAGCGGTTCAGCGTGAAGAACATGCTCAAAACAAGAGAACGTGTTTAGCTGAAGTGTGCAGCGGTTCAGCGTGAAAAACATGCTCAAGGACAGGCGCGCATGTTGAGCTGAAGTGTTCAGCGCTTCAGCATGAAGAACATGCTCAAAACGAAGGGCTGGATCGTGTGCGTCTTTCCAGGACGCATGAACGCGATCTAGCAGCCCCTTGCTGGGCACACTACTGCCGAGAGGCGAGCCTGGGAATGCGATCGGCCAGTCTTGGCCGCGGAGCGATAATTGCCGGTGCCGCCTCAGGCCCCCCTGGCCATTGGCTCACGTTCTGGTTCATGGACCTCGCCATGCTCTGCAAACCCGAAAGCAATTGGCTCGCGGGAACCGCGTTGCTCGCCGCCGCAAGGGCACGCAGGGACGATTGCCCAGCCGGTTGAGGCAGAGGCGGCACGACCGCGAGAGTGCCCGTCGAGGCGCCGCCGCGCCGCCAGATTGTCCTGGCGATCAGTCTGCCGCGCGCTTTGGCGGCCGGGCTCGGCGCCGGCGGCTGCAACGAGGATTGCGCACCGCCACCCGCCGCCTGCTCGTGCACCGGGCCTTCGCAGAAGCTGCGCTGGAAGCTCTCCGCGATTGCAGCGATCGAGTTGGCATAGCGCGCATCCGCAGCCCAGCGGCGCGCAAGGTCCGAGAAACGTGTGGGCCGGTTGAGGCGCCGCATTGCCGCAACGATATCGTCCTGTTTCAGCGCCGTTCGTGATGCAACCGGGCGGTCGACCCTTTCACCCGAATAGGCAACGAGATGCTGGATCTGCGCAAGCACGCCCGTGCCGACGTCAGAAAAGCTCTCCCCTGCGACACCCCCGCCGGTCGCGCCGATGCCGGCAAAGTTGTTTTGGTCGGGCCGCACGTCGCCCGCATCGCCGTTTGCGCGCCGATAGGTGAGAAAGTTGGTTTCCAGCGCCATCTGGAAGAACGCAAAATCCCAGCGGACGCGCCAAGCCTCGCCATGATGGCGATACCACTTGGCGATGTCACGGTAACGCGGCGCAAGTCGTCCATTTCGCATTTGCAGGAACGCCATGAGTCGGTCTGGCGTCACACATGCAGGAACGCCGTTTTGGCGATGCATGCGGATTTCGGGCAGCCGCGCAGAAGGAGATGCGGTGGCGAGCGCCGTTCCTGTGGAGAGCGCAAGTATCGCACAACCGACCGATGCCGCGCAGCGCAGTGCCGAGCGCGCGCTACGCGAGGCCGGTCCTACCTGCACGCCACAGAACAAGGCACGCTGCATGGTCGGAATCTTCCAAGAGGGCATCGAGAGCGATCCTCGCTCGCTTCAGGCGCGACGAGCGCCCGGTTCATTCGCATCCCCCCGTTTTTTCAGCGGCGCGGCACGTCGCGCTGCTCGGCACCCGCATTTCATTTTTTTGTTTGGGCAGGTCATTCCCGTCTCATGCGGGCGTTGTGCCATTGCGGTGACCGGCAAGGCCAAAGCCATGCCGGTCGTGCTCGTGCATCAGCTCTCCGGACAAAGCTCGAAGGCCTTGGAAAGTGCTTTGCCCGATGTCTGGAATTCGCCGAGCGACGTTCCGTTCTTTGCATAGGCGGCGATGTAGGCGGCGACCTCCCGCTGCTCGCGCCCTTCGTTGACGTCGAGCACGGTGTAGTTGGTCTGTCCCTTGTCGATCGCCTTGATGATGACGGCCTTCTGCCCTCCGTAGCTTGCCTGCCAGACGCGACAGACTGATGCAGGTAAGGCTGAAGCGTTGGGCGCAGAGGTGGCGGTGCCCGATGCCGCAGCGCCTGCCGCAAGAGCCGTTTCGATCGTGCCCGCGGATTGCGATGCGGCAGCACTGTTCGTTTCATTGGCGCTACCGTTGAGCACCGTGAACGCTGCCGGCCGCGTAGCCCCTGCCTGTGGCTTGATGTTCTGCAGGGCTGCGCCGGACGAGCCCGCACCCAGTCCGAAGCGATTCGGACCACTAGTGTCGCGGGCATCGGCGATCGCACGTTCGGCGACGGCTTTGCCTCTCTCGCTATCCGCCTGGGCGTCGATCGCTGCTGCGGTTTCGACCTTGACACCACGAGCGCCGCGCGCTTCCGCGACGAGTTCGGGCCGAGGATCGGGCTTGTCGCAGAACCGTTCGTAGAAGACGTCCGCCACTGCCCCGATGTCGCGTGCGTAGCCCCGGTCCTTCGGCGACCATTGGTGCGTAAGTTGTGCGAATGTCATCGGGCCGCGGATGCTGCGCTGCCACTTCGTCAGAACGCCCCACTCCTGCACTTTTCGTGTGCGCTCTGCCACGGGATTATCGATGTGCTCGCCCGAATACATGAGCACGTGCTGGAGATGAGCCTTGACGCCATCGGAGAGGTTGTCGAAGCGCTCGCCCGGTTCTCCGCCGCCTGTCGCGCCGAGACCCGCGAAATTATACTGCGACGGCTTCACGTCGCCCACGAACGAGAGGTTCGCCGTCTCCACCAGCATCTGGAAGAAGGCATAGTCCCAGCGGATCTTCAGCGCCTCGCCATGGCGCATGTATTCGGTTGCGGCCCCATCGAATCGCTGGTCTATGCGCGAATTGCGTGACTGTGCGAAGGCCATCAGTCGGCCAGGCGTCGCACAGGCAGGAACCGTGTTTGACGAGGAGGTTTTGATCGCCGGAAGCGATGCGGCCGAAGCCTGGACGCTGAGCAATGCGGAAGCGACCATGGCTGCAGAAATTACGCGATACGTCATTGACATCACCCATCAACCGTCGATGAGCGGACGCGCGAACGCGCCCGGATAAACGGTCGTTATCGTTAAACGGTTAAGGTTAACGCTCGGTAAAGTGGCGCCCCCGCGCCGATACCGATTGGTGCCCCATCAATGCGGCACGAGTTGGAGGGGGAGGGGGAGGAATTGTGGCAATCGCGTGCTTCGCCTCGTGTGCCGGTCGGCTCGGCGCACTCTGGTGTTTCCGCATTTGAGATGCAACGTCAGGCACCTGCGCGTCGCACCTGAGATCTTGCACGACGTACGCCGCGAACGCCCCCTGCCGCGTTGCGTTCTGATCAGGTCAGGTGCTGGCCGCCGTCGAGCGCGATCATCTGTCCTGTCATTGCCGGCGCGCCGATGATGAAGCGCACCGCATCGGCGATCTCTGTCGGGCTCGGCCCGCGGCCCATCAGTGTCGAGGCGCATTCCGCAGCGAAGTCGGCTTCTGTCTGGTGGATGGAGCGCAGTACGGGGCCGGGCGCAATTGCGTTGACCCTGATGCGCGGTGCCAGTGCCTGCGCCAGCGTGCGCGTGGCGGTCCACAGCCCGGCCTTTGAGATCGTGTAGGAGAAGAAGTCCGGTTTCAGGTTCCAGACCCTTTGGTCGATGATGTTGATGACGTTGCCTTCGCAGCTGGCCGGCAAGTGGCGGGCCATAGATTGCGCCAGGAACACTGGAGCCTTGAGGTTGATGTCGAGATGCACGTGCCAGGCATCCCGCGTCAGCGTGTCCAACGTATCGTGACGGAACTCGGACGCATTATTGATAAGGCAGCAGGGGGGCCCCAACGCGGCCACACAGGCCGGCACGAGTGCATCGACATCCTCCGCACTCGCCAGGTCTCCCTTCAAGGCAACCGCATGGCCTCCGGCAGACCGGATTTGGTCGACGAGATTTTCTGCCTCGGAGCGAGAGTTGCGATAATGGATCCCCACCCGCCATCCGTGTCCGGCGAGATCCTCGGCGATGGCGCGCCCGATGCGCTTGGCAGCGCCCGTTATGAGTACTGTTCGGGCGGACGGGTTGTCGCCGGAAGCCGCTGAGGTGTTTGGGAACGTCATGGGACGGCTTTTCGCTCGGGCTGGACGACAAATGTCGAAGGCGACAGGTAGCGGAGTTCTTTCACGAGAAGTTGCAGCCTTGGCTGAACTTCCATTGGCAGCCAGTCTTCTCTCACAACTTATTCAGTTATGCGAGAGTCGGAGTCGACGAGATTAGGCAGAAAACGTCCATAAAATAGGCAAATTGCCCAAATTGAGTTCAATATTAGAGTTTGGTCCTGCATCGATGTTAGGCGTGTCTTGGCCGCATTCTGTTCAGTCCGGACTATTCGTTGCAGTTGCGCACCAATGTTCCATCAAGCACACGCGTATCTCGCCAAATTACTTGAAGGAGCGCGTCTTTTCCCGCTTTCGTAGTTGTCAGCAGATATCGATTCAGAACTGCCACACTGCATCGATCTTCCACGGGAAGGAAGCTGGCCGGATCCGCAAGGACGGGCGGCGGACAGGAAGGCCGGGCGGTCGCGAAACCGGGGGTACCTAAGAAACATGACGTTCCTGACCAGCAAAACGATTTTGGGGGCTGCCATTGCCGCGGTGTCGGCCGTGGCACTCGCTGCACCAGCCAGCGCCGGTGATCTGTTCGGCCGCCGCGACGGTGGTTCCGTGAAAGACGCTCCGGCCGAGGCGCCGAAGCGCCGCTGCGACTTCTCCATGAACATCGGCGCCACGTCCGACTACGTTTTCCGTGGCCTCTCGCAAAACCTTGAAGATCCGGCCGCGCAGGGCGGTGTCGATGCTACTTGCGGTATGTTTTACACCGGTGTCTGGGCATCTGGCGTGGATTTCTATCCGGGCAATGACCAGGCTGGTGACGCTACCGTGGAAGTCGATTTTTACGCCGGCATCAAGCCGACGTGGGGTCCGCTTACTTTCGATCTCGGTGTCATTTACTACTGGTATCCAGGTGCCAACGACGGCGGTTGGCAGGGGCCTGAGCTTGACTACGTAGAACTCAAGGCTGGTGCCAGCGGCACGTGGAATAACTTCTCTCTCGGCGGAACGCTCTTCTGGTCGCCTGATTATACGCTCGAAACCGGCAACACCATCACTCTCGAAGGTACCGTGGGGTACACATTCAGGGCGATTGGTCCCGTCACGCCGAGTGTGTCTGCCCTCATCGGTACGACTCAGTTCCTTGACACGGCCGGAGATGGCCTCGATTACGTCTATTGGAATGCAGGTTTCACACTCGCGGTCGACAAGTTTTCCTTCGACTTCCGCTACTGGGACACCGATTCCAACGGAACCGATTTCTGCGCGGATAAGGGAATTTGCGACGAGCGCTTCGTCTTCACAGCCAAGGTTGCGCTGCCCTGATGAAATTCGGCGCGGGTGAAGCTGAAGGGCTCGACCCGCGCCGACCGTTCTCTGCAATTAAATATTCATGAGCTAACGCGTGCTTCCGATCCGCACGCATCACGGTGGGCCAAATGCCCGCCAGCCCAAATCCCCCATCAGTGATCGGAATGCCGGAGTGGTCTCGTCCACTCCGGCTTTTTCGTTTCCCGCCCTCAATGTGCGTCGGCCGGCACGATCAGGCGAAGCGATCGGCCGGTTGGTCCGATCGTCACCGGTCCAAAGCCCAGCCCGTCGCCGTCGATCTGGCTGGGCATGTGCCGCGGGGCGAGAATGTCCACCCGCTTGCAGGCGATGACTGATGCGCTCGCACATCGCTCCGCGTGCCCCGTTGCAAGCCACAACAGCTCCTTCAGACGTCCTATCCGCGTGCGCGCGTTGAACAGCACGGCCTGCAGCCGGCCATCGAAGATGGATACGTCTCTGACCAGCCTGAAGCTGCCGCCATAGGTGCGCGCGTTGGCGACGATGACCCACGTTGCCGTGTGCCGCACGCCGTCGATCACGACGTCGAAGGGCGTGGGAACGGTCTGACCGAGCACCGAGAGTGTCGGGAGCGCGTAGGCCGCTCGCGCCATCCGCTGCTTCAGTCGTACCGAAAGCCGAAGCAGCACCTCCGCATCGAATCCCGAAGACGCCATCAGCAGGAACGGTACGCCGTTGGCCTGCATCATCTGCACCTCGCCCGACGGGCCGCCGATGAGGAGCTCGGCGAGCAGTGTCGCGTCGCGAGGCAGGCTCACCTCGTTGGCGAGCACGTTGCCGGTACCCGCGGGAATGAGCCCGATCGGAAGGTCGAGCCCCAACTCCTCGAGCGTCAGTGCCAGTGCCCGAACCGTCCCGTCGCCTCCGGCCGCGACAACCGCATCAAGGTTCGTAGCTTCGTACAAGGCCTCGCGCACCTCCTCCGCACTCTTGGTTTCGACGATGCTGGTCACCGCCCCCCGCGCTGCAAGCGCGCCCGCCACGTTGCCGGCGAGGCGTGCACTTTTCAGGCCCGCTTGGCTGTTGCGGATGATGAGAAAACTCCGGCGCCGCTCCGCTGGCAACGAAAGCCGGCCAGTTGAATGATCTGACGATGCCTCGCCCATACGTCTTTGGGTTCCCGGACGACGCGGTTCTCTTAGAACATGCTCAGCTGAAGTGTGCAGCGGTTCACCGTGAAGAACATGCTCAAACCAATGGACTGGATCGTGTTCGTGTTTCCATCAGACATGAACGCAATCTAGCTGTGCTCCATCACCGGGCCGATCTGGCCCCGGTGCCGCAGCAGGTGATCGGCCAGCACGAGCGCCATCATGGCCTCGCCGACCGGAACGGCGCGGATACCAACGCACGGGTCGTGCCGACCCTTTGTTGCGACGTCCGTCTCATGGCCCCTTACGTCGATCGTGCGCCTCGGTGTCAGGATCGACGAGGTTGGTTTGACGGCGAAACGGCAGACGATCGGCTGGCCCGTCGATATGCCGCCGAGGATTCCGCCCGCATGATTGGACATGAACAAGGGCATTCCGTCTTTGCCGATGCGGATTTCGTCGGCATTCTCTTCGCCCGTCAGTGCCGCCGCCGCCATGCCGGCCCCGATCTCGACCGCCTTCACCGCGTTGATGCTCATCATTGCTGACGCGATCTCCTGATCGAGTTTGCCGTAGATCGGTGCGCCAAGCCCCGCCGGCACGCCCTCCGCGACGACTTCAACGACCGCGCCGATCGACGATCCCGACTTGCGGATCTGGTCGAGATGCACTTCCCAGGCTTTTGCGGCATCCTCATCGGGGCAGAAGAACGGATTTTTGTCGATCTGGCGCCAATCCCATCGCGCGCGGTCGATCGCAAGCGGCCCCATTTGCACGAGGGCACCGCGAATGGTGACGCCCGACAGCACTTTACGCGCGATCGCACCCGCGGCGACTCGCATCGCCGTTTCGCGCGCAGAGGAACGACCGCCCCCGCGATAGTCACGGATGCCATACTTGGCGATGTAGGTGAAGTCCGCATGCCCCGGTCTGAACTTGTCCTTGATCTCCCCATAGTCCTTCGAGCGCTGGTCCTCGTTGCGGATGAACAGGGAGATCGGTGTACCCGTCGTGACTTGCAGGCCGTCCGCATCGGCGAACACGCCCGACAGAATCTCTACAGTGTCCGATTCCTTGCGCTGGGTGACGAACCGCGAGCCGCCCGGCTTGCGCTTGTCGAGAAACGCCTGGATTTCGTGCGCCTCGATCGGGATGCCCGGTGGGCAGCCGTCCACGACACAGCCGATGGCGGGCCCGTGGCTCTCGCCCCAGGTGGTGATGCGAAACAGGTGGCCGAAGCTGTTATGTGACATGCGAGCCGTCGTAAGTCTCGGAAAGACAGTGGAGAAATGCTGCGAACCGTTACTGGGACGGTCGCCCTCGCGGCAACCGCGCGGGTGCAGGTGTGTGGTGCAAATCACTCATAGGGGGGCATCCCGGCCTCCGCAAGGCGCCTTCCGCCCGGTGTGCGGATGACATGTGCCCTGTCGCCGGATAACAGTCATATGTCTCGGTGCGATTCGGATGTGGGCAATGACGTTGTTTGATCGGCACGCCAGCCCGCATGCCAAGCGGTTTCACCTCAAGTCCTAAACCGGAGCAACCGGAACGGACCGCGGGAGGAACCGCCACCGGGTCAATTCGTTGCGTTTGCACATGCTTCCCAGCATTTGCACATGCGTTGACGACGTTGAACCAAAAGTCTCCGGATTGGTCTGAGCAACTGCTCTCGAGACTTTTTCGGCGTCGAGAATGGAAAGAGCCGGAGAGCCGCTACTCCGGCTCTTTCTTCTTTTGGCGCCCTATTCATAGGGATCGGCCAATTTCGTCTTTCTCACACCCCGGCACGGCTGCTGCCGATGGAGCAATGGCGGCACAACCGCTCAGAACCAGCGGATCTCGCCGCCCTCGAAATGCAGGATTTGATCCTGGGGAACGTCGAGCAGCGCGATGTCCTCGGGTCGCACGTTGGTGATGAGAAGTCCGCGTAGGGCCCTGCTTACGCCGCCGTGAGAAACGACCACTGAGGGGCCCGTCAGGTCGGCCAGCCAGCATTCCAGGCGATGCGTCAGATCGAGATAGTTCTCACCGCCCTGCGGCCTCCAGTGGTAGGGATCAGCCGCGCGCGCCGCCAAGCCCTCGGGATCGGTTGACGGCAGATCGCTGGCGAGCTGACCCTCCCAATGACCGTAATTGAGCTCGATGAGTCTCGGGTCGACGCTGAAGTCGCCAGGAACGAGCCCTAGCTCATTTCGCACGATGCGCATGGTCTCGAGCGTCCGGCCGAGCGGGCTGGCGACGAAATGCGCCTGTGCGATGCCGGGCAACAGGACGCGCAGGGCTTGGCCGTTCCGCCGCGCCTGGGCGCGTCCCGTTTCGTTGAGCGGTACGTCGGCCTGCCCCTGATAACGGCGCGCCGCATTCCAATCGGTCTCGCCGTGGCGAATGAAGTAGATCGTTGGGTGGGGTCTCAACCAGGATCGCCCTTGACCACGCTGATGTCGGGTGCGTCTTCGTTCTTCATGCCCTGCACATGGTAGCCCGAGTCGACGTGATGCACTTCGCCCGTCACGCCGCGCGACAGGTCCGACAGGAGATACAGACCCGCCCCCCCGACGTCCTCGATGGTGACCGTGCGGCGCATCGGCGAATTGTACTCGTTCCAGCGCAGGATGTAGCGGAAGTCCGAGATGCCCGATGCCGCCAGCGTCTTGATGGGGCCCGCCGAGATGGCATTGACGCGGATGTTGTTCCGGCCGAGGTCGGAGGCGAGATAGCGCACGCTGGCTTCCAGTGCCGCCTTCGCCACACCCATGACGTTGTAGTGCGGCATGACCTTCTCCGCACCGTAGTACGTGAGCGTGATGAGTGAGCCGCCGTTCGTCATCAGCTTTTCGGCGCGCTGGGCCAGAGCCGTGAATGAATAACAGGAGATAAGCAGCGACTTGGAGAAGTTCTCCTCGCTCGTATCGACGTAGCGGCCATCCAGCTCGTTCTTGTCGGCGTAGGCGATGGCGTGCACCAGGAAGTCGAGGCGCCCCCATTTCTCCTTGATGGCGTCGAACACCGCATCCATGGAAGCCCTATCGGTTACATCGCACGGCAGAACGATGTCCGAGCCCAGTTCCTTGGCCAGCGGCTCCACGCGCTTCTTCAACGCATCGCCCTGATAGGTGAATGCGATTTCTGCGCCTTGTGCAGCGCAGGCCTGGGCGATGCCCCAGGCGATAGATCGGTTGTTGGCAACGCCCATGATCAGGCCGCGCTTGCCCGCCATAAGCGTGCCGGTGGCCGCGGCGCTCTGAGCCCCGGGTGCAGTCATCAGCTATTGTCCCTGTTTTACGTCTTCTTGAGACCGGACTTCGGCGCGCATCCTACACAAAAGGGCCGGTCGGTCCAGATGGCCGCTGGGACAGCCGTTTTTGGCTCTGGGTCATTCCGGAGAGTGGGTGCGGGACACGGCAATCGTCAAATGCAAAACCTATGGAAAATAGCGCAATAGCTTCACGTTGGGAATCGGGCTGCGGCCCACCCTTTGCTCGTTCTCGGAGCCATTCTGACTTTGGCTGGGGACCCTACGACAATCTGTCCAAATCCACCCGGTCCGAAGGTCTTCCAAGCGGCGCGCGCCTGATGCCTCGGTCGGCTGGCCCACACAACCACGAGGCGCGGCGCCGGTCCGGCCCGGGAAACGGGAGCAAACCGGAGCGCCTGTCGGATGATACGCAATGGGCGCTCCCTGGCCGGATGCCTGACAGGCCTCCCAGTCCTGCAGGGCGGCGCACCGGCTTGCCCGCCGCAATGCTGTGGCAGGCCGTCAGCCCTGCATTTGCCACTGGCCCGTTGGCAGACGGCAGGCAATACCTTCGGAACGCTGCGAGCGGATGCCTGATGTCAGCTCCAGGATGACATGGCGGCAAATCTGTCCGTTGTCGTCCTTGAAGGAGGTAGTCGGCGTGATGACGCCGGAAAGTCGCCCATGATACCGGTGCCAGACATAAGTCGAGCCATCACCGACTTCACTGAGTGCCAGCTGCAAAGTCTCCAGCGCTGCGATCTCATCCCTGAGATCGAGTCCGGCATTGGAGGCGGGAAGTTCTGCGAACTTCGGCCGTGACGACATCTTGCCTGAGCTGTTGCCGCTTTCCGGGCAGGTGCACTGCGCCCCGCCGGTTTGCTTGTCGGGATCTTCAGCCAGGGCGAAATCCGGGATCATGATGACCGCGGCCACAAAAAAAGTCGCTGTCGCGGCGCATGCCGCCAGCGAGAACATCGAACTATTGGTACGCATCACACACCACGCGAACTGGAACAACGCAGACACGAAACCGATCCAAGGCAACGTCGAGGATCGCTTCCAAGATTGGCGTGTTAAGGTTAATAGGCTCTAAACAACCGCCGTCGTGGCGCGCGTGATCGATTTGGAAAGCGACGGCGCGGGCTCGCGCCGATGATCGAGGATGAGCAAGTGACAGATCAGTCGGATGCCGGCGATCCGGGTTATGCGGCCACGCCCCAGGCCGCCGACTTCATCACCGCTGAAGACCCTTTTGAGCTGTTCGCCGAGTGGTTGGCCATCGCCGAGGAACGCGAGCCCAATGACCCCAACGCCATGGCCTTGGCCACCGCCGACAGCTCTGGCATGCCCAACGTGCGCATGGTTCTTCTCAAGGGCGTCGACGTGGAAGGCCGCAATGATCGCGGTTTCGTCTTTTACACCAATCTTCAGAGCGCCAAGGGGCAGGAGTTGAAGGCCAATGCGCAGGCCGCGCTGCTGTTTCACTGGAAGTCGCTGCGCCGGCAAGTGCGCGTGCGGGGCTACGTGACGCCAGTGAATGAGGCCGAAGCTGACGCCTATTACCAGTCGCGTCACCGCCAGTCGCGCATCGGTGCCTGGGCATCGGACCAGTCGCGCCCACTGGAAAGCCGGTTTGCGCTGGAGAAGAAAGTGGCGTTGGTGGCCGCGCGCTATCCCATCGGCGAGATCCCGCGCCCGCCACATTGGTCGGGCTTTCGCGTGACCCCCGTGGAGATGGAGTTCTGGCACGATCGGCCGTTCCGTCTACACGACCGCGTCGTCTTTCGCAGGAAGGATGCGGCTTCGCCATGGCAACGCCTGCGACTTTACCCCTGATGCAATCGCATCGGTCCCGCGCAGATAGATCTCAAGGCGTTTGAAGTGGCTTACTGAGTTCGAGCCGGGCGAGACATCCCGTCGCCGTCCCATTGTGCGCGGCAATCGTGTCCACCGGCGGTATGACATCCCCCGAAGCGGGAAACTTCTGCAAAGGCGAGCCTCGCGTCGAAGGAACGGCTGCAATTGCTTGGCGAGGGCATTTCGCATCGCCCACCTGAGTCTTGCTAGCGGCCACCGCCGAAACCGCATTGGGGCCGCCGACCAACACAAGTTCGTTCTGCCGTGAAGAAACCCAACCTTTGAGTGCCATGCACGCGCGCACCGCCGCATCGTCCGGCTCGCCTGATCCGGCGCAAGCACGCGGCAGGTCCGCGGAAACCACCCACAGGAACGTGCGATCGACAAGCAGCCGAATCGCCAAGGCTGCCGGAGTCTCGGGTGGCCCGCCAGGCTCGCTGGAAGGCTGGGCCGTGTCGGGGATCAGGTACTGCCCGACAATGCGAACACCGCGCCGAAACCTGAACGCCATCGCCGTCGTGCCGGTGCGCTCCGCATCTCCCCAGCCGGGTCCCGCACCGCGCGGTGCGAGAACCGGCCGATATATCTGTCGCGAATGGATCACGCGCCAGTCCCTGGGCGGGAACAAGAGCCGCGCGTGGGCGATGAGACGCACGCCCTGCAGCAACACGATATCGGCATCGAGGTTTTCAACGTCGAAGTTCGCCCGCGACGGCTGTCGACGCTCCGCACCGAATGTATGGCGCCACACGCGCTGCGGTGTCGGCTGTATTTCGATGGCGCCGGCCGCACTCGCTTCGTCGAGCGACCAACTCACGACCTTTAGCGGCCAGACGGGCACAGGCGGTGGCCGGCCGAATCGCCTTGGAACGGTTGGTCCAGGCTCTGCTGGGTCTGAGCTGCTCGAAGGCTCGGGATCGAAATGTCGTGGCAACTCGACGTCGCCACGGTAAGGCGGATCGGGTAACGGCGTGCCTGGGTCTGCGGTTTGCGCCCGCAGCGGCGAAGCATCGCTGAGCGCGAGAAGTGCAAGGGCAAACAGGAAGCCGGTGACGCTGGCATGCAGGCGCCTGATTGGTCTGGCCAGTGTGGCCGCATTTGCACTGTACGGGCCCACCCCCTTCGCGATCCCTCCGCTGAGAACCAACGTCCTCTATTTTTTGTCTGATTCTCGGGTATGATCCGCGCGAATTCAGCCCCGGCACTGATGAGCGATGCACGTTATCGGCAGAAAATTCAGCGCAATTCTGAGCCTTGCACAAGGACGCGGCAGCCCGCGCGTTGAGTTGGTTTGGATAGGTCGTCCCGTTTTCGACGTGGGCACGCAGGTTGCGCTGGCACCCACCCTTTTTGGCGTAGTGGCGGTACGATGACGCTTGCGAAGGTCGAAGGCGCCCCGGCGCTCGTCCGCTGGACCGGCCGCATAGCGCTATTCTCACTGGTGCTCGCGATTGTCGCCGTCGTCGGCCATCGCTTCTTCGGCATGTCGACGCCCGTGTTGCTGTCGCTGCTGCTCGTTGCCTTCGGTGGCGCGATGTTGGGGTTGGTGCAGGCGCTCTTCGCATCCGTACGGATCTGGCGCAACGGCGGTACCGGCGTTGCCCGCATTGTCATCGCCATCGCCATTGGCCTCGGCATGATCGCGTGGCCGCTATCGTTCTATGCGGATTTCAAGCGCCTGCCGATGCTCAACGATGTAACGACGGACACAGCGGATCCGCCGCGTTTCGTCACGCTTGCCGACGCAAGGTCCGGTCCGGCGGCCAACGGCACCAAATACAAGCCGGCGTTCGCTGAACGACAGCGCAAGGCCTATCCTGATCTGAAGCCGATGCTCGTCAATCGATCGGTCGAGGAAACGTTCGATCTGGTCGTAAATTCCGTTCGCCGCTTGCGCATGCGCATCGTTCGCGAGACGCCACCGGATGAGCAGAACGGGGAGGGCAGCCTGGAGGCGGTGGACCGCACCCTTGTCATGGGCTTCAGCGATGACGTTGCCGTGCGCGTGACGGGCAGCGAAGCCGGATCACGCATCGATATTCGCTCAGCCTCGCGCTACGGCCGCCACGATCTGGGCCGCAATGTCGAGCGTGTGCGCGAAATGATGCGGGAGATTGTCGCCAGACTGGAGTCGACGATCCCCGGAGCGGCAGAAAACCGTCGAAAGCGCAATCGCGGCGACGCGAAGCCTAGCGCGCGGAAAGACGCTGATCGAAAGAGAGAGGTCCCTCGCCGGTAATGATCTCTCGCTCGATCAAGTGCTCCACGTGCGCCATGACCGAAAGCAGCGCAGCGGTGTGCAGCTTCGGGTCGAGGTTGTCATAAATCAGCGAAGCCACCTCGCGCACGGTCTGCCGACCCTCCCGGATCGCTGCCATTATCGCCTGCTCGCGCCAGCGCCGGTGTAGAAGATAGGCCTTCACCATCCGCGTTGCGTCCTCGATGCGCCCGCCGTGGCCGGGCAGATAGAGACTCTCGTCGCGTTCCAGCAGCAATTGCAGCGACGCGAGATAATCGGCCATCCGACCCTCGGGTGGCGCCACGACTGTGGTATTCCAGGCCATCACGTGATCGCCCGAGAAGATGATGTCGCGCCCTTTGAGCGCATAGCAGATGTGGTCCGGCGCATGCCCTGGCGTATGGATCGCCGAGAGTGCCCAGCCCGCGCCCTGGATCTCGTCTCCATGCGCAAGCTCGATGTCCGGGTTGAAGTCGATGTCGACGAATTCCGTTCCCGAAGGGCTGCGCTCGATGTTGCCGCGCGCCGCGCCCGTGCGCCGGAAGCCGCATGTGATGGCTCCCGTGGCTTGTTTCAGCGCGTCCGTGTTGTCGACATGGTCGCGATGGGTATGCGTAATGAGGATGTGCGAGATGGGCCGCCCGCCGGCCGCCTCGAGTATATCGGCGACGTGCTTGTCGTCGCGGGGGCCAGGATCAATGACGGCAAGTTCGGTCGAGCCGACGAGATAGGTGTTGGTTCCCTTGAAGGTGAACGGGCCAGGATTTTCGCACACCAACCGCACGACGCCTGGCCGAAGCGTTGATGGAACGCCGTAGCTGAACTCCATGCCGGTCTTGAAGTTGATGTCACTGGCCATCTGTTGTGCGTACCCTGTCGCAGGAAGGTTGGGCCCAGCGATACAGCGGTCGGCCGGCTGGGGCGAGCCCTATCTGCGATTGCCGGCACGTGCCAGAGTCGAGAGGCATGTTTGGTCGACGTGCGGAGCGGCTTGCGCTCAGAAAACATGCTCAGGACCGACGACCGGATCGTTTGTGTGATCGATGAAACATTGAAACGATCCAGGCGGCGCGGCAGGCAAGTTCACGCACGCGACAGTGTCGCGAGCCGGCAGACAATGGCGCACTTCCGAGAAGGATCAACTTCGGCAGTTGAGTGGGCTCTATTTAGGTCCCTTTTCGAATTGGGGCAGATCAGGATTGATGGGATGCCAGACCGGCGCGGACGAAACCCAGAATTGCGCCATCGGCTTGTAGAGCGCGGGGTCGTCCAGACTACCCGCCTTTACACTGACGATGTCCGGGAAGGCGTTGTCCTCAGCGAACAAGGGCGTGCCGCAGGTGCTGCAGAAATAGCGACGCCTCCGGTTACCGCTGTCAGAATCGTTGTCGTAATGCGCCGGCATGCCCTTCGTGATCTCGATCGATTTCTTGCCCACCACGAAAACATAGGCTGGCGCCCCACCGCTGATGTATTGGCAGTGACGGCAGTGGCAGGCCGCCGAGGCCATCACCGGGCCATCTATCCGGTAACGGATGGCGCCGCAAAGGCACCCGCCGGCTGCGTGCATTTCCTGCATGAGCGCTCCCCTTCCAAAGTTATGCGTTGGCGAGAAACCCCTTCGGGCCGTCCGCTGCCAGCGCGTCCGCTTATGAATCCAGGGGTAGCCGTAAGGTCGGACCGCCGCCCGTTGCCGTCAAGGCAAGTTCGTTCAATTCCGTGATAGGCCAAACAAAATTTACATGGAAGGGGCGACCGGGCACCTTAATTTTGGTAGACCGCGTCCGGGCTTACGGTCGTCTTGTCAGCGGCAAGCTTTCTTCCAGACCGGATTTGGATCCTAAAGGGACATGTTCGGCTTTCGTCATGCCTCGACCAGCCTGACGCAAGCACCGTCGTCGAAGGCAGCAATGCTCTCTGCGGCCGCATTGCCATTGCAGGGGCTGCTTGAGGCGACGCGTGGGGAGCCAGATGGGTCCCTGGAGCGGTGTTGGGCGGATACTGTTTGTACCCCCTCCGCGTCGTCTTCACACGGGGGTGCCGCAGCACTGGAACAATCTGCGACAATATCGGAAAATGTCGCAAGTGGGGGAAGCTGCCACGATGGCTTGCAGCTACCGTAGTGAGTGCCGGTGAAGCCTGAACAATGCTTGAGAAAGCTTGAGGAGTGCAATGTCGATGGCAACCATAGAGTGGCCGAAGTTCAACGAGATCGAGAACGGAAAGCTCTCCGCAGCTCGCCGCCAGGCGCATAACGCGGTTCATTGGCTGGTTCGCTTCGCCAACAGCTACATCGAGCCGGAGGACGGCAACGCCCATACGCGTCTGCTTTGGAACGCTCGCGAGGGCGTCATCCAGACCAAGCCGTTCCTCGACGACTATTCGGTGGAATTGCGGGTCGGGCCGCTTGAGATGCAGTTCCGTGAGGGCGACAAGCCGGTGCCGCATACGCTCGGCTTCGAGGAGCGCACGCCCGCACACGTCGAAGCGTGGGTGCTCGTCGAGCTGCTCCATCGCGGCATCGATCGTAGCCGCTACACCAAATCCCTTCCCTACGCAGCCAACGATCTGATGACCGGCGACAGCGAGGACTTTGAGGCCGAAGCCTATAGGCACGAACTCAGCGTGATCGATCAGAGCTTCCGCACAGGCACCGCGGTCATTCAGGCCTTGCGCAATACCCTGGATGGCAGCGTTGCGGCAGATGCGCAGTTGTCGTGCTGGCCCGAGCCATTCCAGATTGGCTTCGAGATAGGCCTGCCGCCGGGCAGCGGATCGAAGCGGCTTCGCATTGGCATCGCTCCTGGAGATGGCGTGCGCCCGGAGCCCTATTTCTTCGTTGGTACTGAGCAGCAGGCCCAAACGGCGAGTTTTGCGCGTGAGTGCGTGCTGTCGCTTCGCGATGTCGCCAACGCCGACATGGACGTGGATGCCGCGGCCGGCGCGCTTGGAAAAATCGTCCAGGACTTGAAGCGCAAGCTTTCCGGCTGAGGCGCGAGCCGCAGTTCTTGAGAGATCCCACTGCATATCGCGCAAAACCGCTGCGAACTTCAGCTGGTGCCATTCACGCTCAGGTGGATTCAATCTTGTTTCTCAAGAGGTGGCCGCCCGGTTCGTCGGATGGCTGGCCCGTAGAACCACCAGTTGGCCTCGAGCTGCTTCGGCCAGAATAAGAAAAAGACGCCGTCCCATTGGGCGGCGTCATTTTTTTTACGACGTTCAAAAGCGGATGCGTCGTCACGCACTTTGCTTTTGCATCCTGCGCTCGTCCTTCTGTTTGGCGCCGGAACTCTTGGCCACGCGAGGCTTCTGAGGCTTCTCCGACTCGATGTTTTCGCCAAGGAGCCGTCGCAGTTCGCCAGTCTTCTGAAGCTGCTTGGCAACATTGACCATGACGCCGGCCATCGGCATCACCGTCTCACCCTCGGCCCAGAACAGACCCACTTCCTGGCTCATGACGGGATCGATCAGGTCCAGCGCCTTGGTGCCTGTGTGGAGGCCCGGCATATGCCTGAAATGCGTCGGGATGATCGTGCATAGCTCGGTGAACTGCACCTGGAACATTAGATGAAGAATTGATTCCGATTCCACCTTCGGGTTCGGAGTGGCGCCGACCTTCTTGAAGACCCGATCGACGAAGCGACGCTCGTGCATGCTGGGGCGCAGAAGCGCAAGGGGCAGTGTTGCTGCTTCCTGCCATGTGATCTCGGTACGATCCGCGAACCGCGCTATATCCGGCACCAGCAGGCTGAGCTTTTCGGTATAGATCGGCATCACATTGCGGCGGCCGAGATCCGCGCGCTCGATGTAGGTCAAGGCGCAATCGAGTGTGAAATTATCGAGACCGAGCTTCATCGCCTCGTTGCCGATGAAGTGAACGTCGATGAGAACGCCTGGATGTTCGTCGCGCACCATCTGCAGGAGTACCGGCAGAACTGGCGACATGGAGGGCATTGCGCCCATGCGAAGCGAGCCGTGCAGGTTCTTCTGCATCGACTTGATCTCGTCTTTCATCGCATCGCAGTGTGAGATAATGCGCCGCGCCCAGTTCGTGACGCGCTCTCCCTCCGCAGTCAGGCCGTGGAATCGTTGCCCGCGTCCGCGCAGGAAAATGGGAACGCCAAGTTCCAGCTCGAGTTGCTTGATGCCGCTCGAAAGGCTCGGCTGCGTGACGCAGCAGCGCGACGCTGCTCGCCCGAAGTGCTCTTCCTCCACAACCGCAACCAGATATTTGAACTGCCTGAGAAACACGGTGCACCTCGCGTATTGGACGAAAACCGGCCGAAGCCCGGTGGCGCGAGCACAATTCGATTGTGGCAATCCGCCGCGGAGCGTTTGACTAAAGTCAAATATAGCGAATAGCTATGAGGTTGGCCAGTTTGTATGGCGCTATCGATCATAGATATTGCCTATGCATTGTTAGGCAGAACGATTTCGCGCTCCACTGGCGCACGACTCTCCTACTTGCGAAACTGATCGGCATCAGGTCACGCCAGCCTCCAGGCTTGTCGCGACCTGTCTTGTGCAGGGGGTCCGCGTCACATCGGGGAGACCACGCGGCGGGAGCGTGGGACGGGTCATGACTTTTGCTGAATTGCTGCTCTACGGCGGTTTCGGGTTGATTGCCGGCGGGCTGATCGGTTGCGTCGGTGTGGGTGGAGTGATCCTCGTGCCCGCTTTGGTCTATCTGGCGGGCATCCCAATCAAGTTTGCAATTGCCGCGGCCATGTTCGCCTATCTGCTCTCGGGGGCCGTCGGCACGCTCGCGTTTGCGCGCAAGAAATCAATTCGATGGAGCATGACAATGCCGCTTTGGCTGGCCGCGATGCCGTCGGCGCTGGCCGGCGCGCTGGCCGTCAACGCTGCCCCCGCGCGCCTCCTTGAGCTTATCATTGCATTGCTGACGGCCGGCTCCGGCATCCAGGCCCTGCGCGGCAAGCCACCCCCTGCCGATGGGACCGGCAAGGAAGTTTCCAATGCCTATCTTGCGATGGCAGGCGGTGTGACGGGCTTTCTTTCCGCACTCACGGGAACCGGCGGCCCGCTCGTTTTGATCCCCATCTTGATGTGGGTGCATGTGCCGGTGCTGACCGCCATCGGCTTGGCTCAGGCAATTCAGTTGCCGATTGCCGTGCTGGCCACCGCAGGCAACTACTACGCCGAGACGCTCCACGTCTCCCTGGGTTTGATCATCGGTCTGGGCATCGTCTTCGGCACCTGGGGCGGTGCCTGGCTTGCTCACGTGCTACCACGGGAAATGTTGCGTCGCATTGTTGCCATTCTGCTTGCGCTCGTCGGCGGAACCATTCTGGCGAAGCTGGCGGTAGGACTTCTGCGGTGACCCGGTTGGTTCACGAGGCGGTAATGGGCTTCGATCCAGTTGCCATCATAGCCGATTTTGGCGACCCGCTAGCCGAGGCCGTCGCCTGTCGCACGACGGCGGCTCTGTTCGATTTCTCATTCATGTCTCGCGCCATCGTCACCGGTCCCGGTGCGGTCGACGCGATAGGGAAGCTGACGCGGCGGCAGATCGCCGATCTGCCGGTCGGCCGCATACGTTATGCCGTTCGCGAGACGCCGGAGGGCTACCTCGCCGCCGATCTGACGGTCTGGCGCATTGGCAGTCAGAGTTGGGAGGTTATGAGCGGTCGCCCTGTTGATATTGGCGACCTCGCCGCGGCCTCGTCTGGCGACCCCATGACAGACGTGCGCGATCTCACCGCTCAAACGAGAATTTTTGCGGTGCAGGGACCTCGGTCACTCGATGCGCTTTGCCCGCTGTTGTCGCCGCAAGCGCAGCGGCGTCTCGCAGCACTCCCCTACTATGCCACTGACGATTTCATGCTGGCCGGGAGCGTTCCGGCGCGAATCGGCCGCCTCGGATATACGGGAGAGCGTGGCTTCGAGCTGATCCTGCCGGCGGATGACTCTGAATTGATTTGGCAGACGCTTGCTGCACGCGCGCGCCCGGCCGGCTTCGTTGCCGCAGACATGCTGCGCATCGAGGCGGGATTCGTCCTTTTTGCCAACGAGTTTCGCGTGCCCGTCACGGCTGCCGAGGCCGGTCTCGGCAATTTCGCTCACGGCTCCTCCAAAGGCGCTAGCAATCTCCAAATCCCATGCCCTGAGTTGAGACTTGTTGCGTTTCGCGGCGCAACAAATGCGAGCGTTGACCTGTTTCAGCCGCAAACCGACTTGCGCCGTCCGCAAAGGGACGACGAGCTGATCGTCACCTCCGCATGCAACAGCATCGCCTCCGGTGGAGTTCTGGGGCTGGGTTATGTGCACAGTGAGCGTCAAAGGGCGGTCGCGCTACACGATCCTACCAATACCTTCCGCGGCATCGAACTCGTGGCGCGCCCCTACTACGATCCCGAAAAGCGCCGCCCGCGTGAGCCCTGGAGCTGATACAAGGCGCCGGGTCATAGGTTGAAGCGAACGCCTCATAGCTTCTGCTCATTTGACTTGGCACCCCTCCACAACGCCCATTGTGCAGCGGCTGGATGCGCGTCCGACGACATGTTCCAGGGCAGTCCCGCATCGCATAAGACAAACCAAATCAGGAAGTTTCTGGGAGAAGCGCCATGGCGGAGCAGGCGAAACGCAAGAAAGTAACCATCAACACTCTGATGGCGAAGAAGAAGAAGGGCGAGCCGATTACCCAGCTCGCCGCGTATGACTATCGTACCGCCGTGGTTGCGGACCGGTTGGGCATGGACATCCTGTGCGTTTCCGATACCGGCGGAATGATTCTCTTCGGTCACCAGAGCACTGTGACGGTCAGCTTCCAGGAAGTCATGCTGATGTCGCAGGCGATCGACCGCGGCTCCAAGTACGGCCTGCGCATGGTCGACATGCCCTATTGGAGCTTCCATGTCTCCAAGGAGCAGGCGATCGAGAACGCCGGCCGCTTCGTGCACGAAGCGAACGCCGAAGTGATGAAGTGCGAGGGCAACCGCCACCACGCACCCAACATCGAAGCGATCGTCAACGCCGGCGTCCCGGTCCAGGGCCACATCGGCATCACCCCGATGCGTATGCCGCAGCTGGGTGGCTTCATCGCCCAGGGCAAGACCGCCAAGCGTGCGCAGGAACTGATCGACGACGCCAAGGCGATGTATGACGCGGGCTGCTTCTCGATCCTGTGCGAGGTCACGACCTCCGAAGTCGCCGAGTATCTGGCAGAGACGCTACCCATCCCCATCATCAGCCTCGGAGCCGGCAATCGCGCCGACGGCGTGCACATCATCTCCTCCGACCTGTTCCACCTGTGGGAAGAGCATGTGCCGAAGCATTCGCGCATCTATACCGACCTGATCCCGATAATGGAGGACGTGATCTCGCGCTACATGAAGGACGTCGTCGACCGCGACTATCCGGGTCCGAAGGAGACGATCAACATGGCGGATGACGAAGCCCTGGAGTTCGCCAAGGCGATGAAGTGGGAGCGCAAAATCGACGAGATCAAATCCGGTAAGAAGAAGGCGAGCTGATCAGTCGCAAAAATTGCCGCCACCAAACTTGGCGGAGGCAGACGTCTTTCAAAACCTGCGCTCACGACGTGCCCTGTGTCGTAGCGCAGGTCTTTTTTTGCGCCCCACCAACAATATTTGGCTAGAGCCATTCAGGCTGGATATGAAAAAGCTCCGGAGCCGCCGAGCGTTCCGGAGCAAAGTCGACCTTCGGGAAGGTGTTTGTGTTCCGCTGAGGGCGGCACCAACGTGGCTGGCCGTTCAACCGCGCCGTTGCCGCCGCAGGGCTCAGCCGGCGAAGCTGCCGACGACGAGCGTCACAATGCCAACCAGCAGAAGAGCCACCAGCGGCCACGCGAGCGGCACGCCACCCGATGCACGCGCGCAATCATAGGCCAGTGTGCAATCCGAGCACCCGCCTGGAACTGCTGATTTGCAGGCCGGCGAGCCGCAGCGCTGAAGGGTTTGTTCGGTCGACATGACAGTCTCCTCTGACTGGTTATTGTGCTTCCGGTCTCCGCTCTGGAGCAGCGCACGCATGGCGCTGACGTGGCGGGAGAAACTCGATCGCTATTCAATAGATGCAGTCTAAAAGGCGCAGCAAAATCCGACTTGATAGAAATCAACCTGAACCAGGGATTCAAAAGAATATTTCGTCGCACCCAAAATAAAACGCGACGCCCGGCAAAAGACTTTGCCGGGCGTCTCCGTTTAGCAGATGTATTCGATCAATAATGGCTGATTCTATTCCATGTTTCGCGCCATCAATGATTGTCGCTCGGTCTACTCCTTGATCGGCTTGCAGTCCTTCATGCACCGCTCGGCTTTGGTGTCGGGCCGGTCGTCGAGGATGAAGCCGTCACGGTTGGGCATTTTGATTGCCGTGAGCGATTTGGCATCCAGCACTGCGTCGGCCGGCACCAACTCATTGAGGTTCAGGATGTACGCCGAAAGCGCATAGACTTCGTCGTTGGTTAGGCTTTCCGGTGCCGTCATCGGCATCGCGCGGCGGATGTAGTCGAACAGGATCGGCGCGTAGGGATACATGCTGCCCGGCGTCAGCTTGCGTTTGTCGGTCATGAACGAACCGACGCCCCCCACCATCGAGCCGTACATCGACCCGCCGGCAGCCTTTTCGCCGTGGCAGGAGACGCATTTTTCCGCGAAGACCTTTTCACCTTCGGCGACACTGCCCTTACCTGCGGGCAGCCCCTTGCCGTCGGAAGTCGAGATATCGATATCCCACGGTGCGATCTCCTCGGCAGTGACAGGCGCGCCCACCTTGAAGTCGGCTTGTGAGAGCGCTTGGGCCGAGGAGGCTCCGAAACCGGCGATCATCGCCACGGCGAATGCGCCGGCAGCTGTACGTTTCACATCAAGCAATCGCATTGGCCACCTCCCCGGAAGCATCGATCGACCAAGGGAAGATCGCATTGTGATGCTGGACGAAACCTGTGAGTGCGCGCACCTTCTCGATGTCGGCGACCGTCGGCTGAACATAACCGGTACTGTCCACCGCGCGGCTGGCGATCTTGGCCGGCCCCCCATCCCAGTTCCACAGATAACGGAACCGCGTGAGGCAGCGGTCGAGCACCGGCTCTTCGAGCTTCGCCTCCTGCCAGGTCTTGCCGCCGTCGGTGGTCACGTCGACGTGCTTGATGCTGCCGTTGCCGGACCATGCAAAGCCCTCGATCTCGTAGACCCCGGGCCCATATTTCAACTTCATACCGCCCGACGGCTTGGTGATGACCGACTTGCACTCCATGACCATGCTGAACTGGCGCCACTTGCCGTTCGGCATCGGATCGGTGTAGCGCGCCGTTTCGCTGCGCAGGTGCCACGGCTTGTCGGATACCTTGATTCGGCGCAGCCACTTCACAGAGACATTGCCTTCCCATCCGGGGATGAATGCGCGAAGCGGATAGCCGTTCTCCGGCCGCAGCATCTCGCCATTCATGCCGTAGACCACGAGCGTGTCGTTCATGGCCTTGTCGATCGGAATCGAGCGAGCGTGCGCAGCGCCGTCAGCCCCCTCGAACAGCAGCCATTTCGCACCGTCTGCCACTCCTGCACGCTCCAACAGCCAGGACATCGGAACGCCAGTCCATTGTGCGCAGCTCAACAGGCCGTGTGTCTGCTGCACGGTCTTTGACTTGGGTGCCTTCCAATCCGTGAGGCCGTTGCCCGAGCATTCCATGAAATGGAACCGCGACACCGCCGGAAGCCGCAGGATGTCGTCCATCGTGAACTTCATCGGCTGCTTGACCATGCCGTGTACCACGAGCATGTGCTTGGCAGGATCGATGTCGGGTACGCCAGCGTGATGGCGCTCATAGACAAGGCCGTTGGGAGTGATGATGCCGATCTGGTCCTGGATCGGCGTCATGCTCCAGTCGGACCACTTCTGCTTGTTGACGAGGACGTCGCTGCGGTTGCGTGTGACGTGCGCCTCGTACTTGGAGGGCATTCCATACGCCTTGAGTTCCATCTCCCGGCCCATCTCCTTGTTGGACTCAGGGATTGCTAGCTTTTCCGCGTGAGCTTGCAAGCTTGTGCCGGCGGCCGCTCCGGCAAACACGAGACCTCCTTTGAGGAAGTTTCTGCGTGCCTGCGAGCCTGGTGCGTCATGCGTTTCGGACGCAACGCCTTCGCCCGCGCGCCTCGTTGGTTTGCGGTGATCCATGTGTTGAATTCCTCCCGAATGGTATCTAGGTCCGCAATGATTGCGAGGAGTACTTCGGTTCGGCACGAGACGAAATCTGCCGTTCCGTGCATCCTCCGCGCTCGGAGCGGCATTCTTGCGATGCCGTCTCCCCCGGGTGTCATTCATGGCGCGAGACTGGTTGCTCGCATGCAAAAATGCACCCTTCCCTGCTTCCGCCCCACATAGACCGAGCGGTTCATTGCATACAGGGCAATCCACATTCGATAGCACACGGCCCGCCGCGCAACTGCGCCGAACACGCGAACCACCATCTATGAACACGCGCCCAGGTCGGCAGACGCGCATCGCTCATGAGCCTGACGGTCGGGTTTGGAACTGACCACCACTCCCGAACGGCTTGTTGTGAACGTAAAATTGGTCAGTGTTGAAGGGTATCGTCGGTCCGCATTGACACAAGCAGTTTCGGGCTATCGCTCAATAGAATCCGATTATGATTGTCCAGACGAGTTCCGGCCTTGGTTGAATTGCCGTCGGTACGCCAGAATTGCACTGGGATATTCTGCGTGTGCAGTGCAAAAAAAACGCTCGTTTTCACGCGTCAAGTCGCGAAAGGCACAATTCGGACGAACGGCGGCGCCAGGCGCCCGTCGCAACCGCCAACAGGAACACGAGCAGCGGCCCTGCAAGCAGGTTGAGCAGCGTGAGTCGCCACCCCAGGCTTTCGACATCCTCACGCATCTGTTGCCTGAGCGCACGAAGTTCCCTGCGATAAGGCAGCAGCGCCCGCCTCAGCTCCGTCACCTTGCTCTGAATATTCTCCGGAAGCTCGGAGAGCTTTTTCGCGCCCGAGATCTCAAGCACCTTTCGAACGTTGTCCTCGACCCGGCCTATCCGCCCGAGCAGCTCCGTTTCTTTCTCGCGATAGCGTTCTTGTGCCTCCGACAGCATCTGCGAGACGCGCACGAACGGCCGCGTGAGCTGACCGCGCGAGCGGATGCCCGCCAGACCGCTTCGTCCTGCTGCGGCTTCCAACAGATTTGAAAAGGCCGCGATGTTGTCGTTCAGCGGACGCGAGAGCTGGCGCCCCTCGCTGCCGCCGGTAAGCGTGAGCGGGTCGAAGATCCAATCTACGTCGGCAATGGCGAAGATGCGCGCGGAGTTCGTTTCGGCCGATCCATTGCGGGAACCGGCCGACGCGGCTTGGTATGCGCTTCGAACATGCCCGGAGACTTCCGCAACGATAACGCGCGCACCGCCTTCGGCCTTCAGCTGCGACGACAGGGTCTGTGGATCGCCGTCCTTGAACGCGCCCCGCGGCAGTGTACCGGATTTCTCCGTAGTCGTCACCAGGGCTGTCGCGCGCGCTGGCGCCAAAAGCGTGAACGCGCCGGCCTCGGCGAATGCCAGCTCGTTAAGGCTGGCAACGGCCGGGTGGGTGGCGGAAAACTGCGGTCTGCGGAGGCGCAGCCAGAATGGATAGAGGAAGCGTTGGTCGCCAGCCCCCACGGTCGAAGCCAGAGAAACATCGCCGACGACCTCCTTTCCCTCGTAGCGCAGACCGTAGGCTGCCAGCAGGTCGGAGATGTCGTTGATCTCCGAGCCCGGTTCCGGGTTGACCAGGTTTGAGCCGGCGTTGAACCGGACGAAAGGATCAAGCATCACCACCAGCCCCCGTCCGGCCATGACGTGTCGGTCGATCGCCTGCAGCATCTCCGGCTTGAGGATGGTCGCGTCTATCACCACGAGTGCGTCGAGCCCGTCGGGCAGCGTGTCTGCAAAGTGCGGGATGATGGCGACGTCGTACTGACGCTTGATTTCTTCAAGGATCGAGAGACCGGCTCGGGGAGTGCTCGTGTTGCTGGGAGCGAGAAGCGGCGAGATGATTCCGATCCGCGGTATTTTGGTCCGCGCGAGGCCAGCGAGGATCACGGCGATATCGTACTCCATGACAGGTGCGCGGTCCGGAGCGAAATAGGCGATCGCCGTCTCACGCTTGCCATGCGTGAACGACGCGCCGAGCATGAAATTCCCACCTGACGACAGCGAAACGCTTTCGACACCCTTGAGCCGTGCTTCGTCTTCAGTCTGCGTGTCGGGAGCTGGATCGTGCATGCTCAGCGAAATAAGCCCGCCCGAATCTCCGGCGATGCGTCGCAGTAGCCGGCCGACGCGGGCGGCATGCTCCCGGATCGCCGCCGGCACCTCGGCATTCGATGCGCTCCAGTAGAAATCGATGTGCGTGCCATCGGGGGCTGAGGCCGCAACGGCGCGTGTCTCCGGGTGCAACGTGAATTCATGCTCCTCGGTGAGATCGAGACCAAGGTCGAGGTTGAGCGCAACGGCAAGAACCAAAGCCGCTGCCACGGTCCAACTGCCCGCGCGCAAGGACTGCCGCAACAGATCCGCGCGCTGCAACCGCGAACCAGACCTCCGGCGGCGTTCGATCAGGTATGACGTCAGCGCCAACGCCAGCACCGTGGCGATCGCCGCGTAGACGAGCCCGGCGAGGGGAACGCGCCCGCTCGCCATCTCGGACATCCAGTATCCGGGCGTCAGCTTCGGTACCACATCGATCAGCGGTTCGGCACGCGTGTCGCGCAAGAAACCGGCGACTGCATCGCTTCCGCCGAGCTGCAGCGTCATCAGTGTCACCACGCCGACCACGTATCCGCCGATCTGATCGCGGGCCGCTGCCCCTGCGGCCAGTGCGATTGCATAGGCTACGGTGAGGAAGCAGGCCGCGCCCACGTACCCGGCGAGCGCCGCGCCCGCGTCGAGATCACCGAGGTATGCCATCGTCGCAGGAAACGGGAATGTCAGGGCAAGTGTCGCAAACAATACGAGCACACCCGCGGCCCACGTGCCCGTCACCACCGACGCTGACGAAACCGGAAGGCTGGCGAACAGTTCCATCCGGCGATCGCCCGGAGTATCGGCGAACGCCTGCATGGCAAGCGCCGGGACGAACGCCACGGCGAGCCAAGGAAAGAAAGTCCATTGCAGATCAAGAGACGTAACGTCCGTTTGATAGACGCGCCCGACAAGAAAAATCGCCATTGCAAGCGAAACCAGGAACGCAGCTTGGAATAGCGGCGTCATCAGTCCCGAAGCGAGCTGCCGCAAGGCAGTGCGTGCGATGGCATATACCCCGCGTGCGAAACCCGGAGCCGCGCCAACGTGGGTCACGGCCATTGCCTCGTCTCCGGCGTTCATGATGTGGCCTGCGCCTCCATCGCGCCTTCGGCACCCTTGGTCAGGCGTGTGAAAGCGGGACCGAGGCGTCCGGATGAGTCGGTAAGCTCCGCGGTGCTGGCATCCGCGACCACCCGCCCGTCGGCTATCACGATCAACCGGTCGCACAGAGTCTCGGCTTCCTCAAGGATGTGCGTGCTGATCAGCATAGCCTTGTCTTTCGACAGCGACGACAGCAGTGCGCGCAATGCGATCTTCTGGTTGGGATCAAGACCATCTGTGGGCTCGTCCAGGATCAGGACCGGTGGATCGTGGATCAGCGCCTGTGCGAGCCAGGCGCGCTGACGCCAGCCTTTGGAAAGCGTGCCGAGCGGGCGGTGCACTGCCGGAGCGAGCGACAGCGCTCTTGTCACATGCACGATCGCGTCGTTACGCGCGCGATCAGAGAAGCCGCGCGTCTCCGCGGCGCACATCAGGAACTCGGCAACCGTGAGCGAGCTGAAGCCATTTGCTGCTTCGGGCAGATAGCCGAGCGCGGCGCGCGCTTGCGGCGCGGACCGAACGACATCCGCTCCCGCGATCCGCGCGCTCCCTCCATCCGGCAATAGCGTTCCCGCCAGCATGCGCAGCGTTGTCGATTTGCCCGCACCGTTGGCGCCGAGCACGCCCACGCGCTCGCCGCGCGCCACCTTGAACGAAATGCCGCGTACCGCTGCCACCGAAGCAAACGATTTTTGAAGATCCTCTGCCTCGATCAGCATGATTGGTATTTTTGCTCCGGTCGGGTGCGGCGGCGCGGCCGTTGCCGCACGTCGCGGTCATCGCCCGGAAAGGAACCCTGCGGCAATGAACAGGAAGATGCTGGCTATCGTGAGGGCGTAACCCGCTACGGTCAAGTATTGCGCACTGGGGCGCGGTGGCGCCTTGGGATCGGGACTGGCCACCAGCGCACCGGCGGAAACGAGCAGCGCTCCCGCAATGGCGAGCACCGCGACCACGGGCCGTTGGGCGACGGAGGCGAGCAATTCAAGCATCGGGATATCGGTTGCCTTGATCGTTTGCATGCGTCGTGTTGCTCGGTCCGCGCCGGAGCCCCGGGCCGGCGCGCCGTCCGCCGTCTGGTTCATCACCATTGCTGGGAATGAACCAGGCGGCTGTGCTTTTCAGTGTCCGCCGGGGCTCGAATAGCTCTTGGCGAAGTTAGAGCCTGCCGACGGTGAACGGAAGCTCTTCATCGCTTCCTCGTGCAGCAGCGCCATAGCGTCCCGCTTGTAGGCATAGGCATCGCTGGAGTTGAGCATTGAGTAGTGGCGCGGACGCGGTAGATTGATTTCCAGCACCTTGCGCACCGAAGCCGGACGGTTCGAAAGGATCACCAGGCGGTCGGCCAGGAAGATCGCCTCGTCGATCTCCGAGGTGACAAACAGATTGGTTCGCCTGTTCTCCTCGAACAGCCGGAGGAAGAATTCCTGCATGAGGCCGCGCGACATGGCATCGAGGCCGCGGAACGGTTCGTCCATAATCATGATGCGCGGCTCGTTGATGAGCGCGCGTGCGAGTTCCGCACGCCGCTGCATGCCGCCTGAGAGGTGGGGCGGATATTTGTGCATGAACTCACCCAGTCCCACCTTGACCAGCAGCCGCTTGGCTTCGTCGTCGAGGGCTTTGCCCCGCAGGTCGCCTCTGAGTTTCGGTCCGAACACGACGTTCTGGTAGGTCGTCTGCCAAGGTATGAGCGCGGTCTCCTGGAACACGACCATTCGGTCCTTGGCTGGTCCTGTTACTGGCTTGCCGTCCAACAGGATCTGTCCGGAGTCGGGCTTCTCGAAACCCGCGATCAGATTGACGAGTGTCGATTTTCCGCAGCCCGAAGGGCCCACGACCACCGTGAGCTTGCCCGGTTGGATATCGAGCGAAAGATCCGAGATCACTTCTTGGCAATCCCACTCGTCGCCATAGGCTTTGGAGACGTTCTTTAACTGCAGGCGGCTCTTCCCCGCCACACCCGGATCGGGCGCGCCGCTGTGCGTTGTTTGTGTCGCTGTCATTGGCTCTGAAGCCTTCCTCGATTGCGGAAATACTTTGTTTGGTGTCGTGGCGCTCGAATTGGCGGCACGTGGATCAGAAAAGGCGGCGCCAAGGCATCAGGGCGTCACCCAGCCAGCGGATCGCGCTCGACGAGAGGTAGCCGGCAATTCCTATCGAGATCATGCCCACCACAACCTGCTCGAGCGAGCCGCCCATGTAAGAATTCCAGATGAAGAAGCCGAGGCCGCCGCCACCCTGAGTGCCGCCGCCGGAGATCATCTCGGCAGCAAGCACCACTTCCCACGTGATCCCCATGCCGACCGCAGCACCCGTGAAGATCGAAGGCAGCGTGCCCGGCAGGATGATCTTGGAAAACAGGTCCCACTGCGAAGCGCCCATGGATTGGGCCGCGCGCAGGTAGCGGACGTCGATCGTTCGGGCGCCGCCGAGCACGTTGATGACGATCGTGAAGAACGCGCCGAGGAACGTCACGAAGGCGATCGACATCTCGTTGGTTGGCCAGAAGATGAGAGAAGCGGGGACCCAAGCCAGAGGCGGGATCGGACGCAGGATTTCGAAAGGCGGGAAGAACAGGTCGCGGAAGTACTTGTTCACCGCGAGTGCCAATCCGAACGGGATGCCCAGGATCATCGCCGCGCCGAATCCCGTCAAGACGCGCTTGAAGCTTTGGATCCAGCTCTCCCAGTAGCCAGGTTGAGGCAGAATTTCCAGCCACGCTTTGAATACGGCGGTCGGCGGAGGAATAAGCCCAATGAATGGGAGCGTCCACTCCTTGCCGAACCAGTCGTCGAAGCGTGCGCCGATCTCCCAAACCAGCAGGAAGATGGCGATCGCCAGCATGCCCCGCCAGATCGACGGATTTTCCATCATTTTCGCAAATTTTGATTTGCGCCTGACCACAGGTGGAGCTGTGTGTGATTGTGCAACGTTGGCCATGTCCGTCCGTTTCGTTTGTTTCCTCTGGCCGCCTTTGCTCGGGCGACCTTATGTCTGCGATGTGATCTATCAGGCCAGTTCGCGCTCACCCGCCTGGAAGGCCTTGACGGCTTCTTCGTGGACCGCCTCGTTCACCTCTTCCATGAGCATGCGGAATGAATCCGACGAAAGGCTCTCGTAGGTGCGCGGCCGCGGGATTGTCACGTCCACTGTCTTCTTCAGGCTGCATGGACGCGTCGTGACGATGTGTACCTTGTCGCCGAGGAAGATCGCCTCTTCGATGTCGTGCGTGATGAAGAAGATCGTCACCTTGGTGCGATCGTAGGTCTCCAGAAGCGACTCGTGCATGATCGATTTCGTCAGTGCGTCCATCGCTCGGTATGGCTCGTCGAGTAGCAGAACCTTGGGTTCGTTGATCAACGCACGAACGATCTCAGCCCGCCGTGCCATGCCCGAGGAAACTTCGCCGGGATATTTGTCGCCGAAATCGCCGAGACCAGCCTCGGCGAGCATGTGGTAGGCCTTGTCCTTGGCCTCGGCCTTGCTCATCCGCCGCTGCACGATCGGCCCATACGCAACGTTCTCCGCCAGTGTCTTCCACGGGAACAGCGCGCCATTCTGGAAGACGACCATGCGGTCTGCGCCCTGCGTGGCTTTCGGCTTTGTCGCGCCGCACAGCAGTTGCCCGTCGAGCAGGATCTCGCCGCTCGTAATCGAGTGGAACCCGGCGATTGCGTTGAGCAGTGTGGTCTTGCCACAGCCCGAAGGCCCGACAATCATGCACACCTCGCCTGCGGCGATTTCCATGGAGCAGTCGTCGACCGCGCAGACGTTGACGCCTTCCGGATCATAGACCTTGGTGACGTTGCGTATCGAGATCGAGCCGCCCATTGGCGCTCTGTTGCCAAGGTTGGCTGCGGGTGCCGTGCTCGCTGCTGGTTTGGAGTTCATCGTCATATCGTTCATGTGACCAATTGTTCCTTGGGTGAGGGGGCTCAGCGACCCTGGAGCGCCAGCGCCTTGACGTGCCACTGCATGAGGCGATTGCCGGCGATGCGGACTAGCACCGAAGTGAACCAGCCGACGAAGCCGAGCGTGATCATGCCGATGACCATCGGTACGGTGACGTTGTTCATGTATGAGTCGACGATCAAGTAACCGAGACCGTGATCGCCAGACACCATCTCTGCCGCGACGAGCGAGAACCAAGCGACGCCGATCGAAATTTGCAGGCCCGTGAAGACGAATGGCAGCGCGCCGGGCACAACGACGTTCTTGAAGATGTCCCAGTTGCTTGATCCCAGGCAGCCAGCGGCGCGGAAGTAGGACTCGTCGATCGATTGGACGCCGAGCATCGTATTGAGTGTCGTGACAAACAGCGAGGCCAGCGTGGCAAGGAATATCACGGGGCCTTCGAAGCCAGGGAACATCAAGATGGCGAGCGGCACCCAGGCCAGGATTGGAATGGGTCGCAGCGTCTCAAGGATCGGAAAGGTGTAATCGCGCACCTTTTTCGACCAGCCCATGAACAAGCCGAGTGGGACACCGATGCCGGTTGCCAGAGTGAACGCGATCAAGATGCGGCGACAACTCACGAAGATGTGGTTGTAGTAGTCCTCGGTAAAGATCGAGATGCCCTGGAAGGGCGTTGGTGAGAACCAGTCCTTGGCAACTGCGATTGGTCCTGGAATCTTGTCGAAGCGGTCGACCCTCAGCCCTTCGCACAGCAGCCAATAGAGGAACAGCCACAAGAAGATGCCCAGCACCGTCAGATAGGGCTGAGGAGTCGACAGAGATTTCTTGAAACGGTACCAGACGAGCGCGAGGCCGGTTGGCGCTTGCGTAAGCCGGCCTTCTGAACTGGCAGAACTCACTGTGCTGGGGGTAGTTGTCATCTTTTTTTCCGATTCTGAGCACCCGGAAACGACGCAGGAATTTCTGGTGCATCCTGTGCCGGTGGGTGCGGCTCGTGCGGCTATGCGGTTTGGTCCTGGCCGGAGACGCTATCGTCTCGCGGCCGCTCAATGATTGCGTGTGAACTGCGTATGCAAATTCATCGCGGTGACCGCGTTCATCTGGGAAACGCTTCTGGCACGGTCGCAACCGCACACTCGCGTTCAATCAGGCAGCCGCCACCATTCACTGTCCTGACGAGCATGTAGGGCTCATGACGTCCGCAGATTCGAACGATTGCCGCCAGGCATCGTTGCTTGCCAAACTGGGACCGATACCGTGTGGCGGAACCCGGAAGCGCCGCCACACGGCCGCAGCGATCATTATTCTTTATAGGCAGACATCGGCTGCGCCTTGATCACGCCGAGCGGGCTCTTCAGGCCGCGCTTCTCAAGCACTTTGCGCGCGATGCTGTCATCGACGCCGCCATCACGGATCGTTTCCGCTGCGGCCGGCTTCTTGGGCAGGCTGTAAAGGAAGGCCGTAGCGTCTTTGATCAGCGACTTGACACGATCGTTGATGATGAAATCAAGCTCGAGTTTGACCGACCCCGGCGCAGTGTCGCTGCCGTACATTGCAGCCCAGAGGACCTTGCGGTCGATCTGTTCGGTCTGGCTCTCGGCCATCTTGGCAACCTCGCCCGCATTGTTGGGATCGGCCAGGTAGAGCTGTGCGTCGAGTTCCCCTTCCATCCACGCTTCGACGACATCCGGACGCTGCTCCATGAGGTCGTTCAGCATGACGATGAATGCGCCGTCGAGAGCGTCGAAGTCTTCACCTGAGGCAGCGCGACGCGCCAACCCCGCCTTCTCGATCTTGGTGGCAGTCGGCTCCCAAATGGCAGCCGCATCGAGCTTGCCTGCACGGAAGTTTGTGGTGATGACCTCGATGTTCTGGTTGAGGTAGCTTTCCGGCTTGACCCCAACCTTGTCGTAGGCAAGGCGTACGAAGCGGTCGGTGCATGCGCCATGTGGAGCAGCGGTTATTTTGCCGTTCATCCACTTTACGGCGTCGGTGCCATTGGCGAACTTGGGCGCGTCGTTGCGAACCAGGAAGATGTTGCACTGCTGCTTGGAGGTGCCTGCGACAGCTACGATGCGGATATCCGTGCCGCCGCGATCCGCAAGGTTGCGGAACGTCGATGCAATCGACGGCATGTCGCCCATGTAGCCGATGTGCTGCTTTTCACCCGTCATCGCGTTCACGATGACAGAGCCCTGAAGCCCGACTTGGAATTCGACGGTTGAGCCTTCCGGAAGGTATTTCTTCCAGAATGACTTGGAGTTGTTGACGACGCCGGACCAGGATTCCGTGTAGTAGGGCTGATATCCGACGACGAGATTGACCTTCTCACCTTTCTTTCCGAATTCCACCTTGGCCTGCGCCGTCAGTGGCGCAGCTACCATGGCTGCCAGAGCAGCCGCACCGATACCAAGTGTTGTGTGCAATCGCATATGCGCTTCCTCCCGAAGCTTTGCAGTTGAACCCGGGACCTTTAACGGTGCCTCTTGGTTTTGTTATGCTTGTGACTGGTCTTTTTTTCGTATCACCTAGCCACAGCATTTCTTCGACTTGAGATCGCGTGGTTTTGCTTAGGTTTTATTCCCTCCTGAACAGTACAGGCACGCGCGTCGTTCCGGTCTTTTCCGGGCGTTCACCGTGCCGGAGCGTAAACAGGCAAGCGCCGACCAACACGACGGGGTCATGCCAAGTTGTCGCAGCTATAATGGCACGCTGCAAACCCCTCATTGTAAAATCGTTCGTGTTGATGCTGTGATACCTGCAACCTATCAAAGTGGCGTCTTGCTTAGGTTGACCCGCACTTAATCAAACTTAGGCTCAAAAAACTCATAATCCTTCTGAGGGCGTCCTGCGGGCGTTCGCTGCTTTTCCCCGGGCAATTGGGGTCCGCTTCCACCCATTCGGCATCCGAATTGGACACCCATCGTAATTAGTAGGTTCGATCACGTGATAGGAAGTTTTGATTGTTTTCATCAATCATCAGTGTGGCACAGTTGCCGTCAGAATTCACGCAGCAGTCCGGTGTTTCCGGGTTTGCCGGTCCCGGCAAGATGGCATGTCGGCGCAGATTGGAGGCGACCGGCGCCCACAATTCCCGAAGCAAAAGCCGAAGCGGCTGCCGCGAGAACAGCACCCCAAACTTAAAAATCCGCCAGATCAGTCGAGCGGATGCAGGAGGAGGTAGACGAATGCCAGCGAGGAATCACAGCCAATGGCTCGCGAATCCCAAGCTTGAGGGAGGCGAGTGGATCGACAGCCGGGTGTACTCGGAACAGCAGATCTTCGACGAGGAGATGGAAAAAATCTTCAAGCGAGTCTGGGTGCCAGTCTGTCACGAGTCTGAGTTGCCGGATCCATACAGCTTCCGCACCACATCGATCGCAGGAGAGCCGATCATCGTCTCGCGCGGTCCCGATAATGAAATCCGTGCCTTCCTGAACGTCTGCCCGCATCGCGGCATGTTGCTGGAGCGCCGTCCGTCGGGCAGCTTCCTCGAGGGGCAGCCGTCGGGCAATCCGAAGCGTATCACCTGCATGTTCCACGCGTGGCAGTTCGACATGAAGGGCAACTGCGTCTACGTGGCGCGTGAAAAGGAAGGCTACCAGGATCGCCTGTGCAAGGAGGACGTAGGCCTGCGTCGACTGCGTTGCGAGGTGAAGTTCGGCGGTTTCGTCTGGGTGAACCTGGACGACACTCCCGAAGTTGGACTTGAGGAGTGGGCTGGCGAGCCGTTCGAGTGCCTGCGCAAGAGCATCGATGCCGAGCCGCTCGAGGTCTTCCACTATCACAAGGCGGTTATCGATACGAACTACAAGCTGTGGCACGACACCAACAGCGAATTCTATCACGACTTCATGCACTACCATAACCGCGTCACAGGCTTTAACGACGCCTACTTCGCGCGCAAGAACTTCGCCTTCAAGCATGGTCACGTCGTGGTCGGTACGTTCGAGGTGAACTATGAGAACTACGAGGGCTTCGAGAGCCGTGGCGACCTGTCGTTCCCGCATCTGCCGCCGAACCAGTGGTACATGGTCGATTTGTTCCCGGGCATGAACTTCAACCTTCGCGGTTCCGCCCTGCGCTGTGACATCGTCACGCCGCTTGGGCCCGACAAGGTAATGATCGAGTTCCGCGGCCTGGGCCTCAAGCGCGATACGCCTGCCGAGCGTGAGACTCGCATCAATCACCACAACTCGATCTGGGGACCGTTCGGCCGCAACCTGCACGAGGATCTGATCGGCGTCGCCGGCCAGGGCACGACGATGCGTCCCCACACCGAGTCGCGCAAGATTCTGCACGGGCGTCACGAGAACCAGACGATCCATGACGAGGTCGGCATGCGCCACTACTACGACGAGTGGGGTCGCTGGATGAACCGACTGCCCAACGATCCCGAGCAGCCGTGGCACGAACGCAATCCGGGCGAGTCGGCTCAGGCTGCCGAGTAGGCAATCGCTGGAATTGAAGGGGCGGCCGATCCATCGCGCCGCCCCGCTCCCGCCGGACCGGCTGCCTTTATCGAGCCTCGAGCGTCTTGCCAGGGGCCGAGCGGCCGATGTTCGCGGTTCAGGATAGAACACACGACCTTTAAAGCGACAAAAACAAACGAACGCTCTACGAAATGGGAGATGCGTCCATGCACAAGAACGGACACGATGCCGCGTCCGTGGTTCGCGACACCATCTATCGCGCAACCATGGCCCTCGATGACCAGAAGTGGGAAGATTGGCTGAACCTCTGCGACGAGGACTTCCATTACAAGATTTCCTCGTTCAGCCCTGAGATCAATAAGGACATGATCTATCTGCAGGGCAAGCGCAGGGACATGGAGACGCTGGTGCGCCTGCTGCCCAAGCACAACACCGATCATTCGCCACTGCGTCGCCACACCTCGGTCTATGCGGTGGACGTCGCCGACGACATGTCGAGTGCGACCGCGGTCAGTTCCTTCGTCATCTATCAGAACATGCTCGATGGCGTGAACTCGCACCTCGACTCCGGCGAGAGCCGCTTGTTCCTGGTTGGCAAGTATCACGACACGTTCAAGCTCGAGGATGGCAAGGCGAAGTTCGTCAAGCGCGAGGTACGCCTCGACAACCGCCGCCTCGACAAGGGCTCTCACTGGCCGCTGTAATGTCGTGGCTGCATGCCCGTAGGAGTTGGTTTTGCGGGTGAGCGCGCGTGCGGTGGCCAGCTATGCACTGCACGTGCGGCTCGATGGGTGACAGCCGGCAAGCAGAATTTGGGACGTTGGTGATATGGCGCGTGACACGGCGGCCAAGCCCCGCGTACAGCCAGCAATCTCGAGCTCGATTCTCGACCATTGATCGAACGTCCGTGTTTCCGTCACCGCTTGCAACCTGCGCATCGGTCGACGGGCACATAAATTGGGGACCGCCCACCAAGGGCGAGGAAGGAACAGCATCCAAGATGAGCTGGATCAAAGTCTGTAAGGCATCCGACGTGGCGCCTAACTCACTCAAGAAGTTCTGGGTGGCCGGCGGCATTCCGATTGTCATCGCAAACTACGGCTCGGGTTTTGCCGCGATGCCGCCAGTCTGCCCGCACATGGAGGAACCGCTGGAGGAGTCCGGCGTCATCGCCAACTGCGTTCTGACCTGCACTAAGCATTTGTGGGCCTGGAATCTGAAAACTCTCGCGCAAGAGGGAACCGAGACCGAAAAGGACATCAAGACCTATCAGTGCAAGGAAGAGAACGGCGAGATCATGGCTTTCGTCGAAGAGGAGATCGTCTACGACTACGACGACGATGATGACATGGACGACGATGCCTTCTTCGCCAAGTCTTGATCGTTCATCACCCCATATGCCGATTGCCTGCGCGGACCCGAGGAGTGCCGCGCACCTGTGATCGGTGATGGAATCCGGCAGGCCGGCGCGCCGCTGGTCGGCCCAAACATCCTAATGAGAACGCGCGCGCCATGAAAGTGACGGTCCAGAGCAAGACGGGCATCGCCGAGTTTGAGGGCGACCCTGCGGACAATCTGCTCTACGCCGGTCTGAAGCAGGGCCTGGGCCTTCCCTACGAGTGCGCGACCGGCACCTGCGGAACGTGCCGCGCCCGCGTCATGGAGGGCGAGGTTTCGCTTGCCTGGGATCAGGCTCCCGGATTGGCCTATGTCAAGAAGGCCAAGAACGAGGTGCTGCTCTGCCAGGCACATGCGCACGGCGACTGCGTGCTGCGTGTGCCCGCCAAGGTGGAGCCGCTGATCGGGGTCGCGCAACACCCTGCCAATTATTCCGGCCGTATCGACAATGTGCGCCGCCTCACGCACGACGTGATCCATTTCGAGGTGCAGCTCGACCGGCAGATGTCCTTCGCCGCTGGCCAGTTCGCGGCAATCTTGTGCGAGGATGTGGTGGGCACGCGCGCCTACTCGATGGTCAACTACGCCGAGAGCACCGACCGCCTCGTCTTTGTCGTCAAGCGCAAGCCCGGCGGGCGATTCTCCGACTGGCTGTTCGAGACCGAGGTCATGGGCAAGCCGCTCAAGATGCTGGGTCCGCTCGGCCGCGCCACCTTCCGTCCGGAGGAGAGCAAGAACTTCGTCTGCATCGCCGGCGGCTCCGGTGTTGCCGGCATGATGTCGATCGCCCAGCACGCCACCCGGAACGGCTACCTGAAATCGCACACCGGCCACATCTACTTCGGCGTGCGCACGATGGAAGACTGCTTCTATACAGCGGAGTTTGCCGAGCAGGTTCGTTGTTCCGACGGCAATCTGGAGGTCACAATCGCGCTTTCCAACGAGGAGCCGCCACAGCCGACCCATCCTGCCCACCCGGAGATCCGCCTCGCCGGCGGCTTCGTTCATGAGGTGGCGGCGCGCGATATGGCAGGCCGCTACGACAATATGGTTGGCTTCGTCGCAGGTCCACCGCCAATGGTCGATGGTGCTTTGCGTATGCTGATCATGGAAGCGCGGCTGCCCGCGGAGTTCATCCGTTACGACAAGTTCGGTTGAGCCGCTGCGCGATTAGCATTCACCACCGGCCGCTTCGGCGGTGTAGTATGGAATAGGAAGGCCGGCGGCTGCCGGGCACATGGAGCAAGCAATGGTCGATACCAGCAAGGCGCAGTCAGTTCTGAGCGGCGCGAGCCTGTTCAAGGGGCTGAAGCCGGAGGCAATCGCAGCGCTTGCCAACATGGCGGACCAGATCCGCTTCGAAGAGGGTGACGACATCTATCGGCTGGGCGATTCTGCGCTGCAAGTATTCGTCGTTGTTAGTGGCAGCGTGCGCTTTTCGCTTGGCGTCGGGAATCGAGCCTCCTCCGCCAACTCGATCATGGAAGCCGGCGAGACCTTCGGCTGGGCCGCTCTGATCGGCGAGGAACCGCGCCGCGTCGCCACCGCCACCTGCCTGGACGATACCACCGTGCTGGCCATCAGCGGCAACGCCCTGACCCGCTATTTTTCGACCGACACGGCCAGCGGGTACGCCGTCATGCGTCAGCTCGCCGACCGGATCTCGCGCGATCTCCTGTCTGCGCTGACGACCTGAGCCACCACCGGGCGCCACGTCGAAACCTCGGCTGCATCTCGACATGTGCGCCCGATTCTGTGATACGCCTGCCGGACCGACTGGCAGCGGGTCGAGCAGTGCTTCGCTGGGCGGGTCGGGTCATCGCCAGAGAGACGACGTTCCGGACAATGCCAACCGATGCGATCCTGACACTTAACGCGGGCTCCTCCTCCATCAAGTTCGCTCTGTATGAAGCGCACGAGCGCCTCGATGTCCGCATGCGCGGGCAGGTCGAGAACATTGGCGGCGCGGCGATGCTTCAGGTGAAAGCGGCCAATGATGAAAAGTCGACGCGCCCCGTCGACGTGAAGGATCATGCGGGCGCCTTGCGGCAGATTCTCGACGTTGTGCAGTCGAATTCGAACGGTGCGCGCGTCGCTGCCGTCGGCCATCGCATTACACATGGCGGCCCGGATTTCGCCGAGCCGTTTGTTCTGGATGCTGCGAGCCTCGTCAGGCTGCGCGGCTATATGCCATGGGCGCCACTGCATCAGCCCTACAACATCGCAGCCGTGGAAGGTGCTGCCGAGGTGTTTCCCGATGCTATCCAGGTCGGCTGCTTCGATACCGGCTTTCATCGCGGCCATCCCTGGGTCAGCGACGCCTATGCACTTCCGCGCCGCTATTATGACCAGGGGCTGCGGCGCTACGGGTTCCACGGCTTGTCCTATCGCTCGGTGAGCAGCCAACTCGCCGCGCTGGCTCCCGAGATCGCGCAGGGCAAGGTCGTCATCGCGCATCTGGGTAACGGCGCGTCGATGTGCGCCATCAAGAACGGCAAGAGCGTCGCCTCCACCATGGGCTTCACCGCGCTCGACGGCCTCGCCATGGGCACCCGTTGCGGGTCGATCGATCCCGGGGTGCTGCTCTATCTGCTTCAGGAGGAGGGGCTCACCCCCGCGCAGTTGAGCCACGTGCTCTATCGCGAGAGCGGCCTGCTCGGGCTTTCTGGCATGGCCAGCGACATGCGAACGCTGGAATCCTCCGATGCTCCGGCCGCCCGCCAGGCGATTGAATACTTCGTGCACCGTATCAGGTCCGAACTAGGTGCGTTGGCGATGACGCTCGGCGGCCTTGACGCGCTCGTGTTCTGCGGCGGCATCGGTGAGAACTCGCATTTCGTCAGGGCTGAGGTCTGCCGCGATCTGGGCTGGCTTGGCATCGCGATTGACGACGCGGCGAACCGCGCAAGCCGCACGCACATCGGTTCAGGCCCCATGCCAGTATTGGTGGTCCGGACAGACGAGGAAGCCGTTATCGCCGCCGCGGCTCTGCAAAAGCTCGCTGCCGTCCACACCGGTTGACTTGGCCTTCACCCAAAGCGGCAGCGTTGTCCCGTCAACCCTTGCCCTCGCGCAGCAGGCCCTCGTAGTCCTCCATCGAGATCAGGCCCCCTTCCGTTTCGGCGCGTCCCTGGTCACCTGCCGGCAGCACCTCCTGGATGGCGTCGATGCGCTTCCACGCCGGCAGCGGTGCCTTGCCGTGCGCATCGGGTACATATCTGGAGGCGTCGATGCGGCCCATGCGGTGGATGTAGCGCGGGCAGTTGACGAAGATCTGCTCGACCCTGGCCTTCACCGCGAGCTGCGCGCCTGGAAATCTGCGCAAGAGTTCGGCATCCTCCGAGAGTTCCGCCGTCGCCTGGACTCGCGTGCGGTGCGGCGTTTCGAAATCGATGAACAGCATGCCGATGCGCTGGCTGGCCGCGATGTTGCCCATCGACAGGAACATGCCGTTGCCATCGTAGCTTGGAAACACGAGCGTCTTGTCGTCGAGCGCGGTTACCAGGCCCGGTGTGCCGCCCTTATGGGAGACTGTCGGCCAGCCATCAGCGTTGACAGAGGAGAGAAAGAAGAAATCGCGCGATTGGATGAACGCCTTGTCCTCATCCGTGAGCGTGTCGTGGACGATAACCTTGGAAACCATATCGGCGAGACCGCGGGTTGCGAACTTGTCCTGCAGCGCGCGCTGGGCGTCGCGATAAAGTGCTTCTGACATTCTTCTGCGCCTCCCGGTCTGGCCCGCATGTATGCAGGCACGTCGTTGACACGCAAGTTAATGTCTTTCCCGATGCAAGGGAACCGATCGCATGATCAGAATAAGAGTGCGGCCTGCGCCGCACTCCTGCTGCCATCGCGCACCTCACGCGGCCGCGCTTGGCGCGCCCTGCAAATGCATGAAGCGCAAGTGTGTGCAGCGGCTTTGCGACAACGACTTGCACAAAACAGGGCCCTTAAGCGTCAGGAGCTAATCTGAAAATTCGCGACACGCTTCAGATGCCCTTGAATACCGTGCCCGCCCACAACAGCCCGAAGCTGACCAGCAGCACTTCGAACAGATGTCCGCTGATGATGGGCGACAGAACTGGAATTGAGATCGCAAAGTACTTCAGCGCGACAACCAGTGCGACAAGCAGGGTCGACAAAAGCCAGACCGCAAAAGTGGGCGGGGAAAGTGCCATGTGGAATGCTCCGTTTTGCGAGATACGCGAGCACATGGGAAACAATTGGAGTGTCGAGCGCGATCTGCCAACCGTCTTGCGCAAGGATCAGTTTTTCTCACACAAGGCTAAACCAGTCGCATTGGGGACATCGAATCGCGGCCAGGCACGCGCGGATTGGTTATGGAGAGATCATGCCGCTGCAGCATCCAGCACGTCTCCGACATGGATCGGGAACAGGTGACGGAATGACGCCTTGCCATTCTTGGGCGCTACTTGGGCGAGCCCCGATATCACGATCTGCATCTACTTGAAAAATCTGGTCGGAGCGGGGAGATTCGAACTCCCGACCCCTTGCTCCCGAAGCAAGTGCGCTACCAGGCTGCGCTACGCTCCGCCCGACCGTCAAGTGACGAGCGACATGGGGGACATGCCGGTTTCTCTGTCGCCACTCTGGCTGCCGCCGCCGCGTGGGCCGCGTCAGCGGTATTTGTAGAGAATAAAGCTCGCCACGGTGCCGGCTCAAGGCCGACCGAAGCGAGCGAGGCGTCCTTATAGCCTCGTGCCACGCCGCCCGCAACCCGTCTTGCAGGGGGCAAGTATGGCTTGCCGACTTCCGCGGCCAGCTTGCCGTGGTCCAGGAACAAGTGGTCGGTCACGTCGGTGGAGCGCCCGCGCAAGCCGCCGAATTTGCCCGGCTGGGCCCCTTGATCGCGACCCACTGATTTTTGTGCGAAGTCGGCCGTTCATGCCCTCCTTCGGGATTGCCCGCTGGCAGGCGCTTGACTATGGTGCGCTCGCTTCGAACCGGCCCTCACGGGCCAGGCGGCGTTGGGGCGTAGCCAAGTGGTAAGGCAGTGGATTTTGATTCCACCATGCGGAGGTTCGAACCCTCCCGCCCCAGCCAACAACTAAGTAATTAGTATTAAAAGAAAAATTATGATTTCGCCCATCGCAAGACCACCCCTGGCTTCGCGGGGTTGGCGCGTTTGACAGGCGGGCAAGCCGTCGCCCGAGACCGGACGGTGCGGGATACGGAGGCGATATGGTCAGGTTATCTCTCCAGCGCCGTTTCATGCTGTGGGCGTTGGCTATTCGATGCAGGCAAATCGGTGCGCAAGATCACGGATAACTGAGTAGCGCTGGCTGCCGCGCGCTCCGATCGTCGTAGCGACAGGCCGAAGGCCACGTTTCGGCGTCATTCGGCTGCGCCAAACAAAAGAGCGGAGATCGCGCCGCCTCTGATTCTGCGCCGCGTCAGAACCCGAGACGGCGGCGCTGGTGTGACCGCGCTCTCGGCAGCAAGTGCGTCTTGGTGGAGAAGTTTTTTTCGGTGATCCCAACGGATCTTATGGCCGGTCAGTTGCGGCCATCAAGGCATCTGAACCGCGGGCAGCTGCTTTGACGGCCGCACAAGGGTGGAACCTTTACAACAGTGCAATAGTGATCACCCCCGCTAATGGCTCGAAAGTACGAGCGTCTTGATCGGTAGAACCAACGCCTGAAGTCGCAGGATCACCGCGTGAATGAGGGCCACCGTATCGACGATGTGCAGGTATATCCATCGTCCAAGGCCCGTCTCCGGTTTGCTCAGCTCGTCGTGATTGTTCGAATAGGCGTTCGCGATGCAACTGCTTCCCGGCGGGATGTTGTCGATCCCTCCCTTGTAGAGAGGTTGCAGGTAAACGGTGATCGTGCCGGGCTTCGCTATCTGTTGCGTCTCCACGAGCTGTTCGCCCGCGCGCACCTGGCCTGCCGCGATGAACGGCTGAACCTCCGTCACCACCATGGGAATGATCGTCAGCGGTTGCGAGATGCAAGTGACTTCCGCAGCCATGCCGACTTTCAGGATCTGTCCCTCAATCTGCCCGAAGCCTGCCAAGAGTGCACGCCGGCCGGCTCCGGCGGGTATGAGAACGCCGGCAGGCCTCATCATCGGATTCACGACGTCGCCGACCCTGAGCACGAATTGTTCCACACGCCCGTCAACGCCAGCGTATATCACCGTCTTGCTGAGATCGACCTGTGCCTGCACGAGCTGTGCTTCGGCACTCGCCTTTTCCGCCGGCAAGGATGTGCTGATCCGTATCTCTGCCGCACTCTTCGCTGCGGTAGCCGCCTCGACGGCGCCTTTGCGTCCATCGACTATGTTTTCGAGGCGGTCGATTTCGCGTTGTGCGACGACACCGGGGCTGCGGCGCTGTAGTTCCTGTTTGGTCTCCAACTCTTCCACAGACTGCTTGTAGGCGCTTTGCGCCTGGACAATTTGGGCCTCGGCCGCGGCTAGGTCGGCTTTTGCCATCGTCATCGCTGCATCGACTTCAGATACGCGGCGCTTTGCCGTTTCGACCGCAGCCCGCTGTTTGGAGTCGTCGAGCTTGAAGAGCACCTGGCCCTGCTTGACGTCCTGGTTGAGACCGACATCGACCTCTGCCACGCGACCGATGGTTTCGGACATGATCGGCACGGTGCGAAAAAGAGCATTCACGCTCGTCGTTGAAGGATGGTGATAGAAGACGATGGCGATCAGGCCGACCGTGAGCATTAGACAGCCGGTGATGCCGTATCGCAGCTCATACCAGAACGAATACAAGGTAATCTCTTTGCCAAATCGCTTGCCCTGCCCGTAGCGGCGATACAAGTAATCTGGCAACAGAGTGAAAAGCGAGCACATCAACAGCTCGATCATGTGGACCTCTTCATATCCGCGCCACCACCCGCGTCGGCCGGCAATTTAGGCGTACTGCTTTCGTCCGCGGGCGTGGGCAGGCTCGCCTCGACCTGCTTTTCGGGCGGTCTTGCTTCAACCGCCGCCTTGGCGATTTTCTCGAGCGAACCGGCAATGCTGCTCAGCGATCCGGAGAAGTTCGGCAAGGAGAAATCAGGAATCTTGACGAGCGCGAGAAGGAGCGCCGCGACCCAGAACGCATGAATGTGGGTGAATAGCGACAACAGTGCCAGAACGGCCACCAGATCGAACTGCACGCGATTGTGGACCATGCGCTCGGGAAGCGAATGAAGCCAGAAGAAGAAAACGCCGACGGCCAGAACGCTGCCGATGAGGACGAAGGCCGTGATGCCGAGCAGGATATCCGATTGGCCGGGGGCAGTGATGAAAACCGGAAGATGATGTGTCGCAATCGGATGTGGATCGGGCGTCATCGAGGAACATCTCATGAAAATATTGTTTGGCACGGGGCAGATGCGCGCTCTGGCGTTCCGCCGGTGCTGATCGAAATAAAACCAAATCTTAGTCGCGCCCGTTTCGGGTCTCAATTGAATTGTGTCATCGGCCGTCAGCTCTTGTCCGTGCGTCGAGCAGGTCGCGCAACCTCACGCCCCCTTCAGGGACATCCGCCTTCACCGCCAGGCCATCCGCCAGCAGCAGCTCACGCACGGCCCCATGCGCGCCGATTACGCTGAGTTTCATGTTACGTGTCTCCAGTTCCTGGCTGAGATCGTGAAGCATGCGCGAGCCTGCGAGGTCGATAGCAGGTGCGTTCGAAAGGTCGCAGATGACGTCGCTGATCCCACGGTCTGCCTCCGCATCGAGCCGCGCGAGAACGACAGTCTTCACTGCGTCCGAGTTCATATAGAGCAGGGATGCAGCGGGCCGGAACGCTAGAACGCCGGAGATTGGTTCGTTGTCGGGATGTCTTGCAATATCCGAGTGAATGTTTGTGCCTGGTACATGGCCCAGGCGCCCCGTACAGTCGTCAATGCGGTAACTGCGTCCCCGCTCTGCCTTTGCTAAAGGGTATTCTGATTGGGGGGTTGCGGCGCTGATGATGGGATTTCACCGTCATACGCTCCAACGTCAGTCGGAGGAAGAAAGCTCGCGCTACAGTGACCTGCTCGAAGGAGTACGCATCGCGCGGGCGCTTGGGCGGATTGAAGAAATCGAATTACAGTTCACTGAAATTGCGTTGACGGCGGGTTGTGGCGGCGCGTCGGGTTTCTCTCGCTCTTTCAGATGTTACACGGGAATGTCTCCGTCGCAGGTGAGGCGCTTGATCGTTCCAGATCAAGCACGTCGATGCCGTAGCGCCTGGATCATCCGAATTAACGAGAGGAGCAACAGTGATGCTAGTGTTCTGGATCGAACGTTTGATTCCCGGGCGAAGGTCGTCAAACGATCGTGAATCCAGAACATAAACAAACAGAATGCTAGGGTTCCGGGCTGACGCGTCGGGACCCGACAGGGAACCAAGCGTCAGAGTCGGAACACTGGGCGCCGCTCGGCATTCGGTTGCTTGGCAGCAATGCCGGCGTCGGAACATATCCCCGGTGTGCCTACGACTCCCGCGAGATCGCGATGATCTGCTCTTCCGGTGGCTCACTCCCACGCATCATTTGTCTTTAAGTTGCGCTTCACCAACTCTATCCAACTCTCGACGAGCTTTCGGGGCTTTATGGCAGTAGCTCCAACACGAGGCGCACGCGCCAATTTTGCCGACGACAATGCAGCCAATGTTGATGCAGATCAGCAATTGTGAAGTCCATGAATTCAACCGATTTGTTATGCTTTAAATGTTGCGATCTCCATTCGACCCATTCCGCGAATACTGGTTGGGGTTCGATGAGAGCTCTTGAGGGGAGCGGGTCGCAACTAGCGAAGCGGGGAGCGGAGTCTCAGCGATGAGGCTCCGCAATCTGTAGGGATCGATGCATTCGAAGCCTGCACCGATGTTCGCACCGGTCGAACCGCGAACTCTTCTCCATGCGAGCCATCGTGACGTCGGCAGACGGTCCCCCGCGCGAGCCGGATCTTCTATTAATCTCAGGTCATCATGCGCCTTGACGAAGATTTTCTTGCTCAGCTGAATACTGGAAGGAGCCGGTTCATCGATATAGGTCGCAGTCAAGCGGCTGACAGGACAAACGAAATGATTTGCATTTCAAAATTGATCGCGCGGGTCGCTGCCGATGCTCAACTCGGTCTTGAGCGGTACGATGAGGTGATACGAAATAGGCCTATTCGAACGAAATTGGCCCTGACAGCATGCCTTCTTTCTTGGGCTGCTTGTGATCCGGCTTTGGCTGCCGGAGACACGCCGCGTCCCGCGATAATTGCGGAACAGCCGTCCGATCCTGGAATTGTGGGTGCAGTCGCCACATTGAGGCAGATGCATGACTATTTGCGCAACGCGACCGACTTGGAATTTCGCACGACATTTAACCGTTACGGCGCTACGGATGCACGCGGCAAGAGCGGCAGCGCAAAATTCGAGATCCGCAAGCCCAACCAATTTCGCGTCAACGCCAGCGTGAAGGGTCAGGTGACCATTTATGTATCCGACGGCAAGACGCTGTCAATATTTCGCCCAAAGAGCGGCAAGTACATGCAAATACCCGCGGCGGAAACGATCATTGGCACGATGTACGACGCAACCGGGATCCTCGCGCAGCAGGCGCGCATCGTCGACTTCTTCTGGACGGTCGACTACCTTGAGCAATTCCGCGCGGATGTCAGAATTTCGAACGAGGGTTCAGTCGAAGAAGTAGCCGGCCGTCAGTGCGCTCGCTTCGCTGTTGAACGAATGGACGACCACTGGGACGTCTGGATTGCAAAGGGCGAGCCGCCGCTGCCCTGCAGGCTCGTCAGCCGCAGACGCGACACGTCTGCGCAAGTTCAGAGCAATGACTTCGAGTGGACCATTGATCCCAAATTTGCAACAGATACATTCGTCTTCAAGCCGCCGGCCGGCGCCCGGAAGGTCGACAATTACGAACTTGACTGAGAATTGCGCCAACTGCCGTTTAGCTGTGCAACGCTTCCGCGATGAGTTCAGCCCAGCACTCCACCTGACGCGTTTTTCCGCTTGAGCCCCCGCTTCGGTCACGCAGATTTCGCTACCTTTTTGAGTCTACGCACCTGTCCGGGAGTGAGCCTTCCAGTGACGCTGTCATACAAGTTCGAGCAGGAAGAGCGGTTGCTGCATGTAACTGCCGACGGGCCGTCTTCTGTCGAAGTGTTCGAGCGCGTCATGCCGCAGTTGCTGCAAGACATATCGGGCACCCGTGACATTCTCTTGCTCGTGGAGATTCGCAACTTTGCGCCCGACGGATATCAGCGCCACGATCTCGGTTTCTACGTCATCAACCTAATCAAGGGCGATACTGCCAAGTGCGCTTTCGTATGCCCTGAAGACTTGCGACCAATTGCAGATGACCTGGCACAACTCACACAACATTCGGGCAGCCCAACCGCTGTCTTCGCGGGCGTTTCCAGTGCCCGCAAGTGGCTGTTGGCATAGCTGGCAGGTCGAAATATTCCGAGCCGAATAGGCTTGCAATGGAATTCATTTCGGCGGTTGCGACGTGTCGCGACGACAATTCGCCTTCTCGTATACGTAGTCGCGATCGTTCAGGTCAGCTCCCAAGTTCTCGCGCCGCCACCGCAATAGCAAATCACCGGTGTTGAGATCACGCCACAGGAAGTCGGCCTTGGGGCAAGACAAAGTCAGCGAAGATCTTCGAGAGGTAAACCTTGGCGCCGGTCTTTGGGGAGAGAGTCGCTAACGAATACCCGCAACGCGTTCCGCCTTCTTCATGGCCGCGCGCTAGTCAAGGAAAGACCACCTTCCAATTGCGCTTCATGTCGACGACCGTCGATGGAAAGTGTGACATCAAGCGCCGGCGTCATGACCAGTTTCTTCATGGCGTATCACCTCGTCCCGCAGAATGGGTGGGGCGTTCCAGATGGAACGCCCCTCGGGACCAGGATCAGTTGCCGCCCACGTTCATGGCCTTGATCTGTTGCTCGAGCGAGTGGAGGCTCCAATCGCCGGGAGTCTGGCTGGGTGGGTAGTCCTTGAGCGTCAAGAGGAACTTGCTTGCGACGACCTGCATCGGACCCAATAGGAAGGCGCGGTCGATGTACCAATCCTCGTAGGTGTTGGCGCCGATTTTGGCCTTCTCGAAGGGATCGCGACGCAGATTGTAGAGATCGGGCGCACGCAGCTGGACGAAGGGCTCTTTCCAGATCTGGAGCCGGTTCGCGCGGTTCTCGGCATAGACAGCCTTCCAGTCCCCGACGCGGATGCAGACGACATTTCCACCGTCATCGACATAAATGAACTCCTTGCGGGGCGACTCCTTCGACTTGCCGCTGAGGTAGTCGAGCATGTTGTAGCCATCGATGAAGTTCTTGTAGGTGCGGCCGTTCAGCTCCACGCCTTGGAGAAGCTTGTCCTTGATGTCGGGAGCGCCAGCAGCGGCCGCGAAGGTCGGTAGCCAGTCCTCGTGCGCGACGATGCCATTGAGCGTTACGCCTGCTGGGAATTTGCCAGGCCAACGAACGAACGCCGGCACGCGATAGGCGCCTTCCCAATTCGAGTTCTTCTCACCGTGGAACGGCGTTGTTCCAGCGTCGGGCCAGGTGTTGTAGTGAGGTCCGTTGTCGGTTGAGTATTGGACGATGGTGTTGTCGGCAATGCCCAGATCGTCCAGCAGTTTGAGCAGTTCGCCGACCATGGCGTCGTGCTCGACCATTCCATCGTGATACTCGTTCCCGCCGGGGCCGCTGATGCCCGTGTGCGCCGCCTTCACATGGGTGCGGAAGTGCATCCGGGTTGCGTTCCACCAAGTGAAGAATGGCTTGCCAGCCTCGTGCTGACGCTTGATGAAATCCTTGGCGGCGGCGAGCGTTTCCTCGTCGACTGTTTCCATGCGCTTCTTCGTCAGAGGCCCGGTATCGGTGCAGCTCTGCCCACCCTTTCCGTCGGCCTTGCACTTGAGCACGCCACGCGGACCGAATTGTTCGCGGAAGGTCTTGCCGTTTGCCAGTTTCAGGTTCGCGGGATAGTCGCGGTTTTCCGGCTCCTCTTCGGCATTGAGGTGGTAGAGATTGCCTAGGAACTCATCGAAGCCATGCATCGTCGGGAGATGCTCGTCGCGGTCGCCCTGATGGTTCTTGCCAAACTGGCCGGTGGCGTATCCCTGGCTCTTCAGCACGGTGGCCATCGTGACGTCGGTCTTCTGCCAACCCTCCTTGGCAGCGGGCATCCCTACTTTGGTCATCCCGGTGCGCACCGGCACGGAACCGTTGATGAAGGCCGCTCGTCCAGCCGTGCAGCTTTGCTGGCCATAGTAATCGGTGAAGGCTACGCCCTCCTTGGCGATCCGGTCGATGTTCGGCGTCTGGTAGCCCATCATGCCGCGGTTGTTATGGCTGAGGTTCCAGGTGCCGATATCATCGCCCCAGATTACGAGAATATTCGGTTTGGCAGTCTGTGCGCCGGCAGTTGCTGCGCCGAATAAGGTCAACAGAGCAGCTGATGCCAAGTTGCGAACTGCTCTGGATCGAGCAAAACCAACGCATACTGAAAACTCCATCTTCAGGATCCTCCGTGCAAATCAGCGGGCACTAGAAATACAAAGCGGGAGAAATGTGATATAGGCCGACGTCAATACTCTACGCCAATGCTCGGGGACAGATTGGAAAGAATGATTCATTTCAATGTCGAAAAGGACCAAGCTCGATGCGCTGGATTCTGTTGGCTGGCTTTCCGCTCAGCCGCCCGGTTTCAAGCAATGGGCCGGACAGATTGGCCGATGGAAAACATTCAAGAAGGGAGAATTCATATACCACTACGGTGATCCGTCCGATGGGATTTATGGTCTCGAATCTGGTGCGCTGCAAATAACATTCCCGCTCGTCGCGGAGGAACCCGTCATAATCTACCGAGCTGAGGTCGGGTTCTGGATAGGCGATGCCGCAGAACTCTCCAACACACCACGCTTTGTGACACTCATGGCGGCATCGGAGTCGCGGCTTTTACATATACCGAGTTGGTCGATCAGGGTTCTCCTTGCAAACAGCCCTGAACATTGGCGCTCGTTCTATCAGCTCAGCGCATCGAACGAGCGCTTGGCAGTGACACTGCTGGCTGAGGTTCTTTCGTTAACGGTGAAAGCCCGGGTATGTCGCCGTTTATTGGCACTCACGAACGGAGACGGCGACGCATCCATCACACAAGACGAACTCGCAAAGCTATTGGGCATCACCCGTCCGACACTGCGGCGTTGCCTCGTCGAACTCGAAGCACTTGGTGCGATAAGGACGCGCTATCGCAAACTTCGCGTACTCGATCCGAAAGTGCTCGCCAGCTTTCGGGACGAGCAGTAAGATTATTCAGGAGTATGCATGATCTATGGGGTAGCGCAGTGGGTTGGCGGCGTAGGGTGAATTCCGTCAGGCTCGCTTCACGATCGAACAAGGCCGATGCGGCGCAGATGTGCGCTCGCAAAGAGCAGCATCACGGCGACTTCGACAATGAAGTAGGCGGTGAGGAAGCTCGCGAAAATTGCAAAGTCGGCAGGCGTCAAGATCGCGCCACCGAGGAGCAGCGCCACACCGATGTTTCTGGTGCCCGTTTCGAATACCAGGACGGAACGCTGGTCTTCGCTCAGACCGTTGCCGAGTATCCAGCCCAACAACATTGCGGAAAGCACGAACAGGGCGGCGCTTATTATTATATCGGAGAGCGCTGCCTCAAGCGTCGAGCGGGTGGACCAAACGGCTAGGGCTAGGATAATTGCCACGAAGAAACTCGAGATCGTTCGAATTGGGCGGCGGTACTTCGCGGTGGCGGCCGGAATGATGTAGTTCGCCAGCGCCCCGAAGAGGAGAGGGACAACCATCATGAGCAGCAACTGCATCATGATTGGCTGAACCAGGATTTTGTGCGTTGAAGTCGCATTGATTGTTGCGATGGGTGCTATCCACAAGAAGGTCGGGATGGTTGACAGAGAAAGAAGTGTTCCTATTGCCGTGATCGTCGCTGATAAAAGAACGCCACAGCGCGCAAGGTAGCAATAATAGTTGGAGATGCCGCCTCCCGGGGAGGCGGCGAGGAGCAGCAAGCCCGCGGCGATGACGGGCGCTGGCCGCACAATGGTCTGTATGAGAAGCGCGATGATTGGTAAAACGATTAGAGGAATCGTTGCGCCGAGGACGAGGGGGCGGGCAGATTTTTGGACTTTCGCTATATCCGTTGCGCTGACTTCGGTCCCCGCAATCAGCATAAGTAGAAAAAGACTGATTGGAACACCATACTCGATCAATATTTGCAGCATACGCTAACACCCTTTTGGTTGTGTGCGCGGGCAGTATCATCAATAAATAAAAGAGAATATCGTTCGCTACATTTCAGTTACAGGGACGGCTTGTAAAGTGCCATTTGCCCGACGTGTTCAAAGGGCAACTCCCAGATGCGATGCCACTTCTGCAACTGTGTTCTGCAACAGCGCCCATGCGCACTTTGGATTCGGGGACCAATGTATCGGATCGGATCGCCGGCGGGAGTCATGCTATTTGCTGCTGGCCTGGTCGTCGCGGCGGCTGCCATGGCTGTGGAAGGCCGCAACGTGTCGGCGTCCGAAAAAGGCGAAGAGGCGAACTTCGTTGGCTCGCGAGCGTGTGCGTCCTGCCATGCAGGAGAGTACGCCCGGTGGCGTGGCTCCCAGCATCACGCAGCCATGCAAGAAGCCAATGATGAAACCGTGCTCGGAGATTTTACGGGGGCGACCTTCATCAAAGACGGGGTCGAAAGCACGTTCTTCAGGCGGGAGGGCAAGTACTGGATCAAAACGGAGGGGCCCGACGGCAGGCCAGCGGAATTTGAAGTCCAGTATACCTTTGGCCTTGCGCCCCTCCAGCAATATCTGATTGCGTTGCCGGGGGGACGATATCAGGCATTTGGCATCGCGTGGGACGCCCGTCCTTTGAAGGATGGTGGTCAGCGCTGGTTCCACCTCTACCCGGACCAGGTCTTGAAGGCGGGCGATCCGCTGCATTGGACCGGCATCGACCAGAACTGGAACTACCAGTGTGCGTGGTGTCATTCGACAAACTTGCAGAAGAATTATGACGCGGGAAGCAGAACCTTCCATACGCGTTGGTCAGAAATAAACGTCGGCTGCGAAGCTTGCCACGGCCCAGCGTCCCGGCACCTGGTCTGGGCCGCCGACCGGGGCAACCCTGGCGCAGACCCTGGAAAGGGCTTCGCTACGAACTTCGACGACCGCCGCAGAGTGACTTGGCCAATGGGTCCTGACGGGCAGGCGTTGCGTTCTGAGCCGCGCAAGTCGAGCAAGGAGGTCGACGCCTGCGCCACCTGCCATTCCCGGCGACAGCAATTCTCATCGGACAAAGATGCTGCGAGTCGATTGTTCGACGCGTTCCGGCCGTCACTTCTGGAGGCCGGGCTTTATCATTCCGACGGCCAGCAGCGCGACGAGGTCTACAAGTACGGCTCGTTCGTCCAGAGCAAGATGTATGCGGCCGGAGTCACCTGCTCCGACTGTCACGATCCACATTCGGGGAAACTGTATAAGAGCGGCAACGCAGTATGTGGTCAGTGCCATGCTCCGGAAAAATTTGACACGGCCGCTCACCACAACCATCCGCCCGGCGGCAAGGGTGCGCAGTGCACGGCCTGCCACATGCCCACAACGACCTACATGGGAGTCGACGAGCGTCACGATCACTCGCTGCGCATTCCGCGGCCGGATCGTTCGATTGTTCTCGGCATGCCGAATGCTTGCAACAATTGCCACAGCGACAAGTCTGCGCAGTGGGCGCGCGACGCAATACGGACCTGGTTCCCTTCTCCCAAGCCTGGCGCACAGGATTTTGCGGAAGCGTTTGACTTGGGGGACCGGCGAGCCCCAGGTGCCCAACAGGCCTTGGCAAAGATTGCGTTGGAACCTGCGCAGTCAAGTATCGCGCGCGCCAGCGCTCTCGCACGTTTGCGCAATTTCCCGTCGCCATATTCGCTCGAAACGGCGACCAAGTCTCTCGCCAGCGACGCACCATTGGTGCGGATGGCGGCGATTTCGATCATCGCCGGCGCCGACGAAGCGACGCGCCGCTCGCTCCTGGTACCACTTATGGGCGACCACTGGAGGCTTGTGCGAATGGAGGCGGCCAGAGCGTTGGCGGGAGCGGCAGAGGCGGGACTGCTTGACAAGGAGCGTGCTGCTTTTGAAAAAGCTCTGGGCGAGTATGTGGCAGGCCAGCTTTTCAATGCCGAGCGCCCCGAGTCGCACATGAACCTGGGCAATCTATATCTTGATCAGGGCAAGCCGGATGCGGCCCGAGCATCGTTTCAAGCCGCGGTCGAGTTGGACAAGAGTTTCGTTGCGTCTCGCATTGCGCTGGCAGAGTTGGAACGCTCCTCGGGCGATGAGATGGCCGCAATGAAAATTCTGCATGAGGCTCTGGCAGACAATCCAAAATCCGCGGCCGCCGAGCATGCGCTTGGTCTCTCCCTCATTCGACAAAAGCGGATAATTGAGGCGATGGATTACCTCGCAAAGGCGGTTGAACACGCGCCCGATGAAGCACGCTTCGCATATGTCATGGCGATAGCGCTTCACGACACGGGCAAGCCGCGCGAGGCTGTTGACGTGCTAAAGTCTGCGCTCATCCGAAATCCCTATAGCCGTGATTTGCTTTCGACGCTTGTTTCATACGAATTGGAAGCAGGGAATTTGACAGCCGCCCTGGAGCGTGCGGAGCTTCTCGATCAATTGGAGCCCAACAGTCCGGCAATTGCCAGGCTCCTGGCTCACTTGCGTAAGCGGATGCACTAGAGTTCCGACGCTGGTGCTTGATTTCCTGTCGGGCTCCAGCGTCTCAGGCCGGAGCACTGGCAGTTCTCCTTTTGGTGTTCTGAATTCATTGACGTTCGCCGACCTTCGCCCGGCAATCAAACGTAAGATCCAGAAGACTTGGCGGTATTGTATCGACTGCGCGATTTGAGGTCTGGTGCTCTACAGCCGGATGCCTTTGGAGCCGCACATGGAATTATTGGCAGAACTTGCAGCATGGAGCGTCCTCGCATTTTGCCTGCTCTTGTTTGCAAGCCAGTGGCTTGTTCTCCAGCTTGGCCGCAAGCTCGGCGTATGGCAACGAACAGCCCGGGGTACCGGTGAAGCGGAAGGTGTTGCGGTCGTTGTTGGCGGCTTGCTCGGACTGCTTGCCTTCATATTGGCGCTTACACTTTCCTATAGCAGCACGCGTTTTGATGAGCGCAGGGCGGGTGCGCTGGCCGAGGCCAACGCCATTGGTACGGCGTGGCTCCGGGCGCAGGCAATCGATCATCCACGAAGCCGCGAGATCGCAAAGCAGCTCGAAACCTACGTGCACGTCCGCAAGGAATTCATGTTGGCGCCGCGAAACTCGCCAACTCTGAGTGAACTAAGTGAGCGCAGCGCTGGACTGCAATCCGGGATGTGGAAGCACATTTCCGCCATTGTGCACGAGCGTCAGGATCCGGTCGTTGCAGCGCTCATGGCTTCAATTAACGACGTGTTCGACACGAGTGCCGCTGAGCAATTTGCCTTCGAAGCGTTGCTGGCGCCCCAGTTGTTCTGGCTGTTGATCATCTTGGCGCTCATCTCAATGGCGGCACTTGGCTATCAGCTGGGCTTAAAGGGCCAGAAGACGTTTGTCCTGACCTTGGGGCTGGTGGCCGTGTGGACCGCGGTAATCATGGTGATCCTCGATTTGAGCGCGCCACGTGCCGGCACCTTCCGCACCGACCTTTCCATTTATGATCGAACTCTGGAAGGGTTCAAAGGTGAGGTGTCCGACTCGCCAATGCCTTCGTCGGAAAAGGACGTGAAGTAATGCGCAAGCGGGCGGCCGTCTACGCCGTCAATTCTATATGTGTTGCGAGGGGGCCCGGTAGTTTCGACACAACTCGCACCCTGGACGCTGCATCGTCAGTCGCGTGGGGCGGCTCCTCACTTGCCCCGCCTGAGGCGATCGCGCCATTGTTGGGGGCTGATGCCGGCCCACGTTCGGAAGGCCCGTGAGAAGGCATTCGGATCCTTGTAGCCCAGCCTGCCGGCTATCGAGGCGACGGGGAGCTCTGTGTACTCGAGCAGTTGTTCTGCCAGTTCGGAGCGCGTCCGCTGAACAAGATCATGCAGTTGCTTCCCCTCCTTGGCCAATCGCCGTCGAAGTGTACGCTCATTGAGGCCGAACAAACTGCAGACATCGTCCGTCGAATAATTGCTCCCGAGGAGCATTTGGTGAAGCACTTCCTGCAATTGCTCCCCCAAGGTCATTTTCGATTTGGCCTCTTCGTCCAGCGCTCGTGAGAGCAGTCGGTACAAGAATGGGTCAGCCCCCTCGACCGGCAATTCAAGATAACGCGAAGCAAAAGCGACGCCTGATACTTCGGCATCGAACTGCACTGGTGCTCGGAATAGCCGTCTATATGGCTTCGTGTCGGAGGGCTTGCGATAAGCGAACTGCACGCTCCGTGCGTTCCAGCTTGGGCCGCAGAGCTCCTGTAAAATGCGATACGCGATTGTAATAGAAACATCATAAATCTGCGGGATTCCCGGAGTTTCGCGGCTGTAGACCGAGTACCCCAAAAAGGTGCTCGAAGAGGCCGGTGTCTTGAAGATCGGCACAGCACCTCTGTCGTGCCAGTGCAGGTTGAGGACAAGGCTCCGCAGCGCATCGCCAACTGAAGCAGAATTGCGCAGCAGGTGGCCCAGGGCGCCGAAGTTGCGGAGTTCAAAGCACTCGCCCAGTAACAATCCAAAGTGCTTGCACTTTGTCTGCTCAACGCAAGCAACCAACAGGCGCCCGGCGTCTGCGAGGGGCAGACGGTTCTCCGGATCTGAAAAGACCTGAAGATCAACCTGCGCGGTCGCGAAGACCTTGCGTGGGCGGTGTCCAAGATCTCTTAAGAGTGCGGGAAGCTTGATGATAGGTGCGACACTGATCTCGCCGAACTTGCTCATGCCGCCATCGAGCCAGCGCGGGCGTTGAGAGCGGCGCATTCTGGATCGAGATTTTGTGCCGGTCACACCTTGTGGTGGCATCTTCAGTGCCCTGCGCGAAGGTGGCAATTTCGATCCAAAATGTCCGAAACTGCAAGGTCGTATTATTCAGTTTCATGATAGCAGTATTGTGCAGCGCCCGAAATGGGACCGTCACAGAAAATATTGCCGCCGCACTGAATTGAGTGCGCAGAAATTCCGACCGTCGTTGTTTGGTTTTATTTTTGGATTTTGACTCTGCCATCGGCAACGAGGGGCGCTCCGAGGGACGGGCCCGCGCGGCGATGGTGAGACAAGAGACCCTCATTGCCGGAGACCAGTGCCATGCAAAAATTGGGCGTCATATTTTACGGGCTGGCCTTGCTCATGGCCTTTTCCGCCGACACGGCAGTAGCACAGCAGGTCTCGGGGAAGCCGGGATCTCCGAGTGCAACTACGACAATCGACGGGTCGCAGCTCCCGGCTCCTGAACCAAAGTTTGATGGAAAAATAGAGCGAGAGGCAACGAAGTCGCAGCCGTATTGGCCGCCACGCATCGTTCCGCCTAAGGGTGCACCGAATGTCCTGCTCATCATAACCGACGATTCCGGCTACGGGGTCCCGAGCACTTTCGGAGGAGTGATTCCGACGCCGGCGCTCGATCGGATTGCGCACGAAGGATTGCGATATACGAATTTCCACTCCACCGCGCTGTGCTCGCCCACGCGCGCAGCGCTGATCACTGGCCGCAACCATCATTCCGTCGGCTATGGCGTGATTGCGGAACAGGCAACCGGTTATCCAGGTTACGATAGCCTCATTAGCAAAGATAAGGCCACGATAGGTCGAATTCTAAAGGACAACGGCTACCGCACGGCGTGGTTCGGAAAGAACCACAACACTCCTGAATATCAGGCCAGCCAGGCCGGCCCGTTCGATCAGTGGCCGACGGGAATGGGGTTTGAATACTTCTACGGCTTCATGGGTGGCGACACGAACCAGTGGCAGCCCGGCAACCTTGTGCGCAACACGACGCCCATTCACCCCTACGAGGGCAAACCCGGTTGGAATTTGATGACAGCAATGGCGGACGATGCGATTGACTATATGAATCGCATTCACGCATTGTCGCCAGAGCAGCCGTGGCTCATCAAGTTTGCCCCTGGCGCAACCCATGCGCCTCATCATCCCACGAAGGAGTGGGTTGAGAAGATCAGCTCGATGCATCTGTTTGACGACGGCTGGAACAAGCTTCGCGAGACAATCTTTGAAAATCAGAAGAAGCTCGGGGTCATTCCCCAGAGTGCAAAGCTGACACCGTGGCCCAAGGATCTGCTGAAGGAATGGGATCAGCTTTCAGGGGACGAAAAGAAGCTGTTCATTCGCCAAGTCGAGATATTTGCCGCTTATACAGCCTATTGCGATCATGAAATTGGCCGCGTAATCCAAGCCGTTGAGGATCTCGGCAAGCTCGACAATACGCTCATCATCTACATTAATGGCGACAACGGAACAAGCTCGGAAGGCCAACCAAATGGTACTCCGAACGAAGTCGCCATGTTCAACCAGATCAATCCGTCGGTCGAAGAACAGCTCAAGTACTTCTATGACCTCTGGGGCACGGACAGGACCTACAACCACATGGCGGTCGGTTGGGCCTGGGCATTTGATACACCTTTCTCCTGGACCAAGCAGATCGTTTCGCATTTCGGCGGAACCCGTCAAGGTATGGCGATCTCCTGGCCGAAGGTGATCACGAACAAGGGGGGTATCCGCCACCAGTTCCATCACGTCATCGATATCGTGCCGACGATCCTCGAGGCTTCAGGAATAAGGCAGCCTGAAGTCGTGGATGGCATCAAGCAGAGCCCGATCGAAGGTGTCAGCATGATGTACACGTTCGATGAAAAGAATGCGGGCGCTTCTTCCACGCGAAAGACGCAGTACTTCGAGATGTTCGCAGATCGCGCTCTGTATCACGATGGCTGGATCGCCAGCACCAAGGTGCTCCGCCCACCGTGGGTGACGATCGCAAAGTTGCCGGATGTGAACGACTACCCTTGGGAACTCTATGATCTGCGCAAGGATTGGACCCAGTACGAGGACGTCGCTGCAAAACATCCCGAGAAGCTGAAGGAGCTGCAGGAACTCTTCTGGAAGGAGGCCGAAAAATATCAAGTCCTGCCGCTCGATAATTCGGTAGTTGCGCGACTGATCACCCCGCGGCCGAGCCTTTCTGCTGGAAGGTCGATGTTCACATGGACCCGACCGCTGACTGGCACACCGAATGGCGATGCGCCTAGCGTTCTCAATACGTCCTACACATTCAAGGCGGAAGTCGAGATCCCCGCAGGTGGCGCGGAGGGCATGCTCATTACGCAGGGAGGACGGTTCGGCGGCTATGGGTTCTATGTGCTCAAGAACAAGCCAGTGTTTCTTTGGAATCTTGTCGACCTGAAACGCGTCCGGTGGGAGGGCAGCGAACTCACGCCGGGCAAGCATGCGATCGAATTCGATTTCAAGTACGACGGTCTCGGCGCCGCGACGATGGCATTTGGCGATTATAGCGGGATCGGCAAAGGTGGCACTGGCGAACTCAAGGTCGACGGAAAAGTCGTAGCCACCGAGAAAATGGAGCATTCGCTCCCCTTCATTCTGCAATGGGACGAAGCGCTCGATATCGGCTCTGACACGGGCTCCTCGGTTGACGACAACGATTACTCAACACCATTCGCATTTACAGGGAAGCTTGAGAAGATAACCCTCTCTGTTGACCGGCCCAGGCTTAGTCCTGAGGACGTCAAGCGGTTGACGGAGACTGCTCGGGCGGCTGGCGACGGACCCTCGGCCGGTGCTGGGGAGGCTGCAGCAAAGAGCAGCCCGACAGTCCAGGTCTCCAGCAACGTTGGCCTGAGCCTTAAGGAGAAGATTGGGCTGCGCATCGACAAGATGCAGGGTTGCCGAAAGCTGGCGGAAGCACATGGTCTGGGTGTCGTTGAGAGGATCAAATACATCCGGAAGTGCATGGGGGAGTGACGCGGCCCTCGAAGCCGTCGCAATTCACACTTGTCAATAGACGCAGGGAGAGAAGTGTTCTTGCAGCCTGTAGCCGGCGGGACATGCTCGGCCGCTATCTGTTGGGTAGGTGCTCATGCTTGATAAATTGGCAATTCTCGTGGCAGCAACGATCGCGCTCACGGCGTCATTCGCAACATCTTTGGCTGCACAGGAACCATCTTCGAGAGACAGTGTTGGAATTGCCGGCACTCTGGACAGGGAAAAAGCCGAACAGGCTTACAAGCGGCCACCCATTTATTCACCATATGCGGATCGCAACTTTCCGACGCGACCTTTCTTCGGCGACACTCATTTGCATACATCATTTTCCATGGATGCGGGCGCCTTTGGCGCGCGCTTGGGTCCCAGAGAGGCGTACCGCTTTGCGAGGGGAGAACAAGTCAACTCTTCCACCGGGCAACCTGTAAAGCTCTCCCGACCGCTCGACTTCCTGGTTGTTGCCGATCATTCAGATAATATGGGATTTTTTCCGGATCTTTTTGCCGGCAAACCAAATCTGCTGGCCGATCCGGTTGGTCGCAAATGGTACAATATGATCAAGTCGGGCAAGGGCGAGGAGGCCGCGTTCGATATAATTGTTTCTTTTTCCCACAACAAATTTCCAAAAGACCTGATGTATTTCCCGGGGACAAACGCTTATCAGAACGCGTGGCAGGAAACGATCGATGCCGCTGAACAGTTCAATGATCCCGGACGCTTCACGGCCTTTATCGGCTATGAGTGGACATCCAATACTGGCGGCAACAACCTGCACCGTAATATCATCTTCCGCGACAATGCGGATAAGGCGAGCGAGGTCGTTCCCTTCACGGTGTACCCACCTCAGGGAAGCGACAATCCAGCCGATCTGTGGAAGTGGATGCAGTCCTACCAGGAGAAGACTGGCGGCCGCGTCCTGGCAATTGCCCACAATGGCAACCTGAGCAATGGCCTGATGTTTCCGATGGTGGAGGCGTTCGGCAAGAAGCTTGATCGCGAATATGTGGAAACCCGGGCAAGGTGGGAGCGGCTTTATGAAACCACTCAAACGAAAGGCACGGGCGAGGCACATCCCAATCTTTCACCCAATGACGAATTCGCTGATTTCGAGATTTGGGACAAGGGAAATCTCGACGGCAGTACTGCAAAACGTCCGGAGATGCTCGAGTTCGAGTATGCCCGTTCAGCATACAAAAATGGTCTCAAACTCGCTGAGCAGCTTGGCACGAACCCCTACAAATTCGGCCTCATTGGCAGCAGCGATGCTCACACAGGCCTCACCGCGCTGGAAGAAGACAATTTCTTTGGCAAGACGGTTCCGCAAGAGCCCAGCCCGAAGCGCATGAAAGCAACGTTTATTGATAATAAGAAAACCGGCGTGACGGTTATGGATTGGGAGGTCGGAGCATCGGGCTACGCCGCCGTTTGGGCTACTGAGAACACGCGCGCAGCGATTTGGGACGCGATGGAGCGCAAGGAAACCTATGCCACGACCGGGCCGCGGATGATCGTCAGGTTCTTCGGAGGCTGGGATTTTGAGACCAAGGATGCGAACAATCGATTGCCCGCCGCTATCGGCTATACGAAGGGCGTGCCTATGGGCGGCGATTTGCGCAAAGCCCCCGACGGCAAGTCGCCGACATTTCTCGTGGCCGCCCTCAAGGATCCGCTCGGAGGTAATCTCGATCGCTATCAGATCGTCAAGGGCTGGCTCGATGCCGACGGCGAGCTCCACGAAAAGGTCTACGATGCGGCTTGGTCGGGCGACCGCAAACCCGACCGCAACGGCAAGCTGCCTCCCGTCGGCGATACCGTTGATGTCGAGAACGCAACCTGGACAAATACCATCGGTGTACCTGAGCTGATCGCTGTCTGGACGGACCCGGACTTCAATCCGAAGCAACGCGCCTTCTATTATGGGCGCGTCATCGAAATTCCCACGCCGCGCTGGACGGCCTACGACGCAAAGCGGTTTGGCGTGCAGCCCTTGCCCGGCACCAGAATGAAACTGCAAGAACGCGCTTACACGTCGCCGATCTGGTACACGCCGGAATAAATGGGGGTCGATGATGTTGGGTCGTCTCCTCCGTGAACCGTTGCTTCACTTCCTTGCGGCTGGTGCAGCGATCTTTGGCCTGCACCTGATGGTCGCGCCGGACCGCGGCCAACGGCATCCAACGCATATCGTTGTCGACTCCAATCAGATCAAGCAACTTGCTGCGCTGTGGCAGCGAACGCGTCAGCGAGCACCCACTGCGGAAGAGTTGCGGGGGCTGGTCGACGAATACGTGAAGGAGGAGATCTACTATCGAGAGGCGCTCGCCCTTGGCTTGGATCGTGACGATACAATCATCAGGCGCCGCATGCGGCAGAAAATGGAGTTCCTGACGCTGGCAGATGCGGACAACAGAGAGCCGTTGGATGAAGAGTTGAGGAACTATATGGCTCGCCATGCTGACAAATATAGAAGCGAGCCCAAGGCGTCATTCAGGCAAGTATTTTTGAGCCCCACAAAGCGTGGCGCCGCCGCCGATCAAGATGCACAGCAAATCCTCACCGGGCTGAGGGCCCAAGGACGCGACGCGAACGTCTTGGAAATTGGCGATCCTACTCAGTTGCCGCTCTATATGGCACTCAGTTCGAAGGGCGAGATTGCCAAGGTATTCGGGGGCGGCTTCGCGGAGCAAATCGTCAAATTTGAGATCGGTCAGTGGTCCGGGCCAATACGATCATCGTATGGCCTCCATCTCGTTCTGGTCGAGCAAAACACCCCTTCCGCAGAGCCGAATTTCGACGAGCTACGCACGATTGTCGTCCGCGACTGGCAAGCTGCGTGGCGCAAGGCGGCCGAGCAGAATCGTTTCAAGGTATTGAGCAAGGCGTATTCGATTTCAATCGAGTGGCCGCAGACGGCCCAATTCGAAGGTGGCGCAGATCGATGACTTGGCGCGTCGTCGCATTCCTTATGGCGGGCTGCTTCGGGTTGATTGGGACTCGGGCACCGCAAGCTCATGAATTGAGACCCGCTTACCTGGAACTGAAACAAGCGGCTCAAGAAGCATTCAATGCGAGTTGGAAGATTCCCGCCAAAGGTGATCGCAGGCTCGCCCTCTACGTCGAGTTCCCGGGCAACTGCGTGACGGGGGCGCCCAGATCGACGATTGGCGACGACGTAGTCGTTGAGCACAGGCAAGTTGAATGTCGCGGTGGACTATCGGGCAAACAAATCGCCGTCGAGGGCTTGAGTTCCACGCTCACAGACGTTCTGGTGCGTGTGGAGTTTGTCGATGGGACGACCCAGGTCGCTCGGCTCACGCCGACAGCCGCAAGCTTTACGGTGCGTGAGGCGCACAGCCAACTGGAAGTCGCCAGGACGTATTTTTTGTTGGGTGTCGAGCACATCCTCTTGGGTATCGATCACCTGTTATTTGTTCTGGCGCTCATGCTGATCGTTTCGGGTTGGCGCCTCCTCCTGTACACCATCACCTCCTTCACGATTGCCCATAGCATTACCCTGGCCGGCGCGACGCTTGGTGTTTTTTGGCTGCCTGGTCCGCCAGTGGAGGCGGTAATCGCACTGTCGATCATGTTCCTTGCAAGCGAAATGGTACGGTCAAATCGCGGCAAAGAGAGCCTCACTGCGCGTTTGCCTTGGATCGTGGCGTTTACCTTCGGATTGCTGCACGGCCTGGGCTTCGCCGGAGCGCTTGCAGAGATTGGTTTGCCTCAAATCGATGTGCCGTTTGCGCTTCTGATGTTCAACGTAGGGGTGGAGGCTGGTCAACTCCTCTTCGTATTGGGTGTGCTTGCTGCAATGGGGTTGATCGTCCGCATGACCACTGCCTGGCCCAATTGGCTCAAGCAGGCTCCCGCCTATGGAATTGGATCCGTTTCGGCATTCTGGTTCGTGGAGAGAGTGGCGGGCTTCTGGAGTTGATCCCGGGCGCGCGCAGTTCGTATGTCAGACATCGCCTGCTAGCAGCAAGAATGAACACGGAGGATCAGACGCAGAATGCGCCCGAAATATGTGAGCAATTGCGCGCGGTGATAGAGGAGTCAAATGCAATGCGTGTCATTTCGATGGGCCAAGTCTCGATGGGCCAAGTCGGCCGGATCGCGGTGGGTATGGCCTTCCTCATCTCAATGCTTTCTGCATCGCCCCCCGCACGGGCCGAGACCGAAGACGCTGCAGCCGTCCTGAAGGCAATGACCGATTACGTGAAGGCCCAGAAGAATATTTCGGTCGTCGCTGACACTGACATTGAAGTTGTTACCTACGCTCTCCAGAAGATACAATTCACGAGTTCGGTTGAACTGCTGCTGGAGCGACCCGACAAGCTTCGAGCTTCGCGGCGCGGCGGGTATGCCGATGTCGATCTGATCTTCGATGGCAAGTCTTTCACGCTGCTGGGCAAGCATCGAAACGTTTACGCCCAGGTGGAAAGCCAAGGGTCCGTCGATCAACTCCTCGGCCGCTTGAGAAAGGATTACGGGGTCGAGGCTCCGGGAGCGGACCTGCTTCTGACAGATGCTTTCGAAGTGCTGATGGCCAACGTTACGGACGCAAAGTATGTGGGTCAGGGCGTTGTCGGCGGCGTCGATTGTGATCACCTGGCGTTCCGCACGGACGAAACGGATTGGCAGATTTGGATCCAACGCGGCCCGAAGCCCATTCCTCGGAAGTATGTCATTACCAGCAAGGCCATCACCGCAGCGCCTCAGTACACGCTAGTTATTCGGGATTGGCAGACAGAAAAGCCGATCGCCGCTGGAGCCTTTTCGTTTGTCGCACCGGAAGGAGCGAAGAAGTTGGAGGTTGGCGATCTTTCGGAGCTTGACGAGGTGCCTGCAGGAGTAGTGGAAGGAGAGAAGAAATGATGACGCGGAAGACCAGGTTACGTGCACTTGCGATCGCAACGTTGGCCGGATCTGCAGCATTGCTGGGTGGGGATGCGTCGTTCCTCTTTCATGGCGCATTCGTCACCCCAGCTGCGGCAATCAGGGGACGCCCTGCTACACCATTGAGCTATGCGGGCGTCGCTCGTCGGACGACGCGTCGGGCATATGCCGTCGGTGCTGCAACAACGACGCGCTGCGTTCAGGTCGTCGACGCCTACGGACGGATCGTGACCCGCTGCCGCTAAATCCGGTGTCGGCGCAAGACGACGTATTCGGAAGAAATTTGGAACTGCAATTGGCGCGGTTTTCGATCGTCAATTGTGCCTTCTTGGCCACAAGTATTCCAGCCCTTTGCTGTTAAATTGTCGAGTGATTTTCCCCCACATGCAATTGTCGTGGGTCAACTGAAGATATTTCGTTTCTGCGTTCGCCACTTCACATACTTTGGATGATAATCATGATGACGCGCTGGACGCATTGGACTGCCGGAATTTCATTGGCGATTGCTGTTGCGATGGGGTTCCCCGGGGGCGCATCGAGTGCCGACCTGGGCGGTCAGGAAGCAAGGCCTCTGGTTGAGCCCGCTCGTGCGAAGAGCCCCTGGTCTTTCACTTTCACCACTTACGGATGGCTGTCTTGGGTCTCTGGAGATTTGACCGTCAGGGGCAGGCCCTTGTCGGTTGAGGCAAGTCCAGTGGATCTTATCAATGCGCTTGATTGGTCCGAGATTCCGATCTGGATGAGCTATGCGGAGGCACGCAACGGTCGGCTCAGCCTCTTCAACGATATCGTCTACTCCAAGCTCGCCGATTCAGCGGACTTCGCGACGGCTGGACCGGCAGGAATTGTTACGTTGGGCGGCAGAATCGAGACAGACTATCAGCAGGCGACTATCGAATTGGGAGCGGCCTACGCAATTTGGGGCAACTCTGGCAACGGAAGCACTACTGGATCGGCGTTGGATCTGTTGGCGGGCGGGCGGTATTGGCATCAGAAGACAGACGTTGCAGCCAATTTTGTCTTCGGCGGACTTCCCGTTCTGCCGGGTAGCGGATTGGCCGTTGCGCGATCCGGATCCGTCGATTGGGTCGATCCATTCATTGGTGCCCGGGTTCGCCACCAGATAGCGCCGGGACATGAGATCACGGTGCGCGGCGATATCGGCGGGTTCGGAGCAGGAAGCGATTTCAGCTGGCATATTCTTGCTGCCTATAATTTCCAGCTCTGCGCCACAGATCGCTACGTCCTGGATGGCTACCTTGGGTACAAGGCCCTCTCGGTCGATTACACGCAGGGCTCGGGAGACACGAAATACGTATATGACGTCTTGCAGCAAGGCCCGGTCGTTGGGGCAACGCTGCGGTTTTGAACGTCGTCTGCCTGTGCCTCATTGAAGGCACTCGCACTCCGGGCAAGGGGGCGCGGGTCATTGCGGTTGCGCTCCCATGATCTGCTCCTGTTGCTTGGCTGAACTCGGGCTCCGACAGCCGATATGTGCAAAAAGCAGGCCCGCGCGATCTCTCGGGCAAGACCAGACCATGCATAGCGAGTGAGAATTTCTCCCTTCACGGCGCAACACAATCTGCTTGAAAGCGCGATTATTAACGCCTTCGGCGGCGGGGGATGGCATAATGCGCGTCGAGTGGTGAGAGCATCATTGGTTTTGCGTCATGCGTTCCCGTAGCGATTGGAAGAATTGCGGCTTATTGCTGCGGTTATGCCATGGCGCACACTGCGCAGAGCGCATTGCCATACCCAGCCGATCGACCACGGATCGATGGGATCAACCAGCACAAGAACTTTCGCCACGACCATTCTGCATGTCAGCCGCATTGGCTGCGACATGTCTGCTGCTGGTTGGCTGCGCAACTTCGAATTCGTCAGGTGGAACCAGCTATCAGACGAGCGATCACTCCTCTCGCCAAGCCAATGAAAGTTCGCAGGCGGAAGGCTTCGAACTGCGTTCAGACCCTCAACCCCTGCTTGGCGCCGAGACGCTTCGCGGCCTCCAAGCCGCCGAGGTTCGGTATAGGCAGATTGTTGCAAATGGTGGGTGGCCGACAATTCCCGGCGGATCGAGTTTTCAGCCGGGGGAAGGCGGTCAAAGAGCGTCGCTGTTGGCGCACCGACTTAGCCTGAGCGGGGATCTGTCAAAGTCAAACGGTGGAGGTTTGGGTTCAGCGCTGCAGCGCTTCCAGTTGCGGCACGGCCTGCGTGCGACGGGCATTGCGGATCGGCAAACGATCGAAGAACTCAATATTCCAGCGTCGGTCCGCTTGGCACAGTTGCGAACCAACATCGCCAGGATCCGCGAACTGTCGAACTCCGTCCAGTCAGCCAAGCGCTACGTCGTGGTGAACATCCCGGCTTTTCAACTCGAGGCCGTTGAGAATGGCCGGGTTGGGCGACGCCATCGCGTCATCGTCGGACGGTTGGAACGCCCAACCCCAAGTGTCAGCGCCTCAATCAACGCTGTGAATTTCTTTCCATACTGGCATGTGCCGGAGAGCATTGCCCGTCTGGATCTCATCCCACGATTGCAGCGCGATCCCGAATACCTGAGACGGGAAAAGATTCGTGTGCTGCGCGACTGGCAGGGCGAAGAGCTTGCGAGCGAGCGCATAAATTGGAACTCCGCCGCTGTCGCAAATCTCAAGTTTCGACAGGATCCAGGAGAATGGAACGCGCTCGGGCTGATCCGGCTCGATATGCCGAACGAGCACAAGGTCTATATGCACGACACCCCCATGAAAAAGCTGTTCAGACAACATTGGCGGGCAATCAGCGCAGGCTGCGTGCGCGTTGAGAATGTCGACGATCTCACCGCGTGGGTACTGCGCGATGTGCCAGGCTGGGGACGTTCTGACATTGACCGCGTTCTCGCAAGCAACCAGCCTGTCGATATCGCTTTGAAAACTCCGATGCCGGTGCGATTTGCGTATGTGACGGCATGGGTTAATGGAGAGGGGCAGGTCGAGTTTCGTTCCGATATTTACGGGCGGGATGGTGGAGTGGGATTGGTTGCAAAGCTGTCGACATCAGATCGCGAGAGTGATGGGCCACGTCTCAGTCCGTGAAGGTGGATACGGGCGCAACGTCAGGCGAACGATTGGCGATCTCGGCCGCGACATTTGTGAGGCGTGGCGTTCACAGGCCAATTCTCTTGTGCTAATGCCCAACAAATAGAATTCCCGCGTTTTTGCGTAGCCGAGTGCGTCATGTCAGAATTGTCTGCGCTTGCCGATAAAGCGAAGTCCAGCCAACCGGAAATCCGATCCAGTGGCAACCGATCGGCTTCGGATTGGATAGATCCGGTGAAGTTTCTTGGGGAGGTCCAGGAACGCGGCTTCGATGAGTTCATTTTCCGAGCCGGCGAGGCTAAGACCCATGTTTATCGACTGGAGACCGGCATCGTCTTTCTGTGTGCCCATCCTCAGGGCAGCCCAATCGATATCCTGTGCCCTGGCGATTACCTGGGACTGGGTTTCCTGAAACAGCATATTCATTCGGCGCGCGTGGTCTTGAGGAGCCGCGTTCGGGCCATCCCCATTGAGATGCTGCCGCAACTCATCGCATGCGATCCTGATATCAAAAGCCATTTGGATAGGGCGACGGAACGTGAATTCAATGCTCGCCGCACGGAAATTGTGTCTTCGGTGCCTGATAGCGCTCTAAGTCGCGTTGCAGGCTTTCTCGTCGCACTTTCTCATCTCAACGCGCGAGAGGGCCGTGACCCGCTCATTGTCGACGACACACTATCGAGTGGCGTGGTTGCAGAGTGGCTTTCGATTGATCTCGATACATTGGCGAGCCAGCTCGTCGAACTTCGAAGGCGTGGCCTCGTGGAGCATCGAGAACCAGAAGGACTGTTTCTCGCCGACATCCCCGGACTGGAAACTGTGTATTTGCAGAGCACAGGGGCGGTTCCGTCCTAGTGTCCTGGATCTGACGTTTGTTGCCCGGGCGAAGGTCGTCAAACGACAGTGAATCCAGAACGCAAACCAAGAATGACTAGGGTTTCGGGCTGACGCGCCAGGACCCGATAGGGGACCAAGCGTCAGAGTCGGAACACTAGGGCATGTTGAACTGAAGTGCGCAGCGTTTCAGCGTGAAGCACATGCTCGAAACAGCGGACTGGATCGTGTGCGCGCTTCCACGAAACATGAGCATGATCTGAGTCCCGCCACTTCATGTCGTCAGAGGGAATTGCAATCGTCGTGCTTGCAGCAAGCTGGCTTGCTTCTGTCGATGTCGCCAGGTTCTCATGCACGTCGGCACAATCGCGCCGCGGATCTGCGACAACGACACACACGAACAAGATCTTATGGCGTCAGGAGCGAATCTGAAACTTCGAGACGCGCCTCAGTCGGGCGATAGTTGGTAGCCGCTGCTGCGAGCGGTCAGCAATCGGGCAGATTGACTGCGAGGCTGCCGGGACTTGTCACCTTGTATTTCGCGCTCATTTCGAATCCGGTCTGCCGCATCGCCATGATGCAATTGTCCAGCGGCATGAAGTGCCGGCCATCGCTATGAAGGGCGAGGCTTGCGGCGCTCACTGCGTTCATTGCGCCGAATGCATTGCTTTCGATGCATTGGACCTGGACAAGGCTGCGGACTGGATTGCACGTGATGGCGAGGTGGTGCACGAGCGCAATCTCCCAAGCATTCTCGATCTGCTGGTGGGCGTCATTCACCGACTTCAACGGTAGACGTAGATCGGGCTTGTCCAGGCGCGCGTACCATCTTCCATGGTCACACGCAGATAGATCGGATTGTCGCCATCCGCTTTGAGTTCTACCGGAATCTCGAAGCTCCAGCCGCGATGTTGGTTCTCGTTCGGCAGTCGAAACACCTGCAGAAAGCGTGGCAGCTCGTTGGAAGCGTCATGAACGATGCTTTCCAGACCAATCGACGAAATGGGTATCTCGCAGGAAACCAACGGTGTGTTGATCGAGAGTGCACCGCTTTTGCCGTCGGCGAGCCAGGCATCGAACCCCGAGAAGTTTCCGGTCGTCAAGGACTTCCACGCGAGCGCATCCGCTGCCGTTTGATCAAGCGTTTTATCGCGGTTGAAGAAGTTGATCGGTTCAGCCTTCACGATGGTGTTTCCGTTGACACGCGCGGTTCCATCCCAGATCACTTCGCGGAAGCGACCGCGATATTCGGCGCCCTCCCAAAGTACGCGAATGCGATTGCCCAGATCCTGTTCGGCGTATGGTCTGAGGGTGCGGACAAGTTCGGTGCCGTTGAAGATTTCGACACGCTCGATCGGTGATCCGGTTAGGAGCGAGACCTTGAGATTGATCCCGCCTGTCGGCAAGTGGACGATGTCTCCCATGGTCGCTGTGGTCGCCGGTTTGCCTTCGGCGGCGCCGAGCTTTGGATCGTCGTGGTAAAGCATTCCTTCAGCGGTGAATTCGGCTGTGAGGTCGATCACGATGCGGCCGCCCGGACCACCCGTGGTGCCGTAATGGTGGCGCTTCCTGAGACAGTCGAGCAGTGTCGTCCGGTTGAGTTCGGGCATCAAGTAGCATGTAAGTCCACCGATGGCGCCGAACTTGCCCGACCCCGGATAGCTGGCGCCGGGGCGACCTTTGTGACCATCAGAGTTTGTCACAATCCCGACCCGATACCCGAGATTGAACGCATCGTGGAGAAGCCATTCGAAAGACCCCCACGAAGAATGCACCTCGACAGAGCGCTCGAAGCGGCCGTCGTGGGCGACAGCGATATCGGCATAACGGCCGCCGCAGTGGGCGAAGCAGACGACATCGAATTCCTTGTCGCGGGCGAATGCCTCGAACAGTTCCTTGGCTGTCGTGCAGTCGTCGGCGAGAGTGGCATGGTTCTCGATCAGTGCGTGCGAGGAACGCCTGATCCGCCGCCCCTCATTGGGGAAGTAGACGTTGCGATCGCCGCCGAGCGACGTGTTGCCCGACCATTCGTAGCCAGGAAGAGCAACGAAGCTACCCGGCGCGTCGAACTCCTCGGTGATCCGATTGAGCTCGCCCCAGAACTCGTCGGTGATCTGGAAGTCGTTCCCTTGATGGCCGCATGCATCGACGAAGGCGCGGTCACGTGCGAATGCAAAATACTCGCGCGCGCTGCCCGTACCGATGGTCTCCTCCGACTGGCCATGCAGGTCGCCCCAGAAATGCACGAAACTGGCGTTCTCGACGCGAAGCGGATTGGTCATCGCAACCACATTTCCGGTGGCGTCGCGCAGCCGTATCGCAACGTCGGCTTCTTCCGGAACGCTGAGGCCGTCGACCGTGGCGGAGAATGCCCCGGGGCTCAGCCGGACTTCGGACGGCAGCCCATCGATAGGACCGTCGGCCTCAAGCCTGAACGTTTGATCGCAGCGGTCGGAGGGATTGCCCCACTTGTCTTCCCCCTTGATCTTCAGGGCAAAGGTCTCGCCAGCGCGCCTGCGCGTCGGAATAATGGCGAGGTAGCGCTCCGGCGCTCCCGGCACGATCGCGATCATCGGCTGCACCGGCAATGCCTGGAAATTGAAGGTCGCGATGGGATCGGCGAGAATACGGAATTCGAATGTCTTCTCGCAGAACGTTTGCAGACGCATTCCGGGGCCGCCATGATCGGTAACGCCGAAGCGGATTGAGATCTGGTCGCCTTCCTTGAGGTATCCCTTTACGACCTTGATCCAGAGCGTGCGATCCCATGGGCGAACGTTTGCTTTCGGGTCCCAACGCACCTGCAGAGTTGCGCCGTTGGAGGCCTCCACGATGCAGAAATTTGCACCTTTTGGATTGTCGAACTGCGGTGTGCTTTGGTCCGAAGCAAAGCGGAAGCAGATCCGCAGGCTGCCGGAATCGTCGATCCCGAAGATCCCGGCCGTATAGGTCAGCGCAAAGCTTGCGTAGGATCCCGCCTCGAAGTTTCCGACAGGCGTTATCGATGCGCTGCCGAGTTGGTTGGGAGAAATGGCGTTCCTGATTACGCCGGAATTGATGTCTTCCCAGGGCGAGATCGTCATTCAGTCGGCTTTCTTGATTTTGCGGATACGGGCAATGCGAAAAATGGCTCACGAGCCGCCCGGCTACCGGAACATGTTGACGAGGACCGTCGACATCCACGGCACGTAGGTGATGACGAGGAGGTCGAGGACGAGCACCGCGATGAACGGCCAAACCGCCACAACGATGCGTTCGATGGAAACCTTGGTGATCGCAGAAGCGATGAAGAGGTCGACACCGAGCGGCGGTGTCACAGTCCCGATGCTGAGATTGACCGACATGATCACTCCGAAGACAAGAGGATCGACGCCGAAACTCATGGCAGCGGGGTAGAGGATGGACGTGAAGATCACGATTGCCGCCGCAGCGTTCATCATGCATCCGACGCCAAGCAGGAACACGTTGACGAAGAGAAGGTAGAGGAACTGGCTGCCTGCCGTTTGTGCGAGGTATGCGGAAATCGATTGCGGGATCTGGTTGATGGTGAGCAGCCACGCGAAAACCCCGGCAGAGTTCATGATGAACATCACGACGCAGGAGGAAATCGATGCCTTGAGAAGTGCGTTGAAGACCGCACCCCAGCTGAGCTCACCAGAGGCGGCGCCGACGATGAGCCCGTAGAGAACGGCGACGATTGCTGCCTCAGTGGGAGTAAAAATGCCGCCGTAGATGCCGCCGAGAATGATCACCGGCATCATCAAGGGCCAGAATGCAGCCTTCAACGTTCGTAGAATCTCGCCGCGGCCGAGAAACTCCTGCGTCTCTTCATTTTCGCCACGAACGAGAAACCAGTTGAGTGCAAGGAGGCTGATGCAGATGAAGATGCCGGGTATGATGCCCGCGAGGAATAGATCCGAAATCGAGACGCCGGTGACGACGCCATAGAGTATGAGCAGGATGCTCGGCGGAATGATCATGCCGGTGACCCCGGCGGCAGCAATTGTCGCCGCTGTGTAGGACGGTCGGTAGCCCTTTTCCGCCATCGGTTCGCTCATGATTCCACCGATTGCGGCAACCGTTGCAGCGTTGGAGCCTGACAGAGCGGCGAAAAAGCTCGATCCAAGGATCGCCACGGCGGCCAGCCCGCCACGGAAATGTCCCACCAGTGCACCGGCAAAATTGACCAGTCGCCTCGACATTCCGCCCGTCGACATGATTTCGCCCGCCAGAATGAAGAACGGTATGGCAAGCAGCGGGAATGAGTCGTTCGTGGTTATGATCTGCTGGATGATGATCTCCAGGCTGATGCCGGACAGCAGAAGTCCGGCGACGCTGGCCAATCCGAGAGCAACAGCGATCGGCGCCCCGACGAGCATCAGGAATAACGGAACCAGGAAGATGATGGCTGTCGTCACGACGTTGCTCCAGGATTTGCGCGCAGCCGGCTGTTCGGGATTAGTGACTGTCGACGACGAGCTCGGATGCAGGCACGGTCGCCTGTTTGACGAGCAACTCGATAGCGAAAAGAAGCAGGAACAGGCCGCCGGTGGGAACCGCCGCATAGACCCACGCCATCGAAATTTCGAGCGCCGGAGAGATCTGCGGCAGCACGCGTTCGCTGAGCCGTATGCCCACGAAGAGTAGAATTGCAAAGAACGTGGCGCTGGCTGTGGTCGCCAGAAGTAGTCCTGCGCGCCTCAATCCTCCGGGAAGGCGGTCGACGACGATGCCGATTGCAGCATGTGCATTGCGCCGGTACGCAACCGCTGATCCCAGAGCCGTCGCCCAGACGAAGAGATAGCGTATCAGCTCCTCGGGAAATGCGAGCGAACTGTCCACGACGAAGCGAAAGAAGACGGTCGCCACGCCAAGTATGAACATCAAGGCGAAACAAACGGCGCAGGCGACCGCCAACACATACTCGAACCAGTCGAAAAGCTTTGTGATCATTGTTCTCGCAAGCTCCCGTGGACTGGGTCGGATGGTATATCGCGCTATTTCGTGTCAACGACGGACTGGATCAGCTCCGCGCCGATCTTGTCGCGATACTTGTCCCACACGGGCTTCATGGCTTCCTTGAAGGCGGCGGACTGCTCGGGCGTCAGCCGTGTCACAGTCATTCCCGCCTTCTGCATCTCATCTAGGTACGACGCCTCCTCGTTGTTCAGCGCATCGCGCTCCCAGGACTCGGTTTCCTTGGCGGCATCTGCGAAGAGCTTCTGCACGTTCTCCGGCTGGCTCTGCCACATCTTGTCGTTGGCCAGGAACATGATGCCCGCCCATTGGTGGTTCGACAGGGTTATGAATTTCTGCACCTTGTCGAAACCGAACGCCTTCACGTTTCCGACAGGGTTGTCCTGGCCGTCGATGGTTCCCTGCTGCAGGCCGGTGAAAACTTCTGACAGCGCCATTGGTGTCGGGTTCGCGCCGAGAGCCTGGAATGTGTCGACGTTGAGTGGGTTGGTTACGACCCGGAACTTGACGCCCTTCATGTCGCTGGGCTTTTCGATCTTCTTGTCGCGGGTCGTGATGGTACGAAATCCACTTTCGAACATCGCGATGGTGCGGATGCCGATCTTCTTGCGCATGTCCTCGAAGAGCTTCTGGCCGATCGGGCCGTCGGATACCGCATAGGCATGTTTGCTGTCGCGGAAGAGGAAGGGGAGATAGAAGATGTCGAGCGGCTTGTAGAATGTTGCGACGTTTGTCGTCGGGACCAGGGCAAAATCGACGACGCCGATTTGCATGCTTTCGACCAGGGCCCGCGCGGCACCGATTGTGCTGTTGGGGAATACAGCGATCTTGATTTGGCCGCCTGACTTTTCTTTCACGATGTCGGCGAATTTCTGGGCCCCTCGGGCAAGCGGGTGCGATTCGTTGTATGGATGGCCGAACTTCAGGCTGAGATCCGGCCAATCGGAAGCGCATACCGGCGCAGACGCCAACCCGCCGGCCAGCGATGCTGCAATACCAAGACCCAGAAGGCCGGCGAAGGAACGTCTTGAAGAGTACAGCACCATTGTTTGCTCCTTTAGCTGTCAGCGGGACTTCTGATGCCGTTCATGGCGCCAGTAATCGTTGCTCCCGGGAGGTTGTGCCTGCGCGGACGTGTTTTGGAATCGCGTCATCCCACCAGACCGAAATTAGCTTGGCAGGAAAGCTCTAGCGCCCGATCGCTCGGTGGAATGAAAATGCGTTGCCAGGTGATCGGCATTTCGCGGTAGCTCAAGCCGCACACGGTCAGCACCATTCCGTAGAGGCCTGGACTGACGCCAATTCGGCGAGTGACCCGCGGCGGCAGAGGTTCGCAGCGAATATGCTGGCGTGTCTGGAGCGTAGGTGCGTTGAAGCGCTCGGCCAGAAGATCGCGTATGGACACGCCATCGAGGCTGTTCACCATGTCCAGGAGCGGCGCGAAGCGCTCCTTGGGAACATAGACTTCGCTGAAGATATCGAATTCGTTATTGACAGAAACAATTCGCGAAACGCGCAGGAAGCAGTTCCGCGTCGGATTGAGTGCTAGCTGCCAAGGTCCGCTGTCGCACGTCTCCTCTACGTCGAGAACGCGGAAGTACACCGGAAGCAGCTTCGCCGAGCCTTCGGCAACAAACCTGAAGTGACGCAGATGCCGCTCGGGAGCACGCGCGCCGGAAACAAACGTTCCCTTGCCATGGTGGCGTTCGAGAACGCCCATTTCAACGAGATTACCGAGTGCGCGGCGGATCGTGCCTAGGCTCGCGCCGATGTCGGCGGCAAGCTGGTCCTCTGAAGGAATTCTCTCGCCTGGTGTCCAATTGCCCGCCTCGATAAGGGCAAGAAGCTGGTTGGCGATAATCTTGTGCTTCGGTTCCGTCGGGGAATCTGCATCAGCAATATTCCTGCGTGTTTCCCGCACCATGACACAAGTCCACCAACGAGAGCATCAGCGGCGAAGACACATAATCGTGCGTGTGCCACATATTTTAATAGTAGTTTCATCGCCAACGAACTGTCAACACCTATGTAGGACTTGCTGCCAATTCAGGCAGGCTGCCCATCAAGCAGTCTTTCCTGCGAGGAGGTGCACGCCGTCGGCCGTGACGATATTGAGGTTGCCACTTGAGGGCGGTAGCCGGTCGCAAAAAGCAAGTTTTGCTGAAGTGTGCAGCGGTTCAGCGTGAAGAACATGCTCAAGGAAGAGCGAACATGTCGCGCAAATGTGTGTAGTGGTCTTGCGACAACGACATGCGCAAGAGCGCGGACTAGAAGCGTGGAAAGCGAATCTGAAAATTCGCGACACGCCTAAGGGTCTCCGAAGCGTGCCAAGCTCAGAACTTGTAGGAAAACGTCACCGAGCCGCTCCGCTGGGAGCCGTCCGAATAGCCCACGAAGGAACCCTTGAGCGTGACATCGAGGCCGTCGAGCACGCGTCCGTTGAGCCCGAGGTCAACCTGCATTGCCTCCTCAGGCGCGGGCAGACCGTTTACGTCCCAGCTGAAGCCGCGTGCGGCCCGAGACTCGACTGTCAACGCTCGCTCGGTGTTGAACTCGCGCATGTAGGCGACGCGGCCGAAGACGCTGATCCAGGCCTCATCGCTCAACATGTTTGTCAGTTCGAAGCGCAGTCCAGAAAGAAAGGTATGCGAGTCGGAGACCTGTCGATGGAAGTAGTTGCCGTAGATGGGCTCGTCTTCTTGCCACGAAGGCTGGATCAGCCTGTCGTACTGATAGGCCACGAATGGCGAAATGGCGAGACCGCCCAATTGCTGGCGGTAGCCAAGCTCCACCGCCGAGCCGACGGCGAACGCGTTGTAGTCGCCGGCTACATGTCGCCCTAGCGCGAAGCGGTCCGTGTCGTTCGCAAAGCCGCCTGTCGAGATCAAACCCTTGCCAAAGAAACCGAGGTCGGACCATGCCATGCCATATGCAGCGACCGAGCCGCCCTTGGCCGAGCCCTTTGTCCAGCGGTCTGGGACCGCAAACGATACATCGTTGAAATCGAAGGCAGTGCCCAGCAGCATGTTCGAGCTGATCCGCTGCTCGAAGCCGCCGGACGCCGAACTGACCGTCTGCGTGGTTGAGGCGGTATTGGAATTGCCGTCCTGGTGTCCGTCAAGATAGGTCGCCTCGAACCAGGAGCGAAATTTCAACCGGCATTCTGGAACGATCCTTTGGTCGCGGCCATTGCAGTTCGCCAGCGTATCGGCACCTGAAAGAAGCGATGAGGTGAAGTGCGCACGCGCTCCGAATGTCGCCTGCTGCGATGCCGCGATGCCTTCGCCGGAAAGCGAGTCGTACGCCATCTGCAAGCCTTCCAGCGTGGGAATGCGCAAAAGCTCGTCGGCGATCACTTGGAAGGACGCCACGCCTGCTGTCTGGATTTGGTTGACGGCGCTGCCGAAGTTCGATGCATTGCTGGTCAACCCGTCCGGATCGTAATCGATCAGATAATTTACGAACAAGGTACTCCCCAATGTCTCCAGCGAAGCGGAGAACACAGCCGTTGACGAAGGTGTCCCCGACGCCAGGAACGGGTAGATCGCGATGCCGTTGTCTGTAATCCCGCCGGCGGCCGACAGGATGGGGATATGGAAGTCGCCCGGCTTGCCGGCGCCAGAAGTTGGTTCAAGCACTACGAAGCCGTTGAGTGTCGCGGTGCCGGTCACGGCAACAAAATCGGTATAGTCCAACGCGGCTGCGCCCGTCTGGAAACCAATATTGGTCACCAGCTGTCCGCCCACACCCTGCACGAAATTGCCGATGATGGTCGTCACGCCATTCGCATTGCTCGACGACATGATTTGATCGACCGTCCCTGGTGAAAAGTAGGCGTTGTTTGTGAAAGTGCCGCCACCGAGGTCGACGGTGTCGCCGGAATAGTAGGTCGCGCCTGAATCGTTGAGCAGCGAGTTGACGCCGCTTCCAAGTCGCAGGTTGCCGGTGATGATGCCTCCATTGAGGTTCTCGATTGCATCGTTTCCGGTCGTGCCGGAAATCACCGTGTCGTAAATCCCACCTGCCGTCTCTATGACGGCATCGCCCGGCTGCAGATTTGAATCCTGGCCGTTTGTGATCTTGTTGTTGGCGCCCTCGATCAAGGCGATGGCGGTGCCGCCCAGTCCGCCACGGATGATCGCGTCGTTGACGACGGTGATGTCATCGCCGCCCGTCGCGCCGCTGCTTTCAAGATGCACCGCGGTACAGCCATATGCGTTGCATGCGATGGTCGAAGTGAGGCCGTTGATGACATCAATAGTGCCACCTCTGCCAAGTTCGGATATGGACTCCGCAAAGATTGCACTGGAGTCTGTGCCGCTCGTTATAATGAGGCCGCCGGGGCTGTTGTGGTGATTCATGATTGAGATATCACCGGCATCGGCACTTGTGGCGCCGGCATACGTAAACACCCGGCTACTGGCGACTATACCGTGAGATGTTGCTCCCGAGGTCACCAGATCCCCAGTATTGTCGACGCTGATGTCACCGGAGCCGAACCCGGTGCCATAGCTCAACGCCATGATGCTGGAGGAGTTCATCGCAGACGTGAGCAACACGCCATCGTTCGTGACCGAAACGTCGCCGGCACCGCCCGACTGCGTGCCGACCGGCAGGCCACTCCAGAAGACATCCTGCGGCTTGTAGCTGGTAAGCCCGTAGACACCGCCGATGCTGAGAGCCGTAATCGCGTCTGAGCGTTGGCCGACCGTCGTGATGTTGCCCGTGTTGTTGACGTTGACCGCACCGCCAAAACCGCCGACGAGGCTTGCTGTTCCAGTTGACGTCCCGTTGCTGCCCGAGGCTCCCTGTGCGCCGGCACTCCAATTGACATAATTGTAGCAACCAAGATTGTTGTCGAAATAGCAGTCGTTCCCCGCAGTGCCACCGGATCCGGTCGCACCGGCGTCGCCGAAAGTCCCGCCGGTTCCTCCGATCGCGCCCAGGCTCTGTGCCAGGAGCGCGGACGAATGGGACGAACCCGTCGTTGCCAACTGCTGCGCGTTGTTGACCGTTACGTGTCCGCCGCTGCCTCCGATACCGCCATTTCCGCCGGCGCCGCCGTTGCCGCCATTGCCACCGTCGCCCGACGTGCCGGCGACCGAGTCATTCCCGCCGTAACCCGGTGTCGCCGTGGGAATTGAATCGACATGGCTACCCGGCTGGCCGCCTGTGCCGCCAGCACCACCTGTTCCACCCTTGCCTCCCGTTCCGCCGATGCCACCGAAGCTTTGCGCCACGATTGCCGAAATGCCCGCGATGATTGAGCCACCCGCTTCGGTCGTCACGGTTACGGCACCACCCGTGCCACCTGCGCCGCCAGCACCTCCCGTACTACCATTGCCGGCATTGCCCCCATCGCCGCCATCGCTGGCGACAAACAATTTAGAGTTGTTGCCGGCGCCCTCACCGTCGCCGCCAGTACCGCCCTTTCCGCCCGTGCCGCCCTGGCCACCGGTTCCGCCCGTGCCACCTCGACTGGTCGCGCTGATGCCAACCTGATTGACAATTAGGGCACCGGCACCGATCTCAGCGCTGACGGTACCGCCCGTACCGCCGGTGCTTCCTCGGCCACCCGTAAAACCATTCCCACCCGCGCCACCGTTGGCGCCATCGCCGGAATTGGTTTTGCTGATGAAGTCGGTGGCAGCGGCACCCTCACCGCCATAGCCACCTTGTCCACCCGTGCCGCCTTGCCCGCCCGTGCCGCCCTGGCCGCCCACACTCTCCAAGATGTGGCCGTTTACGGCTTGGGCCATGACAATCGTGCTCTGCAGTAAAACCGCTCCGCCATCGCCGCCGACACCGCCAATTCCGCCTGTGCCGCCGAGGCCGCCAGTGCCGCCGGAGTTGGAGTCGCCGACAACGACAGCCCAGCCGAGCAAATCGGTGTTGTGCACGCCCGCAACCGCATTGGCGCCGTGTCCGCCGAGGCCTCCCGGGCCGCCTTGGCCGCCCGTTCCACCTTGCCCGCCCGCTGAGGTGAGCGATGAAATGGCCGATGCATTCACGCTGTCGGCATAAAGCTGAAGCGAAACGAGCCCCCCGTTTCCACCATCTCCTCCGGTTCCGCCCGAGCCGCCTTGCGCACCGTTTCCGCCCCGCCCGCCCTGGACTGAATAGGCCGTGGTTTTCGGGATCGGAGGAAAGGGCGCAGGAAAAAGAATCTGAGTGAGCGTGCCTGCCACTGCGGCGCCACCCGTGCCGCCTGTACCGCCCGTGCCACCGATTTGCGCGGTGCCGCCTTGCCCACCGGTGCGCGCCATGGTCACCGCAGTTCCAGGCACGACGATGCTCGTTACGGCAATATTTGCAGCCGCATTTGCTGCGTTGGAGCCGGGGTTCCCGTCGGCACCGTTTGGAATGGTTCCGCTGACCGTGGCAACCGTCAGCGTCGTCGTGCCATCGTCGAGAAGCGTATAGGTGAAGTCGCCGTGCGTGACGGTATTCGTGATCGAGGTGAATGGCGTACCGTTGATCGTGTATTCCGCATCCTGCGATTGATAGCCGAGTGGGTACTCTGTTTGACCGTCGTAGGTAACAGGGTCGGGCGGCGAAAAGTCGAGGCCCGTGACCTCCGTCGGCGGTGAGACGACCAAGTCCCCGTTGATGTCGCGGGCTTGAGTTGTGATCGTAAAATCGTTGCCAGCGCCAACGGCGCCGGTGACGGACAGTACGTCGGTCGTGTCGATGGTGTTGAATGCAGTCGTGTACGCACCAGCCGTTTGCGTATCGATTGCGGCTTTCAGATCGGCAAGCGTCGATCCCGCAGGCATCATGATCGTTATCGGTGAGCCGCTCTGCGGAGTGATCGTGACATCGAACGCGTTCCCTCCATTGAGAACGGTACTCTGTTGCATGCCGGTGCCGCTGTCCGTGCTCTGCTGCATGGCGCTCGCGAGCTGGGTGACAACGATGGTGTAGGTCGCATCGGCCGGCGTTCCGGTCGCGGTCGCCGTCAATACAGTGTCATTGGTGTTGTCGATTTCCGTTTCCCCGGCCCCGCTAGGCGCATTTTTGCCGGTCGCTCCAGGATAGGTCGTGAATGTGCCGAATTTCCACCAGTCGGCACACGCCGTGCCCCAGGTCATCTGGTTGCATCGGTAGCCGCCAGACTTGCCGGCGGCGCCATTTGGTCCCGAGCCTGGAGAGCCCGATATCGGTGCCGCCTGCGGTTCGGTCGCAACGTCGACATAAGGTGTCGTAACGGTCTGGGCGAGCGCGGACGAACTCCATAGCAACACCGTCAACGCTGCGGTGCAGGGCGCGCCCTTGCCCGAGAACGCGCCTGCCTTGCTTTGCAATAGCAACGATTTCTTTGCCTCGCCCACGGTCGACACTGCCCCCCCTGTTCACAATCCCTACGCAATCGCCAACGCGGCGGAACTTGGAACGCGCTCATTCGCAACCGCCCTTGCCAGGGATTTCAGCTGAGAAGCACAACTTTTGGTGGTTGAATGAGAAGCAATGCCGCACGCCTGTACGCAACAGCGCCACAATCGCAACAACTCTGGTAGATTGCTGAAATAACTAAACTATATATAAATAAACTTTGCGGAATCGAGCGGCTGACTGTGCGCATTCCACCAACAAAACTCACTCAAATGTCCTGTTAAGTGATTCACAAATACAGCGTAAGATTGAATTGTATCCATGCGCCGCTTTTTAGTGTTGAGTGTTGCGGCCGATCTATTCGAGCATTGCGTATCCGGGCGGGCGAACGTTTGGTTCACCACACGCCAAACCAGGACTGCACGGAAGTCGGGATGTGCTTTGATCGACGATCGAGCGTCTGATCCATTTGCATTTTTGCGCCCTGAGCCTGCGCCCGAGTGAGCGCGGCGCACTGTGCTGGTTTGCGGCGCACAAAAGGTGCGCAATCCGACAAGGCACAGTCCTGAGGATTTATGCCTCACCGCCCCAATTTATTTGACATCCCGGTCGATTCCCCACTTTCTGGGGTTGAAAACCGGGCCGCTGCAGTGCAACCGAACGCGACCACCGTCGCATTGCACCACGGCGACGGATCGTGTTGGTACTTGGGATCGCACTTGCCCATGGCGCGCTGCGTCGCCCGGTGTCTTCGAGCGGCCGCCCGCCTACGCCATTGGCCACGCAAGATGCCGGCAGGTATGTCGAAACTGAACACCATTTGAATGGCGAAGGAGATGCAGCGCTGGCGATGAGCAATCCGGTACTGATTGAGGTGACGCGCGGTCCCCTGGTCGAGAGCTTCCACAGAGGGTCTCTCGTCGTCGTCACGCCGGACGGCACCCAAGTGGCGGCGCTGGGTGACATCTCGCGGCCCATCTTTCCCCGTTCCGCGATAAAGTCGCTGCAGTGCCTGCCGCTGATCGAGACGGGTGCGGCCGACCGGTATGGCTTCGGAACTGCAGAGATTGCGCTGGCATGCGCGTCGCACACCGGCACGCCTCGGCATGCAGAACTTGCTGCCAAGATGCTGGCCGACGTCGGACTGGACGAGCCGGCGCTGGGTTGTGGCGCGCACATGCCACTGGGTTCCTCCGCGCAAAAGGCACTGATCCGTTCGGGCCAGGATCCCTCTCAATTGCACAATAACTGCTCGGGCAAGCACGCCGGTATGCTTGCGACGGCCATGCACCTGGGCGAGCCGGTCGAGGGGTATTGGAAGCCCGACCATCCGGTGCAGAAGCGGGTGCACGCGACGCTGTGCGAGTTGACGGGGCTGACGCTCAATCGCGACGTCATGGGTTACGACGGCTGCTCACTCCCCAACTGGGCCATGCCGCTGGGCTCCTTGGCGCGCCTCTTCGCGCGATTTGTCACCAAGTCGGGAATGGGTCCGGAGCGACGCCGCGCGGTGGACCGCATTCTCCAGTCGTGCTGGGCCGCCCCGGAATTGGTCGCCGGACCAGGACGCGCCGACACGGTCGTGATGCGTAAGTTGCCTGGGCGCATCTTCATGAAAACTGGTGCGGAAGGTGTCTACGCCGGTGGCTTTCCCGCGTTGGGACTGGGCTTTGCCTTGAAGATCGACGACGGCACCACGCGCGCTTCTGCGGGTGCAGTCGTGGCCCTCATTGAGCGGGTCATTCCCGAGTCCAAGGGTCTTATGGAGCGTCGAACCATCAAGACTTGGCGCGGCATGGAAGCGGGCGAGATCCGCGCTGCACCCGCGCTGGAGCGCGTATTGGACGAGTTGCAGGCCGCCGTGAAGGTCATGGCCTGACGGCACCCGGTCGGACCGGGGCGCGATGCGCCATTCCTGCCTTCATGCCGGTCAGCCTTCGTGCCGTCTCACACCGCCATATTGTTTTCGATGATGACCCGACCCGAAGTGGCCACGGCCTCGCGTGCCAGATCCGGTCCGTGCAGCCGTCCAAGGTCCATGGCTCGAATAGCGCCTTCGCGTGTCCTCGAAATCATGTTGGCGGTGATGAGACAGGCACCCGCGGCGGCGTCCGAACTGACGGCAATGCCCACGCGAGCATCGCGGATCAGGTTGCCCGTGGCGATTACGTCGCGCATGTGGCGCCCCCACCCGATGACGATGCCGGCAGATGGCGCGTTCTCGATCGTGTTTCCGGTTACGCTGGCGTCGGCCTCGACGCTGATGCCCTCGCCCCGTTTGTCGGTTTGCTCGTGCTCGCGCCGCTTCAGGTTGCGCACGAGATTGCCTTGGACGACGGCAAGCCGACCGCCGACATCGAAGTTTGTGACAGAGATTCCGGCGGCGGCATCGTCGACGATGTTGCCGGCGATCACGGCACCCTCGAAGCCGAACTCCGCATAGAGCGCCACCTCGCCGATCCGCTGGCACGAGTTCGAGAGAATCTGGATGTTTGAGGCGGTATTGCCGCGCACCGCCGAATAGGCGCAGTCCGTGATGCGGTTGCCGTCCACCAGAACGCTGCCCGCACGGAAGACATTGATGCCGTTGCCGTGCTCGCCGTGGCCTCCGGCGCGTGCGTCGATCCGCGCGATGCGGTTGTGCGTGATCGTGCTGCCGTCCTCTCCCTCGCTGGAGCGCCAGACCTGTATGCCGTTGTTGCCGCAGTCGGAGATGGCGTTGTCGGTGATGTCGAGACCGGTGGAGTCGATCGCGAACAGTGCGGCTTCTGCGATGACGGCAAAGCGCGAGCGCTCTAGCCGCCCGCCACATGCCTTGAGCGCAAGTCCGCGGCCGCCGCTCGATGTCAGATCCAGGCGGCGGAAAGAGATATTCGAGCACCTGTCGAGGGCGACGAGTGCATTGGCCTCGCCGCCGATCGCCAGCATGCCCCCATCGAGCGCGATGTCGTGCAGCGCGATGTCATCCGCCCGCTCGCCAGCCAGTAGCGGCGCACCCGGCCTGGCGAGTGCCAGGGTCGCCGCCCCGCCATTCCCCGATACTGTCAGGCCTGGCCGCAGCATCAGTCCGCCAGCCATGTAGCGTCCTGGAGCCAGAAGCAGAGGAACACGCCGCTCGGCTGCCGCATCGAATGCCGCCTGCAAGCGTGCGGATTGATCAATTGCCGTGTCTGCAGCGAGCCCGGCGTCAGTCGACGTCATCGCACGCGCTGGATCAGGCGTGAGCCGGGCTGCGGGTGGCGATGCCTCTGGGCCTCCAGCGCGTGCGGAAGCCATCCCACTGAGGCCCGCCCCGCCAAGACCGAAACCTGCGGCAAGAATTCCACGCCTGTTGACCGCCATAGCCAATTGCTCCTTTAAGTCCGTCGCGGGAAGAAGCAAATCGCGCGCCAGGGAGCGTCGTGTTAACCGCGTTGCGGCCTGTCGGCGCCGGTCGCCGTGCGCCGCAGGGCCGCAAGCGTTTCCAGCGCGCATTCCAGTATCGCGAGGCCGCCGGCCACCACATCCTCGAGCGAAAGTGCCGCCGTTGAAAGCGACACGGAATTGGTCCGTCCGGCTCCCGCAAGTTGCGGTGGGATATGAACGAAACCGGCCAGTGCAGCCGGGCGTGCCGCACCAGCGCGTGCGATGCTTTCATACAGTATGGCATTGCACAGGTAGGCTCCTGCATCCTCCGAGATGCAACTTGGAATACGCAGAACCTGGAGCCGCCGCACGATCGCATCGATGGGTAGGGAAGCAGTGCGTACGTGGGCGCCGCCCTCGAGGCGTTCGACGCGCGCAGGCAACGCGCCTACTGCGTCGGGATTCATGTGGCAATGGTTCCGGGCCGTCGTTTCCAGCTGCAGTCCGCTAGCTTCCTGCGCCACCCCGAAGTGGAGCGCGATATCGGGTAGCAGGTCGTCCCACAGCCCGTGCAGCATGTGCGGACCGGCAACCCATTCTGTAGGCAGCTCGCGCGCCTCGACGTGGTGGTGTGACCAACGCGCTCGCGCAGCATGCGAGAGACATACCGCAACCTGTGCGGAGACGTTGAACGGCATGCCCGGAAACGGGCCAAACCCGGTGATGAGAATTCGGTGCGGATGGCTCGGTTTCATGTTCGCCTGCTGCGTGCGTGCGCCGCACACGATCTCGCCGCTCGGCGACTGCGGAAACGAGTCCTCAAACCGCGCCGAGGCCCATCATCTCCAGTATCCGGTCGACGGCGATAGTCGGCAAGAGCCGGCCTTCGCGTACGTCCGCTTCGAGACCGGGCAGCGACGAGGCGACGCGCGGATTGGAACGCAGCGCCTCCATCAGCCTGTCCTCGAGCATGTCGTGCATCCAGGACAACGCCTGTGCGCGCCGCCGCTCCGCGAACTCGCCCGTGGCGCCCGTTCTGGTGCGATGCTCTTCGATCTTCGCCCACAGTGTGTCGAGGCCGATATTGGTGCGGCCCGAGATCGTCACGACGGGCGGCGTCCAGCTCGCCGATTGCGGCGTCAGGATCGACAATGCCGATCGATACTCCGTTGCCGCCGCCTCCGCGCGGGTGACATTATCCCCGTCGGCCTTGTTGATGGCGATCATGTCCGCAATCTCGATGATGCCCTTCTTGATTCCTTGCAGATCGTCACCGCCGCCCGCCAGCAGCAGTACGAGGAAGAAGTCCACCATGTCGGCCACCGTTGTCTCCGACTGGCCGACGCCGACGGTCTCGACGATGACCACGTCGAAGCCGGCAGCCTCGACCATTGCCATGGTCTCGCGCGTCTTGCGCGCCACGCCGCCCAGTGTGCCGGAGGTCGGCGACGGCCGGATGAAAGCGCCCGGCGATTGAGCGAGCCGCGTCATGCGTGTCTTGTCGCCGAGGATCGAACCGCCCGTTCGCCGGGACGTCGGATCGACCGCCAGCACCGCCACCTTCTTGCCCGCCGCGATCAGGTTGATGCCGAGCTGGTCGATCGTCGTCGACTTGCCGACGCCAGGGACGCCGGTGATGCCGAGCCGGATGGCATGCCCCGTTGCAGGCAGGAGCTCCTGAAGCACGGCCTGTGACAGCACGCGATGCTCTGGTTTCGTGCTTTCGACGAGCGTGATGGCGCGCGCCAGAATCGAGCGGTCTCCCGATGTCACGCCCTTCACATAATCTGTAACGTTGAGGCCGGCGCGTGGTGTCGCGCGGTTCGACATTGTGCGTCGTCTCCTGGTCTGGCGCGCTGGCGGCACGCGCTGCCCGTGGTCGGCGCTGGTGATGTCACAGAAGTGCCAAGCCGTCCAGTTAGGGGTTGTGGCTGTTGCGCATCGGCGGGGTTGCCCGCGACATGACTCTGTGGAAATGTCCCGGCGCGACCGCATCTGCGGGACAGGTTGATATGACGAGGAAATTTCCTGCCTGGCACGCGTGCCGGACCAGGACGCTGCTCCGCGCCGTTCAGGTCCGATCCCGATCGCGCACCCGCGGTTCGCGTCGCGCCGCGACACCGTGCGGTGAGGCAGCAGGTTTGTTGAGGGGCACCAAAGATGTTTGATCTCCACCCGGCCGTCTTGAGTGCGTTCGTCGGATTGCTCGGCGTTGTCCTGCTGGTGTTCGCTTGGCGGGCCGTCTCCTCGTTGCCGGCCTTCGCGCGCTGGAGCCTGCGGCTTGTGCTGGCGGCGATCATCATCGTTCCATTTGCCCTGCTCGTTCTGACGCCGCGCTACGAGATGGCGCGTGCACCCGCCGATCCCTCGGCGATGCCAGACGAAATGAATCGCGACACGTCCGCCCAGGGCGAGAAGTCGGCGAGGAAGCGGGCTTACAAACGCATGGAGGAGCGGGCATCGGATGGCGCTGCCGCCCCCGAGGTCGCCGGCCCCAAGCCGGCCGAGACCGCTCCGGCACGCGAAGAAATGGCTGCTCCCGGGCGCCCCGCTCCAGCGGCGCCGGAGACGATGCCCGATGTCGCCGCACCCGGATCGGCTGGCTCAACGCGCGGTCTGGACGGCTCGGGCACCCGTGAGGGCGGTGGAGGCACTGATCTGGGCCGTGTCGGCACGAGCGGCGCCAGCCCCGGATCCACTGCTCCGCCAGCGGCCGCGAACGGCCACGGGTCCGGTTCTGCGCGCCCGCCTGCGGCCGCCAACGGCGACACGGCAAAGGACGTTCGCAGCATGGAGTCGTCGCCCGCGGAGAGGGAGCGGGCGGCCGAAACGGCTCCGCCGGCCGGTGCCGTCGGCGAGGAGAAGGAGGATTGGACGGTCGTGCCGGTCTACTACGGCACCGATCGCGCCCGCGCGCCCAACGACAAGCGCATCGACTATGGCTCGGATCGCGGCCGCCGCCTCGAACTCGGCCGCGCAATGGTCTCCGTGCCCAAGGAGCACAAGGTGCCGCAGGTCGAGCGGCCCTGGGCCATCACGATTCCCTACTTCAATTACAAGATCTATGAGCAGGCCGAGGATCCCGCCAAGCACTTCATCATCCAGGAGATCCGCTCCATGCCGGAAGCTGATCTCATGAAGCTCGTCAAGGAGCGGCTGGCGAAATCGGCGCGCTTCAAGGATCACGCTTTCGTTTTCGTCCACGGCTACAACACGTCGTTCGACTTTGCGGTCTATCGCGCCGCGCAGATCGCCTACGACATCAAATTCGACGGAGCGCCCTTCGTATATTCGTGGCCGTCGGGCGGCGGCATCGCCAGCTACACCTACGATCGCGAAAGCTCTGCCCAGGCGGAGCCCTATTTTACCGAATTCCTGAAGATGGTGACGCAACGATCGGGAGCAAAGCACGTCAGCGTCATCGCGCATTCGATGGGCAACCAGCTTCTCCTGCGCGTGCTCCAGGATTTGCAGCGTACCCGGCCCGAGGGGGTGGAAATCAGCCAGATCATCTTTGCGGCGCCCGACGTAGACCGCGATTCCTTCGAGACGATTGCGAGCGAACTTAATGGGTTTGCCACGGGGGGCATCACGCTGTATGCGGCATCCAACGACCGTGCCCTGAGCGTTTCCAAGCGCTTCTACGGTGGCGTGCCGCGCGCTGGCGACGTACCCATGGGTGGCCCGCTCATCGTGCCGGGTATTGATACCATCGACGCCACGGCGGTCTCCATGGATAGTCTCGGCCTGCATCATTCGGGTTACGCAGAAAGCAACGCGCTGCTGCAGGACATTGGTTTGCTCATCCAGACTGGTGAGCGCCCGCCCGGCAAGCGCGTGCCGATCCTACAGCAGGTCAATACCGCTAAGGGAGACTACTGGCGCTATCCGGGCGCGCCGTGAATGCAACGCCCATCACGTCCTTCCGTCAGGAGTGGAGATGGCCGCCGCAGGAGCAGATCGGGTAAACCAGTCGTTAACGTCCGTCCCATATCGTGACGCTCGATGAGTGCGCGCGTCCTTGGGATCTGCTCGTCATGCCTGCCCGCTGCAAGACTGCCTGCGCCATTTCAGGCCCATTCCATTTGGAGAAAATCTGCGCCGCCGCTGGCGTGGTTGTCGCAGCCATGCTCGCGCTGGCGATGCCGGCTCTGGCCGACGAAGCCTATGTTTGTGAGGACGGCCGCATCGTGTCTGTCCGGTTTGGCGAGCTTGAAAGACTGGCGCGCACGGATCCCTGCATCGCCAGACACTTGGCACGAAGGTCGGGTGCTTTTTCGGCGCATCCGGCAGCCAGGGACCCGGCCAGCCCCGCGATCCTCGCTACTGCGGCCGCCAATGTCGATGTGCCCTTGCCAGGGCGCAAGCCCGCTATCTCGACGGCGTCCGGGGAGACTGATGACGCACCGCGCCATGCGGCCACCGAAATTATCGTCCATCACGAAGCGCCTCCTGCCAGCGAAGCCGAGATGCTGAGACCGCGCGTTGAGCCGATCACCTTTCGCCGACCTCGCGATCGCTTCTATTCGAACGAGGAACTGCCCAATGGGCCGGTCGATTTCCGACATGTGCCCATCATCAACGCGGCTCCAGGAACTCCGGAAATCTTCTTTCACACGCGCTGAACCGTGCGTTGTCGCCGTCTTGCGCCATTCCATCGCGGTGCGCACGCGCGATTGCGCCTGCTAACATCTCATTAACCAAGAGCTGGCAGTCTTGCACATGACCGCTGTCGGTCCAGTAATGCGTGTCTGTGAGGCTCCATGTTGCGTCTGCCCCAACCCTCTTTGGGCCTGCTCGGCCTGGCGTTTGCCGTTTCGGCGTCTGCCATGATGCTCGTCTTGTTCCCCGACGAAGCCGCTGCCAAGATTTTGCGATTTTCCAAGCACCAATCTAGTCACTCAGCCGACACCCATTCGGGCCGATCCAAGCACCGCGAGCACGCCAGCGAAGAAACCGCACAGGCGTCAGGCGGTGACGGCCCGGGCTTTTCCGTTCGGCCCAAGGGCTCGTCGTCCAGCGCCGACGAAGAAAAAAATTCTGGCTCGGCAGACGTGAGCAATGATCCCGGAGCGGCTCCGGCAGCTGCTGCGCAGGAAACATCGTCGATGACGCCCAAGCCGTCATCCAAGAGCGCACCGGACAGCGTGGCTTCACCGGTTGTGCAACAGCCGACAGTCGCTGAGACCAAAGCCAACGCCCCAGGCACCGCCCGTGCATCAAACGAACGCGATCCTGCCACGCAGCATCCGGTTACCGCGGCTCATCCCGGCATGGATGTCGTCGTCTGCGAGGCCGGCTGTACCAACGCGAGCGAAACCACGCAAACCGTCTACATTCAGGTATCCACCGCACGTGATCGGACCGCCAGCGTCGGAGAAGTCCAGCCGACCTCCACGGCTCAGGCTGCGCGTCAGGACACCATGAAGGACATGATCGTCTGCATCGGCGGCTGCTACGATACCCCGAAGGTCTATCGCTCCACGCTTGCCGGCGCCGACGTAGCAGCTGGAACGTGGACGGCGACAGTGGTGCCGACGAATGCCAAGCCATCCGGCACCGGTTCGGGCAACTGGATGCGTCGCATCGATGCCAGCCGCGGCACCGAACCTGCCAAATCCGAGAAACAATGAACTTTCGCCCGACCGGTCGCGCGGGATTGTGATTTCGCTGGTCGGAGAATGAAAGCAGCGCACTGCCGGAAAGTGGTGGCCACTCGCCATCCGGAGGCGAACAGCACACGCTGAAAACTCGGGCGCCCGGAGCGGATTGGCTGCCGGGCGCGTTTTCTTTTCAGCTCAATGTCGTACTTCGGCCGCGCTCCCCGGAGTTTCAGCGGGTCAGCGCCAGCACGTCCTCGTAGGAGGAGATCTTGTACACGCGTCCTTCACGGATGAGATAGAGCCACTCGAGCTTGTCGCTCCTTGCGAGGTCTTCCGGAGTCACCGCCTCCAGCTCGACGAGGTTCTGTTGCTCGAATAGCTCCGCCGATTCCCTTTGCGTTTGTTCGTCGAGATACTGCCAGTCCGATGGCTCTGGCAGGCGGCTTGCCGCGACATTGTGGAAGACGACCTCCTTGAGCGCAGAGATCGGTAGCTTGCCGGCCTTTATGTATTCGACCACCGCTTCGACGAACCCGAGCTGGACGAGACCCGAGCAGATGTAATCGTTGGGCGGGCGCCAATCGTTTTTGCGATAGGCCTCGATCGTTTTTTCCTTGCCACGCACCTGCCGCTGCACGCCAAACCAGAGGTTCTTGAAGATACGGCCGATCGCCCAGTAATTGTAGCTTGCCTTGATCTTGTCGAGCAGAATGCCGCGTACGCGCGACTGCTTGGCCTGATCGAACCACGGCTCCTTGAATCGCTTGATGGCGATGAAGGTCGACTTGTCGGCGATGTAGTCGCTGATGTTAGTGAGATCGACGCCGCCCGTTCCTGCCTCGATCACGAACGTGTTGGAATAACCCTGTTCGAATTGCGGACCGGTGAACACCATGGCCGCATGCGAGAAGGGCGACTTGGTCGCCAGCCTGATAAGGTAGGATGAAAGATCCCAGTCGCGGCGCGTCAGCACGACGTCGGCGCGCTCCAGGTATTCGCCCGCCAGGAACTCTTCGACCGGCTTGGGCCAGACGTCGCGTCGCGCCTCCGCCTTCGTGTATGTTCGCGAGATGCGCTTGTCCGGCCTGGCGCCGTCGGGCGCGGCGGCCAGCGCACCGGCATGCGCCAATCCCAACGCAACGACCGCGAGCAAGACGCGCAGGGTTTTCGCAGCCATACAACGTGCCCCCTTAATATCCGATCACTCGCATGCATGTCCCGCTGCCCGATGCGCTCTTGCCGACGAGTGCCTGTGCGCGAAAAAGCATACGATTTTTTCCTAGCACCATCCCCGCTTGCGGAGCAACGCGGCCAGTCCGGCCCTCGCAAATGCGATGCAAATCTGCACGGGACGCCAAGTGGGGCGGCAGACCCCAAAGCATGCTTGGTTGAAGTGTGGTGCGGTTCAGCGTGAAGAACGCGCTCAAGAATTGGAAGAGCGAGCATGTTGAACTGAAGTGTGGCGCGGTTCCGCGTGAAAACATGCTCGAAACAAGGCACTGGATCGTGTCTGTGATCCCAACGGAACATGAACACGATCGAATTTCCCGCCCGAAATCCCCCTCTCAGGCAATGCTTCGTCGCGCTTCCGTCGGCGGCATGCGCAGGGCTTTGAGATTTAAGTGTTGCACCTTGGCGACACCATCTGCCGTAACCAGGCTAATGGTGATTTGGGCTTCGCCGTTTTCGAATTCTGCAACGACCGTCAGCGTTGCCCTGCGGTAGAACCCATCGATACCGGTGAAGCCGACGTAATAGTCGCTCATCTTTGCGTCGCGAACGCGCTTCAGCGGGCCCATGCCGCGGAATGGCTCGATCGCGCGCTGCGCCGTCCGGCTGTCGATGTTGGCCAGGACGACTGGCGCAAATTCCTGCGCGATGTCGTCGAATTGCCAGCGCTTCGACAGGGCCTCGAGGACATTTTCAGCCACCGAGATGCTTGCGGGAGTGTCCCGGTGCATGAGGCCGTAGACGGCGCCGAACGTACCGGCCGCCAGGAGAAGGAGGCCGAATAGGCCACAGGCAACGAGCTTTGCGAATTTCCCGATCATGTCACTCCATCGTCCGTCTGGTCTTGAGGTTGAGCGCAAACCTGCTCGACCACGAAGTGATCAAGCATTTGCGGACAATGGAGAAAATGCCAACCTTGTGCTGTTCCCAGCGGTACACGGACCGACGTGGCGGAAAGTGCACGTTTAGCTGAAATGCGGCGCGGTTCAGCGTGAAAAGCCTGCTCAAAAAAGAAGAGCGAGCATGTTGAGCTGAAGTATGAAGCGGTCACGCCTTCTGCGGCCCGGAGCGGGCCATCCAGCCTCTCGTCCGTGCTCGCGGCGCCAGTGAGCGCAAACCTCCAAGCGGGATTGAACCAAAATCGGGGCTGCGGCGACCAACGGGCATGAGTTCGCGCCCGGGAGGCCGTCATGATGATCTTCAACTCAACCGCAGTGCTCGTTCAGCTCATCAAGCTTGCGATATTTTTCACCAGCCTCGGCCTCCCTGCAGTCCACACGACCGTCGTGGAGGTGTGGCGGGGCACAACGGTGGCCGTTGTTGAAAAAATCGAGCGCCCGCTCTCCAATCCGCGCCGCCGGGAACGCTGAAACGGCCGGGATCGGGGCTTCCCGCCCAAAACCCGAGGAGCGGCGTCTCAAGGCAGGGCTGGCAGGACGCTGCCCTGGTTGCTAGAACCCGGGCCGACTCTCCGACGAACCGGCATTGAACTGAAGGACCAGGGCGGACCATGGCCGAGGATACGAAGGTGGCGAAGGGTAAGGCAGCCGCGAACACCGCTGCAGGCCGCGACTGGGGCAAGACACTCTACCTGCCGAAGACCGATTTTCCGATGAAGGCAGGCCTGCCTCAGATGGAGCCGCGCATGCTCGAGCGGTGGCAGAGGATAAGGCTTTACGAACGGCTGCGCGAACGCTCCAAGGGCAAGCCGAAATTCGTGCTCCACGACGGCCCACCGTACGCGAACGGCAACATCCATATCGGGCACGCGCTCAACAAGGTATTGAAGGACCTCGTCGTGAAGTCGCAGCAGATGCTCGGCCACGACAGCAACTACGTGCCGGGCTGGGACTGCCACGGCCTGCCCATCGAATGGAAGATCGAGGAGGAGTATCGCGCCAAGGGCCGCGACAAGCCGGACTTCTCCGATGCGAAAGGCATCAACGCGTTTCGTGACGAGTGCCGCAAGTTTGCTTCCAAGTGGCTTGATATCCAGCGCGAGGAGTTCAAACGGCTGGGCGTCGTCGGCGACTGGGACAAGCCCTACTCCACGATGGACTACCGCGCCGAGGCAACCATCGCCCGCGAGATCATGAAGTTCGCGCGCTCCGGCCAGCTCTACCGCGGCTCCAAACCCGTCATGTGGTCGGTCGTGGAGAAGACGGCGCTCGCGGAGGCCGAAGTCGAGTACCAGGACTACCAGTCCGACATGATCTGGGTGAAGTTCAAGGTCATCCAGGATGTCCGTTGGGGCGACGAGCAGCAGCTGCGCCGCGCCGACCAGGCATGCCTGCGATCGGAAATGGTCGGCGCTCACGTCATCATCTGGACGACCACGCCATGGACGATTCCTGGCAACCGCGCCATCTCGTTCTCGTCGCGTATCGCCTACGGTCTTTACGAGGTCACGGCCGCGCCGGAGGGCAATTGGGCAAAGGTGGGCGACAGGTTCATCCTGGCTGACAAACTCGTCGACGACGTCATGAAGGCCGCCAAGGTGGAAGCCTGCGAGCGTGTCGAGAGCGTCACCGCCGACGAGTTGAGAAATATGACGTGCGCCCACCCCCTGCACGAACTGGGATATACCTTCGACGTGCCGCTTCTTGATGGCGATCACGTTACAGACGACACTGGAACAGGCTTCGTTCATACCGCGCCGGGTCACGGCGCGGACGACTATAATATCTGGACCGCCAGCCAGAAGTCGCTGCGCGAGCGCGGCATCGACACGACGATCCCGTTCACGGTCGATGCGGATGGCGTCATGACGGCTGCCGCGCCGGGCTTCACCGGCAAGCGTGTCCTGAAGGAGAACGGAGACAGGGGCGACGCGAACGATGCCGTCATCAAGGCGCTGGCGGACGCTGGCAACATCATCGCGCGCGGCCGCCTGAAGCACCAGTATCCGCACTCCTGGCGCTCGAAGAAGCCTGTCATCTTCCGCAACACGCCGCAGTGGTTCATTGCGATGGACAAGCCGCTTGGTGACGGCGGCAACAAGACGCTGCGTCAGATCGCACTCGACGAGATCACGCGCGTCGACTGGGTCCCCGCCATCGGTCAGAACCGCATCACCGGCATGATCGAAAACCGGCCCGATTGGGTCGTCTCGCGCCAGCGCGCGTGGGGTGTGCCTATCGCCGTGTTCCGCAACACCCAGACGGACGAGGTGGTCCCCGGCCCGGGCTTCGCCGGGAACGACGAGTTGATGAACCGCATCGAGACGGCGTTCCGCGACAAGGGCGCGGACGTCTGGTTCGAGGACGGTGCGAAGGAACGTTTCCTCGAGGGTCTCGTCGACGATCCCGACCAGTGGGAGCGCGTGCGCGACGTCCTCGACGTATGGTTCGATTCAGGTTCCACGCACGCCTTCGTGCTCGAGGATCCGCAGGCATTTCCCGGACTGGCCGGCATCAGGCGCCACAAGGACGGCGGTAAGGATGTCGTCATGTATCTGGAAGGCTCCGACCAGCATCGCGGCTGGTTCCATTCCTCGCTTCTGGAATCATGCGGAACGCGCGGGCATGCGCCCTATGACGCCGTTCTGACCCACGGCTTCGTGCTCGACGAGAAGGGGCAGAAGATGTCGAAGTCGCTGGGCAATGTGACGGCACCCCAGGACGTGATGGAGAAGTCCGGCGCCGACATCCTGCGCCTTTGGGTCGCTGCCTCCGACTACTCCGATGACTTGCGCATCGGTCCCGATATCCTGAAGAACTTCGTCGAGACCTATCGCAAGATGCGCAACACCATCCGCTGGATGCTGGGTGCGCTGGCGCACTATACCGAGGCCGACTTCGTCGAGGTGGCCGATATGCCGGAGCTGGAAAAGCTCATGCTGCATCGCCTCTCCGAAATCGGACCGGAAGTGCGCACCGCCTACGCGACCTACGACTACGCCAAGGTTGTTTCGGTTCTCTCGCAATTCATGAATACGGAGCTGTCCGCGTTCTACTTCGATATCCGCAAGGACGCCCTCTATTGCGACGCGCCATCAAGCATTCGCCGCAAGGCTGCGCTGACCACAATCGATGAAATCCTCCGGGCGACGACGCTGTGGCTGGCGCCGATCCTGTCCTTCACGGCGGAGGAGGCTTGGCTCGCGCGCCACGCGGACAATGACGAGGAGAGCGTACATCTGCACGAGTTCCCGTTGATTCCGCGCCAGTGGCGCAACGAAGAGGTAGCTGCGCGCTGGGAGAAGGTGAAGAAGGTCCGCCGGGTGGTCACCGGTGCGCTGGAGATCGAGCGAGCCGCCAAGCGGATAGGTTCATCCCTTGAGGCCTCGCCGCGCGTTTACATCGCTGACGCCGCGCTGGCCCACGCCGTCGCAAGCGTCGATCTGGCCGAAGTGGCGATCACGTCCGCAATCGAGGTCGTGGACACGCCGCCGCCCGCCGATGCATTCACGCTGCCCGAGGTACAGGGCGTGGCCGTCGTGTCCCGCCGCGCCGAAGGCACGAAGTGTGCACGCTCCTGGCGCATAACGACCGACGTCGGTTCTGATCCCGCCTACCCCGACCTGTCGGCCCGTGACGCTGCCGCCATGCGAGAGATCGATGCCGCTGCGCCAAAAGCGGGGTGAGACGGATCATGTCGCCGCCAGAGACACTGCCGCCGCCTTCGACCTCCGCCGCCGGTTCGTTGCTGTGGGGACCATTTTCGCCCACTGGCCTGTGGGTCGCGATTGCGACGGCGCTGATCGATCAGGCCCACAAGTGGTGGATGATCATTGGTTACCAGATCAAGCTGGGTGAGCGCATCTATGTGACGCCGTTCATGGATTGGGTATTCGTGCTCAATCGCGGCATCAGCTACTCGCTTTTCAGCCTCGATACCCTGACCGGTCAGCTCATTCTGGCCGTCTTCGCCGTCATCGTGTCGGCAGGCATGTGGATGTGGCTCGCCCGTGGCGGCACGTCCAGACTGATGGGAGCCAGTTTGGGCTTGGTCATGGGCGGCGCTATCGGCAATGCCATCGACCGGCTGACTCTGGGTGGTGTCGCCGACTTCTTCTCTTTGCACGCATTTGGGTATTACTGGTACGTCTTCAACATCGCAGATGTGGCCATCGTTGCCGGTGTTGCCGGGCTCCTGTATGACTCTCTGTTAACGAGTCGCAATGCCGCCGCAAATCAAGGCTAACGCCTGAAATTCGGCCATTTCGGCCGGCCACCACGGGGGTGGCACATCGGGGGTGAAGCACATGAAGGGTCTCTTCGGCCGTTCCAAGGTTCTGGCTGCCGCGTTGGTTGCCGGTTTCCTCGCAGCCGGTTGCGGCACCGACGATATCGAACTCAACGGCAAGATTTTTGACGCCATGGGCGTCTCCGGATCGCAGAAATCCAAGGGCGATGATCCCAAGATGGCGGCGCGCACCGGCATTGTGGTTCCTCCCGATACCGGCTCGCTGCCCGAACCAGGTTCCGGCCGATCCGTTCAGTCGGAAGCCGATCTGGCATTCATCGACGATCCCGACCGCAAGAAGGTGATCGACAAGGCCGAGCTGGAACGTCGTCAGGCCGCATACTGCAAGGAGCACTACGAGTTGCCCAAGGCGCGCGGCGATACCACCGTCGACGGCGTAACGGGGCCGGCCGGGCCATGCCGCGCCACCTTCTTGTCCTCCATGAAGAAGTGGAACGGACTGGAAAGCGAGCAGTAGTCGCCTGTAAACGCACCAGAATGCGGGACCCTGGTCATGCGGGGAGCCGAGAGCACCGGTTGTCAGCGGCGAGCGCGCGTTGACCTTGGCTGAGCTGCGGTCCGATAAGCGGTGCTGATCGACACATGAACGCCTTGTCATTTGACATCGAACGCCCAACCCCCGACATCTGATCTGCGCGATGCACAACTCATGTATCCGGTAAATTCGGTTCGTCCGCGTTTAAGATCCGCCGGTCTCGCTTCGCAGGCGCAAGACGAGCGCTCCAGCCTGAGCCGGCTTCAGTCCCGGAATGGCGCGGACACCCGACATGCCGGAGTTCGATGAGGATTGACCCAATGCTTCACAACGGCCTCCGCCGCTTCTCGACCTTGGTGATTGCTCTGATGACATTTGCATTAGCATCCAAGTCGTTCGCCGCCGACGATGCCTCGCGGCTGTCGCACTTCAAGCTTGGCAATGGGATGGAAGTTCTGGTGATCCCCGATCACCGCGCCCCCGTCGTCACGCATATGGTGTTCTACCGCGTCGGTGCCGCTGACGAGCCGATCGGGAAATCGGGCATCGCCCACTTCCTTGAGCACCTGATGTTCAAGTCCACTGACAAGATCCCGTCGGGCGAACTCTCCAAGATCGTTGCAAGGCTGGGTGGCCAGGACAACGCGTTCACGACCCAGGACGCCACGGCCTATTTCCAGCGTGTCGCGAAGGAGCAGCTGCCTCGCATGATGGAACTCGAGGCGGATCGCATGGTCAACCTGCGACTAACCGACAAGGAGGTCTCGACCGAGCGCGACGTGATCCTGGAGGAGCGCCGTTCGCGCATTGATAACAACCCTTCGGCGTTGTTTGGTGAGCAGATGGATTCGGTGCTCTACCAGAACCACCCCTATCGCATCCCGGTCATCGGGTGGGAGCACGAGATGGCTCAGCTTTCGCGCCAGGATGCTCTCAATTTCTACAAGCACTACTATGCGCCCAACAACGCGATCCTCGTCGTTGCAGGCGACGTCACGGCTGATGAGGTGAAGACCCTGGCCGAGCAGACATACGGCAAGCTGCCGCCCGTCGACGGCATCACCAACAACAGGTTCCGGCCCAAGGAGCCGCCGGCCCGCGGGCCGCGCCGCTTGACGCTCGAGGATCCTCGCGCCGGTCAGCCCTCCATCCATCGCTACTACGTCGTGCCGAGCTATCGCACCGCCGAGAACGGCGACGCGGAAGCGCTTGACGTGCTCGTCAAGCTTCTGGCGGATGGCTCCACCAGCCGCTTCTACAAGAAGGCCGTTGTGGAGGAGCGCATCGCTTCGTCAGCAAATGGTTACTACGACAGCAGCGGCCTCGACAGCGGCAAGATTGCCTTCTATGCGGTTGCGCAGGACAAGGCCGAGTTACCCAAGATCGAAACCCTGCTCGATCGACTGATCGCCGACATCACCGAGAACGGCGTCAGCGAAGCCGAGCTGAAGCGCGCCAAATCCGCCTACATCGCAGACTACATCTACGACAGCGACAACCAGGCAACGCTTGCTCGCCGTTACGGCTGGGGGTTGGCTACGGGGTTGACCATCGAGGACATGCAGTCGTGGCCCGATCGCATCCGCAAGGTGACGTCCGAGGACGTCAAGCGCGTTGCCGCGAAGTATCTCGACCCGCGCGCTTCGGTCACGGGAACGCTGCTGCCCAAGGAGCGCGCGACCGCGTCCGACGGCAAGTCTCCTGCAGTCCCGCCGAAGTCGCGCTCGTGACGAGGTCCCCTCCCATTGTCTCGCATTGAAAGTAACGTGAGCCACGCGAAGGTGAACAGATGCTCCCTGTCCAATCGGTTCCTCGCAGGACCGCGCTCGGTGCGCACATGCGTCCGCGCATCGACGTCGCGGTTTCCTTCCTCATGCTGCTCCTGGCGCTCGGCGTCGTCCTCTCGCGTCCGGCCCACGCCATGAAGATCCAGCAGGTCAAAAGCCCAGGCGGCATCGAGGCTTGGCTCGTCGAGGAGCACTCCGTACCTCTCGTTGCCATGCGCTTTGGTTTCCGTGGCGGCAGCTCTCAGGACCCCGAGAGCAAGGTTGGCGTCGCCAACTTCCTGTCCGCCATGCTCGACGAGGGCGCCGGTGATCTCACCTCCAATGAGTTTCAGGAGCGCCAGGAGGAGCTTGCCATGCGCATGAGCTACTCCGATGCGCGCGATGCGTTCTATGGCAATTTCGAGACGCTGACGGAAAACCGCGCCGAGTCGGTCAAGCTCCTGCGCCTGGCCTTGACCAAGCCGCGCTTCGACGCCGACGCGGTTGAGCGCATCAGGAAGCAGTTGCTCGCCAGTCTGGTCTACGCAGCGCGCGATCCCGACAAGGTGGCGTCCAAGACCTGGTTCGCAAGCGCGTTTCCCGGCCACCCCTACGGCCGTTCCGCGAGTGGAACAGAGGAAAGCATCGGTGCGATCACATCTAAGGATTTGGAAGCGTTCCGCAAACGCAACTTCGCACGCGACAATCTCAAGATCGCTGTCGTAGGCGACATCGATGCAGCGATGCTTGGGCAAATGCTCGACGAGATATTCGGCGACCTGCCTGCCAAGGCCGACTTGACCGACGTGCCGCAGACTGCACCAGTAGCCGGCGGGCTCGAGAAGGTCGTTGAGATGGCCGTCCCGCAGTCGGTCGCCGTGTTTGGCCTGCCCTCGATCAAGCGCAAGGACCCCGACTTCATGACCGCCTTCGTTCTCAATCATATCCTGGGCGGCGGTGGGTTTTCCTCTCAGCTCATGGAGGAGGTGCGAGAGAAGCGCGGCCTAGCCTATTCGGTCTATTCCTACCTGATGCCGGAGGATCATGCCGCCGTGATGCTCGGTTCGGTGGCGACCAAGAACGAGGCGATCGCCGAATCCCTCGGCGTCATCCGCGACGTGCTGAAGCGCATGGCGACCATCGGCCCCACCGAGACCGAGCTGGATAACGCCAAGAAATATCTCGTCGGCTCCTATGCCCTCCGATTCGATACCAGTAGCAAGATCGCCAGCCAGCTCCTCGGGCTCCAGATGGAAGGCTTCGGACCGGACTATGTCGAAAACCGGAACGCCATGATCGAGGCGGTCTCGCTGGCCGATATAAAGCGTGTCGCGGCCAAGCTGCTCGATCCGAGCCAGCTTATTGTCACTGTTGTTGGCAAGCCCGAAAAAATAACGACCGAGGGCCCGGCCGTCGTACAGGGCGGCGGCTGAGCCCGCGCCCTCTGTCCACAATCACATGCACCCGCGGTTCCGGTCGCGGGTGTTGACGTTTGTGTGCTCCGAGTTGGCATTCGCCCACAAAGCCGCTAGAGCCTGTCCCTGGAAGTGGCTGTCGGCCGCGACGCCGTCGAGGGGAAAAGTCGGACTGCAAATCAATTTCTTGGTGTAGCCCATAGTGCGTCTGTAATTCGATCTGGCGCGACGGCCGGATCTGGGGATGATCCGCAAAGTCATGCAGCAGGTGGATTTTTGATGCCGCGAAACGACGAGCAGCGAACGGTGCACAACGCCGAGGCGTCCACACCTGCCTACCGCCAGTTGCTGGACGGCGTGATGGCAGGCGCGATCGGCCGCTATGGGCTGTCCGAGCGCCTGCTGTGGCAATATCTGCGCCGCGCCGTCGATCCTTTGACGATCCTGAAGAACAACTACGAGACCGGGCGCTTGCCCCTGCTCACCATCCCCGAGGAGACCGCGGACATCGACGAGGCGGAGGCCGCACTTGCACGCCTGTCCAAGGGCGCGCGTCTTATCGTCTTTTTCGGCACCGGCGGCTCCGGGCTTGGTGGCCAGACGCTCGCCCAGTTTGCGGGGTGGAACATTCCCGGCGGTGGCGATGCATATCAGCGCCAGCGGCCGCGCACGCGCTTCTTCGACAATCTCGACGGCGCCACGTTGAGCGGAGCCCTCTCCGATCTTGATTTTGCAAGGACGCGCTTCGTCGTGACATCGAAATCGGGTGGTACGACCGAAACGCTGGCCCAGGCCATCGCGACCATTCAGGCCGTTCGCAAGGCCGGGCTGGCCGACAGGATTCCCGACCTCTTCCTCGGCATCACCGAACCAGCGAAAAAAGGCAGGAAGAACGGTCTGCGCGATCTGTTCGAGAGCTTGTCGATTCCCATGCTGGAGCACCATACCGGAATCGGCGGGCGCTTCTCCTGCCTGACCAACGTTGGGCTGATGCCGGCGATGGCGCGCGGACTGGATGCGCGCGCGATTCGCGCCGGCGCCCGTGAAGTGATCGAGGCGATGATGGCCGCCAAGGAGCCCAAGCACTTCGCACCCGCGCTGGGCGCCGCCGTCGCACTTGCCCTCACGAACGAGAAGGGCATCCGCAATGTCGTCATGATGCCCTATGCTGATCGGCTGGGACGCATGGCCCATTGGTTCGTCCAGCTATGGGCCGAGAGCCTTGGCAAATCGGGACATGGTACCAGCGCCATTGCATGCCTTGGCCCGCTCGATCAGCACAGTCAGTTGCAGCTCTTCATGGACGGCCCGCGCGAGCACTACATCACGGTCGTGCGCACAGGAACCAGCGGCACAGGACCGAAGCTGGACGCCAAGCTGGCCGGCATCGCGGGGGCAGGCTTCATGGCAGGCCGTCACGTCGGTGACGTTGTCGCCGCACAAGCACACGCCATTACGCAAGCGTTGGCCGAGGCGCGCCGGCCGGTTCGCACCTTCGAATTGGAGACGTTGAGCGAACGTTCCATCGGTGCGCTGCTTATGCATCTCATGATCGAGACGATTCTCGTCGGCCGTATGATGGGTATTGATCCATTTGACCAGCCCGCCGTCGAGCTGGCCAAAGTGCTGACGCGCCGACACCTTGGCGGCAAGGAATAGCTCGGTGACCTAGGGGCCGGACCAATGGGGCGCAGCGCTCCGCGTGGCCGACTGCGAGTAGACTGAGTGCAGTATGTGACCGAGTCGGAGACTTCAAACGAGCCGGAGGGATGCGCTGATGCCCATCCGCCAATTGTCGCCGGAAACCGTCAACCGCATTGCTGCCGGCGAGGTGATCGAGCGCCCTGCGAGCGTGGTGAAGGAACTCGTGGAGAATGCCATCGATGCGGGCGCCCACGACATCGAGATCGTCATGTCCGGCGGAGGCCTCTCGCTGATCCGTGTTATCGACGATGGCGAGGGCATGTCGCCCGACGACCTTGCTCTGGCCGTCGAGCGGCACGCCACCTCCAAGCTATCCGAGGACGACTTGTTCGACATCCGCACGCTTGGCTTTCGCGGCGAGGCATTGCCCTCCATCGGGTCTGTCGCCCGCCTGGAGATCGCCTCGCGTCGGCAAGGTGCCGCACTGGCTTTCGGTCTCGTTGTCGATCGCGGCAGGAAGAGCGGCATCGGCCCTGCGGCAGCAAACGCGGGTACGCGCGTCGAGGTGCGCGATCTGTTCTCCGCCACGCCTGCGCGCTTGAAGTTTCTGAAGTCTGAGCGCGCCGAGAACATGGCGGCTTTGGAGGTCGTGCGTCGCATCGCCATGGCCAGTCCTGCAATCGGCTTCACCGTGACGACGGGCGAACGCGCCAGCTTGAAATTGCCGGCCACCGCCGATACGCCCGATGGCCTGCTCGCGCGCCTCGGCCGCATCATGGGCCGCGAATTCGTGGATGACGCGTTGGCAATCTCGGGCGAGCGGGATGGCGTCCGTCTGCAGGGCTTTGCGGGATTGCCGACGCTGCACCGCGGCGATCAGAGCCAGCAGTATCTTTTCGTCAACGGCCGTCCCGTGAAGGACCGTCTGCTCGTCGGCGCCGTGCGCGCGGCCTATGGCGACCTGATCCCGAGAGGACGCTTCCCCCTCCTGGCATTGTTCGTAACGCTCGATCCGCGTGCCGTGGACGTCAACGTGCATCCGACCAAGGCCGAGGTGCGCTTCCGCGATGCGGGCGCGGTGCGCTCGCTGATCATCGGCGGCGTCCGCTCGGCACTGGAGGCGGCCGGTCATCGCGCTTCCGCACAAGGCGGCGCTGCGACCATCGAGGCACTCGTAGCATCCGTTGCCGCATCTCATCGGTCGGGTGGCTTCGACGCGAAGGGCATGAGCGGGGGATCGTTGCCGAACACTGCAATGCCGCGCGAGTCCCAAGCCCCTGGATATGCAACGTCCCCCAGCGGATGGAGCGGCGCTCAACGCGGATTGAGCCCAGCATCTCCCTCGCAACGGCAGGCGGGTTTTGCCGAGGCCATGCAGGCCCCCTTTGGCGATATCGACCGGCCGAGCGCCGACAGCGCGGCCGGTTCCGATCCAATTCCCGACGAGATCCTGGACCGTCCGCTGGGCGCCGCCCGCGCGCAGCTGCACGAGACCTATATCGTGGCTCAGACCCGAACGTCCGTTGTCATCGTCGATCAGCACGCCGCACACGAGCGCCTTGTCTATGAACGCCTGAAGAAATCGCTGGCGAATGGCGATGTGGCGCGCCAGGGGCTGTTGATCCCAGTCATCGTCAATGTGGCAGATGCGGAAGCCGAGGTTCTGGCCGAGCGTGCCGATCAGCTTGCCGAGCTGGGTCTCGTCATCGAGCCCTTCGGCGAGGGCGCCGTTGCCGTACGCGAGGTACCCGCCTTGATTGGAAATGGCGACGTCGCCGGCCTCGTGAAAGACGTCGCTGCCGAGATCCTGACCGAAGGCCAGGGCTTCGCGCTCACGGATCGGCTGGAGGCGATTGCCTCCCGCATGGCCTGTCACGGCAGCGTGCGCGCTGGCCGGCGTCTGACCGGAGAGGAAATGAATGCGCTTCTGCGCGAAATGGAAGCGACGCCCTATTCGGGTCAATGCAACCACGGCCGGCCCACCTACGTGGAGCTGAAGTTGTCCGACATCGAGCGTCTGTTCGGTCGCCGCTGAGCCTTTTGGCTGTGTTCGTCATGCACCATGCGCCGGACCGCGCCCGTTGCCCGCCTCAACGATGAGCAGCACGCCGCCGATCCCGACGAGGATCGGCACCAGCATCGCCAGGTCGAATGCCGGCACCACGATGAGCCCAGCCCATGCAGCAAGCGTCTGTAATGCGTAGGCCGTGAGCGGCGCAAATGCGCTCATCGCGAGAAAGTTGGCTGTCCCGATCTTCACCACCGAGGAGAATTGCAGGAACGTCATGGCGGTCAGGATCGCCGTGCCGAACACGATCGCGAGAAGGATCGTCGGTCCATGTGCGAAAGCAGCCAGTGGCGGCACCACTGCTCCAAGGTTCGTCATGCCGAGCCCCGCAGCCATCATCGCCAAACCGGTTGCTGCGAGGCCCAGCACGGTCGTTGCCAGAACAACCAGTCCGGTGACGCGGATTTTTTCCATGATGGTCTCCGCTGCCCGGTTCCAGGGATGATACTCGCTGGCGAACGTCTTCACTGCCACTGCGAGCGCACACAGCACGCCGAACAGGACTGCCATACCACGCTTGTCAGGCGAGACCCAGGCGAGAACCGGCACGACTGCCGCCATCACGATGAGCCCTCCCGCGACCTGCCGGAACGAGATGCGTGCCGAGAAGATCCACCAGCCGATCGCCAGCGACGCCGGTACGGAGAGCCGCGCCGTCAGACTGGCCTCCGCTGGCGATATCAGTCCGACGAGCAGGAAGTAGATCGCTTCGAGCGCCACGCTTGCGGTGCCATAGATCCAGCTCTGTGGCGCCTTCATGATGGCCCACGCATCGCGCCCGATGCCACTTGTCATAACCATCACCGCCGATGCGCCGATCAGTGCATAGAGCACGAAAACAATGACGTTGGCGCCCTTCGCGACGGCGTAGGCATAAAGCACGTTGAGCACCGAGACGGCGATGACGAACGCCGCCGCCTCGATCCATCCGACAACCTGCAGGTCATCGAGACCCATACCTGTTCTGCCCTTGTTGCTCAAGCGTCAGCCACTCCGTCCGCGCCGTGCCAGACGACGAAATGCACGTCGGTATCGCCCCAGGTGCGCTTGTCGACTTCGCTGAATCCATTCGGCAATGCGATTGGCGTCGAGGCGCGCTCCTCCAGCACGCACATCGCGCCCGGCTTGACCCAGTCCCCCGCCGCCAGTGCCGCCAGCGCACGCTCACCGAGCCCCTTCCCATAAGGCGGATCGAGGAACGCGATGTCGAAGGCGTCCATCGTGCCGGCCGGACCGAGATCCGTCGCATCACGCCGGAACAGGCGCGTCACTCCTGTGAGTCCGAGCGCCTCCACGTTTCGCCGGATCAGCGCGCGCGACTGCGTATCGGTTTCGACGAACAGGCAGTAGCGTGCACCGCGTGAGATCGCCTCGATGCCGAGCGCACCCGTGCCAGCGAACAGATCGATCACCCGCGCGCCTTCGATAGGCCTGTGGCTGCTGCCGTGCGCCAGGATGTTGAAGACGGATTCGCGCACGCGGTCGGATGTAGGGCGCACGCCCTCGTGTTTCGGTGCGCTGAGCGTGCGTCCCTTGAGCGTGCCGCCGACGATGCGCATTACGCTTCGTTCCCGCCGCTGCTTCTGCCGGAGCGCGATGGGCTTCGCCGTCCGCTGCGGGCTTCAACGAGGTCGGGCCGGTCGAGGCCGAGCTCAGCTGCCACCTTCGTGCCTAGCTGATCGGCCAGCACGCGCCGCTTGATCGGTTCCGCCTCCCCGGGCTTGAGATCGAGCAGCTGGAATGGACCGTAGGAGACGCGGATAAGCCTGTTCACCTGCAGCCCCAGATGTTCCAGGATCCGGCGCACCTCGCGGTTCTTGCCTTCGCGCAGCGCCATCGTAATCCAGATGTTGCCGCCTTGCAGCGTGTCGACGCTCGCCTCTACCGGGCCATAGCGCGCGCCGTCGATCTCGATGCCGACCTTGAGCTTGTCGAGATCGGCCTGTGTGACGCGTCCGTGCGCGCGTACGCGATAGCGCCGCACCCATCCGGTTGCAGGAAGCTCGAGGTAGCGCGCCAAGGCACCGTCATTGGTCAGCAGCAGCAATCCCTCCGTATTGAAGTCGAGGCGCCCCACCGAGATGACGCGAGGCAGCGCGTCGGGAAGGTTGTCGAATACGGTCGGCCGCCCCTCGGGATCGGCATGCGTCGTGACCAGCCCCCTGGGCTTGTGATAGCGCCACATGCGCGGCGGCTCGGCGGCCGGCAATGGCCTGCCGTCGACAAGAACCTTGTCGCCGGGCCCCACTTCACAGGCAGGCGTCGCCAAACGTTTGCCGTTGACGCTGACGCGTCCTTCGGCGATCCACCGCTCCGCTTCGCGCCGCGAGCAAAGGCCCGCGCGTGCCATCGCCCGCGCGATGCGCATCGGCTCGCTGGGGCTCGCAGCCTCCTCCGATCTGGCAGGACGTGGCGGTCCCGAGCCGGGACGCGGTGGCCTCACATTGCGCTGCGCGGCGCCGGACTTTGCCTTGACCCCGTCGGGCTCTTTTGCCGTTTGGCTTTTAGGGCTACCACTCTTTGCCGGTCTGCGAGGTGTCGCGCCTAGCTTGGCGGGCGTGCCTTGGCGCACGTCGATCTTGCCGCCGCGCTCGTCCGAGCGCTTTTGCTCTGGGCGCTGGGCCTTGGAGGACTGTCGTCCGGGACGTGAAGGAGTGTTGGGTTTGCGCATCGCTGGTCACGGCTGGAAGGAACGGGCCCCCTTATGACACCTGCCGCGCGAAACGACCATATGCGCCGCGCATTAGATGAGGCAAAGGCGGCGGCCGCACGCGGCGAGGTGCCCGTTGGCGCGGTCATCGTTGGTCCGGACGGCGCCGTCCTGGCGTCGGCCGGAAATCGCACGCGCGAGTTGGCTGACCCGACCGCCCACGCCGAGATGCTGGCGATCCGTGAGGCGGCGGGCATCCTCGGCTCGGAACGCCTCGTCGGCTGCCATCTCTACGTCACTCTGGAGCCCTGTCCGATGTGCGCCGCTGCCATTTCATTCGCACGTATCCGCCGCCTGTATTTCGCCACGGCCGATCCCAAGGGCGGAGGAGTATTCAACGGGCCGATGATCTTTGCGCAGGCGACCTGCCACCACGTGCCCGAGATCTACGACGGCATTGCCGAGGCGGAAGCCGCGGCTCTGCTGAAGGACTTCTTCCGTGAGCGCCGCGACTGAAGCATGTTTAGCTGAAGTGTGCAGCGGTTCAGCGTGAAAAACATGCTCAGAACAGAAGCATGTTTAGCTGAAGTGTGCAGCGGTTCAGCGTGAAAAACATGCTCAGAACAGAAGCATGTTTAGCTGAAGTGTGCAGCGGTTCAGCGTGAAAAACATGCTCAAGGAGAAGGGAACATGTTTAGCTGAAGTGTGCAGCGGATCGGCGGGAAAAACATGTTCGAGAATTAGCGACACGCCTTCGGCAGAACTTCATCCTGCACCCTCACGCCCCGATACCGATCAAGCCTTCGCTTCCGCGCCCTTGTTTCGCCCGAAGCGCCGCTTGCGCGCTTTCCGCGGTGCCTCGGGCGCCGGCAGTGCTGCGGGTGGGGCACCGGCTTCGACCACCGGCAGGGTTTCGCTCGAAAGAATCCGCCCCAACTGCGCCTTGAGCTTGTCCTTGACGGGCTGCGCGGCAACCAGGATCTCCTCCACTTTGAGGAAATCGAGCGTCTGGAAATGGCTCGTTCCGCCCTCGATCAGGATGTCCGGCCGGCTCGACTTCAGCTTTTCGTGCACGATGGTGCGTTCGAAAATGAACGGGCTGGAGAACAGTACTTCGAACGCTGTCGGGTGATTGCGGCCGGCCGCGGGCGTAGGCGCTCCGGTAACGTCGACCGCGACAATGATGTCGGCCTCCTGTGCGATGAGATCGAACGGCAGTGGATTGGCAAGCCCGCCGTCGATCATGGCGACGCCGTCGATTACGATCGGCTCGAATACGACCGGCAGGGCCATGCTGGCGGCGACCGCGCGTTTCAGTGGTCCCGAGGAAAAGACGACGGCTTCTTGCTCGTAGAATCCGGTGGCGACGATCTTGAGCGGGATTTGCAGGTCCGAGAAATCGCGCGCCGTGCGGGGCGGCATGACGATATCGAGCAGCGCGTGCGGGTCGAGCAGGGCCGAGCGTGCGTTGAAGAATCCCAGCACCTTGTTCACGGCCTGCGAGCGCGCGTTGAAGAGTTCGCGCATCAGGCTCAGCCGCTGCGTCAGCACCTCCTGGGTATGGGCGCGGATCTCGCGTCCCGTCAGGCCCGAGGCATAAGCCGCACCCATGATTGCGCCGATCGACGTGCCAGCGATGATGTCCGGCTTGATCCCCAGTTCGTCGAAGGCTTCCAGCGCCGGAATATGCGCGAGCCCGCGCGCGCCGCCGCCGCCAAGCGCAAGACCGATGCGCGGGCGCCTGGCCGGCACCTGCTCGCGGTTGGACTCGTGCGGTACGGGGCCTTCCATCACTCCACTCCGGACTGAATATCGTTCAGTTGCAAATATGGGAATGCTGCGAGCATTTCAAAGAGTGCCGGGCGGATCTGGACAATCGAATATCAGAAACGGCTAGGAGGAAAGCAACAACAGGTCGCGAAATTTTAGCGCAGGTTTATGCTTGACCGCCGTTTTCGCGCGCCAGCGCCCGCCACCCGATATCGCGGCGGCAGAAGCCCTCGGGCCACCGGATCGCGTCGACCGCGGCATAGGCCCGCGCCTGGGCTTCGGCCACGCTGTTGCCGCGCGCAGTCACGTTGAGAACCCGCCCACCGTTGGCGACAATCCTGTCGCCATCCGCTTTCGTGCCGGCATGGAACACCTCGACCCCTTCCATCGCACCGGCGTCGTCGAGGCCGCGGATCACGCTGCCTTTTTCCGGCGTGCCCGGATATCCCCTGGCGGCCATGACGACGGTCAGTACCGCGCTTTCATGCCAGTCGAGCTTGACGGAATCGAGCGTGCCATCGGCTGTCGCGATGAGCGCAGGCAGTACATCCGACTTGAGCCGCATCATCAGCACCTGGCATTCCGGATCACCGAAACGCACGTTGTACTCGATGAGTTGCGGACCCTTTGCCGTAATCATCAGTCCGGCGAACAGAACGCCCTTGAACGGTGCGCCGCGCTTCGCCATGCCCGCAATCGTCGGATTTATGACCGCGTCCATCGTCCGGGCAACTAACTCGTCGGTCATCACGGGCGCCGGTGTGTACGCACCCATGCCGCCCGTGTTGGGCCCCGTGTCGCCATCGCCAACGCGCTTGTGATCCTGTGCCGCGCCGAATGCGATTGCGTGGCTGCCGTCGCACAATGCGAAAAAGCTCGCCTCTTCGCCGTCGAGATACTCCTCGATCACGACCTCGGCGCCTGCCGCGCCGAACGCGCCTTCAAAACATGCCTCGATTGCCGCTTCCGCTTCCGCTTGCGTGTATGCAATGACGACGCCTTTGCCGGCCGCGAGCCCGTCAGCTTTGACGACGATCGGCATCGCCTTGCCCTGGAGATAGGCCTTGGCCGCGTTGCCATCCGAAAAGCGACCGTATACCCCGGTTGGAATGCCGAACTCGGCGCAAAGGTCCTTGGTGAAGCCCTTCGAGCCTTCGAGCTGCGCAGCGGCCGCCGAAGGACCGAAATGCTTGATGCCGGCGCGCGCGAGATCGTCCGCAAGACCATCAACCAGCGGTGCCTCGGGGCCGATCACCACGAACCCGATCCCCTTTTGCCGGCAGAATTCGATCACCGCTTCATGTTCGCCGACGTCGACGCCGACACATGTTGCCACCTGCGCGATCCCGGCGTTTCCAGGCGCCGCATAGAGCCTCCCGCACAGCGGGCTTTTCTTGATCGCCCACGCCAGCGCGTGCTCGCGTCCACCCGAGCCGATGATGAGAATGTTCATGAAATCGCTCGTGATTTTTTGCGTTGATGATATGCCGCGATGCCGCCGCTGATGGGTGGAGGTGATGTATCATCGAACCGGCCGACACAAAACCGGGCCAAGGTAGTGCTCTGGATCGGACAATTGTTTGCCGGGCGAAGGTCGTCAAAATGCGGTGAATCCACAATGCAAGCCAAAGAATGGCTCGTGTGGCGTCGCGCCTTAGTTGACCGACGTTGCGGCCGACGCGGAGTCAACTAAGGCGCGCTGAACGCCACACTAAGTCAATGGTTTTGCTAGTGGCCTTCATGTCGCGCCAAAATTGTATGCAGTCGCGGCTATGTTTCAATTTTGGCGCGACAGGCCACTAGGTTCCGGGGCGGCGCTCGGGAACCAACTGTCGGTGTCTTAACACGAGCCTCGGAGATGGAATGCCCACAGATTTCGAGCCTGAGAGCCGGTCGCCGACACCCGCAGGCGGTCAGAACACGCCGGAATATTCCATTTCGGAGTTGGCCGGCGCGATCAAGCGTGCGGTCGAGGAGGGCTTCGGCCATGTGCGCCTGCGCGGCGAGATCTCCGGCTATCGCGGGCCTCATGCTTCCGGACACTGTTACTTCGCGTTGAAGGACGACAAGGCGAAGATCGAGGCGGTGATCTGGCGGGGCGTGTTCTCCAAGCTGCGCTTCAAGCCCGAGGAGGGCATGGAGGTCGTCGCGGAAGGCCGCGTGACGACCTATCCCAATTCGTCGAAATACCAGATCGTCATCGAGCGCCTGGAGCCCGCGGGGGTCGGTGCGTTGATGGCGTTGCTCGAGGAGCGAAAGCGCAGGTTCGCCGCCGAAGGCTTGTTCGCGGAAGAGCGAAAGCGTCCGCTGCCCTTCCTGCCGCGCGTGATCGGCATCGTCACGTCGCCGACCGGCGCCGTCATCCGCGATATGCTGGCCGGTTTCACGGAACGATTTCCCGCCCATGTCATCGTCTGGCCGGCACGCGTGCAGGGCGAGGGCAGCGCCGCCGAGGTTGCCGCAGGTATCCGCGGTTTCAATGCGCTGCGCCCGGGCGGTCTCGTGCCACGTCCCGATGTGCTGATCGTTGCGCGCGGCGGCGGCAGCCTGGAGGATCTGTGGAGCTTTAATGAGGAGATCGTCGTCCGCGCCGCGGCGGAAAGTGAGATACCTCTAATCTCCGCCGTCGGACACGAGACTGATTGGTCATTGCTCGATCTCGTCGCCGATGCGCGCGCACCCACGCCAACCAAGGCAGCCGAGTGGGCCGTGCCGAAATTTTCCGAACTTTCCGAGCAGACGCAGAAGCTTGGCCTGCGCCGCGATGTCGCCCTGCGCCGCCTGATCGAGAGCATGCGCGCGCATTGGCGCGCGGCGGCGCGCGGACTGCCCCGCCGCGAGGATATTCTCGCCTTGCCGCGCCAGCGCTTCGATGCTGTCGAGCGGCGTTTGGGGCGCGCTCTCATTGCCAACACGCGCGCGCACCACTTGCGCCACGCGCGAATTGCAAGCCGGCTTTCTCCGCGCCTCGTGACAGGCCGGATCGAGCGCACGCACGAGCGCCTTGACGTCTACGCGTTGCGCGCTGCACGCGCCTTTGCCGCAACGGTCTCCACCCAACGCCGCCGGCTCGACAGCATCGCGGTGCTGGCGCGCAGCCTGAGTTACCAGAGCGTACTGCGGCGCGGTTTCGCGCTCGTCCGCGACTGCGACGGCCGCATGGTGCGCCGCAGCGAGGGGATCGTTCAAGGACAGGGGCTCGCCATCGAGTTCGCCGACGGCGTGATCGATGCGACCGCCGGTGCGCCACGGCGGTCGGTAGAGCCCGCGTCGGGGAGCGGGGGCGCGAAGAGCGGCGCAGGAGCAGCGGGCAGCAGGACCCGCCAATTCTCGCCTGGGTCCGCCTCGTCCGCGCCGTCCACAATGCAAAGACAGCGCAACAGTCCGGCCTCATCCCGGTCCGACGCGACATCCACGGGAAATGCGACCGCCGAGCGTCCGCCACGCCGTCATCGCGATACGGGCCAGGGTTCATTGTTCTGACGGCGTGAAAAAGTCAGCGAATCGCCTCACCTCGCCGCTTTTGTTTGCGACTGGGGCCGCATTGCGCTAGAGCCTGATCGGCTGAGATGGAAGCAGTCATGCATCCATCGAAGGCGTGAATCAGTCTCTGAAACAAGAGCCTGATCGGCTGAGATAGAAGCAGTCATGCATCCATCGAAGGCGTGATTGAGGTTATCGGAAAACGAGATTGAGAGCCCGCAACGACCAGAGTTTATTCGATCTGACCCTGACCTTCCCTACTCCACCGAAGTCATACGGACCACTAGGACGCGATGAACCGATTCGAGAAGATTTTCGGCCTTAAGGGCGAGGCCAAGGTGCGCTTTCTGGACGGCGAGTTTCAGATTGTCGAGCAGGGCGATTTCGTACGCTGCGCCGTTACCGGCCAGACCATTCCGCTCTCTGAATTGCGCTATTGGAGTGTAGAACTCCAGGAAGCCTACGCGACTGCGGAAATTTCATTCAATCGCTACAAGGCGCTGCGCCGCGCAAACGCGTGATATGTCGTCCGCAAAAATGCATGTCGCGCAATAGTGCGTAGCGGTACAGCCAAACATGCTCGATACATTCGGCTCTATCGTGTTCATGTTTGATGGAAACACGAACACGATCTGGCGTCGTCTGCGCCTGACCGCTGCGTACCCTCGGCAGCAATCTATCGAGCGCCAAAACCCGAACGATACCCGCCCGTGCTCAGTGTGCCCGCCAGCAGTGCATCGACGCGTCGCGCGTCGGCATCCGCGAAGACAAGCCTGATCGGCAACGTACGCGCCAGCCGCGCAAGCTCTCGCAAATTCTTACCTGCCGCCCCGAGGCGCACGTGATCTTTCTCTGTCGTGACGAGTAGCGCGCCTGCGGCCGTCGCCACCGCCATCAGGCGACGCGCGTCCTCATCGCTCAACGCATGATGATCCTTGAAAGCGTGCCTCTCCGCGATACGACCGCCGCACTGTTCGACAAGCGAGAAGAAACGCTCCGGATTGGCGATGCCCGCGAACGCCACGACAGACCGGCCGGCGAGCCATGAAAGATCGTCCCGCGCCTCTACATGCGCGGCCAGCACGGGGCCGGGAAACTCACGCCGCAATGACGCGAGCCGCGCCGCCGTCGCTACCTTTTCGCCGCGGTCGTTGGCAGTGCTAGGCATTTCGGCATTTGGCTCCGCAGTGCTGCGTGTCGGCGCGCTTATGAGTACGATCGCATCGGCGAGCGGCAGCTGAACCTCGAGCGGAGCGCGCAGCGGCCCCGCAGGAATGACGTGGCCGTTCCCCAGACCACGCCGTGCATCCACCACCGCGAGCGTCAAATCCTTGACGAGCGCAGGGTTCTGCAGCCCGTCGTCCATGATGATAACGGTGCAATCCGCCGCTGCCGTCTCGATGGCGATCGCTCCCGCACGCCGGTCGCGCGAGATCAGCGTCGGAGCCGCACGCGCCAGCAGCAGCGGTTCGTCGCCCACGTCGCGCGCGGTATCCTTGCTGGCATCGACCCAGTGCGGCCCCTTCAGGCTCCCGCCATAGCCGCGCGTCAGGATCGCCGGTCGCTCGCCCATCGTGATGAGCCGGCCTGCAAGGTGGAGCGTGAGCGGTGTCTTGCCCGTGCCACCCGCAGTGAAATTGCCGACGCAGATGACGGGCAACCGCGAGCGATATGGCTGCCGCTGCTCGAGTCTGCGCGCGGCCTGTCGCGCGTAGAGCCACTCGAGTGGCGACAGAAGACGCACCTCCATGGCGTCATCCGGTCCATACCACCATGCCGGCTCGTCAAGAGGCACGGCGCAACTCGTCGGGTTTCGGCAGCAGCTGAAGGATGGCGTCGACGGTCAGCGCGAGCGCACCCGAAAGCCCTTTGAGTGCGGCGTCGGCACCCTCGTTCATCCGCCTGAGTGCATCTGGATCGGAAAGTAACGCGTCGGCGGCCTCCGCAAGGCTCGCCGCATCCGTGACGACGCGGGCCCCGCCATGCTCTTTCAGCGCCAGATAACTGTCTGTGAAATTGTGCGTGTTGGGCCCGGTCAGGATCGCGCAGCCGTGCCTTGCCGCTTCGATCGGATTCTGCCCGCCGTGCGGCACCAGAGATCCGCCGATCAGCGCCACGGGGGCCAAGGCATAGAATGTGCCAAGCTCGCCGATGGTGTCGGCAACGTAGATATCCGTGTCGGCGTCGGGTAAAGCCCCCGCCGCGCGCCGGCACGATTTCAGCCCTTCTCCGGCCAGCAAATCCACAATGGCGGGCCCGCGCTCCGGATGGCGCGGCACGATGATCGTGATGAGACCATTGTGCGTGCCCTTGAGCAGCTTGTGCGCCGTCGCGATCTGTTCGTCCTCGCCGGGATGCGTACTCGCCGCCAACAGCAAAGGCCGCGAGGCGATTGCTTCACGCAATTGCTGCAAAGCGTGCGCGTCGACTGGGGGCGGCGGCGAATCGATCTTCAGGTTGCCGCTATCGACGACATTGCGCGCGCCCAGAAGCGAGAACGACCGCGCCAGTCGTGAGTTCTGCGCAAGCACCAGCGCGAACCGGCTGAAGAGTGTGACCGCCATGCCCGAATTGCGCCGCCAGCGCCTGAAGCTGCGCGGCGAGATGCGTGCGTTTATGAGCGCCAGCGCGACACCGCGCTCAGCCGTCTCCAGAATGAGGTTGGGCCAGATCTCAGACTCGGTGAAAATGGCTATGTCCGGTTTCCAGTGATCTAAGAAGCGGCGCGCATAGCGCGGGGAGTCGAGCGGCACGAACTGGTGGATGCCGCGTGGTCCAAGTCGCGCCTCTGCCAGTGCTGCCGATGTACGCGTTCCCGTGGTGAGGAGGAAGGAGAGGTCCTCGCGCGCCTCCCGCAGTGCTGCGATGACGGGCAGCGCTGCGTTCGTTTCGCCCACGCTGGCCGCGTGTACCCATGCGAGCGTTCCCTTGGGCCGCGCCATCGAGGCGATGCCATATCGCTCGCCGCGCCGCCCGGAAACTTCCTTGCCCTGTCGTGTTCGCAAGGCGAGCCATGCCGGAATGACCGGTTCGAGCCCGCGCGACAGCGCCCGATAGAGCTTGAACCGCAGTCCGGGGCGCGGTGGCGGAACGTCATCACCGAGTGCGCCGGCCGGCGTTGCCCTGGTGACGTCGGCACCTGCCATCGCGTAGGCGCGCCGCGTCGCATCGTTGAGCCGATCTTCCAGCTCGCGGCGATAGGCCTCCAGCTGCTCAGGCGTCGCGTCTCGCGGCACGCGAACCGCAGGCCCGCTCGCTGCCGCCAAGGTCGAGCCAGGCAGGTTGATGGTCAAGCGGCTCCAGGTGTCGAGCGCGAGGAAACGCGACGTCGCAAGAGCGACGGGAATGACCGGGCGACCCGACAGACGCGCCAGCGTGATGATACCTTCGCCGACACGCCGTGCCGGCCCGGGTGGAACGTCTGCCGTCATGCAAATCGACGAGCCTTCATTGAGCGCGCGCACCGCAAGACGCAACGCTTGGGCACCGCCCCGGTCCTTGCGCCGTCCCCCCGCTCCCGCACCCCGGATCAGGTCGACGCCAAGCTCGGAGAGAGCATTGCCGATGAGCTCTGCGTCCCCATGCCGCGCCACCATGGCCTTTACCGGCGCGCCGTGGGTATTGAGCGTCGAAACCATCATGAATTGGCCGTGCCAGAATGCGACGATCACCGGATGATCCGCATAGAGACGTTCAGTCAGGTCCGCGGGATCAAAGACCTTTTTTGAGGTGCGCTCCACGCGCTGGATCAGACGCGCGATCATGCGTCCAGCAGCAGCCGGAATCTTGTGCGTTTTCAGTGGTGCGCTTGCCATGCCACGAAGGCGCCTCGGCTATCGTCGAAGGGAGCGTGGAGAAGGCGGGAGAATGCCTTGCGCAAGGTTCCTATAGCGCCTAATTAGCGAAAGCAATTATCCCGAGCAGAGCAGGCGACCGAAGCGGTGGATGGATGCTGCGTTCGAGCATGCGAGGCAATGTCGGCTGGATAGGGGCTGATGGCAACGCTCTTGAAGCAGACGCGCCGGGCTGTGCGCCGCCGCACAGCGAGGCTGAGACAGTCTCTGGTTGACAATACCCCTGGCTGGGCACGCGCCCGGTTCGGGCGACCCGCCGCATATCTGGAGCTGATGCTGGCGGACCACGGCATCTTCCGTATCCTTTACCTCAACCGACATCGCATCTCCCAGGACGCCTGGCGCGCGGCACAGCCTTCTCCCAAGGATATCCGCCGCTTTGCTCGCGAAGGGGTACGCACCATCGTCAATCTGCGCGGCCCTCGCGACTGTTCCAGCTATGCGTTGGAACAGGAAGCCTGCGCCAAGCGGGGCATCAAATTGGTGAACTATCAGGTGCGCTCGCGTGCCGCCCCCACGGTCGCCGAGATCAGGGGGGCCAAGGCGCTGTTCGACGTGATCGAGTACCCGGTCGTCCTGCACTGCAAGTCGGGCGCGGATCGCGCCGGCTTGATGAGCGCACTTTTCGTGCATTTTCGCGAGGGTAGGCCGATCGAAGAGGCAAAGCGCCAGCTTTCGCTGAGATTCGGGCACATCAGCCAAGCTGAGACCGGTGTTCTTGACTACTTTTTCGAACGCTATCTGGCCGACAACGCTCGCCAGCCGATACCCTTTATGGAGTGGGTCGAGACCGTGTACGACCCCGACGAGGTCAAGCGCAGCTTCCGCGCCAAGGGCTGGGCCAACCGTCTGGTGAACTCCGTCCTGCGTCGCGAATAGGATTTTTGCGCGACATTCGTGCTCAGTTTAATCAGTTTGCGTCGTCGGGAAGCAGTTGCGAACGCACCAGTTCGGAATAGATGCCGCCGCGTGCAACCAGTTCGCCGTGCGTTCCCGTCTCCGCGACGCGGCCCTGCTCCATGACACAAATGAGATCGGCGTTCTGCACTGTCGAGAGCCGGTGTGCGATGACCAGAGTCGTGCGCCCTTCGGTGAAACGGTCGAGCGCGTCGTGGACCAACCTTTCTGACTGCGTGTCGAGCGCGCTTGTCGCTTCGTCGAGCAGAAGGATCGGAGCGTCCTTCAGGATGGCGCGCGCAAGCGCAAGCCGCTGCCGCTGGCCACCCGATAGCCGCAGGCCGCGGTCGCCGATCTGCGTGTCGTAGCCGTTGGGCTGTTCCAGGATGAACTCATGCGCTGCGGCTGCCTTGGCCGCGGCGACGATGTCCGCCTCGCTGGCGTCGAGCCGTCCGAGTGCGATGTTGGCGCGGATCGTATCGTCGAACAGCGTTACGTCCTGGCTGACGATCGAAATTGCGTTCCTGAGGGATCCGAGCGTCACCTGATCGATCCTCTGGCTGTCGATCAGGATCGCGCCGCCCGTCACGTCGAACAGCCGCGGCACGAGATTGACGAGTGTCGATTTGCCTGCGCCCGAACGGCCGACGAATGCGACGGTCGTTCCGCCGTTCACCTCGAGGGACACGTCGCGCACGGCATGGATGGTGGATTGCGCATCGTATGTGAACGAGACATTCGCGAATTGGATGTCGCCTGAGCTAACCTTCAACGGCTGTGCGCCGGGGTGGTCGATAATCTTTGGCTTCTCGTCCAGTACGCCGTAGATGCTTTCGATCGCCGCAAGTGCTTCCTGTATCCGACCCGCAAGATTGCCGATCGCGCGAATCGGCTGAGAGGCCATCAGCAAAGCCGTGACGAATCCCATGAAGTCCCCGACCGTAGAGATACCGCTGGCGATCCGCCAATAGGCGAACGCGATGACGCCGGCCACCGCCAAGCCGCCCAACGCCTCCAGCATTGGATCGAGGCGCGCGCGTGTGCGGATCGCCTTCATCTTGAGCCGGAAGACCTCCTCGAATGAAGCGTTGACACGGTCCGCGGCGTAGTCTTCCAGGCGATATGTCTTGATGAGGCGGGCACCGGAAAGCTTTTCCGAAAGCTCTGCAGTCATCTGGCCCAGCTCCGCCTGCGTGCGCTTGGCGACTTTGCGAAGTCTCTCGGATATGACCATGATCGGCGCGGCGGCCAGCGGATAGACACCGAGCACGATCATCGACATTGCCCAATCGAGGTAGATCATCGTGCCGACGAGAACGAGGATCGACAACGAGTCACGGACCGCGGTGTTGAGCCCGGCCATCAGCCCCTGTTCGATGAACGACACGTCGTTTGTAAGACGCGACATCATGCGGCCCGGCGTCTCGCGCGACAGTCGCTCGAAATCGGCGTGCATCAGGTGCGAAAATGTCGTCTGCTTGAGGTCGGTCGTCAGCCGCTGCACGATCCGGCTGGTGGTGACCGTATGTATGTAGAGGAAGAAACTGCGCGCCGCTGTTATGGCCACGATGGCCACGAGCACAAGCGGCAGCATGTCCTGGTTTCCCTTCAAGAGCGTGTCGAACGAGGTCTTGATGACCAGCGGATATGCGCCGGTGGTCGCGGCGAGGCATGCGGTCAGGGTGAGGGCATAGAGCAGGCTTTTCCAGCGCGGCCAGACCCAGTCGTCGAGAAACCGCGCGAGAAGATGACGCATTTCGGCATCGAAACCGCGCTTGCGCCGCTCTCCCCGTTTTCGCGCAGCCTCGGAAACAGTGCCGCTCGGCTCTGCGTGCTGCTTCTTGTCTGTGTTCGTGTTGAGCACGCATCCTCCAACATAGGCCCAAGCCCCGCCGGCCGAGGGACAGCCTCCGCTCAGCCGGTGGCTTCGGGATCCAGCAACCGGTGCATGTGAACGATGAAATAGCGCATGTGCGCATTATCGACCGTGCGCTGTGCCGCCGCCTTCCACGCCTTGTGGGCCTCCGCGTAGTTCGGAAAAATCCCGACAATGTCGAGGTGCGCGAGGTCTCGAAAGTGCACCCCTTCGAGATCCTCGAGTTCTCCACCGAACACGAGATGCAGTAGCTGCTTGGGCTGGGTTTCGCTGGGTTTTGCCATGACGCTATTGTTTTCCGGTCTGATCGATCCTGTTGGGACGCCCTCGCAAGTGCGACCGTCCATCTGAAATGCAACGAGAGTTTCTCCACCGCCGACGTGCCCTTCTACTGGGGCGAAATGGCGCGTTCCAGACCGTAGCCCTGGGATAGCGACACCGTTTCCAGTGCTTCCGATCTGGCTTGTTGCGCAACTCTTTGTTTACGCTGTTGCTTAAGTCAATCGGAAGCAATTTGTGTCAATCTTGATTCTGTTGGTTCTCCTTGGGAACCAGGAAGTGACAGGCGAGGCGAAGCCGGCGCGGTGTCTCGGGGGGGGGCACCGCGCCGCGCTGTTTACTGAGGCCCGCTTGTACAATGGCCACGGGCACGCAAGGGCCCGAGGGAGGCCAGGGTGCCGGATGTTCTCACACTTAGCTCCCGGCCAATGCCCACGACAGCCCCATGTCGGCAACCAGTCCGGCAAATAGAATGAGGCCGGCGTCCCGGTTCGACCGGAACCGCGTGAGGCAGTTGTCACCGTCCGAAATGTCGAGGCTCGTGACCTGCCAGGTGAAGTGGGCCGCTACCAACGTCAGCGCCAGGAACGTGATGGCATGCGCCCCCGCCGCCGCAGCAGCGATACCCCAGGCCAGCACGGCTGCGGCGTAGAATCCGGCCACCCATCGCGCGGTGAGAGGCCCGAAATGGAGCGCCGTCGATTTCAAGCCCAGCATCAGGTCGTCCTCTTTGTCCTGGTGTGCGTAGATCGTGTCGTACCCGATTGTCCATGCGATCGATCCCAGATAAAGGGCCAGCGCCGGCAGCGCCAGTTCCCCCAGTTGGCTGGACCATCCCACCAGCGCGCCCCAGTTGAAGGCAAGGCCGAGCACGAACTGCGGCCAATTGGTGAAGCGCTTCATGAAAGGATAGATCATCACCAGCGCCAGCGACGCAATGGCCAGCCAGATGGTGTAGGTGTTGAACTGCACGAGCACCGCAAGCCCCGAGAACCCGAGGGCCACGACGAAGGCGAGCGCCTGGCGCGGGCTCACCTGCCCGGAAGGGATGGGCCGGCTCTTTGTCCGTGCCACCCGCGCATCGAAATCACGGTCGATGATATCGTTATAGGCGCAGCCCGCCGCCCGCATGACGAACGCGCCGACAGCGAACAGAAAGAGATACCAGGGATTGGGGAACGCGCGCCCGTCGGCGAGCGAGGCGAGCGCCAGCGACCACCAGCACGGTAGCAGCAAGAGCCACGTGCCTATCGGGCGATCGGCGCGGGCGAGCCTGAGGTACGGACGCCAGGCGGCCGGCGCATGCGAATCGACCCAATTGCCGCGCGGCGCGTCGACCACCGGGGGCGCTTCTATGGGCCGGGATGGCTCAGTTGATTGTGGCGGCACGGGTATCGGCATGGCTCGAATGGCTCAGGAGTGACGACGCGGCGAATCCTGCCACGGAACCTATCCCGAACCGGTGATGGCGTCACGGTCGGCACGGCGGCTCAAATGACGCGATCTCCCGCAAGGGAAACCGTCGTCATGCTGGTCATAGTGTGGCGTCGCGCCTTAGTTGACCGACGTTGCGGCCGCCGCAGAGTCAACTAAGGCGCGCTGAACGCCACACTAAGTCAATGGTTTTGCTAGTGGCCTTCATGTCGCGCCAAAATTGTATGCAGTCGCGGCAATGTTTCAATTTTGGCGCGACAGGCCACTAGTGTTCTGGATCTGATGTTTGTTGCCCGGGCGAAGGCCGTCAAACGTCGCCGTACTTGCGCGTCCGCGCCGATCCGATAAGAGGGCAGCCATGGCAATTCACGATTTCAATGCCCAAAGACTCTGGCTCGAGGCCCCCCTGACCGAGGGCGGCGAGATCGCCATGACGCGCGAGCAGGCCAACTACTTGCGCAACGTGCTCCGCTTGAACGATGGCGACGAGATCCTGGTCTTCAATGGCCAGGACGGCGAATGGCGCGCCCGACTTTCCGCGATCGGCAAACGCGACTGCGTCCTTCGCGTCGCGTGCCGGAACCGCCCGCAAACACTGCCCCAGCAAATCGTTTACCTGTTCGCGCCATTGAAGCGCGCGCGGCTCGACTACATGGTGCAGAAGGCCGTCGAGTTGGGTGCGGGCCGCCTTGCCCCGGTACTTACGCGGCGCACCGTCGCCGAGCGCGTCAATCTCGAACGCATGCGCGCCAACGCCATCGAGGCCGCCGAGCAGTGTGGAATTCTGAGCATCCCAGAAATCGATGAACCGCAGAAGCTCGAGGCGAGGCTGGAAGCCTGGCCCGTCGAAGTACCGCTCATTTTCTGTGACGAGAGCGCGGCAATTGCGAGCCCGATCGCCGCGCTGGCCGATCTCGCTGCACGCACGCCTTCTCTTTCCATGGTTGGCGTACTGATTGGACCCGAAGGCGGTTTCGACGCCGCCGAGCGAGCGCTGCTCATGCGCCAGCCATTCGTCACTGCGCTCTCACTTGGTCCGCGGATCATGCGAGCCGATACCGCAGCCGTCGCCGCGCTCGCCCTCGTCAATGCGATGCTGGGCGATTGGCGTTAGGGCGTATTCAGCTGAAGTGCGCAGCAGCCGAGCGTAAAGAACATGCTCAATTCAGAGACTTGGATCGTGTTATCGACGCCAGGCGACATGAACTGGATCCAGGGTGTTTCGATCGCCGCTGTGAAAACTGCTCAGCGCATCGACGACCCGCAACGGCATGAGCGCATGCCCAGGCGGGGGGGCGGCGCTGGCGAACAGCCCCAACGCCTTGATGCTGCCGCACTGCATTCGAAACATGCCTTTCATTCGCAAGCGGTTCGCACTGAGCAGTCGGAATGACGGGTTATGCTCTTTTCGAACGCAAGGTAGTTGGGGGACGTCGATCCGGTGGTTGCGCGATTTCGGGTGGCGGAAGGATGATGCACGGGTTCGGGTTGCGTTTTCTTTAGCACCGTGTTGAGCTTTGCACTTGGCTCCCCGTTCTCCGGGTATGGTCCCAGGCACGCGCTTGATTGCGAATGTTCACCGTGTGCCCAACCGGATCGAGTAGTGCGTCATGTATCGTTCTTGCGTGGCTGAAGCGAAGCTCCTGTGTGCCGCACAGCGTTCCGGCGGCGGCGCCCGCCGACTGGTGTGTGTGACTGCGGCCGTGGCGACGGCGGCTATCGCCATAGTTGATCCGGTTGGCGGTATCGGTGCCCTCCGCGCCTCGGAAATGCCGCGCTTTATCGCTGAGCGACAGCTGCGCCCATTGCAGGAGGCACTTCTCGCCTATACGGCGCAGGCGACCGCTTCGCAGGCTGATGCTCCAGCCTCGTTTGACATCTCGGGTTCGAACCGCCATCCCGGAGATGGAATGCCGCCTGAGCTTTTGGGCGCGCCTGAACTGATCACGGGACGCCTCAATCAACTCACGACGACCGAGTTCCAGAGCACGCTCAACGCGGCACGCCGGGACGCTGGAGAGGCGCGCGCACTGGCCGACGAGATGAGCCGCCGCGCCAACGAGATCAGCGACAGGTTCCCCGGAGGCGGCGGCGAATCTCGTGCGCAGGAGGCGTCGCGTGGTGACGATCGCGGGCGCTCAGGGAAAATCCTGCCGGCAAACAAGCAGATCGCCGATCCGCGGGGCGGTGATATGTCTGGCTCCATGGGTGAAACCGGCGGCGCTGCTGTCACGGAAACACTTCGCAAGGACGCAGAGCGGAGGCCGGCACCTGTTCCGCCTTCGGCAGTTCTGCAATCGCGCCGCCAGCCTGTCGGATCACAACCGGTTGAGGTTGGTGGCGGCCAGCCGCCCGTCCCGGAACGGCCGCAAGCCGCCGGTTCTGGGGCCACCGATATCGTCGATATGGCGACGCCGTCGCGACCTGCGCCTCCCGAACCACTGCCTGGCCTGATGAGCCTGGGCGGCTCAAAGAATAGCGACACAGCCAGCGTCAGCACGGCCGCCATTTCGCATGAGGACGAGTCCCATGCGGCGGGTGTCGCCACCCCGCCTCGTCCGAGTGGTGCCCCGGCGTCGCGGATGCCCACCAGCCCGTCGGTCGCGAGAACCGCACCCGCTCCCTCGCCTGTTTCCATTGCGCCCGCCGCTGGGCCGGCGCCGGTTGAAAGCGCACGCTCCAAGGCCTTGAAGGCGGCACCCACAACGGCAGCGGCAGCGGCAGCCTATGGATATGTGCCCCTATCGCCGCCCAAGGATCGCACCAAGAAGCGCGTCAAGCTCCAGTCGGACCCTGCGCCGCCGGCTGCGCGCAGCAGCATCAGCGCAATGACCAATGGCGGGCACAGTAAGCCCGAACCGAAATCAGCGGTGCTGCCCGCAGTTCCCGAAGCGAAAGCGCCGGGCAAGTCTGCGTCGGCCGGCGAGCCGCCTTCGGGTGCCTCCCAACTGGGTGCCGGCGGGTCAGGCGACGAAAGCAAAGAGAAAAAAGGGCTCTTCTCGTGGTTCAAGCCGCTCGGTAAGCCGATCGAGATGCCTCGCGAAATACGCGCCTTCGGGTGGTCGAACGACTGAGATCGGCCTGGACCGGCCCTGGCTTCGGACTTGGCCGCAAGCCCCCGATGACCCGGAGCGCACCGCGGTATTGAGGCAGTTCATTCCCCACCGCGCCTGAGCCTCGGTGCATAGCGTCCGGACCCTATTCATACCGTTCTCTCGATAACGAGACTTGTGCGGCGGACCGCTCGGCCGCATAACGGCATTCCGGGGTGTGCCGGTTCGCGCGCTACTGCCGACGCACCGCCATCCCGTGCCCTACGCCCGCAAGAGTGATCCTGAGCCAACCAGAAGAACGAGAGCCGCATCGATGTCGACCCGCGTCGCAGGCGCAGAGAGCCCCATTGTGCGCGCCACGGATGATCTGGTGGCCTGGATCGCCGCTGGTGAGAAGCCCAAGGCTGATTGGCGCATTGGCACCGAGCACGAGAAGTTTGTCTTCTATACCGAAGCACACGCACCTGTACCCTACCACGGGGACCGCGGTATTCGCGCGCTGATGGAGGCGATGGTCGCGTGCTGCCGCTGGGTGCCCATCATGGAAGGCGACAACATCATCGCACTGCGCCGGCCCGAAGGCGAGATTGGTGGCACCATCAGCCTGGAGCCGGGTGGCCAGTTCGAACTTTCCGGAGCGCCTCTTGCGAACCTACATGAGACGGCCGCCGAGACTGAAGAGCATTTGCTCGAGGTGCTGCGCGTCGGCGAGCGGCTCGGCATCGGCTTTCTGGGTGTCGGCTTTTCGCCCAAGTGGACGCTGGTTGAAACGCCGCGCATGCCAAAAGAGCGCTATGCGGTGATGACGCGCTACATGCCCCAGGTCGGCAGCCGCGGCCTCGACATGATGTATCGCACGGCCACGATCCAGGTGAATCTCGATTTCGCCAGCGAAGCCGACATGGTGCAGAAGCTGCGCGTGTCGCTGGCCTTGCAGCCGATCGCCACCGCGTTGTTTGCATCCTCGCCGTTCACGGAAGGGCGCCCCAACGGCTACAAGTCGATGCGCTCGGAAGTCTGGCGCGACACCGACCCGGCGCGCACCGGATTGCTGCCGTTCGTCTTTGAGCCCGGGATGGGTTATCAGGCGTATGTCGAATACGCACTCTCCGTTCCGATGTATTTCGTCTACCGCGACGGCCGCTACATCGATGTCGCCGGTCGCTCGTTCAAGGACTTCATGGCCGGCCGCCTGCCTGGCCTCGAAGGCGTCCATCCCACGCTTGACGATTGGTCCGATCACCTCACCACACTGTTCCCCGAAGTGCGCATGAAGCGCTTTCTTGAGATGCGCGGTGCCGACGGCGGGCGTTGGGGGCGAATCGTCGCCCTGTCCGCATTCTGGGTAGGACTGCTCTACGACGAGACCGCGCTTGCCGGCGCCTGGGACCTCGTCAAGGACTGGACACGCGAGGAACGCGATGAGCTGCGCCAGAATGTGCCCCGTCTGGCGCTTGAAACGCAATTTCGCGGCCGCACGGTTCGAGATCTCGCGAGCGAAGTGCTGACATTGTCGCGCATCGGCCTGCGCAACCGCCGCTGCATCGATCGGCTCTCCCAGGACGAAACGATCTACCTCGCCCCGCTGGAGGATGCCGTGGCGCGGGGCTCCACCTGCGCCGATGAGTTGCTGTCCCGTTACCATGGCCGCTGGCAGGGCAGCGTCGAGCCGCTCTTTTCCGAGTTCGCATTTTGAACTAGTCTGTTGATACAACTTTATTGAATTGCTCGATTTCGAGCATGTGGAGCATTTTTGAACGCTGATCTTTCAGGTTCCATTCATCCTTGCATCATTAGCGTTGGCTGATCCCGCAGAGGAGCGCGTACGTCAGTCGCGCCCGGCACTTGAGCCAGGAGCGTTTGCGAAGTCGGCCGGGCGGTGCAATTTCTGGAGGTCCGTTTTGTCGGTGCGAACGCACATATCGCTGGCACTTGCTGCGCTGCTCGGCGCTTCGGCCTTGATGGCGGCATTGGCTCCCGCCGCCGAAGCCAACGGTTGCGCAGCGAATTGCCGTGCACAGCACAACCAGTGCCGCATCGCCACCAAGGGCAGCCCTAGCTGTGACGCTCGATTGCAGCAGTGCCTGCAATCCTGCCTGAAGCGGTGATGACCGTGCGATGTGATCGAGGGTCATCAGGCGCCGGCCTCAGCCCACGATCATGACGCACAAATTGCGCGGTCCATGCGCGCCGATCACGATCTTGCCGCCGATATCGGCAGTGCGCGATGGTCCCGAGATGTAGTTGAGTGTCCGCGGCATGCCTGTTGGTCCGAACGCCTGCCGCACTTTGTCGATCGCCTCCTCGTAGCTGCCCACGATCGTGCCGCGCTCGACGATGATGATATGGGTCGGGGGCAGGAAGGCGAGGGTGACGGGATTGTCGGCACCCGCGGCTATCAAGAGCGTGCCGGTCTCGGCGATGCCGCAAAGCGCGAAAGAAAGTCCGTTGGGGTCGTCCGGTGCACCTGCTCCCTGCAGAGTTTCGAGCCCCGTCGCCCCCTCCCAGGGCATCGCGGTGAGGCGGGGGTCGCCGCCCAGGCGAACACTTGGCCGCAATCCATTCCCCGTGAGATAGGCATGGACGGCAACCGGAACGGAGCGAGCTTCGGCCACCTCGACCACGGTTGCCAGCTGACCTTCGAGAAAACTGCGAAACAATGCGGCCTGTTCATTCGTGGCACCCTTTGCGCGGGCCGGAACGAGCTGGCGGGCGTGGGCGGCGATGCGCTCCTCCGCCGCCTGGGTTCGCGCGGCATCGTCGGCTTTGGCGTCGAGCGAGGCGCGAATGCGTCTCAGTATGGCGGATCGGGCGGAACTCACCGTGGCACCCCTCGCTGCGTTTCTGCCCACAGTTGCTGGAACGTGCGCCCCTGCGGGGCGGCCAGATCGCGATGACGCGTCCATCCGCGCGCGAGGGGCAGCCATTCGAACCTGCCGCGCCGACGCCCGAGCGCTCCGAGGCCAGCCGCTGCAAAGCGCGTCATGAGGTGATAGAGGCGCGGTCGCTTCGCAATCGCCGCCCATGCAGCCAAGGCGAAACGCTGTGTCAGCGGCGGCTGCCCGGCTTCGAAATCCGCCTCCCGCCAGTATCTCATCAGTTTCGGCAGCGGGATGCGCATGGGGCAGACCGATTCGCATCGGCCGCAGAACGTCGAGGCGTTGGGCAGGTTGGCCCCTTTGCCGATGCCGATGAGCGCGGGCGTCAGCACCGACCCGATCGGCCCCGGATAGACCCAGCCATAGGCATGTCCACCGACCGCGCCATAGACCGGGCAGTGGTTCATGCATGCGCCGCAACGGATGCAGCGCAGCACTTCGCGGAATTTCGTCCCGAGCAGTTCCGCGCGTCCGTTGTCGAGCAGGACGACGTGGTAGGCCTCGGGTCCGTCGAGATCTCCGGGCCGGCGCGGACCTGTCGATAGCGTCGCATAGGTCGTGCACTCCTGGCCTGTCGCCGAGCGGGCCAGCAGACGCAGGATCGTGGCAAGATCTTCGCGTGTCGCCAGAACCTTGTCGATCGACGTAATTACGATATGTACGCGTGCGAGAGACTGCGTGAGATCGCCGTTGCCTTCGTTGGTCACGATGACCGACGAGCCCGTCTCCGCAATAAGGAAGTTGGCGCCTGTGATGCCGACATCGGCCGCAAGGAATTTCTGGCGCAGCACCTTGCGCGCTTCGCCGACCAGATCGGCCGGCTCCACCAGCGCGCGTGTGTCCGGCAGATCGCGATGCACGCGTCGGAAGTCGCTCTCGACCTGATCCTGCGTGAGATGGATGGCCGGCGCAATGATGTGGCTCGGCGTTTCGCCGCGGATCTGCAGGATGTATTCGCCAAGATCCGTCTCGACGACTTCCATGCCCGCGGCTTCCAGCGCGTCGTTGAGGTTGATCTCCTCGGAGATCATCGACTTGCCCTTGGTGACGAGCCGCGCACCCTCCGCCTTGCACAGCTCTACGATGATGCGCCGCGCCTCTTCGGCCGTCTCCGCCCAGTGCACGTGCGCTCCTGCGGCGGTCGCGTTCTTTTCGTAGATCTCCAGGTAGGCGTCGAGCAGCTCAAGCGTTTCGTTGCGCAGGTCACGGCCGATTTCGCGCAACGTGTCGAACTCCGGCAGCTTCGCCCGCGCCGCCGCGCGCTGGGCGACGAGCCCGCCCGGCAGTCCGGCGAGCGCGCGCTGCAGTTGCTCGTCGGCCAGCGCCGCGCGCGCGTTTTTCTTGAAGTTGGGAGTTTCGATCCGCATCGCGTTCCCGTTGTCGCGGCCTGTCAGCGCAACCAGCTCCGGTACTCCGGATGCTGGTCCTTCATGTCCTCGTAGAGCCAGACCATGCGATCCACGAACCACATCTTGGCAAGCCACGATAGGCTGCCCGCGCCCACTGTCCAAGCGAGATTGTTGGCGTAGGCCCCCGCCACAGCCGCGACGAACGTAACCCCGCCAAGCACCGAAAGAAGAGCCGCCACCCGGGCATGATGCGCCGGGATCGGTGCCCGCGCCCGGTTCAGCCAAACCCGCTCTCCGAACGTTGCCTTCGAGGCCCACGTATCCGTATGGCGAGGCGGTGGGAAAAGGCGAGGATTGAGCCATAACCAGGTTGCCACGAGGCAGATCGGCAGCCAGGACCACCAGTGAAGCGTGGTGTGGCTCCAGATGGCGGCAAGCAGCGGCGGTAGAGAAAGGACGCGCGTCCATACGCTCCACGGGCTCGCATGCCGCGCCCAAGCAGCGTCATCCATTGCAAAGACCCGCGCGATCTTGTCGGCAAACGGCATGGCCGCGATGCTACAGCATGTTTAGCTGAAGTGTGCAGCGTTTCAGCGTGAAAAACATGCTCAAGGACAGGCGAGCATGTTGAGCTGAAGTGTGCAGCGTTTCAGCGTGAAAGACGCATTCGAAACAAGGGACCGGAACGTGTCGCTGCTTTCGCTGAACACGTACACCATTCAACCGTTCCTATACGATGGTGGCGGGCCCAATTGGCAGAACGGAAAAAAAGCGGGAAGGCCGTCGCACGGTCGGAGCGACGGCCTTCGCCTTCCGGCGTCACCCTGAAGCTGGTGGCGCTCGATCGAGGGGCTGGGCGCCTCACTCGTGCAGCATTTCGTAGATCTCGTCCTTGAGCCGCAAGCGAACGAGCTTCAGGTTCTCGAATTCCTCATCGGACGTGTTGATTCCCGCAGCCTCGATGCGGTGAATTTCCCGATTCAGTTCGTGATACTCATCGAACAGCCGCGCGAAATGCCCGTTGCTCATCTTCAGATCGTGAATCTTGTCCTTGTACTCCGGGAAATCGTCGGGAATCTCGTGCTCTACGTGGGACATTATGCGCTCTCTCCTTGTCGTGTTTGCCTGGATGCACCGAGACGCGAGCCGCGCCGTGGCATTTGATTCGTTCCCTGCGGTCGGCAGGCCTTCGTATTGCTCACTCCGGCGGACTGAGCAGATTCGCGGGTCAGGTGCGCCGCTTCCAGTCTGAGGGCGCTCCAATGGGCGGCGTCTCGAGATCACCCGCAAGCACCTCCGCGACATGGCGCACTTCGATCGGCCGTCCCTGCCGCGCAAGCTTGCCTGCCATGTTGAGCAGGCACCCCAGATCGCCGGCGAGCAACAGCTCCGCGCCGGCCTGCGCGATGTTGTCGGCCTTCTTCTCCACCATCGCGTTCGAAATGTCGGGGAATTTGACCGAGAACGTTCCGCCGAAGCCGCAGCAGATCTCGGACTCTGCCATCTCCACGAGCTCCAGTCCTTTGATCGAGGTCAACAATTGTCGAGGCTGCGCCTTGATGCCCAATTCGCGAAGGCCCGAGCAACTGTCGTGATAGGTGACCCGTCCCGGTGCCGCCCCCTGCAACGCCGGATCGATCGCCGTCATCCCTCGCTCGTCGGTAAGGAACGTGACGAGTTCGTGGACTTTTGCTGCGAAGGTTTCAGCTTCGGCCTGCATTGTGGCATCGCCGGCGAACAGGCGCGGGTAATGCGACTTGAGCATCCCCGCACAAGACCCCGAAGGAGCCACCACGTAGTCGCAATCCTCGAAGGCAGCGATCGTCGCGCGCGCGATCGTGCTTGCATCGGCGCGGTCGCCGGAATTGTAGGCCGGTTGTCCGCAGCAGGTTTGCGCTGTGGGTACGAACACCTCGCAGCCCGCCGCCTCGATAAGTTTGGCCGCGGCAAAGGCGATGGACGGCCGCATCATGTCGATGAGACAGGTGACGAAAAGGCCGGCGCGGGGACGCCTCGTGGTGGTGTCGGTCATGCCGGTTGCTCTCTCACTCGCAGGCGGGCGGATGCGGCGGCGGAAATTTGCGGTTCCAGCGGACCGCCGTCCGTTCCTGCGTCACTTATAGCAGATCGCAACACAATGAGGCATTCTTGGCATCATCGAATTGCAGGTTGGGCCCGTGCTCCGGATCGCTTTTCAGTGGTGGGCTGAATGTCAAGGCTTCAGCGTCTTGAGGTAGGCAATGAGATCGGCCCGGTCCTTCTCATCCTTCACGCCCGCAAACGCCATCTTCGACTTGGGCAGGTATGTGGACGGCGACTCCAGATATCCATTGAGCGTCTCGTCATCCCAGACGAGTTTCTTTTGGCCTGCCGTCCGCATCGCCTCGGAATAGTTGAAGTCCGAAAGCGCCCCGGCTGTGCGCCCGAAAACACCATTGAGCACGGGACCGACCTTGTTGCGCGCATTGGGGCCCGCGTCGTGGCACGCGCGGCACTTGCGAAACACCGATGCACCGTTGGCTAGATCCTCGGCCACGGCCGGGGCAGAGCCGAAAAGCGCCAAGAGCGCAAGAGCAACGGCGGTGCGCGCCGAAAGTGATGTCATGGCATATCGCTCCAGATCGATGGAATGCAGGGATGGGTCGCGGACGGCGCACGGCTGCGACGCGCTGCGCGCGGGCATCTTTGCCCTTATAAGGCCCCGGCCGGAGTATGTCCGGCCGGCGAGGATCGCGCGGATGATACGGAATTGGCGTCCGAAGGCAATCAGCGCGTCTGCACCGCAGAGGTGTTCTTGCGGTCCTTGTTGTTGCCGGAATTGCGTACTGCGGAGCCTTTAGCTGGCTTTGTTCCGCGCCCGTTCACCGGGGCCTGGGCTGCCGGCGTCGCAGCCGGTGCCGGATCCGCCGCCTGCGCTCGCTCCTTCCTCACGGCGGGAGGATTGGCAGCATAGACCTCGTTGAGGAATTCGATGAATACGTTCACCTTGTTGGGCATGAATTCGCGGCAGGGATAGACCGCGAAGATGCCGACCGACGACGAGCCGCGATAATCCGGCAGAACGACCTGAAGCCGGCCGCATTCCAGTTCCGCACCGATGTCCCAAGTGGAGCGGAGCGCGATGCCGAGACCCGACAGGAGCGCCTCGCGCACGAACTCGCCCGAATTGGAACGGATGTTGCCCCTTACCCTCGCCTGAACTTGGCCCTCCGGCCCTTCGAGCCGCCAGACGTCCTGCGCGCCGGCCAGAAGGCAGTTGTGTCGCTCCAGATCCGCGAGCTTCTTCGGATTGCCGGTCTCGGAGAGATATCCAGGCGTCGCGCACAGCACGCGGTCGTCGGCGGCAAGCTTTCGCGCCACCAGCGAGGAGTCTCGCAACTCGCCGATGCGGATTGCCACATCGAAGCCGTCGCGGATGATGTCAACGAAATTGTCCGTCAGATGCATCTCGATTTCGATGTCGCTGAAGCGGCTGAGAAACGCGGGCAGGTGCGGCGCAATGTGAAGTCGTGAGAAGGCGGTCGGTGCTGTCACCTTGAGGACACCGCGAGGGCGCGTGTTTCGTCGTGAAACGAAATCCTCTGCTTCCTCGATCAGGCTCAGGATGTCGACGACGCGCTTGAAGTATCCCTCGCCTGTCTCGGTGAGCGTGAGGTGGCGCGTCGTGCGCTGGAACAGACGGGCGCCGAGTCGATCCTCGAGCAGACTGATGCGCTTGGAAACCACGGCGGGAGACAAACCCATCTCGCGGCCCGCCGCCGACATGTTGGCAGTTCGTGCAACCCGAGCAAAGATATCCAGATCGCTGATCGAAGTCATGGCCCCGGTTCCTCCACGGCGAATTCATCCGCATGCTCCGGGCTCTGGTGGCCCGCGTTCTTTCGAAGTTGTTATACTGTGTAGAGGCGATGGTGTGTCTGCGAAATAGCTAAAACGAATATGATCTGTTCGGAATCATTGAAAATGGTGGCGATAGTCGGCGATGCTCGCGCGACGGCAGCGGATGCAGCGCCTTTGGCGCGTCGCTTTAAGATATCGCGTATGTACAATTGACCTTGATGGTGGCTCACTTCGATCAGCGCCCCGGCATTGCGTCCGTTCGCGCCTCTGGCGACCACTTGGCCACTAAGTCCAATAGCGGCGTCGGATAGCGGTCGTTGCCCCTGAATTTGAGGCACTGATCGGGGTGACACCTGCATGCCGTCGGACTTATTTGCCGCGGCAGGCGCGCACTCGACTTGTCGGGTTTCAATGGTATCTGCCCAGCATCGTGATGCGGAAGTCTGAGAGATGGAATCATGACACGCGCGCTGACGCGTGGCAGTTCCGCATGCAAACGGCTCATGCCGGCGTGCAGCATGTCGTGGATCGCATGGGTGGCGCCTCAAAAGTGGGCCAACAACGACCATTGATGGCATTCTTGGGCCTGCCTCTGCCACAACGGTTGGGCTATCATGCTCGGATTCAAGGCCGACGCGCAGGTACCCGACAGGGAGCCAAGCGTCAGGGTCGGAACACTACGAATCCAAGTCCGCGGTCTGCGCATTGGCAGGCGCGGGTTTGCAGCGCTACAGCAATGGTGGCCCTGATGGCGAAGAGCGGATGATCGGGCCAGAATGCGAAACGGAGCCGGTGTAGAGCCGGATAGCCGGATAAGAGAGGAACCGGAGAGATGTCGCACATCGCTCTGCCAGAACCTGACCAATCCATCGTCGCGCGACGCGATCAGATCGTCGCCGACCTGACGCGACTTGTAGGCCCCGGTCTCGTCATTGCAGACGAGGACGGTCGCCGCGCATTCGAGACAGATGCACTTACGGCCTATCGCCGCATGCCGCTCGCTGTGGTCCTGCCGACCACCACCGAGGAGGTTGCGCGCGTGATGCGCTATTGCAGCGAAGGAGGCATCAAGATCGTGCCGCGCGGCGCGGGAACGTCGCTTGCCGGTGGCGCGCTGCCGGCCGAGGATGCGATCGTGCTGTGCATCTCCAAGATGAACCGCATCCTGGAGGTCGATTACGAAGCCCGTTGCGCCCGTGTCGAGACGGGCATCACCAATCTTGCCATCTCTGAGGCCGTCGGCAAGAACGGCTTCTTCTACGCGCCCGATCCCTCCAGCCAGCTCGCCTGCACGTTGGCCGGCAATCTGGCGATGAACTCGGGCGGTGCACACTGCCTGAAGTACGGTGTCACAACCAACAACGTTCTGGGGCTGAAGATGGTGCTGATGACCGGCGAGGTCATCGAAATCGGCGGACCGCACCTGGACGCAGACGGCTACGATCTGCTGGGGCTTATCGTTGGCTCTGAAGGCCAATTCGGCGTCATCACCGAGGCGACCGTGCGGATCATCCGCTCGGCCGAAGGAGCACGCCCGATGCTGATCGGCTTTTCCTCCAGCGAGGATGCGGGCCGTTGCGTCTCGGCCATCATCGCCTCGGGCATCATACCCGTTGCCATCGAGTTCATGGACAAGCCCGCGATCGAGGTTTGCGAAAGCTTCGCCAAGGCAGGTTATCCGCTCGACGTTGGCGCGCTGTTGATCGTAGAGGTCGAAGGCTCGGAAGAGGAGATCGCAGGTCTCTTGAAGCGCATCAGCGAGATCGCCGCGCCCTTCGGTCCGAAGAAGATCCTCATTTCGGATGGTCCGGTGCAGAGCGCCAAGATCTGGAAGGGCCGCAAGTCGGCGTTCGGAGCCATAGGTCGCATCTCCGACTACTACTGCATGGACGGCACCATCCCGCTGAGCCGTCTGCCTCAGGTGCTGACGTCGATTTCCGAAATCTGTGCGGGGTACGGCTTGCGCGTCGCCAATATCTTCCATGCCGGCGACGGCAACCTGCATCCGCTCATTCTCTACGACGCCAATGATCCCGATCAGTCCGCGCGCGCCGAGCAGGCGGGCGCGGAGATCCTTACGCTGTGCGTCGAGGTCGGCGGTTGCCTCACGGGGGAGCATGGCGTCGGCATCGAGAAGCGTGATCTCATGCGTGTGCAGTTTTCCGACACCGATCTGGCCCTGCAGATGCGCATCAAGACGACCTTCGATCCAGATTGGCTGCTGAACCCTGCCAAGGTGTTCCCACTCGATGGCCGCACGGCCCGATCTGCGGCTGCCTGACCAATGCAAGAAGGAATTGAGCGGGTATGAAGGAGCCTATGAGACCGGTCACCGACTGGGAGCTTGCGAGCATGATTGCGAGTTTCGGTGCGCGCAATCAACCCGTCGAGATCGTCGGCAATGGGTCAAAGTCGAATGCCGGTCGGCCGATGCAGACGGCCGCGACCATAACCACCAAGGCGCTACGCTCGATCAAGCTCTATGAGCCGACCGAACTCGTCATGTCGGCCGAGGCGGGCGCGCCCTTGACGATGATCGAGGCGGAACTGGCCTCGCGTGGCCAGATGCTCGCCTTCGAGCCGATCGACCTTGGGCCCGCGATTGGTGGGCCGCCAGGCCAGCAGACGATCGGCGGCGTGTTCGCGGCCAACCTGTCGGGTCCGCGCCGGATCGTAGCGGGCGCGGCGCGTGATCACCTGATCGGCGTCAAGGCTGTCAACGGCCGCTCCGAAATGTTCAAATCCGGCGGCCGCGTGATGAAGAACGTAACGGGATACGATCTGGCGCGCGGTCTGGCCGGCAGTTGGGGTACGCTGGGCGTACTCACCGAGGTCACCTTCAAGGTGCTGCCGTGGCCCGAGGCGGCGGCAACCTTGGTGTTTCCCGGCCTCACCGACGATCTCGCTGTCGAGTTGATGTGCGCGGCTATGGGCACACCCTTCGAGGTGTCCGGTGCGGTGCATCTCAACGCCACCCTCGCCGACCGTCTGGCGACAAGGCCAACGACTGTCAGCGGCACCGGGCTCACCGCGCTGCGTATCGAGAACTTCATCAGTTCGGTGCTCTACAGGAAGACTGAGCTCGCACAGCTGCTCAAGATCTACGGCACGCCACTTGAACTCGATTACGAGGCATCGCTGAAGTTCTGGAGCGAGCTGCGCCGGCTCTCGGTCCTGTCCGATCGTTCGTCCGCGCTGTGGCGTGTCTCGACGTCACCGAAGAATGCCGCCAAACTCGTCGCGGCGATCCGCAAGCACATGACAGCGCAAGCGTATTACGACTGGTCGGGCGGCCTGATCTGGCTCGAGGTGCCCGCGACAGCCGATGCCGGCGCGAGCGACATCAGGCGCGCGGTGGCCGTTCATGGAGGTCACGCGACGCTGATCCGCGCCGACGCCGCGATCCGCGGCGCGGTGGAGGTGTTCCAGCCGCAGTCACCGGTGCTGGAGCGCATCACGCGCAATCTGAAATCGGCCTTCGATCCGCAGGGCATTCTCAATCCCGGTCGCATGTACGCCGGGATCTGACGCTTGATGGACGCATCTGATGCAAACCAACTTCACGCCTGAGCAGCTTGCCGATCCGCGCATAGCGGAGGCCGACCGCATCCTGCGCCGCTGCGTACACTGCGGCCTGTGCACGGCGGTCTGCTCGACCTACGTGGTTGTCGGCGACGAGCGCGACAGCCCGCGCGGTCGCATCTACCTGATGAAGGACATGTTCGAGCGCGGCAAGGACGCAAGCCCCGAGGTCCAGCACCATATCGATCGCTGCCTGTCGTGCCTGTCGTGTATGACGACGTGCCCCGGCGGCGTCGACTACATGCATCTGGTCGATCTGGCGCGCGTCCACATCAACGAGACCGGACAGCGCGGCTGGAAGGAACGCCTGATGCGCCGCCTGCTGGCCGCGGTCGTGCCCTATCCCGACAAGTTCCGCCTGGCGTTGAAGGCCGCCCCGCTTGGCCGACCGTTCATTCCGCTCATGCGCCGCCTTGGTTTGAAGGAAATGGCCGCCATGCTCGAGCTGGCGCCGGCTCGCCTTCCGGATCTGCCCAAGTACGAAGGTCCGGGCGTTGCCAAGACCTCCGCCGAACGCCGCGCCCGCGTCATCATGCTGGCCGGCTGCGCGCAACAGGTGCTGCGGCCGGAGATCAACGACGCCACTATTCGCCTGCTCGCACGCCGTGGCGTCGATGTGATCGTGTCCAATGGCGCCGGCTGTTGCGGTGCCCTCGTTCACCACATGGGCGAGGAGGCGCAGGCGCTGGAGCAGGTCCGCCGCAACGTCGATGCCTGGTCGAAGGAGATGACCAAAGGACCGATCGACGCAATCATCATAAACGCATCGGGATGCGGCACGACGGTCAAGGACTACGGCTACATGCTGCGCCTCGATCCCGAATATGCGGAGCGCGCCGCCAGGATATCGAGCCTGACGCGCGACATCACCGAATTTCTGATGGACTATGACCTGGGGCCGCCGGTGCGCTGGTCGAGCCTGCATGTAGCCTACCATTCCGCCTGCTCGCTTCAGCACGGCCAGCGCGTAACGGACGAGCCCAAGGCGCTGCTGTCCAACGCCGGCTACAGCGTCGTCACCCCGCCCGAGGGACACATCTGCTGCGGATCGGCGGGTACCTACAACATCATGCAGCCGGAGCTGGCGGAACAATTACGCATGCGCAAGGTCAAGAACATCCGCTCCGTCAAGCCGGATGTGGTGGCGGCGGGCAATATCGGCTGCATCACCCAACTGGCCGGCGGCATGGAGATCCCGATCGCCCACACCGTCGAGCTTCTGGACTGGGCCTACGGCGGCCCAGTCCCGCGCGGGCTGGAGAAGCTGGAAGGCTTCGTTTCCGACGTTCCCAAGCCCAAGCTGGAAGCCCGCTCCTTCCTCAGATAGGGCCGTTGTGCCGATGTGCGCGGTTGACAGATGCACGTGGCTGTCGTCCCTCAGCGGCTATGATCATCGAGCTTCCACGGATCGCTTGCGTTCTCGTTCACGGCTGCAATCATGACGCAGCCCGCGTATTGGCCGAACGCCACTTCGCGGCGGACGAGATTCTTGACATGGGAACCGAGCCGGGCGACGCCCTGCTGGCGGCCCTCGCGCCGCGGGTCGTCGCGGGGAAAATGACGGCAATCGTCGAGGGGGGCTCGCCCGCGGGAGCGCACAAGCTGCGCGTCGCACTGGCCTCAGTCGCCCGCGAGAATTATGCCCGCCGTTTCGGGCTTGTCATGCCCGGCACGCGCCACGGCGAGCCCAACATCGACGAGCGATTGAAGGCGGATGGATACCGCGAGGTTTTCGAGATATTCCCCGAGGCGCTCGACAGTCTCGAAATCCGCCGCATGCCGATGCCGACCGATTTGCGCCACGAGCATGGGCCTTTCGACATCATCGGTGATGTGCATGGGTGCTGCGATGAGCTGGAGGCTTTGCTGGGCACACTCGGTTACCGCATCAGCTGGATCGACGATTCCCGATGGGCCGGTCGCCGTCCAGTGATCGAGGCGCCGGCCGGTCGCCGCGTTGTCTTCGTCGGGGACTTGGTTGATCGCGGTCCGCGCGCGCGGGATACCCTGGCCATCGTGCATACCATGGTTGAACAGGACGGAACCGCGCTTCTCGTGCCAGGAAATCACGATATCAAGTTTCTGCGTTGGCTGGAGGGCAGCAGGGTCGAGATCACGCATGGCCTCGACACGACTGTTGCCAGTCTCAAGGGCTCAAGCGATCGTTTCCGCGACGACATCCGCGCGATGATCAAGCGCTTGTGGAGTCACCTCTGGCTCGATGGTGGCCGGCTCGTCGTTGCCCACGCCGGAATTCTCGCTCCGATGATCGGGCGTGCGACGCCACGCGTGCGCCGCTTCTGTCTTTACGGCGACACGACCGGTGCCCGCGACAGATCAGGCCTGCCGGTCCGCTACCATTGGGCGCTCGATTATGCGGGCGATGCGACGGTGGTCTACGGCCATACGCCAGTGCGCAACGCCAACTGGGTCAACAACACGCTGTGCGTGGACACCGGCTGTTGTTTCGGAGGCAAGCTCACCGCGTTGCGATGGCCTGAGCGCGAGATTGTCTTCATTCCCGCACGTACGGCATATGCACGCTCGCTGCGACCATTCGGTCATCCTCCCCCGCGCCCGCGCGAACGGGCTGGTTGAGGCTCCAACCTGCCGTCGCTTCGACCCGGTTGGTTGCGTCGTTTCGGCCTTCTTGGCGGCGAAGCAGAGCGCACGTTCGGTCTCGAAGGAGCAAAGAAATCGATGACACTAGAGTGGGTTTTGCCGTACTGATAAGTTAACGGACGACCTCCGTGCGGATCGACGCTCCAAGCATTTCATGGCGCAGGGCTTGCACCGCTGGTCTGCAGGCTGGTCCGGCCACGCCACAATCGCCGTCGGGCACTGGCGCGGCTGTGCTGCGCCGTATCAAAACGGGGCGGCTCCGTCCGCGACGTTCATGCCCACTGCGTATCAATTTGATCAGGTTCACCTGCCATGTCCACGTCGATCTTCAGCAACTGGGGTCCCGAGCATTCCCGGTCTTGGGGCAAGGCGCCACTCCGTATCGAGCACCGGCTTCACGAGCACCCCCTCTATTCGATCGACGCCTTGGCCGACCTGATCGACAACTATCCGCGTGGGCAGTACGCGTTGGTTCACATGGGGGCCCAGAAGGAGCGCCGCCTGTGGCGCGAAGGCGAGATCGGCACGATGTCGGGCCATCAAGTGATCGACGCCATCGCCAAGGGCCGCATGTGGCTCAACCTTCGCAACATCGGTCAGGTCGACAAGCGCTACAAGGACATACTCGACCAGATCTTCGAGGAGGTGCGTCGCAACGTGCCCGGCTATGACACGTATGCACGCACGTCTGGCATACTCATCTCTTCGCCCAACGCGCAGGTCTACTACCACATGGACCTGCCCGGCCAGTCGCTCTGGCAGATTCACGGGAAGAAGCGCGTCTACCTTTATCCCGATAAGGAGCCATTCCTCACTTTCGAGGAACTCGAACGCATTTCGCTGTTCGAGGTCGAGGTCGATATTCCCTACGAGTCCTGGTACGACGAGCACGCCACGGTTTTCGAGATCGCTGGCGGCGAGATGTTGCACTGGCCGCTCAATGCGCCCCATCGCGTCGAGAATTTCGACTGTCTCAACGTCTCGATGACCACCGAGTACTGGACCGAGGTGATCCGTCGCCGCCAGATGATCAACATGGCCAACGGCATTCTTCGCCATAAGCTCGGGCTGACGCCCCGTAGTATCTCCACGTCGGGTCCGGGCTTCTGGGCCAAGGCGGCGCTCCAGGCCGGAGTTCGCCGCGCTGGCCTCTTGAAGAAGGACCGCAAGGTGCGCCGTCCCATCGAGTTCCGCCTCGACGATAAGCATCCGGGGCAAGTCATCGACCTCGCAACGCGCGCCGACTGACTGTGATGGAGGCTCCACTGGATCGCACGGCCGAACTATCATGTCGGCAAGCGCTTGCTGCTGCCCGACCCGATCATAAGACGAGACCGGCCCGAACCACTGGAGCTGTGGCTCCTTTCCACGTAGAGCGCATCCGCGGGGCTGCCAAAGTTCTGGAAAACATTGCCGCATTACGCGCCGCCGGCGTCGAAGCGACAGGCTTTCAAACCGAGCAGTGGCTCTCTGCACTGTTCAGCGACGTGGCGCCCCACGCTGGCGCTGAGCCGAGCCTCGTCGTCCTGCGACGCCGTGAGTCAGGTGCGGTGGCGCTTGCCATGCCGCTCGTCGTCCGCGCTATCGGCGCCCTCCGGTATGGCGAATTCGCTGACCTCGGCCTCACTGACTATTGCGCGCCGCTGGTCGGGTCGGAGCCACCGGCGACGAGGGAAGAGGCAGTGGCGCTGATCGAGGCCCTGCGGTCCGAGCTGCGCGACGTTGACATCATTCGCCTGGAAAAGATGCCCGCCATCATCGGCGGGCATGCCAACCCGCTCCTGTTGCCTGAAGGATCGCATCCGAGCCGTTTTTCCGGCAACCGATTGACGGTCGCTACCACAGTGAATGACTACATCGCCTCGCGCGGCAAGAAGTACCGCAAGGAGGCTGAGCGATCACGCCGCCGGCTCGAGGACATGGGAACCCTCACCCATTCGCGCGCAACCACTGTTGAAGAGATCGATCACGCTTACCAGCGGCTTGAGACGTGGCAGCAGGCACGCCACCTGCGAGCCGGTCACGACTATCGGCTCAGCCAGCCGCAGGTGTCCAAATTCTATCGCGGCCTCCTGGTCGCAAATCGCAACCGGGATTTTGCCAACCTGTTCACGATTGAAGTGGAAGGACAACTCGTGGCGGCACTTCTCGGCATTACCCACGGCACGACATTCACGCTGTTGCGTATTGCCGATGCCGGCGAGGATTGGCGTCACTGTTCGCCGGGCCGGATGGTGGTGATCGAGGCCATGGAATACCTCGTTGCGCGTGGCATCACCACGTTCGACATGGGGATCGGCGACTATCCGTTCAAACGCTGGATCGGCTGCGAGCCCTACCCATTGTACGATCGGCTCATCGCCATCACCCCCCGCGGTCACGCCCACGCCCTCTTCGATCGCCTCAAGCGCCGCATCCGCGCCAACCAAACGCTCACTACAATTGCCTTCTGTATCAGGCACTTGGCGACCAGCGACCGGCGCGATCATGTGACCGGCTGACGCGGCTTTTCCCCCTGGGGCTGATCCGCTATAAGCGAGCCAAATCATTTCCCGGCGGCTGCTGCCCTTGAGCCTGATCTTATGTGATGGAACCGTCTGCGGCTCCAGCGAAGGCGTGAACGGAACCCTCCGACAAGGACTTGGAGCGGGCTACGGTCGTCGGCAATGATACCGCCAGTCCTGAACCTGCTCCAAGCGAGGCGCTCCCCCAGTCATGGCTAAAGACAAGAAAGGCGCCGGTTCGGGTTCGCGTCCCGAGGCCCGGCTACCGAAGGGCTTTCGCGACATTGGCGCGGCTGAGCTGGCGGCAACCAATGCGATGCTCGCAACCATCCGCCGCGTCTACGAGACCTATGGCTTCGAGCAGCTGGAAACGCCGGCGATTGAATACACGGACGCATTGGGCAAATTCCTGCCTGACCAGGATCGCCCCAACGAAGGCGTCTTTTCCTTTACCGACGACGACGGCCAGTGGCTATCGCTGCGCTATGATCTGACGGCGCCGCTCGCACGTTACGTGGCGGAGAATTTTCAGTCGCTGCCCAAACCGTTCCGCCGCTATGCGACAGGTACCGTCTACCGCAACGAGAAGCCGGGACCGGGCCGTTTCCGGCAGTTCACCCAGTTTGACGCCGATACCGTCGGCACCGACAATCTCGCGGCGGATGCCGAGATCTGCATGCTCGCCGCCGATACGCTGGAAGCGCTTGGCATAGGGGGCGGAGACTATGTCATCAAGGTCAACAATCGAAAGCTTCTGGATGGCCTTCTGGAGTCGGTCGGCGTCGATCTGGAGGATCATGTTGCGCGGCTCGCGGTGCTGAGGTCGCTGGACAAGCTCGACAAGTTCTCGCGCGAGGATGTGGGGCTGCTGCTTGGGCCGGGCCGGAAGGACGAATCGGGCGACTTCACAAAGGGCGCCGGCCTCAACGATAAGCAAACCACGGCGCTGCTCGACTTCGTGCTTCAGCCGCGCCTCGAACAGAGCGATCGTGATGCGGTCGTGCGCCGTGCCGGATTTGATCCGGCTCCCGCATTTGCGGAAGGACTGGCCGAACTCGCCGAGATAGACAGTCTCGTCAAGGCGGCCGGATATAGTGACAATCGAATTCGTATCGATCATTCCGTGGTCCGCGGCCTCGAATATTACACCGGCCCCGTCTTTGAGGCGGAGCTGACCTTCGAGGTGAAAGACGAGAAGGGCAACCCAGTGCGATTCGGCTCGGTCGGCGGAGGCGGCCGCTATGACGGGCTGGTCGAGCGCTTCCTCGGCCAGAAGGTTCCAGCGACCGGATTTTCCATCGGCGTCTCGCGCCTGCAGGCAGCGCTTGCCGTGCTCGAAAAGGACAAGGCGAGTGCCTCGCTGCATGGCCCTGTCGTCGTCCTCGTCATGGATAAGGGCGAGCTGCCGCGCTATCAGCGCATGGCGCAGGAGCTGCGTTCCGCCGGCATCCGCGCGGAAATGTACCTTGGCACGTCGGGTATGAAGGCGCAGATGAAATACGCCGACAAGCGTGGCAGCCCCTGCGTCGTCATCCAGGGCTCCGAGGAGCGCGACAAGGGCGAGGTGCAGATCAAGGATCTGATCGAAGGTGCCAGGGCGGCGAAGGAGATTGCCGACAACAAGGAATGGAAGGAGCAGCGCCCCGCCCAGGTTTCCGCAAAGGAGACCGAACTCGTCGCCATCGTGCGCGAGATACTGTCGCGGCATGGCGATGCGGGGTGAGGCAAGCAATGCGAAACACGTCGACGGTGCGCCCGCTGCACAGGGTGCGCGACGAATGACGTACCGGACTTGAGACAGCATGGTCGCAGAGACAGCAAGAAAGTTCGAAGCGCTCGAGGCGCAGGCGCAAAAGCTCATGTCCGTCTTCATCAAGGCGGGACATGAGGCCGTCGCCCCGGCGATTATCCAGCCCGCGAGCGTATTCCTCGACGTGATTGGCGAGACATTGCGCGCGCGCACTTACGTGTTCACAGATCCCGATGGCGAGGAGCTGTGCCTGCGGCCCGACCTCACCGTCCCCACGTGCCGCCTGCACATCGAGCGCCATTCCGACCCCGCGACGAAGGCGAAGTACTGCTACAACGGCTCGGCATTCCGCTTCCAGCCCGCAGGAGCGCCCGTCGTCCATCCGCGCGAATTCCGTCAGGCCGGCATCGAATCCATCGGCGCACCCGACCGGGCCAAAGCCGAGGCGCTGACCGTAGTAACGCTGCTCGATGGCCTTAAGTCGGCGGGGCTGAGCGAGTTCAAGCTCTACATCGGCGATCTCGGCCTCTTCCGCGCGCTGCTCGAGGCAGCCGACATGCCGCTGCGCTGGCGCCGCCGGCTGATGCACCAGTTCTGGCGCCCAGAGGCGTTCCGCACGGAACTCAAACGTCTCACGACAGTGGCCACCGACGTGCCGCGCGACGTGCCCAAGGAGCTATTGACGAAGCTCAATCCGGAGCGCCCCGACGATGCGGAAAAGCAGGTCGCGGCCTATCTCGAGGAGCGGGGCATCGAGATGCAGGGCACCCGCTCCCTGGGCGAGATAACCGAGAACCTGTTGTCGATCGTTGCCGATTCCAAGACGCAGCCGCTCTCTGCCGCAACCGCCAATCTGTTGGAGAGCTACATTCGTGTCGTCGCACCGGCGCGAGCTGCTGGCGCCCGTCTGCGTGATCTCCTGCGCGACGGTGACATCGACATCTCCGAGGCGTTCGATGCATATCAGCGGCGCCTGCAGCTGCTTGCCGACGCCGGCGTCGACGTCGCCCGTGCGGAATTCGAGGCCGAGTTTGGCCGAACGCTCGAGTATTACACCGGCTTCGTCTTCGAGGTTGTCGTGCCCCAGCTCGGCCGCGCGAGCCCCATCGCCGGCGGCGGCCGCTACGACACGCTCATGCGCCAGTGCGGCGCCGAAGAGGACGTGGCCGCAGTCGGTGGCGCCATCCACACGGAGCGACTGCTCGCGGCTTTGACAGGAGACCTGCGATGACGGCGCCCGACACCCTCGTACTCGCCGTCCCCTCCAAGGGTCGTCTCATGGAACAATCCATCGAGATCTTCGCCAACGGTGGCCTCAATCTGCGCAAGGTGGGCAACGCACGCGGCTACCGTGGCGAGATCGAGGGTATCGGCAATGTCGAAGTGGCGTTCGTGTCCGCCTCCGAGATTGCGCGGTACCTGAAGACAGGGCGCGCCCACATCGGCATCACCGGCGAGGATCTGGTGCGCGAGCAGATGACCGACTGGGAGACACGCATCGAGGTCTTGAAGCCGCTCGGCTTCGGCCTGGCCGACGTTGTGGTTGCTGTGCCCGAGTGCTGGATCGACGTACGCGTGATGGCGGATCTCGATGAGATTTCTTCTGCGTTTCGCCAGATTCACGGCCGCTGGTTCCGCGTCGCTACCAAGTACATCAACCTGACCCGGCGCTTCTTATCTTCGCGCGGCTTGACCGATTTCCGCATCGTCGAGAGCCTTGGCGCCACTGAGGGAACACCCGCCGCCGGCACCGCCGACTTCATTGTCGACATCACAACGACGGGCGCGACGCTGAAGGCCAACGGCCTGAAGATCCTGGACGACGGCCTGATCCTAAAATCTGAAGCGAACCTCATCGCCTCGCGAGCCGCCACCTGGACGCCGCGCGTGCGCGAGGCCGAGAACATCATCCTCGAAAAACTGGGCGTGTGATTGCCAAGGCCATCCGTCTGCGTGGGGTGGCGGTTCGCGTAAATGAACGTTTGATTGTGCGACAGCGGGCACGCACGAGCGCCGCTGCTTGGCCGTTCATCTCGAAATATTGGCTTTTCCCACTCCTGATGCCGGCCTAGGCTGCACCCGACGGCGGGGCAGGCGGCCAGTGAAGGAGAGCGCCATGCCAACATATGTTGTTCTTGCCAATTTCACCGAAAAGGGCGCACACGATGTAAAGGACACCGTCGAACGGGCTGAGAAGTTCAAGGAGATGGCCAAGAAAGCCGGTGTCACTGTGAAGGACATCTACTGGACGTTGGGCACCACTGATATCGTGACGATATGCGAAGGCCCCGATGACGAGACTGCAACGGCACTGTCGATCAGCGTTGCCGCACGCGGCAACATTCGCACGCAAACCATGCGCGCTTTCTCGGCAGCCGAGATGGCAAAGATTGTCGGCCGAATGGTGTGATATTTGGCACCGACGCCCGGCCGAAGTTCACGATCTTCGCGGCGCATGATACCGTTGCCGTGAAGAATTGCTATTTCTCACTGGACCGTGACCTGTGCCAGATGAAACAATCAGGACGCCTACCAGCGACGTAGGTCCCGTAGCTCAACGGATAGAGTATCGCGCTTCGAACGCGAGGGTTGCAGGTTCGAGTCCTGCCGGGACCGCCAATGCTTAGCTGGGCGCGATCATAGGACAACCTGCATGGCGGGCGTAGTTCAGGTCTCCACGCCAACGCGCACTAGGCCATGGCGAAGGCTGGTGTTCTGGATCTGACGTTTGTTGCCCCGGGGGAGGGTTGTCAAACGTCAGTGAATCCAGAACACGAACCAAAAAATTGGAGGTTCGGAGCTGACGCGCAGGTGCCCAGTAGGGAGCCAAGCGTCAGAGTCGGAACACCGGGACCCGGAGTTCATAGCCCGGCGATGTCGGCTTGTTGGGCTTCGCCGCGATCAATGACGCCGCGAAAGTTCGCAAGCTCGTGCTCGTCACGTCATTGCGCTGGAGGACGTCGCGGGCAACGAGCGCCGGCGCATCTTTCGAATGAGACGGCGCGACGATGGAGCCGCAATCTGCGATGCGGGTCTACGGCAGCGTGCCTGTGAATCTTGATCGCAGTCATTGCGCGGTTCCGCAATTTGGATTCTGAATATTTCAATATTAGCGCTCGGCGGAGGTGTGCATATGCGTACGATCCGAGATGTTCTGGCGGTAAAGGGTAGGAAAATCTGGTCTGTGCGGCCCGACGAAACGGTTTTCAATGCCATTAAGCAGATGGATGAACGTAATGTCGGATCGCTGCTGGTAATTGACGGAGAGAAACTTCTTGGGATCCTCACGGAACGACACTACGCCCGCAATGTCATTCTAAGAGGTCGGACGTCGCCGACAACTCCGGTCGCTGAAATCATGGAAACCAACCTTACTTGCGTGCGTCCAACGCAAACCGTCAAGGAGGGAATGGCTCTCATGACGGCCAGCTTTGTCCGTCACCTTCCGGTCGTAGACGACGGTGACGTGGTAGGGGTTGTTTCGATCGGTGACCTCGTCAAGTCCATCATTGAGGATCAGCAATTTGTCATCGATCAACTTGAACACTATATTTCCAGATAGCCTCGTGGCCGGGCACAGCCTGACGATGATTGGATAAGTGCTCTCGGTGTCGCTTGGCTCCTTGGATCGAAACCGGAGCCCGGACATCCTGCCGGTCAGAGTTGAGCGCCAGCCTCTCGCAAGGCGGCTTCCATTTCGACAAACCGACCCCGCCGCTTGTCAAACTGGAGCAAATACGCCGCCTCAGGGTCGCGCCAGTCGTGAGATCGATTCCGGCCGCGCCCCGCAAAACTCCCGCACGGCAATCTGCGACAGTCCCGATTTGCGCGATGAGAAGATTGGTAGCGGAGGAGGGACTTGAACCCCCGACACGCGGATTATGATTCCGCTGCTCTAACCAGCTGAGCTACTCCGCCACGAACCCGTGTCTATAAGGAGCGCGGGCTTGCGATGTCAAGGCTTCCCACCGTCGAAAAGCAAAGCCGTCAGGGCCCTTTGTCAGCGCCCGGAATCGGCCGTCATGTTCCGGCCCGATAGTGGAACCCGGTGCATGTCTAATTGCCGTGCGCAGTGATTCAGCTTGAAAAACCTGCTCACGCCAATGAACTGGATCGTGTGCATGCTTCCACCATCCAAGAACGCGACCTGGAGCGGGCGCAAACGCGTCCGTTCGATTGAGCCTGGCGCGAATTCACTCTCACGTTCCCGGCTGACGCGCCGGAACCCGGTTGGAAATCAAGAGTCAAAGTCGGAACACTGCTGCATGTCGCGCAAAACCGCTCAGCGGCTTTGCGACAACGGCATTCACAAAACCGACGACTTAAGGCGACAGGAGCGGTTCTGAAAATTCGCGATACGCTTTGCGGGACGGTCGACTCATTTGACATCGACCGCCGGACGCGGTTCCGCGTCCTCGTGGAAAATGCTCCGCCCGGCTCGATAGCCCGCCTCTATTCGGCAGCGACCGGCTGCGCCACCGCAGCCACTGCCTTGCTGAACCGCATCATTGTGAACAGTCCCAGCGGCCGCAGCGACACGCGCTCGGCAAGCCGCAGGTCGTCGCACACCATGACGCGATCGACGTCGAACACCGACCGCCACCCGATCTTGTCGGCGAACGGCGCCATCCTGCGCTCGACCCAGCCGCGTAGTCCTTCTTCCTGGCTGAAGTGGTTGACGAGGATCACCTGCCCGCCCGGCTTGGCGACACGGGCGAGCTCGCGCATCACCTTTTCAGGATCGGGAACCACCGTCATGACGTACATCGCGACGACAATGTCGAACGAGCGCTCCGGGAAGTCGAGATTGCCGGCGTCCATCTCGTGTAGGCCGGTAACGTTACCCAGACCTTCCTCGACGACGCGCTCGCGCGCCTTGCCCAGCATTTCCGGCGACAGGTCGACGCCGACGATCTCGTGCCCAGGATCATAGTCGGGCAGCGAGAGACCGGTGCCGACGCCCACTTCGAGCACGCGGCCCTTGGGCATACTGTTGATGATTTCCACGACATGGCGGCGGCCCTGGCCAGCGACCATTCCGAAGGTGTGATCGTAGAACGGTGCCCAGCGGCGGTAGGCGACTTTAACGTCGCTCTCGTCGATGCGGCCGATGCCGACGATCCGCCCGCCGTCGCGATGCAGAACGGGGCCGCGGCGGCCCACCTCGGTCCGGTCCATGGTCCTCATGCTCTCTCGTGCTCCTCGTTGAATACTCACCCCATGCCCCCAACAGAGGCTCGGCCGTCGACATCGCCGCCGCGGCCGTTGTTCAAATCCGATATGCGTGCGCCAGCCTGCTTGCGCACGGCCTCAGCGATGAAGCCGCCACCGAGCACGCGCGCATCGTTGGAGCCGTCGCTGTAGAACACGCATGCCTGCCCTGCCGCGATGCCCTCGATGCCTTCACCCAGCAGAACGCGCACCATCCCGTCGCCATCCGCCAGCAGAGTTGCTGGTGTGGGCGGTTGTGTCGAGCGCACCCGCGCATGGATGCCGAGGCCATGCGCCGCAGCTTCGCCGAGTGACGTATCGCCCAACCAGTTCACTCCGCGCAAGATGATTGCTTCGGTCATGAGGCAGTCGCGCGGACCGACGATGACTTCGTTGCGGTCGGCATCGAGCCGGATCACGTAGTAGGGCTCGGGCGCGGGAATACCTAAGCCGCGCCGCTGCCCCACCGTGTAGTTGATGATGCCGTTGTGGCGCCCCAAGAGCCGCCCGTCGACGTGTACGATGTCTCCGGGCTGCAGCGCGCCGGGCTTCAGGCGTTCGATCACGTCGGTGTAGCGGCCGGTCGGCACGAAGCAGATATCCTGGCTGTCGGGCTTGCTCGCCACGGGCAGCGCGAGCTCCTGTGCAATTCGGCGAACCTCTGACTTCGGCAGGTCGCCGAGCGGAAACCACAGCCGCGCCAGTTGCTCTCGAGTCGTGGAAAACAGGAAATAGCTCTGGTCGCGATCCGCATCGACGGCACGCCGGAGTTCTGGACCGCACGGACCCTCTGTCCGTCGGATGTAGTGGCCGGTGGCCAGGAAGTCAGCGTCGAGTTCCCGGGCGGTCGAAAGGAGGTCCCCGAACTTGATGTCGCTGTTGCAGGTGACGCACGGGATCGGCGTCTCGCCAGATACGTAGCTGTCCGCGAACTGCTCGATGACGCGCTCAGCGAAGCGCCGCTCATAGTCGAGAACGTAGTGCGGGATGCCGACCGCATCTGCAACGCGTCGCGCGTCATGGATGTCCTGGCCTGCACAGCAGCTGCCGGGCTTTGCGGTAGCCTGCCCGTGGTCATACAGCTGTAACGTGATGCCGATAACGTCGTGGCCGGCCGCTTTCATCAATGCGGCGACGACGGAGGAGTCGACGCCGCCCGACATGGCGACGACGACCCGCCTGCGCGGGCGCAGATCGCCCCGCGTAGGGGCGGCCTCGGCAGCAATGTCGTTGGCAGCGCTCATGGCAAATGCGTCGTTGTCTGTATCGAGTCGTTATCTTCGGATTTTCGTCTGGCCTAGCCGTTCGATCGGTATGCGCGTTTCCGCCACCCGTTCGGTTCTCCTGTTGGCCTTGCCGCTCCCGGAATCACAGTGGCCTGAGGACATAGGCCATGAGAACTGTGGCCCTGAAAACTGTTGACGGAACCGCGGCGAGGCCACGGGTATTGGCAGTGTGCCGTAATCATCCCGGCTGGCCCTCCGCGCGCACCTATCCCGTCCGGAGCCAGGCTCCGAGACGAGAAAACTGCCATCATCTCATGACCAAACGGGGGCAAGTCCCCCGTTCGGCACGACCCGCACATATTTATGGCCAACTCCCTCGGCTCGCAAGCGCGGCAGTGCCGCATGGAGCCCGGTTTTTCAGCGCCTGAACGACCGGGACAACGAACTGTTGCGGCTCGCAGGGAGTTGGGGCGCCTCTGCGGGCGAAGGAACTTGTGGCGGCACAGTCGCTACAACTGGCTCGACCCATGCGTTCCGCAAACGGACTCATGATGTTGTTCCTGGGATGAGCAGTAGACTGATAAGCAGCTTCGCCGGTTGCCGGACCGCCAAGCAGCCTCGCCAACGGCCTTCGCCCAACCTGCTGCAGGGCATTCGCGCGCAGCATTTCCGCTCAGTCGCCGGCACGCCCTCGGCAAGTGGCAGCCATTAATCGACCGGAAATTCCAATCGCTGCTAGGTCGTAATGGGACATTTCGTCGTTTTTCGACGCATTTCGTTTTCGTTTGTCTCCAAATGATCCTGCGTTAAACATTTTCATAAACCATAATGGATCGGAATTGGTGAGAAGATACAGGTATTTAGTGTAAGTTTATTTTGCCGTTTAGGGCAAACTTAACGGCGGTGCGTTATCAATGTCATCTGGTCCATGAGCGTGTGTAGAGTAACATGACCGAGCATCAAATGAGAGCGCGTGTGCGCTACGTTATCGGGCCGGACGGGAGCCCGCTGACCGTTGCCGACCTGCCCCCCAGCAATACCAAGCGGTGGGTCATCAGGCGCAAGGCAGAGGTCGTCGCAGCCGTCCGTGGCGGATTGCTGTCGATCGAGGAGGCGTGCGAGCGCTACAAGCTCACCGTCGACGAGTTCATGTCGTGGCAGCGATCTATCGACAAGCACGGTCTTCCCGGACTGCGCGCCACCAGAATTCAGAAATACCGCGGCTGATCGCGTGCTCTGCACCTCGCCTGGAGGTGGGGTCTGGTCCGAGCGCGCTGGCGCTGAGGGCTATGGCTTCTCTTTGGCCACCTGCCGCTTCGGTTGGGTGGTCTTTTGCTTTTGGGCGCCCGCGTCAGCCTTTGCGGCCCCCGCGGGTTCGGCTTGCCAGGCACCCTTGAACGCGTCCGGGTCACAGCCCTGATCGCCGATCGACCAGGCGGCCACACTCTTCGTCATTTTGGCAGCTATTGGCTCTGGCAGCTTGAGGTTCTCCGCGACGACGCTCGTCTCGTCGCTCCCAGAAGGCATGATTGAAATCCGGAAGGCTTTGACTCCGCGAGGGCTTTCCGCCGTGTTATCGCGCTCCCGAATGAGAATTTCCGCCTTGCCACCCTTGTGCGCCGGCTCTGCCATAGCCTCGTAGATGTGCGTTGATTTCAGGAAACCGTTGGTGCCGAACCAGCAGGCCATGGCCCCGCGGCCGATCCGTTCGTAGACCTCGGTCGACGATCCAACGACGGGTGGCGGCGCCTCGGGAAGCGAGATCTTCGGCAGTGACGGAAGACTGGGTAGCGCCGCTGTTGCACCCTCGCCATTACTTGCACAGCCACTGAGTAAAACGGCCAATACTGCTGAGGTTGCGACAAAAAAAGGCAAGGCGCGGGCAGTTCTGCCTGCGCGAGGCACGTACAGATGTCGGCCGCTCGCCTTCGTCCGTTTCACGTCGCCATTCCCCCGAACCCTCGCGTCGAGTCTGATCGGGCCAGCCGGCGCGATGCGCCAACCGTGCCTCGCGATCACGTCAGGACACACTGTTGCATAGGCGCTCAGCTTGGGTCCGGCAAGAGGTCGGGGGGAGCATATGAACACGCCAATGGCCCGCCCCCGTTACCGGAAGCGAGCTTGAAAGACGTTCAACAACGAGGAGGCCGTGCTGATTGGCCCCTGCCGGCTTCAGCGAAGCTGCGACGACTGCGAGCTATTCGAACGCGAACGGCCAGCCCGTCCCGATCCCGCCGTAGTCGGCCGCTGTTCGACGGAAGCAAGTCGGTCCATCTGCTCCAGAAACTCGTCGCGCTCGCGAATGGCATCCTCGAGCCGCGGTCTCAGACCGGCTGCGGACGCCAGCAGGTTCTCGCGGCGCAGCGCCGCCGAGCGGGCGAAAGTCGAGTAGTTGAAGTGGGAGGAGTCGCGCACGCCGGTGCGCTCCTCTTCAGCCTGGATTTGCCGCTCGAGGTCCGCCGCGACCTGTTCGAATTCGCGGATCATATGCTCAAGGTCGTTGACCTTGCGCACCCTTTCATCGGCCTCGAAACGCATTGCGCGTGACGCTGTGTCTGGTGACTTCATCGTTCGATACCCCAAACAAATTCGAACATATAGCCGGAATTAATCAAGTTCCGTGCCAAGTCGTGTGCCAAGAACAGCGAAGCACGCCCCCGCCTACTTTGTTTTTCTCAAATGTTCGCGCTGCACCCGCAACATTTGTTGAGATGAACTATGGCACATGACGCTTAAGTTGCGGTAAAGCCACTTCTACGACACTTGATGTCGTTTGGAGCCTATGGCGCTCCAAAAAAAAGCCTTCAAAGCTGTGGACGAACTCCGAATTCTGTTACCTCTAGATTCGTGCAGCGTTCGGGCTGGGTAAATCAGACGCGAATTGATTCTCCCGACAGGCGAGGGTTGGCCGCAGAAGATTGCTCGAGCGGGCACAATCGAGGGCGCAAGTTATCAATCCGAATTGTCATCTTGCTGCCGGACAGGTTCCGGCAGATGGGGAGCCTTTGTGCGGCCTTCGGGCCGCCGGTCGCGGATTCGCCGGGCAGCGAAACGGGACATGGGCAGATAGTGTGAAGATTACCCTGAACGGATGCGAAGTTTTCAGCATCGGTGGGCAAGAGAAAATTAGGGTTTGTTAACCTCTGCCGCGTACTTTCCTAACGATGGCTTAGCGAGAACTGAGTTGCGTTCTCTTCATGTCGGGGCAGCGGGCCCGGCAGGTTTGCCGGGGAAGAGAGGAACGAGCATGCGGGTTCTTTTGATCGAGGATGACAGCGCGACGGCTCAAAGCATTGAGCTGATGCTGCAGTCTGAAGGCTTCAATATCTACACGACGGATCTTGGCGAGGAAGGTGTCGACCTCGGCAAGCTGTACGATTACGACATTATTCTTCTGGACCTCGGGCTGCCGGATATGAGCGGCTACGACGTCTTGAAGATGCTCCGGGTGGCCAAGGTTCAGACTCCGATTCTGATCCTCTCAGGCCATGCCGGTATCGAGGACAAGGTGCGCGGTCTGGGCTTCGGTGCCGACGACTACCTCACCAAGCCGTTCCACAAGGACGAGCTGGTGGCGCGCATCCACGCTATTGTGCGCCGCTCGAAAGGGCACGCACAGTCGGTTATCGAGACGGGCGACCTGCGCGTCAATCTCGACACCAAGACGGTCGAGGTCAACGGTCAGCGCGTGCATCTGACGGGCAAGGAATACCAGATGCTCGAGCTGCTCTCGCTGCGCAAGGGCACGACGCTCACTAAGGAGATGTTCCTCAATCATCTCTACGGCGGCATGGACGAGCCCGAGCTCAAGATCATCGACGTCTTTATCTGCAAGCTCAGGAAGAAGCTGCAGACCGCCACCGGTGGACAGCACTATATCGAAACCGTCTGGGGCCGCGGATACGTGCTGCGCGATCCCAACGACGATACGGTCGCGGCCTGAGTTCTACAGGTTTGAACCGGCCGAAAAAGAAAATGACGGGGAGCCATTGTGCTCCCCGTTTTTCTTTTCGAATGCCCTATGAACCAGTTTCGAGAAAAGTCGGGACGCGTCTTCTAAAAAGCAGGCTTTGTCAGCATCAGCCAGATAATGGCGAGCACCGAGAAAAACGCCGGAAAACCGCAGGCGAGCCAAATCCGGTAGAGCCTGTAGAAATCCGCAGAAAGCGGTTCGCCAGCATCCCGCGACGCCCGCGCAAGCTCCCGCATGCGGATCTGTATTGCCACAACCGGCAACCAGAACACCCCCACGATGGCGTAGAGAAGCAGCGACGCCCCAACCCAACCTTCGAGCAGCGGGTAGCCCACACGCATTGCCAGCAGCATGCCGGTGATAGGCTGCGCGATGGCCGCCGTCGCTGTGAATACGGTATCGGCCAGCACGACGATGCCTGCCACATGCGCGACGAGCCGGGGATCGCGGCTCCTGACCGAGATCACCATGAAGAATGCAATTCCGGCACCCGTGCCGAGCAGCACGGTGGCGCCCATGACATGCAGAAATTTGAGGATCTCGTACGTCATCGCTCGCCCACGATTGCGGCTGCAACGAGCGCAAGAGCCAGCACTGGCAGCACCTTGAGGAGGGGCCCGAGCGGATCTCCCCACAGGTCTGCCGCAAGCAATGTCCCGCCAAGGAGATAGAGAAGCGACATCCCCGCCATGGCGAGCGCAGCCGAGCGCGCGGATCTGCGAAAGAGGATGCCAGCCCCCAGCAGCATGTCGAGACAAGCGCCGCCGAGCACGAGAAAGGCCGCCGTTGGTCTCGCCACCCCCCTTTCTGTCAGGATGCGCGCGGCCTCGTCGAATTGAATGAACCCGATGACGCCCGACGACAGCCAGAACAGTGCCAGCGTGCCGACGATTGCCGGCAGCATCAGGTAGAGCCGAGCGTACCAGCGGTCTTGCGGCGTAGCGGGCATCGCGGCCAATGTCTCTGCGAGTGGCCGGCAGTCGCCCCCCGCATCCTGCCAGGGGCGCGGGTCACCGTGAATTCCCTCGCTCAGCACGCGGATTGCCGTGGACCTCAGGGGCGAGCGCCAGCCCAGATACCCAAGTGCATCAGCAAGCTTGGCAAGCAGCCCGACCATCGCATCCGGCACGCGAATCGCGGTGCGCCACGGTGGCAGGCCCAGCCAGGAACGCACAGACCGCACCACATCATCAAGGCTGTGGCTTCCGGGCTCGGTCAGGTCCGCCACGGTGCCACCTGCTATCTCGCCGCGCGCCGCCGAAACCACCGCAGCGGTTACGTCGTCGATTGAAACGGTTTCGATCCGCGATTGTCCGAGCACCTGAAGTCTGACAAGCGGAACTGCGGCGCTCGCGCGCAACAGTGCCGTCCCCCCGTAGGCTTCGCGCGCCAGAACCAGGCTCGGCCTCAGCACCACCCAGTCGAGCCGCGATGCCATCAACAAAGCATCGCCACGTGCTTTCGAGCGAAAGAACTCGGTCGAGGAATTTGGCGAAACGCCTGCCGCAGAGATCTGGACGACGCGCGTCGTCGTTCCCTCCAGAGCTGCGACGAGCCGCGCGACCATCGTTTCATGGATCGCGATAACATTGTCCTGGAGGCCGTCTTGGAGTGCACCCGCCGCATTCACGACGACATCGGCCCCGGCCACCGCATGCCGCAACTGTTCAACGGAGGCTTCGGCCAGATCGAGAATGCGCCATCCGATATCCGCCTGCACCTGCCGCGCCGACGTCTCGGAACGCCCCACACCGATGATCACGAATCCCGATTGACTGAGTGCGCGTGCGCAGGCGGCGCCGATCAGCCCATAGCCGCCCAACACGCAGGCCGTCTTGCGCACATGACGATGTTCGGTGTGATCCGCCACCATGCGATCGAACCCTCCTCACTTGGCGGCCGCCGCCGGTGGGACGCGCGCTCCGGATGGTACACGCGCGGAGAGGGCTTCAGCTTCCCTTTTCGGTTCCTGGGCACGCTTCCAGACGCCATCGCAGTTGGCTGCTGCGTATTCGGGTGTGCCGGTGTCCGGCTCTTCCGCCTCCTCCCTCTCCGCCGCGGCCGAAGAACTGGCATGCACCTTTGCCGGATCCGACCCATCGAGCGCGCGTGACGGGAAGACGCCGACATAGTCGAGATCCTCAAGCTCCGACTTCGCCTGCGCGATGGCGTCGGCGCTCGTCAGATACTCCACCGCAAAGACCGGCTTGCCGTCTTCCTTCAGCGTGTCGAGCAGCCGTGTCGTTTCCGTCACCATCGACTTGGGATTGCGTTTGCCGGTGTCCGTCACGCCGTAGAGCAGGTCCTCCTTTGCCACCCCGTCGATCGCCGCGCGGTAGGTGGCGTCGTCCAGAAGTTCCTCGGCATTTTGCACGATGACGAGAAAGCCCGGATCGCGCGCGCGCGCTGACGACGCCAGGTCCTTGACGAACGAGATCATGCGCTGACGCGACTTCGGGAAGCGGTCTGCTATGTCGGCATAGACGTCGACCCGGTCGAGATAGACTCCGTCGAACCCCGCATCCTGGATCGCCTCGAGATACGAATGCGCGCCCTCAAACACGATGTCGCGCCACCCACTGTCCCAGAATTTGACGAGATAGTTTTTCGGCCAGCGGCAGTTCTCCGCGACGATCCAGTCGGGTGGGGCGTCGCGCCACGCGGCGTGCCAGTAGGGGCGATACTCTTCCGCCTCGCCAATCGAGAAATACGCGATGACGAGGCGGCGATCCCCGTCGGGCTTTCGCTTCAGCTTGTCGACCTTGGCCCGCGTCAGAGGCTTGAGGCCATCGCCGCTGTCCACGGCGTAATCGATCACCAGCATGTCGCTGTCCGATCGGGTAACACGGCCCATTGCAGCTGCAAAATCCTGCAACTGGTAGGTCCAATGCTCCACCTGCGCCAGTCTCGCCCTCCGCGAATCTCCCGGCAGCCTGACGAGCCACAGCGCAACGGCGGCGGCGGTGACGCTCAGGATCAGCAGGCCCAGCGGTCGGAAGGGATGTGGCTTGTTTCGGTCTGACGGGATCATGCGCACTATCTGGTCGGTTCAGGAGAAACTGGTGAGAGCAGACTTTCCCGCGATCTGATCAGCACCGGCAAGCCCCACTGTCGTCGATTGTCAAAATCCGCTATGAGCGCCTGAATGGCTCCAAGACCCAGGATTCCAAACGAGAAAGCGTTCCATGACCCCAAATTCCAAGCCGCCAGCGGGACTGAAGGCTGCCATCATACAGGTCACGCCCTTTCAGCAGAACTGTACGCTCATTTGGGACGACGAGACCAAGAGGGGCGCTGTCGTCGACCCGGGCGGCGACCTGGATCGCATCGAGCAGGCTCTGCATCAGCTCGGGCTAACGGTGGAAAAGATCATTCTCACCCACGGTCATATCGACCATGCTGGTGGCGCCCGGGAGCTGAAGCAGAATCTCGGCGTACCCATCGAAGGCCCGCACATCGCCGACAGGTTCCTGCTCGACAATCTGGAAAAGCAGGGCGCGGCATACGGCATCCCGGCCCGGAACGTGACACCTGACCGCTGGCTCGACGAGGGCGATCAGGTCACCGTCGGCCGTTTCGCTTTCGACATCCGCCATTGCCCCGGACATTCGCCGGGCTCGGTAGTCCTGCTCAACGAGGCGCAGAAATTCGCATTGGTTGGCGACGTGCTGTTCCGCGGCTCCATCGGTCGCACCGACTTTCCCTACGGTGATCACGCGGCGCTGATCCACGCCATCAAGACCAAGCTGCTGCCATTGGGCGACGAGTGGGCGTTCATTTGCGGGCATGGACCAGGCAGCACCTTCGCGATGGAAAAGCGAACCAACCCATTCCTGCAGGGATAGCCAGGGCGGCTGTGTCCACGCCGGTCGGAAAAAACAAAAGCGCGGGTCGGGACCCCGCGCTATACTTGTCAGTGCGTGGCAGCTGCACCGTGCTACCAGCCGAAGTTGATACCTAGGCAGCCGAAGATGCCGCACTCCTGCGAGAGACCCGACTGGCCGTCCTGACGACCTTCCCAGTAATCGACGGTTTCGACGCGCAGCGTCTCCGAGCACGAGCGGCGGCAGTATTCCCATGTGCCGCCGGGCAAGCGCACCTGCGGACCTAGATCCGTCATCCGCACCGGCCCCGAACTCGTGCCATTGCCGAATCGCGAGCGGGCGACGACGTAACCCTCCCTGAGACCGTTGTAGCCGATGTCGCGCTGGAACCGGCCGCCGGCGTGCACGTGCGGTATGATGGCAAGGTTGACTGCGGCGGCAATCAGGGCGGTGGCTGCAATGATGCGCAGGGTCATGGTCTTCTCCATTGTCCGGCGGTTGCGGCGGCGGCTATCGTTGACCGTCGAGCAGGCTCGGCACCGTTCGCACCGGTATGCGATGGTTTTTTTGCCATCATTCGGGCCAAACGTATCACAAATCGTGAAGAACCAAGGATATGAGCATCAGCGCCCACGTATTCCCGATCGCTGTTGCGTCCGTGCATCAAGGCGCGCACGAGCGAGCCGGCCTTGTGGATGCAGCCGCAATGCTCAACTGCGTGACAAAGACAAATCGAGTCCCTGGAATGTCGAGCCTGTCGTCGAGATGTTGACCGTCTGCGATGCGCCGCCGAGCCTCACCGACATGCTGCCGTTGAGGCCTCCGCCTGCGATGCTGAGCGTCAGCCGGCTCGATGTCGCCTGCCCTTTGACCTCACCGGTGGCGTTGTAGGTGCGCTCTTCCCAGTTTCCGGTAATGTCACCGTTGGAATAGTTGAGATTGGCGCGCATCTCTATCTTGTTGGACGCGCTGGCGCAGCGAATGGCCATGCCGAGCCCCGAGCCGCCGTTGCTGGTCGTGTAGTACGCACGGCAGCGAATAGATTCGGATTTTCCACCTTCCAGCCGGACTTTCCCCTGGCCCGACCAGGTGCCGGCCAGGGTGGCGAATGGGCTGTCGGCGGCGGCGTTGCTGCTGCCCAAGATTACTGCGGCAGCCGAAACCAGGGCCATGGCGCCGACTCTGCCGGCATTGCGCTTCATGGTAGCTCTCCTCGTCCAGTTCATCCGCGTCCCGCAGAGCGCCCGACCATTATTTCCGGAGTTGGACAAAAATGCGAGGCCCTCACAGCCGCACCCCCTGTGAACATGTCCTTGGGATCACACCCAGGGTTCTGCAGGTAAGCCGGCGACACGAAATCATGAACCTGTGCTTACACAAAAAATCCGAAAGCGGAAGGGCTGGTCTACTCGCCGGCGACCGGCATCGCGCCGACCTGCTGGCGCGCGATGACAGGTGGGCTTTGCATGTAGATGGCAATCAGGCTGGCAACCGCTTCGAGGCTGTCCAGGTGGACGCGCTCGTATCCGTGTGAGGCGTCGAGCCCGAAACAAATCAGCGCGGTGCGGATGTCGTTGCCGGCGGCGAGCGCGGAGGCGCTGTCGCTGCGGTAATATTTGAAAACATCGCGCGCATATGGGATCGCGAATTCTCGCGCCAGTTCGCAAAGCCCGTTTGAGAGGTGCCAGTCAAACGGGCCGGACTCATCCATCATGCAAATCGTCGCGCCGAACTCACTGGTGTTCTGGCCCTCGGCAAACGTGCCGTTGTCGACCGATACCATCTCCGCGACGTCGCCATGCAACACATGTGAGGCGCCGGTCCCGATTTCTTCGGAAATCGTCAGCAGGATATGGCAATCGACCGGCAGCGTGACACCGGCGTCGATCACCGCCTTCGTCGCCGTCAGCAGACATGCGACGCCCGCCTTGTCGTCGAGGTGGCGCGAGTTCACAAAGCCGTTCTCGGCGATGTCGGCCCCGGTATCGATCGCAATCATGTCGCCTACATGTACCGGCAACCGCATCAGGTCGTGCCGCGTCGACACGCGCTCATCGAGCCTCAGTTCGACGTTCTCCCAGCCCACTGGCATCGTATCCACGCCTTCGTTGTAGACATGGCCCGAAGCCCGCAGCGGCAAAATCGTGCCGCGAAACCGTCCGCCGCTGGCCGAGTAGACCGTGCACCGCGCACCTTCGGCGAAGCGCGACGACCACGTGCCGACAGGCACTAGTTCCAATCGTCCATTATCCTTGAGGTTTTTCACCATTGCGCCGAGCGTGTCCACGTGTGCGACGACGGCGCGGTCCGGGCTCTCTTGTAGGCCCGGGAGATTGGCTCGTATGGCGCCGCGGCGCGTGAGTTCGACCTTCAGGCCGAGAGACGTCAACTCCTCGCAGACGAGTCCCACCACGGCATCAGTGAACCCGGTCGGACTGGGTGTGCGCAACAGGCGAGCGAGCAAACGCGAGAGATACGCGATGTCGACCTCAAGCCGCTGCAACGGTGCACCTCCCTTCGCGATTCGTCTGAAGCCCCAATGGCATTTTACACGCCTTAGGTCCTTTATGGCCAGTCTGCGGCGGCAAAGTAAACGCGCAATCACCAGAGTGGAACAATTTGGCATCCGCGTGGTTCGACATTAAAGCGGATTGCGCTCGCGCCGGCAGCGCAATCCGCGCTTGCCAAAATGTGAAATGTCGGAGGTACGAATGGCCGCAGCACTCTCACGCGAGCTTCACGTTGCAAAAGCGGAATTCATGCGTCGGCTTCCCGATGCTGTCGAAGGGCGGCCCATGCGCGAGGTGGACGGAGTCATCGTCGTCGATGCGACCGATAATGGTCGGGTGCGCATCGAGTTGACCCAGAAGGGCGGAGCGGTCCAGCGCGATCACGATCAGCGGTTGCTGCATGTCGATTTCACGTTCGAGAGCATGACGGACGATGAGGCCCGCATGTTCATGCAGGCCTACGACTCTCGCATGTCGAATATCGGCGGCCCTTGACAGTTCTTGCAATGGCGCGCGTGCATGTTGTCCGTCGCATCGGTGTTATCCACGCTTGCGGCACACGAAGTACACAAAGGCGACGGCCGCCAGCAGGGGCACCAGTCCCACGGCCGCATGACCCGCGATGTGGCGCTGCACCACCGCATCGAATGCAGCTCGGGTCGCCGGATCGTTGGCAGAAATGTCCATCGGAATATGCGGCCATGTCGCGTAGCCGTGGAGGGCTGTCACGACTGCCCAGGCAAGCGCGGCGAGCAGCGATACGCGCGTGCAGTTGCCCGAACGGCGCCGGTTGTCGCCGCCAGACGGGGCATGCGAATCGGATGTCATCTCGAGGACCTCTGCTGTACTGCGCTCGAAGTCCGCTGCTTCCACCCTGACACGTAAACCAAGCGGACGTCTATTTCGGTCTCAATCACACGCGCACCGGATGTTGACGAGTCGCGGCGCGAATGCGCAATCGGGATTCGGACGGAATCACACTTCTTCATTGTAGTCCGGTTGCTTGTATTTTCTCACCAGCGGCACACCGTTGAACGTGTGCGTGCAACAAGAACACCACGGCGTCAGATCCTCATTGCGAAGATCGGGCGCAACCAGCGCCAGCTTCCCTTCGTCGTCGACATGGAGGCCGCTGAAGAACGACGATCCACCAACGCAGACGAACGGCCTTTGCTCGTCGGGCGTGCGTGCAACCAGCCAGAAGATCGGGTCCTCTCGATCAAGCCGGGCCACGGCCTCGGCATGCACAGTCGCCCAGTCTTCGCCCACCTTCGATAAAAGGAATCGGAAGAGCGGCGTGTAGTCGAGCCCGCGGCGCTCCTTTCGGTGCATCGTCCCGCGTGCCACTTCGTCGGCGGCCGACTGCTTCTCGCGCTTGGTGTTGCGCTGGTGCCGGTAGTCGCCGCCCGTGTGGTGACGGACCCCACGCGCCCGCGTGTTGACCTTGCGATAGAGAGGCTCCTTGCGGCCGCTGCGATTCATGGCGCCAACCTAGAGCCTGATCGTCTGAGATGGAAGCAGCCATGCTTCCTTCGAAGGCGTGAATCAGGCTCTCAAACAAAGAGATAGAGCAGGCCACGATGGTCAGGCCTGATTCAATCTAATACTGACCTGCTCTAGCAGCCGTTGGCGCGGTGGGAAATGCCTGCCCGTGCAGCCGCGCACGCCGCTGCGACAGGGCCGGATCGAGCCTCAAGCAATCCATTCAGATTATGGCTGAAATACGAATAATCGATTTCAATTATTACTTTTGCGGACGCATATTCCAATCACACCGGGCGCCGACGAGGCACCCTGGACAGAGTGAGGAAACCGAAGTGCTGGCTCCGCGCCAGCCAACCCTGGAAAGGAACGCGCTATGAACTTCGCGAACAAGGCAACGGCTGCCGCAGCATTTTTCACCGCAGCCCTGATCGCTGCTCCTGGTCTGTCGGCGAACGCCGAGACGCTGACGCTCACCAAGCCGGCGGCCGGCTCCACCATGTTCTTCGCCGACCGCTATGCGAGCGCCTATTATCTGGTCGACAAGTCGAATTTCAAAACGGTCGTGACCGTCGCTCCAGGCCCCGATGGGCAGGGCAATCCGATGCAGTTCGTCAACTACCTGAGCGACGGCGAGAGCGCCGAATATTCGGTTGGCGGCTACGGCAGCAATTCGATTACGGTGAAACTGAAGTTGCACCGCGACGGCGATGCTGTGACAGCCAATGTCACGACCGAAGTTCCGCAGTCGAACTCTTGAGCCAGAAGCCTCCGCGGACGTATGGCCGCTCAGAACGGCTCATGACAGCTGCCACACGGTCCGGGGAGGCGAGCGAATTGCCAGGGCCAAGTTGACGTGACGGTGAAAAAGTCCTGTGAAACTGACACTCCAGCAGGACCACGCAATGCGAGGGAACTCCCCCATTCCCTTAAGCGCACGGCCGCCCCCGCCGTGTACCACACCCGCCTCTTCCCCCGGGCGGATTTGCAGGCACCGATCACGTCACGCCCCGGGGCGGCCGGTCTTCTTGGGCCGGCCGCGCCGTTTCTTCTTCTCTGCGGGATCATCGAACTCGCGCGTCACGACCGGCCTTGCAGGAATCGGCTTGCCGCCCGAGCGCGGCGGCGTCATCGCATGCGGGCCCATCTCGTCGAGCGTCGGTTTGTGCGGCCCGCGAATGCCCTCGCCGAAGGCGCCCGCGCGTGTCTTGGGATCGACGTCCGTACCGCGCCGCGGAACAGCGCGGTCCGTGCCTGGCCCCATCTCGTCGAGTGAGGGCTTCTTCGCGCGGCTCGCCGGTATCGCCGTCGACTGCGCATTGGTCGGCTGCACAGGTTCGTATTCGTTCGAAATGCGCGAGCCGGCTGGCGGCGGCCTGTCTTTTTCCCGTTTGGCGTTTTGCTTCGGCCTCAGGTTGCCGGCCGCGCCATACTTGCGCGCACCCTGATAGCTGCCGGCGCGACCCTCGACGTCGCCTTGCCGCGCCAGCGGATCGTCGGCAATGGCCAGCTCCGTCTCGCGCAGGCGCTTGATCTCGTCGCGCAGCCGCGCCGCTTCCTCGAATTCGAGATCGGCGGCGGCTGACTTCATCCGTTCTTCCATGTCGGCGATCACGGCGGCGAGGTTGTGACCCACGCTTGCGCCATCAGCCACCAGCCCCACATCGACAGTGACGTGATCCTGCTCGTAGACCGATTGCAGTACGTCGTGGATGTTGCGCTTGATGCTCTCCGGCGTGATGCCGTTCTCAGTGTTGTAGGCGAGCTGCTTCTCGCGCCGTCGGTTGGTCTCCGCAATTGCGCGATCCATCGAGCCGGTCATGTGATCGGCATAGAGAATCACGCGGCCGTCAACATTGCGCGCAGCGCGCCCGATTGTCTGGATCAGCGACGTCTCCGAGCGCAGGAACCCCTCCTTGTCGGCGTCCAGGATTGCGACCAGGGCGCACTCGGGTATGTCGAGGCCTTCGCGCAGGAGGTTGATGCCGACCAGCACGTCGAACGCGCCGAGCCGCAGGTCGCGGATGATCTCGATGCGCTCCAGCGTGTCGATGTCGGAATGCATGTAGCGCACGCGGATGCCCGACTCGTGCATGTACTCCGTGAGATCCTCGGCCATGCGCTTCGTCAGCGTTGTCACCAGGGTGCGGTAGCCGCGCTTCGCGACCTGACGCACCTCATCCAGGAGATCGTCGACCTGCGTCTTGGCAGGCCGGATGATCACCTCCGGATCGGTGAGGCCCGTCGGGCGGATCACCTGTTCGGCAAACACGCCGCCCGTCTGCTCCATCTCCCAGCCGCCCGGAGTGGCCGAGACGAAAACGGACGCCGGCCGCATCGCATCCCATTCCTCGAACCGCAGCGGACGATTGTCCAGACAGGAGGGCAGCCGGAACCCGAACTCAGCGAGCGTCGCCTTGCGCCGATAGTCGCCGCGGAACATGCCGCCGATTTGCGGCACGGTGACGTGGCTTTCGTCCACGAATACGAGAGCGTTGTCGGGCAGGTACTCGAACAGCGTCGGCGGCGGCTCACCCGGCGCGCGCCCCGTCAGATAGCGCGAATAGTTCTCGATGCCCGCGCACGAACCGGTGGCCTCCATCATCTCCATGTCGAAGGTGGTGCGCTGGTCGAGCCGCTGCGCTTCGAGCAGCTTGCCCGCGTCGTACAGCTCGTCGAGCCGCGCCTTGAGCTCCGTCTTGATCGACTTGATCGCCTGTTGCAGCGTCGGCTTCGGCGTGACGTAGTGCGAGTTGGCGTAGATCTTGACGAGGCTGAGCTCGTCGGACTTCTGTCCCGTCAGAGGATCGAACTCCGTGATGGCCTCGATCTCGTCGCCGAAGAACGAAAAGCGCCACGCGCGATCCTCCAGGTGGGCCGGGAACAGTTCGACAGTGTCTCCGCGCGCGCGGAAGGTGCCGCGCTGGAACGCGAGGTCGTTGCGGCGGTAGTGCAGCGCCACGAGGTCCGCCAGCAGCTGGTCGCGCGACAGGTGCTCTCCCACCTTCACCGCGAACGTCATCGCCGTGTAGGTCTCCACCGAGCCGATACCGTAGATGCACGACACGGAGGCGACGATGATGACGTCGTCGCGCTCCAGCAGCGCGCGTGTCGCAGCATGCCGAAGTCGGTCGATCTGCTCGTTGATCGAGCTTTCCTTCTCGATGTAGGTGTCCGTGCGCGGCACATAGGCTTCCGGCTGGTAGTAGTCGTAGTACGAGACGAAGTACTCCACCGCGTTGTCGGGGAAGAAGCTCTTGAACTCGCCGTAGAGCTGCGCCGCCAGCGTCTTGTTCGGCGCTAGGATCAGTGCCGGGCGCTGGGTCTCGGCAATGATGTTTGCCATGGTGAACGTCTTGCCCGAGCCCGTCACGCCGAGCAGCACCTGGTTCCGCTCCTCGATGTTCACGCCGTCGACCAGCTCCTTGATCGCCGTCGGCTGGTCGCCCCGTGGCGCGTACTCCGAGACCAGTTTGAAATGGATGCCGCCCTCCGACTTCTCGGGTCGGAACGGACGATGCGGTGTGAAGTCGGTGGCGCTTCCCGCGACGATCGGGTGCGCGGCCATCAATGGCTGCTGTAACAGGATCTGCCGCGCCGTCTCCGAGCGCTCCTGCGGTTTGGCGAGCAGTGCCTCGAGATAGGCGGTGGTCGAGGCGGCGGAGGCAACCGGCCGCGGACCCGACTGTCGCAGCGCGGGCAGGGTGGAGGCGGCCGCCCGTTCAGCTGCCTCCCTGACCCGCGAGCCCTGTGTGTCAGGACCAGACCCGGACGTGAAACCGGCTTGCGCGGTCTCCGCGAACCCGCGCGGCAGCGGCGTTCCGGCGGCGGTTTCGGGCGGGGGTGGAGTTGGCTTGCCCGACTTCCCGCGCGAGGCGCGCGCCTTGGTCGTCGCCGCAGCCTTGGACTTGGCCGGTGCGGACGCTTTGGCGTCGCTGGGTGAGGACGGCGATTTCGGGATCTTGGCCATTGCCGCGGAATATGGCCCGCCTGCCCGGTGGCGGCAAGATGGGGTGGTGGAGTAGTTAGGGTCCGGATCCTAGCCCGCGATGCGCCCTGCTGTCGCCGCCGACTTGGCCCGGCTGGTCATGAGCGCGTCCTGTCGGGACTTGACCTTCTTTAGGGCACTACTGCGCGTCTTGACGTTGGCGAAGGCAAACCGCTTCGCGATGGCGCTGAGCTCACCAACTCGCACGCTTTCATCTTTTTCAAGCTGGCGATAGACGTCTTTGAACCCAGCCTCGTCGCCGAGCGCAATTTCCAGCTGGCGGACGTACCTATCCACAACATCAATTTGAACAGGAGCAGCCTTGGAACTTCCTTTCGCCGGAGTCTTGCTGCCGAGCGTTGCAATGCTGTTCAACAGTTGATCGCGGTTGGCAGCTTGGAAACTCGAAAAAATCGCAAGCAGACTGGCCGTGTCTTTTGCCGCAGGTTTGGCGCCAAGGATGCCCAGCAGTCGTTCCGTTTGCGTGAGCTCATCCACAACCAATCTGAGATCGTTCTCGGCGTGAGGCGGGATCTGCGCAGCAACAGCATTGAGCTTCTTGGCAAACGCTGAGACAGATTTGTCATGCGAAAGCCGCAAGCAATTGCCTACGTAGCGTAAGCCTTCGCCGTGGTCGTTCTCCGACGGCAGGAAATCGACGAGCGCATCATACATGGCCGCGAGATCATTCGGCTTCACGTTGATACCTCCAAATCGTTTTGGCCCGCGATAGTCCGATCGAGGACATGGGCCTGTAAGGGTGGCACGCCCACTTGAGCAGCTACATAGCACGAAAGGTTCTTGATTGCTTCCTTGGCAACTTGTGCTTGGTCGGAGTTATCCATCACAAAATATGCTATGCCTTCTTCCGCATTGCGCACAAAGGCGACTGTTTGCGGAACGAACGTATAGTCAGGCATGAGTCCGGTATCAAATCGCCGCATTCGAAGATCATCTTGAAGCTTGGCGAGCGTGGCCCATTCAGGGTTTGTCTTGCGAAAGCGCGTAGGTAAAACTCCAACATATCTGATGCTGGGACAAATATCGGCGCGCTTCAGTCCTTCGATTTGCTCGATGAACGATACCACAGCTTCTGCTGAAGGACGGTCCAGAATTGTCGGTATCAATACATGCGAACTCGCAGCCAGCGCCTGCACCGCACTGACGGTTAGTCTCGGCGGGCAATCAATCACGATTAGATCGAACGCTTCACGAACGGCGTCGCAGTGAAGCACATCAGCTAAATTATATCGAACGTCCTTCAGTCGGAAAAGACGACCGAAAAAAAGATCTCTTGTGGCAAGCCAGAGGGATTTCGGCGATCGCGTTCGGCATCTCAAGAGCCATTCGACAAGGAGGCGATTATCAGCTTGCGCGAGGTCGTAATAGGCCGTGATGACTTTCAATCTCGGCTCTTGTCCCACCTCGCGTGCGCTACTGGCGAACATTTGAGGTGACAAATCACCGCTAATGGCTTGTGTGGCAATCGAGTCCAGTCCCTTCGGCGGAAGCCAACGATCATTATCAGGTAGGGCCATGGAGGAAAGCGAGCCTTGGTAGTCGAGGTCGATCAACAGCACGCGCTTTTGCCAAGCTGGATCATGGGCGAGGTAGGCCGCAAGATTGGCCGCAGTTGTCGTTTTGCCAACGCCACCCTTTAGGTTGGCGACTGCCAGGATCCGGGAGCCGGCGATGTCGACACGGTAACTTTCCGAGCGCTCGACCGGACGAAGCGTCCAAACGCCTGCCCCTTCGCGGCCGCTTGCGTCGCGTGCAACAGCCTCTAGCGCTCGTTTCCGGCTTTTGCCGAAGCACAATAGATGCAGTAAGACACGTACCACCAAACGGCCAACGATCAGCGCTATTGCGCCGACCAGCGCACTCGCGACGAAAAGGCCAAGCTTGTCAACAAGCCAGCCCCAGACAAGGTCAGCAACCAAGAACTCCCCCTGACACCCCGCCCCAACGCCACACCGACAGTGCTATCTATCTCTGAACGATAACCATCTGTACAGAGCATTTGTCGCGCGCACACGTTGTCGTGTTGTTGGGCGTGTTGTTGGGATTGCGCGGCGCAGATGCCTCGGCCGCCTCGGCGTTGGGTGTGGCCAGCGATTTCGGCGCCTTGGCCATCGCCGCGAAATATGTCGTGCAGCCGCGACGCGCTGTGACAAGCGCGCCGCGCCTTGCGTAGATATCAGCGGCCAACCGCCTTCTTCATTTCAGCAACGCCCTTCTGCGCTTCGCCCTTGACTTCCTGGGCGAGACCCTCGGCCTCGAGTTCAGCGTCGCCCGTGGCGCGGCCGATGGTCTGCTTGATGTTGCCCATGGCGTCGTTGGCGTATCCGGAGACCTTGTCGCTCAGCGAGCTCGACGTGACAGCGTCCTTGGCGCTTTCGACGGCATCGGACACCGTCTCTTTGCCTTGCCCGACCATCTGTTGCGCTTCGCCCTTGCGTTCCTGCGCGAAGCCCTCGGCCTGCAGCCTCTCCGAGCCTACGGCCTTGCCGACCGCCTGTTTGGCGTTGCCCATGGCCTCGTTGGCGTAACCTTTGATCTTGTCGGTGGTGCTGCCCATGATGAAACCTCCTGTGGGATTAGGTCGATGGATGAGACAACAGCGGGGCACGCTGTTTCCGTCCCGTGAGCCTAGAAACGCATGCCACAACGAGTGGTTTCGCATCGCGCACCACAAAAATTTTTCGCGTCTCGTGGAACCTTCTCGTGAAATGCGCACGAACAGTCTCAACGATAGGTCGCTCGGCCATCGACTGCTGCTGCGCCAGAATTTGCCGCGCCGTTTCCGGGCGCTCCTGCGGCTTGGCAAGCAGCACTTCGATATAACCGGTCGCCGCGGCTATCGGTGCGACTGGTCGCGCGCCCCAACCGCCGAAGCTCCTGTCCTGCATGGCGGATCTCGCCACACGCATTTCGCCGCCCGGCGAACGCCAAGACGCCGCGTCTGCTGCAAATTTTGACCGCGATGCTTCACCGCATCCGCGCTGCAACGGTGTGCCTGCCGCACCTTCGGCTGGTGGCGTCACCTGCTTGCCGAACGTGTTCCGCGAAGCGCGCTGTTTCGGTGCAGCGCCCTTGGCCCTCCCCTGCCGGCTTCGCGATCGGCTTCATTCTGGACGATTTCGAGGGCTTGGTCGGCAACACGGCATTCAGCGTGGAAGACAGACTTGGGTAAAGCAGATGTTTGCCCGGTCATCGGGCGCATCCCGGCCGAACGGGATACTATCAGTTTGCTTATTAATATTACCACGGATTAACGCAGCTATCCATGCCAATGATTTGAAATAGAAACCCGGTCAACCATTTCAGGGGAGGCAAACAAGGAACGCCTTGTTTGGAAAACCAAGACCTGCAGCGATGCCGCGGGAATGCTTGGTCCAACGCTACTCAATGAAGAAATTAGATGGGATCGCCGGATGCAGCTCCGGCCGTTGCTGCCGCTTTGCAACCTTGGAATGAGGGGCATGGCTTGGCAGCAGAATGCCCCGCGTTGAGGGTGTCGGCATTTTTGAGCGATCGGCGTTTGCCAGTTGAAACAATTGATTTCATGCGAAAGGGCAGTGTCATCATGACCAAGATTATGCGTCCTCCGGACATGGAAATTGATCGAGTGAAAGGACTCCTCGACGAAGCCCAGAAGCGCGATTCGTGGGGCAATGATTCTCCCGATCTCATGGAACTCGCGTCAAGATTGGAAATTCAGCAGCTGAAGCGTCGCATCCTGAAAGGTACACGGGATGATCTGGAAGCGTCTGCTGGGCTGACTGATCAGCAAAACCGCGTGTTTCAGCACCGATTTGACGAGATCACGCGAGTCTCCATGGTGCTTGCCAACGAAGCAGCCCGTAGGACGGCGTCCAATCCCGCAGAGCTGCGTGCGAAAGCCGCATTCGTTTTGGAATTTGCCGAGGTGCACGAACGTGATGTTGTCAACCGACTCACATTGTCGCTAGTCACCGAATTGATCACTTATCTCGACTCTGAGCTCGAAAGAGATGATGGATAGAAGGCCGACTGGGTTGAGTTCGAATTGCACCATCACGGCCACTGGATCGGCCGTGATGGTACGTGCCGCGCGCGATGGCGATCTTTGGGTGCGCCCGGACCGCCCACTGCGCAGACGCGAATGCTTCCAGCTCTTCACATCACGCGGTTCGAGGCGCACAATGAAGCATAGCTGGACGGCTGGGCGCTCCCCGGAGTTGCGAGGTGCCCAAAATGAAGATCGAGCATGTCCTCGAGCAGAAGGGTTCGCGCGTCGAGACCCTCTGGAATACCAAATCGCTGCGCGATGCGATCGCGGTACTTGATGGCCGTAACATTGCGTCCATCGTCATCACCGATCCGCACGGTTCGCCGCTCGGCATCGTGACCGACCGCGACATCATTCGCGTATTGGCGCGGCGCGGTGCCCTCGCGATGGAACAGCGTGTGACCGAGGCGATGGCGACGCCGTTGCCGGTGTGCGACCCGAACGATACGGTTTCCGATGTGCTGCGTGCGATGACCAACGACCGGTATCGTCACGCTGTTGTGATGCGGGACGGGCAGATGGCAGGTCTCGTCAGCATCGGCGATCTCGTCAAGATTCGTCTCGATGATGCGGAGCTGGAAGGGCGTGTGCTGCGCGAACGGGCCCTTGGCCAGATGGCGTTCGAGCGGTGACGAAGTGCACGGCACTTCAGCGCCGCATGTGATCGCACGCGCGCCACGCAGGGGCGGAACTGGAGTAAGGGCACGGGGTTTCTGGTGTTCTGGATCGAACGTTTGTTTCCCGGGCGAAGGTCGTCAAACGATCGTGAATCCAGAACACAAACAAAAGAATGCTAGGGTTCCGGGCTGACGCGTCGGGGCCCGACAGGGGACCAAGCGTCAGAGTCGGAACACTAGAATGGCCGGAACCGTAGCGGTGTCCGGGGAGCGTCGTCACACGTTCGAATGACAAGCATCCAGCACTGTGATTGAACGATTCCAATTGAGTTCACCTCTGGTGCGGCCGCATCCGCTTCTTTCGGCCCGCCAGAAATTTCGCGCGCGAACGCGATTCTTGAAGCGCTGGCCGAGCCGCGTTTGAGCTCTGGCCGGACGCAACATTCGACTCCAGGATTTGAGTTGGGCACGTTCTTATTCCGGCTTCTTCCGGGCCGGCGGCATTGCCACACGGGCATATCGCGATATGGTGAATGCGTTGAACTGACAGCGGAGTAATCAATCATGTCGCAGACGCGCGTCGCGCTGGTCACGGGGGCCAACCGCGGAATTGGCCTCGAGATCGCTCGCCAGCTCGCACGGTATGGGTTCCTGGTGGCAATTGGCTCGCGTGATCTGGCAAAGGGACAGGAAGCGGCCGGTGTGCTGCTCTCTGAAGGGCTCGAACTGCCCGTCATTCAACTCGATACCTCCGATCCATCGAGTTGCAGCAAGGCCGTGGACGAAGTCGTGGGTATGCTCGGAAGGCTGGACGTGCTGGTAAACAATGCCGGTGTTTTCCTCGACACGACAAGGGTGGGCCAGGCGAGCGCGCTCGACGTCACCCCGGATACGGTCGAACGGACGCTGCGCACCAATACGATCGGTCCGCTCATGCTCATCCAGGCCGCAGTGCCGGTGATGCAGCGCCAAGGTTATGGGCGTATCGTCAACCTCTCGTCCGGTCTCGGCCAGCTCTCGGATATGGGCAAGAACCATGTTGCCTACCGCATGTCCAAGGCAGCGTTGAATGCCGTGACGCGCACCGTAGCCGCCGAACTGGCCGATAGCCCGATCAAGATCAACGCGATGTGTCCTGGTTGGGTGCGGACCGAGATGGGAGGACCAAACGCCACTCGCTCGACCGAACAGGCTGCTGAGACGGCGGTCTGGCTTGCAACGCTGGATGATGATGGTCCGACCGGCGGCTTCTTCCGCGACAAGGCGGCGATTGCCTGGTGATGCCGGCCTCCGCGATTAGCGTTCCGGCAAAGGACTGCGATGGGTCGGAGCTCATAACCCTCGAACGAGAGTGCCCGTCATCAAGATCAGGTATGCAGTGATGGCGAGCCAGAAATCCTGATGCGGCAAATAAAGCGGCACATGAACGATTCCAAGCTTCATGACGAGGGCAATAGCGGCAAGCACTAGCGAGATCAGGAAGATGACGATGGTGGGGGGATTGAGCCGCATGGATCATACTCCGCAGTCAGGCCGCCATGCGCGGTCGGAGACGCTCTGGTCGGGTCGCTCATCACGCAAATCCGGAAGTTGACCTCGCCGACGTGCTTGGCACTGTGCCCTCCGGATGCGCGCCGACGTTAGCATACCCTGGCGCGAACGCGACAATCGACGCGCTCTGGCTTCTTGTCGGCCGGAGCACGTGGCTGCCCACTCACACTTTGGAGAGCCAGTTCTGGTCGATATTCAGGGTCGAGTGGCAGGGTGGCCGCAGGGACGCGCGGTTGGTCGGACGGTTGGCCCGTAGAAACACTATGCCCCGCGCCGTCCTCCTTCCGGATCGGCACGTCGCTTGAGAAACACACTCCAAGCCTGAATGGCTCTGGGCCAGGCCCGCCCTTCTCAAAGGTCGGCCTGCCGCGCAACGCCGAGCGGAACGAGCCCGGCCACCGGTGCATCGGCCTCGACGAGCATGCGCAGGGGCGCCGCTTGCGGGCTGCCCACGTCGCGCAAAGTGATCATCATAAGGGGCGTGTTGTACTTTGCCGTGGCGGCCGGCCCATCCACCTGCAGTGGCACTTGTCGCACGTCCGTTACCTCGAGAACGCGAGTCTCGCGCCCGCCGCCGAATTGGAACCTGTCGCCGCGGGTAATCACGCGCGGGCGCCAAGTGGCAGGCTGAAGCGGCGCAGCGGTTGCAGGGTTGTCGAGCCAGAACGCTTCGCTGCCCGAAACCGGGGGCGCGCCGCGAGCTGCCATGGCACTTTGTATCTGCTGCGGCGTTGCACCAACCGCAGAACCCTGGGTCAGGGCCTGTTCAAGACCTCGCGCGAATCGGGCATCGCTCGTCGCCGCCGCCATGCCCAGACCGGCGAGACCCATCACAATCACGCCAAGGGCCAACAGCGGAAGCCTCCGCCGCTCGCCAGCGCTTGGCGGCAGGTGATCGCAGGCATCGATTATCGCTTTCCTCGACATTGCCGGGCCTCTTTGTGTGGGGCAGTTCGACCTGTTGCGCGTAGGCACGAGTTTCCAGTGAATATAGGGCACCATGCGGGATCCGCAAACCCGGCCGCCGGACATCCACAGGGTCGGACATCCGCAGGGAGGTTCAGGTCAAGAGGATTGAGAAGGAGGGGCGGTCCGGCTCTGCCGGAGCCCTTCAATCCGGCCCCTCCTTCCGTCACCCGGACGTGAGGAGGCGTACACACGGCCGAGGTGCCTCAGGAACCACAGATTGAATGCGATGATGGCTGCGAACACGCTTGCCAGGATGGCGACAGTGACGGACCGGTCCGTCGGTTGAAGCAACGCGCGTGTGTCCACCTGCGGCAGCGACAGCACGGCATTTATGGCTGCCGTGGCTTCGGGCATATATGGCTCGCCGTGCACGAATTGAGAGGCATTTGTGCCGGTCGCCAGTACGTCGCTGCGCGGGACTGGCGAGATCGGGGTGTTATTCCAGCCGACGATCGCCACCAATAGACCGAACACGGCCAAGGCAATCAGGCTGTCGCGGGCGATGTGTCCCACGCGGGACAGGCGTTGCCGCCGCAGCGGCTCATTGCCCGATCTGTTGCGGACTACTTGCTGCATGTGATGGTCCCTCCCCATGTCATGCGCCGGTACCTGTGGGGAATCATCTGACACGCGCTGTGTGGCCGCGTCGGGTCGCAAATATGGCGATGCGGGACCAAAGTGAGGGCAGGCCCGCTTCGCCGGAGCGTGTTGTGCGCCAGCAACGCCCACTTCGCGCACCCACACGCTTCGAACACGCAGGAGCGGCGAGCCAGCTCCCGGGATTTCGGTCGGATGGCTGATCGGCCGGCTTGCGATTCGCCAGTCAAGCGCGTAGCTTCCGCGCCGCTTATCTGCCGAGATGCGGGCCTGCACGCGGCCTGCGGACGCCAATCGAAAGGTTTTGAACCATGGGCTTCTTCGCCGAAAGCCTCAACCGTATCCAGCCCTCCGCAACCATCGCCGTCGCAACCAAGGCGCGCCAGCTCAAGGCGGAGGGTCGCGACATCATCTCTTTGTCGGCCGGCGAGCCCGATTTCGACACGCCGCAGAACATCAAGGACGCCGCCAAGGCCGCGATCGACAAGGGCTACACGAAATACACGGATGTCGACGGCATTCCCGAACTCAAGGCGGCCATCGTCGCGAAGTTCAAGCGCGACAACGATCTCGCATACAAGCCAAGCCAGATCTCGGTAGGCACCGGCGGCAAGCAGGTGCTCTACAATGCGCTCCTCGCTACACTTAATCCGGGCGACGAGGTGATCATCCCCTCACCATGCTGGGTGTCATATGCCGACATTGTCCTGCTTGGCGGCGGTAAGCCGGTTTTTGTGCCGACGACGATGGAGAACGGCTTCCGCCTCCGGTCCGAGGACCTCGAAAAGGCGATCACCCCGCAGACCAAGTGGTTCATGTTCAATTCTCCGTCGAACCCGACCGGTGCGGCATACTCCGATAGCGATATCAGGAAGCTCACCGATGTTCTGATGCGTCACCCTCATGTCTGGGTGATGAGCGACGACATGTACGAGCACTTGATCTATGACGGGCATAAGTTCTTCACACCTGCGCAGGTGGAACCCGGCATTTTCGACCGAACCCTCACCGTGAACGGTCTCTCAAAGGCCTACTGCATGACCGGTTGGCGTCTCGGATTCGCCGGCGGGCCGGAGAAGCTCATCAATGCCATGCGCAAGCTGCAATCGCAGTCGACGTCCAACCCGACGTCGATCACGCAATGGGCCGGCGTCGAAGCATTGAACGGTCCGCAGGACTTCATTGCAAAGAACAACGAGATCTTTGTTGAGCGCCGCGACATCGTCGTTTCGATGTTGAACCAGGCCCGAGGCATTACTTGTCCGAAGCCGGAGGGGGCATTCTACGTTTATCCCTCGTGCGCTGGCGCCATCGGCAAGACGTCTGCCAAAGGCACCAGGATCGACAACGACGAAAACTTCGTCACCGCGCTCCTCGAGGAGGAGGGCGTCGCGTGCGTACATGGCGCCGCGTTCGAAGGTTCGCCCGCCTTCCGCATTTCCTATGCAACCTCGACGGAGGCGCTTGAGGAAGCCTGCAAACGTATCCAACGCTTCTGCGGGAATTTGAAGTAGCCTGGTCGGCCTGCCGGCCTTGGCGCACACCACGCCAAGGATCGCTGTACCGAATGAGCGGCGGGCCCTAGTGTGATGATCGAGAAGTCCGCTTCATACCTTTCGGCCGGGTTGCGAGGCGGACTTCTCGATCCCAATCACACTAGAACTCTGAAATTGCTAGTGTCGTTCAGATCGCGAAATTCGTTCCGAGGTTGCCGCAGAATGTGACGAATTTCGCGATCACG
>JBFWVC010000013.1:0-153158 GCA_050246945.1 Hyphomicrobiaceae bacterium
AACGAAATGTCCAGGTGGCTGCACCGATACAACTGGCACCGTCCCCATGCTAGCCTCGGCGGAATGCCACCCATCAGCCGCATCGGTTTGAACGGGTACAACCTCTTGAGGTATCACAGCTAGAGCCGCTTTTGGCTGCCGCCACACACACCTTACGCATGCCACCAACTCTAGCGCCCGGGCATGTGAACGCATCGATTCACGCGCAAACGATATCCTCAGGTGAGGGTAAGCTGTGCTTGACCCTTGATGCTCGAATGCCTCAGCGGTAGGACAGAAACGCCCTGAATTTCGATATTTTTTCCAGTTGCGGTCTTTGCGCAAAGACGTGCGGTCGATATCGACAATTCTATATTATTTATACTTCATATATACTTGTCTTTAACTTTTAATACTATCTATTTGTTTAAATTGTGCTAGAACGCGTCCCCGGACGGCTCACAAATGCTTGGGGCGAACTGCCTTCCTGAGGCGTAGGCATGTCTGAAATTTTGCGTTGTCAACGGATTTTCCGACAACGAATTGTAGGGAGGGAAAACATGTCCGCAAACGCGAATTTCATCGCTGATCGAGCCACTGCGTCCGACGCTGGCTCGGCGGGGCCAACCGCTTTCGATCGCCAGACCGACGCCGTTCTGCGCAGCTTCAACACCTGGGCATTCAAGCGCGCGCAGCCGTCCGACCCGGTCTTGCTGGCGCAAACGGTGGCGAACCGGCTCTGGCACAAAAAGCCAATTTCATTCGCACTCTACTGGGGCAAAGGCCCTCGTGCGCGTGTGGCCGAGCCTGAATTCACATGCCTCGACTATCTCGCTTCGATGGGAGCGCGCATCGCCAAGGTCCATCAGCCCGGTGCGCAGTTCAATCTCTGCCTCACGGATACCCACGCTCGCCTCAACGGCCACAGCGAAGAATCGATCGACTGGTATTTCGACGCCGTTGCCGAAGCGGCCGAAGCGCGAGGCATGTCGAGCCAGCGGCTCAGCGATCTTACCAAGGGAGTGGAACCTGTTCGCGATGGAGACACCCACGCCGACAGGCAGATGCTGGAGTCGCTCGAACGGTGCGCTGCGCGATGGTATCGCGGCGGAGGTCACGTGGCAGATGGCGCACGCACCTATCTGGAGATGAACCGCCTGGAGAGCCGCGCCGTTGAAGAGCGCTTTCGCGGCAGTATCTTCATCACGTTCAATGGCAGCGTCTACCGCGACCTGTTTCCGGCGACGATGCCGGTCTTCTTCATGTATTCGCTCCGGCGCGGCAATGCTGTGAAACCATGGTTCATGAACGAAAACTGCATGCCATACGCAAATGCGGATGCACTTGCGGGAACGGGGGCTGCATGATCTCTTCGCTGCCCGGCTTCTCGGCCTTGAGCCTTTGCATCGTCGGAGCAGGTCTCGTTCTTGCCGGCGTCGTGAAGGGGGCGACAGGGCTTGGCTACGCATCCTGTGCGCTGCCGTTTCTCGTCTATGCGGTGGGCCTCAAGACCGCCATCGCGTTCGTGCTGGTTCCGGCGATGGCGACCAACATCGCCGTGGCGCTCGGCAATGGCCATCTCGTGTCGACGTTGCAGAGGTTCGCGCCACTTTATGTCGCGATGCTACCAGGAATTGCGATCGGCGTTTGGCTTCTCGGCCATGTCGACACGAAACTTGCCGTGAGCGTGCTCGGAGGCTGCATCATCGCATACTCGGCTTTTTCTCTGGTCCGGCCGCGGATCCTATTGCCGCGCGCAATGGCAGGTGCGTTGCAGGTGCCTGTGGGACTGGCCAACGGCGTGCTGACCGGGCTTACCGGCTCGCAAGTCATGCCGATGGTACCCTACTTCCTGGCAAGCGATCTCGATCCCAAGCACATGGTCCAGGCGATCAACCTCGGCGTCACGCTGGCGTCCGCCGTGCTACTGTGTGGATTGGCGTTCACCGGCCTCGCGCAAAGTGAGATCCTGATCGCGTCGACGGTCGCGATTGCGCCGGCCCTGATCGGCGTCGAAATCGGGCAACGCATGCAGCGATACATTCGCGCGCAGGCGCTGCGAACCGCGATACTGATCATCCTCGCGGCCGCTGGTGCCGGGCTGCTCCTTCGATAAGCCCCGACTGATGCGCCGTTTGGATCGTGTCCATGTCGCATGGAATGATGAACACGATCCCAGTCCTTGAATTGAGCATGTTCTCCACGCTGAACCGCTGCACACTTCAGCGAAACATGCTCCAGATTCCGCTGGCGTCGTGAATGCACACAGCGCTCAATTCGCGGGGACTGCGGCAGCCTTCGTGCACACATTGTCAGCGATACCATTGCCCGGCGCAATCTTCGTCCATGTCACGTTTACCGGCAGCCCTGCTTCATCGAACGAGGTAGACGCGGTGATCTCGGCCTGTTCATTGGACTTGCAATCGACAATCACGCTCGACCTGCGCGAACCCAGGTATCGTTCGACTACGTGAACCTGCGCCAGGTAACGGCCCTCGCTCTTTGGCAGAGGCTGAACGCTTTGTGCATCGAGCACGCGGAAGCTGTCAGTGCGTGGCACAATATAAGTCCATGGCGAGATCGGCGAGGAGACCGGCGGTCCCTTCTCCACGACTATGTACTGCTTGGGGAGTGCGGCCGCGGTGCGCATGTACCAGCTCATCTCGTTCCAGACGCTGTAGGCGATCATGGCGAGCGCCATTGCAAACGGAATAATGGCTTTGGGCAGACGCCGCCCCGACAAGCGAAACAGGATGTAGGCAATCGATGCCCCAAGCACGCCGGTCATGAGCGCGGCAATCAGATTGAAGAGCATGCCAGCAAGCCTTCCTCGTCGTTCGCTTCAATCGTTCACTCAGTATGGCAAAGGATATAGCCGCGTGCGCGCGTGTTACCAATCTCCATCACAGGAAGGCCCGCGCGTCTTGCACCGTCCAACGATCGGGGCACCTGCACCGTTCAGCGGGCGCCAATCTGGTGCGACGACGCCAAAGCGGACTGCAGCGTTTTGACAACCGTGAAGGCATCGCGCAAGTGGTTGCGCTCGAAATGAGACAGCTCGGACAAAGACAGATAATTGTTCGGCTTCTTACCAGCGCGGATCTGTTCGGCCTGATGCTTCAATCGCGTGGTAGATATGAACTCGAAGGCGTCGAGCAGGTCGCGGGCGCCGTCCCTGGATAGCACGCTCGCCTTGCGGCCGGCCTCCAAGCGCCGGTGGGTGTTGACCTCGGGGATCGAGGCTTCAAGCGCGTAAAGGCGGGCGATGTCGACAACCGGCACGACGCCGCCATGCTTCAGGTCAATTTCCCCCTTATGCTCTCCCATGCGTGGCACCGAGATGTTACCGAAGAAACCGAGCGGCGGCGCATGCGTCAGGGAATTCGACAGCATGTGGGCGATAAAGATCGAGTTTGCCCGTGCGTAGGGCAGCATCTCTTCCTGGAGCCTTTCATACAGGGTGTCATCACCGCGAATCGCCCTCAGGTCGAACATGACCGAGGCCAGCATCTGGGCCATGGGCTCGGGCTCGTCGATCCACTTGCGGAAGTAGCGCCGCCACACAGAGAGCGGCTGGCGCCACTTATCGGTTATCGCCATCATCTCGCCGGGGCAATAGACGTATCCCGCTTCATTCAGGCCATCGCAGACGATGCGGGCCAATGCCTTGAAGTAGTCGCCATGCGCGGCATCGTCGTAGTCGTCCGACAGGATCATGCAGTTGTCCTGGTCGGAGACGCCGGTCTGCTCCTGGCGACCCTGCGAACCGCACGCGAGCCAGAGATAGGGTACAGGCGCCGGTCCCAGGCTGTCCTCTGCGAGCGTAACGAGCCGGTTCGTCACTGCGTCGGTCACGCTCGAAATGATGTGACCAATCTTGTACGCCGAGGCGCCACTGGCAACGAGCGAGACCAACAGCTTGGGGACGTCCTCGACGATCGCGGCGATCGATTGTGCATCGCGTCTGCGGCCGATTTCACCGATCATATAGACGGCCGACCGCGACTGTGCGCGAATGAGGTCAGTCTGGGTGAGAATGCCGACCAGGCGTCCGGCCTCGACCACGGGGACATGACTGATCCGTCGCTGCATCATTGAGGCGAGCGCGTCGAAGGCCAAGGCATCGGGCGCCAGTGTCAAAGGACGGTTCGTCATGATATCGGCGATGCTGACGTCACACGCGCAACCCTCCGCGACGACACGGTCGCGCAGATCGGCGTCAGTGACGATGCCGACGATCCGTTCTGACTCGACGACTGGGACGCATGAGATGCGACGGTCGCGCATGATGCGGGCGGCGGTGTTGGCAGTGTCGGAGGGAGCGACGCTGATCGGATCCCGCGTCATCAAATCGCGTGCCGTCAGCACCATGAGGTCGAGGCCGGCGCCCGATGCACCATCCTGAGCGCCAGTCCCCGGCGTTCTGTCGAGGGGCGTGAGACCGATCCGCTCGATCCCGACCGGCTCGAAATAGCGCTCGAACTGCGGATGAATGTCCGTCATCTCCATGAAGGCTTCGCGCGGCACCTTGAGGATCAGACCCGCCTTCAGAGCAACCGCCCGATATGTGGAACGCCGCCCGCTCAACAGAGCACGGATGCCGAAGGCCTGACCGGAGCCTATGCGGCCGAAAATCTTTCCCGTGGCGGAGCGGATCTCAATCTCGCCTGAATGGATAACGTTGAGGCACTTGCTCTCCTGACCGAGTTCGAGAACGGTTTCACCGTCTTCGAACCGCTGTGGCTGCACGGCTATCGAAAGCCTCGAAACCGCGTCTGCGGGGAGCAACGCGAACGGATGGCAACTTCCAAGGAAGGCCTCGATATCAGCGGGCGTCAATGGCACTGAAATACCTCGCTTGGTAAATCGCCACACAGCGCGCACCACGGCTGAGGGGCAAAGAGAGTCGACCTGCACCAACAAGGATGTACCAGAATCGGACGGGCCCCACGATCCCGCGGGGCCCGCCCAGATGTCATTGATCGCGATCCATCAAGGTCACGAAATCAGTGGCCGGTCGCTCCGCCAGCACCGCGCGGGATGCGGACGCTTTCGACCAGGTCCTGGATGTGCTGCGGCGGAGGTGCCGTCACCATCGAGACGACGTAGGCCACCGCGAAGTTGATGATCGCGCCGATCGTACCGAATGCCTCAGGCGAGATGCCGAGGAACCAGTTGGCCGGCACGTTCTGCGCCATCTCCGTGCCCGGGATGAAGAACCAGCCCTTGAACCAGAAGATGTACACCAGGGTGGCACCGATGCCCGCGACCATTCCCAAGACAGCTCCGTGCGAGTTGATGCGCTTGGAGAAGATACCCATCATGAGCGCCGGGAAGATCGAGGATGCGGCAAGACCGAACGCCAAAGCCACGACCTGCGCCGCGAACCCTGGAGGATTGAGCCCCAGGTAGGCGGCCACGCCGATCGCGAACGCCATAGCGACACGAGCGGCATTCAACTCTGCGCGTTCCGATATGTTCGGATTTATCATGCCCTTCAACAGGTCATGCGAAATCGCTGAAGATATCGCCAGCAAGAGGCCCGCAGCTGTTGAAAGTGCGGCTGCGAGACCACCAGCAGCGACGAGCGCAATCACCCAGTTCGGCAAGCCCGCGATCTCGGGGTTGGCGAGCACCATGATGTCGTTGTCGATCTTGGTGAGCTCGTTCTCTGCGCCCCTCGGACCCTTTGGATTGTAGTATTCGAGCTTACCATCCTTGTTCTTGTCCTCGTACTTGAGCAGCCCTGTGGTTTCCCAATTCTTGAACCACTGCGGACGTGTCTCGATCGACATCGGTTCGCCCTGCGCACCATTCGGCCACAACGTCTGCGTCAGGTTGAGACGGGCCATCGCGCCGACAGCGGGCGCCGTCGTGTAAAGGATTGCGATGAACACCAGCGCCCAGCCGGCCGACCAGCGTGCGTCCGAGACCTTCGGTACCGTGAAGAAGCGGATGATGACGTGCGGCAGACCTGCCGTGCCGATCATCAGCGACATGGTGTAGAGGAACATGTCGAGCTGGCTTCTCAACGGACCATCGTAGGGACCGAAGCCGATCGCCTGGATCGTCTCGTTGAGCTTCTGCAACAGTGGCACGCCGGAGACGTGGTCGCCGATCAGGCCCAGCTGCGGGATCGGATTGCCCGTCAGGTTGAGAGAGATGAAGATCGCCGGAATTGTGTACGCGAGAATCAGCACGATGTACTGGGCAATCTGCGTATACGTAATACCCTTCATGCCGCCGAGCACCGCATAGACGAATACGATCGCCATGCCCGCATAGATGCCGATGTCGACGGGCACCTCGAGGAAGCGCGAGAAGGCGACACCCACACCGCGCATCTGACCGATGACGTAGGTGATGGAGATGGTGATGAGGCAGAGCACGCCGACGAGCCGCGCCGTGTTCGAGTAGAAGCGGTCGCCGATGAACTCTGGCACCGTGTATTTACCGAACTTGCGCAGGTAGGGCGCGAGCAGCATCGCCAGCAGAACGTAGCCGCCAGTCCAGCCCATGAGGAACTTGGCACCCTCATAACCCTGAAACGCGATGAGGCCGGCCATCGAGATAAACGAGGCCGCCGACATCCAGTCGGCCGCCGTCGCCATGCCGTTGGCGACGGGATGAACGCCGCGGCCAGCGGCGTAGAACTCGCCAGTCGATGCGGCGCGAGCCCAAATGGCGATCCCGAAGTAGAGCGCAAACGACGCGCCCACCACGAGATAGGTCATAGTTCTTAGATCCATGGTTGGTCGCTCCCTGCCTCAGTCTTCGTGAACGTCGTACTTGCGGTCGAGCGCATTCATGCGAACCGCATAGAAGAAGATCAGGAAAACGAAGACGTAAATTGACCCCTGCTGGGCCATCCACATACCGAGATCCAATCCGCCAACCATGATGCCCTTGAGCATCGGCCGCAGAATGATTCCCATCAAGAAGGAGACGGCGAACCATATAACAAGGCAGAATGCCACTAGCCGCAGATTTGCGGCCCAGTAGGCTGCCCCGTTTCCATTTTGTGTAGCCATTTCTTGGACTTCTCCCCAGAAGCGTATTTTCTCTTCACGTGACGGGTCTGTCCCAATTCGACCCCGGGCGCGAAAAGGCGCCTTAAGTCGAAACTTGGGGCTGTAACCAATTGACCCGACCCGCAAGCGGCACGCAACGCACCAAAAGTCGATCTAGCCAAAATAGAATTATGTGTCTCAGCATATTCACAGAACACTTTGCTTCGGACACGGCATCGCATCGCAGCATTTTTGCTCCGCAGACGGCAAAGCCTCAAAAATGGGCTCCGCAACGCCATAATCGGCCACAATCTGCCGATTCGGAGGAACTTTCGCGACAGTTCAAACTCATCGCTGCAGTCCCAAATCTCGCGCCTGCAGGGTGCCACCAAAGTCGGTAGCGCTCACGCAAAAACTTTTGGATGAGGTTGAGAATCGTGCCCATTTTCCCATGTTAGACTTGCCTTTCCACAATGACTAGGCGCCGTCACCCCGCAAAAGAAGCGTCTCCGTGAATAGACGTCGGGCGGCCCAGGGAGGACATAAATGGCGAAGTCTGTTCTCGTCGTCGACGACGAGCCCAATATCATGCTCTCACTCGAGTACCTGATGAAGCGCGCCGGTTACGACGTAAGACTCGCGCGCGACGGGGAGGAGGCGCTGTCATCGGTGATTGCGACTCCGCCTGACCTCGTTCTTCTCGACGTGAACATTCCCAAGCGCAACGGATATGAAGTTTGCCAGGCGATACGCTCCAACCCCGACCTGAAGAACGTGCGCATTTTGATGGTCACAGCCAAAGGCCGGGAAGTGGAGATAGAGAAGGGGCTCGCGCTCGGCGCGGACGGCTACGCCACCAAGCCGTTCTCAACGAAGGAACTTGCGGAACGTGTCGCCAAGCTTCTGAACGGTTCGGACGCCTGACAGGATCGAACATCTGATATGATCGAACGCCTCAGTCTCCGAGTCAGGATCTTTCTGTTCTTTGCCCTGATCGCAGCGGCCGTGCCGGTTTTCCTAGGCATCGGCCTGTGGTTGGCGGCCCAGCGGATCGAAGGCAACCCGGCACCTCATCTCGTGCTGTTCGGCGGTCTGGCAGGATCCGCGCTGATCGGCGTCATCATCTGGGTCTGGCAGATGTTCGACCAGAATGTCGCGCGGCCTATCCAGTCGGTAGCGCGCGACCTGCAGACACTCATGCACGCTAATCCACAACATGCGCTGGACACAGAGGCAGCACGCTACCTCGGGCTTCTCGGGCCGGTGGTTGGTGAGATCGCTGCGGCTTTCGCCAACGTGCGGGCCGATGTCGCCAAAGAAGTCGACGAGGCGACGCGCTCATTGGAAGAGCAGCGCCGCCAACTGGAAGCCATTCTGCGCGAACTCAACGAAGGCGTCATCGTCTGCAACGCAAACCATCGTATCCTTCTCTACAATCGGCGGGCCCTTCAGATCCTGGGCGTGACCGAGGAAATGGGACTTGGCCGGCCACTGTTCTCGATCCTCAACCAGCAGCCCTTCATCCTGACGCTGGACCGGCTGACGAGCCGCTATCTCGAGGGCCGCCACACGACTCACCCCGAATACCTCATGACGAACCTGGTGTTCGCGAAAACCGATGGCAGCCTGATACTCGAAGGTCGTATGAACCTCATTGTCGATGAGGCGGACAAGTCGATCACGGGTTACGTGCTCACATTTGATGACGTGACCGAAGAGCTCAAGGGCCTGATCACTTCGGACCGCCTGATGCGATCGACATTGGAGGAGCTGCGGCACCCTGTTGCGAGCCTGAGAGCCGCAGTAGAGATGCTGCAGGAGATACCGGATAGTGACACCGAAGGACGACGCGCCTTCGAGAACGTGCTGAGCGAAGAGAGCACGAAGCTTTCCAACGATCTTGAGCGTTTCGGCAACGAATATCGTGCGATCGTCACCAGCCAGTGGCCCATGAGCGACGTTCACTCGGGCAACATGCTCAATGCGCTGACCCGGCGCTACCGCGACGACGAGAGCATAACCTGCGACGTGACCGGCGACCCTGTCTGGCTCAGGTGCGACAGCACGACGATCGTCGCCCTTATCGATCACATCATCCGAAAGGCGCTGGTCGAGCTCGACTGCGACACCTTCCTTTTGCAGGGTCGCGAGGGCCAGAACCGCGTCTACATCGAGGTGACGTGGAATGGAGAAGTCGCGAGCCCGTCGATGCTCGAGCGATGGCTCAGCGAGCCGATAGAGCGCGGCCTGGGGCTTAGTGGCGCCGAAATACTTGAGCACCACAAATCGGAAGTCTGGTGCGAGCCGGCTGCGGACGGGACGGCGCGGCTGCGCATTCCGCTGCTGCCTCCGAGCAGCGCACACACGACAACGACCTCGACCGCGCCGCTACCCATCCGGCTGGAGTTCTATGATTTCAACCTGCTCAAGCCGGAACAACTGGGCGCGATTGCCGAACGCAGCCTGCGCGACCTCACATATGTCGTATTCGACACCGAGACGACAGGGCTCGAGCCGTCGAACGGCGACGAGATCATACAGATCGCGGGCGTTCGCATTCTCAACGGCAGGATCCTGACGGGCGAGGCATTCGACCATCTGGTCGACCCCCGCCGCCGCGTGCCGCCGCTTGCCACTCGCATCACAGGCATCAGCCAGGAGATGGTCAAGGGCAAGCCCAAGATCCAGGAGATCCTGCCGCGTTTTCATGATTATGTCGGAGATGCAGTGCTCGTGGCCCACAATGCGGCATTCGACATGAAATTCCTGCAGCTGAAGCAGGATGCCTGCAAGATCAAGTTCGAAAACCCGGTTCTCGATACGGTACTCTTGTCGGCGATCGTCCACGATCACACCAACCAGCATACTCTGGACGCGGTGGCCGAAAGGTTTTCCATCGAGATCCCGCCGGAGACGCGCCATACCGCGCTCGGCGATTCGCTTGCCACGGCCGGTGTGCTGCTGAAGCTCATCGATCTGCTGGAGGTCCATGGCATCCGCACGCTGGGCGAAGCGATCGAAGCTTCCAACAAGATCGTCGAGATTCGGAGGAGGCAAGCGAAGTACTAGTCGTCCAACGCTGCCGCTTCGAGGATCGAGCGGCAGACCTCGCGGGAATAGGAAAGGCATAACACATGCCGCACAACGTATTGGGACCAACGGTTCAGCACCTCCATCGGCCACGCCGTCCCGAGCGCGCCCTTGCGATTGCCGTGCTGGCCGCCGTGCTCTTTCTGGAGCCGTTCCTCGGCATATTCGGCAAGGGCGGGACGACGATGGTGTGGGGTATTCCGCTTCTTTACGTCTACCTTTTTGCAGCTTGGTCGCTGATCATTCTGCTCACTACGATCGTCATGGAGAACCGTGCCGAGCTGTCGGAGCGGAGCCCCGACGAGGAGCCAACGGGTTCAGGGGCCGCCTTGGGGGACGCCGACCCCCGGGAGGCTCTGGCGCGCTCAAACCCTGAATGAGGAACGAACGATGCTGCCGACTTGGGCCGTCCTCGCAGCGTCCCTGACCTACCTGCTGGCGCTGTTCGGCGTGGCCCACTATGCCGATCGCATCGCTAAGTCGGGAAGACGGCAAAACCTCGTATCAAATCCCTATATCTACTCACTGTCGATCGCGGTCTACTGCACGAGCTGGACCTATTACGGCAGCGTGGGCCGTGCAGCCACGTCCGGAGTGGGCTTCCTGCCAATCTATCTCGGTCCGACGATCGTGTTCACGGCAGGCTGGTTCGTGCTGCGCAAGATCTTGCGGATCTGCAAGACCCAGCGCATCACCTCGATCGCAGACTTCATCGCCTCTCGTTACGGCAAGAGCCAGCTCATCGCCGGTGTCGTCTCCATCATAACGGTCATCGTCATCATTCCCTACATTTCCCTGCAGTTGAAGGCGGTGGCAGTCAGCTTCGGCGTGGTGCTGGCGAAGGATGTCGAGTCGGCGGCCGGGGCACTGGGCGCCTACGACATCGCCATGCTCGTCACGCTGGTGCTGGCAGTATTCGCCGTCCTGTTCGGCACGCGGCACATCGAAGCAACCGAGCACCATGCCGGCATGGTGGTGGCCATCGCCGTGGAATCGGTGGTCAAGCTGGCAGCGTTCCTGGCCGTCGGCGCATTCGTTACATTCGGACTGTTCAACGGCTTCGGCGATCTGTTCGCAAAGGCGGCCGCCCATCCGGAATTCGTCAAACTGATGACGATGGACATTGCGGGGACAAACTGGCTGACGCTGATCCTGCTGTCGATGGCCGCGATCGTCTGCCTGCCCCGACAGTTCCAGGTCACGTTCGTGGAGAATACCGACGAGAACCACCTGACGCGGGCTACATGGCTGTTTCCGCTTTACCTGCTGGTCATCAATATCTTCGTCTTGCCGATCGCTTTCGGTGGCAACCTGATCTTCGGCCAGACCGGGATCGACGCGGATACGTACGTCCTGGCCCTGCCGCTCAGCGCCGGACAACCGATGCTGACATTGCTCGTGTTGATCGGCGGTCTTTCGGCGGCAGCCGCGATGGTGATCGTGGCGACGATCGCCCTGTCCACGATGGTGTGCAACGACCTCGTGATGCCAACGCTGTTTCGGGTCATGGAGCGGCGGCTTGCAGGGAGGCGCGATCTCACCTCGCTTCTGCTCAATATCCGCCGGTCGGCAATCTTCCTGATCCTGCTTCTGGCTTACCTTTATCTCGCGGCGGTCGGCGAGACGTATCACCTCGTCACGATTGGCCTCGTGTCGTTCTGCGGCGCGGCGCAACTGGCGCCAGTGATGCTGTTTGCAATCTTCTGGCGCGGCGGCACACGCAACGCCGCGTTCGCCGGACTGGCGGCAGGATTTTCGGTGTGGCTCTACACGCTGTTTCTGCCGTCGTTTGCCAAGTCGGAGCTGCTGCCGCAGAGTTTCATCGACGCAGGGCCGTTCGGTTTGGCTCTGCTCAAGCCCTACGCACTGTTCGGATTGGAGGGTATCGACACCATCTCGCACTCGCTGTTCTGGAGCATGGTGTTCAATATCGGCGCATTCCTGATCGTCGCGCTCTACGGGCGTCAATCGCGTATCGAGCGAATCCAGGCGACTGTCTTCGTCGAGGCTTTCAGTCAGCAACAGCCTCGCATGCTCGGCGCTCCCCATCTGGAACGCGGCGGGGCAAGCGTCGAGAGCCTTCGCCAGGTCGCCGCGAAGTTCGTTGGCATGGAACGCGCGGATGACGCATTCAAGATGCATGCGCAACGACTCGGCTTGGCCTCCGAGCGGGATCTACATGTAGATTCGGGTCTTATGCGGCTCGTCGAGCGACTGGTGGCGGGCAGCATCGGCGCCGCATCGGCGCGCGCCGTGGTGGCGTCTGCGGTCAAGGCTGAGCAGGTCAGCCTGGAAGAAATCATGGAGATCCTCGACGAGACTTCGCACGTGCTGGAGTACTCACGGCAACTTGAGCAGAAGTCGAACGAGCTGGAAATTGCCAGCCGCGAGCTGAAAGCGGCGAATGAACAGCTGCGCGAGGCCGACCGTCTCAAGGATGAATTCATGTCAACGGTGAGCCACGAGCTGAGAACCCCGCTCACTTCGATCCGTTCGTTCTCGGAGATACTGCAGGACGATCCCGACATGCCCGCTGAACAACGCAACACGTTCCTTGGCATCATCGTGTCGGAAAGCGAGCGGCTGACGCGGCTCATCAACCAAGTGCTCGATCTCGCCAAGATCGAAGCAGGGCGAATGCAGTGGCGCATTCGCGAAATCGACGTTCGCGGGATCGTCAGCGAGGCGGCTGCATCCCTGATGCCCATATTCGACCGCGACGACGTCGCTCTCAAGGTTTCACCGGTGCCACAGAACCTGCCTCCGGTTCGCGCCGACGGCGACAGACTTATCCAGGTGATGATCAACCTCATCTCCAATGCGGAAAAGTTCTGCCCGAAGCCGGGCGGGCATGTCGAGGTCGTCGTGCGGCGCGAGAACGGGATGGCGCGCATCTGCGTAATCGACAACGGTCCGGGGATTCCAGAGGCGGATCGGGAGGCGATCTTCGACAAGTTCTACCAGGTGAAAGACCGGGGTACGGGCGACGGAAACCCGCTGGGCACAGGCACGGGGCTTGGACTTGCCATCTCCGAGCGCATCGTGAGCCAATTCGGCGGACGCATCTGGGTCGAGGCGCGGGCCGACGGCAAGCCGGGCTCCGAATTCACGTTCACGGTGCCTTTGGCGAATGGAGAGTACGACACCGAAACTCAGAGTTCCTGACGAGGCCCTGCATCCGCTTCGGAATCACGCGGATTGTCGCGACTTGTAGTCCAGAGATGCAATCAGGTCGGCGAACCTCTCGCCTTGCACCACCACGTGCGCACGCAGCGCATCGGCGGCGCGATCGGGATCGCCGGATGTTATCGCAGTCACGATTACTTCGTGCTCGCGCTGCGAAAGAGTAATCCGGTTGCGGACCCGGAGCTGCAAGCGGCGGAATGGTGCCAACCGTTTGTGGAGGATCAGCGCCTGATCGGCGAGAAAAGCGTTTCCACTGGCCTTGTAGATGGCGCGATGAAACCGCTCGTTCTCGTAATAGTAGGCGTCGGGATCTCCATTGTCGGCAGCCGCCTCACATGCATGGAGCGTCTCCACCAGCTCCTTTTCACCATCGCTGGTGAGACGGCGAGCGGCAAGGCGTCCGCACATCGCTTCCAGTTCGGCCATTACCTCGAACATCTCCATGAGGCTTTTGGGATCCGGGGACGATACGATGGCGCCGCGATACGGTCTAAGCTCAACCAAGCCTTGCGCTGCAAGCTGGCGCAGCATCTCCCGCACAGGCGTGCGGGAGACGCCAAAACGGGCAGCCAGCGAAGCTTCGTCGAGACGCGCCCCGGGCGCCAACCGGCCGGTCGCGAGATCATCCTCGAGCTGCTCCTTGAAACCGGCTGCACCTTTCTTCATGCCACTCCTCTGATGTGCGCAGTTCCCGCTCTTTCTTGCAACACGGCCCGGTTGCATGACGTGCCAATCTGTGAACCGATAACAACGCTTGGAACGTCAGGTGACGGCCTCGATGGGGCTGCCAACGACAAAAGTATAAAACAAAATCCGCACGATTGTATACAATATGTTTGACATTGCATTCAATTACGTGCTTTGAGTTGGTTATACGCTCTCTAGAGAAAGAGCAGATACGCCAAATTCCGGCCTTCCCGGGTGAGACCGGGAGCCATCGCCACCAAGGAGGAAACCGATGAAAGCGATCAAGGGCGCGGCTCTACTCGGAGCTGCCACGATTTCACTTACATTCGCCGCACCGCTCAGCGCCGAGACAGTTCTGAAAGCCTCGCATCAGTGGCCGGGCGGCAAGGGCGATGCACGCGATGAAATGGTGCAGATGATCGCCCGCGATGTCGAGAAGGCCAACGTCGGCCTGAAGATCCAAGTTTATCCCGGCGCCTCCCTGGTGAAGCCTAAGGAACAGTGGGGGGCATTGACCAAGGGCCAGATCGATTTGGCCGCTTTTCCTCTCGATTACGCGGCTGGTCGTCACCCTGAATTCTCAGCCACCTTGATGCCGGGCCTCGTGCGCAATCACGAACGCGCCATGCGCATGAACAATTCGCCGTTCATGAAGGACATCAAGGACATCATCAACAAGGCCGGCGTCGTGGTCGTCGCCGATGCTTGGCTGGCTGGTGCTTTCGCCTCCAAGAAGGAGTGCATCACGTCGCCCGACACCATCAAGGGTCAGGTGACACGCGCGGCTGGGCCCGCCTTCGAACAGATGCTGGTCGCGGCCGGCGGGTCGATCTCGTCGATGCCGTCCTCCGAAATCTATACCGGCATGCAGACCGGAGTGCTCGACGCAGCCAACACCTCCTCGGGCTCGTTCGTGTCCTACCGCCTTTATGAGCAGGTCAAGTGCCTGACCGCTCCCGGCGCCAATGCGCTGTGGTTCATGTACGAGCCGATCCTGATGTCCAAGCGCAGCTTCGACGGTTTGAAACCCGAACAGCAGAAGGCAATCATGGAAGCGGGCAAGAAGGCTGAACAATACTTCGTGGGCGAAGCCAAGAAACTCGACGAAAAAATGATCGAGACCTTCAAGAAGGCGGGCGTGGAAGTCGTCGAAATGTCGAAGGAGAACTATGACGCCTGGCTCGAAATTGCAAAGAAGAGTTCCTACAAGGAATTCGCCGACAAGGTTCCGACCGGTCAGAAGCTGATCGACGAAGCATTGGCGGTCAAATAACGCTAGGCAAGACGGTTACCCAACATCTGTGAACTCGAACCGGAGCGGTGGTCCGCTCCGGTTCTGAAGTCCAACCAAAATTTGAGGACGCCCGCGATGCGCTCTTTCATTCGCGCTGTCGATCGCATGTCCGAAGTGCTCGGCGTGTTGTCGATGCTGCTGCTTGCCTCCGCCGTTCTGGTGGTCTGCCAGATGATCCTGATGCGATACGTGTTTCGAGCGTCCACGGTGTGGCAGACGGAATACGTGGTCTATTCGCTGGTCGCCGCGACCTTCCTCGGCTCCTCTTACGTTCTACTGCATCGTGGACATGTCGGCGTCGACCTGCTGCCGACAATGCTGGGCGGCAAGGGCAAGCTCGCTCTCGAGTTGCTCGGCGGCCTCATCTCGCTCGCCTTCTGTGCGGTTCTGGCCTACTCGGGCTGGATCTATTTCCACGAGGCCTGGGCGCACAACTGGACGACCGATACGGTGTGGGCGCTACCGCTGTGGATACCGCTGTTGCCGCTGCCCGTCGGCATCGGCGCTCTATGCCTGCAATACATCGCAGAACTGGTCAAACTCTTGGAAGGCGGCAGTCTCACCGCATCCGAACTCAGCGTCATCAGGGAGAATGAGTAATGGGTCCTCTCGAAATCGGCCTCCTTGTCCTCCTGGGCCTTCTCGTATTGCTCGCAACCGGAATGCCGATTGCCTTCGCGCTCGGTGCGGTTTCGGTCGCAACGTTGTTGATCACCGACGGAAGCCGGTCCCTGCTTACGCTGGGCGAGACCTTTTTCGGCGGGCTCAACTCGTTCGGTCTCGTTTCGATCCCGATGTTCATCCTGATGGGTGCTGCGGTCGCATCGAGCCCGGCCGGCAAGGATCTCTACGCCGCGCTCGACCGCTGGCTGAATCGCGTGCCGGGCGGCTTGGTGTTATCCAACCTCGGCGCATGTTCGATCTTCGCGGCGTTGTCGGGTTCGTCACCGGCGACCTGTGCTGCGATCGGCAAAATGGGCATCCCAGAGATGCGCAAGCGCGGCTACCCTGCAGACATTGCCACGGGCTCTATCGCCGCCGGCGGAACGCTGGGTATTCTTATTCCTCCCTCGATCACCATGATCGTCTACGGCATTGCCACTGAGACTTCGATCGGGCGGCTGTTCATCGCCGGCATAATCCCGGGCATGCTGCTCACCGCGCTGTTCATGGTGTGGACCGTCATCTCGTGCCGCATGAAGGGCATCGGCATGTCCGATGTCACGCGCGCGTACTCAATGAAAGAGAAACTTGAAGTCCTGCCGCGCGTCCTGCCCTTCCTGGCGATCATCGCCGGCATCCTGTTCGTGCTCTACGGCGGCGTTGCAACGCCCTCGGAAGCCGCGGGCGCGGGCGCCCTCTTTTGCCTTCTCTTGGTCGTCGTCATCTACCGGATGTGGCAGGCCGGGCCGATCGTGCGGATGTTCCGCGACACGCTGCGCGAGTCAATCATGATCATGATGATCATCGGAGCATCTGAGCTGTTCGCGTACACGCTCTCATCGACCTTCGTCACGCAGTCTATCGCCCAATGGATATCGGGGCTCGACGTCAACAAGTGGGTTCTGATGGCGATCATCAACATGTTCCTGCTGGTCGCCGGTTTCTTCCTTCCGCCGGTCGCGGTGATCCTGATGACGGCGCCGATCCTGTTGCCGATCATCACGCAGGCTGGCTTCGATCCCTACTGGTTCGCCGTCATCCTGACGATCAACATGGAGATCGGTCTCATCACGCCGCCGGTTGGTCTCAATCTCTATGTGATCAACGGTATAGTTCCCGATGTTCCGCTTTCCACCGTGCTGAAGGGCTCGCTGCCCTATGTGCTTTGCATGGTGCTGGCAATCATCATCCTGTGCGTCTTCCCCGAGTTGGTAACCTGGCTGCCTGACCAACTGATGGGCAAGGGCGTCTGACAAAGTTCGCATTCGAAGCAATTTCATCGATACCAACCGAATGATTGGCCATGTCTAAAAAGCAAGATCTCTACAGCCAGCTGTCCCGCCATTGGACCGAGCCGAAGAAAGCGTTCCTACGCCTGATCGACGGTACTTCCGTCACATATCAGGACGTCATCGATGGCTCGGCCCGGATCGCCAACGTTTTGGTGGAGGCCGGGGTGAAGCCGGGCGATCGTGTCGCGGTACAGACGGACAAGTCGCCCGAGGCCATACTGCTCTATCTGGCTTGTCTACGGGCCGGTGCGATCTACCTGCCTCTCAACACTGCCTATACGCAGTCCGAACTCGAATATTTCTTCACCGATGCCGAACCGACAGCGATCGTGGTCCGGCCCTCCAAGGAGAAGGAGCTGAACGAACTCGCAAGCCGTCTGGGCATCAGCAGAGTCTTCACGCTCGGTACGTCGCGCGACGGCAGCCTGATGGAACGCGCCGCCGCCGCATCGACCGATTTCGCCGTCGTCCCCCGCAACTCCGACGACATCGCCGCCATTCTGTACACTTCTGGAACCACCGGCCGCTCCAAGGGAGCGATGTTGACGCATGAGAACCTCGCCTCCAACGCCGAGACACTGGCGACGATCTGGCGTTTTACCGACAACGACGTGCTGATTCATGCCCTGCCAATCTTCCACGTCCATGGACTCTTCACGGCCACCAACATCATCATGTGGGCGAACGGGTCGATGTTCTTCCTGCCGAAATTCGACATCGACGAGATCTTCCGTGTGATGCCAGAGGCAACCGCCATGATGGGCGTGCCGACATTCTATGTGCGCCTGCTGCAGGACGACCGCCTGACGAACGAGGCGACGCGCCATATGCGGCTGTTCGTGTCAGGGTCGGCGCCCCTGCTGGCGGAGACCCACCGCGCATTCACGCAGCGCACCGGCCTCAACATTCTCGAGCGCTACGGCATGACCGAGACGGGCATGAACACGTCCAACCCCTACGACGGGGACCGGGTGCCCGGAGCTGTCGGCTTCCCGTTGCCGGGTGTTGAACTGCGGATCACGGATCCCGAAACCGGCGCCATCATGGGCACTGACGAGATCGGCATGATCGAGGTGAAGGGACCGAACGTATTCAAGGGTTACTGGCGCATGCCAGAGAAGACGGCATCCGAGTTCAAACCCGACGGATTCTTCATCACCGGGGACCTCGGCAAGATCGACAATAGTGGCTACGTCCACATCGTCGGGCGCGGCAAGGACCTCGTCATCTCCGGCGGCTATAACGTCTACCCCAAGGAGATCGAGAACGAGATCGATGCCATACCCGGCGTTTCCGAAAGCGCCGTCATCGGGGTGCCGCACGCAGATTTCGGTGAAGGCGTCACCGCGGTGATCGTGCCGGAGCCGGGCGCCCAGCTCACCGAGTCCGACGTCGTCGCAGCCATCAAGGGAAAGCTCGCTGCCTTCAAAGTGCCCAAGCGCGTGCTGTTCGTCGATACTCTGCCGCGCAACAGCATGGGCAAGGTGCAAAAAAACGTTCTCCGCGACACGTATTCGGATCTTTACACTTGAAAGCCTTGTCGATGTGATGGCTGGCGCGCGGCCGCCCCGCTCGATCTCGTGACGAGGCGATCTTGCCCGCGCCGGCCGTCAATGCGCAGTGGTGCCGGCAAGTTGCGCGCGATCCCTTGAAGCAACGATCGCGGCGCGCCAAGATCGTGCTCATGCTTCGTGGAACCAGGCGCACGATCCACCTCCTTGATCGAGCATGTTCTTCACGCTGAACCGCTGCACACTTCAGCTGAACATGCAGATCGTGCTCATGCTTCGTGGAACCAGGCGCACGATCCACCTCCTTGATCGAGCACGTTCTTCACGCTGAACCGCTGCACACTTCAGCTGAACATGCTTTGAAATTTCGCGTGCAAGTCAGGACGAGGATTTCGACGCGCTGGAAATGCGGTCGAGCAGGCTCGGCCGCCGACGCGGCGCGGCATCTTCTGCAAGCCCTGCGTTGTTTTCCGCCGCAGCATCGTCGGGCGCAGCAGCCGCCTCGGCTGCGCCTTGCGGTTTGGCGGCCTCTGCCGCCGATGCGATTTCGGCCAGAGAGACGACGGCATCAGAGGTGGAGTCCTCCTCGCCGCTACCGCGACCCGACAGCGCCTTCAGGTAGCCTGCTGTGCGTGCTTCGTCGATTGTTCGGCCCGCCTCAACCGACTTGAGGGAAACGGGACGCGGCGCGCCCATGCGCTCTGCTAGCGAAGGACGGCGGCGCGCTGGCTCCTCGCGGTTGGTGCGCGGCTCGGCTGACGTGGGAAGCGTGCCCGCCCCCAAACGGCGCAGCTCGTCACGATAATGGGCAGCTTGGCGCGCCAAACGCTCGTTGGCTGCAGCAAGTTCCGCACGCAAGCTTTCGATCGTTTGGTTGTGCGCAGAGATTTCGGCCTCCAGGGCCCCCAGGCGCGCCTTCATGGCAACCTTGGATTCCTTGATGGCGGTATCGTCCTTCTGCGCGGCTTCGTAGATCTGGAGCGCCGCCTTGAGGCGCGCGACCTCTGCCGCCATCTTGTCGTTGCGGGACTTCAATGCACGCATCTCGTCGTTGGACTTGCGCTGACCGGCCTTATCCAACTCGGCGACCGAATGCGCTGCCTTCAGCGACGTCTCCGCCTCTGCGAGGCGTGCGCGAAGGTCAGCTATATCGCGGTCCTTCGGACTTTCGCCCACCTCTGCATCCGCATCCTCTTTCAGTCTGGTGTCGGCGGGCTTGCCACCGCGGGCCAGCAGGCCTTGCAGACGCGTGACCATCTCCGCCTGTTCGCGGGCCCGCGCGCGCAAGGCGTCGATCTCGGACCTCAAGGCGACCTCTCCGTCGAACCTTGGATCGGCAAGCTGGTCGCGATTGCGTGCCGCGCGCGACGCCAGGGTGGCTGACGTCCGCAACAGCTCGTCGCGCTGCTGCGTGTTTATCTGGCGAGCTTCCTCCAGGGCACGCGCGGTCTGGTCCGCACCTCGCGTCAGCCGCTCGATTTCCTGATCGCGGTCGTTGAGCAGCTCGCGCGCATGAGCCAGTCGCTGCTCCACCTTCGGCAAACGATCGGTAATCGTCTGTTCGAGAACGCGGCGGGCGTTCTCGTGCTCATCCATGGCACCGCGAAGCGTAGCAATCTCGCCCTCGAGACCGCTGATCATCCCATCGCGACGGTTGAGCTCGATCTTCTGGCGAGCGGCCTGGAGACCAGCTTCCTCCACGCGCGTCTCGAGCTGGTGGATGCGGATCGCGTATTCGGCGCGCAGCCGGTCCTTGTCCGCGCGAATCTCAGCCTCGGACATCGGCAGCTGGCGCTTGACCTCTGCGATGGCGAGGCGCTCGGCGCGTCGGCGATAGAATGGCATGAGCAGCAGGACGACGAATCCCACCGAAAGGACGCCCAGCGCCACAAGCATAGCGGACTGGATCGTGATCACGCGCGCGTTCCCGAACCTCTAGATCGTGTTCAAGTTTCGTTGAAACATGCAAACGATCCAGTCTCTTGTTCTGAGCATGTCTTTCACGCTGATCCACTTCACACTTCAGCGAAACATACCCTGGCCCAGCCGGGCCATCATTGCGACAGCGCCGACACTACCCGACTTCACGTCCACCTGTCTGACCGCCGGAACCGAGGACGGCACCGCGACAGCCTGAGGACATCGCGACGCAACACCCCGGCAACTGTCAGAATGGGTTCCAGGTCGGTTTGCGGGTATACTTCAAATAGCCGACGTTAGCACCTAGGCGTAAGCCGATTCCCGCGCGAATTGGCGCCATGACCACATCTTCGTGCTTCTGGAACTGTATCGACACACCGCCAACGACGTAAGCGGTACCCTCGACGCCACCGAAACGATGATAGACGTCGGACGGATCGCGCAGATTATAGACGAGAATCATCGCCTTGGAGCCGGCGCCTCCGAAATCGTATCCGACCGAGGGACCCTGCCAATAGACTTTATGGGTGCCCGCGTTCTTGGTGTAGAGGCGCCCTTCCCCGTAGCGGAGACCGGCCACGAAGGCGCCGCCCGCATCCTCGCCAAGAATATAGCCGTTGGGACGGCCGGCCTTCTTGAACGCGTGCTCGATCACACTGGCCAACCCCTGACTGATCGAGCCGAAGAAGCCATGCCCCGCCGCGACAATCTCATTTTGACTGTATGAATGCCTATCGTCGTAGGCCTCCGGACCGCGCGGTTCTGGATAGCCTTCATTGCGATCATAGCGCGCAGCGTCGCCCGGGGGCGGCGGCGCGTAAGGCTCGCCGTAGCGACCGCTTGGAGGCGCGGTGCGGCCCTGGTAAGCGTCAGAAGAATCGCGCTCGTCTCGATATCGCTCCCCCTCACGATACGGCGGAGGGCCGTTGTTGTAGGCGCTACCCGAGCCGTAGCCGCTGCTGCCGCCAGAGGGGCGATAAGAATCGTCCTGGCCCGAGGGCGGTGGACGATAGCCATCGTTGCCACCATAGTTGTCGGTGTAGGTATCCCTGGGCGGCCTATAGGCATCGTTATACTGGGCGAGACGCACCACGGACGGCGGGTGTGTCATGTCTGTGGACACGGCGAAATTGTCGCCGACGCCCGGTCCCGTGCCCGCTGCATCGGCAGCCGCGGCACCAAGGGTCGTTCCTATCGCGAGAAGGCCCGCGATGGCGATGCTCCAGACCGATCGCATTGTCTTCGTTCCCTCACTTCAAGCGCCGGGCGCCTGGACATCCGCTTCGCGCGGACCGCGCCCCCAAGTCATCACCGTCCAATCACAATCGCAAAGCGGCTTTCTGATCTGCCCCCGCCGCCCGCCAATTTTTCCGCCAAGTCAAAGCCTGTCCGTGAACTCGGCGTCTCGTGCATTCGTCTCGCGGGCGCCGCGGCCGCCATCCTGAGATTGCGCGGGTTTTCGTCCACCCCAGGCACCATGCGAATCATAAGATTACACCAGATCGGGCATGCGAAATGTCACGAGTAACTGTTGCCAAAGTGTGGCTTTGGCGGAGCATCGGCGCACTGGCGTTGTTCCTCGGCGTGGGCCGAACATGGTTCAGCCGCTCCGCGACGATCTGCCCGAGGCCAAAGGTTGGCGGTCCGCGGCGCGGCGCGTTGCACTCAAGACTCTACCTGCGCCGAAAACGACGCTGGTGCGGCCGTCGCGCCCGGGGTCCCTTTGCATCGGCGGAGGTGGCGTGTATCAAGCCTATGTGCAATTTTTGCGAATCTGCGGTCTCCAGTCTGCTCGCGTCCCGGTCCATTCACCGTGAGCAGCCGCGCTTCCCACATGGCGAAACGAAAGGGCCGACATGAGCGAGCACGCGCAGCCGACGGATCTTGAACTTGCCGCCCTGATTTCGAGCAAGATCTGCCACGACGTGATCGGACCGGTGGGCGCCATCTACAACGGTCTTGAAATCCTCGACGAAGACGAGGGAGCTGAGTCGAAGTCCTATGCACTCGACGTGATACGCAACGTCACCGAGCAGGCCTCGGCGCGGCTGCAATTCGCGCGATTCGCGTTCGGTGCCGCCGGCTCGGCCGGTGCGCTGATCGACCTCGGCACCGCCGAGCAAATCTCGCGCGGCTTCATCGGCAACGGCAAGCACAAGCTCAATTGGCATGGCATGCACGGCCACATGGCCAAGGACAAAGTCAAGTTGCTGCTCAACCTCCTGGCGTCGGCCACGACGGCGCTTCCGCGCGGTGGCGACATCGACGTGCTGATGGGCGGCACGATCGAAGACCCGAGCTTTGTCATCCGCTGTCGTGGCACGGGTGCGCGGCCGCCTCAATACCTGACCGACTTCGTTGCCGGCACCAAACTGCCGGAGCTCGACGCCTTGTCGATCCAGGCCTATTACACTTGGAGGCTTGCTGGTTCCGCGAAGATGCGGCTCGAGATCCTGAAGGACGGTGCCGACATCCTGCTCAGCGCCAAGCCATTCGCCTGACGACACTGGTCGGTGGGTTGTGGCACGCAGTTGCTTGCGTACCCCGCGATTTCAGCAAGACACCCGTACCTGAGCGTGCCGAAATTTACGCCGCATTAACCCTGGCGGGTGAGAATTCTGCAATTGCCGGCCACGGCTCAGATGTCCGCGTCCAAGAGAAGGATTGGGTACTATGAAGCCAGCCAAGCATTGCCTGATCGTCGATGATTCCGACATCATCCGCAAGGTGGCGCGCGTTCTCCTCGAGCGGCTCGGCTATCAGGTCTCGGAGGCCAGAAACGGCGAGGAAGCACTGGCCTTCGCAGAGCTAGGCATGCCCGACCTCATCCTGCTCGACTGGCACATGCCAGGCCTGCCACCGCGATACACAATCGAGCAGATCCGGAGGCTTCGCAGCAACCGGCGGCCAACCGTCGTCTACATGACGAGCGAACACAACATGGAGGATATCGCGGAGGCCAAGAAGTCCGGCGCCGACGATTACCTCCTCACGCCGTTCGACAGGGTGGCCTTCGAAGGCAAGATCAACGAACTCGCGATGCACGCCTGATCGTGCTCTCACCGCTCGAGCAGCTTGTGAATCTGCCCGGTTCGCCGGGTGAGGCAGCGTGTGTGGACTGCATGCATGCCGCTGCCAGATCGCGTCCAAATTTCATTGGAGCACGCTTGCGATCCAGTGTTTTGTCCCGAGCATGTTTTTCATGCCGAACCACTCAACACTTCGGCTAAACATGCGCTCGTGTCCCGAGCATGTTTTTCATGCCGAACCGTTCAACACTTCGGCTAAACATGCTCTCGCGTCCCCAGCATGTTTTTCACGCCGAACCGCTCAACACTTCGGCTAAACATGCTCTAGAAGCACGTCAGCGGGCGCCTTTCGACTACCCCCAACCCGGGAGACATGTCACCTTGCTCCGTGTCGAGCAGCTCAAGATCCCCGGTCTCCCGAGCCTGACCTTTGAGGTGGGCGACGGCACTTGCCTGGCGATCGAGGGGCCGTCCGGTATCGGCAAGACGCGCTTATTGAGGGCCATCGCCGACCTCGACGACGTACCAGGGCAGTGCTTCCTCGACGGAGCAGAGCGGCGCGAAATGCCTGCATGGCAATGGCGCAAACAGGTGAGGTTTGCCGCGGCCGAGCCAGGCTGGTGGGGTGAAACGGCGCGCCATTCGATGCGCGAAACCGCCGGGGACGAAGCGCGTATTGAAAAAATGGTGATCGATCTGGGGCTCGATCCAGGAATTCTCGACCGGCAAATCACACAGCTCTCAACGGGCGAAAGGCTGCGTCTGGCTCTCGTTCGGGCGCTGGCCGACCAGCCGCGCGTGCTCCTGCTCGACGAGCCGACCGGCGCGCTGGACAAGGCCTCCGTGGCGCTCGCCGAAGAGTTGATCCGCTACCAGATCCTCGCGGGGCGCACGGTGGTACTGGTGAGCCATGACCGCGGCCAGATCGACCGTCTGGCGGACCTGCGCTTGCAGCTTGCCGATCCTGCTGGAGCACCGTCATGAGCAACTACGTCTCGCTGACGCCGCTCGACCTGCTGCTGGCGGCGATGCTGATCCTGGTGAATGCGGGGGTCTCGGTGGCGTTCCGCCTCGGCCTTGAGCGCACGCTGCTCCTGACCAGCGCCCGCATGGTGGTGCAGCTTGTCTTGATCGGCCTCGTACTCAGGTGGATCTTCGCGCAGACGTCACCGCTGTGGACGCTTGCACTTGCGAGCATCATGGTGGCAGCGGCCGGCCGTGAGGCGATTTCTCGGCAAGAGCGGCGGATCAACGGGTGGGCGACGTATGGCCTCGGCTCGGGCACGCTGCTGCTGGTCGGCACGTTTGCCACCATGTTCGCTGTTGGCGGGGTGATCTCGCCCGATCCCTGGTATGCGCCGCGCTACGTGCTGCCGATCCTGGGCATGGTACTCGGCAACTCACTCACGGGCATTGCGCTTGCGCTCGACACGCTGACGGCGAATGCAGTCCGCGACCGCGCGGCGATCGAGGGACGTCTTGCTCTCGGACAGCCACGCCTGACCGCACTCCGCCAGACGACGCGTGGTGCGCTCAAAACGGGCATCACTCCCATTCTCAATGCGATGGCAGCTTCGGGCGTGGTGTCGTTGCCTGGCATGATGACAGGACAGATACTGGCCGGCGTCGATCCTGTCGAAGCGACGAAATACCAGATCCTGATCATGTTCCTGATTGCCGGATCGACGGCGCTAGGCGTGCTGCTCGCGACCTTCGGCGGTGCGCTGCTGATTACGGACGAGCGCCATCGCCTCAGACTCGACCGGCTCGTCACGAAGGAGAATACGCCGGCTGTTTGAACAACCGACGCCATGTCCATCGTTCTCGACGTGGCAAGCTGCGCTACTGCTTGGCAGGATCCAGTTTCTTGACGGAACCCGTGGTGATGCCGCCGTCATTTTTTTGCGCAGCAGCCTTGGAGGAAGCACCCTCGTTCCAGCAGACATCCGCCTCGGCGCGGCACGTGTGTTCGTCGAAGACGATAAAGTTCAGGAACAAATCGCACGTAACGTCCTTCTTGCCTGTGCGATATTTCGTGATGCCGCGCTCGGCCGTCCAGGAAGCAATGTACTTATCGAGCAGCTTCTTGGCGTCGGCGGTCGGTCCCTCCTTGCCGTAATCGTTGACGGAGAATCCGAGGCGGGTGCACTTTGCTTGCGCGGGTAGTGCGGTGGAAACGGTCAGCGCGGCCGCGGTTGCGACTGCGAAAAGCATACGGTGCGACATAGAGTGTCCCCCCTCGTGTCAGTCGTGACGGCCCGTAGGCCGACCATACTGAAAGCTATAATGGCCGGGATGTGGCCTGCCTAGCGGCTATATCATGCATTCGCAAAACGTGTTGCGGGCGCGCTGCAGTGATTGGTACGCGCCCGCAGAAATCAGATTTTCATCTACGTGTCAGAGCGTTACGGCCCTCGCCTCAGTTCATATGGGGCCAGATCGTGCTCATGCTTGAGGGAAACGCATCCACGATCCAACGTCCGCGCTCCCTCAAGGGGCGCGGACGCTTACTTTGTGGTGGCCATCATGTCAGGCGCAACAAGCGGGCTATGACAGGCAGGCGGCCGCCGGAAGCGCCTACTTGCAGGCGCGCTGGCGCGAGATGCATGTCGTCAGAATAGCGTCCGTTTTACAGGTCTGCGAGATTTTTCCGGCAGGCTTCAGGCCGTGCGCGGCAATAGAATTCTTGAGAGCGGCGTCAGCCATAAACTTGGCCACGTCTGGCAGCACGTTTGAGCCTTCGCCGCCTGCACGTACGCATTTTCCAGCTGCGGCAGGCAGTGGAGCCGCGGTCAAGACCAACAGTGCAGCTGACATAGCACCGCCTGCGAGCATACCGAACGACTTCGAGAACCACATCACTCGATCTCCTGATTGAGCGCGGCACGACGCACGCGCGGGCGCAGATTATCTGCCTCTGCCCAACCGCAGAGTACGTCAATGTCGGGCGGAACTCTGGCTCTGCGAACGATTGATGCAGATGGTGGCACAGCGGCAACGCTTGCAACGTCCACGTTGCGGCGATTGGATTTCGCCGGGTCTGGATATGCTATCGCCGCCGCAGCCCTGCCGGCGAAACGGCGACGTGCGGTGAACGCACACTCTCGATCGTGCTCACGTCGCACGGACGCATGAACACGATCCAAGTCTTTGAATTGCGCATGTTCTTCACGCTGAACCGCTGCGCACTTCAGCTGAACATGCATCGAGCGTGACGATCGAGAAATCCGCGGCATACCTTTTGGCTGGGTGGCGAGGCGGACTTCTCGATCTCAATCAAACTATGTCATTGATATTTCTAGTGTCGTCAGAAACGCGAAATTCGTTCGGCACTCGCGGCAGAATGAAACGAATTTCGCGATCACGGCACTAGCGGACCCAACGGTATGCACGCGCCGACGTTCTCGGTTCACCGATTACAGTCTACGACTTAGAGTTTGCAGATCTTCGCCTGTCCGCGGCAGACCACCCCGAGTCCGCCCTTGGTGCACTTGTACTTGCGCTTGCCATAGTCGTAGCCCGGCGTCGTGCCATTCGCCATCCAGGATGCCCAAGCGCCCCAATCGACAGCCTGCAGGAGCGCCTCGTCCACCTGGAACTTGGCGGCTTTCTCATCCGAGCCTGTCCCTTCCGCAGCCTTGACGACGCATGAGCCCTTCGCATGGGCAATAGTGACAGACCCGCCGAGCGCAGCGGCGGAAACAAGAGCGACAACAATAGCGGACTTCAGCTGCAACATCGTGCGTTCTCCCATCGTGGCAACACGTTGCGAGAGACTGCCCCAAACTTGGCCAAGCCGCCATTCGGCTCCTCTTGACGCGGTACGTTTTCAACCAGGATGTTGCGGGGTGGTGACGTCACCGCCTTGGACTCGCACGCATCGCGAGAGGCAATCTGCGCAAAGTAGATTGCGCAAAAGCAGGCGGGTCGGTCGAGGTGGAAGCCGACCGCGCCGCCCATGAGGCCGATTGTCATCGGCCACAACACGTGAAGGAAAACAGTTTCAGGCTTCGATCTTCAGCTCGACGGCCTTGGGGCCCTTGCCGCGCTTATCCGGCTCGGTTTCGAACGAGATGCGCATGCCCTCATTCAAGGAACCAATGCCAGAGCGCTCGACCGCCGTAACATGGACAAAAACGTCCTTGCCGCCGTCGTCCGGCGTGATGAATCCATAGCCCTTCTGGGTATTGAAAAATTTCACGATGCCAGTCTGGCGCATCCGTAATCTCCTGAGATCCCCGATCTGGTAAAGCGGCTCTCAGTTCGAGCCCCGTCCGTTGACGGAGCCGCGCTGCAGTCTCGTCGTGCAGTCTTGGGGATCGCGAATTGCGCAGACATGGAATGCATCGCGCGCGACATGGATCTCGAACCGGGGCGGCCAATAGCTCGATTTGACTGCGTCAGATCGAAGCGGGCCAAGTATCGACCAAAGTCTTACACTCCGCAAGTTTGAAGAAAGTATTTGGCCGCAGGAACTTAGATCCGAAATGCGCAATCACGAATACTTCCGGTATCGGCCTTACGCTGCAGCGCACTAAGGCCAGACAGGAACTTGCTTTTTTCGGCGCGACGGCGGAACAAGTATCAGCGGCGCGGCCCAAAGCGAATTTCAAATGTCCAACTCGGTGTCGAGCACAGGGGGGCGCGTAATGGGAACGCCGCAGCTCTTGCAGCGATCAGGCAAAAGCAAAGGTGACTGAACAGCAAGGCGCGCGGTGCAGCGCGGACAGCGTATTGCAAGCTGCACGTAAAGTGCGCCGCACAACAGAGCGAGGGCGGCGAGGAGCACCAGATAGCGCGCCTCGGTCTCCCATCCGGCGAAGGCGATGAGGCCGAAGCCTGCCGCCATAACCGACAGCGCCGCCACATAGAGCCGCATCGCGCGGCGCTCACCCTGCCAAAGCGTGACCACTTCCGAGCTCGCTAGCGGCGCGGGCGCCTTGGTTGGCCCTCTGCTTCCCATACCGGTCGACATGATGCCCTCCTCAAACCGTCAGCGCGGGAAGACGCCTGATGGCGAGCATCTCGCTACCCGACTTCGAAATACGCTCCACCGCCTCGGGGAGCGTTTCGATGGCGACGGACATATGATGCGCGTTAGCATGCAGAAGCATCAAGCCATCAGCCATAATGCCGACGTGCCCTTTCCAGAAGACGAGGTCGCCACGCGCCAATCCCTCGAGATCCGGCGGTATCGGGACTGCCTCACCGAGTTCGGCACGCTGCATGTCACTGTCGCGCGGTGCCGGTATGCCGGCCGACTCGAGGGAAATCTGCACCAGCCCGGAGCAGTCGATGCCGAGGCGGGTGCGGCCACCCCACAGATAGGGCGTACCGATGAAGCGCTCCGCGACCTCCACGAAATCGCGATGATACCGGTCGATGGCAGTGATGTGGCGCGTGATGATGTAGCCACCCCTGACCAGCCGGCTGAAGGTCTCGCTCGCTTCCGCGATGGCCAGTTCCGCGCCTATGGAAAGGTGCATCAGCGGTGGTGCCTTGATATCGGGGGCCGGATAGACAAAGGTGCCCAACGCGCGAACTCTGTGGGTCGCCGCCAGCACGCTCATCGAAAGCGCGGCCGTGGGGAGATAGCCGACGTAGCGATCGCGCGTCGCCTGAACCCAAGACCACCCTTCGCGCGTGTCGAACACCTTCACGCGCTCGCCGAACAACAGCTCGGTATCGAACGATGACTTGAGATCGGGGCTGGCCCGCAAAGGCACGGCGGCCTGGATGATCTGTCTCTCCTCGCCCTCGACATATCGCGGGGCATCGACTTTGCCGCGCAACGACGCGTCGGCCAGATCGGCACGGAGCGCATTTCGGCGCCGATCGAGCCCACCCCCGGCCGTCTTCTCAGCGGGCTGTACTCCATGCGGCGGCGGGGCCGAAGACGCCATGGTTTCAGGCTCCATACCAACCACGAAGGACGCGGAACATGGCACGTGCGGACTGCGGCTCGCCGCCCTTCGGGCCGAGCGGGCGCGCCGCCGGTCGCCATCCGAACAGATCGATGTGGGCGAAACTCGTCGCATTGCGCACGAAGCGCTTGAGGAACAAAGCCGCGGTGATCGCCCCGGCGAACGGGCCGTCGGACACGTTCGAGAGATCGGCAACCTCGCTGTCGAGGTTGCGATCGTAACCGGCCCAGAGCGGCAGGCGCCAGACGGGATCGCCCACGGCCAGCCCGGCAGCGGCAATCTCAGAAGCCAGCGCATCGTCGGCGGTGAAGAGGCCGGGCAGATCGGGACCAAGGGCGACGCGGCAGGCGCCCGTCAACGTCGCGAAGCACAACAGCACATCGGGGCTCTCCTCGTCGGCCAGTGCAAGCGCGTCCGCCAGGACGAGCCGGCCTTCCGCGTCGGTGTTGCCGACCTCGACCGACTGTCCTGCACGACTCTGCAATACGTCGCTCGGGCGGAAGGCATTGCCGTCGATAGAATTCTCGGCAGCCGGTATCAGAACGCGCAGGCGCACATCGAGGCCCTGCGCCATGACCATGTGCGCGAGCGCCATGACGGTCGCAGCGCCTCCCATGTCCTTTTTCATCAGCAACATGCCACTTGCCGGCTTGATGTCGAGGCCGCCTGTATCGAAACAGATACCTTTGCCGACCAGCGTGACCCGTGGCGCGTCGGCGCGGCCACCCGTCTTTTCCCATGCCATGTCGATCAGACGCGGGGCGCGTGTGCTGGCGCGGCCAACGGCATGGATCATGGGGAAATTCGCCTCGAGCAAGGCTTCGCCGACCGTCACGCTGATCCTTGCGCCGTGGCGCCCGGCCAAGGCGCGGGCTTCGGCTTCCAGTTCCTGCGGACCGAGATCCGACGCCGGCGTGTTGATGAGGTCGCGTCCGAGCCAGACGCCATCGACGATATCGAATACTGCCTTACGATCCGCGCCCACAGGCATTGCGAGCCGGGCGGTCTCGGCCGGCGGCGAGTTCGACTTGTAGCGACGATATCGATAGGCCCCTAGTCCCCAGGCGGTTGCCGCGAGGGTCGGATCGATATTTTCGCCAATCAACGCATAATCACCCGCCGGTGCGGACGAAGCGACCTGCCCGACCAGCAGCTCGGAGGGCCCGCACGGGTCACCGGCGCTTCCGTTGCCAGCGCCGAGCACGAAGCCTGCCAGGCTGCCATCCGCATTGGGCACCAGCGTCTGCTTGCGCGCTGCGTTGATCTCGGCGCCGAGTTCGCGGAGCCATCGCTGCTGCTCGGACGTGAGGCCTGGAATATCCGCAGGACTGCTGCCGGTCCGGACGAGATGTATGTGCCGCGCGGGTGTCGCGCCCTCGTGCGCGAAAACATCCTCTGCCCGTGGCCTTGCCGATGCAGTGCCGGTTGCCATGCGAATCGCCCTCCAGATGATGCGCCCGCGCCCGATCCGGGCGACGGCGTCCGCCACCCTTAGCGCAGGATGGATCGCGGTGGAAACACTGCGAGCACATGGGTGAGCTCCAAGCGCTTGTTCGAGAGTCTCATTCGCATCGTCCCTTGGGCCGCAAACGGGCCCGCCGCGGTCGAACGGCCGCAATGCAGCTTCGACCGTAAGGATAGCTCCCGGGCTTCCAGCGATGGCTCAAATCAGCCTCATGCATCCATCTGGCATCGGTCCAACGCCCGTTCTCCATCAGCTCCCTCAAGCCCATGTTGCACCACCACCCCCGCCGCATGGTGCTTAAAGCAAGGTTTAAGCCTTTGTTGACTGCTGTCCCAGAAACTGACGCCAACGCAACATGCGATTCGCGATTGCGATCGCCACCAATGGGAATTGCCATGCCTCAGAATGCAGCAGTCCTGAGCAAGAACTTCCTGTTTCGTCGTTCTGCACTGGGAGCATTGAGTGCGTTGGCGCTCAGTCTTGGCGGGTGTGCCGGTCCCGGTTCCGATCTCACAGCCGACCTGCTCGGCACGGAGAAGCCCAAGCCTGCATCGACGGATGTCGCCGAGATGCCGCAATCCGAACTTGAAAAGGCGACGGGCTACTGGGGCGAGAAATTCTCCAAGTCGCCGACGACGCTCGAATACGCACTCAACTACGCACGCAATCTGAAAGCCTTGGGACGCAAGCGCGAAGCACTGGCCGCCTTGCAGCATGCTTCGAACTATCATGCGCAGAATCGGGAATTTGCAAGCGAGTACGGCCGACTCGCTCTGGAGCTGGATCAAGTGCAGACGGCAAAGTCGGTGCTCGCGTTTGCCGATGACCCCGCCAAGCCCGATTGGCGCGTGACTTCCGCGCGCGGCACGATATTGGCGAAGGAAGGCAGCAACAAAGACGCGATCCGAATGTTCGAACGCGCGCTGGTTCTATCGAACCGCAATCCTTCCGTGATCAACAACCTAGCGATGGCCTATGCGCTCGACGGGCGCGCGGCGGATGGCGAGCGCCTGCTGCGCGAGGCGGCGGCCAAAGGGAATTCCGAGAAGGTTCAGAAGAACCTCGCTCTCGTACTCAGCCTGCAAGGCAAGTACGACGAGGCCAAGGTCGTCGGCGGCCGCGTTCTCGATCGCGAGGCTGTTGCGGAAGACACCAATCTCGTTCGCAAGGTCGTGGGCCTCGATCCACGGCCCTACAATCCGACATCCGACGCGACTTTCGTCGCGGACGGCGGTGCGGTTGCGCAGCCTGCCCTACAGCGAGCCGCAGAAGGGACTGCACCGGCACTTCGCCAGACTGCGGAACCAGCGGCAGCCAGCTCCTGGGCGCCGCAAGTCGCAACCACCTCCAACTAGTGTTCCGACTCTGACGTTTGGTCCCCTATCGGGTCCTGGCGCGTCAGCCCGAAACCCTAGTCATTCTTGGTTTGTGTTCTGGATTCACTGTCGTTTGACGACCTTCGCTCGGGAATCAAACGTCAGATCCAGAACACTAGAGCAGGTCAGTATTAGATTTAATCATGCCTGACCATCGTGGCCTGCTCTATCTCTTTGTTTGAGAGACTGATTCACGCCTGCGATGGAAGCAGGGCTGCTTCCATCGCAGACGATCAGGCTCTAGATCGCGTGCCCGTTTCATGGAAACGCGCCCAGACGAAGAGCGCTTGCCCGCTTCCGCCGAATCGACGTCGCCATTTTTCCAGAACGGTCAGTCCCTGTCGTCAGCGGCGGAAAGAATGCTTTCGAAATCGATCTTGGAAACCTCGATCACAGCTTGCGTGCGAGACGCGACGTTGAGCTTGCGCAGAATTTCTGACACGTGCGCCTTTACCGTCGTTTCGCCGACGTTCAGCTCGTAAGCAATCTGCTTGTTCAGCATCCCCTGTCGCAACATCTTCAACACGCGCAGTTGCTGGGGTGTCAGCGATGCCAGACGCTGCGCCAGGTCGGATGTCGAAGCCGCGGCCTGCGGTGGCTGATAGTTCGCCGGCAGGTACACATTGCCTGACATAACCTCCTCGATCGCGGCAGCAAGCTCCGATCGACGCACCGACTTCGAAATGAAGCCGGATGCGCCATAGCCGATCGCCTCATGGATGATGCGAGGATCCTCGAGCGCCGAACAGATGACAACGGGCAGCTTCGGATAGACCGTGCGCAACTCCAGCAACCCGTCGAAGCCGCTCGTGTCGGGCATCGACAGATCCAGCAGGACAAGATCGAAAGAACCCCGCTCGGCGATCATCTTGCGAGCCTCGGTGATCGACGAAGCCTCGATGACAGTCGCATTGGGATAGGCCGAGTTCAGCGATAGACGCAGGGCCTCTAGGAACAGCGGATGATCGTCAACGACGAGAAAACTGGCCGGCACAGTGTTGGCCTCCCAGGCAACGGAGTGGATCTGGTCACTCACTTGCATTGTTTTCTCACACTTTTCCAAACCCAGGCGGCGCTGGCAAGGACTACCGTGCCGACCAGGCTCGCCGAGAGCCGAATCTGAAGAAAAAAGGGGCGAGCGGATCGTTCCGCTCGCCCCGCACCCCCCGATCGGCGGCGCCATGTGGGCGCGTGCCAATCAATTCTGCGCCGTCTTCTTGGGCAGCTTGAACGTCCAGACCATGCCGCCCTGGTTCAGGTGGGCGATCGTCTTGGCAACCTCGCCGCCCCACAGCGGAACCGCGCCACCCCAACCGGACAAGATGGAGATGTACTGCTCGCCATCCTGCTCCCAGGTGATGGGTGAACCGACGATGCCCGAACCGGTGTTGAAGGACCAAAGCTGCTTGCCAGTGGCGTCGTCCATGGCCTTCAGCTCGCCCTCGGGCGTGCCGAAGAAGACGAGTCCGCCGCCCGTGGTCAGAACGCCGCCCCATAGCGGAGCCTTGTTCTTGTACTCCCACTTCACTTCACCCGTGGCCGGGTCCATGGCCTTCAGCGAACCGATGTGGTCGTCGAAGATCGGCTTGATGGTGAAGCCCGCGCCAAGGTAGGCCGCGCCCTTCTTGTAGGTGACAGGCTCGTTCCAAATGTCCATGCCCCACTCGTTGGAAGGAACATAGAAGAGCTTGGTGTCCTTGGAGTAGGCAATCGGCATCCAGTTCTTGCCACCCAGGAAGCTCGGCACCGCGAAGATAGGATCACCCTTCTTGCCGTCCTTCGACTTGGCAGGGTTACCCGGGCGATTTTCCGGCACGTAGATGGGGCGCCCTTCCTTATCGATGCCTTTCGCCCAGGAGATGTTCTTCACGAACGGATAGCCGCCGATGAACTTGCCATTCTCGCGATTGAGTACATAGAAAAAGCCATTGCGGTCGGCAGTGGCGGCGGCTTTCGTGCCGTTGAGGTCAAAGGACACGACCTCATTGACACCGTCGAAGTCCCAGCCGTCGTTGGGCGTCGTCTGGAAATGCCACTTGATCTCGCCAGTCTCCGGATCGAGAGCCAGTCGCGAGCAGGAGTAAAGGTTGTCACCCGGACGCATGTGGCTGTTCCACGGCGCGGGGTTGCCGGTGCCCATGAAGATCAGGTTCGTATCGGGGTCGTAGGTGCCGCCGAGCCAAGTTGCACCACCGCCCGTCTTCCACAGGTCGCCCGGCCAGGTCGCGTTCTTCTTGCCGGTCATGGTCGAGTCTTTGCCGTTCAACATGCCCATATGGCCTTCTATCGTCGGGCGCGACCAGACGAGATCGCCGGTGTCGACCTTGCGGGCCTCGATGCGGCCAACGATACCGAACTCACCGCCGGAAACGCCGGTGACGATGATGGGGCCATGTGCCTTGGAGGGGACGATGAGCGGAGCGGCTGTGTAGGAGAAACCGGCCTTGAAGTCGTCGATCTTCTTTGACCAGACAACCTTGCCGGTCTTGGCATCGAGTGCGACGAGCTTTGCGTCCAGCGTGCCGAAGTAGACCTTGTCGCCATAGATGGCGGCGCCGCGGTTGATCACGTCGCAGCACGGCAGAATGCCTTCGGGCAGACGCGCGTCATACTGCCAGATCTCGTGGCCGGTCTTGGTGTCGATGGCCCACATGCGGCTATAGGAACCGGTGACATACATCACACCGTCCTTGACCAGAGGCTGGCTCTCCTGGCCGCGCATTTTCTCGCCGCCGAACGACATCGCCCACGCTGGAACGAGGCCGGCTACGTTATCCTTGTTGATGGTCTTGAGCGGGCTGTAGCGCTGGCCCTGCGGTCCAAGACCGTTGGAGACGACATCCGCTGTCGTCTCGGCATCCTTGACGATGTCATCGATCGTAACATCAGCGAGCGACGGCTGAGCCATCGTCAGCGACAGCGACAGCGCACTCGCGGTCGCAAACCATATCCAGGTCTTCATTGGGCAATCCCCTTGGTTGTTTTCCTGGCTGCTTCCCCTTTGACGGGCTCTCGGCGGCAGAATGGAAGTCGGGCCAGGAGCGAAGTTATCTCAGGGGCCTTTCGGCTCTTATTGCCAAATAGTACAAACCTGCGTTTTGCAGCCGATTCACAGTGCAAAGTCGCTTGCTCAAAAGACGCGAATGCGGATCAATTCCGCATCGCCAAGCGCAGGCTTTATCAGGGTGAACGGTTGCGCAAAACGCGCTTCGCAATTCGCGCGCAACAACAAGATCAATACGTTTTGGAATCGTCAGATCTTGGTGTCGACACGCGGCCACTGGCCAGCTTCGAGCTTGGGGAAAAAGTGCATGACGGATCTCTCAAATTCGTAGCGGGAAAGCGCGATCTCGTCGGTCCACGCAGGGAGCGGAATGGCCATCGCCTCGTTGATCGAAAGTCCGCGGTCGAATGCGGCGCGGATCGTCTCCTCGACCAAATCCAGCCATTCGCGTGTCTGCTCCAACCCGCGCGACGTCGCCTCAACAGGACCATGGCCCGGCACGACGTGCGTTGCCTTGATGGCAGCCAATGCCCCCAGACTTTCGCGCCAACGGTTCAGATCGGCATGGGGCGTCGTCGGTGCGCGATCCAGAAAAACAAGATCGCCTGCAACGAGGATGTCGGTCGTCTCTTCGATGAGCGCCAGATCTGAGGGCGTGTGGCCGCCCAGCGACTTCAAAGCGAAGCGGCGGCCGCCTATTTCCTCCACACCATCCGTCACTGCTTTTGCTGGCAAGACCAGCTCGGTGCCGCGCATCCAGTCGCCTGCCGCGTGATACATGGCGGAGGCAAAATCCTCGCCCAGGGAGGCCAGGCCATCTATGACGCCTTGGGGCGTAGCGATTGCGTGAGCGTCGAATGCCTGATTGCCGAAGACGTGATCGGGGTGGAAATGCGTGAGATAGACGCGAACGACCGGCTTGCCGGTCAGCTCCCGCACACATGCATCGAGCGCAATGCCATAGCGCCTGGAGGGTCCTGTATCGACGACGACCGCGCCTTCTGCGGTGTCGAAAATCGTGATGTTGGCGATGGCGCCGCCGTTGGCGCGATCAATCGGCTCGGGCACCCCGTACAAGACCCAGATACCTTCACCGATGCGGACGGGCTTCAGCGGATAACTCAGCGGAGCGGCTGCGGCGATGTCGAATGCGCCGGCGATTACGGGCAGCGCTGCAAGTGCCGCAAGCCGCTTCAGCGCGGCGCGGCGCGCGATTTCTCGCGAATCGTCTACCGTGTGCGCGAACATTCCTGACCACGACCGGACCGGCAACATCTGGTACCTAGAAGCATCGCCTCCTGCTCGCCGCATCGCTCAGCGTTCCTTCCCTGCGGACGGTGCCGTGACCGCGCCCTGGCGCCACGACGCTGGAATCATCGAGCTGTACGTCTCGCCCTGGTTGTCGCGTCCAAGGATCGTCAGCCCCGCATCCTCCAGAGGCAGGCGCACGAGTACCGTCAGCGTCGGATCCTCGCTAACCGGCTCGCGCAGTTCTAGCGTGGCGAGCTGCTCTCCGGCCTGCGACCTGAATTCGAGACCCTCAATGAAATAGGATGGTGTGTTGTCGCGGGCGAGACCGGTATCCATGGGATGACGGACGCGAAAGCGCACGCGCACCGACCCATCGACCTCGCGATAAAGCCTTCCTTGCGCGTGACCGACGGTTTGCGACCAATCGGCATCCTTGCGCGCCAAGGCCGGCGCGGAGCAACCACCGCCGGCTGCATCGAGGAACACGCTGCCGACGTGCCAGACCCCGTCTGCGGTCTGGGCGGCCGCGCGCACCGGTGTCGCCTGTTCCGCCTTCATGCGCAGCGCGATGAAGGGCGCGGCCCTGCCTATGCCGAGCGTTGCGACATGCTGAATAGGATTGAGGTCGGCAAAGACAACGAGTTTCCTCACATCTGGCAGCGCACGCGCGTCCGCGGTTACCGGAACCTGCGCCTGATTCTCGACAACGCGCGGAACAGCGACCTTCACGCGATCGTCGAACACGACAGGATCGGTGCCGAAGAACTGCTCCTTCATATCGGTCCACATGATCGACTGCAGCGGGTCGTCGGCAGGCGCCGCGCCTGCACCCGAGCTGCAGGCGATGGCGCCGATGAGCGCGGCAGCCGCGCCCAGGGAGCGTTTGCGCGCAATCCAGGTCCACAATCCGGCCAGGGACGTCTTCATGGCGCGGTTCATTTCTCGATCACCTCAACTGCGTTCCGCTTTCCCAACGATCATTTTCCAGAAAGGCCCGGAGCAATGCCTTTCGAAAAAGTCGTGGCAATTTCCCGGAGCGCGACGTCACGGAACCGGAGGCGGAACGCGCGTCGCACCATATTTCGCAAAGATCCTCGCGAGTTCGCCGGAAGCTTCCAATTCGCGCAGGGCCTTACCGACTGCATATCCAGTGTCGCGGCTGTCTTGCTTGACCGCAGTTCCGATCGTCCAGGCCATCCGCAGATCGGTGTCGAACTTCGGCTCCAAAATCAGCACTGCCTCGCGTTCGTCTCCCAACAGTGCCTCGATTTCCGAGCGCGGAGCGATGATGCCAGCATTTTCGCGGGCGAGAAAGCTCTCCATAGCGTCCTTGACCTTGCGGTACGGATTGACATTCGACTTGTAGGCCTCGTTGTCGGCGAACATTACGAAGTAGTGAGCCGAGCTTGCGAACTGTACTGCGAGTTTGGCGTTGCGGAACGCAGCCATTCCGGCGGCGGGATCGACCATGTCGGGATGGACCGCAAGCACAACCTGCTCATGGTGATAGGCGTTCGAGATTCCGACGAGACTGTTGCGCGCGATGAATTCCTTCTCGATCGGCACATGCATCATGAAGTCGCCGATTTGGCCGCCTGTGCGCGGGCCTTGCCAGATATTCGAGCGCAAGTCGTCGTCAACCTCCTCTCCGGCGATGCGCGCGATGATGTCGGGCTTGAGACTCATCCTGGCGGCGATTGCGCGAGCGATGTCGGCGTCGATACCCTTCACCGCGCCGTCGGCCTGCGTCCACGAGAAGGGTGCGAAGTCGTCATAGACGATGACCCTCAACACACCGCTCGCAAGCACATCGTCGAGCGGACGCGCTGCCGCAGGCCCTGGAGCCACTTCGGTCACGCCGACGAGCAACATGCAAGAAAAGACGGGAGCGAGGCCCGCGAGGAGCCTCGCCCGCAAGTAACGCGTGCCGGGGGACCCGTGCTTGCGCATGGTTGACACGCGCCGCCCTGCTCAGCTGTCGTCGTGCTTGGACTCAATGAATGCACGGATCGCCCACATGGCTTCCTGGCTTAGGATACCCTCGAAGGCCGGCATCTTGGTGACGCCATTGATGGTGGCACCACGGCGAATGCGCTCCATGAACCACTCGTCGCCGGTATCACCCTTCTCGAGGTAGCGCAGATCAGGTGCAAGGCCACCGGAGATCACCTCCAGGCCGTGGCAGCGCGCGCAATTCTGATTGTAGCCCGAGGAGCCGATCTTGATAGCGAGCTCGTTGCCGCTGTAGGGATTCTTCTCGCGCCATTCTTCGCCGAGTTTATCCAGACCGGTCGTATCGACTGGTTGCGGCTGTACGTCGCCGTGCGCATTTACCTTTGCCGCAGTCGCCGCAAGGCTCGCGCCAATCAAGCACGCAGCGGTCAAGATGCGTAGAGAGACCATCAAAGCACTCCGCGTTTCCTTCAGGGGGTCATTGTTGTTTTTGTTGACGACGAACATAGTCGAGCCGGCACATCGGATAAAATTGCCAAATAGTGCATGAGCCGCGGCAAGAGCGTGAACAGCACCTTCGTGTGTGGCCGCCGGCAAGCGCGGTGCGCTCCAAGTTCGCTTCATCGTTTCCCGCAATCTAATTGTTATATTGTACCATAGTACACTTGGGCTGCGTTGCCGGCCTCCCTAGTGTTCAGACTCTGGCGCATGGTCCCTTATCGGGTCCTGGCGCGTCAGCCCGATACCCTAGTCATTCTTGGTTTGTGTTCTGGATTCACTGACGTTTGACGACCTTCGCCCGGGCAACAAACGTCAGATCCAGAACACTGGCATTGGAGCAGCCGGCATGTGGGGCTCGCCGTGGCAGCAGAAAATATGGATAGGGCACGCCGGGGCCTGCAAGGAAACGCGCGAGAAGGAATGCTCTTGGTGATGCGGGCAAAAGTTAAGGCACGAACTCTCGCTCTTTCGGGGGCCTCGCTTGTTGTTGCCGCAGCCGATCCGGGCCACCTCTACGCGCATGAAGCCTACGTCTCCAACGAGAAGGACAACACGATTTCGGTAATCGATACCGGGACGCAGAGCGTGGTGCGTACTTTTGCCGTCGGACAGCGGCCTCGCGGGATCACGTTCTCGCGCGACTTCAAGCACTTTTTCGTCTGCGCCAGCGACAGCGACGCGGTGCAGGTCTTCGATACTGCCACGGACCAGCATCTCTACGATCTGCCGTCTGGCGACGATCCTGAGCAATTCGCAGTCTCGCCCGACAACAAGCGCATCTACATTGCCAACGAGGACAATGCGGTCACAACCGTCATAGATCTCGAAACGCGCAGGGTGATCCGACAGATTGATGTCGGCGTCGAGCCAGAGGGCATGGCGATATCCCCTGACAACGCCATTGCCGTCACGACGTCGGAAACGACGAACATGGCGCACCTCATCGACACGAGCACATTCGAGGTGACAGACAACATCCTCGTCGACCAGCGCCCGCGTCATGCGGAGTTCACGCCAGACGGCAAAGAGCTGTGGGTTTCGTCGGAAATCGGCGGCACCGTAGCGGTCATCGACATGGCGCAGCGCGCGGTCAAGAAGACCATATCGTTCCAGGTGCCGGGTGTGCGTGCGGATCTCATCCAGCCGGTGGGCGTGAAGCTGACCCGCGACGGCAAGCGGGCCTTTGTGGCGCTCGGGCCGTCGAACCGTATTGCTGTCGTGAACGCGGAAACCCACGAGGTCATCAAATACATCCTTGTCGGCCAGCGCGTATGGCACCTTGCGTTGACTCCGGAGGAAGACCTGCTGCTGTCGACCAACGGGGTTTCGAACGACGTGACATTCATTGACGTCGCCAAGCTGCAGGCGGTTAAATCCGTAACAGTCGGCCGCTATCCGTGGGGTGTCGCCATCAAGCCGAATTCGAAATGAGCGCACTGACATTCGCCATTTTCGGTCGCGCGCTCGCGCGGCTCAGGTGGACCGCCGCCGCGTGTCTCACGGGACTGGCGCTTGGATTTTCACCTGCCGCAATCAGCGAAGAGCGCCTCGGGGACCACATCGATCCGGCCACCGGCTACAGAACGGAACGGTATCAGGCAGCGGTGCCCGAAAAGCCTCCCGTCGGCAAGCGTGTGTGGATCGAGGACATCGACCGGCTCGTCGAAGGGGAGAAGGCCGTGCTCGTCGATGTATCGCCGATCACGGGCGCTGGATACGACCCGGCAACGGGCCGCTGGCGGACGGCCAACCCGCATGCCAGCCTGCCTGGGGCCGTATGGCTGCCGGAAGTCGGGCGCGGGGTGATCGACGCGAACGTCGAGCGGTACTTCCGCCAGGAGCTTCAACGGCTCACCAACGGCAACAAGGCGCATCCGCTGATCCTGTTCTGTCACGCCGACTGCTGGATGTCGTGGAACGCCATGAAGCGCGCGGGACGGCTCGGCTACACGCGGCTCTACTGGTTTCCGGAAGGCACCGACGGCTGGAACGACTGGAGCCGCAAGCTGGTGCCGACCGAACCGGTGGCGATCATGCTCGAGGGTGCCCGCACGACGCCATAACTGAGCCCATCTGGGACTTCGCTTGTCGCGTCAGATTCTTCAGTTGTTGAACGCAGCTATTCCGGTAATTGCTCGGCCGAGGATCAGTGCGTGCACATCGTGAGTGCCTTCGTAGGTGTTGACCGCCTCCAGGTTCACCATGTGACGCATTACGTCGAACTCGTCGGAGACGCCATTGGCGCCAAGCATGTCGCGTGCAACGCGCGCAATCTCCAGCGCCTTGCCGCAGGAGTTTCGCTTGACGATCGAGGTGATCTCGTGCGCCGCGCTGCCCCGCTCCTTCATGCGCCCGAGCCTCAGACATGCGCCAAGGCCGATGCAGATCTCGGTCAGCATGTCGGCGAGCTTCTTCTGGATGAGCTGGTTGGCGGCAAGCGGCCGGCCGAACTGGTTGCGGTCGAGCACGTACTGGCGGGCAATGTGGAAGCAGCTTTCTGCAGCACCCAGCGCTCCCCATGCGATGCCATAACGCGCCGAGTTGAGACAGGTGAACGGCCCTTTCAGGCCCGACACGCCCGGCAGCATGGCATCCGCGCCCACCAGAACGTCATCCATCACCACCTCACCGGTGATCGAGGCGCGCAATGCAATCTTGCCATGGATCGCCGGCGCCGAAAGTCCCTTCATCCCCTTTTCAAGGACGAAGCCACGGATGGTGCCGTCGTCAGTCTTGGCCCAGACGACGAAAACATCGGCGATGGGCGAATTGGAGATCCAGGTCTTGCTGCCGTTGAGGCGCCAGCCACCGTCAACGGCCTTCGCTCGGGTCGCCATGGAGCCCGGATCGGAGCCGTGATTGGGCTCGGTGAGGCCGAAGCAGCCGATCAACTCCCCAGCGGCCAGACCGGGCAGATACTTCTGCTTCTGTTCCTCCGAGCCGAAGGCGTGGATCGGCAGCATAACGAGCGAGGACTGCACGCTCATCATTGAGCGGTAGCCAGAATCGACGCGCTCCACCTCGCGCGCGATCAGGCCATAAGATACATAGTTTAAACCGGCGCCTCCGTAAGTCTCGGGGATGGTTGCGCCGAGAAGTCCCAATTCGCCCATCTCGCGGAAAATCGCAGGATCGGTCTTCTCGTGGCGGAAGCCTTCACGCACTCGCGGCACCAGCTGTTCCTGGCAATAGCGGTGCGCAGTGTCCTGGACCATGCGCTCCTCGTCAGACAGTTCGCTGGCGAGCAGGAATGGATCCTGCCAATCGAACGGCGGGTTTGCGGAGGCGGACGACATCGGGGCTCCTGGGCAGATCTGCGGCGTGGGGATAAGGGGTGAAAGCGTGGCGGTTCGTTCGCGACTAGTGTTCCGACTCTGACGCCTGGTTGCCTGCCGGGTACCTGCGCGTCAGCCCGGAACACTAGATTCTTTTGGTTCGTGTTTTGGGTTCGTGTTCTGGATTCACCGACGTTTGACGACCTTCGCCCGAGCAACAAACGTCAGATCCAGAACACTAGATAGCACGCCTCGAGCGGTCACAATCAACCTGGATCACGTGCCGCGGGGCTTTGCGCGTGCGGTGGGCGTCGCGGTAGCCGGATCATCGGGCCAGACATGCTTGGGGTAGCGACCGCGCATGTCCGTGCGGACGTCCGTCCATGAGCCCTTCCAGAATCCCGGCAGGTCGCGCGTCACCTGAATCGGCCGGTGCGCGGGCGACAGAAGCTCCAGTGTCAGCGGCAGGCGTCCGCCGGCAATCGCGGGGTGCTCCTTGAGACCGAACAGCTCCTGCACGCGGATCGAGAGACGCGGTGCTCCTGCGCCCTCGTAGTCAATCGCATGGCGATTGCCGGTGGGCGCCTCGAAATGCGTCGGCGCCTCCGCGTCGAGGCGGCGCTTCAGGTCAAAGGGCAGAAAGGCATCGAGGGCGTTGCCGAGATCGGCCGCTTCGATTTCGGCGAGGCGCGACTTGCCGGAAAGATAGGGAGCCAGCCAATCGGCGACAGATCGGGCCAGCGCCCCGTCGGATAGGTCCGGCCAGGACGCGGGGTCGGTGACACGGAGAAAGGCGACACGGTCGCGCAGCTGTGCTTGCGCCTTGCTCCATGGCAGACGATCGATGCCACGACGCGCGGCGCCTTCGGCAAGTGTCGAGGATACATCTTCTCCGGGTTCGATGGCGCGCGCCTCGGACGAGAGCACCAGTGCATCCAATCGGCGGACGCGGCGGGCCCGCACGGCTCCAGCGGCCTCGTCATAGACGCATTCATCTTGCTCACCGACGCGTTCACCTGCCACTGCGATGATGTCGCGCTCCGTCGCGGCCGCCGCGAGCAGGATGCGCGTGCTCGCGGCGGAGCCCTGCATCTCGGCAACGACCAGAAAGGCGGCGCGGGCGAGCGCATCCGTGGCTTCGACGGCGGCGGCTCGGCCGTTGGCAAGCAGGAACTGTCCCGGCGCACCGCGCGCCTTGGCGATACGCTCCGGGTAGGCCGCGGCGAGGCAGGCGACTTCGGGCGGTGGCTCAAAGGCGGAGGTGTTCGGCTTGCCGGTGGCCTGCAAGCGCGTGCCCTGGGCCGCAAGCGCATTGTCAGCTTTGGGCACGCCTGACTGGTGTGCAACGAGCCGGGCCCAGCCATCGGCAAGGCGGCGCATGTCGGCTGCGCGCCGTGAGCGGTCATGTCGGAATGCTTCCAGTCGACGCACCAAGTCGGTGTCGGAGCCGCCCAGGCCACGCTCCACCAGAAGTGCGGCGATATGGGTGGCCGCGCGAGTGGCGTCGGCGCCATGCCGCGCGGCTGCCTTCAACATTGCGGCCAGGCGCGGGGGCAGCGGGAGGGCGCGCAGGTCGCGTCCCAGAGCGGTTATTCGTCCGTCGTTGTCGATTGCGGCGAGCGCTAGCAATTCCTCGCGTGCCGCGGCCAGAGCGGCTTTCGGCGGTGGATCGAGCCATGACAATGTGTTGGGATCGGCAATGCCCCAGGCCGCACAGTCGAGCAGCAGCCCCGCGAGATCAGCCGACTGGATCTCCGGCGCGGCATAGGCCAAGAGGCTCTGCGTCTGGGGAGCATCCCAGAGTCTGAAGCACACACCCGGCTCGGTGCGGCCGGCGCGGCCCCTGCGCTGATCGGCGGAGGCGCGTGATACGCGCACCGTCTCCAGGCGCGTGACGCCAATGTCCGGCTCAAAGCGCGGTACGCGCGCGAGGCCGCTGTCGATGACGACGCGCACGCCGTCGATGGTGAGCGAGGTCTCCGCGATGGAGGTTGCAAGCACGACCTTGCGTCTGCCGGACGGAGCCGGTGCAATGGCGCGATCCTGGGCTGCCGCATCCATTGCGCCATAGAGCGGAGCGATGATGATTCCGGTGTCGTCGATGCGCTCCGCGAGGCGCTCGGCAACGCGGCGGATCTCGCCCTGGCCAGGCAGGAATGCGAGGATCGAACCCGGCTCCGCGCCCAACGCACGGCGGATCGCGTCGGTCATCTCGTCCTCGATGCGGCGGGCAGGATCGCGACCGATGTAGCGCGTCTCGACGGGAAAGGCGCGTCCCTGGCTCTCGATCACCGGAGCATCGCCCAGCAAGCCTGCCACGCGCGCGCCCTCGAGCGTGGCTGACATGACGAGGACGCGAAGATCAGGCCGCAGCGCCGCCTGCGCATCCAGCGCCAGGGCGAGGCCGAAATCGGCATCCAGGGAGCGCTCGTGGAATTCGTCGAACAGTACGGCGGCAACGCCTTCAAGCGAGGGATCGTCAAGGATCATGCGCGTAAAGACGCCCTCAGTGATGACCTCGATGCGGGTCTTGCGGCTGATTCTCGAGGTCAGGCGCGCGCGCAGGCCAACCCTTTCACCGACTGACTCACCCAGCGTTTGCGCCATGCGATCGGCAGCGGCGCGCGCGGCGATGCGGCGTGGCTCCAGCACGAGTATACGATTGTCCCCGCGCCATGATGCATCCAGGAGTGCCAAGGGGACGCGCGTCGTCTTGCCGGCGCCGGGCGGCGCCATCAGAACCGCATTCGGCGCTGCGGCCAGCGCGGCGCCGAGCTGGTCGAGCACCGCATCGATGGGCAGGGCGGTGTCGTATTGCATCAGCACGCCATCACGGTAGGCCAAAGCGGTGCGCCCTTCGCGAAACGGCAAGTAAGCGTCGAGCGCATCGGTTCAGCCGGACCTGTTATGCTATTGAACCAGTGGCAAATGAGACGGGACCGCGCGGGAATCGCCCTCGCCCCGTTGCCGAGATCATTCCATTGACCATCGCCGGATAAACGTCAAACTGGCACTTGCTTGGTTCTCCCAACCACGTCTTCAGGTCCACTCCGCCATGAGCGCATCTGGGCCGGCAGCGCGGGCCCCACCACCCGCCAAAGCAGTATCTCTCGCAAGCAAAGGCCGACCCAGATGAAAAATCCCGATTCCTCTTCTTCGATGGAGCCTGCCGGGAGCGGCCAGCCGCAAGGCGGATTGGACCTCGAGACCGCGACGGCACGTTCACGAGCACTGGCAGCCAGTCTCGGCGCGGTCGTAGCCATCATGATGCGCAGCCCTGAGCATCGCAACGCGACACTATCGGAAATCGAGTCCCTTGTCGGACCGCCACTCGGGTTGGACCAAATTGCAATCGTCGAAGCTCGCGATCCCGACAGCGGCATCGTTGCCCCAGTAGCCGCCATACTCTGGGCGATGGTCTCGCCGGAGGTGGACGCTCGCCTGGCCAACATCGCCGATGCCAAGCCGCGTCTGGAGCCTCGCGACTGGCGCAGCGGTCCGATTCCCTGGATCATCACGGCGATTGGACTCAAGACCGCGGTGACCCAGATCCTGGAGCAGATCGTCACGTCACGGTTCCCGGATTCGCCACCCAAAATCCGGGTCCGAGAGAAGGACGGCTCGGTCAAGATCGGCCTCGTTCGCACCGGCGGTCCGGGCGCCTGACTGGCATGCCAACAAGTGAAATCTGAACGCAATTAAGCACTTGTTCGGGCCGCAAAATTTGACCCAGAGCGAGTCGGCGGCGCTTCCATATTCAACGATCAGGCATTAGAATTATTCGGGTAACGATATTCCGACGCCGGCCCATCTTTCGTTCGAGCGGGGTTGGCTTCCCGCAACCCACATGACGCATGACCCCACATTCGAAAGACGTCTCGAACGACATCGTCGCGGCGCTCAGAAGGCAAACGGCGGTTCTCGTTGCCGTCGGCGTGTTCTCAGGCGTGATCAACGTCCTGGCGCTGACCGGGGCGTTCTACATGCTGCAGATCTACGACCGCGTGCTGCCGTCGGGAAGCGTGGCGACGCTGATAGGCCTCTCGATCCTGATGGCTGGCCTCTACTGCGCGTTTGGTATGCTCGACTTCTTTCGCTTACGTCTGATGGGTCGCGTCGGGCTGCGCTTTGACCGGCTTGTGTCGGGCAAGATCTTCGCAATTCTATACTCGCGCACATCTGCGGCACCGCGCGCGGATGCATCGCTTCAGCCAATCCGCGACCTCGACCAGATCCGCACGTTCCTGTCGGGGATGGGACCGGCAGCGCTGATTGACGTACCCTGGATGCCCCTGTTTCTCAGCATCATCTATCTTCTACACCCTGTCCTGGGTTTGTTTGCCATGATTGGCGCCGTGGTGCTCGCGATCCTCGCTGCGCTTGCCGAGTTCCTGGGCAAGGCTCCGACGGCCGCCGCGGCTTCCACTTATCGCGAGCGGCTTGGACTCGCGGAAGCCACACGGCGCAACGGCGAGGCGATCCAGGCTCTCGGCATGGGACGACATCTCACCCGGCGATGGCAGGAGGTGAATTCGCGCTACCTCGCGCATCAAGCCAATGCGTCGGATGCAACCAGCCTGATGGGCACGCTGGCCAAGGTCGTTCGGCTGCTCATGCAATCGGGAATGCTCGGCCTTGGTGCATACTACGCAATTGCGGGGGAGGTCTCGCCGGGCGCCATAATCGCGGGATCGATCACCATGTCTCGGGCCATGGCTCCGCTCGACAGTGTCATCGCGCACTGGCGCGGGTTCGTTTCGGCTCGCCAGAGCCTGCGCCGCCTGATCGCGCTTTTCGAAGCGGAAGAAATGGACACGCAGCAGGATAATCGGATCTGCCTTCCAGCGCCCCGGCAGTCACTGCACGTTTCCCGGCTCTTCGTCGCGCCCCCAGGAGCGCAGCACCCGGTGCTCAGGGGGATCGAATTCACGCTGACGGCCGGCGACGGGCTGGGCGTAATCGGCCCCACGGCGTCAGGCAAGTCTGCCCTGGCGCGCGCGCTGGTCGGTGTCTGGCCTTCGTCGAATCCGGCTTCGGCGGTGCGCCTCGACGGCGCCAAACTCGCGCAATGGCCAACGGACGAACTCGGCCGCCACATCGGGTATCTGCCGCAGGACATCGAGTTGTTCGACGGGACGGTTGCGGAAAATATTTCACGCTTCGACCCCGCCGCCGCGGACGAGGAACTCATCGCGGCTGCGACCGCAGCAGGATGCCACGAGATGATCGTACGCCTCGAAAACGGCTACCAGACGCAAATCGGGGAAGCAGGCGGCAGCATTTCAGGCGGCCAGCGCCAGCGCATCGCTCTGGCACGAGCCCTGTACCGCGATCCGTTCCTTGTGGTTCTCGACGAACCCAATGCCAATCTCGACCAGCAGGGCGAACATGCGCTCACCAAAGCAATCCTAGGTATCCGCCGACGAGGTGGCATTGCGGTCGTCGTGGCGCATCGACCTTCGACGCTCGTCAGCCTCAACAAGGTGCTGGTTATTGCCAATGGGATGAGACAGGACTTCGGACCACGCGACGAAGTCTTGCGCCGCGTTCTGGAACCGCCTCCGGGCAACCCCCCAAGGCCGGCAGCCGATGGCAATGCCGTCGAACCTCGGGCGCCCACAGGCGCGCCAGGCGATGGCCGGGGAGCCGTCGATGACTGAGGCGAACCAACACTCACCTCGCATCGGCAGATTGCCTGCCGATCCTCCGGTTGCGGTTCTTCCCTTCATCATCGGCGGCATTGCGGTGACGGCGTTGCTGCTCGCGGGCATCGCTGTCTGGGCGGCGCGAACCAGCATTTCAGGCGCAGTGATCGCGAACGCAACAGTCGTCGTGGATTCCAACGTCAAGAAGGTGCAGCACCTCACCGGCGGCATCGTCGCAGCGATCCATGTGCGCGACGGCGACCACGTCACCGCGGGCGACCTGTTGATCACGCTCGACGATACCCAGACCCGGGCGAGCCTCCAGATCATCACCAACCAAGCAGACGAAACCAGTGCGAGACTGGCCCGCCTCTACGCTGAGCAGTCCAGCGCGGAGAGCGTTAAATATCCGCAGACGCTAATGGCGCGCTCAGCCGAACCCGCTGTCCGCCAGATCATAGTTAGCGAGAATTCCGTCTTCGCTAGTCGTAAGATCTCGCTCGCCGGGCAGCAACAGCAGCTGCAGGAGCGCATCAAGCAGCTGGAGAACGAGATCGGCGGCCTCGGCGCGCAACGCTCCGCCAAGGCGATCGAGATAGAGCTTATCGGCGACGAACTCACGAGCCTCTCCGCTCTGGAGCAGCGACGTCTCGTCACGATGTCACGAATGATCGCATTGCGCCGCGAGGCAGCGCGCCTGCAAGGCGAGCATGGCCAGATCGAGGCCGGCATCGCGCAAGCCAAGGGACGGATCGCAGAGGTGGAGAGCGTCATCCTGCAGCGCGTGCAGGACTTCAAGAAGGACGTCGCAGCGGAGATCCGCGAAGGGCAGGTGCGCCTTGCCGAACTCAATGAGCGCCGCATTGCCGCGGAGGACCAGCTCCGGCGCATCGACATCGTCGCTCCCAACACCGGCGTCGTTCACCAGCTCGCGGTTCACACTGTAGGCGGTGTGGTGACGCCGGGCGATCCGGTCATGCTGATCGTGCCGGACAACGACGCGCTTTCACTGGAGGCCCGGGTGGCGCCGCGCGACCGCGAGCAGATCCAACCCGGCGCCACAACAAAGATCCGCTTTGCCGCCTTCAATCGTCGAACGACACCTGAGATCGACGGCACGGTGAAGTTGATCGCCGCGGACCTGAGCGAAGACAAGCGTTCAGGACAGACCTACTACTCCGTGCGAATAGCGATCGCCGACAACGAACTCGAGAAGATCCAAGGGCAGAAGCTCGTTCCGGGGCTTCCCGCTGACGTGCAGATCCGAACCGAGGACCGAACAGCACTCTCCTACCTCATCAAGCCGATCGAGGATCAGCTTGCCAAGGCATTCCGGGAGCGTTAGCGCGGGCGCAGTCCTGGACAAGCCAGATGCACGATAGTCGCCTGCTCCAGGCCCACTTCCCGACTCGGATCCGTCCCCTTTTCGACGCGCGTCACTTGGTCCGGCGTCCGACTCCGGTATAGCGGAAACCCTGCTCGCGTGCCGACTCGGCATTGAAGATGTTGCGCAGATCGACAAGGACGTCACCGGCCATGCGCTGGCGCAGCGCCTTGAGATCGAGAGCACGGAATTCATTCCACTCCGTCAGCACGACCAGCACATCAGCACCTTCAGCCGCTTCGAGAGCATTTGCGCACCAGACCACGCCGGGCAGTAGTGACTCGGCATGCTTGCGCCCCTCGGGATCGGCGATGCGCACCTTCGCACCTCGTTCAAGCAGCATCGGCACGATGACGAGGCTCGGCGCGTCGCGCATGTCGTCCGTGTTTGGCTTGAACGTCACTCCGAGTACGGCCACCGTCTTGTTGCGCAGGGCGCCATCGGCGGCGCGCTCGATGCGACCGGCCATCGAAATCTTGCGCTCATCGTTGACGCGCTGCACCTGCTCGATGATCGACAGCGGCGACTTCGTCTCGCGCGCTGTCCTTATCAGTGCGGAAACGTCCTTGGGGAAGCACGAGCCGCCGTAGCCTGGTCCAGGGTGCAGGAACTTGTCGCCGATGCGGCGGTCGCGGCCGATGGCATTGGCGACCTCCTGCACGTCGGCACCCACATCCTCGCACAGGTCGGCAACCTCGTTGATGAAGCTGATCTTGAGGGCGAGAAATGCGTTGGCGGCGTATTTCGCCAGCTCGGCGGATTCGCGCGAAACGAAAATGACGGGTGCGTTTCGCAACGACAAAGGCTTGTAGAGACGCTCCATGACCTCGCGGGCGCGCGCGCTGTCGGTGCCGACCAGAACTCGGTCGGGATGCGTGAAGTCCTGGATCGCAGAACCTTCGCGCAGGAACTCCGGATTAGAGCACACTGCATAGTCGGCATCCGGGCGGATCGCCTTCAGGCGCCGTTCGATTTCGCGGCTGGTGCCAACCGGAACAGTCGATTTCGTGGTTATAACCGTGAAGCCTTCGAGGTGCGGCGCCAGCTCCTCCACCGCGGCATAAACGTAGGAGAGGTCGGCATAGCCATCACCGCGGCGCATCGGCGTGCCGACGGCCAAGAACACGATGTCGGCCGATTTCACCGCCGACGCCAGATCTGACGAGAAGAGCAGCCGGCCTGCTCGCATGTTGCGCGTCAACAGGTCATCGAGCCCGGGCTCATAGATTGGGGACTTGCCGGCTTCCAGCATCGACAAACGCCCCGGATCCTTGTCGACGCACGTCACCTTCCATCCGAACTCGGAGAAGCAAGCCGCCGAGACAAGGCCCACGTAACCCGCGCCGATCATGCAGATATTCACGTCGCTCTCCCAATCTGAAGCGGTGCGGTCTGCTGTGACGACCTTGCACCTGATTTTCCGACTCTGATCTCGGTTCCCTATCGGGCACCAGCGCGTCAGCCTGGAACCCTGGCACTTGTTTGGTTGGTTTTCTGGATTCACTGACGTTTGACGACTTTCGGCCGGAAATCAAAGGTCAGATCCAGAACACTAGTTAATGTCGCGACCGGTTCGGCGCCCTTCTAGCACCGGCGGCACAATGACGGGGACTGGACAGGTGCTCGACCTGTGGAGAGTGCCCCCAGTGCCACAGTTTCCCCAAGGCAGGACGGTTGGAATTCGTTCTTTACCCAGGCCGGAGCATCATTCCAAAAAACATTTGCGTCGTTCACGAACCTCTAATTTCCGCCCTGGACGTCAGGCAAGCAGAAGCGGAAAAGAGTATCGCATTCGAGACCGGGGCGGCCACCCGCCGCACCTGTCCATTTCGGGAGTCCGCTCAAATCGGCGGCAAACATACGTGACCCAAGAACCCACAAGGCCCCGCGAGCACGCTACCGGACCATCGCCTCATGTTCCGGTTCTTTCTGTTGTCGTACCGGTGCTCAACGAGGAACGCGGGCTGGACCGGCTGCTCGTGCGCCTGCTGCCCGTGCTCGAACGGGAGGTCGCTTCCTTCGAGATCATCATCATCGACGACGGCTCGACGGACGGCACGCTCTCTATCGTAAAGGCGCGCCACGACGTCGACCCGCGAATCAAGGCCGTATCGCTGTCACGCAATTTCGGCAAAGAGATCGCCGTTGCGGCAGGCCTCAAGCATGCGGCCGGCGAGGCCGTCATCATCATGGACAGCGACCTCCAGCATCCGCCAGAAGTCATACCGCAACTCATCGCCGGGTGGCGCGCAGGATACGATATCGTCTACGGCAAGCGCACCGACCGAAATGCCGACGGGCCGGCGCGGCGGTTCCTCGCTCGCATCTTCTACCGCACCTTTCGCGCGCTCTCGGGCACGAGGCTGCACGACGACGCTGGCGACTTCCGCCTGCTCAGCCGACGCGCCGTAGCGGCGCTCAACCGGCTAGGTGAGCGTGCACGTTTCAACAAGGGTCTGTATGCCTGGGTGGGCTTCAAGTCGCTCGGCGTCGCCTTCGAGGTGCCGGACCGTGAGGACAAGACTCCATCGCGCTGGCGGCCGCGGCAGCTGTGGCACTTCGCGCTCGACGGCCTGTTCTCGTTCACGACGATCCCGCTCAGGGTCTGGTCGTACCTGGGGCTGCTCATCTCAATGGTCGCGCTCGCAGCGATCGCCTACATCGTCATCGATACGATGCTGTTTGGAAACCCGGTACGCGGCTACCCAACGCTGATCGTCTCGATCCTGTTCTTCGGCGGCGTCCAGCTGATCTCGCTCGGCGTGATCGGCGAGTATCTGGGCCGGGTCTACGAGGAAGTGAAGGCGCGCCCGCTCTATATCGTGGGCGAGACGGTGGGGCTTCAGGCCGTCGAGGGCGATACGCGGCGCTTAAGCGATGCGCGTCCGGCAGGCGACAGGCCCGCATGATGACGGCGGCAGCGCTCCACGTTCTCCTGGTTGCCGACGACTTCGCGATCTCCGAAGGCGTAAGCGAGGGAATTGCGCGGCTTGGCCAGGCACGGCGCATTTCGGGTACGAGCGCACTCGTGACACTCGGGCGCTGGCTGCAGGACGGGCCCATGCTTGCCGCCCTTCGCTCCGACATCGCGGCCGGCTTGCATGTCAATCTCACGCTCGGCGCACCGCTCGGCCCAATGCCGGGACTGGCTCCGGATGGCGTGCTGCCGGAGATCGGAACGCTCGTCCGGCGAGCGGTCATGCGGCGCGTCGACGGCACCGAGGTGGAGGCGGAAATTGGCCGGCAGCTTGCGCAGTTCACTGAGATCGTCGGGCACAGGCCCGATTTCATCGACGGCCACCAGCACGCGCACGCCCTTCCCATCGTGCGCGAGGCGCTCATTTCGGCAGTCTTGCGGTTCTATCGCGATGCCCGGTGCAAGCCGTTGGTTCGCGTGCCGGCCGACATGCTGAGTACGCTGCTGACACGTTCGGGGGCGCGCGCGAAGGCGATGGTGCTTGCCGGACTTTCTGCCGGGTTTGCAAAGTCGCTTGCGGTCGCCGGCCTTCCCGCCAACGACGGTTTTGCCGGCGTGACCGGGTTCGGTGCGAGCATTGCAGACGTGCAGGGCGATCTTGACGCCGCTCTGCGGGGCGCGGGCGGCCTGCACCTCGTGATGTGCCATCCTGGTGTGCCGAGCGAGGAACTTGCAGCGCTCGATTCCATTACTTTACGCCGCGCGGCCGAGCTCGACGTGCTTGCTCATGACAACGTGCTGACCCCGCATATATACCACCCACCCCGTGACGGCGTTGATGGGTTGATCGACTGGAGCCGAGTGGCGGCGGGGGTGAGATGAGCGACGAGACGAACCCACCTGCCTCAGGGACCGATGCCAAAAAGACAGGAGCCGTCCGCGCCGGACCGGGCACGGTCGAGGCAGCACCCATGCGGCAAAGCCTCGTGCGCCACGGCGGCGGCTTTCTCGCCTCGGGACTCATTGCATTGAGCGTCGACGCCGTGGTGCTTCTCGTGTTGACCCGTCAGGCTGGTCTCGATCCCTTCAGCGCCCGCCTCATTGCCATCGCCCTGGCGATGGTGGCGGGCTGGCTCTCCCACCGGCGATTGACCTTCAACGTTGCGACAGCACCCACACTTGCCGAATTCGGACGCTATGCCGCCGTGGCTTGGACCGCGGCGGCGCTCAACTATGCCGTCTACGCGACAATCCTGATCGTACGACATGACGTGGCGCCGCTTCTGGCGATGGTCGGGGCAACGGTCGTTGCCATGGGGTTCAGCTACCTTGGCATGCGGTTTGGCGTCTTTCGCCACCGGGGCTGAGGGGCGACCGCCGTCGTGCGCAGACGGCGGTCCATCCACGAACCCGTTTCGCGACCAAAATCGCCGGCCACTGGCACTTCACGCGCGGAACATCTCGACAGGCAAGATGGTTTGGTATACCATATACCACATAATCAGAAGCGGAAGACGCCAGCTCGTCGGCGCAGACCGAACCGACTGCGTCGGCAACCACGGGAAGCCGAGGCGGATGGCATGCAGCCGTCTTGCCGGAGTTTTCCAGGATGATCGGTTGATGAGCGGCATGCCAGGCGGCAGCTTATTCTTGTCCGCAGGGGTGACGTCCGTACACCGGTCCACAAACAAGCATGCGACGGCTCGCACAGTGACATTGCTCCGGCAACGGGGCACTCTCAACCAACAATAAAGAGCCGCGACGCGTTTGCACGCAGACGGACTGCAGCGACCCTGGGAGGGGCCCATGGACCTATTCGAGCACCAAGCCAAACGCCTGCTTGCAGAATACGGCATTGCCATGCCGGTCGGCGAAACGGCGCGCAATTCCGACCAGGCCGGGCAGATCGCGCGGCGTCTGGGCGCTTCTACCTACGTCGTGAAGGCGCAGGTGCTGGCCGGCGACCGCAAGAAGGCGGGCGGCATTCGTTTCGCTTCGACGCCGCAGGAGGTGGAGAAGGCCGCGGCACAGCTGATCGGCTCGAAGCTCGTGACCTCTCAGACGGGCGGCGTAGCAACACCCGTCGAAGCGGTGCATATCGAGGAAATGGTGCGCATTGCACACAACCTCTATCTGGCCATCACGATCGACAAGCGCAGCGGGCACGTCGTGATGCTCGCCTCGAAGAATGGCGGGGAGGACATCGAGGCGCGTGTAGGAACCGGTGGCGACCTTGTCGAGCGACTGCCCCTCACGCTCAGCGGCCAGACGCTCGAAGGCGATTTCGACGCCTTCGCCCAGCTCATCGTATCGGACGCGCGGCTGCGGGCCGGTCTTGTCACCGTAATGCGCAACCTGGCGGCCGCCTTCATAGGCCTCGATGCAACGCAGGCCGAGATCAATCCGTTGGCAATCACCTCGGACGGCGAGCTCGTAGCGCTCGACGCGAAGATGACCATCGACGACAACGCGCTTTTCCGGCGCCCCGACCTCGCCAAGCTGCGCGCCGCCAGCAGGACCCCCGCCGATCCCGCGGAGGTGGAAGCGCAGCAGCGACAGATCAACTACATGCGTCTCGACGGCAATATCGGCCTCGTCGTCAACGGTGCGGGACTGGCGCTGGCCACGCACGATCTCGTTGTCGATGCCGGCGGGCAGCCTGCCAATTTCATGGACATCCGGACGACGGCGACCAGCCTCGACATTGCGCATGGCTTCGGTCTCATTCTCAAGAACCCGGCGGTGAAGTCGATCTACGTCAACGTTCACGGCGGCGGTATGCAGCGCTGCGACACGATCGCAGAGGGCATCGGTATCGCCATGCGCCGTTCGGGCCGACGCGTGCCGATCGTCATGCGCATGGCCGGCAACAATGCTGCATTCGCCGCAACAGTGCTCAAGAACAACGGTGTCGACTACATCGACGCGCACGACATGGCGGAGGGCGCGGCCGCCGCCGTCACCGCTGCACGCAAGGAGGCTGCATAATGGCTATTCTCGTCACTCCGGAAACCAAGGTGATGTGTCAGGGACTCACCGGACGCGCGGCCACCTTCCATTGCGGGCGCATGCTGTCCTACGGCACGCAGCTCGTTGCCGGCGTTGTGCCGGGCAAGGGCGGGCGCACGCATCTCGACTTGCCGGTCTACGACACCGTCGCACAAGCCAAGGAGGCAACGGGTGCGACTGCGAGCCTGGTGTTCGTGCCGCCCGGGCATGCGGCCGCCGCCATGATCGAAGGCATAGAGGCGGAGCTCGATTTGCTGGTGTGCGTGACCGAGCGCATTCCCGTGCTCGATATGGTGCGCGTGCGACAGGCTCTCAATGGTTCCAAGACCAAGCTCGTCGGTCCCAACAGCCAGGGGGTGCTGGCACCGGGCATCGGCCAGCTCGGCGTGATGACGACTGTGGATGCGCGGCGTGGCGGCATCGGCATTGCCTCGCGCTCGGCTTCGCTGACGAGCGAGGTAGTCCTGCAGACGACGCGCGCGGGGCTCGGCCAGTCGACCACGGTCGGTGTCGGCGGCGATCCCGTACATGGCCTGAGCCTCAGGGATACTGTCGAGTTGTTCCTCGACGATGTGGATACCACCGGCATCATCCTGATTGGCGAGATCGGCGGCTCCGACGAGGAGGACGTTGCAGCACTCATCGCCGAGCGCAAGCCGAAGAAGCCGGTGGTTGCCTTGATCGCGGGGCGCCACGCACCACCGGAGCGGCGCATGGGCCACGCAGGTGCGCTCGCCACGCAAGGCTCAGGCACCGCAGCCGACAAGATCAAGGCTCTGGAGCAGGCAGGCGTGCTGATCGCGCCGGATGCGAGCCAGGTGGGCACGGCGATGCGGGAAGCGCTGATGTAGTTCGATCTCCGGCCGGCCGATACGGCGTCGCGCGTCAACGCACGTTGGATTCTAAGCATTGCACAAAAGCGTCGACGTCATGGTCGGGCTGGGAAAGCATTCGCGGATGTCTTGGTCCTCGGACCCGACGATGATGTGCGTGAGAACCGTCTCTGCGGGCTGTTGACCGACTACACGCACGCGGTCCGGACAAACCCAACGACTGCTTTCCATCGTCTAGACATGGCAGGGGCAAGAAGGGTGCTGGTTCAGGCGCGCTTTCGCAGCTCAACGTCCTACGCGGCGAATGCAGCACAACCAGATCTGCGCGGCGATGGCAGCTGGCAGCCAGAAGTAGGCATCGTAGGCAAATGCCGGGATGGTGAGCACCGCACCCAAACCCAGACAGATCAGGCCGGTGTTGGCGACCACCGAATAAACAGCTTCCTTCACCCGCGGCGTCCCCCGTCCAGTGCGTCATCTAACCTGCGGTTCAGCACGTGGACCTGCCGCCATGAGGCTAACGGCAGACGCCCGATTCGAAACCACGTGATATCAAGATACGTGAAAGCGAGTCCGCGTCGAGTGCAATATGTCAGGCTTTCGCGGCGCAACATCGACGTGATCAGCGACTGACGCAGGTCATTGAGCTTGGTGCAGCGCACGCAATCTCTTCCGCGATGCCGAGAATGGCGCGCCAATTTGGTCTCAGCTGCAAATGCGGCGCACAATAACAATTGGATCCAGTATGAAATCGCCGATGTGCAGCGGCACATAACGTGGACAAAGGTTGGAGCAGATTTCTGCTGCAGATCATCAAAGTATCACACTTTTCTGAGGAATGCGGCGGTGCGAAAGGCGTATTGGCGACGTCCCAAGGGGCTGATTCGTCCAATTAAATGGCGATTTGCGAGATCGGGATTGCGCGAGTCGCAGCAGCCCATTCACACTGCGTCAATGTGCGAAGAGACGATCGCGAGTGCCGCTTGATTGAGCCGCGATCGTACAGCACTGGTGCGGACGGAGGGACTCGAACCCTCACGACGTTGCCGTCTCGGGATTTTAAGTCCCGTGTGTCTACCGGTTCCACCACGTCCGCCGGAGGTCCCGCTTATGCGCAATGTTGGGCTCGTGCGCAACGACTTCGCGCCGTGCGCAACCCGCATGAGTAACGGATCGGCACATCGGAAGGGCGCCCGGCGACTGGCACGCAATCCGCCGCAGTCCGCAGACTCGCGGTCGCGCTGGCCAGGAGCAATTCGATTGGCTATCTGATTTCGGACACGCCGTTCGACGGACGGGTTCGTGCAAGCCGGGCGACGCGCGCCGACCTCCCGGCAGTCATCAACATGGCGCGATACCGTTGGAGGACGCGAGAATGGCGGTTTGGGTGAGATTTGCCGATAGCGGGCGTGAAGGCTTCGGCACACTTTCCGGTGAGACGATTGAAGTCCACGAGGGCGACATGTTCATGGGGGCACAGCCCACCGGCGAGCAGAAGGCGCTCGGCGCCGTTCAACTGAAGATGCCTTGCGTGCCAAGCAAGATGATCTGCCTGTGGAACAATTTCCACGCACTCGCCGCCAAGCTCGGAGTAGCAGAGCCCGCCGAGCCCCTTTATCTGCTCAAGGCGCCAAGCGCTTTCATGGGACCGGGAGAGGCGATCCGCCGGCCTCCGTCCTATGATGGGAAGATCGTCTACGAAGGCGAGCTCGGCATCGTCATCGGCAAGACGTGCTCGAACGCAAGCGAAGCGCAAGCGGCGGATGCGATCTTCGGATGCACATGCATCAACGACGTCACAGCCGCCGACATCATCTCGAAGGATCCGACGTTCGCGCAGTGGGCTCGCGCCAAAAGCTTCGACACGTTCGGCATCTTCGGACCGGCCATCGCCACCGGCCTCAACCCCGCCAAGCTCAGTGTGCGAACCGTACTCAATGGAGCAGAACGGCAGAACTACGCGCTAAGCGACATGATCTTCCAGCCGGCAGCGCTCGTCAGCGCGCTGTCGCGAGACATGACGCTGCTGCCTGGCGACATCATCGCCTGCGGAACCTCGCTGGGAGTCGGTGTGATGAAAGAGGCAAAGAACCTGGTCGAAGTGTCGATCGAGGGGGTCGGGACGCTGTCGAATACGCTGGCGCAATAGATCGCATTCATGTTTCGCGGAAACGTGCACACAATCCAGTCGATCGTTTCGAGCCTGTACGTCACGCTGAACCAGGCGGGCGCCTCGTTATTCGAGCAGCGCCCGCGTCTGTTTTGCCAGTCAGCCGTCAGGCTCCCTTTTTCGCATCCGCCATGACGCGAATGGAGAGTTCGCGCAGCTGCCTGGGTGCGGCTTCGGACGGCGCGCCCATGAGCAGGTCCTGCGCCTGCTGGTTCATCGGGAACAGCGCCACGTCGCGGACGGCCTTGCAGCCGGTCAGCAGCATGACCATGCGCTCGATGCCCGCAGCCATGCCGCCGTGCGGCGGCGCGCCATACTGAAACGCCTTCAACATGCCACCGAAGCGCGCCTCGACGACCTCGGGTCCCATGCCGGCGATGCCGAACGCAGCGATCATCGTACCTGGGCGATGGTTGCGCACGCTGCCCGATGCGATCTCGTAGCCGTTGCAGACGATGTCATACTGGTAGGCCTTCAGCGACAGAATTGCGTCGCGGCCCGCCTTGCTCGCAGCCTCGAGCGCCTCGCCGCCGCCCTGGGGCATGGAGAAGGGGTTGTGCGAGAAGTCGATCTGCTTGTCGTCCTCGTTCCACTCGTACATCGGGAAATCGACAATCCAGGCGAGCGCGAAGCGATCCTCGTCGATCAGCTTCAGCTCCTGGCCAACGCGGTCGCGCGCAGCTCCTGCAAACTTGTAGAACTTGGCAGGCGTGCCGGCGGCGAAGAAGACGGCGTCACCGTCGCTAAGGCCCAGCTGCTGGCGGATTGCTTCACCGCGCTCGGGGCCAATGTTCTTACCGATCGGACCCGCTGCCTCGAACAGATCACCGCCGCCGTCGGCCTTGCGGTAGAAGATGTAGCCCAGCCCTGGCTGCCCTTCTCCCTGAGCCCAGGAGTTCACGCGGTCGCAGAACGCGCGGGAGCCGCCGGTCGGCGCAGGGATCGCCCACACGCGAACGGCCGGGTCCTTGGCGATCATGCCGGCGAATACCTTGAAGCCGGAGTCTCGGAAATGCTCGGTCACGTCCTGCATGACGACGGGGTTGCGGAGGTCGGGCTTATCGGTGCCGTACTTGGCGATCGCCTCGTCGTAGGGAATGCGCGGCCAGCCGTTCGTGACGGGCTTGCCTTCCGAGAACTTCTCGAACAGTCCGGTGAGGATCGGCTCCATCGTCTGGAAGATGTCCTCCTGTTCGACGAAGCTCATCTCGACGTCGAGCTGGTAGAACTCGCCAGGCAGGCGGTCGGCGCGCGGGTCCTCGTCGCGGAAGCAGGGCGCGATCTGGAAGTAACGGTCGAAGCCCGACACCATCAGCAACTGCTTGTACTGCTGCGGCGCCTGCGGCAGTGCGTAGAACTTGCCGGCATGGATGCGCGAGGGAACGAGGAAGTCGCGCGCGCCTTCCGGAGAGGAGGCGGTGAGGATCGGTGTCGGGAACTCGTTGAAGCCAGCATCGTGCATGGCGGACCGAATGAAGCGCGTGATCTCCAGCCGCTTCATGATGATGGCGTGAAGCGTCTCGCGCCTGAGATCGAGGAAGCGATAGGTGAGGCGCAAGTCCTCGGGGTAGTCCGGTTCGCCGAATACGGGGACCGGCAGCTCCTTGGCTTCGGACAGCACCTCGATTTCGGTCGCGAACAGCTCAATCTCGCCGGTCGGCAGTTCGGGGTTGGCGGTGCCCTCGGGGCGCATCCTCACGTTGCCGTCGACGCGGATCACCCATTCGGAACGGACCTTCTCGGCGGACTTGAAGGCGGGGCTGTCGGGATCGGCCACGACCTGGGTAAGGCCATAGTGGTCACGCAGGTCGATGAACAGCACGCCGCCATGGTCGCGGACGCGGTGGACCCAGCCGGACAAGCGCGCAACCGAACCGTTATCGGCGGCGGTGAGCGCTCCGCAGGTGTGGGAGCGGTAGCGGTGCAGCGCCGCAGCCCCCGTTTCCATTGCAGCCGTTGTCGCCGCCTTCGCCCTAGCCATGGCGCTTCGTCCTTCGAAACTTGAGAAATTCGTGGTTCAAGGGCCGGAAAAGCGCACGCCACCCCCGGAAAGTCAAGGGCGGGCGCGGGCTGCTGCCCACAGCAGCAAAAGTCGTGTCCCGGAAGGCGCGACAAGGCCACGCAGGTAGGGTATATCCGGACCCCTCATGCAAGTTATCACCTCGACGCACGACCTCGCCACACTCTGCAAACAGCTGGCCGCCCACGACTTCGTGACGGTGGATACCGAGTTTTTGCGCGAGCAGACTTTCTGGCCAAAGCTTTGCCTCGTGCAGCTGGCGGGCCCCGGTGTCGAGGCGATCGTCGACCCGATGGCGGCCGGGCTTCAGCTCGATCCGCTGTGGGAGCTGATGGCGGACGAGACGACCGTCAAAGTGTTCCACGCCGCGCGTCAGGATCTTGAAATCGTGTGGACCATGGCGGGGCTCCTGCCCCACCCCATATTCGACACTCAGGTGGCGGCAATGGTGTGCGGGTTCGGCGATTCGGTCAGCTACGGCAATCTGGTCAAGAAAATCACCGGAGAGGACATCGACAAGTCCTCCCGGTTTACCGACTGGAGCCGGCGGCCGTTGTCGGACAAACAGCTCGTCTATGCGCTCGGCGACGTCACTCACCTTCGCCAGGTCTATGCCTACCTGAAGGACCAGCTCGACCAGTCCGAGCGGCACGCCTGGGTGGATGAGGAGATGGCGGTGCTGACCACCCCATCCACGTACCAGACCCATCCCGAAGATGCCTGGAAGCGACTGAAGCTCAGGGTGAAGAACCGAACGGCGCTATCGGTACTGATGGAGCTCGCCGCCTGGCGTGAGAGATTGGCCCAATCGCAGGACGTGCCTCGCGGGCGCATCATGAAGGACGAGGCGCTCTACGATATCGCCAACCAGTCGCCGACCGCGCCCGAGCAACTGTCGCGTTTGAGGAGCTTGTCGGACGGCTTCTCACGATCCGCCCGGGCTCGGGAGATCATTGAAGCGGTCAAGCGCGGGCTGGAGCGCGATATGAGCGAGGTGCCGGCGCTGCGTCAGGGGGAGCCTCTGTCGGCCGATGCGACTGCGACCGTGGAGCTTCTCAAGGTTCTGCTGAAGTCGGCGGCCGCGCGATACGGCGTTGCGCCGCGGCTCATTGCCGACACCTCGGACCTGGAACGTCTCGCCGCACAGGGTGTTCCCGACGTGCCCGCCATACATGGCTGGCGGAGGCAACTGTTCGGAGAGGACGCACTGGCACTCAAGCGCGGCGAACTCGCGCTGTCGCTGAAGAACGGCGAAGTGAGGGTGCATCGGGTCGGCGGCGCAGATACCACGGAATAGAGCAGGTCAGTATGAGATTGAATCAGGCCTGACCATCGTGGCCTGCTCTATCTCTTTGTTTGAGAGACTGATTCACGCCTTCGATGGAAGCATGGCTGCTTCCATCTCAGACGATCAGGCTCTAGAGTTCCGGATTCTGACTTCCGATTCTGACTTGAGGTCCCGCATCAGCCGCCAATGGCTGCGAATCCGGCCTGTAGCTATTGAATTGCGCCGAAGCGACATTCATCGCCTTATGGAGGCGACATCCAGGAATGAAGGTCTTTCGCCTCGGTTATGCCGATCCATCATTTCAGCGTAGGCGCACTCAATGTCGCACGCCAACCGGGGTGTATCAAAAAGCTCGGCCGTATGACGATTGACTGAAAGTCGCGCCTTCAATTGCTCCTTGTAGGATGGGTCAAGAGCGATCCTCACCGCGATCTCCTCGTACTCCTGCATCGTGTTCGCCACAAGCTCCGACAACTGGCAACCGTTGAGCAGACTCGCTGCAACGCGACCCGCAAATGCGGTCCCCAAGCAGGTAACCACAGGCACCCCCATCCAGAGGGCGTCACTGGCAGTTGTGTGAGCATTGTAAGGCATTGTGTCGAGCAACAGATCGGCGCAACTCAGCCGAGCCAAGTGTTGGGAGTTCGGCAATGGGGGCGCGAAGACCAGCCGTTCGGGCGCGATGCCACGCGTGGCAGCCTCCCGTTGCAAATTTGTCTTCAGATTTTCTCCGCCGTCCATCAACCAAATCACACTATTTGAAACCTTGCCGAGTATGCGCATCCATGACTCGAAAACTTCAGGCAGAATCTTGAACGGAATGTTCAGGCACGAGAACACAAATGCATTCGCTGGCAAATTACACTCCACCCGGCTCGGCGCGGGGACTGCGAACTTTCGCTTCCGATCATTTGGCTGATATGGGCCGTTGAGCCAGACGACTTGTTCCGAAAACCACTGTTTGCTCTCGCGTGGAATGACTGTCGGATCAGCGATTATGTAGTCATAGAAGCGCGACCCTGACGTGCCCGGCCATCCAAGGTAGATGACTTGGACAGGCGCGATGCGGCTGGCAAAGACTTCCATTCGATTGAACTGGTTGAAGCCTTGAAGATCGACGGCAACATCAATGTTCATTCCGCGCAAGCTTTGCACCATGCCGCCAGTCGAGAGATCGGCCATGTCGACGAAGGTGTCAAAAGCAGCCTCCATCCGGGCGCGCATCGCACTCCCGTCATTTGGTCCGTAAGAAACTCCAATGATCTCGAAGTGCGACCTGTCATGCAGTTCGATGAGTTCACTGATAAGATATGACGTCGCATGCTGGCGGTAGTCCGCCGAGACATAGGCTACCCTGATCTTACCCGACCCTGAAGCCGAGAACTTCACACGGTTCGACGGCACCCTCTCCACATTGCGGGCCTCAGAGGAGGCTTGCGCAGCCTTGAAGCATGTTGCCGGAGAGTCGCTAACGAGGGTAATGACGTATGGACTAGGCGGATCGGCTCTTGTCGTACGTGGCGCGCGGTCCACATTGCTCAATATCGAGTTTCGCAGTTCGGCAAAGCCAGCCCAGCTACATTCCCGCATTTTGGCAAGGAGCAACCCGCACTGCGCCTTCAAGTTCTCCGGGTCCAGCGAGAGCGTCGCTGCGTATTCCCTGGCCGAGCTTTCATATTTCTTGTTGTTGTAGAACTGCTGTGCCAACCCGAGACGGATCTCCTTGTCTTGGGGCGCAAGTTCGCTGGCTCGCACAAGGGCTGCTTCAGCCAGCTCAGCCTCATAACGGCGAACGAGCGCCGATGCGATATTTACATGATAGTCCGCATGATGGGGCTGGATCCGTATAGCTTTTTGAAATTCGTCGATCGCCTCTGCTGGCCGTCCAGTATTCAAGAGCACCACGCCCAACGCATTTGCAAACTGGTCTGAATCGGGCTCCGCCCTGACGCATTCCCTCGCAAGCGCTTCGGCTTCTTGATAAAGTTGCATCTCGATCAAGATTCGCGCATGGTTGAAGGTGAGGCCGATGTCTCTGGGATCCAGCTTGCGGGCACGCCGAATGAGATCCAGTGCCGGACTAGAAAAGCCTTGCTGAAACTTGACGACAGCAAGCAATCCCAACACATGGCTGTCGGTCGGAAGGTGCTTCAGGATTTTGGCATATGCTGCATGGGCTTGGGCCAGTTCTCCTTTCTTGTGCAGATCAACCGCCTTGTCCAGTAGCGCCTGTAGTTGCTCGTTCGATTTTGGTCTGGCCATTTTCTCGATCGCACTCGATTTGAACCATTGACGTCAATGCGAATACACATTGGTGTGGGTCGGCTGCCATGCGTCGAGAGATGCGCCCTGCCGCGAACCGGTCAGAACACTCCACCTATTTCGCCTGAAGCTTTTGCCTCAGGGGATCCCAAGGAAATCTTCCTGAAAACTTTTGCGCCATCTTCCTGTTGCCTTCGATAAAAAAATTTGCCTTAACCGAAATGCCTGTGCTTCCCGCTCTGTAGTTGAGCGAATAGAGGTAGTTGGAGTCGAAGCGACGAGTCCGGTCGCGCAGCACCTGCGTGAGCATACGATCGACTTCCGTAACCCCCGGCTCGCGTGTCTTGCGATTCCAGATGGGAGCAAGTTTTACGGCAAGTTCCTTTGGCAAAAGGAAGCAGCTCACATCAACCAGGTAGTCCTTCGGCGACAAGATCGACGGCCACTTGCCCAAAGATTCACAGTTATCGGGGCAAATAAGCTGACCCTCTTGATCAACGATATTTCGCAACGAGAACGCCCACTCATTCCCAGCTCTCAGGACGGCCACGAGGCTCTTGACATGCTCTCGGTCCATCCAGTTGTCTTCGTCTAGAAAGCAGATCAATTCACCCTTTGCGAGAAACGTCGCGGCCCCATAGATCAGGTGCCCATTGAACCGATCTTTGCCCGTTGCATAGGGAAGTTCGATGACGTCTATCGGGCGTTGCGCAATTACGGCCTTTGCAGCCGTGGACCGCTCAAGCCCATCAATAACCACTAAGTGCTGTATGTTCGCATAAGACTGCGATGCAACGCTCTCAAGCGCTTCCCTCAGTTTTGGATTTCCGGTTGTCGGTGTAATGACCGTGACCAACGGACGCGACGTTTGCTTCTGCATCTTCAGCAAGCCCCCGGACAAGTCCACAACACGCCAAATGAAGCAATCAATGCCATCGTTGCCGCACCTTTCCGGAAAACTCAAGAACCGAAGGCAGTTTGCAGAGTCGCTGCGGCCAGCGCGCCGCTACGCCGACCACTCTCAACCGCGCGGATTGTAAGGGTGCTTCTTCTTCCACTCGGAAATGAAGTAGGCGAGCCCCTCATCGATCTCGTCCGGCATGACGATACGCACGGTGATGAGCAGCGCGCCCTGCTTGCCGGTTGCGCTGCACCGAACACCCTTGCCCTTCAGGCGGAATACGCGACCGGAACTTGTGCCCTTCGGCAATGTCAATTGCAGGCGGCCGGTCGGCGTTGCGACCTCGATCTTGCCGCCGAGCACGGCCTCGTCGAGCGAGACGGGCAGCGACATATGAATATCGTCGCCGGAGCGCTGGAAGTCGGGGTGCGGCTTGACGTGGATCTCGACGAGCGCATCGCCTGGTTCGCCGCCGCCGAACCCAGGCTTGCCCTTTCCCTTCAGCCGCAGCATCTGACCGTCCGAAACGCCCTCTGGGACGGCCAGGTCGAGCACACCGCCTTCCGGCATCGTGACGCGCTTCTTGGTCCCGGAGATGGCGTCGAGGAATGCGACCTCAAGCGTGTACCTGACGTCCTGCCCGCGAACGTGAAAACCGGGACGGCCGTTGGGACGGGCGCCATGCCCGGCGGCATCTGCGAAAAAATCATTGAAGACGTCGGAGAACGTGCCGCCACTGTAGGCGCCGGCCGAGTTGGCATATGGATGGCGGACCGTCTCGCCGCGCGCATCGATCAAGCCGGCGTCATACTGCCGGCGGCGCTCCGGGTCGCCAACGATGTCGTAGGCTGCCGATAGCGACTTGAAGCGGTCGGCAGCCGCCTTGTCGCCGGGGTGAAGATCGGGGTGGCAGGATTTAGCCAATCGCCGGAACGCGCTGCGCACCTCCTCATCGGAGGCACCCCGTGCGACCCCGAGCACCGAATAGGGATCTCCTGCCATCGTGTCTGCATTCCAAGGGTCGAGACGCCAGTGCTCGCGATGAGGGACCGGCTCCAATAGCCACACCGCAGCCTGCCGCCAGATGAGCGCTCAGTGATGTCGCCTTATGATCAGCTCCGCCATAACTCAAAGCCTTTGCCACGCGGCGGGCCAAACATGAACACAATGAACACTTGCCGGAATTATGGCAATGGCCTCGCGCCGGTTAGGTCAATTCACGAATAGATGCGGATTTCCGGTGTTTTACCAAGAAGTGTGGCCAGGACACCAAGGCGCCGCTGAAGCCGCTCACCACTTAGCCCGGCGAAGGCGGACGGTATATTGAGGACGAGGCGATCGGCTTCGAATGTCACTGGCGTCACGTCGATTACGCCCGGCATGCCGATCGACAGCATATGGGCCGCGCGGACTGCCGCTCCGACGATACGCGCCCGGTTGAGCGCGCGTTTTGAGACAAGTCGCTTGAAGCGCTCCGACAGGTGCTCGCCCTTGGCCTCACCTGAGCCAGCGTGTCGGAAATAGACCGAGAGTGCGAGGAACATCAGGCCTGCGTGGTCAATGCCGCCCAGACCGGCATGAGCGATTATGTTCAGGCTCTGCTCGCCGCGATAGTCGGGGTGGGCCCGCCAGCCGATGTCGGAGAGAAGGCAGGCGGCATGCCGCAGACGCCGCTCCTCGGGCGTCTCGCCGAGACCGTCCGCCGCGAAGATTACGTCGGTCCAGGCACACAGCTCAAAGGCGTGATCGACGGAGCGCGAGCGCAGCCGTGCATAGGTCTCGCACGAGGCAAGGAGCGGATCGCGGCGGCGCTCCTCCGGCGGCATCACGGAATAGAGCAGGCCCTCGCGCACGCCGAAGACCGAGAAGATGACGTTGGATGGCTCCATCTTCTTGAGCAGCTGGTGCATCACCACGGCCCCGAACGGGAGCACCCCCCTGCGCGCCTTGGACACCTCGCCGGCTCCAGGCAAGGCCGACAGCTTCTTTGCCTTGATGATCTGCTCGCAAAACTCGATCGCATTGCGGGTCGGCAGCGAGAAGCCGTGCATGACGCGTAACGGATAGTCGGTCTGCTCCATGTACATCTTGGCCAGGGCACGCCATGTGCCCCCGACGGCATAGAACGGGCGTCCCTTGCCGGTTTTCAGCCATGGAACAGAGTCGAAGCTCTGCGCCGCCAATGCTTCGGCCTTGTCTATGCGTCCCTTCGTAGTGTCGATCAGGCGCAGGCCGCCCAGCGGCAGCGTCGTCGCCTCGTTCAACTTGTCGCCGGCGACATCGATGAGCTCGAGGCTACCGCCACCCAGGTCCCCGGCAACGCCATCGGCGCCGACGATACCCATCATGATGCCCTTGGCCGCGAGGATCGCCTCCTTCTCGCCCGACAGCACCTCGATCGGCGCGCCAAGCTCGCGCGCGCCGCGGCTGATGAAGTCCGTCCCGTCGACGGCCTCGCGGACGGCAGCGGTCGCGATCGCCTTGATCGACTTGACGCCGAGGTTGCGCGCGATGGCGTGGAATCGCGTCAGCGCGAGGATCGCACAGCGGACACTCTTTTCGCCGAGGTGTCCGGTGGATGCGACCGATTTGCCGAGACCGCACAGGACCTTTTCGTTGAATACCGGGGTCGGCGCGCGGGTGAGACCGTCGTATATGACGAGGCGAACGGAGTTCGATCCGATGTCGACAACGCCAATGGGCTCAAGATTGGCCATGGGATCGGCAGTCGACAAATGGTCACTCAGGCCCGTCACATGCGTTCTCCTATTTCGCCTTGCGGGCCTTCAAGTGGAATGCAGGCGGACGGCTTGCGGACAGTGACGCGCCGCGGCCGGACAACGACGGGTTCGTCATGAAGTACTTGTGAGCGTTGAACTGCGCCTCGCCCGGCGACGGCTCAACGCGTGTCGATGAGCCGTCCGAATTGATGTGCCAGGTCTGCTGATTGTCCATCATGTTGGCGACCATGATCTGATCGAGCACCTGCTCGTGTACGGTTGCGTTGAGGATCTGGACCATTGCCTCGACCCGGCGATCGAGGTTGCGCGGCATCATATCGGCGGAGCTGATGTATACGGCAGCATGCGGGGAGGGCAACCCCTCGCCGCCGCCGAAGCAAAAGATCCGTGAATGCTCAAGGAAGCGGCCGATGATGCTCTTGACCCGGATGCGACTCGACAACCCGGGAATGCCGGGCCGAAGGCAGCAGATGCCACGAACGACGAGGTCGATTTCGACGCCATTCTCGCTGGCCTCATAGAGGGCGTCGATGATCTGCTTGTCGACGAGCGAATTCATTTTCATCCAGATCGCGGCGGGACGGCCGGACCGCGCGTGCTCGATCTCGTCGCGGATGTGGGAGATGATGCGCTCGCGGATGCCACGCGGCGAGGCCGACATCTGCTCGAAGACGCCCGGCTCTCCATAGCCGGTCACGAAATTGAATATGCGCGTCACGTCGCGACCTATCGCCGGGTTGTTGGTGAACAGCGAGAGATCGGTGTAAACGCGCGCGGTCTGGGGGTGGTAGTTGCCGGTGCCGATGTGGCAATAGGTGGCCAGGTCGTTGCCCTCACGGCGAACGACGAGACCGAGCTTGGCATGCGTCTTCAGCTCGATGAACCCATAGACGACATGCACGCCGGCGCTTTCAAGATCGCGTGCCCAGCGGATATTGGCCGCCTCGTCGAAGCGCGCCTTGAGCTCCACCACCGCAGTCACCGACTTGCCAGCCTCGACGGCTTCCTTCAACGCGCGCACGATGGGTGAATCACGCGATGTACGATAGAGAGTCCACTTAATCGCCATCACGTTGGGGTCGGCCACCGCCTGACGCAGATACTGCACGACGACGTCGAAGCTCTCATAAGGGTGGTGGACGACGATGTCCTTCTGGCGGATCGCGGCGAAGCAGTCTCCGTTGAACTCGCGGATTCGTTCGGGAAAGCGGATCGAGAAGGGTCGGAACATCAAATCGGGGCGATCGGCGACGACCATCTGTGTTGCATCGGCCAGGCCCAGCACACCTTCCTTCACGAAGACGGACTCGTCGCCCACTTCCAGTTCCTCGATAACGAACTTGCGCAGGTTCTCGGGCATGCGCGATTCGAGTTCGAGGCGGATCACGTGTCCGCGTCGGCGGCGCTTGAGCGCCGATTCGAAGGAGCGTACCAGATCCTCGGCTTCTTCCTGAAGTTCGATGTCACTGTCGCGGATGAGACGGAACGCTCCGCGCGCCTTGACGTCGAAGCCGGGGAACAGCGCGCCGAGGAAGATGCCGATGATCGTCTCAAGTTGAATGAAGCGGATCTGCGAGTGACCAGCCTCTCCATCTGGCAAGCGAATGAAGCGCTCGATCTGACTGGGGATAGGGATGAGGCCGTTCATCGCACGGACGGCATTCTCCATCTCCACCGCAAGTGTAAGTCCGAGATTGGGAATGAACGGGAAGGGATGCGCGGGGTCGACCGCGATCGGTGTGAGGATCGGGAATATCTGGTGCATGAAAAGGTTCTCGAGCCAGGCGTGCTCGGCAATCGTCAACTGGTTCTCCTTGACCAGCGTAATGCCTGCTGCGCCCAGTTCCTTGAGCAGCGCCTCCCAGATCTCCTGCTTTTGTGCGACGAGACCGGAAACGAAACGGTTAATGGCCGAGAGCTGCTGGGCCGGTGTCAAGCCGTCCTGGGACGTGGTCGATACGCCGGCTGCGAGTTGGCCGAAGACGCCGGCCACGCGCACCATGTAAAATTCGTCCAGGTTGCTGGCGGAGATCGCGAGGAACCGCATCCGTTCGAGCAGCGGATGATGAGGATTGGCCGCTTCCTCCAGAACGCGCTTGTTGAACTGCAGCCAGGACAGTTCGCGGTTGTAGTAGCGCTCCGGACCGACCGGCGGCGGCGTCTCGGCCATCATGCGCGCGCGGGCTGCCGTCCTGGCGCTTCCTGGCTTCTTTGACTTCGTGCTCGTCATCCACGGCTCCTCAGAGGGCATCCTTACCTTGCTGAAGATTGACCGGCAGGCACCATCATGGGCCGCCGCGATCGTCTTCTGCATGGCCGGCTTCGTCGGTCTCATCGTCCGAGGCCTGCATCACATCGGCGGCGAGCGCGCGTGTCACGCGTCGGCGGGTCGCCAACGCCTCGTGGTCCAGCTGCTCGACGATGGCGTTCGCCGCAGCCAGCGAGCGTTCCAGGCGCAAGGCGATGAAATTGACCACATGAGGCTCAACGGACAGTTGACGATCCGCAAAAAGCTTAACGAGAACGGCCTTCAGCAACGTCTCGTCGGGGGGCGAGATCGCAATCAGGGGCAGTGCTCGCAGACGCGAGCGCAGGTCAGGCAGTTCTATCGTCATCTCGCCCGGGGCCAGGCGGGAGGTCATTAGAATGGTGAACTTGTGCTCGCGTGCGAGGTTCAGCAGGTGGAAGAGGATGCGGTCGTCGGCAATACCGCGGTCGATATCCTCCACAAGCAAGGCACGGTCGCGCTCCAGCATTTCAATTGTGCTTTCGCCGAGATCGACCGCAGCGACTGCAGAAGCACCCGACGCAATCTGCCAGACGTGACCGAGATGCGATTTGCCCGCACCTTGCGGCCCGACGACGAGCGCGGCCCAATGCGGCCAGTCCGGCCATCTGTCGATCAACTCGACAGCAGCACGGTTCGATGCCGAAACAAAGAAATCCTCCATGCCGAGCGCTGAACGCAACGGCAAGTCGAGAACGAGCTGGCGCGGTGTCGACGTCATGCGTTTGGCGTCTCTCGGCCAGAAGAAACCGGATCCGCCTCTTCACCGTTGTAATATGGACTTGCCAGATAAATCTGCAGGGAGAAGCGCACAAGCACACCGATTGCCGCTGCCACCGGAACAGCAACGAGTACGCCGACGAATCCGAACAGGTAGGAGAACACGAAAAGCGCGAAGATCAGCCACACTGGATGCAGGCCGATCTTGGAGCCGACGATGTTGGGCGAGAGGAAGCCGGCATCGAATGCCTGACCGGCGAGGAACACGCCCACGACCATCGCCACGGACACTGCGTCGGGCCAGAACTGGATGACCGCGAGTGTGGTGGCCGTAAGCATGCCCAGCGCCCAGCCGACAAACGGGATGAACGTGAGAATGCCCGTGGCGATTCCGACGAGGAGACCGTACTTCAGACCTGCCGCCGTGAGTCCGGCCGCATAGAATGCGCCGAGAATCATGCAGACGGTGCCCTGGCCGCGGATGAAGGCGGAAACCGCGTCGTTAATGTCGCTGGCGAGCTGACGAATAGCGGGCGCATGGGCGCGCGGCAGCCATCCATTGATCTTCGCGAGCATGGGATCCCAGTCGAGCAGCATGTAGAAGACGACGAGCGGCGTCACCAGGATCAGCGAGATGAAGTTGACCACCGCGCGGCTCTGGTCCCAGAGCGACGAGGCGATCCATCCAGCGATGCCGGCCCAGTTCTGCGACAGGCCATCAAGCGCCTGGGTCAATGCGGCCTCGAATGCGGGATAGCGCGCGCCCAGCTGCTCGCGCGCCCATGCATCAACGATACCCTTGAGCCGTTCCATCTCACCGGGAAGGGCAAGAGCCAGCTGCTGGGCCTGCGAGGCCAGCAGCGGCACGACGAAAATTAGTATCGCGGCGAAGGCCAGGATCGCGACCAGCAGTATGAGAAGCGAGGCCCACATGCGCGAAAGTCCCATGCGTTCCAGCACGCCGGCGAGCGGGTTAAGGAAGTAGGCGATCACCATGCCGGCCACGAAGGGCAGCAGGACCTCTTTCAGCAGCCCGATCATCAGAACGAGCAGGAGGGCGGCGCCCATCCAGAACAGGACCTGTCGCTCAGCTCGCATGTCGCCCCTCCACTTTTGCCGTTTCAGCGCCCCCCTTGCGGCGCGTGCCGGCGATCCTATCCCGGAGGGGGGACAGATTCATAACCCGTCATGTGGAGAAGCCAAGTCCTCACATATGCCGCAAGCGAGGCCAGGACCAGGCTCGCCGTCACCCAGATCAGCACCGACCGCAGCAAACCGAGGCCCAGCTGGAATCCCTCATCGGCCATGACGACTGCGGCCAGCAGAATTTGAAATACCGTGTTGAACTTCGATACGACGAGGGGATGAATGTGGACGGGATTGGCGAGAAGCCACGACAGTACGACACCGATAACGATGAGAACGTCGCGCGATACGACGGCGATGACGAGCCAAAGTGGAAGTTGCGTGCCTACCCCCAGCGCGATGAAGATGCATACCAGCAGCAGCTTGTCGGCCAGCGGATCGAGGTAGGCTCCCAGTTCCGTCGTCCAGCCGAAGCGCTTGGCCAGATAGCCGTCCACGCCGTCGGAAATGCCTGCGATCACGAACAGGAAAAACGCAGCCTGCATCTCGCCTGAAAGCAGGAGCCAGAAGACGACAGGCACCAAGATGACCCGGCCAAGCGTGATGAAATTGGGTAGGTTAGACACTCTCGACCTGATCCATTGACCTCATTCCAGCAGGTGCCTGCCGGCGTCCCCTTAACGCAGGAGTGCAAGCTTGCAAATCGGGCGATGTGTTGCAAGCTGGTACCTGGGGCAGGTCAGGTTTTGTTCGAATCACGTCAGGCCGTCGCCGCCGGCTCAATCTGCTTGTGCGAGAGCCTCAATTGCGTCTTCGATCGAAGCATGAGCGCTTCCATCTCAGCCACGCAGGCTCCAGGACGACCGAAGCGTATGTGGATCGGTACGCCGGTCGGAGACCAGGCGTTCAGAAACTTGAGCGCAGGAACCAGTTGCCGCCGATGTTGCGCAGGCTGAGCCCTCGAGCTGCCAGGGCATCGGCGAGCGCGGGACCGCCACCAGGGAAGCTCACCTGGAGATCAGCGCCTCGCGCGGACACGGCGTCGACCTGAACATCTGAGACGCCAGGGGTCTCGCGCACACGCGTATGAACGTCGGTCCATTCCGCCAAGCCCTGGAATTCCACTTGCATGCGGACCGGCTCGCCACCTGCCGAAAGAGCCGCCACGCCGCCATAACGCTGCGCCTTTACCGCTTTCCAGCGCCCCTCGATGACGCCCATCGAGACGACGGCCGCCAGCTCCATCGAGTAGCCTACATCGCCGTCATACAAGCGATAGCTGCGCTTCAGATTGAATGGCCCGACCGCGTCGCGTCCGGCGAGCGTGACATGCACGCGGTGGCCGGGCTGATCGACCTCGGCGATCGCAACGATCACGCTCTCGCCGCCGTACTCGTTGGCGAGCACACGGTTGGCACTTTCATCGCCAGCGACGAGCATGTTGAGCGTGTCATCGTGGACGAACGGCTTGATTTCAGCAAGCTTCAGCGGCGTCAATGCATTCATCAAATCGAGGTCGCGCCAGATGTCGAGCCAGGCGTTGGCGACGCTGCCGGAACGGGCCAGCTTGCCACCCTCTCTGACGGCAGCGACTAGCACCACCTCGGACGCCTGTTCTTCTATGAATGGCACGGCCTCTCGGCGCAGAAGGTTGCGAACGGCGTCGGCACGGAAGGAGAAGTCGAGGCTGGCAATGTACTCAGTCGTCGAGTTGCGTTCGGAGCGGACCACGTAACCGTCCACGAGACCCTGCGGATCGGTCTCCTTGAGCGCCTTCAGCCTGCTGTAGGCCATGACCGGCACGAGACGCTTCAACAGTGATCGGAACGCCGACTTTTGTCCTTCAGCGATGGCCTGCTCCTTGGCAGCCACGGCATTGGCCGCTTTCGCCTGGACGGGATAGTTGGCGATGGTGAACACCTTGTCGTTCGCCGGCCGGGCGAAGGCCGCACCAGATGAAAGCACCGCCGCTAGAGCAACTGTCATGGCCGCACCGAGCGCAACGATACCGCTCCACTGACGACGCTCTCGCCGACGTGTCCCGCCCCTGTTCATCATGGTCATCGTTCCAATTCCCCTCCGATGCGTACCGCATGCTCGCCGGAACCTCCGCATCGCACCCTGTTACTTGACCTCATCTTGGCAGAGCGGATCGAAGGCGCACACAGCCCTTCTTTCTGGTTTGCCAACGCGGAGTGCCCCGACCATGGGAACGTATTCGGTTCCTGTCCACGGTTGCCGTGACGCAGCCGGGCTCTGCCATGTTGCGGCCTCGTTCCCGACCTGCTACGACCCCGCATCTCCCGCCTCTTTCGGGCGAAAGTAAGGGGTTTTCGCCAGCCTGACCGCGCTGATCGGCGCCGCCGGGGCGAGGCCCGATGCCGCAGGCCGCATGCACCCGAGGCACCATGGCTGAAAACCAGAAACCGGCCGCCCCGCCCATCACATATCGTGATTCCGGCGTCGACATCGACACGGGCAACGCCCTTGTGCAGGCCATCAAGCCTATGGTCAAGGCGACGCGCAGGCCCGGCGCGGATGCGGATCTGGGCGGTTTCGGCGGGCTTTTCGATCTGAAGGGTGCGGGCTTTGTCGACCCGATCCTGGTTGCCGCCAACGACGGCGTGGGAACCAAGCTCAAGATCGCGATCGATACGGGCAGCCACGACACGATCGGCATCGACCTGGTCGCCATGTGCGTCAACGATCTCGTGGTGCAAGCAGCAGAGCCGCTGTTCTTCCTGGACTATTTCGCCTGTGGAAAGCTCGAACTCGGGGTCGCGCAAGCGGTCATCACGGGAATTGCGGAAGGCTGCCGGATGGCGGGAGCCGCCCTGATCGGCGGCGAAACTGCCGAAATGCCCGGCATGTACCAGGATGGAGACTACGACCTCGCAGGCTTCGCAGTGGGCGCCGCGGAGCGCGGAGAGCTTCTGCCGCGTGGCGATATAGCCGAGGGTGACGTGCTGATCGGACTAGCGTCATCTGGCGTGCATTCGAACGGCTACTCGCTGGTGCGGCGCCTCGTGAAGGAGGCGGGACTCGACTGGCACACACCGGCACCGTTCGCGAATGACACGAGCATGGCGACAGCGTTGCTGACTCCGACTCGCATCTATGTAAAGCCGCTATTGGCAGCATTGCGCGCAACGGGTGGCGGCGGCGCGAGCGGGGCAATCAAGGCACTTTCCCACATCACCGGCGGGGGGCTTTCGGAAAACCTGCCGCGCGTGCTGCCAGTGACGGTCGCCGCGCACATCGACCTGGACAAGATCGCGGTGCCGGCGGTGTTCGGCTGGCTGGCCAAGACTGGGCGGCTCGATTCGAGCGAAATGCTGCGGACCTTCAACTGCGGGATCGGAATGGTCGCGGTTGCCGATGCCCGACGCGCCAGCGACGTGATGAGTGCGCTGGCCGATGCCGGCGAGGCGCCCGTCGTGATCGGCACAATAATTCCGCCGACGGGCGAGAGATCGGAGGCGAAGGGCAAGGGCGACGCCTGGGCTGTCCACTACACCGGTGCGCTGGAGCTGGCATAACGAGGGGATGCGCCGGCGCGCACATTGCCGCGAGATGCAGCGACTAGTGTCCAGTCTCACAAATACCGACCCCATTGCCGCACCTTCGCCCCGGTATTTGTGAGACTGGAGGACACTAGCTCAGTCAATAACTTAGAGTGGTGCTTGTCTCGCAATTGCCGACGAAGAACCCTGCCGCGGTGTTGGTCGGCAATTGCGAGGCACCACACTAGCATGGCGAGAGAAGGCGGGTTGCACATGAAGAAGTTGCGCGTTGGCGTTCTCATCTCCGGACGGGGATCCAACATGGTGTCGCTGATCGACGCGGCACGCGCACCCGACTACCCCGCAGAAATCGTTACGGTCATTTCCAACAGACCGACCGCCGGAGGGCTGAAGCTGGCCCAGGACGCAGGCATCCCGACCGTCGTGATCGATCACAAACAGTACGCCACGCGGATGGCATTCGAGGCCAAGCTGCATCTGGCGCTGCTCGACGCTGGCGTTGAACTGATCTGCAGCGCCGGGTTCATGCGAATGCTTACGGGCGGGTTCGTCGACCGCTGGAAGAACCGGCAGCTCAACATCCACCCCTCTCTGCTGCCCGCATTTCCGGGACTCGATACGCACGAGCGGGCGCTGAGGGAGGGCGTTCGGATCCACGGCTGCACGGTACACTTCGTCCGCCTGGAGATGGACACCGGGCCGATCGTGGCACAGGCCGCGGTTGCCGTGCTGGCGGGCGACACGCCCGATACGCTTGCAGCCCGGGTGCTCGAAGCCGAGCACAAGCTCTACCCCCATGCCCTGCGGCTCGTTGCCTCGGGCGCAGTGCGGGTCAGCGACGAGGAGATCCGGTTCGCGCCCCCGACCGATACGCCGGCGCCCCTGTTCAGCCCTGCGCTGAAGCCCTGAGCCTTGCGTGAGCCAGCAACGAAGTGCGGCGCACTCGGCGCTCGCAAGGCGCCGTAACCGCTCGGCTTTTTTGCGCTCGATCAATTTCAGTGCGGCAAGCTGCGCAGTGGCTATCCACCGATTAACCAGTCAATGCCATCGCGGTCGCCACCAGTTCCAGGCAAAGCTACAGGGAATTGGACGTGGCTCGCGCGCCAGTATCGGGAACCAAAGTTGCATTTACTTGATCAGTCAGGTGGACTTCGCATGAATTGGGGTGCTACGGGAGCGCGATTGCACGGCTGTTCCCGCCGAAACATACAAAGCGCGCGCAGCCTACTACTTGGTAAGCCGCCAAATAAGAGCGGCAGCAACGCCGCGCGCTGTGCAAGGGAGGCGACCTCGTACGAGGGCCCAGTGAATAGAGGGACCATGGAGAAGGCGACTGCGTCCGGAATGGCGTGAGACCCACGCGGCCTGCGCACGACTTGGAGACAACGTAAATGAACGCCGTAGACACGCACGCCCAGCTGCTTGGCGAGGAAGAGAGCATCTGGTTCAAGCTGACGCCTCTGCTCAAGGGCAACACCGAAAATCCGATGCGCATCATGTGCATGATGGCCGAGCGCTATGGACCGGTTATTCCCGTCAACATGGGATCGGAGCGTGTCGTGCTCATTTCGGAGCCAGAACTCTTCAAGCACGTGCTCGTCAGCAAGGCGGACAACTACATCAAGTATTTCGACGGACTGAAGCCGATCTTTGGAAAGTCGATGATCACCAACGACGGTGCGCTCTGGCAGAAAATCCGCATGCCGCAGCAGCCTGCGTTCCATCCCGACGCCTTCGCCGACTACATTCCCTTCTTCACCGCCGCCATCAAACAGAAGATGGGGCAGTGGGCCGAATACGCCAAGTCGGGCGAGAGTTTCGAGATGGTCGAGCAAACCTGGACGCTCGCCGCCGACATGATCTGCAAGGCGCTGTTCGACCGGGACATGCCATTCAATCCGCACGTCGTCTTCAAGTATGTGAAGACCTACACGAACGTGCAGGAGCACAAGGGCATCCGCGAGAAGAAGAAATCGGGCGACACCTACGAGGTGACCGAGTTTGATGCAGCCAAGGCGATGCAGGCGTGGGCCGACGTGCCGCCGGCTGTCATCGCGGCGAACCCGCGCGACCAGCGTGAGAAGACGCTTCTCAAGCTCATCGAGGATTGCGTCGCCGATCCCAGCATCCCGGAGTTCGACCGGCAGCAGGCGATCGACGAAATCAAGCAATACCTGTGGGCAGGCACTGAGACCACCGCACTCACGCTCGCATGGGCGCTCTACCTGCTTTCGCTCCATCCGGAGGCGGCAGCGCGCGTCATCAAGGAAAGCGAGGAAGTGTTGGGTGATCGCGAGCCGACGGCGGCCGATTACACCGCTCTCATCTACACGCGCTCGGTCATTCAGGAGACCATGAGGCTTTACCCGCCGGTTTGGGGTCTCATCCGCGTCGCCGCGCGGGACGACGTGATCGGCGGAAAGGAAATCAAAGCGGGCGACCGCATCGTGCTGTTCGGCTACTCGGCGCATCACAATCCGCGTTTCTGGGACGAGCCGGAGGAGTTCCGCCCAGAGCGCTGGATGGACAAATCCGCCAAGCGTCAGGTGAAGTACTCCTATATCCCGTTCGGCGCGGGCAAGCGCTCGTGCATCGGCGGTGCGATGAGCCAGGTTGAGAACACGCTGGCGCTGGCGCTTCTGCTGCGCCGCTTCCGCCCCGAGTATGTCGGGCCCAATCCGGCTGGCATCAACGCCACCGTGACGCTTACTCCCAAGGGCGGCCTCATGTTCAAGATGCACGAGCTCAACTGAGCCGCGAGCGAATTTTCAGAATTTGCAACAAAACGCCGGCTAGAAAGCGCGGGCGTTTTGGCTTCTTGAATTGAAGCGCGTTTGCTGCGTGACTTCGTGCCGTTGCGAACATCGGTGACCGACCGGGCTGCCGACACCGAAGATTGTGGGATGCAGGATACCAGACTTGCGCACCACAGCGCGTTTTGAGCGCTGACACAGACAATGATAACTTTCATCGCAAGCCGACCGACCTGTCAAACAAGAGCGGCCCTACCAGCAGCAGCGCCGAAACTTCCGTCGCTCAATGGCCTCAGGCTTCAAACGCGCGACGGTTTGGGAGGATGAAAATGTCGAGATTCATACCCAGTTTTCTTGCCGGGTTATTCACTGCGATAGTCATCGCGGCAGCAGCTCCAATTGGTAGCGCGTCTGCCGCCGATGTCGAAAAGCGGGGCGATGCATTTGTCATTTATCTGCCGGGCAACCTCGAGTTTTTCGAGGTGTTCAACCGGTTGCAATCGGAGATTCTCGCCGCGAATTGGCAGATCACGAATGTTCAGGATATCGACGTCGGCATGACGCAGTACGGGCTCACAATCAAGAACAAGGTGATTTCGGCCTGCAAATCACAATTGCTGGCCAAGGCGATCCAGGAGGATCCGTTCATCTCGCTCGCCGTTCCGTGCAGGTTCACTGTCTTTTCCGACGCGTCGAGCGGCAAAATCGTGGTGGGCTTCCACGATCCCGCGGCAGAGGCAAAAGCATTGGGCATCAAGAATTATGCGGCGGCCGGGCAAGCAACCGAAGAACTGAAGGCCGTACTCAAGACCATGGCGGATTTCTACGCACAGTGACGGTACCGCATCGGGATCCCGCTTCATGGAAACATGCACACGATCCAGTCATCTTTTCGCGAACGTCTTCCACTTTCAGGCACCGCGCACTTGAGCCATTCACACCCTGAGGAACGCGCCGCGGCAGCCCTTCGACATGTGCGAGGAAAACGGGCGGCACCTGTGGGCACCGCCCGTCAAGGTCATCGTGCGGTAGCGTGGCACCAACCGCACGATGAACCGGTTTCGGTCGATCGCGTTGAACCTGATAGACATCACGGCGACTTGATCGAATAAACGGCAGGCTCGGCGTCGCAATGTAACGCCGAGCCTGCCGATTGGTTCAATTCTATGCCGGAATTCCGCGTTGTCAGCCGACTATCTCGTCGAGACGGAAGTTGAGAGCAATCTCGCGGTCCGCGGAGGCGGGGCTATCGGAGCCATGGGTGGAATTCTCACCCTTGGAAACTGCGAACTGCTTGCGGATCGTGCCCTCGGCGGCCTGGGCTGGGTCGGTTGCGCCCATCACCTCGCGATACTTCACAATTGCGCCTTCACCTTCCAGCACCTGTAATACGATCGGACCGGAGGTCATGAAGTCCACGAGTTCGCCATAAAACGGGCGCTCCTTGTGCTCCTCATAGAATTTTTCGGCCTGGGCGCGGGTCCAGCGCACCCGCTTCTGCGCCACGATCCTTAGTCCCGACTTCTCGATAACCGCGTTGATCGCCCCCGTGAGGTTGCGGCGCGTCGCGTCGGGCTTGATGATGGAAAACGTGCGCTCGATGGCCATTTCTTGATCTCTCGTTATGCTGAAATTCAACTGGTGGGTCGCGGCGCCTTATAGCCGTGGGCTCCCTCGCCTTCAAGCGGCCGGGAAGCGGATTTCCGCGACAGGGCATGCGGCTCGCCGTGCAATTGCCCGGATCTTGGGTTCAACAGAACGGGCTGAACCTCACATCATCGGGCGCACGAAGTCGCGGCGACCGGATGATGGATGTGAAATTTGCGGCCAGTGCCGCAGTCCGCCAACAGCTGCGTTGCGTCGTGCGGATTGACGCTGGCCAGCGTTCGGCCCAAAAAGTCGCTAATCAGCATTAACGGACCACGCGCAGCGCAAATCGGAATGGGAAATCACAAACCAGAATGTGCGGCGGGACAGCAGACCAACCGCCAGGGCACACCCGGAACATGCGAGTGGGGATGAACGGGCCAACATGACCGGAAATTCGACGGAAAACCTCTGGTATATCGCCCGCGACGGCCAACAGCACGGACCGATCTCGGATACCGAGATGCGGCTGTTCGTGGAGAACGGTCACCTCAGGCCTTCAGACCTGCTATGGCGGCCGGGGTTTACAGAGTGGCGACCGGCAACGACCGTATTCTCTGACCAAGCAGCGGCGATGGCTCCCGAACCGGCGCCAAAGGCGCCCGAGACACCGGCAGAAACCGCTTCTGCCGGTCAAGAGATGCGTAAGACCTCACCTTCGAAGGAGGCTGGGGGGGGCGCACAGCGCGCGGAAGAGAAACCGACCGGCACGGCCGCCGCGGTGCGCACGAGCGAGATCGGCGCGGCTGCACCCGTCGCGATGGCTCGCCCAGCCCCGTCAGCGCAGGCCCCATCGCCCTCACCTGGTCGCGCAAATTCCCAGGCATCCGCCAATGCCGGACCCAGCGCCGGGCGACCAATGGCAATGAGCGGGCCTGGACCGCGAGATACCGGTCCGGCGGCTCCGAAGGCACCCGCCCAACAAGCCTCGCCATCGAACCCCGGCGCGGCAATGAGCCTCGGCGCCCAGTCAAAAGCCGCGCCCTACGTGCCAGTAACGTCGCGCGCCGATGCCACGCCAGCCCGCACCGGGCGCGGGCGGAAGCTCGCAATGGCCGCCGTGCTTCTGGCGATGATCGTCGGCAGCTTCGCTTACGTCGTTTCCCACAAAGACGACATCATCGCACTGATGGGGAGCGGCAAGTCGCAGGGCGAAGTTCCGGTCATCAAAGCCGAGCCCGCGCCGCAAATGAAGGCACAACAGGAGACGGCAGCGTTGCAGAGGCCGGCGCAGTCCGAGCAACCATCGTCGCCTGCGCGCCAGTCCGCAGAGCCCACGCAATCATCCCCCGTCACCAACGCGCCGGCGGATCAGGCTGCGGCGAGCGAATCCATCATCACGCCTACGGCAACGCCGCCTATAGAGGATGCATCGTCTGCAGTGGACGCCTATTACCAGCAAAGCAAGCTATGGCAGTACATGAAGCGCGCCTACCCCGACTGGTACAGCGAGCGCATCAGTGCGGCTGCCGCTCTCGGGAGCGGCGCGGCGCCTGCGCGCGATGCGACAAAGAGCATGGTAGAAGGGCTCGTTGCGCTGCGCCGGCAGAATGCGAACGATGCATTGCAGGCTGACACCGGGATGCTGAAGGCCATCGCCACCGCGTTCCTGAACAATCTGCAATCGCTGGCCGAGAAGGGGCCCGACATCTGCTACGGCTTCATCAGCCAGGGTGAGACCAGCCCCAAGAGCATTGACCTGTTCCACAAGCCGCAGAGCACGCCGGAACTGGAGGGGCAGGCGCTTACGATCTTCGAGGCAATCGCTGCGGGCAAGGCAGCGCCAACCCAGCATGAGCGTCCGAAGAAGGGCGATTACGACGTACTCGCCGCCGAGCTTGGCAAGCTCGGATGGAGCCAGGCGGACCTGCAGCTCTTTGCCGATCCCAAGGCGCTGTCAAACGCGCCGCCGGCACGCGTCTGCGCCATGGTGCGCGACTGGTTCAAGGCGCACATCGCCATATCCGACTCTGCGGTTCAGGAACGCCTGCTGTTCGAGACGCTTCGGCCCGTCGTGGCCGGTTGAGCGTCGCGCCATGTTGACGGCAGCTGCCAAAGTCCTTCTGACCGCGATTCTGGTTGTAGCCATATCGGAGGCGGCGAAGCGCTCCAGCCTCCTCGGAGCGCTGATCGCCTCACTGCCATTGACGTCTCTCCTGGCGATCATCTGGCTTTGGCACGACACAGGCGACAACGAGCGCATCGCATCACTTGCACAGGGCATCTTCTGGCTGGTTCTACCGTCGCTCGTCTTCTTCGTAGCCCTTCCGCTCATGCTGCGCGCAGGGTGGACATTCTGGCTTAGCCTCGCCATCTCGACGGGTTTGACGGCAGCCGCCTATTTCGTCATGGTCCGCATCCTCGCGCGCATCGGGATTGCCGCCTGAGCGGCGGCGCGGGACCTGAATGAAATAGCCGCAGTCGCCTGGACCTGCTCACAGATCATGCTGCACATAAACGATCTCGTCTTCCGCATCGAAGGCAAGCCGATCTTCGACGGCGCCACAGTAGCTATTCCGTCGGGTCACAAAGTCGGAATCGTCGGACGGAACGGTGCCGGCAAGACGACACTCCTGCGGCTGATCAACGGCGAGCTGTCGCCAGATGCAGGCAGCATCGGCATACCGCGCAACCATCGCATCGGCTACGTCGCCCAGGAGGCCCCGGGCGGTGAAGCGAGCCTCATCGAGTGGGTGCTTTCGACCGATCAGGAGCGTGCTGCACTTCTCACAGAGGCAGACACGGCCACCGACCCGCACCGCATCGCCGAGATCCAGATGCGGCTACAGGACATGCGCGCGCATGCGGCACCAGCTCGCGCGGCGCAGATACTTGCCGGTCTCGGCTTCGACGAGGCGCAACAACAGCGGCCCTGCCGCGCTTTCTCCGGCGGCTGGCGCATGCGCGTGGCGCTCGCCTCGGTGCTGTTCCTGGAGCCCGAAATTCTGCTTCTCGACGAGCCTACCAACTATCTCGATCTCGAAGGCACTTTGTGGCTGGAGAACTATCTCAAGGGCTATCCGGAGACAGTGCTGATTGTCAGCCACGATCGCGATCTCCTGAATACGGCTGTCTCATCGATATTGCATCTGGAACGGGGACGGCTGACGCTCTACTCGGGCGGCTACGATGACTTCGAGGAGGCGCGACGCGAGCGCCAGCGCCTGGAACTGAAGCTCAAGAAGAAGCAGGACGACGAACGCCGCCGCATTCAGGTGTTCATCGACCGGTTCAAGGCGAAGGCGACGAAGGCGCGCCAAGCACAAAGCCGCGTCAAGGCACTTGCCAAGATGAAACCGATCGCGGAGCAGGTGGACGAGCGCGTCGCGCCGTTCCTGTTTCCCAATCCGGAAAAAACCATCGCAAGCCCGATCCTGAGGCTGGAGAATGCCGCTGCCGGCTATCGCGATGGTCCGCCGGTGCTGACGAACCTTGATCTCAGAATCGACAACGACGACCGGATCGCGCTGCTGGGCCAGAACGGCAATGGCAAATCGACATTCGCCAAGCTCATTTCCGCCAAACTTGCACCCACGCACGGGCACGTACTCGGCGCGGCCAAGATTGAGGTCGGCTATTTTGCGCAGCATCAGCTCGACGAACTCAACCCGGCCTCAACGCCCTATGACTACATGGCGCAGTTGATGCCGGACGCGACCGAAGCGCAACGGCGCACCAAACTCGGCACATTCGGCTTCGGCATCGAGAAGGCCGATACCAAGTGCGCCAATCTCTCCGGCGGCGAGAAGGCCAGGCTGCTGCTAACGCTCACAACCTTCCACAAGCCGCACCTCCTGATCCTCGACGAGCCGACGAACCACCTCGACGTCGACAGCCGGGAAGCCTTGATCCATGCGCTGATGGACTACGAGGGCGCCGTCATCCTGATCAGCCACGATCGCCATCTCGTCGCCGCGACGGCCGACCGCTTGTGGCTCGTCAAGGACGGAACGGTGAAGAGCTACGACGGGGACATCGACAGCTACAGCGCGGATCTGCTTGCAGAGCGTGGCGGGAAAGGGCGTGGCATCGATGCTCGCGAAGTGGGTGTGGAGAAGAAGGCCTCGGCGCCCACGCGAGCTGATCAAAGGCGTGCTGCAGCCGAACGGCGCGCAGAGCTGGCGCCGTTGAAGAAGGCGATGGACGCTGCGGAGCAATCCGTCGTGCGGCTATCGCGCCAAATTGCAAAGCTCGATGCGACGCTCGCAGATACCCGGATCTATGCAATCGACCCGGATCGCGCGCAGAAGGCAGCGATCGAGCGCGGACAATTGGCCAAACAGCTCGAAGCCGCCGAGGAAGCATGGCTGGCGGCGGGCGAAGCGTACGAACAGGCGTGCGCAGAAAGCGAGCCTTGAACAGGTGGCCCACGACCAAATTGCGCCCGCGGATTAAAGATCAGGGGAGCAACTTTATCGTCTGCTGTGGCGGATAATCTCCATTTCCGAAAATTGGGATATCCGCACTGGTCGCCTTGGCTGTAAATCGGTCCCGCAGGAGGAGCGGTGGGTGCGATCTTGCGGGGATCGTCCGGCGGAAAAGAGGGCCGTCGGCCTGACCACGCCGCTCCTCCCCAGCTCCTGGACATGGTCTCAATCATTCTTCAATGCACGATTTCATCGCTGCAAGGTTGCGCCGCGGCCGCCGGCCAATCGCTGAGTGGTCCTCATGCAGACGGCGTCTGGGTTCCCACGCAGGTTCTGCGGCCAAATCTAGGTGTTGCGCGAAAGCGCGCAGATTGGCACCTTCGCCTCGCTGTCCACCCCGACGGCCATGCCAACAACGCGGCAATCGTGGACCGGAGTGTTCGATCGAGCAGGCGGGCCACGCGCGTAACCGGGACCATAACATGAAGCTCCTGACATCTCCGACCACGCCCTTCGGCCGAAAGGTGCAGCTTGCGGCCGCCATCAAGGGCGTTTCCGAGCAGATCGAAATCGTTAAGGCGGACACAAATCCGCCGGGAAACGCGGCGTTGATGGTGGAGAACCCGCTGGGCAAGATCCCGGTTCTTATCCTTGACGACGGTGCGCGCATCTTCGACAGCCGCGTCATCTGCGAATATATCGACACGCTCGGCGGGCCGGACGCGCCGCGCCTCATCCCTGTGAGCGGTTCCGAGCGCTGGAAGACACTTTCGCTTGCAGCGCTTGCCGACGGCATGGCCGAAGCTGGAATCTTGATCTACTATGAAGGGCTCTACAGGACTGCGGAGCAGCGCAACGCTGGTTGGGTCGCGCGCCAGCAGGCCAAGGTCGATGCTGCACTCGACTATTTCGAGAAGAATCCGCCGGCATGGAACCGTAGTCCGGACTACGCACACATCGCACTCGCCGCAGCGCTCGGCCATCTCGATCTCCGGCATGAGAAACGCTGGCGGATCGACCGGCCGCGGCTTGTCAACTGGATCGACCACTTCGAGAATGCAGTACCTGCATATGCGGCCACGCGTCCAAGCGCTTAGGGTCAGATGCCAAGCGGGTTAGGCTTTCAGCGTGTCGCGAATTCTCAGATTCGCTCCTGACGCTTTTAATCCCTGCTTTTGTGCATGTCGTTGTCGCAGAGCCGCTGCGCACTTTTGCGCGACTTACATTTGAACAGGTCAGGATCGGATTGAATCAAGTCCGATGATCGTGGCCCATGCAGTCTCTTTGATCGAGAACATCGATCACGCCTTTGATGGAAACACGACTGCTTCCATCCCAGACGATCTGGCTCTTGTGCGTGAGTCTGATTCACGCCTTCGAAGGAAGCATGACTGCTTCCATCTCAGCCGATCAGGCTCAGGGACATGCCGAGGCCATGCGGGCGGGATCCCATGAGATCACGGCAGGTAGATTTCGCGCGGAGATATCGCACCTGGGCGGGCTCGGTCATGCGCGTTGACGCAACCGCGCGAGCGAGCGCGCGAGGGCCGCCTGCCCACTCAGTTCCTCCTCGGTAGGTGGCACTGCATGGCTGGTACCGGCACGTGCCTGCGCGTTTGCGTTCAAGCGGACGGAGCCAGGCGGCCGCGAAGCGGCTTCGGCGGCCTTTCGAATACTGCGAAACCGTTTCACGGCGTCCGTCACTTCGTCGGCGACAGTGGGCAAGCATTCCTTACGATCAGGCGTTGCGAGGGATGGCTCCAGAGCGGCACCAGGCGCGACTGACGCGGGGGCAGGGCCAGACAGCGGCGTGGTCGTTTGTGGAGCGTCGGACAGCGACTCGCAAGTCGGCATTTGCTCCGGCTCAGACGCGGCAGGTGACCGCTCCTGTGGCCGATCGACTTCATCGTGTATTGCCGGACCATCGCGCTCGCAGACGATTTCCGGATCGGTCCGGACTGCGACTTGGGCGTCTGCGGTGACAGCGGAACTTTCGGCTGGCGTTGGCTCGATTTCGTTGGACTCAGGCACCCAGACTGGCTCTGCGCTTTTCATCGGCTTCGGGTTCGCTTCGTGAGAACCGGCTCCCGACAACTCTGCCAATCGTTGTCTGGCTTCCAGAACCCGCAGGGTCTGCAGGCGCGAAAGGCGCAGCGCGGCACGCAACTGGTTGCGGTCGGTGCTGTGCGCTTCGATCATGCCATAGAGCGTGTATTGCACCAGTGCCCGACGGGCCGAGTCTGCACTCAGCTGATAGAAGTCTTCAATCGTCTTCAGATTGAGCCCATCCGCATTCGGATTCATCATGTAGTGGCGCAGTACGCCGGCGAGCTTCATCGAATCCTTGGATGCCCAAGGCGCCTGCAGTGCATCGTCGAACCAGATCTCGACGGCAAGTTGCAGTTCATCTTTCGTCAACTCACCAAGTGTTGCAAAACGGACGTAGCGCTGCTCAGACATGTGATTATCAAAACCGTGCTCAAATATGAATGTAATCGGCAAGGCGCAAAATGGAGGGGCGCCTGCGACCTCGGGCACCATGGTAGCGCGCAAGTATGCCTGAAGCGTAAATTGGCGGCGGGAACGCACCCGCTGGCGTCCTTCAGCAAGCTGCTCTTGCTCATTCAACGTCGTTCAGTCTGCCCAAATTCCATTGGGCAACAGACGGGCACCAGCCAACGGTCCCTCGTATACATAGGCCCAAGCCGGTGACGAAATCTCTCTCCCGCCTTTCTCCAGACGGGCGACTTGTAGGACCAAGCGTCGATATTCGGCAGTTTCCTGCGCATCTGCTCTGATGCCCTCGTAGCGATCGAGCCAGTTAAACACATCGTCGGGTTCAGCTAGTTCGCGCAACTCGCCGAACACACGCCCCATGCCGCTTCCTTCAGAATTGGGGAGGCTCAGAACAAGCCCGGGATAGGCTCCAAGATCGAACAGGTATCCTGGGGCGACGGCTGGCCCGGCTACTCGACTTGCCTTATCCAGGCGCGCCCGCGGGCCGCGTCCCAAGGAGCTACTGGCCGTCGACATCAATGTGCCGTAAACGAACAGCATTCGCGGGTTTGCCATGATCATGCGGCAGTCTCGACCTCAACCGGGCAAAACAACACGGGCTGCCGCCATGCCTATCCTGTCTGAGCTTGTCGTGTCCATCGTGGGTGGGGTCGCGACCGCACTGATCCTGGGCGTGCTCGTGAAACCGGCCTCGCCGGACACCGGCGAAGCAGGACGTCGACGCGGCGGGACGGTCCTCGGCGACCTTATGCACATGCTGCTGGCCGTCGCCGGCGGCATCGCCGTCGCGCTGCTGGCGGGCAAGTTGGCAATACAGGCCGGCGCCGTACCGCAGGGGACGAGCGGGCGGCTCATCCTGCTGGCCGGCGGCACCGCATTGTCCTGGCTGCTGCTGCTGCCGTTGCGGCGTCGCTGAGGCAGCGCAGGGCTGGAGCATCGTCGGGGAAAGCTCCATTTCAGCTGAGAAGCGAGCCTACGCGGGCGCTGGCCAAAGAATGGGCGAGCGCAAAATTCTGGAAAAATCGCCGTGACTTCATGGAACGAATTCCAAGAACCTGCGTTTCAGACACAAGTTCGGTGCGCTATCCCCCGTCCCTTCCCCCACACCGGCGCACCCATTCAAGCCGGGCTCCGCACCTCCGCCCCCCGAGGTCCCCGCGGAGCCCGGTGGATTATGCCTGCGGCAAACCGCAGTTGCGGTCTTGAGAGAACGACGCCCGGGCTCAGTTCAACCGGCGGAACGACTTGCCGAACACGTTTTGCGCGAACTTGCTTCCCGGTTTTACGGGTTCGGGCCCATCCGCCCTTTCGAAGTCGAGCAGATAGACGTCGCCGACGCCGTCGCGAAACGATGGTGCGCTGCGTACCTTGATACGCTCGGTCTCGGAGCCGCCGACCGTATCGCCATCATTGACCACGGGGCCATTCGAGATGAGGTAGCCCGCGAGATTGCTGACGAACTGCAGCGCATCCTTCGGCTCCATCGGCGCTGAGTTGGCCTCGATTTCCATAAGACCGAACGCATCCATACCTTCAGTGGAAACGATGGTGCCGCCCTGGCCATCTCCGGAAACCTGGATCATGACCCATAGCCGGACGGGAAGCACCTGCTCGGACTGGAACCGGTGGAACTCTCCTGCGAACTGGTCGGCGGAAACGAGCACGCCGCCCCAGGCCACTGCGATGGCCGGCAGCTGGTCGATGAACTCGCGCACCACGAGCGTATGCTTCACGTGTGCATCAAGCCGGCTGGAATGGTCCCATGAGGATGAGACGATAAGGTGCGCCTGATTGGCACTCATCACATCGGCGGCCTCGGGCCACCACCAGGCGTGATCGACCCAGCTCTGCCAATGGTGTTGCGGCAGAGGCGCATCGACCAGACCGGTTATGAGCAGGCTTCCATCGCAAGGAACGACTTGAGCGTTTCCGTCGGGCGGCAGGATTTCCCCCACATTCAACAACTCGCCAAAGCGTTCCTTCAGGCGCTCCATGTCGGGCATCTGCGGACGCTCCAGGAAGATCATGGTCATGATCTGCCGGGGCCGCTGCTTGTCCGCCTCCGTCATGTGTCGCGCCTCCCGTCCTATTGCTTCAAGGGCGTAGCACAAGAGGCGGGCACCTCAACCCGCGCAGATTGCCTCATGGGGTGGATGCATTGCAGCGGCCCGGATGGCTGTACCGCTGGACGCAACGATGAGGATCCGGCTTCAGCTACCCACGAGATAGACGACCGCAAATGCGGTTGCCGCAATCGCCAGGGCGACTGGGATGAGCAGGACCTGAACGTAAACTTCGCCGTTGGGCAATTTGCCGCTTGCCGTCTCAAGTCCGGCTTCGTCAACGCCTGTCGGCGCGGGATCGAAATCGCTCTTGTGTCGCAGCGCCGTCTTGCGCGCCAGCATGGGAAGTGCCGTCAGCACGAGAATGACGATCGTCACGAATGCAAGATCGAGGTCGGTCCCGCCTTCTCGACCGAACCCAATCCATGCCGCCATCACCATCCAGGCGAATGCAATCCAGGCAAGACGATAGATTCCGCTCGGCAACTCAGATCCGGGGACATCATGAAACATGGCGAGCCTCGCTTTCACGTGCCCGTCCCAGCCGATCGTATTCATTTAGGGGCGCCTGCCGATGCACGCAACGCTCGCCTGCGCGGGTTGCGTGCATCAGCCGCGGAGCGATGGGAAATTCCGTCGCTTCAACAGCAGCTTCCGACACCGCTCGCCGAAGCCGCAGCGACCGCCACCTTGGCGGGCCTTTGCGCCGGCTCCTCGAGCGGCATCTGCGTGCCGCAACCGGGGAAGATGCCGTAATGGGTGGAAAAATCACCGATAGCATCGAAGAAGTTCGCGAAGCGGCTCTCCATCAGCATGCGATAGGTGTTGCCGCAGACCGGGAACACCTTACCCTTCTCGATGCGGTGGTGCGTGTCGAGCTCGAAGACATCCTCGTGACCGGGGATGCCGCCCTTGTAGACGACCGCCTGGCCGTAATCTTCGCAGCGCGGCTCCAGTGCATCGATGTTGAAGAGGCGGTAGGTTGCCGAATAGAAGCGCGCCGCGCCGCACTTCGCGGCGAGCCCTGGATCGTCGACCGTCATTGAGCGCGCGGTGATCAGGCGCGCATCGCCAAATCCAGCGGAGCGTGAAACCTCCAGGAAGTCGCCCCAATAGAGCGCACCGCCAAGGCACTCGCCCAGCAGCACGGGATCCCGCCTGACGGCATCGGGCAGGCGGCGGTCCGCATAGACGTCGGAGAAATACATCTCGCCGCCAGGCTTCAGCAGCGAGCGGGCGCCTCTCAGCACGGCAGCTTTGTCGGGCGACAGGTTGATGACGCAGTTGGATACGATCACATCGAACGAGCCCGGCTCCAACCCGAGCTTATCCAGCTCCTCGATGTAGCCTTCGATGAAGCTGACGTTGGAGCAGCAATAGCCGAATTTCTTCTTGTGCCAGTCGATGTGGCGGCGGGCCACCTCGAGCTGCTCGGCGGTCATGTCGACGCCCACCACGCGACCCTTCGGCCCGACCATCTGCGCCAGAACATAAACGTCCTGTCCGGCGCCACAGCCCAGATCGAGCACACGCGCGCCCTCCAGGTGCTCGGGCGCGACAAAGCCGCAGCCGTAGTACTTGGCGCGCACCTCTTCGTGTACGTTGGCAAGCGCTGCGCGCAGACCCGGTGGGAGCGCTCCCGGCGTACAGCAGGCGCTTGTTTTCAAATCATCGCTCGTCGAGAGAACCTTGCCATAATACTCGCGGACGAGATCCTTGGTCTTGGCGTGCTCGTTCATTTGGCGTTGCTCTGATGTCCACTGACTGGATTATCGAAGAGATGTGCCGCAAATACGCGACGCGCGCAAGAAGCGCGGGCGTGGGGGCCATCGTCACTACGATCATGTTACGGCAGACCGATGGCAGTCGTTACTGGCGGCCGGAACCAACAACAATGGGCCCAAGACAGGCCGGGTTTGTTTGTCTGGAAGGCGCCAGCGCCGGATGACCATGCGGCGGGTGGACGCGCCATTGCTCAGCCTGCGATCTTCGAGAAGTCGGCGACAGTCAGCGTGGCGGCGCGGATCTCGTTCAGGAGCTTCAGGCGGTTTTCGCGCAGCTTCATGTCGTCGGCATTGACGGTTACCGTATCGAAGAACGTGTCGACGGGCCCGCGCAACTCGGACAATGCGCGCATGGCGCCCTCGAAGTTCTCGACGTTGATCGCCGCCTTCGTGTCGAACTTGACCTTGGCGATGGCCGCCGCCAGATCGCGCTCGGCGGGCTCGGCGAGCAAGGGGCCCGATACCTCGCCGTCGTAGCGCGTCTTGTCCTTCTTCTCCTCGATCGAGAGGATGTTGGAGGCGCGCTTGACGCCGGTGAGCAGGTTGGCGCCGTCGTCGGTCTTCAAGAAGCCGTCGAGCGCCTCGACGCGCTTGACGATGAGCGCGAGGTCGTCCTGACCGGGCAGCGCGAACACGGCGTCGATCAGGTCATGCCGCTTGCCGGAATCGCGCAGGTAGACTTTCAGGCGGTCAGCGAAGAAGGCGATAAGGTCTACCGTTGTCGATCTGATCTTCTTCCCGGACCAATCGACCAATGCCGCGGAGACGGCTTGAGTTTTGCGGGCCTTCATCGCGCGGTCGCCAAACTGCTTCTCGAGAAGCAATGCCGCCATTTCCATTTTCTTGGTCAGCGACAGCCGAAGATCATTCTCGATGCAGATGCGGATGACGCCCAGCGCGGCGCGGCGCAGCTGATAGGGATCGCCCGAGCCTGTCGGCTTCTCGCCGATGGCCCAGAAGCCCACCAGCGTGTCGAGCTTGTCGGCGAGTGCCACGGCAATCGCAACGCTGTCGCCCTCGTCCTCCTTGGGCACCGTGTCGGAGGGGCCCTTGGGCTTGTAGTGCAACTCGATGGCGCGGGCGATCTCGGGCTTGGTGCCTGCTTTCTCCGCATAATAGCGGCCCATCAAGCCCTGCAGCTCGGGGAACTCGCCGACCATGCCGGAGACGAGATCGGCCTTGCAGAGTTGGGCTGCACGGCGTGCGTCATCCGGGTCGGCATCGACGGCGCCTGCAATCTCGTGCGCCAGCTCGGCAACGCGCTCCACGCGCTCCTTCTGCGTGCCCAACTGTTCGTGGAACGTGATGCCGTCGAGTGCCGCCTCCATCTCGTCGAGCGGCTTCTTGAGGTCCTGCTCCCAGAAGAACTTGGCATCCGACAAGCGCGCGGCGATCACCTTCTCGTTGCCGGCGACGATCGCCTCGCCGCCATCGCTCGGAATAAGGTTGGAGACGAGCAGAAACTTGTTGGCGAGCTTGCCCGTCTTCGGATCGCGCAGCGAGAAGCATTTCTGATGCTGCTTCATCGAGGTCATCAGGCATTCGGGCGGCACGTCCAGAAATGCCTCGTCGAACGAACCCATGTAGACGGTCGGCCATTCGGTCAGTCCGGCATTCTCGGCGACAAGAGCCTCGTCCTCGATCCACTCGAGCTTCTCCTTCGTGGCAATCTCGCGCGCCTGCTCGGCAATCGCAGCCTGACGCTCGGAAGGTGGCAGCAGCACCTTCGCACCCATGAGCTTCTTGCCGTAATCCTCGAAGCTCTTGGCGTGGATTGCGTCGCGACCGTGGAAGCGATGGCCGCGGGTTGCATCTCCACTTCTCAGACCCGCCACCTCGAAGTCGACAACCTTGCCTCCCAACAGGCACAGGATCGAATGAATCGGGCGCACCCACAGGAAACTCGACGAGCCCCAGCGCATGGATTTCGGCCAGGGGAACCGGCCCATCACGTCAGGCACCGTCTCGGCAACGATCTCGGTGGCGGCACGGCCGGGCTTCTCAATGCGGGCAACGTAATAGTCGCCCTTCTTCTCGTCCTTGACGACTTCAGCCTCTTCGACCGACTTCAGCCCTGCCGCTTTCAGAAATCCTTCCACCGCCTTCTCCGGCGCGCCGACACGCGGACCTTTGCGCTCCTCGGAAATGGCGGGAGATTTCGCTGGTACGTTCTCAACCGCAAGTGTGAGACGACGCGGCGTGGCAAAGCTCAGCGCGTCACCAACCTCGAGACCGCGTGCCTTCAGCCCTTCGACGACGAGGCGCTTCAGGTCGTCGGCAGCGCGGCCCTGCATGCGGGCCGGGATTTCTTCGGAAAAGATTTCGAGCAGAAGTTCGGACATGAAAATCGCAGTCGTCAGGTGATGTTGTCGGGATCAGTTGGCGGGCTGGGCAGCAGGTCCAGCAGCCGGATTGCCCAGAACGAGGTGGGCGATATCGTCAGTCGCGCCCGTTGCCATCAGGTAGCCGATGCCAACGAGGATCATGGCGACGGCAAAGAGCCGAACTGGACGTTGGCGGCGCAGCGCAATCCAGGCGATCAACATCAGCGGTATCGCTAGTATCAGCGCTCCGGCGATTTTTGCAGGGATCATCATCGGCCTCCCGAGCCTTCGTGGCCCCGGGATGGGGCCCGTCATCCAGTCACGCCCTTCTAGCGCAGGGGGGAGCCACCCGCCACGATTTGTTTACCGCAACGGTAGCATCAGGCAGCGAGCTGCGCATCCGCCAGGCAGATCAGTTGAACACAACGGCCAGGATGGCCAGCAGGACCGCGGCGGCAATGAACAGCCACAACACGAGGCCGGCACTCTCCACGCCTGCATAAGCGAGCGCCGCCACAATGCCGAGTGCAGCGAGCCATCCGAACAACGCGGGCTGAAGCGACCTCGGCCAGCGCCGCCAGACCACCACTCCAATGACAATCGCCGCTATGGCGATGAGCGTCGCCTCGCCGAGCTTGCGGGGATCAGTGATGACCGACCCTATGCCAGCGTCCAGAACCACCATGAGAAGCGGTCCCGCTGCCGCAAAAACGCCCACCATCGCGTGCCTCTCGTCAAATCGAACGCGTATTGCCCGGCAGGCCCACCCGAGTGGGCGACCTGTTCAATACTGGGACCAATTTCAATGAAGTGGAAGGTATGTCACTCAACTGTTTTTTCAGCGAATTAACTAATACTAGGGCGCGATCGAAACGTCCGGGCAAGAGCCATGTTTCAAAACGAAGGATCCAACGACGTCCAGCTTGCCGTGGAACTCCTGATGAGCGACGGCCGGCGCGTGTTTGGCAAGGTGACCGTGCCTTACGGCTCGCAGCTGATCAAACAACTCAATGGTTCGAACCGCTTCCTGGAGTTCGAGGATGGGGACGGCACGCCCAAGTTCGTTTCGAAGGACAGCGTCGTCGAACTCACCGAGGCCAAGGCGAAGAAGCCGCCGAAGCTGGAGCCGTCCAAAGCGATGGAGAGCGACAATCCATACGTCGTTCTGGGCGTGCCGACGGACGCGAACCACGATGTGATCCGCTCAGCCTATGCGCACCTTGCCAAACAATACCACCCTGACCAGTTCAACGCGGTGCGGCTGCCGCCGGAGGTGGCGGGTTACATGACCCGGATGTTCGAGCGGATCAGCACCGCCTACCAGATGCTGGCGCGCCGCCACATGCCGGAAGCGGCAGAGTGATACGCGCAAGCGCGAATACTGCGCTGCCGGGAGCGGCGCGCTCAACAGCGGTAGAAATTGCCGACAAACGAGAAAAAGCGCCCGAATTGTCATTTCAATTTTGAAAAGACTTCGGTCCGCTTCACGAGCGTTCCGACACTGACGCTTGGCTCCCAATCGGGCACCTGCGCGTCAGCCCGGAAACCGAGATTTTTGGTCCGTGTTCTGGATCGACTGTCGATTGACGACCGCCGCCTGGGACTAAGACGCCAGATCCAGAACACCAGCGGGCCGCTGAGAGTGCTCTTCACGCTGAATCGCTGTTCAGTCCATCTAAACATGCTTCAAAGCGCGCTAAACTTATACATTTGCAGCAAAATGAGCGACCAGCTCAGATCTGCTCACACTTGCAAGCCGCGAGTACCAGACATTCCAAAATAAAACGCGTCGAACTCTGCCTCGGCGACTTTGTCGACAATGAATCTGACTGTGTCTTTGCCGATACTCCACAGCCTAATTCTGCCCATCTATAAAATTTATAGTTGAGGATTTTGGCTGTCCTTCAACCTCAGGTTCGGCAATATGCCGGCCGTGTTCTGAGTTCTTTGTGTGTGTTGCGTTGCGTATGGAGACAGCTATGGGATGATTGGAGGGCCGTTGAATGGTTCAACGCAGGCGGAGCGCCCGCATTGGCGCAAGTGAATTCACATTCTTGCCGCAGAAGTCGAGGGGCCCACTTGGCCTGGGCGCGGCGCTGGCGATGGGATCTGCAGCATGTGCATTGGCGCTGTTTGCTCCGAGCCCAGCCTGGGCAGCTTGCTCGACCCCAAACAACGTAAACTGCGATGTGGACTCAACCACATGGTGGGGCGATTTCGAGAACGGCGTATCTGCGGCAGGCACGGTCAACGTCCTGTCGGGAGTCACGCTCAACACTCTCGCTCCCTCCGTCTTCTACAACGGCAACTTTGATGCTGATCTTAGCGCTTACAGCATGGGCACCCTCAACGTCCTGAGCGGCGCCTACTTCAACAACAATTTCACGTTTATAAACGGCTCCGAAGCGACCGGCGTTGTCAATGTTGGCGGCTCTTTCGACAACCGTTCCGGCACCACTTTCATCAACGGCGACAATGGCGCAGGCACGCTTACCGTACAGAATGGCGGCGTCTTTAATAACGCCGGACAGTTCTACAACGGCGACTCTGGTGAGGGCTCGGGCTCTGTCGTAATCCAAAGTGGTGGCGAATTCAGAAACACGTCGTCTGGCCAAATTTCTCAATCCAACGGCAGCATTTCCAACGCAGGTACGTTCGAGAATCTGGGAGCCTTGAACGGCGGTACTGTCACCAACGAGGCCGGCGGCGAGTTCGTGCACTATGCGGGCAACCAGATCGGAAACTTCTCGTCAGTCGGCTTCACCAACCATGGCACGTTCAACATCGGCCTTGGCAATCTTGCAACGACCACGCTCAACGGATCCTACACGCAATCGTCGAGCGGCACGCTGGCGATTCGCGCCGACTTCGCCACCGCGACGTCCGACCGACTCGTCGTCAACGGCCCGGTGACCGTAGCGGGAAAGGTCGATGTCTCACTCATGAACTTCAACTCCGCCTCGACGTTTCAGACCTTCTATGGGGTCGTTACGTCGACAACCGACCTAATAACCGATAATGGGCTCACGACGAACGAAGACACAGCCGTCGTCGCCTACCGGCTACAGAGACGGACTGATGATGGCAGCGACAACATCGACCTTCAAATCTACGTCGACTTCCAGGGCATAGATGGCGGATTGACACCTAATCAGAATAGTGTGGGTGGTGGACTGAACGACGCCCTGGATAGTGGCGCAACACTTGCGTTCATGCCGGCGCTCTTTGAGCTTGGGACAACCGCTGAGCTTGCCAATGCGCTCGACCAGCTCGCGCCAGCCGGCGTCGGCGCCACCACTGCATCGATGATGCAATCGGGAACCACGTTCGCCGAGCAACTCTTGTCCTGCCGCACACTCGGCGAGGGTGATGCCAACGCCATCATCCGCGAAGGCCAGTGCTTGTGGGCACGCGGCACGATTCGCCACGCTTCCTACGAGAACGGCGGCCGGACCTACGGGGCGAAAGAAACGGCTCCGTTCTATTCGGCCGGTGCGCAATTCAATCTCGGCGGCGCGTGGCGCATGGGCGGCGGCATAGGTTATGAAACCACCGACCTCGACACGTACACCGGCGGCACCGATACCGACCGCCTGCATCTGGGCGCGGTGCTGAAGTACAACCCCGGTCCGCTGCTGCTGGCAGCCACGGTCACCGGTGCCTTCGGATGGTCGGACAGCGTTCGCCATGTCAACATCGATGACTTCTCGGCTACCGCTCATGGAACGTACGAGTCAGACCTCATCTCCGGCCGACTCACGGCAGCCTATCTGCTGCCCTTCCAGCGCTTCTACCTGAAGCCGCAAGTCGACGTCGCCTACATGCACGTGTCGCGTGACGGCTATCGCGAGCATGGCGACGGCGATATCGCGCTTTCGGTTGGCAGCAGCAGCGACGGCGTGTGGTCGGTGATCCCGATGCTGGAACTCGGCACCGAGGTTGCTCTTACCAGCGGCGGCGTGGCGCGTCCGTTCCTCAGGGGCGGTGTCACATGGCGCGACAAGGACAGCTTCGTGACGAGTTCGACGTTCATCGGAGCTCCCGATGGCGCACCGTTCTCGGTGACAAGCCAAATCGACGACGTGACGGCCAACATCGCCGCCGGTCTCGATCTGATCGCACCGTCCGACACGACGCTCCGGTTGCAGTACGACGGACAGTTCGGCGATACGGTCCAGCAGCACGTCGGATCGGCGAAGCTCAGCGTCAAGTACTAAATCAATGTAGCGCGCTGCGTTCCGCGATGTAGCTGCGTAACGACACGGTTGCGGTGCGATGCCTGGTTTCCAAGCATTGCCCCACAACACCCAACATTCCGCGTTGGCAATTCTGGATCGATCGTCTTGAGGCTGTCCCCCAGGTCTCAAGCGGTCGGTCCAGAACCATTTCATGCATGTCACGCAGGTGAGCGCAGTGGCTTTGCGCGAACGGCATGCACAAAAGCAGAGGCAGAGACTTGGAGCGCCAGGAGCGGATCAACACCGCCCACCGGATGCTCGGGTTCATGCCCCAGGACGCCGAGGCCGGCCGGCGAAGTGGCGCACTCAGGATTTGAAAGCCTGCGCAATCAGAATGCAGCCCGAAACGAGCAGCAGGCACAGCACCACACGCTGAAAGGTGCGGGGCGAAACGAGCGCATAGGTGCGGGCGCCCATCCATGCTCCAACAAGCGTCATGGGCAGGCAAAACATGGCTATGCCAAGTAGATTCGCGGTGATCTGGCCGCTGATGCCCATCCCGATACTGGCCAGAGTCAGCACGATCAAGTTGAAGGGCTGATAGATCGCCCTTTGGTCGGCGCTTTCGCCGCCACGGAGTTGAAGCCATATCAGCGGAAGGGGGCCCGACAAGCCCGCAAATCCACCGAGGAAACCGCCACCGACTCCGATGAGGCTGTCGGCGGACTTGCCGCCCCAGCTTCCGATCTCGCGCCTGTTACGTCGCGCCAGTTGATAGAACGCATACGTGACGAGGAAGGCGCCCATCGACGTTCTTAGAATGAATGGCGAAGCTGCCGCCAAGGCGGCAATTCCGATCGGAACTCCGATCAGACCGCCGAGCAAGAAGGGCATTGCACGCGGCCAGTTGAATGCCTTGCGGACGGCGATGAGACCGACGACCTGGGCAGTCACGGAAGCGAGTGCGACAAGTGGCGGTACCATCGGCGCCGGAAGCGCATGAAACCACAGTCCCGATGCGACAAGTCCGGTCCCAAAACCGGCAAAGCCCGTGGTGAAACCCGCGACCAGGGCGCCGAGGATGACCATTGCAAGCGCCGCGGTGTTCGATGTTGTCTCAAGCATTGCAGTCAGTCAGCAGAGGCGACGCCCACATTGGAGCGAGTTCGATCACCGGGCCGGTGCCAGTCCCCGCATGCGCATCTTCGCGCGTTCACATCGCGCCGCCACCTGACGTCGCGAGCCAAGCGCCGCAACAGGCTTTCGCCAGATCGCGCACGCGCAGGATGTAGCTTTGCCGCTCCGTCACCGATATCACGCCGCGCGCGTCGAGCAGATTGAAGATGTGGCTCGCCTTGATCGCCTGATCGTAAGCTGGCAGCGCCAGAAGATGCCGGTCGCCCTCACCTGTGCGGCCTGCTTCGAGCAGAGCCTTGCACTCCTTCTCCGCGTCGCGGAAGTGAGTGAGAAGCATGCCGGTGTCGGCATGTTCGAAGTTGTAGCGGGAATACTCCTGTTCGGCCTGTAGGAACACATCGCCGTAGGTGAGCTTCTTCTCGTCGGTGCGGCCGTTGAAGTTCAGGTCGAATACACGATCGACGCCCTGCACGTACATGGCAAGACGTTCCAGGCCGTAAGTGATCTCGCCGGCGACGGGCGCGCAGTCGTAACCGCCAACCTGCTGGAAATAGGTGAACTGCGTCACCTCCATGCCGTTGCACCAGACTTCCCAGCCAAGCCCCCAAGCGCCGAGCGTAGGGCTTTCCCAATCGTCCTCGACAAAGCGGATATCGTTATTCGTCGTATCGATGCCGATGGCGTCGAGGCTTTGCAGATATAGATCCAGGATACCGGCCGGCGACGGCTTCATGATGACCTGGAATTGATAGTAGTGCTGAAGGCGATTGGGGTTTTCGCCGTAGCGGCCATCCTTTGGCCGGCGCGAAGGCTGTACGTAGCACGCATTCCAGGCCTTGGGCCCGAGCGCGCGCAGCGTCGTGGCCGGGTGAAATGTGCCGGCGCCGACTTCCATATCGTAGGGCTGGAGCACGACGCAGCCCTGACGCCCCCAAAACTGCTGCAACGTCAGGATCAGATCCTGGAAGCTCTCGCGCGGATTGAGGCCAACGCCTGACGTAGCGGTGGCTTGGGTGGCTGGCTTGGTGGCGCGCATATCGACAATCTCTGGCCTGCAATCATCTTTTCGGCGGCGCAATATACGCAAAATCGCCACTCCGTCACCCGAGAAAAGCATGTCGAGGGTGGCGGCTCCAGCGTGTATTACCGGCGCAAGGGCCGCTCGGCCGGTCATGCCGGGGTTGGGAGGAGCACACGCGATGGAAACGCTGCTGGGCGTGGTGTTGTGGATCTTGTCTGCGATTTGGAGCCTCGTCTGGCTTCTCATTGGCGGCTGGGTCTCAACGGCGCTGCAGATCATCGTCCTGGTGCTTGCCTATTACACCTACCGCTACGGCTGGCGACGGGCACCGCTTGAGGCCTGGCGCGGGATCAGGGCGATCGGCCGCTGGGGATGGAATTGGCTGCGCGGCGTCGAGGCCATGTCGGGGGGAGCCGAACGTGAACGGGTGCGCGAAGTCGAAGTGGTGCGTGAGATCCGCGTCAAGGAATTCGGCGACGTCAATTTGTCCAGCCTGATGAACGTGTCAATGCTGGCAGGCCTACTCCTCGTGGCGACGGCGCTGTGACTGTCCCGCGGCCCGCGCTACGGCGCAGGATTGCGCAGGATCGGGAGCATCGGAACCAAAGGACCTGATCGAGGTTTTATTCAAGGCTTCGATTCCGGCCGAGCCGAGGGCTTGACGCAATCAAGTTCGATTGCTTCCGTCGGGGTCCATCGCAGACTACGGTCGCCAGGCGGCAACAGGCATGCCGCGCATTGTCAAACGAAGCATGGAAGGATCTCCCTGATGAGCGTCAACAAAGTGATCGAGCTGATGTCGGAAAGCGACAAGAGCTGGGAAGACGCCGCCGAGAAGGCAATCAAGCAGGCCTCAAAATCAGTCAAAGGAATCAAATCGATCTGGATTCAGGATTTTTCCGCTACCGTGGACGCGAAAGGCAAGCTCAAGACGTATCGCATAACTGCGAAGGTGACGTTCGAAGTGCTGGGGGGCGTCGACGACTAGCCGGGCGACGGGTTCGGGAGCGGGCAACTCGGCCAATCAGCCCGCCCCCACCAGTAAGGCTGGATCAGAATTATCTGACAACGGCGCTGGAGCCTCATGTGATGATCCAGAAATCAGCTGCATGTTTTTCGGCTGCGGCAAGGCGGATTTCTCGATCTCAATGACGTTATGTCATTGATATTTCTGGTGTCGTCAGAAACGCGAAATTCGTTCGGCACGCGCTGCGGACTATGACGAATTTCGCGATCACGATACGAGGCATCAAGGCCACCGGACCGGCGCCGACACTCTGAATTTCGCTGCAAACGCAGACCTGAAGATGTCTATATTCGGGGCTGCCCGCGGTACCAGTTCCGCCAACTTTGGCCCATAATTATCGCCTTAGAATCCCCGCTCGAGGTCATTCCGTGAGCGTCGGGACATCGAACAGCGGATGGGCAGTTTTCCAAGCGTCAGCGCAGTTCCTGTGGCCCGCCGCTGGGGGAATTTTGGATCACCTGCGTGGAGCGGGGTCATCGCGTCCAGTATCTCGCACACGCGAGACAACTCGAGCCGCTGGATAAACACATTCAATTGGCTTGTAGCCGTGGTCAAATCAGACCGTTTGGGGTACTCACACAAGCATGGACATCTGTTTCCTGCGCCGATCCATGCCACATCGGATCGCGCGTGGTGATTGGCTTGTCTATCGCGAGCCAGACCGAGGCGGCCGCGGGAGATTTCGGAGGGAGAGAGTTGAAACAGGCCAACACTGCTGCGGGCGCGGACCCGATCAAGGGACGCGACTGGCTTGCTATTGTCGCGCGCTACCGAGAGCCGAACATACGTCGCTCGATCATCGAGATCATCATCACCGCCATTCCCTTCGTCGTCTTGTGGGCCGCAGCTTGGGCCGCGCTGTCGGTCAGCTACTGGCTAACGCTTCTGATCGCGATCCCCGCCGCTGCCATGCTCGTTCGCCTCTTCCTAATTCAGCACGACTGCGGTCACTATGCGTTCTTCAGAACACGCCAAACCAACGACTGGATCGGCCGCGTGATCGGCGTGTTCACGATGACGCCCTACGAGGTGTGGCGGCGCAACCATGCGACCCATCACGCCAATTCGGGCAACCTGGACGAGCGCGGCGTGGGTGACATCGAAACCTGGACCGTCAAGGAGTACCTGTCAAAACCGACGTGGCGGCGCTTCATGTACCGGCTCTACCGTAGCCCGCTGGTCATGTTCGGGCTTGGGCCCTCGTTCGTCTTCATCCTGCAGCAGCGCCTTCCGATCGGCCAGATGAAGGGCGGTTGGCGGCCATGGATGAGCGCGATGATGACAAATTTGTCGATCGCCATCCTGTTCGGCGTGATGATGTTTCTGATTGGCATCGGGCCGTTCCTGATGGTCCACCTTTCGATCGTTGCCATTGCCGCAACCATAGGCGTCTATCTATTTTACGTGCAGCACCAGTTCGAGGATACGTTCTGGGAGGAGGCCGACAAGTGGTCCCATCAGGATGCCGCGCTCTATGGCAGCTCCTACCTCGACTTGCCCAAGGCGCTGTCCTGGGTAACAGCCAACATCGGCGTCCACCACATCCATCACCTCTACAGCCGCGTTCCCTTCTACCGGCTGCCCGAGCTGATTCGCGATTATCCCGAACTGCGCGACGTGCGCCGCATCACGCTCGGCCGCAGCTTCGGCCTGATCAAGCTCAAGCTATGGGATGGGGACCGCAAGAGGCTGATCTCGTTCCATGAGCTTTCGGCGGCAGGGGCGCCCGTTGCAGCCTGAGCGGGGCGCGGGCTCCGGCTCGGCTTATACAGTCGGGTATTACAAAAGTGAGCGGCCGGACATCGCGCCGGCCGCTCTCCTTTTTAAGTCCCGTCGGCTTGGCGTGCGATCGATCACGCTGCCTTGCTCGGCTTGCCATTCGCCTTTTTGCCACCGACGCGCTCGATCGACTTGATCGGACCACGCGACTTGCCGGAACGCTCGGCAATCTCGCGGTCCTGCTCCTCGATGATCGCGAGCGCGGGAGCGTCGCCGTCGAGGCCGCCCAGCACGTCTCCGGGCACTCGGCGGTTGGATGTCATCGTGCCGTCCTCGTAGAGCACATTAAAGAGAACGAACTCCGATTTGGCCGTGGGTTTCTTACGCGCCATCATCAATCCTCTCACTCTCGTTGCCTGTCCTCCGGCGATACCACCCGTCAAGTCGGTCGGCGGCAGCGGCGTCGTTCTCGTATCGACAGGTACTGCGGATAATGCAGTCTTCCCGCTCAAACCATCACGAGGCGGCGGGACTTGGCCGCGTTGCGACGGCGGCGCGGACTGCCATCCTGTCGCTGCGGCCGGCCAGCTCCGAAGTCACCATTGCGATTGCGGTTGCCGTGGCCGCCGCCATTGCCATGTCCGTGGTCGTTACCATTGCGGCGATGCGGCTTGTCCGACTGGCCGTGACGACGCGAAGCGCCGCCCTTGCCGCCCTTGCGGCCATCGATCGTCGCGAAGACGTGGGCGACGGCGTTGCCATCGGGCCTGTTTCCTGATGCAGCGGGTTGGTCATTGCGATGCGGCCGGCCGCTCTTGTGACCGGTGTTATTCGTACCACTGTTTGCGTACTCGTCGCGCCGCCCGCGATGCTCGAAACCGTGGGATTTGCCGTTCGGTTTGGACCTCTGGTCTGCACCGTTGCGCTTGTCATGACCCCGCTTGTCATTGGCCCAGGAGGCGCGATCCCCTTCGCCCGCGCGATCGTCGCGACGACGGGCGCTACGGTGGCCAACCTGGCGGCGGTGCTCATCGCGCGGGTTGTCACCACGACCGCGGCCGTTCTCGGCGCGGCGAGCCTCGGAGTTGTCGCCGTTCGCCTTGCGGGCTTCTGGCCGGTGGCCACTCCGTCCGCCGTTGTCGCCACGCTCAGCGCGCGACTGGCGCTCGTCGGCGCGTGGAACGCGGGGGGCGCGCTCACGCACTTCCACGGCGATGGAGGGGTCGTTGCGGCGGTCCTCGGCGGGGATCTGCTGTCGCGTCAGCCGCTCGATGGCGCGCAACAGGTCGCGCTCCGCCACGTCGCACAGCGAGATGGCATGACCGGCCGCACCGGCGCGCGCAGTGCGGCCAATTCGGTGAACATATGCCTCGGGCACCTCGGGCAGCTCGTAGTTGACAACGTGCGTGATGCCGTCGATGTCGATGCCGCGCGCGGCGATGTCAGTCGCCACCAGCACGCCGGTCCTGGCACTGCGGAAGGCTTCGAGTGCCACTTCGCGCTGGCGCTGGCTCTTGTTTCCGTGGATGGCAACCGCTGGAATTCCCGCAACATCGAGATGACGGGCGACTCGGTCGGCGCCACGCTTTGTGCGGGTGAAAACGAGCGTGCGGCTCATCGAGCGATCGGCGAAGAGGGCGGCGAGGAGCGAGCGCTTTTTGGCCGCCTCGATGTGGATCACGCGCTGCGACACGCGTTCGGCAGTCGTTGCAACGGGCGTCACCTGCACCTTGACGGGTTCGTGCAGAAGCTCTGCGGCCAGCGCTGCGATCTCGTGCGGCATGGTGGCGGAGAAGAACAGGTTCTGCCGGCGCGCCCGGAGCTTGGAGACGATGCGGCGAATCGGACGCACAAAGCCCAGGTCGAGCATCTGGTCAGCCTCGTCCAGTACCAACGCCTCGACGCCTTCCAGCGTGACGACCCCGGTTTCCATATGGTCGATGAGGCGGCCCGGTGTGGCGACAAGCACGTCGACGCCCTTCGCCAAAGCGTTTATCTGCGGCTTGTGCGCGACGCCGCCGAAGACCACGGCGACGCTTGTACCCAGATGGCGGCCATATGTGCGGAAGCTGTCGCCGATCTGGGCGGCAAGCTCGCGGGTGGGCGAGAGGACCAGGATCCGCGCGCCGCGCCGCGGCGCGGGGCGCTCATCGCCGGCAATGCGCGTCAAGAGCGGTAGTGCGAATGCTGCTGTCTTGCCGGTGCCGGTCTGGGCGATGCCGAGCAGGTCGGCGCCCTTCAGTAGTACCGGAATGGCCTGGGCCTGAATCGGCGTTGGCGTTTCGTAGCCTTCCTCGGCGAGCGCTTTCAGCACCGGCTCTGCGAGGCCCAGTTCAGAGAATTTCGTCAATTGAGAAGTCTTTCATGTCGTGCCCGGATGTGCGCATGCCGGCGCGATGCACCGGCCCGCGCTGCGAGCGGGCTTGAGCTTGTCTGATGCCCTGCGTGTCCGGGGCAGTCGTATGGTTCGATCGGGATGCTCAACTGGAGGGTGTTCGTTGCCCTCGACCATTCAAGGACCGGGACCGAAATGCACCCTTCACGCGGCTGTAGCGCCGAATCCGCGCGACGCGCGGTGCGCTTCATGTGTCATGTTGCGCCGCACAAGTCAATGGAACAGGAAGAGAACCGGCAAACTGCGCGCGTTGGCCACATTCGAACAGAGCGGATCAATAGAAGGTCCGGGGAAGCAAGACGCCCGGAGCGGCCCGGACCATGAGCCTGCCAAGCCACTCGCTCATGAGGATTTCGGGCGGTACTGGCCGGTCGCCGCATCGTATTCGAGCGTGCCCAGATTACGCGCGGCCGAGGAACGGGCGGCTTGGGCCTGACGTTCGGCTTCCTCCGCCACGCGGCGGGCCTCTGCGGCCATCCGGTCAAGCTGCCGGGCGGCCCAGCGCGCACCCGCGATGGCGCCTGCGCCTGCCAGCATAAGAACCAGAAATTGAGGCATCGCATCACCTCGCCGTCATTGGCGCCGTAACCAGCCGGTTCAGAGTCCGTAGCGCGACCATAATGCCCGCGCCTCGATAGCGGACACCAGATCCTCGGCCAAAGCAAGGCCGGCACTTCCGGCGAAATCACCGCCGGGGCCGTGCACACCCCACGCAATCGACGGCAGCCGCCGCAGACGTCCGAGCAAGCCGCCACGCGTCAAGGGCACATTCTCGAGGCGCACCTTCTCTCCGTAGAGCTCGCGCATCTTGGATCGGATGTCGGCAATCCCGTCGATAAGACCATATTCCAGCGCTTTGCGTGCCGACCAGAAGGCCCCCGAGAAAAGCTCCGAATCGGGGCCGCGCAGCTTGCCGGCGCGGCGGTCCTTGACGACGCCAATGAAAACGTCGTGAACGTCGCGCTGGAGTGCTTTGAGGCGTTCGATATCGTCAACCTTCTCCGGCTGGAACATGTCGAGCGCGCCCTTGCTCTTGCCGGCGGTATATACGCGCCTGTCGATGCCAAGGCGGGTCATCGCCTTGTCGAAGCCAAAACTCGCAGAAATGACCCCGATGGAGCCGATGATGGACGAGGTGTCGGCGTAAATTTCATCGCCGGCCGCGGCCAGGTAATAGCCGCCCGATGCGGCGACATCCTCGCAGAATACGTAGACCTTCTTGTTCTGCTCCGTGGCATGCTGCCGGATAAGCTTGAAGATGAGGCTCGATTGCACCGGCGAGCCGCCAGGCGAGTTCAGCGCGATCGCCACTGCCGGCGTGTTGGACGTGGTGAAAGCCTTGCGCAGAGCACCGGCGACTGCGGAGCTCGTCAAGCCGGGACGCAGGGGCGTCGCCATGCCGATGGGGCCGGAAAAGCGCAGAACGGGTACGCGCGGTCCGCGATTGAACAATCTCATGTCAGATCAGATCCTCTGCGAATCTCCGCGGTCCGATGCGGCAACTGGATCGCCTTCACAACCACAAGCCGGCCCCATGCCGCAAGATGGCAGTTGCGGCGGACGTGAACGCATTGCCCTCACCGTGCAACACTCCACCTGGTAGCAGCGTCAGCGGCGCTCGCGAACCTTTGACGCCTTTTATCAGAATGCGGCTTGCCGGCTCGCCGGAGCGCGGATAGAGCGGCATAATGCGCAAGGCACCAAAGCGCGGAACGAGCACGGCGAGCAGCCCTGGCAGCGCTTCGGCCTTATGGACCACGACGATTTCGCCGCCGGGCCGGGTTGCGCGAGCCATGGCCCGTGCCCAGCGTTCGAGATCACCCTCGCCCATGGCGTGAGCACCCGCCTTTATCGCATTCGCCGACATCGTGCCATGCGCATCGATGTGGAAAGGTGGATTGCTAAGTACGAGATCGAAACCTTCGCGTGCGAGCCCGTTCGCCTCCAGATCGGCAGCGGAGCCCATGAAATCCGCACAAACGACGCGGACACGCTCATGCAGAGCATTGTCCCGCACGTTGCGCTCGGCCAAAATCGCCAGCTCCGGCGAAAGCTCGACCAGAGTCGCATGCACATCAACCTGCTTGCGCAGACGATAGGCCGCCAGGAGGCCGACCGTCCCCACACCAGCACCAGCATCCAGGACCGTGAGACGGCTGCGGCCCTCCTGCGGCTGGGCAGCGGCTGCCAGGAACACCGCGTCGATACCGGCGCGATAACCGCGCTTGGGTTGCAGCAGCATGACGGACCCATCGAGAAACGCATCGCGCGTCACCGCGGAACGGGAATCTTCGAGGCGCGTTTCCGCGGAGACGCTGAATTCATCCGCGGGTGAATGACCGGCGGGCGCGTCATTGCGATTGGGGTCCTCGCCTGCTGTCGGCGCGTCAGTCACGGCTCTTCACCCATTGACCGAGATCGGCCTCGCGCATCACCCGGCAGGCGTCCTCGTAAGAATCGGAACTGACCAGAAGCCGCTGTGGCAGAATGCCTATGGAGCCTTCGAGGACGCTCATGTTGCTGTCGGCCAGGATCACCTCTATCCCGGCATCACGCAATAAGGACTGGGCAAAAGACAGCAGCACGCGGTCGTTGGTTCTGATCAGTTCTCGCACCGATTCCATCCGCAGGTCTCAAGTTTCTGATGCGCGGCCCCAAAACTGCATTTAAGGTGCCCGGATCGAACGTATAGGAATGCGTTCCATTCCACTTTGCAAGCGAACGGGGAATTGTCCTTGGGTCTCGTAGTTCCGCTCGAAGATGCCCGCGATCCCGCGGAAAGCCTGAAGCCGCTCCTCAACCTTGTGTCGGAGGACATGGAGGGCATCAACCGTATCATTCTCGACAAGGCGATCTCCGACGTCGACATGATACCCGAGCTCGCGCATCACTTGATCATCTCGGGCGGCAAGCGTTTGCGCCCGATGATGACGATTGCGGCTGCCAAGCTCGTCGGTTACCGCGAGACCGCGCACATCCGGGTTGCCGCCGCCGTTGAATTCATGCACACGGCGACGCTCCTGCATGACGACGTCGTCGACGAGAGCGACGTGCGGCGGGGCAAAAGGGCGGCGCGCATGATCTGGGGCAACCAGGCGAGCGTGCTGGTAGGCGATTTCCTGCTCGGCCAGGCTTTCCGCATGCTGGTCGAGGTCGGCTCGCTTGCGGTGCTGCGCATCCTTTCCAATGCCGCGGCCGTGATTGCGGAGGGCGAGGTAATGCAGCTTGCCGCCGCCAAGAACACGGCGACGACCGAGGACGCCTATCTCGCCATCATAGATGCAAAAACGGCTGCCCTGTTTGCGGGTGCCGCCGAATCGGGGGCGGCGATTGCCAATCGGCCGACCGAGGAACTCAGCGCGCTGCGCTCCTACGGCAAGAACCTCGGCATCGCGTTCCAGCTTGTCGATGACGCGCTCGACTATTCGGGCGATGCGCTGAGACTTGGCAAATCCGTCGGCGATGACTTCCGCGAGGGCAAGATCACACTGCCGGTAATTCTATCGTACAGGCGTGGCACGACAGAGGAGCGGGCCTTCTGGAACCGGACAATTGCGGAAGGCAAGATCGAGGACGGCGATCTCGAGCACGCAATCCACCTCATGAAGAAGCACAAGGCCATCGAGGCGACGCTTGAGCGTGCGCGTACCTACGGTGGCATCGCGCGCGATGCGCTCGGCGTGTTCGCGGCCTCGCCGGAACGCGATGCGATGCGCGAGGTAATCACGTTCTGCGTGAGCCGCTCGCACTGATCGAGGCGCGACAGGGCCAAACCGCCGATGCGCAGTGGGCTGCCTGTTAAAATCGCATGGGCATGTTCGCACCAAACACTCAACCCAGGTCGGCTGCTGCAATCCACCACTTCGGGTGTCGCGCCGATAGCTCCTGCGCGGCACTCCTGGTTGCCGATTGATCGTCAAACACGCCGAAGCACGTTGGTCCGGCGCCGGACATGACGGCAACGCGGCAACCGGGGGTCGAACGCAGCTCTTGGAGCACGTCTGCAATAGCGGGCACCACGTCGCACGCTGCGCGCTGCAGATCATTCCCCGTCTCGATCAGGGTGATGAGCCTCTCCAGGGAGATCCCGTGCGGCGGGAGCGGTTCGGCGTTGTTGTCGGGGAGCGGCTCGGCGGCAAGCGCACGGAAGACTCGCGCTGTCTTGTCAGCCGGAACAGGAACAAGCGGATTGGCCAGCACGACCGGCAACTGGGAAAGATCCGCCAGCGGGGTCAGCTGCTCACCTATACCGGTCATGAACGCCGCACCGTTCAACAAGCAAACCGGAACATCGGCGCCGAGACGCAGCGCAATCGCATTCCAGTCGATGACGGTTGCCAGCTCGGGGTTGGCGGTGCGGATGGCGCGCAGGAGTGCGCCTGCGTCAGCCGAGCCGCCACCGATTCCGGCAGCGACTGGCAGGCACTTCTCGAGATGCACGTGGCCGAGACGGAGCGGCGGCAAGGAGGCTGGCGCAGCGCCCGCCGCATCGGCGACAAGATCGAGCACCGTTTCGAGCAGATTGACGCCGGCGATGCTGCCGGCGAACGGCCCCGTCACGGTCACGCCGCGCCGTCGAGCGCAATCGAGCTTCAGGCGGTCGGATGGCCCATTTGCAAACGCGACGACACTAGCAAGGGCGTGGTATCCGTCTGGCCGCTTGCCGAGAATTCGCAGCGTAAGGTTGACCTTTGGCCTTGCAATCTCGAAAAACTGGCTCACGGTCGGGTTATTGAGGTGCTTCACCGGAGCGGACCCAGGCAGTCTGCTACTGAACCGCCTTAGGCGTATTATCGACATGTTTGGAACGGCGGCGCTGCTGGGGCGACGACGCCTGTGAGCGGCGCAGCTTGGCCTCGGTGGCGGCCGTCAGTCCCTCGGCAAGCTTCTTCTTGATCTTCGGGATCTCGTCCTGCTCGGGGTTGAGCGAGAGCGCCTGATCCCATTGGAACCGCGCCTCGCGCTCGCGACCCACGCGCCAGAGCGCATCGCCCAGATGATCGTTCAGTACGGGATCGTCGGGCCGCAGCTCGACGGCACGCTCCAGCTGACCGACGGCATCCTTGTAGCGGCCGAGCTTGTAGTAGGCCCATCCCAGACTATCGACGATATAGCCGTCGTCAGGCTTAAGCGAGACGGCCTTCCTGATCAGCCTCAAGCCTTCGCGCAGGTTGCGGCCCTGGTCGATCCACGAATAGCCCAGGTAGTTGAGCACCAGCGGCTGATCGGGCGAAAGCTGCATTGCCTTCTTGAGATCGGCTTCCGCCTTCGACCACTGCTTGGTCCGCTCGTAGCAAGTGCCGCGCGAATAATAGAACGTCCAGTGTCGCTTCTCGGGTTGGCCGATGACCTTCAGCGCCCTCGAATAATAGACGATCGCCTCGTCGAAGCGCTTGCGGGCGCGCATGATGTTGCCCAAGGCGTCGAGCGGTGCCAAGTCATCCGGCGAGCGTTCGGCAACCTGCTCCAGGAGCGTTTTCGCCTCGTCGGTCTTGTCCTGTAGATTGAGATTCAACGCCTTGCGGATGTCGATCGCGTCCTGAAGAGGCGTGCCCTTGGGGATGCGATCATAAGTGGCGATCGCATCCTGGTAGTTCCGGGTCGTCTCGTAGGCTTGCGCGAGAGCGGCGAGAGCCAGCGGCTGGCTTGGCGAAAGGTAAAGCGACATCTGCAGGTAGATGATGCCGATGCTGACGCCGCCGTCCGTGGTGAGCGCCTCGCCCAATCCATAGAGCACCTCGGCCATTCCATCGGTCGGATTGTCGATCAACAGCGCCACGGGCTTGTTACCTTCGATCTCACCGGCGAGTTCGCTGGAAAGTGGGTGCGGATCGGTGGCAGAGCGCCGGTCGTACTCGCGCAAAATAGACATCGCCAACTTGCGGTCGCCTGCATGGGCGGCGTGACGTGCATAGGCCATCACCGTGCGCAACGTACGGCTGTCCTGCTTGAAGACCCGCTGATATGAGATGAGTGCGTCGGACTGGCGGCCTGCCAGATCGGCGATCAATGCACGATGATAGCGCAGATAGAACTGTGCCCACTCCGCCTGTCGGGGCTTGTCGAGCAGGTCAAGCGCGGCGGATACCTTCTTCTCCGCCATCTTCAGCCAGGAACGCAGAAGGGCTGCCGTCAGCTCGCCGATGGGACCGCTGCTGGCAATTTTCAATTGCTTGTCAGCGGCCTCGAAATCACCTTTCTTGTAGGCCTCCAGCGCCTGGAACATGCGAGCCAGGCGATGCTGGGGCTGCAGTTCAACGAGCTTTTCCGCAAGCACCGAGGCACGGTCGTAGGCGCCGGATGACAGCTCCATCAGGAAGGTTTGCTCGACCAGTACCTCGTTGTCGGGATCGTGAGCCAAGGCCGAGCCATAGAAGGCGGCCGCGCTGCCGATATCGTGCTGGCTCTTGGCAATGCGACCGGACAAATACCCGCCCACCAATGACCGGCTCGTCTCGATGGTCTGGCGGTCACTCACCTCCGCTGACGCAGGCACGGACGCAGCGGCCACCAACGCCGCCGCCGCGAGCGCCGTTACGCCAATCGAAAACCGCGAAAGGGCTTTCCATCGCTGAGGTGCAGAGCGCAGCGTCATGTGCGGGCTTCCTCTCCGTAGTTCGCCGCCACCGGCCATCACGAGTGATTCTACTTGCGCCATGTTGTACCAAGAAACCGCGCCGCTTGGCGACCAGCGAATCTTGTCCTGCAACCCATGAACATGAATCTGCGATCGACCCCGCCGCGCTTACGTACCCGTCGAACAAAAGTGGCCAAGACGCGGCGATAACGATCTTTTTAGACCTTATGCCGTGTCAGAAAAACGGCTTCCGGCTGCGGCCGCCCCTCGAAATTCGGCACGCGAGCGCCTGGGTCCGGAGCCTCATGTCCGGTGTACCGAAGGCGGAGCTACATTCCTGCGTAATTCGGGCCGCCGCCGCCCTCCGGACAGACCCAGGTTATGTTCTGACTGGGGTCCTTGATGTCGCAAGTTTTGCAGTGCACGCAGTTTTGGGCGTTGATCTGGAAGCGGCGCCCCTTCTCGTCCTCGACGATTTCATAGACCGCCGCCGGACAATACCGTTGGGCTGGCTCGGCCCAGGTGGGCCAATTGATCAAAAGCGGCACATTCGGATCGGCGAGCTTCAGATGTACGGGTTGATCCTCCTCGTGGTTGGTTCCCGAGAAGGATACATTCGTCAGCCGATCAAAGGTCAAAACGCCGTCGGGTTTGGGATAATCGATCTTCCTGGCATGGCGCGCGGGACGCAAGGTGTCGTAATCGGGCTTGGCGTGAGAAAGCGTGTAGCCGAGGCCGACGCCGCGGATGATCGTATTCAGCCACATGTCGATGCCGCCCAGGGCGATGCCGACAATAGTCCCGAACCTCGACCACAGAGGCTTGACGTTGCGCACGCGCTTCAAGTCCCGGGCAATGTCGCCGGTGAGCACATCCTGCTCGTAGTTTCTCAGGCGATCGTGCTGGCGTCCGGCCTTGATGGCTGCATACGCAGCCTCCGCCGCGGCAATTCCGGAGAGGATCGCGTTATGGCTGCCCTTGATGCGCGGCACGTTCATGAAGCCCGCAGAGCAACCCAGCAGTGCGCCGCCGGGAAATACGAGATCGGGGATCGACTGCCAGCCACCCTCGCTGATCGCGCGCGCGCCATAGGCGATGCGCTTGCCGCCTTCGAGCAGCGGCCGGATCGCCGGGTGTGTCTTGAAGCGCTGAAATTCCTCGTAGGGCGACAGATATGGATTTTCGTAGTTCAGATGCACGACGAAGCCCACGGCAACGAGGTTGTCTCCGTAATGGTAGAGAAACGATCCGCCACCAGTGCGATTGTCGAGGGGCCAGCCGAAGGTATGCTGCACGAGGCCCGGATGGTGCCGTTCGGAGGGAACCTCCCAAAGCTCCTTCAGGCCGATGCCGTATTTCTGGATGCGCCCCTTGGCGAGGTCGAAGCGCGCGATGAGCTGCTTGGACAATGAGCCGCGTACTCCTTCAGCAAAGAAGGTATACTTGCCGCGCAACTCCATGCCGCGGGCGAAATTATCGCCGGGCTTGCCTTCCCGCGTCACCCCCATGTCGCCGGTGGCGATGCCGACGACCGATCCGTCGTCGCCGTAAAGGATCTCGGTTGCTGCAAAGCCCGGATAGATCTCGACGCCCAGCTCGGTGGCCTGCTCGCCAAGCCACTGACACAGCGCGCCGAGCGAGACGATATAGTTGCCGTGGTTGCTCATCAGCGGCGGGTTGACGAAGTTCGGCAGGCGGACCTCGCCGGCTGGCCCCAGATAGAGGAAGCGGTCCTCGCGTACGGGTGTATTCACCGGCGCGCCCTTGTCCTTCCAGTCGGGGATCAGGCGATTGAGGCCGATCGGATCGATCACCGCGCCGGAGAGTATGTGAGCTCCGATCTCCGAGCCTTTCTCGACGACGACGACGGACAGTTCCTCTCCGTTCTCGTTCGCCTGCTGCTTGAAGCGGATTGCCGCCGCAAGGCCTGCGGGCCCGGCTCCGACAACGACGATGTCGTAGTCCATGGATTCGCGTGCGGGCAGGGTGTCGGCGCTCGATGCCATCGTTGGGAGGATCCTTCTGGTTGCGGCAGGTACCGGTGTTCCGAAGATCTGCTTGCGCTACGTCTAGCCCAACCGAGCGCCAAAACCCAAGTCCCAAGCCCCAGGCTGCCTGCGAAAGTGCGGCGTATGCGCCGGCTTCAGGGTCGCCAACAGCGAGGCGCTGGTCTCGAAAGGCCGCGTTCGTTACGCTGACGCCATGACGCACCCTCCCGACGAACTGGATACGACTCTATCTGACCTCGTCACCCTTCTCGCCTGGTATCAGGCGGCCGGAGTGGACTGCGCCGTCTGCGAAGATCCGGTCGCATGGCTCGGTGCGCCGGGACGCGTGCCAGGCGGCGATTTTTCCTGGCCGGTGCGGACCGTGGGCACCACCCGGGCAGGCGATACGACCGGGGGAGCGGCCGATCGCCATAAAAAATCACCGGCAGCGGGGCTACCGGACAGCGGTCGGACGCCGGCTACCTGGACACCATCGCAGTTCCCGGCCAAGCCAGCTGCGGCCGCGCGTGGCAGCAGCAGCCCAGCTTCCAACCGCACCACCGAGAGAGCGCGTACGCCGCCTCCGCGGTTCGCTACCGGCGCACCAGAGGAGGCGGAGACTGCGGCGCGGGCACTTGCCGCACGTGCCACCGATTTGGCGGCGATCGAAGCCGCGCTGCATGCCTTCGACGGCTGCGCTCTCAAGGCAACCGCCAAATCGACCTGCGTCTATCGCGGCGCTGCCAGTGCACCGGTCATGATCATCGGCGAGGCACCGGGACGGGACGAGGATCTCGAGGGGCGGCCATTCGTCGGGCGAGCGGGACAGCTGCTCGATCGCATGCTGGCGGCGATCGACCTGGACGAGAGCAGCGTCCATATTACCAACGTCGTCTATTGGCGCCCGCCTGGAAACCGAACGCCGACGCCGCAGGAGACGCAGATCTGCCGGCCATTCCTGGAGCGACAGGCTGAACTCGTCAAACCGGAGGTGATCCTGCTGCTGGGCGGCGCAGCGGCGAAATCGGTTCTCGATACCGGCGACGGCATCATGCGCATGCGCGGCAAATGGAGGGACGTGAAGCTCGGAAATGTGACCGCGCGCGCATTGGCGACTCTGCATCCGGCCTATTTGCTGCGGACCCCGGCAGCCAAACGGATGGCTTGGCGCGACCTTCTAGCACTGAAATCGGAGCTGGTTAAAATAAGAGAACTTTGATTTTTGTTATTTATTTCAGCGTGTTGACCTGCGATTCGGGGTACTTGTTCTGCCGTAGGCGGTAATTTGATCGAATTGCAGTCTTTACCTTAAGGGCAATCAAATCGACCCAAGTTTAAATTGAACCCGAATTTAAACGCCGGTGCCTTTGGGCCGACGGTTGCAGAGGGTTCAGTCGTGAAGCTCAATTATGTTTATCTGAGACCAACGCACCTCGTTTCGTTCCGGGAGATCGGACCGTATGAGCATGCTGCGCCCGCAGCATGGCGCAAGATGTTCGACTGGCTCGACAGTCAGTGCTTGCGCGGCGCCGTGAAGCGCGGCTTTGGGATGGCGCATGACGACCCGCGCGTGACGGCGCCGGAAAAGTGCCGCTACGAAGCCTGCATTGATATGCCCGAATTGCTGCCTGCCTCCGCCTGGGAAGGCTTGCTGCCGCAGCGTCTGCCGGGCGGCGCTTATGCCCGCTATCGCCATGTCGGCGATCACAGCGAGATCAGCGGCGTCATCCGCGATATCCGCAATTCATGGGTCAGCTCCGCGGGCGTAACTCTCGCCAATAAGCGCCCCCTCGTGGAGATCTACCTCGACGATCCGAAGTTCTGTGCGCCGGAGAAGCTGCGCACGGACCTGTGCCTGCCAGTAGCGTTCGTCGAAGAGTTCGAGCCGGCCTGACGCCGTCCTCAGTATTCCGGCGACACATCGCGCCGCTGCGCATGACAGAGCTACTTCGTTGCCCTTTACGGCCAGGCTCTTTGCCGTCACAGTCCGCGCAACGCGCAGCTGAATGTGGGATGCCCCATGGCCAAGATCGATGAGACCCGACCGTTCCTCGCGGTCCGCATTGCCATCCTGACGATGTCGGACACGCGCACGCTTGCCGAGGACAAGTCCGGCAACGTTCTGGCGGAGATGATCAGCGAGGCAGGTCACACGATTGCGGACCGAGCTATCGTCAAGGACGACGTCGATGCAATCCGAGCGCGCGTCAAAGGCTGGATCGAAGATCCGCAGATCGACGTGGTGATCACCACGGGCGGCACAGGCTTCACCGGTCGCGACGTCACTCCGGAAGCGGTGAAACCGCTGTTCGAGAAGGAAATCGACGGTTTTTCCGCGATCTTCCACATGTTGTCCTATCAGAAGATCGAGACGTCGACGATCCAATCGCGTGCATGCGGCGGCGTCGCCCACGGGACCTACATCTTCTGCGTTCCAGGTTCGCCGGGCGCCTGCAAAGATGCGTGGCACGGCATCCTCAAATTCCAGCTCGACAACCGGCACCGTCCCTGCAATTTCGTCGAGATCATGCCGCGACTGGAGGAACACCGGGGCGGTGGCTAGATCGTGTGCATGTTTTTCACGCTGAACCGCTCCACACTTCAGCTAAACATGCGCCCTTGTCTGAAGCATGTTTTTCACGCTGAACCGCTCCACACTTCAGCTAAACATGCGCCCTTGTCTGAAGCATGTTTTTCACGCTGAACCGCTCCACACTTCAGCTAAACATGCGCCCTTGTCTGAAGCATGTTTTTCAGGCTGAACCGCTCCACACTTCAGCTAAACATGCACTGGCCGATCCGTGGTAGCTCACAGATCGACGCGCGCGCGCATCATGATGCCAATCTCGCGCATCGTTTGCGCCTGATCGAACGTCGCCAGAGCCACTTGGCCGCCCAGCGCCAGCGCCAGCCCGGCAACAGCACAGGAGAAACCGATTACCACTCCGCCCGGCAGACCGACGATGAGACCCGCTAGACTGGGAGGGATGCCGGCGAAGCCGAGCACGACGAGAGCCAGTCCGCCAGCGGTGACGATCCAGCCCAGCCACGTGACCAGATGCGCAAGCAAGCGGGCGCCGCGGTATTGTTTCTCGAAGTGCAAGTCCTCGTCCAGGTCCGCCAACTCGCGCGCACGCCGCGCGACCACCTCCGGGAGGCGCAGGGCATCCTCGCCGTTGCCATCGTGGTTGCGATCCTCGGCGCGCATGGGCTGAGCCGCCTGCGACGTCCCGTGAACATCGCCCTGCGCATGCGCCGGTCGTGTCACAACGGGCTGGCTGGAGAGCTCGCCCAGCCTGATGCGCGGACCCGCGGCGCGCTCCCTGTGCTGAGCCTGAGCCACGTGCGCTTGATGCGCGTGTTGCTGTGGCGTCGCGCGCTGTACAGCGTGCTGAGGCGGCGCATGTTCGGCGTGTCCCTGATGTGGCGGACCCGCCGGCTGCTGGTAGGCACCGGAATAGCCGAACGCATCGGGGGTTGCACGGTGTGACTCGGCTCCCGTATCAACGCCGGCATGTGCTTGCGACGATGGAACGTGCCGCTGCGGCTGCTGACGCGGTGCATAGCCCAGCCGCGCGAGGCCAGCGCGCGCAGCCTCGCCTTCGAGCGAGTCTGCGAATGCTTCGGCGAGATAGTGGTAGTACTGGGCTGCGCGCTCACGTTCTCCGGCCATTTCGGCGCGGTGGCCTGCCTCGAGATACTGGGCGGGCGTATAGGTCTGCGGCTGCGACGACATCAGGCTCGGTTGCTTTGGCGGATTTGATAAGGTCAGGAATAGTGTGGGTCGAGTCCGGCCACTGTGGCCCGCTCCGTGTCAGTGCATGAGAACCGAAATCATGCCTCCGTCAGAAGCATGGCTGCTTCCGTCTCAGCCGATCAGGCTCTGATTTCAGAGACTGATTCACGCCTTCGGCGGTAGCATGGCTGCTTCCGTCTCAGCCGATCAGGCTCTTGCTAACCATCTTAGCACCCTTGCGAGCACTTGTCCGTCCGCCAATCGGCGTCGGGGCCAGGACACGTCGCGAGCGGCATCCCTGTTTCTCAATCCTCATCATCGAACCCCAGAGCAACATGTGGGAAGGGATTGCTCCATGTATGCGTATCGAGATCGAAGGCGAGGCCCAACTCGGGATCGGCCTGGGTCTGGCGCGTGATGGGGAAGATCACGCGGCGGCCATCGCGACGCAGCGAGCCAGGATAGGTGCTCACGCGCTCCTTGGGCTCGCGCACGTCGAGCGGGGTGATGGAGAAGGTGGCGGGATCGAGCCTGAGCACGGTGGGACCGCGCCAGCGACCGGGGTAATAGCGGCGGTTGAAGATACCGAAAATGTAGACGTGGCCGCTGTCCTCGATCCCGTTCGGCCAGGTCAGATGCGGGAAGATCTCGGGCGGATACACGAAAATCTCGATGGTGCCGTCTGGATGGCGGACGATGATATCGTTGTAGATCCAGGGGTCCGCGTACTCATCGCCGTAGTCGCTCACCTCGCCGCCAATCTGCAACTGCCTGCCATCGGCAAGTTTCAGGCACAATGACTCCTCGCGCACTGCAGTCCAGACGATGTCGCCGCGCGTGCGTTTCAGCTTTGAGGCTTCGATATCGGCGGTGAGCCGTGCAAACCACGCATCATATTCCGGGGTGCCGAATTCAGGCGTCTCCTCGCCCAAATCCGCCGGCTGAGCGAACAAGGCCAACTTCGGCTCTGGCGGGGCATGATCACCGAAATGCAGTCGCGCGCGCGAGGGCGCCCAGTTGTGGCGCGCCATTTCGAGCCAGAAGCGATTTTGGCTGCGCTCGGGATTTTCGGTGCCATACGCCGGATTCTTGAGCTTGCGATAGTCGGCGGCGCTGACGGGGAAAATCGACTCGTCGCCATGTGCGCGACGCGTCCAGTTTCCGGTTGCGATATCGAACTCGAATACGTGCTCGTTGGGATCGTAGCGGTCGTAGCGTTGAACCTTGCCGCCTGAGACAAGAATTGTCGTCTCGCCGATCCTCTCGGCGATGTGCCCGTTGATCCAGCCCGGATTTTCACCGGTTGTCACAACGTGCTCGAAGCGCAGCGTGTGGATGTCGAATTTCAGCACCTGTATCGTGCCGGGGCGGCGCAGATCGTGATAGCCGAGCGAGCCGATCATCCAGATGGTGTCACCGATCAATGTCGCGGTGTGGAAATCGGTGGGCGGGAAGACATCCCGGGGATAGAGGTAGATCTCGCGGCGACCGCCTGAGTACTCGACCACTACGTCATTGTAGATGCAGAAGTCGGAGTCGTAGGAATCCTCGTGCTCGCCGGCGATATGGATGACGCGGCCATCGGGCAGCGCTGTCGTCGTGCGGCCGAAGCGCTCCCAACTCCAGGCGGGACCGGGTTCGCTGTCACGGTAGCTTGAGTGGGAAGGATTTCTGCATTCCTGCCCCTTGCGGCTTCTCCAATGATCGTGCCCGACGTGCTGGCGCAGCGCGTAGCCGGTCCAGCCGTTTTCGATCGACAGCTGCCAGAGCGGATTCTCGACCCACTCGGGATGCGCTGTGCCATAGCGCGTGCGCGTTTGGTTGTGGCGTTCGGTACGCGGCTCGCTCATGGCGGTTATGCGGGGCTTTCCGTTCCCTTCCACTGGTGATGCAAAAATAGTGCGCGGTGAATGGGGGGCAACAACAAAAAAGCGCCCGGTGCCGTGGCTCCGGGCGCTCGTGTCAGTATCTAAGGTTCATCTCAACATGATTGGCCGCCCGCCTTTGTGGCGTTGCCGCTTCAAGCGGCCGCGGCTTCCTCTGCCTCCTCGGCTTCGGCTTCCGCCTCGGCGGCCGCGCGACGACCCTTCGCACTCTTCGAGAGCACGTCGGTGATGCGCTGGACCGCGCCCCGCTCGTCGAGCTTCTCGACAGCGGCCAACTCGCGAGCCATACGGTCGAGGGCGTCCTCATAGAGCTGACGCTCGGAATAGGATTGCTCAGGCTGGGCCTCGGAGCGATAGAGGTCGCGGACGACCTCGGCGATCGAAATGAGGTTGCCGGAGTTGATCTTGGCAATGTACTCCTGCGCGCGTCGGCTCCACATGGTGCGCTTGACGCGGGCACGGCCCTTCAGGGTATCCATCGCCTTCTTGACCGTGTCCGCCTCCGCGAGTTTGCGCATACCAACGCTTTCAAGCTTGCCGGTCGGCACGCGCAGCGTCAGCTTCTCCTTCTCGAAGGTGATCACGAACAGCTCTAGCGAGTGGCCTGCGATCTCCTGCTCCTCGATGCCGACGATGCGGCCGACGCCGTGGGCGGGATAAACCACGTACTCGTTCAGCTTGAAGCCGTGACGCTGGCCCTTCTCCTTCTTCTCCTGGGGCTTGGCTGCGGCAGAAGCAGGAGCCGAGATCTTTTCAGCAGCAGGCGCGGCAACGGCTGCGGCTACCGCGCGCTGCGGTGCAGGCTTGCGCTTGGAGGCCTTGGCGACAGCAGCAACGGCAGCAGGCTTGGCCGCGGCCGGCGTCTTGACAGCGGCCGGCTTTGCCGCCACGGCCTTTGCGGGCACGGCGGGCTTCTTGGCGACAGCCGGCGCAGCCTTGGCTTCGGCGACCTTCGCCACTGCTGACTTCTTGGCTGCGGGCTTAGCAGCGGCCTTTGCGGCCGGCTTCTTGGCAGGAGACTTTGCAGGTGCTTTCGACGCGTTCTTGACAGCCGGAGCAGCGGCTGCTTTGGCCACCTTGTTCGTCTTGGCCGGAGCCTTCTTGGCGGCGCTCGGAGAAGCGGCCTTGGGCGTGCGAACCTTCGACTGTGTCTTATTCTTCTGGGCCATCAGCGTCGTCTCACTCTTTGAACTCGAACCTGGATGCCGGCCCACCCGGCAGCTCAGGGAACTCGCGCCCAGTCACCTGGCCGCGAAAAAAACCACGGCGGACGGCAAGTGCCCCACCCTGGTGTCTCGTTGGCATCGCAGGCGCACGCTCGCGAGCTGCACTCGGCAGCTCCTCCGCCCGCAATGCCATGGCTAAACTGCTCAGTTCATCTCATCCCGCCAAAGCGACGAAAGGCCATTGACGGCAGCAGGCGATGCTGGTTGTATGGGCTTGCGGTTGTTATTCAGCAACGCGTGGTCCCGATCTGTGTCAGCTTGGCCACATTCGGTAAGACTGTAACACAATCTTCACGCAAAATGAAGTGGTGTCGCGCTGCAACGCCTTCAAGCGCTTAATTTCAGCTGCCAACTTTTCGTGTTTTTTGCAGCGCAGCAATTCTGAGGTGTGGGGCTCGGTCCTGAATCCAATCGGGAAATTCGCTCCTGCCAAGCGAATAGGAGCGGGAAGCGTAAATTTTGTCGCACCCCCGCAGTGCCCCACAGCCACGTTATCGGGGCCGTGGGCTCCAATGACCCCCGCCAGATCACGGTCAAGGTTTGCTGAACCGCCACACCGCGTGTGCAGCACCAAAAGCCATGCGCGACACGACGTTATTTGAACAAGGCATCAATATCCGCATTGTTCAGGCATCAATCGCCCGAGCCGGGCTTGTCTGAAAAATACTTGTCGAACTTGTCCGCCACGTCCTTGAATTCCTCCGCTTCGGGAAGCGCGTCCTTCTTGGCGGTGATATTGGGCCACTTGTCCGCGTATTCGCGGTTGACCTCGAGCCATTTCTCCAAACCCGGCTCGGTGTCCGGCTTGATCGCCTCGACGGGGCACTCAGGCTCGCAGACGCCGCAATCGATGCATTCGTCGGGATGAATGACAAGCATATTTTCACCCTCGTAGAAGCAATCGACGGGGCAGACCTCGACGCAATCCGTGTACTTGCACTTGATGCACTTGTCGTTGACGATATAGGTCATTGGCTCATGTTCCGTTCGGGTTCTGCGTGACGCCTATATAACGGGCCCGGCCACGCTGCCAAGCCCCGGTCCGCATTCTGTTCGCCACACCTGCGTTGACAGGGCGGCGTCAACATGGCCTGCGATGACATAGCCGGCCACGGCTCTACACGAAGTCCCGCCGCCGGTCGAAGTCATACGCCGTCAGCGGCGGCCGCGGAGATGATCGATCAGGCGACGATCGCGCTTGGTGGGCCGGCCGGTACCTGCCCCGCGCTCCGCCTGTGGGACGAGGCTAGGCGCACGAGCAGACCCGGCGGCATCTGTACGCTGCATGTCAGGATTGGGCGACGCCGAGTTTGGTGTCAATTCCTCAAATAGTCCCTGTGCCTCGCTGGCTGGGCCGCGGCGGATGCCAGACGCAACGACCTTCAAGATGCGCACCTTGCGGCCCACAGAAACGGTAACGACATCGCCGATCTTTACCGCATGGGCGGGCTTGTCGATCTTCTGGCGATTGACGCGCACCTTGCCTGACGTAACGAGGCCTGCGGCCAGCGTGCGCGACTTCACCACACGAGCGAACCAGAGCCACTTGTCGAGGCGCTGGCCCGAGCCGAGCACACTCTTGTGTTGCTCGTCGTCGAGTGCCATCAGGAGGTCTTCTCTTTCGACTGCTTCGCCATCGCTTCCTTGAGGGCGCCCAGCGCTGCGAAGGGCGAGTCTGGATCCACGCCACCCTTCTTCTGCTGGCGTGGTCCGGAGGAAACCACCTGGGGCCCGCGCTGCTCGTCGCCCCGTTTGCCGTGGCGCCGGTCGCGTCCACTGTGCTCGCGCTTCTGATGGCTGCCCTGCTCACGACGCTCATGGCCGGCCGCTTGGCGGTCCTTTTCCCGGCCACGCTGCGCGCGATCGCGACGACGGCCGTCCCGCTCAGCCTCGTCGCGTTGGGGACGTTCGGCCGCCTCGGTGCGAGGCTCAACAGACGTGCCGCCGAGCTCCGGCCCGGCGGAAGCGTGCGCGGTCGGCTGACCGCCTCCGTGTCCACGGCGTCCGCGGCGGCGTTCGCGCTGCTGGCTGCGGTCGGACCGATGCCTGCGCGGACGCCAAATCTCGACGACCTGCGCCTCGGAGGGCGCGGGTTCCGATGCAGCTTCCTCCGCAGCAGCGGACGCAACTGCCGCCGGCTCGTCCGGAGGTTCCGCCTGATCGCCCTCGGGAATTGCCTCCGAAGCCTCACCGTCGGCTACGCTGGCGGCGGCTTCCGCTGCTGCATCTGCTGCCGCTTCCGTGGAAGCCGCCGTGGCGTCGGGCGCGGAATCGCTTGGCGCGTCCATCTTCCCGGCATGGACGCCCGCGTGGGCAGACTCGGCAGTGGCCGGTGTCGTCGCAGATGCGCCGGCGCGTCCGGCCGTTTCCTGATTCATCCCAGTTGGGACAAGCGCAGGCGATACGGTCTTTCGCTCGACCCAGAAGCCGAGCGATTTGAGCACCGCGCCCAGCTCCTCTGGCGAGCAGCCCAGGATCGACATCATGTCCGGAAGGATGGTGAAGCCGCCGTCGCCGGTTGCCCCCGCCGGCGCTCTGTCTCCGGGAGTTTGAGGCCGCCATGCGAGCAGCGGGCGAATGAGATCGGCGAGCCGCTCAAGGATGTCGATGCGCACGACACGCGGTCCGCAAGGGTGGAAGCCACAAGCCCGGTAGAACGCTTCGGGCGTGCCTGGGGCGGCGGCAACCGATGTAAGACCTGCTCGCGGCGGCTCAGGCATGGCGCCGAGTGTGAGGCCATGCTCGCCAGCATGCTTCATCGACCAGAGCGTCAAGACCAGCTCCGCGGCGGCTGGCTTCAGCAGGACCGGCACGAATATGTTGAACGCACCAAAGCGCACACCGTAGCGGCGCAGGCTGGCGCGGGCAGGCTGATCAAGTGTTCGGATCTCGTCAGCCACCGCTTCGCGCCTCAATACACCGAAGCCCTCGACGAGGCGGAAGGCAATGCCGCGAGCGAGGCCGGTCAGGTCCTCCGCCTTGGCGAGATCGACGAGCGGTTTCAGCTTGTCGGCCACCAATTCGACGATCCACTTGTCGAGACGTGCCTGGACCTTTTCACGGTCGGGGACCGAAAGATGCTCATCGACATAAAGCGACACCACCGGCTTCAGCGGATCATCCGACGGCTCAATGCATGCAATCTCCTCGTCGCGCCACAGGATGGAACCCGCGCGCGTCAGCTTGAACGCATCGGGTTTGGCGGCAGCGACGCGGCGCGCGCGCATGGCGAGTTCGCGGGAGAGGACCTGCGCCGCGGCATGACGTGACGCCTTACCGTGTACATCCTCCGAGGTCGTGTCGGGCCAGAACCGGAATCCCTTCAACCGGCCGACGAAGTGGCTTTCCACCTCGATCGCTCCGTCGTCGCTGATGGTCGCAGTCAGCTCGTCCTTGTCGCGCATGCCCTTCATCAGCGCACTTGTGCGGCGGTCGACGAACCGCTGCGTGAGGCACTCGTGCAGCGCATCGGACAGCTGATCCTCGATCTCGCGCGTGCGACCCTGCCAATGGGCCGGATCCTTCAGCCAATCGGCGCGGTTCGAAACGAACGTCCATGTGCGAATATGGGCGATCCTGTTGGCCAGAGTGTCGATGTCGCCATCGGTACGGTCGGAGAAGGCGACGTGCTTGGCGAACCAATCCTCGGGAATGCGTCCCTCAGGTCCCATCAGGAACTTGTAGAGGTTGCCAATCAGCTCGGCATGGGAGTTGATCGAGATCTTGCGGTAATCGGGAACCTGGCAGACGTCCCACAGGCGCTCCACTGCGAGCCTGCCGTGCGCCTTGTCCATCACCTCAGGGTCGCGGCTGACTATCTCGAGCGCCTCCAGGTCATCGGCCGTGCGGGCGCGGACGAGCCGCTGCTCGCCGGGCACGGCACGCAAGCTCTCCTGCAATGCCGGCACACTCGCATAATTCAGGTTGCGGTTACGCCACTGAAGCACCTTCACACTGTCGAAAGAGTGGTTCTCCAGCCGCTCGATCAGGTCGGGTTCCAGCGGCGGCACGCCACCGGTTACACCGAATGTTCCATCATTCATGTGGCGGCCGGCGCGGCCGGCGATTTGACCCAGTTCGCCCGGCGTCAGATTGCGATGGTGCTGGCCATCGAACTTGCGGACGGAAGCGAACGCAACGTGGTCAACGTCGAGGTTGAGCCCCATGCCGATAGCATCGGTGGCGACCAGGAAATCGACGTCGCCCGACTGGTAGAGAGCGACCTGCGCATTGCGCGTGCGCGGCGAAAGGGCACCCAGCACCACGGCGGCGCCACCACGCTGGCGGCGGATCAGTTCGGCAATGGCGTAGACATCGTTGGCAGAGAAGGCGACCACCGCCGAACGGGTCGGCAGGCGGGTGATCTTCTTCTCGCCCGCATAGGTGAGCTTGGAGAGGCGTGGACGCGAGATGAAATTGGCGCCAGGAATGAGATCGGCGATCGCCTCGCGCATCGTCTGCGCGCCGAGAAGCAGCGTCTCCTCGCGGCCGCGGGCGTTGAGCATTCGATCAGTGAAGACGTGTCCGCGTTCGGGGTCGGCGGCGAGCTGGATCTCGTCTATCGCGAGAAAATCGACGTCGATGTCACGTGGCATGGCCTCGACCGTCGCCACCCAATAGCGCGCGCGCTCGGGCCGGATCTTCTCCTCGCCGGTGATCAGCGCCACCCTGTCGGCGCCGACGCGGGCTGCTATCTTGTCGTAGACCTCGCGCGCCAGGAGGCGCAGCGGCAGGCCGATCATGCCGCTTTGATGGCCGAGCATGCGCTCTATGGCGAGGTGGGTCTTTCCGGTATTGGTCGGGCCGAGCACCGCGGTCACATGGCGGATGCGCGCCTCGAAATCGTTGCCCATACGTGAAGGCTCCTGGTCTCTTTGGCCCTTGGCATTGCATTGGGCTCGGCCGAGATCAAGGCTTTCGTTGGGCGGCAGCGGGCTTGAACAGCGCGCAAACAGGGAAAGTTGGGGGCATGTGCCCGGCCCACGGGGCCGTCGCGAGGGGGCGGACACATGCCTAGCCCCATTATAGATGAACTCGCGGACCGACATCTCCCGCGGGCGCGTGGAGCCGCCTGGAGAAGGTCGAAAGTCGCGGCGGGCCACGACGCCAAGCTCTTGGACACCGTGGGCGGGAGCAGAACCTCGGAAATCCGGGACCCTGCGCTCGCCAAAATGTGAGGGCTACGACCTGCGCGGGAAACGTCGACACGTCAACGACCAGCGGGAGGCGGCCAGGTCTCGGCACCCGCACCAGGTGCCTCACACCAAGTGCCTCAATTGGCGTAGGCGATCTGACCCTGGTCAGATGTGAGAATGTCGATCTTCTGCAACTTCAGAACCGCCGAACCGACAAGCGTTGGAATCTTGATCTCGTGGGGTACGTACAGGCCAGCGTTCGGCATCGGTAGCATGGTGATCTCGATCTTCAAGGATCGGACGAGGTCATCGGTCTCGCTACCGCGCTTGTAGCCCGAGATCGGCCGATAGCGCATTTCGCAGACATGGACCACGCCCTGCTGGCCTGCGAGCGGACGCGTGCCGGCCGGTTCCAAAAGGAGGTCGAAACGCTGCAAACCGTCGTAAATGGGCAAGCGCTGATTGCAAGGGTTGTCGCCGGCCGGACGAGTCAAAGCCATCACGGCGGTGAGCGGATCGAGCACACCCTTGAGGTGGGAGCGTTCAACGGGAACCATTTCGGGGGTCATCGGCAGCGGGGGGCTCGCGGCGGAGTTTGTCACGGCGCCGTTGCGGAAGGACATGCGCACCGAGCCCGACTTGGCGCTCGAGTTGTAATCGAACGTGTAGCCGGAAGGGGAAGCATTCGCGCCAGAAATCTGGCCAGCCGTGCGCGTCAGGCCCTGCCATTTGACGAAACCCAGGAGCGCGGAAATTTCTGCATCGCCGGTCAGCGCATAGCTCTTGGCGCGCACTTCCACGTCAAAAGCAAAGCTGCCGATGTCAAAGCCGTTGAAGGAGATCGTGTACACGGCTGAAACATGGCTCGGCCAGTCGGCGTCGGCGGCGGCACGTGCATGCCGGGAGCCGGAAAGGCCGGACAGGACGAGCAAACCAGCGGCTGCCAGCCCGAGCCGCGCGGAGCGCGACTTCAACGCGGAAAACATCACTATTACTTCCCCTGAGATACGCGGCCCCAACGGGTTGGAACTTTCGCGGGGTTTACGCCAAATGTTTGTCCCCCGACGCTAACTGTACATGGTTAAGGAAGCGTATCGGAGCGTCGCAGAGCGGACCAGCCGGAGCAAGAGTATTTCTTGATGGCATTCCGGCGAGAAAGTTCGAGGAAGCCTCGGCGCTGCGTGTTTTTTGGGCATCCAGGGCGGACGAGCCCAACCGCGGCACCATGTGGCGGTGGCTTGACGCCCGGGGGCCGAAACCCTTATAGAGGCGTCGATCTGCCTGCCGGAACGTTCCAGCGGGCAATTCCGCTTTCTTCGAAGACGGACAGAATTTTCGCGCCCACGGCCCATCGCCAGTGCGGCTGCGCCGAAGGAGTTTTGACGATGACCCGCAAATGCGAATTGACCGGCAAGCTGCCGCTGTCTGGGAACAACCGCAGCCACGCCGAGAACAAGACGCGACGCAAGTTCCGTCCGAACCTGTGCAACGTGACGCTGATCTCCGATGCACTCGGCCGCAGCTTCAGCCTGCGCATCTCGGCTCACGCGCTGAAGACGGTAGAACACCGTGGCGGCCTCGATGCTTTCCTGGCCAAGGCGCGCGACGAGGAGCTTTCGGACCGCTGCCTGAAGATCAAGCGCGACATTGCCAAGTCGAAGAAGACCGAGCAGGCCGCCGCCTGATTCAATCCGCGCGTTACCGTTCGTGCAGAACGCCGTTCCTAGAGATGGGAGCGGCGTTCTTGCTTTATCGGTACGGACTGCACTCGATGGTTGTGGAAGAAGAGTTCCAGCGGTCGAAGCGGACCGAATGCAATTCCGCCGCAGTTGCCACATCGAATTCCGGGCGCATCGGCCTGCAAATGGCTATGGCCCAGAGCCTCAATTATAAGAGGCGACAAGGACGCGCCAAGGGAGTGCCGGCGTCCAGGACCGCGACGGGGGTTTTTTCGCATGCGATCTCGCAGTGAGTGCTTTGGCGGCTGCCGCAATGCCGCGTGCCGAGGGTTGTCGCAAATCCAGACGTTCCTTGTCCTTGCGACGGGCGCCATATCAACCGCGGTGTGGGTGCTGATGCTGCACGCCAGCACGGCCTTGGCTGTCGAAAAGGCCGAAGCCGCTTCCGGTCCGCCTCTGTCGGTTGCGATATTCGTCTCGTCGCGCAACGACCAGTGCTACGACGACGGGCGCGTCGCGGCAATCAAGCGCCTCACCATCGCGGAGCAGCAGCGCATCAATGCTTCCGGGGGCGTGCACGGGCGACCGCTTGACATCAAGTTTCTGGATGATGCGCGCGACGAGAAGAAATCCGTCGCCAACATGCGTTCCGCGCTCGGCGATCCGACACAACTGGCCATGATCGGCTTGGCCGGCTCCAGCCGCGGCAAGGCCGTGTTCGACGCAGTCGGTGCAGAGATCGGCGCAAGCAAGATCCCGTTCCTTGCAGATCTCTCGGTCAGCAATCTCTTCAACGGTCACGCCAATGTCTATTCGACGCGTCCCTCTCAGGACGAGGTGCGTGCTCCGGTGATGGTCGAGTTCACACGCACCATCGGATATCTGCGGCCGGCGTTCCTGGGACGGGCGGGAAGTGTGTTCGCCGACGCGCTCGGCGACGCGATCAAGAAGCTGCAGGGCGCAGGCGACCTGACTGGTGACGTGCGGATAGAGAATGACGGCGAGAAAATAACTCCCCAAGCGATAAGCAAGGCAATCGAGGCACTTAAGCCGAACTCTCCCGACCTCCTTTACGTGGCGATCGGCGCGAGTGCCATGCCAGAACTGATGAAGGCGCTGCAATCGGCTGGCCTGACGCCGGCGATCTTCATGACCGGCCGCATCAACGCGCTGCCAGAGGATGTGACGAGGAGCTATCCCAACGCCATCTATCAACTCGCCTGGGACGACTTGCCAGAAGTCTACAACAATCGCGTTCGCAAGAGGATCTCGACTTCAAACCCCACTCAGTGGGTTTTCGAGGGCACAAAGGTCAGCACCGCACCCGGTTGGGCCAAAGGCGAATGCAAGGAGCGAAACGCGGACCTGCCACCCGATCCATTGTCTGCCGAGAACCTGCGCGCGATCGGAATGGGCGCTCAATACGCGGACATGGTCGGACTTGTCGCAACAGCGGCCAGGCAAGCGCCGCGCGGCACCGACATCATGGGGCTGCGCGCGGCAATCGTGAAGCGACTCGAAACCGATTACGCGACCGGCAACGGCGCCTATAAGGGCAGCTTCGAGAACTGGTCGTTCGACCAGTCGACGAGAACGGCAACGCGCATGCCGTTCGTCGTCATCCTGCCGCAAGGACTGGGGCGGACGCAGCTCGCCCCCCTGCAGTTCGTGCGCGCTCGTGACGGAAGCCTGCGGCAGACCCAGACGCTCTATCTCGACATCGATATGATCAAGGCGCACCGCATCGACGAGAACGAGCAGTCGTTCTTCGCCGAGTTCTACCTTTCCTTGCGGGCCGACAATGGGGGCTCACTCGACCACATCGAGTTCGCAAACGCCTACATAGATCCCGTCTCGTCGCGCCGCCAACTCACCATCGAGACGATACATGGCGGAGGCGCATCGAACGCCTATCCGGCAACAATGAAGATCTACAAGGTTTCCGGACGCTTCCTGTTCTCACCGCAGCTTGAGAACTATCCGCTCGACACGCAGCTTTTCAGTATCGAGCTGCAGCCCAAGAGCGGCGATGCGCCATTCATCGTCCAACCACCGCCCCTTGAACTGCGGGACCACAATATGATCACCGACGGCTGGGACCCGGTGGCCCAATACGTCGGCACGGATGAAGATTTCGTTCCCGTGGTCGACGCATTCACGCACACTCCCAGTGTCGTTCCATTCTACAAGGCGAGCTTCTCGTGGCTGATGAAACGGCAGACAACCGATTACATCCTGCGCGTGGTGGTACCGCTCGGCTTCATACTTATCGTCGCTTATCTCTCGATCTTCATCCCGAGATCGAACTTCGAGGCGATCGTTACAATCCAGGTTACCGCCCTGCTGTCTGCGGTGGCTCTCTATCTGGCGCTGCCCGCGCTCGAAAGCGATTCAGCGACTCTGTCAGACCGCATGTTCGTGTTCGTCTACATGATGGTCGCGGTGATGATTGCCATCTCCATCTTGCGCGTGAACCAATATGTCGCCACGCGCAAATGGATGATCTGGTCACTCGACACCATCCATGTTGTCGTGCTGCCAATCCTGGTTGCGGTGGCTACGCTGGCCGTCTACGGGATGAGCATGAACGTGCAATGAGGTGAGCGAAAGGCTCGCACCCGCGCGCATGAAATACAGCCGACGTGCCGACCCGACCGCTCCCACCTCGGTCGGGTCGCCATACCGGAAGCAGTTGGCTCCTCACCTCAGGCGTTCTGCCATCAGCGCGATAGTGCGGGCGTAGACGTCGGCCTTGTTCCAGTCCTTGATGACCGAATAGTTGTGTGTGCCTGGCCCCCACGGTGCCCCGCGCTGCCAGCCATGTCCCTTCATGAAGTTCGCCGTCGAGGCGAGAATGTCGGGCACCGAGTGGACGAGATCGCGGCGGCCGTTGCCGTCATAATCGACCGCGTACTTGTCATATGAGCCAGGGAGGAATTGCACCTGGCCTATTTCGCCTGCCCAGCCGCCGCGCATTTCGCCCGGGCTCATGTCGCCCTTTTGCACGATGCGGAGCGCGGCCAGAAGGTGACCGCCAAAGAACTCGGAGCGGCGGCAGTCGTAGGCCAGCGTGGCGATGGAGCGGATGATAGAGTATTTGCCTGCACCGTCGGCACCGAAGTTGGTCTCGAGCCCCCAGATCGACACGACGATTTCGGGAGGCACGCCGTAACGCTTCTCGATGCTGTTCAAAAGGGATGCGTGCGTCTTCAGCTTGCCGCGCGCCTTGTTCAAAAGATACGAGCCGACGCGGCGCTGGTAGAACTGGTCGAACGACAGCTTGAAGGATTTCTGCGAGCGGTCGCGCCGGATCACGGACTGATCGTAAGTGACGCCGGACAGCGCGCGGTCGATGGTGGATGGGGAGATGCCGCTGGCCTGCGCGCGGCCCTTGAAGTCATCGAGCCACGATGAAAATCCAGAACCTGTCGTGCCGCAGGGTGCGGCCTGAACGTGCGCAGGCGAGGCAATCGAGAACAGCAGCGCTGCAAAGCCAAGAGGGACTGCCGCGCAAATTGTCCCGGCCATGTCGGATTTCTTCAAAGCTGATCGCATGTTACCTCTTCCCTGCATCCGGCTCCTGTCCATGCCGCCTTCTCAGTCTGGCAGGAGAACGCACGGGATGCAAAAACGGGAGGCCCAGGACCTCCCGACTTCTCGTGCATCCCGTTTTGATTTCAATTCGCGCCTTCCAGCAGGCGGCGGGCGATGACCTGGGCCTGGATCTCGGCGGCACCTTCGAAGATGTTCAAGATGCGCGCGTCACATAGAACGCGGGAGACCGGATACTCGAGCGCGAAGCCGTTGCCGCCGTGGATCTGCAGCGCGTTGTCGGCGCAGGCCCAGGCGACGCGGGCACCGAGCAGCTTTGCCATGCCGGCTTCCAAGTCGCAGCGGCGGCCCTCGTCCTTCTCACGGGCGGCGAAGTAGGTGAGCTGGCGGGCGATCATCACCTCCACCGCCATCATGACGATCTTGTTCGACACGCGCGGGAAGGAATAGATCGGCTTGCCGAACTGGTTGCGCTCCAAGGCGTAGCGCAGCGCCAGATCCATCGCGCACTGAGCGACTCCGACGGCGCGTGCCGCGGTCTGAATGCGGGCCGCCTCGAACGTGTTCATCAGCTGCTTGAAGCCCTGGCCTTCCTCGCCGCCGAGCAGGTTCTCGGCTGGGACTGTGAAACCGTCGAAAGAGATGTCGTACTCCTTCATGCCGCGGTAGCCCAGCACCTCGATCTCGCCGCCGGTCATGCCTTCGGCCGGGAACGGGTTCTCGTCGTCTCCGCGCGGCTTTTCGGCGAGCAACATCGAGAGGCCCTTGTAGCCCTTCTCATTCGGGTTGGTGCGAACGAGCAAGGTCATTACGTCCGCGCGAACAGGGTGCGTGATCCAAGTCTTCTGGCCGGTGACCTTGTAGACGTCGCCCTCCCTGACCGCTCGGGTCTTGAGCGAAGCTAGGTCGGAGCCGGTATTGGGCTCGGTGAATACGGCAGTGGGCAGAATCTCACCGCTGGCGATCCTGGGCAGATACTTCTGCTTCTGCTCTTCGGTGCCGTTGTTGAGGATCAGCTCGCCGGCGATCTCGGAGCGGGTGCCCAACGAGCCGACACCGATATAGCCGCGCGACAGCTCCTCAGAGACGATGCACATGGACTCCTTGCCCAGCGCCATTCCACCGTACTCTTCCGGCAGGGTGAGGCCGAACACGCCGAGCTCGGCGACCTGCTGGACGACCTCAATCGGGATATATTCATTCTTCAAGTGCCACTCGTGTGCGTGGGGCACGACCTCGGCCTCGGAGAACTTGCGCATCTGCTCGTGAATCTCGGCATGGACCTCGTCCAGACCGCTATCGCCGAACGTGGTGGCGCCCTGCTGCTCGGCGATCAGATCGGCCAAGCGCGCCTTTACCGCGTCGGCGCTGCCGGCGGCGATGATGTCGGCGGCCGCGTCCTCGAACTTGCGCATGTCGCCGCGCGCGACGCCCAGCGCCTCGGCGCGAATGATCTCACCCTGGCTCATGGGAATACCGCCAACGATCTGGGCAGCATATTCGGCGGCAGCGGCAGCGAGCAGGAGTTTTTCCAATTCGCCCAGGCGACTTTCGTCCTTCAGCCTGGCGGCCCAATGCTGCATCTGGCGGATGCCCTCAACCGTGGTCGCAAGCCAGGCAAGCCCGTGCGCCGAGTGCTGAGCCGCGTCGATGCCGCCGGCCTGCTCGATGCGGCCTCTGACGCCAATCTTGGCCGCCTGTAGGATCCGCTCGGCTTCCGCGACAATCTCGCCCACGCGCTCGATCAGCCGGTCAGCGCCTTCCGCAACGACATTCATGCTTGCAACCTCCAGGTCATGGTGCGGGGGTGCACGGCGACACCGCCCGTTCTTTTGTTGTGGTGCAACATAGACAGACGTGCCGCGGAGTAAAACCGCCTTTTTGGCCGAGCTGCTGGCATGCCAGCTCCCATTCCGCGATGGCTCCAGGCAGGGAGGCACGGGTGATGGCTGGGGCTCCCTACTCGCCCCGCAGCGCTTTCAGAAAGCGGCGGATTTTGCCAATCTCGTTGTGTCCAACCTGTCGTGGCGACCGAATTGCTCCGGAACTTTCCGAGGCGGCGGCCGGCAGCATTCGATCGGATGATGCGTGCGTTGCCGGAACGATATCGATGATCGCTTCCTCGACAGCATCGCGATAGGCCGCGTAATCCTTGCTGTCGAAAGCAACATTGTGGTCCACTTCAGGGCTGCTGCCAACGTGCGGCACGCGAACCGTTTGCGCGCCGGCCGCATGGGTTTCGCGCGTGACGACACGGACGTCCACCTCGGCGAATTCAGCGGCTGTATTGCCTGCGGCGGGAGCGGTTTGCCCGGCACGGAGGTGCGTATCTTGCTTGAACCGGTCCAGTACTCGACGCGATGAGCCGGTAAGCTCGGCGGCATCGCGCTCGATCGCGGTGATGCGGTCGGCGATGTTCATTGGTCGCGGGGGCGGAGTTGCCGGCCGCAGGTCGTCGGGCACGAACTCGGGCTCGGGTTCAGCCGTCCCTATGGTGATGCGTGCTGCGTCGTCGGGCGCGAGGGCGGATGCGACTACCGATTTGGCAGGCGAAGCGGCCGCAATTACCGCGTGGCCGTCGTCGTCACGTTCGAAAATGTCGGGTTGGCCGGCAGCCGGGCATGCGTTCTGCGGCAGATTGGGTTCGTCTGCCTCCATATCGAGCACGTGGCGAAGCGGGATGACCTCTGCGCCGGCATGTCCGGGCATCGCTTGAAGCTCCGACTCGAGCACCGCCGATGGCTTATGCGCTTCCATCTCGACGACCTCGGATCCGCACGCGACATCCTTGCCGAACACCTCCTCGAATTCAGCATCGATTGGCTGGGCAACCGGACCGACGTACGCCAGCTCGGTGGACGGAACCGCTCGGGGCTCCGGCGGATCGAGGGCGTCCATCGCCGCTACGGTAGGCACATGGGAAAGCGTGTGGGAATGCGCGTGGGCCGAGAGCCAGGCGGCAAACCCTTCGTTGCGCACTGCGGGCTCAATTGATCGCGGCACACGTGCTGCGAATTCACCACGGGTCTTTCGTGATGCGTACACCGTCATAATGCCGCGCGCCAGGAGCGCGGCCTGCTCGATCCATCCCAGACGCGAGATGGACACAGCCCCACCAAGGAGTGCCTGAAAGTGCGCCACCGCTGCGGGGTTCCACGCCGCGATCTCATAAAACCGCGTGATGCCTTCGGCGCGAAGCAGCGCCGCGATATTCTCGTCGACGCCATCGAGAAGCGCGAGATCGTCCGGTGCAGAAGGCGCCATGCGATGCTCGCGCACCGCCGCATCCGAGCGTACCGCCTCGAACCTTGGACCGTCGGACACACGCTCGCCGCTGCGGATCGCCCGTATTGCAGCAGCGATGCGCAACGCGGCATCGCGCACCATTTCAGGGACGTAGAACGAGGCATCAAGTTGCGCCGCCTGGCGCAGTGCATCGAACGCCGGGATCTCGCCGGTGCCGGTATCCATATCCGACTCTGCATTTACCTCGGAGCGATCAAACATAACGGTGGCGGCGATCTCTTGCCCGGCGCTGGCGCAGCCGACATGGCGTTCAGCAATGGCGCCGGCGATCGCGGCCTCAGAGACAGAGCGCTTCGGGCTCATCGTGCCTTCGTGAGTTTCAAGCGTACCGGGCACGGCCCGGCTACCGGCGTCGCCGACTTCTCCTTCAACAGGCAAAGTCAATGGCGGCGACTGCGAATTGCGCAAGCCGACCGCTGGCGCGGCGCCCGCCTTCATCGCCAGAAGCGCCGCCTGTTCAATCCAATTTTCCCGCGAAATGCGCCGTCCAAGGCCGAGCGCGGCAGACAGCGCGCGCACATCGCTGGGTCCAAATGCAGCAATCTGCGCGTAATGGCGCACACCACGGGCGATCAGCGCCGCCGCGAGATCCTTGTCGATACGGCGGATTCGCGTCAACAGGTCGGGCGGTGCGTCGGCGTCCGTCAGCGCTGACTCGCCTCGCGCCCGCCCAGGCGGTGAATCATGGATCATGGCCGCCTGCATGACGACACGGCTGCCGCGCAAATCCGAAAGTGCGACCACTTCGATATCGTGGTGGCTGTTGTCGGCCGATGTGCGGGCAGGAACCTTTTCGACTTCGTCAACGGTTTCCTCGGCAGGCTGATCCTGGTCTGACAGTGCGGCGGCCTCCGCCTTGAGATCGCCTTCAGTTGGCGCGTCACAATGTTCGGCCGGCTCGGGGCGCTCCTCCAGCGCGGGCCGCTGTGAGACAAGGCCCTCAAAAACCTGAATTGCCGCCATGAGGCTGCGATGCGCAGAGAAGAGCGGATCGCGCAGAAGCTCGTTTTCGAGCTCGGCCTTGCGGCGAGCCAGGGTATAGCGGCCGAATTCGTCAGCCGGCTCGGATGCCTCGGAGAGCTGCTTCCAGGCCAGCCACGCCGGTTGGCGCGACAGCAACACCTCGAGGCGGTGCCGCTCCTGGCCGAGGCGCTCCAGCTGATGGATGAGTTCGCGCGTCATGTGGCAAATCATAGCCATATCGATCAGCCACTTGAAGTAGCCCGTCGAAACGTCGGGAGTGCAAATTTCGTGGAAAGTTAGGTCTTCCTGTTCGCATGCGGCTGCCCGTCAGGCGCGTCGCAGGGCACCGATCATGGCGACGGCAACCATCACCAGAACCATGCCGGCAATCTGAATAAGGGTCAGCCGCTCGCCAAGCAAACTCCAAGCCATCAAGGCTGTAGTTGCCGGAACGAGATAGAACAGGCTCGTGACGCGAGACACGGCACTCGCGCGGATCATCATCAGCAACAAGCTGATGGCGCCAATGGAAAGCACGACTACGAGCCAAGCGAGCGCAAGCAGGAATTCGTGTGTCCAGTCGACCTCGCGTGTTTCGGTGGCAAAGGCCAGCAGCGCGGCAACGCTTGATGCACCGATGTATTGATAGAAGGCCAGTTTCGGCAGATCGCCGCTGGTCCCGTTCATCTTCTGATAGAGCGTTCCCGCGGTTATGCAGAGCAAGGAACCAATCGAAGCGATCACGGCCATCGGCCCGATCGCCATGGCCGAACCGGCACCAAGCCCGAGCGCTAATTTGGGCGCCAGCACCAGCGCGGCTCCAGCAAGCCCCAGGCAGATCCCTATCCAGTGCCGACGACCGATATGCTCGCCCAGCAACGGGACAGCGAGCAGCGAGGTCAGCAAAGGCTGCAGGCACACGATGATCGTCACCACCCCCGCTGGCATGCCAAGGCGCAGTGCCCACATCACGCCGCCAATGTAGCCCGTGTGTATCAAGGCTCCGGTGATCGCTGCGTCGCGGGCTGCGCGGGGGGAAGGGCGCGCGCCAAACAGCATCAACGGCGCCAAAAGCACGGCCACCAGCGTGAAGCGGATGGCGAGGAACGTAAACGGTTCGGCGTGCTCGCCCGCTATCTTCGTAGCGATGAAACCGGTCGACCAGAGGACCACGAACAGGACGGGCGCGATGCGCAACAGCATGAAGGGACCCTGATGTTCCAAAACTGACGCGTGGCTTCCCATCGGCTCCAGCGCGTCAGCCCGGAACCCTGGCAATCCTTTGGCTGGCGTCCTGGATTCACCGGCCAGTGACGAGCTACACCGGGGACTCAAACGTCAGATCCAGAGCGCGGGCGACCGGCATCCGTGCAGGCAGCCAATTGCATGCCGAACGTGTATGGAGCTAGTCAGCGGGCTGGGTAGCGCCTGCCGGGCACCTTCTGCGCCAGTTCCGGCGCAAGTGCAATTGCCACCAGTTGCATGGCTGCCCCGCACGCGCGGCAAATTGCGTCATGGGTTGACCCCGGGGCGCGATTGTTGAACCTCTGCGGCCTCAGGGACGGAAGACCGGCTTGCCTCGCCGGTCATGGTGCGCCCTGACCCGCTATGCAACCTATCCTCGAAGGCCCTGGCATGACACGGCACCGTACCTTGATCGAGGCGATCTATCGCCTTTACGAGCATTCCGGCTTCTCGATGGCCGGTGCCGTAGCCTACGCCTTCGTCGTCTCGCTGTTCCCATTTTGTATTTTTCTGGGTGCGGTGGCCGGTCTGTTTGGAGGGCGCGAACTCGCGCAGGAGGCCATTAGCGGGTTGTTCCAGATTCTGCCGCCGGCCGTCGCCAGCACACTGGCCCCTCAGGTCGAGCAGCTGATGGGTGCCACGCGCATCGATCTTCTCACGGTGGGCGGCGGCATCGCACTGTTCTTCGCGACGAGCGCCGTGGAGACATTGCGCGCCGCGCTCAACGGTGCATATCGCCAGCACGAAACGCGCTCCTATCCCTACTCACTGGCGCTTTCGATGCTGTTCGTCTTCGTCTCGGCCATCTCGACGCTGGTACTGACGTGGGCCGTCGTCGTCGGCCCGGCGATCGCTTCACGATTCGAACCGGAGTGGGCACGCGACCTCCTTGAGCTCGACTGGCTGAAACAGACCTGGCTGACTGCGACGTCACGATATGCGATCGCGGCGCTCGTACTCGTCACACAGCTCCTGGTGCTGCACCTGTGGATCGCGGCCGGCAAGCGGCGATTTGCCGATGTATGGCCCGGCGTCGCGCTATCGACCGTCCTGTGGCTCTCGGCCGGCGCGCTCTACTCGCAGTATCTCGCGTTTTCCGACTACACGCGCTTTTATGCCGGGCTTTCGCAAATCATGGTGGCGCTCATCTTCTTCCAGGTCACGGCGGTTATCATACTGCTCGGCGCGGAACTCAATCGCGGCATCATGGAGCTGAAGAAGCTCCGCAATGGGGGCAACCCGAAGAAAGATGCCGCACGGGCCGGAAGCTCGGGAGAGCCTCCGCCATAGCAGGATCCGGGGCCTGCGTTGTAGCATCACCAGAACGCGCGCCGTATTCCATGAAATGACGACAACACCCGTCGACGACTCGGCGGTCCGTGACCCGTGGAGGCTGTCCTAAACCATCTTGGCATAAGACGATTGAGTTGGGCTGCGCAAAGGACTTGGATGTCCGCATCTCTAGTCTTGTTTTTTCCAGCGAGGAATTGTTGTGATGCGCGCACCCTCGATATTCTGTGTTGCTACCGTTTCATTTCTGGCCATTAGCGGGCATGCCCTGGCCGGTGAGGTTCGCGGCGAGAGCCGTAACGCTACAGAGGCCGGCTTGAAGGATCTCTCGACGCGCTACGGAAGCACGCCGGGCGGCGGGAATATGAATGCACAAGCAACGACTGTCGCGACCCTGGCGAAAGCCTCCATTCGGGTGCCGCGGCACACTATCGAAGTGACTGCCCGATCCGAGTTGCCGCATCCGACCACGGTTGCTGGCGTCGTCGAGCGCTATGGCAGCCTCCCTGGCGGCGTCGTCCTGGAGGGCACCGCAGCGGGACTGGATAGCGCAACTACTGTTCGGTTCGACTCCAGCACGCGGACTCTTATTCTAGGCGGCGACATTTCCTTCAAGCCGGAGTCCTCGACGGGCGAGATCGCCCAGCTGGCCCGGGCGATCGCCGAGGACGATCGCGTTGGCGTCTCCATAACCAGCGAGAGCGTAATAGCTTATGGCGCCATACCGGAGGATACAAATCTTGCACGCGACCTTTCGGTTGCGGATGCATTTCTAGTCGATTTCATCGTTCCGCCACGCGAGTGGACGACGGGCTACCGGATGGCGGGCGGCTTCGAGCCGCTCACCGTCGACACCCAGAACGAGATCGTCGCATTCTACAAATTCCATGATTTCGCATTCGAGGTCCGCGACAAACAGATCGTCCTGGCCAGCGCCAAAGCTGATATCTATGTCGTTCCGGTTATCAGCGAACGAGCGGAAGATGGCGGATATCTGCCTGATCTCAATGCGCTCAACGGCGGCGGCGCGAATGTGGTCGGCGAAATAAAGAAGAACGCCGATCATATCGCCAGTAACATCAACTACTACATGGGCGAGCGCGCGGCGAGACGCGCCCTTGCCTACGGTGAGGTTGCAGCAGTTCTGCGGCACCTGAAGAGCAAAGGGGTTGACCTGTCGGCACTCGCCGACGAGATCGAGCGGGATCAGCCGGAAACCCTCGACACAGATTGGGGCTCGCTCGAAGCAGCCTGGACCGACTATCTACGCCAAATCCAAACAGCCGGTGATTTTGCCAACTGGTCGGCACCGCCCCTCGACTTGTATGTGAGCCGCAGCAAGATTCAAAAGGAAGCGGCGGCAATCAACCCGCAGCCCTGAAAGGAAACGTCCCCCGCCGAAGTTCGACGGGGGACGCTGCCAATCATCGTGAAGTCAACCGGCCAGACCGATCAGAAGGCCAGCTTGAGGGCGGCGCCGCCATAGGCGCCCTCGCCGCCGTGAGTGGAGAAGCTGCCTGCGTTGTTGTCATCGTCAACGAACTGGTAGCCACCGTAGATGCTGAGTTCGGCTGCACGTGTCGGCCCGAGCATGAAGGGCATCTTGGCAAAGCCGCCAACGCGCCATGATGCATCTCCTTCGTCGCTGAAGACCCAGCCCTCCGGACCGACGATGAAGGAGCCAGCATTGTAGCCGACGCGCACCTGGCCGTAGAACGAGTCGAACGCCGTCGAATAGCTGCCGTCCAAGGCAACGTAGAGCTTCTCTTCATCCTTGGTTTCGAGATCGAAAGCCACCTTGAAGCCGGACTTGGTGCCATGCATCGAGTCCAAATAGCCATACGGCGATTCATCAATGTCGCGGATCTCGTAACCGACGTAGCCGGTTGCGGTGAAGCGGCTGAATACCTTCTGGTAGCCGATCATCACGTCGGCCAGCCGATCATCGGCATCGACGTCGGTGCCTGGGAATGGGCTAAAGGAATACTGGCCCCACTCGCCGAGCGTCCTGAAAATCAGGCCGTCGCGGCTGAAGTCTCCATTGAGCGCAAAAGCGTTGTACGAGTAGACCGACCATGCGTCGTTGCTGACGTCGACGCCGTTGATCGTTACGACCTTATAGGCGTGATCCATGACCTCGCCGCCGTCCTTCATGCTGAGAACGGGGGCCGCGTGCTCGTCCCGACCCATCTTGTAGACGATGCCCAGGCGAGCCGTGAAGAGTTCAGCGTCCTCGCGGTCGACGTACGAGTTCCCTCCCCCGTAATCGTATGCGTTCGTTATCTTGTCACCATAGTCGGCATAGCGCAACTCGCCGCGCAGGAAGAAGTTCGATCGCAGCATGACCTCAAGCCCGCCGCCGACGAAGTAGCCATTGAAATTCCGGGAACTGCGACCATCTTCCAAGCCGCCAATATCCCACCAGCCGTCATTGCGGAAATGGGCCTGAGTGAAACCGGCCGTGCCATAGATCATCATGCGCGGCGACACCAGCAACCCGAGGCGGCCACCGACCGACCAGGCGCGCGAGATCGTCATGCCGTTCCAAATGTTCTCATTGGCCGTGCCGCGCTCGATATCGGACCAGTCGAAATCGGCGAATGCGCCGATGACCAGCCGGTCGCCGATCTGGCGATCGAAGCCGAATACGGCCGAGACCAGACCGCCATCTGCCGACTCGGAGTGAGACTCCGATGGTTCGAAGGTAGAGCTATAGTTATTCTTGGACCGATTGTGTCCGTAGCCAATGCCGCCGCCGAAGTAGAAGCCCGTCCACGTGGGTGCAGGAGCATCGACCACTGGCGTATCTTTCAGTGAACCGCCAAGATCCGCAGCGCCTGCCGCGGTTGGAAGTGCGGCACACGCCACCGCAGCGCCACCAAGAGTGGTCTTGAGAAATCGCTTCATACAAATAGCTCCCCCGAGATGTGGTCCCTCTCCGCCCAGACGCATCCGGGCGGGTACAATCTCTGATGTATTACTTAGGAAGTGATTCGCAGCACGGAGCCAGATGCAAGGCTACACATTTCGGCATTGAACAACGCGTGTTGCGCCTTTTCCACAGACGTACTGTATCAAACCGAAAGTTTGTTAAGTGATCATTAAGATCGAACCGAGTTGAGCGAAGCAATAAACGGCGACAACTGACCGATGTTCCGCTCAATTCATCTTGCGCGGTCCCGCTACAATTCGAGCAACTCGGCTCTGCAATCTCGGCGTGGCCGCGGCGGCGACCTGCTCGCAGGGTATGCCCGCCCAGTTCGTGGATGCTGGCAGCCTTTCGCCCTTCATCAAAACCGACAGCGGGCCCAGCTTGGAGCCTGCTTCCATCTCCGTGTCATAGAGAATGAATGCCATGTTGCCGATCGAACAATCGTTGCCGATCGTCAGCCTGTCCGCCTTGAAGATGCGATCCTCAAACAGATGCGTTTGTATGGTTCCGCCCAGATTGATGGCGGCGCGGTCTCCGATGTGCACCAGATCGAACTCGGAGAACAATGTCGTCTCGATGAAGCACTGGCGGCCGACCCTGCAGCCCATCATCCGTAGACAGGCCGAAGCCAGCGGCGTGCCGAGAAGCGGGTTCATGACCGAAGCGGCAACGCCTTCGTAAACACCGTTGACGAGTTCGTTTCGCCACACGAACCGGCACCACAACGGCTTGACGAGAGGCGCGAGAGTTCCTTGCAGCAGGTGCTTAACGACGGCTGCGGCCGCAACGGAAAGATACGCAACCAGCGCGGCAAGCGGCGCAACTAAAACGATGACGAGCCACAGCGGCAACAGCTTGTATGCCGCGACGAGACTCCCGAACAAACCTACGGCGAGCACGCCGAAGATGAAGCCGGGAAGCAGGATTCTCATCGCATCGGTGAACGCCCGTTCCGCCATGGCCCAGCGGGTCGGCATGTAAAGGGCTTGTTCCGCGAAGCAGTAGCCTTGCTGGGTACGTGGCAGCTCGAAACTCGGCGAGCCCAGCCAGCGCGTATTGTCCGGCACGGTGCAGACACCGCCCGGCGGCGTGGAACCGACACCGATCAATGTGTTGCTGCCGACGGTGACGCCGCCGGGAACCAGGGCGCTGTTGCCGATGAACGTCCGATCGCCGATGCGGACCGGCTCGACCTGCATCGTGCCGCCATAGATGCGATGCCCGCCAACGATGCACGCATCGGCCAGAAAGCAGCCCTCGCCCACCTCGAGAAGATGCGGCGTCATATGCGAAACGGTCGAGACCTCGGATCCCTTGCCCACCCGTGCACCAAGCGCACGCATCAGGCTCGGAAAATAGATCGTTGCATATGCAGAGTTGAGTAGCGTCTTGGTGTTCTCAAGCATGTAGGCCAGAAACCAATGCCGTAGATAACGTATCGTGTGCAGGGGTACGCTCGACTCCTTGGGGGCGCCCAGAAAGCGCGCGATCAAGATGACGCCAAATGTATATGTCGCCAGAGCAGCCGGCACCGCGGCAAACACCGCCAGGAGGCTGCCCCAAATTCCCCAGTACTGGTAGGACAGGACCAGCAGCACCAGCGCAGGCAGCATCGACGCGATGAGGAAGTAGCCCATCGCATAGATCAGTAGCAGATGCAGGACTGCGAAGGTGAATGCGCGCAGCCTGCCCGCCGGCTTGTTCTGCGGCACGGGAACACCGACGGACGACTTCCTGGCGGGCGCACCGTTCCAGCCCTCGCCCGAAGGAATGACGGTGCCGTCGTGCAGGAGCGACATGTCATCGAGACGCGCACCGTCCTCCATGCGTGCATCGAGGCCGATAGCGCAGTGCATCCCCACGAAGCAATCCTTGCCAATCTCCACCGGCGCAATGATGAGATGACCATCCTCGACGCGGTATCCGAGCAGCTGGCTTTCCAGTCCAATGCTCGTGCCCTCGCCGATCGAGACCACGTCGAACGCCGTGCAATGCGCAGTGCCCAGCGTTACGTTGCGGCCGATCCTTGCACCCATCGCGCGGTAGTACATGCTCATGAGGGGCGTGCCGACGAAAATATACGACCAGCTCAAAGCCTGGAAGCGGCTTGCGATCCACCAGCGCAGATAATATGTGCCCCACAATGGATAGCGGCCCGGCTTGTACCTTCCAATCACGACCCACTTCACAAGGATGCTGGCAAGGAGCATGGCGGGCCAGGCGGCAAAGCCAAGCATGATCGAAAGCTCGACGGCGCGATCGGCAGTCAAGTGACCACTCTCGACGGCCGAGTAGATCAATGCCGTATAGGCCAACGGTGCCGCGACGATTCCATAGTAGAGCACGGCAAAAATCGACTGCACTGTCACCGTGAACCAGCGCACGTAGGCGGCGACGCCATTGCGAGGCGCGCAATCCTTTGCCGGTACCGCCGTCTCCTGCCTTGGGTCATCGCTGGCGCACGGAACGTCGTCAAGGCCACGCCGACGCAACTCGGCGGCCAACGCGCGGACCTTGCGGTGCTCGTAGATATCCCTTACCGACAACGCGACATTGTTGATGCTGGCGCGAAGTTTGTTGACGCACTGCGCCGCCAGCAACGAATGCCCACCGAGATCGATGAAGAAATCGGCCTCTACGGAGAGTGCCGGCAGCTTAAAGCACTCCTGCCAGACATCTGCGATGATCTGCTCGACGGGATCGGCTGGCGCAACGACGTTGCCCATCCCCTTGAAGAGGTTCTGCGGCGCGGGCAGCCGCTTTCGATCGATCTTGCCACTCGGCATCATCGGCAGCTCGGCGACGATATCGAGGTATTTGGGTACCATGTATGGCGGGAGCTTCTGCCGCAATTTGTCGGCGAGCTTCTCGCGATCCAGAGCCTCGACACCTTCATTACAGATGACGTAGGCAGCAAGCTCCTTCAGCTGCGAGACTTCGGTGACGCCAACCGCGGCAGCACGGATCTCTGGCTGACTGACGAGCACCGCCTCGATTTCAGAAAGCTCGATGCGGAACCCGCGGATTTTGACTTGATCGTCCAGACGCCCGAGGAAATGAAGCTCGCCATCCTCGCCGAGACGCACATGATCGTACGTGCGATAGAGAAGATCAGTGCCATCGCCGTCAAAACGGTTTGGAACAAAGCGCGACGAGGTCATTTCGGGTAGATTCATATAGCCGCGGCCAACGCCGTCGCCACCGATGTAGAGCTCGCCTTCCTCTCCCGCCGCAACCCTGTTGCCGGAATCGTCGAGGACGTATGTCGCATAGCCGGGCAAGGCGCGGCCAATGGTTACCGGCACGCCCGCATTGCATTCGGACCAGGTCGCGACAACGGTCGCCTCCGTCGGCCCATACGTGTTCAACATCCTTCTGCCGGCCTTCGTCCATCGCGAGACGAGCTCGTTCGAGCATGCCTCACCGCCAAGGACAAGTGTGCGAACCGTCGGCAGATCCCGGTCGACCATGGACAGCATGGTCGGCACCGTCGAGTAATACGTGATGTGATTTTCGTCGATGAATGCGGCGACGTCAGAGGGCGAGCGCTCGACGTCCTCGGTTGGGACGACAAGCGTGCCGCCATGGGCAAAGGCTGCCCATATCTCCTCGACCGATGCATCGAATGCGACGGAGAAACCCTGGTAGACCCGGTCGGTCTCGTCGACGCGATACACGGGAGCCAGTGCGTTAACGAATGCGGCAGCGTTGCGGTGTTCGATCATCACGCCCTTGGGGCGCCCCGTCGAGCCCGAAGTGTAGATGACGTAGCAGAGATTGCCGGGAGTGAGGTCCTGCCTGTCAAGTGGGATGTGCGGCGACCATTCTATCGCGTCGTGCTCCGAATCTAATCGCAAGAGGTTGGTCCTCACCCCCCCGGCAATAGCGTCCGCCAAAGCGTCCTCGGAGATGAGGAACCGAAGTTTCGCGTCATCCGAAATCGACTGGACGCGATCCAGGGGGAACTTCGGATCGATCGGAACGTATCCGCCGCCCGCCTTGAGAATGCCGAGCAAGACTGCATAGAGCCGCGGCGACTTCCTGAGATAGATGCCGACCAAATCAGTCGGCCTCAGACCGCGAGCGACGAGATAATTGGCAATCTTGTTGGCGTAACGATCAAGCTGGGCGTAGCTCAGGGCCGAACCTGAAAATTCGACGGCAATCGAGCCGGGCCGCAGTTGTGCCTGGCGTTCGAAATAGTGGTGCAGCAACGTCGGCGTGTCGTTCTGATACAGAGCAAGCTCGCCTTCGTACCGATCAGGTGCACAATACATTACTCAAACTCGACTAAAACTCGTGGCCTGAGTTCGGCAGGGTTCAAATGGTCAAGTTTCGAGAAATGCAATCGCGGCCGAAAATTTTCGTCGTTCCGCAGCGAGTTGCCATGTTCTGAAATTGGCTTGGCCAGGCCCCTTCTCTCCGGCTGGTTTCAACGAAAGCTGATCCTTGACGGGATCGAATTCGAATTCCCGGACACGCTCGGACAGCGCATACCCGTTCATTTTGAGATATGCTTCCTTAAGTGCCCAGAACCTGCAAAAAGCCTGCCGCTTCATTGGGGAGTTGTCGGAATAATCACCGAGCGAGCGCGTTTCCGCCGGCGAGAGAAAAAGATCCGTCAGTGAAAGGTCGAACGCCGTTGTGGCGTTGGCGATGTCGATGCCGACCGGACCTCGGGTGGATACTGCCACCACGGAAACGCCCTCAGCATGCGAACAGCTGAAGTGCACCTGCGGGCACGAAGGATCGAGGCCCGGCTTGCCGAAGCAGTCACGCGTGAAGACCCACTGGGACGGCGCCAGTGCGCCTTGCGTAACCTCGCTCAGAGCGCGCCGCAGCGCGGCGCGCGTCATGAGACTGCGATTGCGTGAACCAATGTGTTCGATGTGGGAAAACTCAAGATAGTCCGCAACGGTGAGCGGCGATAATGCTGCTGCACTGCAGTTGCCGAGAACGTGGGGTACGTAATAAACGCTGAGACCATTGGTGATCGACTTGCGGGAGGTTTTCGTTCCGTCACTGTCGAATACGGCGGCGCGTTTCCTGGCGAGCCTGTATTTTTTGCAACCTGATCTCTTGTAATTGGGTGCAATTCGCGCACGCAACTCCTCCCCACATCGCGCCGCCGCATTCATATAGCCCACGAAATTCCCCTGTGATTCAGTAAATAAATGGTTAGAATCCACGGGTGGAATTTAGAGAACCTGGAAACAATACGTTAGTAGCTACCGTTGCTTAACGTTAAGCGCTGGCGTCATTTGACAGTATTTCGAAATCCCGCGCTCGCTTATTGTGAAAAACGCGACGGCACATCGCGAAAGCAACGGCGCATAAACACACTTGAGGAATCCCAATTCCGACAAACCCACATCGCACGCATTACGCGCTCGTCGTCTTGCTGGCACTGGGCATCGCCAGCGCCGGTGCGCGGGCCGACGCGGATTCAAGCAATTCGGGCACAGGGTTCGAGATCGAGCCCACGGGACTGGTCCCAATTTATCCGGACGACTACGATTGCTCTCCGCTCACGTCACTTTATGCAAGCTGGATCGACGTGGACGGCACGCGACGTGACGAGGCGCACACCGGCGTCGACGGCGGACGCATCGGCGAGTGGGTCATCGCACCGGCGTCGGGGACAGTCCGCGCCGTTTGGCGATCAAACTGGGGCTGGGGATGGGAGGGATCGCTGATCATAAAGCACACCCGCGAAGAAGCGGGAGCGGACGAGGGCGCGCCAATCTATTACTCGGCTTTCGACCATCTGGATTACGACGAGATCAAGCACTTCGAGGTTGGGCAACGGATTTCTCGCGGGCAGCGCCTGGCACGGGTCCATAGACCTGGCGGCGTGCCAGATTATCTTCCGGAGGTGCACTGGGAAGTCTGGGAAACGCAGAGAGACGAGATTCAGTGGTTGACGAACGAGCATGGCGGACTGACATGGTTCAACCCGACCGCACAACTTGTCGATCCACTTGCCATGCTGCAAATTGCGGCCGATTCATCCGACACGGACGAGGTGACGATCGTTCCCTACACCGAATGCATCGCGCGTGGTGAATGTCGAGGTTTCACCTACATCCTGCCGTGCAAGAAGAAGGGTTGAACTAACCCGCCCGCGCTCCGCCAACTGGTCAATCAATGCGGAAACTCGCGACAATCGGCTGAGATCAGCCGATTCGGGATCGCTATTGCCAGCGTCAGATCGGACAAATGAACCTGAAAGACTGCGCGATCCCACTTCTGGTGCGGGTCTTGCACTAGCAATGGCAGCCCTCGTGGCGAAACACTATTGCAAGCACGCCGCTCAACGCGACGCTGCCGCTTGCAGCCGCATTGTAAATCCTCGAATCCGGGTTTTTTCAAATGACACGCATTTTTGAGGCAAAGACGAGAACCGGCCAGACCCTGGTCTATTGCGTTGCAGAGGGTCGCCGTGGCGAACAAGCCTTGAGGGAACTCGAGCGCCAGTGCCAGGGCGGGAGCATAACGAAAGTTTCGGGCGACGATGTGCTGCGGGCTGAGACGAGACGCTTTGTCGACCAGCGTAAGCCGCGCTCGGGCCGGTGAGCCCAACACTCGCGGGGGGCGTTCCGCAGATCTTTCGGACACCATGCCGGGCTGATCGCGCCGTGGCGAGGGCGCCTTCCCGCTATGGCATTGAAGGAGGCGGGGCCGGCTTGCGACCGACCCCTGAGATCTTCTGTTGACGAGTTCGACTTCAGTTCGTGACGGGCGACGAGGCAACCTCGACCCGCGCACCGACTCGGCTGATCTCGATGCGGGCAGGACTCCGTCCGCGCGCCGCGGGGGAGGAGAGGACAACGCTCTGACCCGGGGCCAGAACGGCCTCAAAACGAACCGCAGCCTTGCTGTCTGTATCGGCCAAAGTGGCAACGACGCGATAGCCGCCCTGCTCCACCGTGTAGTAGGCGACGCCGGTGACGGCACCGAGATCGATGGACTGGCCACGATAGGCTGCGACTTCAGCGGCCTGAGCAGTCGTTGCAAGGCCAGCGGCAGCGGCAAGCGCGGCGAGTGTGAGCTTGAAATTCTTCATGGTCATCGGCTCCTGATCGACTGGAAGGACAGTTCTGTCTTTCCCTCTGGCCAAGAGAATGGTACGAGCTGTCTAATTAGTCCAACCGATTGAATTCATAATGTCCATCGATCATATCAATTTATCTCGCGTCGATCTCAACCTCCTTGTCGCGCTTGATGCGTTGCTCACGGAGCGCAGTGTAACCAAGGCGGCGGCGCGCATCGGTCTTGGGCAGTCCGCGATGAGCCACAACCTGGCGAGGCTGCGTCAACTGTTCGGCGACGAACTGCTCGTCCGTTCGCCTGACGGCATGCGACCTACTCCCAAGGCATTGGCGCTCGGCGATCGGGTGAGGATCACCCTATCGGCCATCCAGGCGCTGGTGGCGAGGGATGAGGAGTTCGATCCAGCAAAGGCGGAGCGGACATTCCGCATCGGCCTTCCAGACAGTGTCGAAATGCTGATCGGGCCGAAGCTCCTGGCGATCGGCTGCGACGAAGCGCCGGGCATCCGCTTCCGGATCTACTCGACCGACGAACGTCAGCTTCTTGACGAGATCGATGCGGACAACATCGACATCGGGATCGGCATTGGTACGTTTGCGCAGGGCCAAGTGCACCACAAGAGACGACTGCTGGCGACCGACACCTACTTGTGCATGTTCAATGCCGCCAAGGTCGGCCTCAGGCCGCCGATCTCCCTAAAGAACTACGTGAAGCTCCCCCATGTGCTCACGAGCTTGCGCAAGGGCGAGCGCGGCGTGGTCGACGACGCGCTGGAGAAGATCGGTCTATCGCGAAAGGTTGCTCTGGTCACGCCGCGGTTCGTCGGAGTGCCCTTTCTCGTTGCTGGCTCGCCAGTCATAGCGACAATGCATTCGCGACTTGCGCGAATATTCGCAAAGGAGCTCGGGCTCGCGCTAAGTCGCGTTCCTGTCGAACTTCCCGAGGTCACTGTTTCGATGCTATGGCACGCTTCCTACGACGACGACCCTGGGCACGCGTGGCTGAGGAATGCGATTGTCCGCGCAAGCAGACCGGCGCGATGATTGCCTCAGCTGTTGAAGAAGGCTTTGCGCAGCGCTTCAACACTGGGAATGCTTCTGCGAGCACCGCGTCCAAGCCATGATTGTGCGCATGTCGTTATGGCAAAACCGCTGCACACTTTTGCGCGACATGCGTTACAGTTTTATGCATGTCGTTGTCGCAAAACCGCTGCACACTTTTGCGCGACATGCATTAACGCTGGCGGCGCGCTTTGTAGCGAATGATATCCTCTTTGGTAACTTCGCCATCGTCCACCAAGGCTTCCAGGCACGTCTTCGACAAGTTGTCCTGGGCACCCTTCATGCACGTGCGCAATGCCGCGCTTCCCAAGGCGTGCTGGCTGCAATGCGTGAAGTAGTCATTCTTGCACGCGTTCTTCACCCTCTGAGTGATTAAGGCACTCGCATCTGTGCCGATCAGGATGACTGCGGAAAAGCCGAAAATCGAGTAGCGAAAAGATATGCTCACCAATTGCAACATCACTGCCCCCCGGAAGCCTGTCGACGCGCCGCCGATCAACTTTCGAAGCAGCGGATGCCTTGGACGATAGCACCGAATTGCCCCAGTTCTCCTAATAATCCTCGTTTGGTCGCTTTGCATCCCCAGCTGAGAGGCCAACATTCCATATTTTGAATTCACACGGCTGCGCCGAACGCATCGGGTTCAGCATCCTGGCCTTCGTCACCGGGCCGGGCAATCCAAGCGTCACGCGCCTTCCACCTTTGTTCATCCGACGGTGCGGGCACTCATCTCGATCGCACTGGAGCGGTCTGGCCGGCCTCACGCAGCGTCAGCGCGTACCACGGTGCCACATTCAACGAATGTGCTGTCCTCAGGTTCGCATCCGGCTGATTGCTTGCGAAATACCGCGAGCCGCCTCGAGCAAGGGACCCGCCGCAGCTTTGGGATCGATATCGGCAATCGCATTACCCAGCTTCTCCGCACGATCCGCTAATGATGATTTCGAAATTGGTATATCAGGCAGATAACCACGCAAGTCCTGCATATCCGGGATAAGCGAGCGAGCATCGAACCGGTTGAATGACCGCCGAGCAGACCGATGCAGTCGACCCAGATGCCGTGCATCGACCGATCGCGACGTTGTGGCCAGAGCGATGACAATGCCAACCACACCTGCAATGCCAATGCTCGTCCACGGATTCTGACGTATCGCACTTCGCACGCCATTCATTCCATCGTCAACCGCGGTCACGGCTTGTCTGGCGCGGAATTCTGCAATGTCGGCGACGACGTTCGAAAGCCGTTCGATCTCTCTTTTTAGATCCGACAGATCTGCCGGCACGCTCCAGTGATCTGGACTGGCGGAGGCATGGTTGGTGTATCGAGACGCGGGCGCCGGTTCCACGGAGGCCCGTGCCTGGCTCAGATCGTTCCACGTCTTGTTCCGGGCCTCGACGGCATCTCGTTTCTGGTTGTTCGTCATTGCGATTCACCTCAGCTGCGCGCGATCAGACCGTTAGGGAAGGGAGTGCACGAGACTACCTAGTCATGGCCGCCGTCCGCCTCAGCCCCCCAAAAAATGCCCTCGGCAACGTCGCAAGTTGCGCCTCAAGATTTGTCGGGCGAAACTCTCCATGGACGGCAACTCAAAAGGAGTGATCCCGACAATAACGCCCCTGTATCGGGCAACGTTCCTCCGGTTGCCGGAATTTTTCTGATCTTCTTGTCGCCTGGTATCGCTGCCCGATCGGCGACTGCGGCATCTAGAAGTCTGCAATGGAACCATCGGCCCACTGCAGCGTTTTCCGCCCGTCAACGAACGGTGCCAGGGGGCTGCCATCAATCTCCGCAATGGCGAGCGTAGGACAGCCCAGGCGCGTGGGATGCGTCTGCGCGCTCTACCAGGCATCGAGCGTCAAGACCACACCGTCAGGAGACCGTCAGGAGGACAACATGGAAGCCACTGCTTTCGAACGAAAGGACGAAACGCGAAGCGCCGCCAAGGACGTTTCGGACGATTTTTCGGCTCTTCGCGAAGACGTCGCCCGACTCGCCGAGTCTGTCAGCAAGCTTGCGGCGAGCCAGTTAGGCACTTCCGTCGAGGATCTGCAGGAGAAGGCCGGCGCGCAAGTCAGCGCGGCAGAGCGGGCGATCCGCCGCAATCCCACCCAGGCGGCGGTGATTGCCGCGGGAATCGGCTTTGTGGTGGGGTTGATCATGATCCGGTAATCACTCGCACAACGATGACGCGCGTAAGTGCGGCAGCCCGCACACCTTCCCGACAGACAAAGATGGAGATCAAGGATGGCCACCCAATTTGGCAAGTCGTACGTGGAACAAGCTGCTGACGATCTGGCCCGACGCGGCGAGCAGGTTTCCCGTACCGTCGAGCACGCCGCAGAACGCGCCACCGAAACGTTGGGCCAGTCAACCGAGCAACTGCGACAGGCCGCCACCGACAGTCTCGATCGGGTTGAGATAGCGATCCGTCGCAACCCACTGGCGTCTACTGCTATCGCCGCGGGCTTGGGCTTCTTCTGTGCAGTTCTCGCCCGCCGATGAGCCCCGCTGAAGCGAGCCCAGTCTACGACACTGATGCCTAACGGGCGACAAAGTTGCCGAAACAATTACGGTGGCATGACATGATAAGTGATGCAGCTTCGTACGTAGCCGATCGTCTCACGGAGACGGCTGCCGAACGCTTGGGACCGACCATTGCATGGGGGGCCGCAGTAGCGGTCAGCCTGATGGCGGCGGTCGCGTTTGGTCTCGTGGCACTCTATTCCTACCTTGCCCCCACTTATGGCGTTTTCAATGCCGCCGGCGGCATTGCGTTGGGGGCGCTCGCGTTCACCGTCGTGCTCGCCTTGGGAAGATCGATCAACAAGAAGATGAAGCGATCACCCGACACTGACGAGGGGAGTGTCGCGGAGTCGATGATCGCCATCGATTCGGAGGCACGCGAAGCCATCGACTATTTTGGCTCCGCAAAAGTGCTAGCGACGGCCTTCATGTTCGGCTTCAGCGCCGCCCGCAGCATCAAGAGCTGACTTCGTGGCCAGTTCAACTGATCTTTGGAAATAGTCTGCCGATGGACCGGTCGCCCCCGGGTCGGCGCGAGGGAGGTCGGCGTGCAGCCTGGCAAACCAGAACATCGTAGAGACCCGAACGAATTGTCGCGCACGCATGTCCTGTTTCCGCAATCGGGAGTTAGAAATTCGACGGTCAACAACGCCATACTTGCGGCATTGATCATCGGTGCGCTCTATGTCGGCAAGTCGGTCCTTCTTCCAATCGCTGTCGCCATTCTTCTTGCGTTCGTGCTGTCGCCGATTGTCAAGGCTCTGCGCTACATTCGCATTCCACGCCCAGCGGCCGTTATTCTGGTCGTTGCTGTCACGTTAACCGGCCTCGTCGTTGTCGGTAGCGTTCTCAGCGAACAACTCCGCATCCTCACGACCGATTTTCCACGCTACGAAAGCACGCTGCGCGGGAAAGTTCGCGACATACGGGGCGTCACAACTTCAAGCCCAGCTTTGGAACGCGCGGCCAAGACATTGAAGGACCTCCAAAGCGAACTGGCGACGCCCAACCAGGAACAGAGCTTAGCCGAGTCGGCGCAAGACCTGTCGCGCATCGCGCCCGGCTCGCTGTCCGCGCGAGCAGCCGCAGAGCGACGTTCCGGAGACGGCAAGCCGATTGCGGTCGAAGTCCACTACCCCGCCGCGACGCCGCTTGATGGCCTTCTAGCCCTGGCAACGCCGTTGGTGGAGCCAATAGCGATGATCGCTATCATCATTGTATTTGTAATCTTCATCATTGTTCAAAAGGAGGAGTTGCGCGATCGCGTCATTCGACTTTCGGGGGCGCACGATATGCAGCGCACAACCGCTGCCATGACCGACGCAGCCCAACGGCTGAGCCGATTCCTGCTGACCATGACAGTTCTCAACGTGGCCTACGGCGTCTTCTTTTCTGTCATACTGTGGTCGCTCGATATTCCTGCACCCGTCTTATGGGGCATCGTTGCCGGCCTCATGCGCTTCGTGCCATTCATCGGTTCGTTCATTGCGGCGGTGGGTCCTTTCGCACTCGCGGCCGCAATTGACCCGGGCTGGAATACCTTCCTCATAACCGTCGGCGTATTCATCGTCAGCGAAGTCACGATGGGCCAAGTCATCGAACCGCTGGTTCAGGGTCGCTCGACAGGCCTGTCGCCCCTGGCCATTCTCGTCGCAGCCGCATTCTGGACAGTTCTGTGGGGGCCTGTGGGCCTGTTGCTCGCCATCCCGATGACGCTTTGCCTGGTCGTGCTGGGGCAGCACATCGATGGACTGAATTTCTTGCATGTACTGCTGGGGGATGAACCTGCGCTTACCGCCAGTGAACGCTTCTATCAGCGCACGCTCGCAGGGGATGCTGCCGAAATTACCGAACTTGCCGAGCATCGGATCAAGGAGGCGCCGCTCAGCGTCTACTATGAGGAGGTTGCAATCGAAGGCCTACGTCTTGCTCAAAGCGATGCCGAGCGGGATGCAATCTCTGAAGAGCATATGGATGTGATCGAGAAGACTGTCGAAACAATGGTGGACAATCTCTGGGAAGTTCAGGACCGGATGCCACAGAGTAAGACAGATCGCGTCGGTACGTCGGAAGTGGACGAGGAGGGCGACGATGATGATGAACAAGAAGAATCCGGTCGGTCGCGCGGGACGGTCGACCTGCCTGTCCTCAAGACTGAAGACTTGCCGGAAGCGTGGAAGGTTCAGGGTGCCGTCGCGTGTGTGCCGGCGCAATCGCTTGTCGATCGAGCGGCAGCACATGTTGTCTCACATCTAGTCACGCGACACGGCATCGATGCAGCCGTCGTCGACTGGTCGGAGGTGGGTCGGGGGAACAGTGGACCGCCGCCCGAAGAGATGCGCCTCGTATGCGTTTGCTCACTCAGTGAGCACCTGGCGGCGACCCGCTTTCTGGCGCGTCGGATCAGGAGGCGCCTACGCCACGCGCATATCGTTGTGATATTGTTGAACGCGGACGAGCAGAAGGCTGAAGGTCTTGCCGCCAGCTCTCAGGATCCTCGGCTCCACATCGTACGAAATCTGCGTGAAACGGTAGCGACGATCATCAGTACCGCGGTGAGCAACGAGGAAGCGACGCCCAACAGTGTTGTTCCCGATTCTTCGAAAGGCTGTCCCCGACCCGATGCGGCTGCCGTTGCATGATCTCATCGCGTTCCGTCTTGGCCGTAGCGCCGATACGCCCTGCGCCAGTCCGCTCGATCGCGATCCAAAGCCTGCGTCTACAGGATGGTGTCACCTGAGTTATGAATGGCTCTAGATGTGAACTTTCAGGAGGTTGTCCATTCGATCCAGCCGAGGTCATCTGATGTCGCCAAAAACGTCAGTGATTCTCGGAGCATCGAATGGACGTTCACAAGAATGCATGCCTGACCCCGC
>JBFWVC010000014.1:0-137770 GCA_050246945.1 Hyphomicrobiaceae bacterium
CTTTTGCCGCCTCAAGGACTGGCGGCGTGTCGCAACCCGTTACGACAAGCTCGCCCGCAACTTCCACGCCGCAGCCGTAATCGCAGCAATCATAATCTGGTGGGCATGATTGAGTCTGGAGCCTAGAACTCTGAAATTGCTAGTGTCGTCAGAAACGCGAAATTCGTTCCGAGGTTGCCGCAGAAGGTGACGAATTTCGCGATCACGACACTAGCCGGAGCTGGCGAACGATGTTGAGAGGGTGAATGGGCGCCCCTCGGCTGCGGGCTGTCCCGGCCCGATCAGTTCTATCGCCGAAATGAGGTGGCCGTGGCGGGCGAGCACGAGATCGGCGATGCCGACCATTGTGATGTTGGGCGCAGCGGTTTCGGAGGCGGCACGCAGGCGATAGGCGATGAGCGTTTCCGGCACCTCTGGATTGAGGGCGGCCAGCGCGATGTAGGCAGCGGCGGGGGAGCGGTTCAGCCCGGAGAAGCAGTGGATCAGAAGCGGCGCCTCCTGAGGCCAGTCGCGGATGAATTCAACGAACTGCTCGATCAACGGGCGCGCTGGGTGGTGCCCTTCACGACGGGTTGGTCGGGCATCGCTGATGGGCAGCTTCAGGTGGTTTCCCGATTCAATGGTGCTTGGTGTGGGCGGCATAAGGTGCGCATTGACGACGCTGACGAGGCGTGTTGCGCCGGTCGCGGCGATCGTCTCGTCGACCCGCTGCATCGAGCAGATGGCAATCGTGTTAGGCGGTGTCGTCATCGTGCGCGGAGTGAGGTTTCTGGCCGCTGCGGAGCGGCAGGCTTATGGCGGCAATTGCGGCTCGGGGCAATGCCGACGATAGCCCACTTGCAGGCTGCCCTGTGAGGTCCGACAGGCGAGTTGTCTTCGCGGTTTCGAAGCTCCGCCGTCAAGAGAGAGAGGTAAAACGCTCGAGGAATGCCTGCTGGGCCATGGCTGCGGGCACCGGCTCCAAGAGGGCGAGACGGCTGCCGAGCGGTTCGGAGATGCCTTCCGGCGAGCCGAAGTAGAGGAGCGCTTCGTCGACAGCGAAACCGGCAAGGATGGTGGCTTCGTAGAAGGCGGCAATGCGATCGGCTGTCTTGATCTCGGCGGTGATTTGGTCGGGCAGTCGAGGCGGCAGAGCGAAGCGGCGATGAATGGCTTCAAGCAGGCGGTTCTCGAAGGCCTTGTAGTCGAAGCCGATCGCAGTCTTGAACGGGCTGATGAGATCGCCGACGACATACTCGGGCGCATCGTGGAGAAGTGCTGCAAGTCGCCAGGATGCGGCCCAATGCGGATTTCGGTCGCCGGCAATCTCCTCGACAAGAAGAACGTGCTGGGCGACGGAAAAAGCGTGCGAACCTAGTGTCTGGCCGTTCCAGCGCGCGACCCTGGCCAATCCGTGTGCGATGTCCTCAATCGCGATATCGGCGGGATCGGGGGCGAGGAGGTCGAGTCGCCGGCCGGACAGCATGCGCTGCCAGGCGCGCCGGCTGGGCGCGTCTGCGGTACTCGCTGCACCAGCTTGATGGCCGGGGGTTGATGTATGTCCAGGTCTGGCGCTCATTGTCGGTCTGTTCGGTTGGCGTTCCGTGCCAGCATGCAGGCGCTGCCAGGCTCCATGGGCAGGGTCTACGCGGTTCACGCAGGCTGTGCAAAGTTCTTTTGAAGAGCCGCACACGTCGCGCGACGGTGACACGTGACAAGGTGATCGTTGACCATGCCCGCCGACTGCATCAATGCGTAGATGGTGGTCGGGCCAACGAAGCGGAAGCCTTCAGCCTTCAGCGCCTTCGACAGGCGACGCGAGGCCACGGTTTGTGCCGGCACGTCTGCGAAGGAGCGGGGTGCCGCCGCGCGCGGTGGCTTTTCGCTGCGGGCAACGCGCCACATGAATACAGCAAGGCCGGTACGCTTCTGGAGCTCGAGATAAGCGCGGGCATTGGCGATCGTTGCGTCGATCTTGAGCCGGTTGCGCACGATCCCAGGATCATCCATGAGGCGCGCGATGTCTTTTGCGGTGAAGCGAGCGATGCGATCAGCGTCGAAATTGTGGAATGCGCGGCGAAAGTTTTCGCGCTTCCTGAGGATGGTGAGCCAGGAGAGACCGGCCTGGAAGCCTTCCAGTACGAGCTTTTCGAACAGTGCACGGTCGTCTGCCAATGGCACACCCCATTCCTCGTCGTGATAGCGCGCGTACTCGGGATCAGCGATGCCTGGCCAGGGGCAACGCCTGGGGTCCTGTTGCGTGCACGCTGTCATGATGATGCGGCCGTGTCGGGCGGGACGAGCGGGAATGTCACCCAGTCTGGCAGCCTGATCTCGACCGGCGTATCGCCTGCCGACAGCGCAATGCCCTTGGAGCGGAACTCGGCGGCCCGGTCGAGCCGGATCATGGCAAGGCCGCGGGGGCCTGCGACTGAACCCAGGGTGCCGATGGCGACTTCGCCGGCACGGATCTCGGCACCTGTCGCGGGCAGCGGCCTGGTCGCCTCGAGCGGCACGATGCGCTTGCGTGCCGTGCCTCGGTGTTGCATGCGGCTCACCACCTCCTGGCCTACATAGCAGCCCTTTGAGAAGGACACCGAGCGCGTCTGGTCGTACAGAGCCTCGTGAGGAAAAGTGTCACCCAGGAGGAAGTCGCGCCCGGCCTCGGGGACACCGATTGCAATTCGTTGGGCGTGATAGTCGTCCTGCGACGCGGCTTCGGCGCCTTCGGCGTCGCAACGCCATTCGCTGGCGAGGGAGGCGAGGTGGCGGGTGCCGAGACCAGGGTGGCGCGGATCGAGGAAGCCGAGCGTCGGGGACGTATCATGTACCGCTGCATGCGGGCCGCCCCAGCAAGCGGCGATCGTATAGTTCTCGGTGACATCCGTTATCGTCGCATTTGCGCGCAGCCGATACATATCGAGCCGCTGCTTGAGGGCCGCAACCGACGATTTCAGTGTCTCGATCAACAGGCCATCGCCCGCCTTGACGACAAAGAAATCGAACAGGATCTTGCCTTGGGGTGAAAGCAGCCCAGTATGCAGTGCCACTTCCGTTTCGAGGCGGGCCATGTCGTTGGTGATGATTCCCTGCAGAAGCTTGGTCGCGTCCTCGCCCGTGACGGCGAGGACGCCGCGGTTCGGCAACAGGGCCATTCGGGACTTGGACATGTTCGGCGTGCTCCGGAATTCTCGATCTGAGGGCGGGTGAGGGCCTTGGTTTCCCAGGCGATAGACTCTAGGTATGCGGCGAGGGGCGCGCAAGGCAAGGACCGCCGGCAGGACGATCCCGGGGGAGTGTGCGATGGCTGAGAACTTCGATCTCGTGCTGAAAGGCGGCACGGTCTGCAATCACGACGGCACGGGGCAGGCCGATGTCGCCATCCGCGGCGGCAAGATCGTCGCGCTGGGCGACGTCGATGCCGGTCGCGCGGCCGAGGTCATCGATGCGAAGGGCCTTACGATCCTGCCCGGCGTGATCGACAGCCAGGTGCATTTCCGCGAGCCGGGACTTGAGCACAAAGAGGATCTGGAGACGGGAAGCCGTGCCGCGGTCATGGGGGGCGTGACGGCCGTATTCGAGATGCCCAATACGAAGCCGCTGACGACGACGGCCGAATTGCTGGCGGACAAGGTTGCCCGGGCGCGCCATCGCATGTTTTGTGACTTTGCGTTCTACGTGGGTGGCACGCGCGAGAATGTCGCCGATATCCCGGCGCTGGAGCGCCTGGAGGGATCGGCCGGCATCAAGGTGTTCATGGGATCGTCGACCGGCGATCTTCTCGTCGACGACGGTGCGAGCCTTGACACGATCATAGGGCGCATTTCGCGGCGGGCGGCGTTCCATGCCGAGGACGAGGCGCGGCTCATTTCGAGGATGGGGGAGCGGGTGGCCGGCGATCCGTCCTCGCATCCGGTTTGGCGCGACGAGACGGCGGCGCTGATGGCGACGACGCAGCTCGCGAGCCTTGCGGAGAAGCATCGGCGACGCGTGCACGTGCTGCACATTTCAAGCGCGGCGGAAATGGCGTTCCTGGCCGATCACAAGCGCTGGGTTTCCGTGGAAGTAACGCCGCATCATCTGACCCTGGCGGCGCCCGAATGCTACGAGCAGCTCGGCACCTATTGCCAGATGAACCCACCGGTCAGGGATGCCCGACACCGCGAGGCGATATGGACGGGCCTGCGGTCCGGCATCGTCGACGTGCTGGGTTCCGACCATGCACCGCACACGCGCGAGGAGAAGGACCATCCCTATCCAGGCTCCCACTCCGGCATGACGGGCGTGCAAACGCTGGTGCCGGTGATGCTGGATCACGTCAATGCGGGTCGGCTGTCGTTGCAGCGGTTTGTCGACCTGACGAGCCACGGTCCACAGCGCCTGTTCGGCATCGCCGACAAAGGGCGCATCGCGGTCGGCTACGATGCCGACCTGACGGTGGTCGATCTCAAGCGGCGCGAAACGATACGCAACCGCTGGATCGAAAGCCGGTGCGGATGGACCCCCTACGACGGCAAGCAGGTGACGGGCTGGCCGGTGGGGACGTTCGTGCGGGGGCGCAAAGTCATGTGGCAGGGGGAGATTTGTGGTGCCGCGACGGGCGAGCCGGTGCGGTTCCTCGAAGCCGGCGTGTGACGGCTCCGGCAGCATGCCGCGGGCGCGCATCGACCGATCTGGCATCGGCATTGCATCATGCACGATATCGATCGCCAAACACTTCCATGCGACACAGAGCAATGCCGATGCAAGCAGCCAAGACGCGCCATTCATTCAGCGCCGCTACCACACTGGTACATGCCATGGTGCAGGCGGACCAGGTTTCCCGCGAGCGTCAGCAGGCGATGTTCGGGTCCTTGGTAGGACTGATGCTGCCGCCGGCCATTATCGCCCTCTATCTCGTCAAGTCTGCGCTGGGCATCAATCTATTGCCGGGGCCGTCTCCACTGCACGACCTGTTCTACCATCTGGTCAGGTAGGCGGTGCCTGTTCCCGCGCGTTCAAGAACCGTCCCCTCCGGCGGCTTTACTGGGCCGCCGCGACGGTCTTGGGCAACTGCTTCAGCACATAAACCTCGGCACCGATTTCGACCATACCCGCCAAGTGCAGGACGTGCTCGTTCATCATGCGGAAGCAGCCGGAAGAGGCAGCCCGGCCAATCGACTTGGGATCATTCGTGCCGTGGATACGGTACAAGGACTTTCCAAGATAGATGGCCTTGGCGCCAAGCGGATTGTTGATACCGCCCGTCATCTTGACGGGAAGCTTTGGATCGCGTTCGCGCATCTCTTCGGGCGGGTGCCAATCCGGCCACTCGGCGATGCGGGAGACCTTCTCCGAGCCGGTCCATGAGAAACCCTCGCGGCCGACGGAGATCGGATACCGATACGCGGTGGTGGCGGATACGATGAAGTAGAGTTTACGCGCCGACTGGTCGATGATGATCGTGCCAGGCTTGTAGTCGGTGCGAAGGCCGGCCAGTGGTGGCGCCTTGGCAGCGATCGCAGGACGCGGTCCGCCGCTTCGGACCTCGTCATTGGCTCGCTCTTGGCGGTCGCGCAAATCGTCGAAGCCGCGCTCGTCCTGCCAACGGCGGTAGCGGGGACGGTCGTCGTAGGGATCCGACCAGCGATCGCGCCAGCGGTCATAGCGGCGGTAGCCGCGATTGACGTATCCGTAGTCTGGCTCCATGACGAAGCCGCCTCGGCGACCCGATCCGTAGCGGCGATCGAATCCGCCTTCATCGCTGTAGAACTGAGCACTGGCGGGCAGCGCTTGTAGAATGAGCCCGGAGGCGATCAGGCCGGTGGCAAAGGTCGCCGTGGCAACTGCTCTGCTCAACGTCATCTCAGTTCTCCTCGTCGTATTGCTTTCGGATTCATGGGGCTCTCGTGGTGCGCACGGCCGGAGCGGCGGTGCCCTGCCCCAGCGAGGCGCGGATCGCGACCGCATGTGACGCATCGCCAGTGTTTCGGACACAAATAGCGCAACATTCGCAAACTTACGCCCGATCTCGTTCCACGCTCATCGTCAAATGCCGGTCTAGCCGACCGGCCGGTGCGAAACCGTGGCGGGCACCCAATCAATGCATCTGCAAGATGTTAACAGATTTGCACGGTGGCTGCTGAATAGTGGCTGAATGTGCCAGTCACGCGCATGCGCCCGATTGCCCATCCTTCGGGTTGGTTAATGCGCCGGGCTCAGACGTTTTGCCTGGGGCGATCGCCATGCCAGCAAGGCTACATTGATCCGGTTATGCTCCGAAGGGACGGATCGGGGTGCCACAAGAGATGCAAGGCGTTCCATCTGGCGCGAACAGGTCTCCAGGACGAGTTCATGTTTCGGGGAGTCGCGGACACGATACAGTTCATTGTTTCGGGCATTTTCTTCGAGCTGAACCGCACTACGCTTCAGCTCGTTATGCCCTAGTCATGGCGCATGAACGAATGCCACGTCCCGTCAGCGCCGATGACCACGCGGTACCAAGTCCACCGTTTGGCGGTGCGCATAGCGGCGATGACGTCGGCGGGAACCAGCCGGTAGAGATCGACTTCCTCCGCAGGCGTCAGTTTATCCAGTGGGCGTTCGGCGAGATAGGGCCATACGAACACGCCACTATTCTCGGGGTCGCGGCCCAGGTGCTGCCGGGCCGGCCCGACCGCAAGCAGGTTGCCCAATATGGCGAGCATCTGGTGGCCGGATTTGTCGTCAGACGCCTCCTTGAGAAAGGTGATCGGGTCGTCGTCCCGTTCGGCGGAAAAGGCCGGTGGCAACTCGTTCCACTCGATGGCTGTGCGAAGATCATCGATGTCGCCCGAGTTGACCGCAACTTGGATCGCGTCGATCATTTCTGCGACCGGGCGCGGGAGTTTAGCCAGATCCGTGCGACGGACATAGTCGGGGGGCGGGCCTGGCTGGGCGGGCTCGGTCGGCTGGGCCGTGGCGGCTGGTCCGGCAACAGTTCCGGCAACAGTTCCGGCGGGGACGGGTCGATGGACAACGGCGATCAGCGCCGTTACCAATAAAATGAGACGAATCACGTGCCTTGGGGCGCGTAATGGTGCTGGGGGACGGATCTTTGCGGGCATCGCCGCATCGAGGTTCATGCTGCCGGGGGCTTGCAGCCGCGCTGCGCAGGCATATGAAGAGAATCGCGGCCCGCTCCGCGGCCGGCACAGGATTGCCTGGGCCTGAAACCTGCCGTTGCTTGCGCGGTGAGGGCGCATGGAGCTGATCCCCAATCCCCTGATTATACCGGTCGGCCTCATCATCGGGGTTCTTGTGGCGGCTCCCGTCGGACCCGTCAACGTCCTATGCATTCAGCGCGCCATCGAGCGCGGCTTCTGGGGCGGTGTTGCGGCGGGAATTGGCGCGGTGCTGGGCGATGGGCTGATTGCGCTTTTCGCAGCGCTGGGTGTGGGCGCTATCTCCGGTGCGGTGAAGGACTACCGTACGGTGATCCAAATCGTCGGCGGGCTGGCCCTTGCGGCGTTCGGCCTCAAGCTTTTCCTGGCAGGTCCGCGCATCGAGATGCTCCACCCGCAACATGCGGAAAACGCCACGCTGAAGGATTTCGCGTGGGACATTCCGCAAACCTTCTTCCTTACGATTACAAATCCTGGAGCGGTTCTGGGCCTGTTCGCGATATTCGGCGGCGTGAGCAGCTTCGTAGAGGTCAACAGTCACATCGATGCGCTCACAATGGTGGCGGCAATCATGGGAGGCAGCCTGGGTTGGTGGATACTCCTGTCGAATCTGATCGGGCGTATCCGTCACAAGATCGACGGCTCGCGGTTTGGCCACATCAACCGCATTGCGGGATTGCTACTCATTGTGTTCGGCGGCGTGCTCGTCGGCGAAATGGTGATGAAGAACCTGTTCGGCATTCTCTAGATCGAGTGCCTGTCGCATGGACGCATAAACACGATCCAAATTTTCGAACCGAGCGCGTTCTTCGCGCTCGACCGTTCCACACTTCAGGTGAAAATGCTGAAGAACAGGCTCGATCCGGGCGGATGTGGTGCCGCGCGATCGAAGTCCGTCCGGCGGTGCTATCGCGGGTGCTCGTTGCTACTGACGGGTATACACCATGGTGAATTCGCCTGTGCGCACACGTTTTTCGAGGCCGCGAGCAAGCGCCGCGACAGCGTCCTCGCCATATATGTCAATGAGGTCGCTCAGGGCAGTGAACAGGGCCGCGTATGCCATCATCTGAGGTGCGACGCCGGTTTCTTCGCCTTCGTCCCAAGCCGCGAGGATGAGACGGAGAGCCTGCATGCTCTCGTCGCTGTGCGTATCGAACTCGATCGGTGACGCCACGTTACTTCCCCCAATGCTGGAACTCGCCCGATCGCACCCATGGACCGATCAGATCATTTCGGGTGGCAGGCCCCGTACCCCCGTCAGCCGGCTTGCCGACTTCAGACACTGCGGACGCCGATGGTCAGGCGGACGCTGTCGCCCAGAACGGAGTGAAATGCAATACTCGTCTTAACAACCGCGTTTGATCGCAGCCCAATGTGTCTAGCATGTCTCAGCCGTGGAGATACGGGGGCGTGCGTTTAATTGTGAATCTGGGCAATAACGGTTTCGGCTGATCGGGCAGATATGCCGTTGGGGTCGCAGTGCTGCGCACTTGCGAGATGCGGACAGGGCTACGTCGCTACGTCGCTTCAAGGAGTCGTTCGCACCAGAGCGTCGGCAATATCGGCGCCTTCCGCCAGGAAGCGGTCAATGGCGGCACGGGCGGTTGGCGTGCACACGTTATATGTGCGCGAATAACTTCTGTATCCCTGGTTGAAGCTTGCTGTCAGGCGCGCCTGGCGTCCCGCGGTGAAGCCCTCCGACTTCATCAACTCCTGCATGGTGTCGCGCCAGAACTGCCCCTCGTTTGCACCGCACAACTCGCGCAGGTAGTGGATCGAGCCGAGCAGTTCGGCAAGCCGCAGGAGCTTGGCGTCGTAGGGACGCGCGTCGTCCGACCCACCTGATGGGTTGCCGCCGGGAGCCGGCGCCGCGCTGACGGGCATCGACATGATCAACAGCATGCTCGACAGCACCGCCGCCAGGGGTGCGCCCAGATGGAACGCTGCGCGATGAGGGCGGCACTTCGTCCCTGGCTTTCGTCTGTCGTCTATTCGCATCTTGGCAACCAATGCGGTGTTCCCCAATCGAGCGTTGGTCCCACGATACCGAATGGCAGTTGACGTCTGTCCGTGCGGGCGCTGCGGGAGGGCATCATCAGTGCGCCCAGCGAGCGACCGAGTTAATCCTACTAGCACCGATTCTTGGCGCTGGCACGGCTTGGCACGCATTGCAGCGGAAGGCGGATATGCGCGATGCAGCTATGGCTGCTGCGCATCCGGGTTCGCGACCAGGCGCCGTGCGGCTTCGACGAGTGCTTCGAGGCCGGGCGTGGTCGGCAGCGCGGCCAGATCTGCCATAGATATGAAGCGCGCGTCAGCGGCGTCTCCAGCAGCCTGGGGTTCGGCGAGCGGCTCGGCAGCACCCGCAAATACGGCAATCTCGTAGGTGCGCTCTGGCGAATCCGGTGCGGCATTTATCCCAACGAGGTGTGTTGTGAGAGGTTCGAGCGTGCAGGCGGTGAGGCCCGTTTCCTCCAGCAGCTCGCGGGAGGCTGCGGCAATGGCTGTCTCGCCAGCATCGACATGGCCGCCAGGCGCACTCCACAGACCGGCCATCGCCCCGCCCGTACGCTTGACGAGTAGCACCTCGCTGCCGCGGAACAGAAGGACGCTGGCAGCGGCGATGGGCTTGGGTCCATCCTTGTGCTGCCCGCGGAACTCTTTTTCTTTCGCCGAGTGTGCCATCTGGGGGCGATCGTTGTTGGAGCTGGACCCTAGAGTTCTTGGTTTGTGTTCTGGATTCACTGACGTTTGGCGACCTTCGCCCCGGTATCAAACGTCAGATCCAGGACACTAGCAAACCTGGGCGGAGCCGTGCTTTGTTGCGCGATACGCTGCGACGCTTTTGACGCGGTTGACTACGCTGGCGCAGAACCGACCGCAAGCTCCCGGGTTTCGTCTGCGGACATTTCATCATGTGCTCGCGCTATTCACTGACATCTCCTGCCGAGGCCGTGCGCAAGACGTTCGGGACGTTCAAATTCGAGGAATTTCCGCCCCGCTACAACATTGCCCCGACGCAGCCGGTCCTCATCGTGCGGCATTCGCAGCGGCACGAGCGCGAACTGGTGCTGGTGCGCTGGGGTCTCATTCCGTCATGGGTGAAGGACCCTGCGTCCTTCACCACGCTCATCAACGCGCGATCGGAGACGGCCCAGGAGAAGCCCTCGTTTCGCGCCTCGATGCGCCACCGCCGCTGCCTTGTGCCGACCGACGGTTTCTACGAATGGACGGGTGAGAGGGGCGCCAAACGGCCGCACCTCATCCGGCCAAGGGGCGGTGGGCTGATGGCTATGGCCGGGATCTGGGAGCATTGGCTCGGTGCGGACGGCAGCGAGCTGGAGACGATGGCTATCCTCACAGTGGCAGCCAACCGGACCATGCAGCGGATTCACGACCGTATGCCGGCGATCTTGAGCCCGGATGCATTCGAGGCATGGCTCGATTGCCGGTCCGGCTCAGCGGTGTTCGCCGCGGAGTTGCTGAGGCCGGCGCCCGACGAACTCTTGGAGATCGTGCCCGTGAGCAGGGCACTCAACAATCCCCGCAACGAAGGACCTGAGGTGCAGAGCCCGCCTTCTGCCGATCAAAATTAACTCCGTTCTTTCATTGATTAGTTTTGCCTCACTTTGATGAAATGTATGCTCCGTCGGCGAAGTACATGATTATCGAGATGTGATTTGCGTTAGTAGGGTGGCGGCTTGCTCCCCGCGCGCCACTCGCCGTGGTGGGGTGAAGTCGCTAAAGTAGGGCGACCAAGTGGTTGCCGCCCCGGTGGCGCAGGGACTGTCCGGCCGGCGGGTGCGAATTCGCAGGACCGGTTGGGCACGCCCGCAGGGCGGCGGGCATGATGCCGCGCGCGGCATGGGTCATGTCGGCGTGCTGACGTGTGTAGTCGAGGCGCGGATCGCCGCTCGTTCGGTTTTGCTCGCGGTGGGCGGTCGATCAGGGTCGAGGTTGGTCCGTTGCCGGCAGCATCCGGTGGACTGCAGGGAGTAGCGTACAATGGGATACAGGGGCCACGATCTCGATTTGAGGACGCCGCAGACTTGGCGCGAGGCGCCGAGCGAACCATTGGGTGCCGGCAAGGGTCTCACCAACGGTCCGGTGCAAGGGCGCGGTTTTCCTGGTGAAGAGGAAATCCCGATCTGGGTGGACGATACGGTCATGGCGTGCTGCAACCATGCCTTCGATGTCGCCCTCGCGCATAGATCTTCCGAAGTGCGTGTCGAACATCTGCTGCATGCGCTCACGCGTATCGAGGATGCGGCAGAGATCCTGGAAGCCAATGGAATTCGCGCCGCGTCGTTGAGGCGCGAAACAGCAACGGTTATAGCGGGTGAGATTCCTGTCTCGCTGTCCAACGGCTCGGCGGTGCCGCGCCGCGCCGACAGTTTCGAGGAGGTGTTGCGCCTTGCAGCCGCGCATTCCTATCAGCGCAGCCAGCCGGTCAGCGTCGAGGATCTCTTGCATGTGTTTCTCGATCTGCGCCCGGCTATCCGCGGGCTCGAGTTGATCGAGAGGCACCTGGTTGGGCGGCGACGGGAGCATTCCGACCGGCACATGCCGGCTTTCCGGCGCCCGCCTGCGCCAGCTTTCGTGCCACCGCCAATGGAGGCGCGGTTCGAGCAGCGCGAGCGCGTTCGCCGGCCAGCCGGGAGATTCTACACACAGGATGTGGGCTTTATGCCGCCTGCGGCGCCGGCTCCTGTTTCCGACAGCGTGCAGGCGGCAACCGATCAGATGCAGAATTCGCGGCTCGACGCCCTCGAGCAGATGGTTCGCGCGATATCAGGGCAGATCTCGGGGCAGCGCGACGATGCGACCCGCTTTTCCGGCGGCGTGTTCGACCGGCTGCAAACTCTCGAGACCATGCTGTCATCAAGACCGGAGGCCGCAGCCTACAACCTCGATCCGCTGCTGCGTCGGATCGACGAACTGGAGGTCCTGCTCAACGCACGAGCGCCGCAGCCGAACGTGGATCTGGGGCCAGTGCTCGAACGGATGACGCAGCTCGAGCGGCGGATCGGTGAGGCTGGGCCGGTCGCTGCGGAGGTCGATCTGGGGCGCGTCGAACAGCGTCTGGCGGATGTCGAGACGCGAATCGTACAGACATTTGCAGATCTGGAGCGCAGGAGTGGTCTGGGTGACATCCCAGGCCGGCTGGACGGGTTCGAGGCGGCGTTGCTTGGACGCGACGGCGGGCTCTCCAGTGATATCGACGGCCGCATGCGCGATCTCAATGAAGCTGTTTCTCTGCAACTGGCAACGCTGGAGGATGCGCGGTCCTCGATTGCGGCCGACGTGCGTGACGTCAACGCTTCGCTCGCCGAACAAGCGATGCGAATATCGCGCACGGGCGAGAGCCTCACCGAGCTGGTGCGTGCCGTGGAGAGTTTGAGGAACGAGGAGCGCAACACGGTAGCGCAGGTTGCGAACCTGATTTCGACCTACCGTTCCGAAGTGCAGGAGTTCGTCGCACGCAGCCATGAAACGCACGACGTCCACAACGCCGAACTGAAGGAAGTGCACGACGCGCTGGTGAAACTCAATCAGAACCAGCACACCCTGGCGGGCTCGATCGATCAATGGCGCAGCGACGACGCGGGAGACCTGGCGATCATCGCCTCGCGCATCGAGGGACTGGAACAACAGGCGGGCCGGCCAATGGCGCTGCTTGAGGGAATGTCGGTCAACCTGGAAAACATGAACCGCTATACGGTTGAGCGATATCACCGCCGCAATCGCTTCTGGTACTGGCTGTTTGGGACCGATGACTGGGTGGCGGCGAGTTGGCCATCACAGGCGCAGCGGATCGAGGCGGAGCGGGCGGCGCTGCGTCAGGCGCAGAGCGGCTAGGGTTCCGACCCTGACGACTGGTTCCCTATCGGGTATGCGGCGCCGGCGTCCCGGTGCGGACGACCCGGCGACAGTCCAGCGGATTGGAGTTGAGGAAGCCGGCGGACGCAAACCGCGGGTTCATTCTTTGCGCATATCCTCAACCGTTAGAAACCGTCGGGTGACCGGCGGAAGAATCGTCATGCGGGGGCAGGATGGGTCCGGCAACGGCACACGAGTGGCGGCATTCGCGTATTGTCGTTTTGACGGCGGGCGGTCCGTTGGCGTGGACGGTGGTGAACGGGCTCGTCGCGCGGCTCGGACCGGTGACGGTGATCGAGGAGGAGCCGGAAACCAAGGCTGAGATCATCAAGCGCAGACTGCGCCTTGCCGGGCCGGTGGCAGCGGCGGGGCAAGTAGCCTTCGGCATCTGGCAACGGCTCACTGCCACGCGCGCCGAGAAGCGCCTGGCCGAGATCCGCGCGGCGCATGGGCTCGACACGAAGCGGCGTGAAGGCATCGTGGTGCACCGGGTCGCCTCTCACAACTCGGACGACGCGCGCCAGCTACTGAAGTCACTCGATCCAGAAGTCGTGGCGGTCTATGGCACGCGCCTCCTGTCGCGCAAGACGCTGGCTGCGGCGGATGTGCCGTTCATCAACTATCATGCTGGTATCACCCCGAAATATCGAGGGCAACACCCGGCCTACTGGGCTCTCGCAGCCGGGGACACGGAGAATGCGGGCGTGACAGTGCATCTCGTCGATGCCGGCGTAGATACGGGCGGGGTGATCTATCAGGCGCGCGTGGCGTTCGCGCCGGAGGATACGATCGCCACCTATCAGACGCTGCAAGCCGCGACTGGAATCGCGCTCTTCGCGCGAGCCGTTCAGGATGTAATTTCAGGGGAAATTCGGACCGTGACAGTCGGACTGCCGTCCCGCAACCATCTGCCGCCGACGATCTGGCGATATTTTTGGAACGGTCTCACACGCCGCGTGTGGTAATCGTCCGCCGCCGCGTTTCAGACAACCTTGCCAGGGTTCAAGATGCCATTAGGATCGAGCGCCTTCTTGATGGCGCGCATCATGTCGATTTCGACGGTGCTCTTTACGTGGCGCAGTTCGTCGCGTTTCATGCGACCGATGCCGTGCTCTGCCGAAATCGAGCCATCCATCTCGACGACGAGCCCGTGTACGGCCGCGGCGATCTCCTCCCATCTGGCGAGATAGGCGGCCTTGTCCATGCCGACCGGCTGGGTGACGTTGTAATGCACGTTGCCGTCACCGAAGTGGCCGAAGGGCACGGGGCGCGCACCGGGGCAGAGCTTTTCGATCAGAGCATCGGCGCGGCAGATGAACTCGGGCATGCGTGTCGGCGCGACCGAAACGTCGTGCTTGATGGAGCCGCCTTCGTGCTTTTGCGCGTCCGACATCTCCTCTCGCAGCCGCCAGAAATCCCTGGCCTGTTGGATGGACTGGGCAATCACCGCATCGGCCACGTTGCCGGTCTCGATGGCCTCGCCGAGCAGCCGTTCGAGCGTTTCGGCGGCGCGGCCATCGGCCTCGTTGGAGGAGATCTCGATCAAGACCGACCAAGGCGGGACGTTGGCGAAAGGCGCGCGAACGCCCTCGACATGGCGGACGCCGATCTCGACCCCGTTCCTGCAGATGAACTCGAAAGCGGTGAGGTGCATGCCGGCAACGGCTTCGGCGCGCTTGAAGAGTTCCAGCACCTGATCGAGGTCTTCGAGTGCGACGAAGGCGGTTGCTTTCTCGGCAGGACGCGCGAACAGTTTGAGAGTTGCTGCGGTGATGATGCCTAGCGTTCCTTCCGAGCCGATGAACAGGTCCTTCAGGTCGTAGCCGGTATTGTCCTTCTTGAGCGCCTTCAGCGAGGTCCAAATGCTCCCGTCGGCGAGAACGACTTCCAGCCCCAGGGCCAGCGCGCGCGCATTGCCATAGGCGAGAACGTTGACGCCGCCAGCATTGGTGGCGAGGTTGCCGCCGATTTGGCAACTGCCTTCGGCGGCGAGGCTCAGCGGGAAAAGGCGGCCGACTTCTTCCGCCGCCCGCTGGACGCCGGCGAGCGTCACGCCGGCCTCCGCAACGATCGATTGCCCGGATGGATCGACGTGGCGGATGCGGTTCAATCGCGCGACGGAAAGGACGATGTCGCGGCCATCCTCAAACGGAATCTGGCCGCCGACGAGGCCGGTGTTCCCAGCTTGCGGCACGATACCGACGCGCGCCTCGCTGGCGAGAGCCAGGATGCGCGAGATCTCCTCCACGGTGCCAGGTCGCAGGACGAGCGGTGTGCGGCCGATATAGCGGTCGCGCCATTCCTTCAGGTACGGGGCTTGCGCAGCGGGATCGACCAGCGCCTGGGTGGGGCCGACGATATCGATGAAGCGCGCAATCAGTTCGGGCGTTGGTGCTTCGAGCGGGGGAATATCTGTCGGGCGGCTCATGGGCGGCGATCCAATGGAGTCGGGCGGCAAGCCTCAGGTTACGGCGTGAAAGGCTTCGATTTTGTCCTGCACGGTGCACAGGGCAGTCCGGTTGCCCTAGTGTGGCGTCGCGCCTTGGTTGACCGACGTTGCGGCCGACGCGGAGTCACCTAAGGCGCGCTGAACGCCACACTAAGTCAATGGTTTTGCTAGTGGCCCTTATGTCGCGACTAAATCGTCAAAGGGTCCGGCTGGCACAGCGATTTAGGCGCGACGGGCCACTAGCGATGATGGCACGGATCGCGCGGACACTGCGCCCACGGGGTGCCAGAATTCGTCGAGGAGGAATGCCATGTCGGATGTTGCCACGGCAAGCCGCGCGGTATCGTCCTTTGGATGGGCCTGCGTTGCCGAGCCTCTGGCTTGCTACTCTTCTTCCTTCTGGATGCCTGCCGACGCACGTTCTCGTTCGAAGCCGTCATGGCCGCGGCGCGGCGGCCCGGCGGAGGCGGTCGTTTATCGCTTCGCCGAGGCCGTCATCGGGTATGGGCATGACGGCGATGACACCGACGCCCGACGCATCAAGCGCCCGCAATGCCGAAAAGAGGCGGGCGGCGGCCTCGATCAAATCGCCCTTGTCGCTGAGATTGAAGATGGGTCCGGTGTGGTCGGGTACGTGAGGACCGAAGGCGAGGAGCGCTTCGCCGGAGACGGGACGGGTCACGTCGAGACGCAAGCGCGCGGCGGGGGCGTAATGGCTGGCGAGCTGGCCGGGCGACATCGGCGCGGCTTCGGCGTCGAAGGCGCGCACGACGGTGGCTCCGGTGGCCTCGCGAAGTTGTTCGGCGGTAATCGCGCCGGGTCGCAAGAGTATGATTCGATCTCCCGAGATGGTGACGACAGTCGATTCCAGACCGTGCCGGGTGTCGCCTGCGTCGAGGATCGTGGCTACCTTGTCGCCGAGGTCGGCTGCCACATGGCCGGCGCATGTGGGGCTCACGTGGCCGGAGCGATTGGCGGATGGTGCGGCCAGGGGACGGCCTGAGGCGGTGATGAGAGCGGTGGCGACGGGATGGGCGGGCATACGAACGGCGACTGTCTCCAGGCCCGCCGTAACCAGCTCGGAAAGACCGCAGCCGGCGTGTCGCTCCAGGACGATGGTGAGGGGGCCAGGCCAGAAGCGTTCGGCGAGGCGGCGGGCCAGGGCGGAAAACTCAGCCAGTTTCTCGGCATCGGCAATGCTTGCGACGTGGACAATCAGTGGATTGAAGCGGGGCCGGCCCTTGGCCGCGAAAATGCGTGCAACCGCCTCGCCGTTGGTGGCGTCGGCACCCAGTCCGTATACGGTCTCTGTGGGAAAGGCGACGAGCTCGCCGGCGCGGATCAGAGCGCCCGCATCCTCAATGGTGGTTTGGTTGGCGGGCTCGACGGCCATGCGGTCTCCATTGACGGATAGGTCAAGCACATCCCTTTCGCTCCACGTTCGAAGCGCCTAGTGTTCTGATTAACCAAGAACGATGGCTGGCGAGGGAGGCATGCGCCCATGACGTATCAGGCTCCAGTAGACGACATTATGCGCGCCCTCAAGACCGCGGCGAACCTGGAAGGTCGGCTGGAGGAGGGCCTTTATGGGGATCTCGATGCAGATACGCTGTCGGCGGTCATAGAGGAAGCCGGCAAGTTCGGCGCCGAGGTGCTGGAGCCCTTGAACCGCGTCGGCGACAAGGCGGGCAGCAGGCTCGTCCATGGCCGGGTCATAACGCCGGAGGGATGGGCGGATGCCTACCGACAGTTCGTCGAACAGGGTTGGGGCGCGTTGCCGTGCCCAGTGGCGTTCGGCGGCCAGGGGTTGCCCGAGATCGCGCAGATGGCGGCGGCCGAGATCTGGAATTCGGCGAACATGTCGTTCGGGCTGTGTCCTCTGCTGACGCAGGGAGCGATTCACGCACTGATGATCGCGGGCACGGACGGGCAGAAGGCGACATACCTGCCCAAGATGGTGACGGGCGAGTGGACCGGTACGATGAACCTCACCGAGCCTCACGCCGGTTCCGATCTGGGCGAGATCCGCACCAAGGCGGTGCCAGTGGGCGATGGCACCTATCGCATCTTCGGCACGAAGATCTTCATCACCTACGGCGACCACGAGCTTTCTGAGAACATCATCCACCTGGTGCTGGCGCGGCTTCCCGATGCACCACCAGGCACGAAGGGTATCTCGCTGTTTCTCGTGCCGAAGTATCTCGTCGATGCGGACGGGTCTCTCGGCGAGCGCAACGATGTGGTTTGTGCGGGCGTGGAGCACAAGCTCGGCATTCACGCGAGCCCGACATGCGTGATGAAGTATGGTGAGGGAGATGGCGCCGTCGGCTACCTCATCGGGTCGGAGAACCGCGGCCTCAATACGATGTTCTTCATGATGAACCAGGCGCGGCTCGCGGTCGGCGTGCAGGGTGTGGCGATTGCAGAGCGGGCTACCCAGCATGCGCAAGCCTATGCACGCGAGCGCCGCCAGGGCGCCAAGCTCGGCGGTACGCCCGGCGAGATGGTAGCGATCATCAAGCATGCCGACATTCGCCGTTCGCTCCTTCACATGAAGGCGCTGACCCAGGCCTGCCGCATGATCTGTCTTGCCACGGCTGGCGAGATCGACGTGTCGCACTTGTCGAGCGATCCGGCCCTGCGCGAGGCTGGTGCGGCGCGGGGTGCATTGCTGACGCCGGTTGCGAAGGCGTTCTCCACCGATGTCAGTGTCGAAGTTGCGTCGATTGGTGTGCAGATCCATGGCGGAATGGGGTTCATCGAGGAGACGGGGGCGGCTCAGTATCTGCGCGACGCGCGCATCCTGCCGATCTACGAGGGAACGAACGGCATACAGGCCATGGACCTGGTGATGCGCAAGCTGCCGCTCGGCGGCGGTGCCGTGGTGAAGGCGTATCTCGACGACCTATCGCGGATGGTCGGGGAGGTGGCGGCATCGAACCAGCCCGATCTCGTGCGGGTCGCCGAAAAGCTGGGTGCAGCCGTGAAGGCCCTCACCTTTGCGACGCACTGGATGAGCGAGCAACTTACGGCCAACCCGGAGGCGGCGCTGGCAAGTGCCACCCCTTATCTGAAGCTGTTTGGAATTGCTGCGGGCGGTGCTTATCTGGGCCGAAGTGCCGTGGCGGCGTTCCGCGACGGCGATGGGAACGACCAAGCAGTGATGCTCGCGAGATATTTTGCAGAGAACGTCTCGACGGAAGCGCCGGGCCTTGCCGAAACCGTGACAGGCGGCGCCGAGGCCGTTCTTGCCGCCACCGCCGAGCGGCTTGGCGGGTGAGCGGGGATCGAACCATGAGCAACATCGAATGCACACGCTCCGGTGCGACACAGATCCTGCGCCTCAGCCGTCCGGAGAAGAAGAACGCGCTTTCTGGAAAGATGTACGACGCGCTGTCGGATGCACTGGAGGCAGGCGACAGGAATGCGGATGTGGCGGTGCATGTTGTATTCGGATGCAACGGGGTCTTCACGGCCGGCAACGACATAGGCGAATTCCTCGCGTCCTCGACCGGTGACCAGGCGGTTCTGAAGGCGGTGCTGCGATTCATCAGGCTGCTGCCGCGTATTGGAAAGCCGATGATTGCGGGAGTCGATGGACTGGCCGTCGGGATTGGGACGACGCTGCTGTTCCATTGCGACATGGTCTATGCCTCGCCTTCGGCACGGTTCCAGACTCCATTTCTAGACCTGGGGCTGGTACCGGAAGCCGGATCAAGTCTGCTGATGCCGGCACGTCTGGGATATGCGCGCGCATTCGAGATGCTGGTGCTCGGATGGGCGGCGGATGCCACGGCGATGCATAGTGCGGGCCTCGTCAATGCCATCGTTCCGGGTGATGAACTGGAGGCGCAGGTGCTGGACGTCGCAGCACAACTCGCGCGCAAGCCTCCCGCCGCCTTGGCGCAAGCTCGGCGTCTCATGCGCCGCGATGCGGAGGCTGTTTCACGACGCACCGACGAGGAGGCGGAGATCTTTGCCCGGCAGTTGCAAAGTGCGGAAGCCCGCGAAGCTTTCCAAGCTTTCGCGGAGAAGCGCGCGCCCGATTTTTCCAAGCTGCACGGTGGCTAGAGCAATGCCGCGTCGTTTCCTGACATCGCGGTTCGTCAGTGTGAGCGCGAGTTTGAGCTACGGACCAGCGGCGGTGGCAAGGTTGTGGGTGTGCCTCGTACTGGCAGTCGTTGTCGGGTTTTCGCCATCGCGTGCTGAGGCGAACTGGCTCAGTCGGCTCGCGCGCGAGGCTGGCGAGGCTGGCGGCAATGCGGCGCGGCACGTCGGGCACGGGCTCGACAACCTCGGCGGCATGTCACGGTATCTCAAATCGCTGCCGCACGATCCCAAGAGAATCGCTCTGGCGGCGCACGTCACCCCGGAAGGGCACTGGAAGTTCATCAACCGTGAGGGGGACGTATTCACGGCGGCCAATGCCGAGGAGATGGCGCGCGTTGTCAAGACGCTGGCGCCCGATCACGCCGGGGAGAGCAAGCTCGCGCTCTACCTTTCGGAGGATACGGTTTTCTCGCGGCCCGATACGATCAAGGACCTGCCGGTCAACGCGGAGCTGCACCTGCTGGCGGAGAAACAGAGCCTTCGCCTTTTGCCAGATCCAGCAAACGCATCACGTCACGGATTTCTCGCGGAGGTGAAGCCCGGATTGCTCATTCGTCTCTCGGACCGGGGTCTGTTGGACGAGGCATTGTGGCACCTCAAAAGGCCGCTGTCGCGCTCAAGCATCCGCGTCGTATCGCTGGAGCCCGGTGCAGCGCAGACCCTCCCGGCGGCACCGCGCTTCGACACCCAATCCAAGGCGGCGCTGATCGACAAGATAGATCCCTGGAAGCTACCTGCAGCTCTATCGTCCATCCGGGGGCAGACGCTCGTCGTGACGGGGCGCATCGAAGGCGAGTTCCTGCATTTCCGGCCGGTGAGCGGCGGGGAGAAGTCGCTGCTGATTGACGATCTGAAACAGGCCGCAAGAGTACAAGACGTCAATCTCGTGGTGCTTGAGGCGGCCGATCCGCTGCAGCCGGGTGGGCGCAACTGGTTCTGGCAGAAAGTCGAGGTCAAGGGGCTCGACGAGGCGCTGAAGCGGGCCGATTTCGCCGACTTCCTCGACGCGCTCGGGCAGCACCGGAAGACCATGGTGGTCGAGGCACGGCGCAGCCTCACGGGGCGAATCGGCTTCGACGTCAGCCCAGCCGGCGGTGAGGCGGGCGCGATCACCGACAGTATCACCAACACAATGATATCATGGACGGAGAGCATCTTCTCGCAAGCGTTGGGCAACGTGATAACGAGCGGCATCAAGGCCGATCTCGTCGACAAGGAGCGCCAGCGTGAGCTCGATTTTCGCATCGTGCCGGGTGTGCCGTCGCTCATTCAGTTTTTGTATATCGCCGGGCTGGTGCTCGGGCTGGCGGGGCTCGGCCATGTGAAGGGATGGTGGGTGCGGCTTTGGCCGGCCGAGCAGCGATCCGAGTATGCAGGGGTGGCGGGCTATCATGCCGCGCGCAGCGTCCGGTTGGTTCTGTTCACATTCGTATTTCTGCCGTTGGTCGGCATACCCGCCGGGCTGTGGGCCGGCGCCAAGGGGCTTGTCGATCAGCTCTGGTTCTTCATAGCGCTGCCGTTCAGGCTCATAATATGGCTGTACCGGCGAATCGTGCCGGCTTAGGGAACCTGACGGTCCTTTTGCGAAATTGTTGCCAGATCCAGTGCGTTCTGCAACGAAACCCTGGAATGATCCAATGCATTGTTTTGAGCATGTTTTTCACGCTGAGCCGCTGCGTATATCAGACAAACATGCTCTAGTGTTCCGACTCCGACATGTGGTTCCCGGTGCGGCCAGGTCGAGACCAAATGTCGGAGCCCAAAGGAACACTGGCAACTCGTTGTTTCTAGTGTTGCTTCTGTCACGGACGCTTGGCAGACCACCCGGCAGCAACCGGTGACCAAGCGTCAGTGGCGCAACACTCGTGTGACCGTCGCGGAATCCGCGCACCCGCTTTCAGTCGAAAACCGTGCCGGCGCTCCTCAACTTGAGCGATGCCGCTGTGTACGCGGGTTTCGGTGCAGCAAACGCTAGGAAACGAAATGGCTGGTCTGGCAGGCAAGACACTCTTCATCACCGGAGCGAGCCGCGGGATCGGCTTGGCAATTGGCATCCGTGCCGCGCGTGACGGTGCCAACGTGGCTATTGCCGCCAAGACGGCCGAACCACATGCCAAGCTCGAGGGCACGATCTATACCGCTGCGAAGGAGATCGAGGACGCGGGAGGCAAGGCTTTGCCCCTGCTCTGCGACATCCGTGACGAGAGCCAAGTGCGCGGAGCGGTCGCAAAAGCGGCGGAGACGTTCGGCGGCATCGACATCTGCGTCAACAATGCGTCGGCAATTTCGCTGACGCCGCTCGGGAAGACGGATCCAAAGAGGTTCGACCTCATGTTCGGCGTCAACACCCGCGGAACGTTCGTTACTACGCAGGCGTGCACTCCCTACCTGGAGAAGGCAGAAAACCCGCATGTGCTCATGCTGTCGCCGCCACTCGACATGAAGCCGCAATGGTTTTCCGGTCACGTCGCATATTCGATTGCAAAGTATGGCATGAGCCTCGTGGTGCTGGGACTGGCGGACGAGCTGAAGCCAAAGGGCATTGCCGTCAACGCGCTTTGGCCGCGCTCGACGATCGCCACCGCGGCCATCCAGAACATCCTGGGTGGCGACAAGCTGATGCGCATGAGCCGGTCGCCGGAGATCCTGGCGGATGCAGCGCATCTCGTCTTTTCGCAGCCTGCAAGGAGCTTCACAGGCAATTTCCTGATCGACGACAGCTTCCTGCACGATGTGGGCGGGATCAGTGATTTCGAGCGCTACAGGCTCGACCCTTCGATGCCGCTAGCGCCCGATTTCTTCGTGCCAGCCGACAGCCGTCCACCGCCGGGTGTGCAGTTGGCGCCGTTGTCCATGCTGGGCTAGCTCCGCGGCGCAGCAGTTCGTCGGCGCTGCAATCCCACAAAGCGGTTTTTCATTTCCATTCCGGGGCTTTGTGACATTGGCCGAAAGAGTGGCTAACATAGGTGCCACAATAAGAGATTACTGAGGACACGCCGCTTCATGCCGACCTTGCTATTGACACACCCTTGTTTCATCGAGCACGACACGGGATTTGGCCATCCGGAGCGACCCGACCGAATGCGGGCGATCAACAAGGTTCTGGAACATGAGCTGTTTGCGGATCTCAAGCGCGAGGAAGCGCCTCTCAGGCCAGACGTCGAGGAGCGCATTCTACTCGCGCATCCCAAATCCTATTTGGAAATGGTGCGTGCGGCGCGGCCGACGGGCGACGGCGAGCACGTCCACCTCGATCCCGATACGGTGATGTCGCCGGGTTCATGGCAGGCGGCGCTGAGGGCGGTCGGCGCCGGGTTGGAGGCCGTCGATCGCGTGATGGATCCCAATTCGGGCACGCGCAACGCCTTTTGCCAGGTGCGGCCCTGCGGGCATCACGCCGAAGCTCAGCGGGCCATGGGCTTCTGTCTGTTCTCCAACATTGCAATCGCCAGTCTTTACGCGCGTGCGAAGCACGGCTGCGAGCGGGTGGCCGTCGTCGATTTCGACGTGCATCACGGCAACGGCACACAGGACATCTTCGAGACCGACAAGGATCTGTTTTTCGGCTCGACACATCAGATGCCGCTTTATCCGGGCACGGGGGCGTTATCGGAAACGGGCGTGGGAAATGTATTCAATGCGCCGCTACGGTCGGGCGACGGCGGCTCGGCTTTCCGCGAGGCGATGAAAAGCCGTATCCTGCCGGGCCTCAGGAACTTCAGCCCCGACATCATTCTCATTTCGGCGGGCTTTGATGCACACCGCGACGATCCGCTGGCGAGCCTTGAGCTGATCGAGGACGATTTCATGTGGATCACGGAGGAACTCGTCGCGTTTGCGGATAAGCATTGCCAGGGACGGGTGGTGTCGATGCTCGAAGGCGGTTACGACCTGAAGGCGCTTGCTCGCTCCGTAGGCGTTCACGTGAAAACGCTGATGGCGGCGGCGGGATGAGGCCGGGAGAGCCACAGGACTAAAGGCTCCCTTAGGTCAGAGGGTTAGACCAGTATCGAAAGCAGGACGAGAGCGGCAGCATGAGCACTGCGCAGAAGGCGCCCTCCAAAGGGCACGCCGACATCAAGGACATGTCGTTCGAGCGAGCCTTGAAGGAACTCGAGGTGATCGTCGGCCGGCTTGAGCGCGGCGATGTGGAGCTTGAAGAAAGCATCGCCATCTACGAACGTGGCGAGGCCCTAAAATCCCACTGCGACCAGCTTTTGAAGCAGGCGGAGGCGAAGGTCGAGAAGCTGGCATTCGATGCCGAGGGGAGCCCCCGGGGCACTGAGCCACTCGATCCCGAGGGACGGTGAAATTCCAATCTGTCCGGCTTGAGGATGCGACCCGGGCGCAGGCCAGATGGATCGGTTGAGGAAACCTTCACGTTGACCTAAGAAGGGTGACGTAGGCAGCCTGCGGATGGCCGCGCCAGGTTCGCAACCGGATATTTGCCGCCGGCCGGCAGTGTGGTGCGCCAGGTACTTGCCAGCAGCATAGGGTGGAAGACTAAGTGAGTAGGACCCCGCTTCTCGATACCGTGACAATCCCGGCAGATCTGCGCCAGTTGCCTGAAGGTGACCTCAGACAACTTGCCGACGAGCTCAGGGTGGAGATGATCGATGCTGTCTCGGTGACAGGCGGGCATCTGGGGGCAGGTCTCGGCGTGGTCGAACTCACCGTAGCTTTGCATTGGGTATTTGACACGCCGCGCGACCGGCTGATCTGGGACGTTGGGCATCAGGCCTACCCGCACAAGATCCTCACAGGTCGTCGTGACGGCATCCGCACCTTGCGCCAGCCGGAAGGACTGTCGGGTTTCACGAGGCGTGCGGAAAGCGAATACGATCCGTTCGGCGCAGGTCACTCATCGACTTCGATCTCGGCAGGCCTCGGTCTGGCGGTGGCGCGAGATCTCAAGGGCGACAACAACAATGTCGTGGCGGTGATAGGCGATGGCGCGATGTCAGCGGGCATGGCGTACGAAGCGATGAACAATGCTGGTGCGCGCGACGAGCGGTTGATCGTCATTCTCAACGACAACGACATGTCGATCGCGCCGCCGACGGGCGCTCTCTCCTCATACCTGGCGCGCATCACGTCAAGCGGCACCTATCTCTATGTGCGTGACATAGCCAAGCAGCTGGCGAAGAAGTTGCCGAAGAGCTGGGAACGGCGAGCTGCACGCATGGAAGAATACACGCGACATCTGTGGCAGGGAGGAGCATGGTTCGAGGAGCTGGGCTTCTATTATGTCGGGCCAATCGACGGCCACGACTTCAATCAATTGCTGCCCGTCCTGAAGAACGTACGCGATGCCAAGCAGGGCCCGATCCTCGTGCATGTCGTCACGCGCAAGGGTAAAGGCTACGGTCCGGCAGAGGAATCGGACGACAAATATCACGGTGTATCGAAGTTCAATGTCGTCACGGGTGCGCAGGTGAAGGCGAAGTCGAACGCACCGAGCTACACCAAGGTATTCGCCGAAAGCCTTATTGCGGAGGCTCGCAAGGACAGGTCGATCGTGGCGATCACGGCGGCGATGCCTTCGGGCACGGGGCTCGATCTATTCGGCCGCGAGTTCCCCGACCGCACGTTCGACGTGGGCATCGCAGAGCAGCATGCGGTAACGTTCGCGGCGGGCCTGGCTGCGGAAGGCATGAAACCGTTCTGCGCGATATACTCGACGTTCCTGCAGCGCGCCTATGACCAGGTGGTGCACGACGTGGCGGTACAGAACCTGCCGGTGCGCTTTGCGATCGACCGGGCCGGTTTCGTCGGCGCGGATGGGCCGACACATGCGGGATCGTTCGACATCGGTTATCTGGGGGCGTTACCGAATTTTGTGGTCATGGCGGCGGCCGACGAGTCGGAGCTGAAGCACATGGTCGCAACCGCCGCGGCTATCGACGACCGGCCCTCGGCGGTACGCTACCCGCGCGGCGATGGCGTCGGCGTCGAGATGCCGGCGGAGGGCAGGGTCCTGGAGATCGGCAAGGGTCGTATCGTACGGCAAGGTTCGGCAATCGCGATCCTGTCGCTCGGCACGCGGCTCGGCGAGGCCCTGAAGGCGGCCGAGCAACTGGCGGGCTATGGGCTTTCGACGACCGTCGCGGACGCACGCTTCGCCAAGCCACTCGATACCGGTCTCATCGAAGAACTGGCTCGCGAACACGAAGTTCTGGTGACGATCGAGGAGGGTGCGATCGGCGGATTCGGGTCGTTCGTTCTGCATCATCTGGCTGGCGCCGGACTACTCGACCGGGGTCTCAAGGTGCGCTCCATGGTCCTGCCTGACGAATTCGTCGAGCACGGCAAGCCGGAAGCGATGTACGAGGAGGCGGGACTCAATGCCGCCGGTATCGTCGAGACTGTGTTTGCCGCGCTGGGTCGCGAGCGGCTTGCGGGGACAAGCGGCGACCGGGCGTGAGGCCGTTGCAGCGCGGCGTTACCGGGTGTCCACCTGTGCAACGGCCCACTCGTCCCGGCGCGCCGTTCGAACAGCCGGCTACTTCACGGTTATCGTGATCTTGTCGCTCATGACTGCCGGCTTGTGGGGGATATGGTTGTGGTCGCCCAGCAGGAGCTGCAGGGTGTGTTTGCCTGGGGCCAGGGTGATCGTTGTCTCGGTCTGGCCACCGCCGAAATGCTTGTGGTTGTCATCGGCGGGCAGCGGGTTCTCCATATCGATCTTATCGACGTCGATCAGCAAGTGGTGATGGCCGGTCTTCGGCTTGTCGACGCCGGCCGGTGCAACGCCCATTCCGGAAAGGCCGAACTTGACCGTGACGGGGCTGGAAACTTCTGCTCCATCCAGCGGGGAAATGAAATAGACCTTGGCACCGTCCGGGGCCGCGGTCTGCGACACGGCCGGGGCGGCGATCACGAAGGCTGCCATCGACAACAGGGTGAGGCGGCGCGTAAGCATGGGCATTGTCTCCTTCAGTGCATTCATGGGTCAATTGATGCCGGCAGTGCAGGGTGCTACTTCCCTGCAAAGACGTTAGACCAAAATGCTTCCGGGCAGAAGCTGCCGACAGCCGCTTCCGAGGAACACGTCAGCGAAGGCCGAGGGAGGAAGGTGCGGCAAAGGCTGGATCATATTCTGGTTGCGCGCGGGTTGGTGCAGTCGCGCGCGCGGGCGGCCGATCTCATCGCGCGCGGAGCAATTGTGGTGGCAGGGCGCGTTGCGGGCAAAGCGGGGCTGTTGGTGGAGCCGGATGTCGAGATCACGGTAGACGCGGCGGCCAATGCGCATGTGGCACGCTCAGGCGCGAAACTCGTCGCGGCCCTCGACGCGTTCGGCCTCGATGCAGCGGGGCGTGTCGCGCTCGACGTCGGTGCGTCGACGGGTGGGTTCACTCAGGTGCTGCTCGAGGCCGATGCGAAGCGCGTCTACGCCGTCGATGTGGGGCATGGCCAGCTGCATGAAACGCTGCGGAAGCATCCAAGGGTCGTTTCGATGGAAGGGCAGGATGCACGCGAGCTGACGCGCTCACTGGTGCCCGATCCGGTCGAGGCGATCGTCGCGGATGTTAGCTTCGTTTCGTTGCGCCAGGTGCTGCCCGTGCCGTTGGGGCTGGCGGCGCGCTGCTGCTGGCTGGTGGCGCTCGTGAAGCCGCAATTCGAGGCGGGGCGGGGCGCTGTCGGCAAACGCGGCGTGGTGCGTGACGAGGATGCGCAAAAGCGCTCGACAGCGGATGTGGCTGCATTCCTGGAGGCGGCGGGTTGGCGCGTGGTTGGTGCAATCCCGTCGCCGCTGCCGGGCAAGGAAGGCAATACGGAGTGGCTCGTGGGAGCCATGCGGAGCGATGGATAAACGCAAATCCTCGGCAACGCTCGCGGCAAACGACGGGAAGATGGTCGCGCTCACCATCGACCGCCTCGGTGCGCAGGGGGACGGGGTTGCTGAAGACGTGCTCGATGACGGGCCGGTGTTCGTACCCTTCACGTTGCCGGGCGAGCGAGTGTGCGCGGTCGTCGTTGGCGAGAGCGCCGGCGGTGCGCGCGGGCGCCTTGTCGATGTGCTGGAGCCTTCGCAAAATCGCGTGGCCCCGGTTTGCCGGCATTTCACGTTCTGCGGCGGCTGCGCGCTACAGCATGTGGCGGGTGAGACGTACGCTTCCTGGAAAAGGTCCCTTGTCGTCGATGCGTTCGCGCAGCGCGGCATCAAGGCGGACGTTGCTCCGCTTGTCTTGACAGGTGCAGGCTCGCGGCGGCGTGCGGTGATGTCTGCGCTGGCAACAAGCGGCGGCATCGTTCTTGGATTTCACGGTGCGCGTGAGGAAAGGGTCGTAGACGTCGAAGAGTGTCCAGTCATGGTGGCGCAGGTCGTTGCAGCGCTAAGCGGTATTCGCGGCATTCTGGGCGTGTTGCCGAGATGGGAGGGCGAGGCGCGCGTCACCGTCGTCGCCGCGGACAATGGCCTCGATGTCGCCGTGTCGGGCGCTGTCGGAAATGGCGGTCTTGATGCAGCGAGCAGCGCGCGCGTGGCAGCGGAAGCAACGCGCCTTGCCAACCTCACCCGGCTGAGCTTCGAAGGCACGCCGGTCTACATTCGCGCGGTGCCGCAGCTCGCCATGGGTGCAGCACATGTCACGCCGCCGGCCGGGTCGTTCCTGCAGGCATCGGCCTCGGCAGAGCGGGCGATGGCAGAGGCCGTCGTGGACGGGGTTCCAAAGAAGGCGAAACGCGCCGTCGATCTTTTCTGCGGTGTCGGTGCGTTCACATTTCCGCTTGCGGCACGCGTCGCGGTGTTGGCTGTCGACAGCGACCGGCAGGCGCTGGAGGCGCTTGAGATGGCGGCGCGCGCTGCACAGGGGCTCAAGCCCGTCAGCACCCGCCACCGCGATCTCTTTCGCGAGCCCTTGTCGCGGAAGGAGCTGGAGCCGTACGACGTAGCGGTGCTCGATCCGCCACGCGCGGGCGCCAAGGCGCAGGCCGAGATGCTGGCCAAATCGAAAGTTCCAATTGTCGTCGCAGTGTCGTGCAATCCGGCGACGCTGGCGCGCGACGCACGTATCCTGATCGACGGCGGATATTCGCTCGGCAGCGTGACACCGATCGACCAGTTCACGTGGTCAGCGCACGTCGAGGCGGTTGCGGTGTTCCGACGCGGGATGCGATGAAGCGAGACGTTCAGCGCGTGGGTTGCCTCGGCGGCAGGACACCCGTCAGCCGAATCCGACCGACCGGTAACATCCTCTTTAGGCACCACACCTAGTGTGAAGGTCGAGAAATCCGCTTCATACTTGCTGGCTGGGTGGCGAGGCGGATTTCTCGGCCTCAATCACACTATGTCATTGATATTTCCTGTGTCGTCAGAAACGCGAAATTCGTTCGGCGCTCGCTGCAGAATGAGACGAATTTCGCGATCACGACACTAGGTCGCGAGCATCTTATCAACGAATTCGGGAACGATGCGGGTAGCGGGACCGTGGATCGCTTCGGCGAAGTCGTTCGCGCCCTCGGAGGGCTCCAGGTTGAGCTCAATTGTGTGCGCACCATTGGCCCGCGCTTCGGCGACAAAGCCGGCGGCCGGATAGACGTTGCCGCTGGTGCCGATCGAGACGAAGAGATCGGCATCCGCCAGTGCACCGGCAATTTCGTCCATACGGTAGGGCATCTCGCCGAACCAAACGATGTCCGGGCGCATGCCGCCGCACTTGGCGCAACCGGGGCAGGAGAGTTCGGTCGACAGATCCTCGGACCAGCTGCGACATTCACGGCAGTGGGTGCAGTAGACTTTCAGAAGCTCCCCGTGCATGTGGATGAGGTTTCGCGATCCGGCCGCCTCGTGCAGATTGTCCACGTTCTGGGTGACAACGAGCACGCGGCCCTTGTGGTGCTGCTCAAGATGGGCGAGCGCGAAATGGGCCGCATTCGGCAATACGTTCCTGAGGTCGCGTCGGCGCATGTTGTAGAACTCGTGCACCAGTGCGGGGTTGCGTGCGAAGCCTTCCGGCGTTGCCACCTCGCGGTAGTCGTATTTTGCCCAGACGCCGCCTTTGTCGCGGAACGTGGCTAGCCCGGATTCGGCGGAAAGGCCGGCGCCGGTGAGGATGACGATGCGCTCGTAGGTGCTCAAAGGATATGCCTTTCGTGACGGCTGCAAGGCTGGCGCAATGCGGGCATCAAGTGGGGCGCGGGCTCAATCCGCTGCTCATGAACCGATACCGGGTAGGGAAAGCCATCGCAAGGTGAGCACATCGGCGGGAAAGGACAACGCGTGACGATCTGGTTGAGCTGGAGTTCGGGTAAGGACTGTGCGTGGGCGCTGCATCGGCTGAGGCAGGAGGGGCGTGCGGTGTCGGCTTTGTTCACAACAGTCAACGCGGCGGCCGACCGGGTGGCCATGCATGGCGTGCGGCGTGAACTTCTCGAGGCGCAGGCACATGCAACCGGTCTGCCATTGCGCATCATACCATTGCCCTGGCCATGCTCGAATGCACAGTACGAGCAGATCATGGCGGACTTCTTGCGGCGGGCCCGGGCGGGGAACGTCACGCACATGGCGTTCGGCGATCTGTTTCTCGAAGACATACGCGCCTATCGCGAAAAGAACCTGGCTGGCACGGGCATCGAACCGCTTTTTCCCTTATGGGGTGTGGCCACCGACAGGCTGGCGCGCGAAATGGTGTCTTCGGGGATGCGCGCAAGACTTGCCACGGTCGATCTTGCGAAGCTCTCTGCGTCATTCGCCGGGCGCAGTTACGATGCCGCGCTTGTGGCCGAACTGCCGGGCGGTGTCGATCCATGTGGTGAGAATGGCGAGTTCCACACTTTCGTGACCGACGGGCCGATGTTCCGGGCGCCTGTCGATGTGGAGGTGGGGGAAATTGTCCTGCGCGATGGCTTCGCGTTTGCGGACTTGCTGCTCCCACGGTGAATGCAGTTGTCCGCCGTCGCGTGCCGGGGCATTGAAGCACCGCGGCTTGCGTCCGCGGCGTACGCATCCCATTCTTGTTTGTGGGGCATGCAACTCATGGTTAGGGCGTGTTGCGGCACGCTGCGATATTGGAGTTCACCGTGCGAGACAGCGAAATGGCGGACGACCGGGTGGGCATGGCACAGCAGCTCGCCGGCAACATGGTCCGGTTCGGCTGGTACATGGGTATCAATTGGCTGGCGCAACGGGTCAGCGACCGTTCCAGCGGTGCGCGACAGGAGGTGCATCGCAAGCATCCCGTGCCTTCCCGCGAGGATCTCTTGAGCGATCTGCGCGAACTGTTCCGAGCCGACGCCGCTCTCGTGCGGGATCGGCTGGCAGTTGCGGATGCCGCGGAGCCCGCACACGGGGTGATGGATCACATGGCCCGCCTGCGCGGTATGTTCGCCGATCTCGGAGATGCCACGAAACGCCGGCAGTCCGGCGACGCACGCACCGTAAAGGAGCTGGCAGACGTAGCTGGTGTTCCAGACTATTTCGCGCAGGACTTCCATTTCCAGAAGGGCGGCTATCTCGGCGAGGAGTCGGCGCGGCTCTACGATGTTCAAGTCGAGACGCTGTTCTATGGCGCTGCGTCGGCGATGCGAAGGATGGCCATGCGGCCGCTTGCCGAGGCCGTTCGCGGACGCGATCAGCGGGACGTGGCGCTGCTTGACGTCGCTTGCGGGACGGGGCGCCTGCTTCGCGAAATTCGGCTGCAATACCCGGCGATGCGCCTGACTGGGCTTGATCTGTCGCCGGCGTACCTGCGTGAAGCGGAGCGGCATATGGCGGGGCTGCGGCGGGTCGCGCTGATCGAGGCGAATGCGGAAGAAATTCCGCTCGCGTCGGGAAGCCAGGATATCGTCACGACCGTGTTCCTGTTTCACGAATTGCCGGGCGAGGTGAGGAGGCGGGTGGCGCGAGAGATGTCGCGGGTGCTGAAGCGGGGCGGACGGCTCATCTTCATTGACAGCATTCAAATGGGTGACCGGCCAGGATGGGACGGGATGCTGGAGACCTTCCCGCAACGCTACCACGAGCCCTACTACCGGCATTACGCGATCGACGACCTGGAGCAGGTCTTTACCGAGGCAGGACTGGGCGCGGAGGCAACGTCGACGGCCTTCCTTTCCAAGATGATGGTGCGCCGCAAGAACTGAATGCGGCACCTGCTGAAATTCCCGCGCTCTGCGTTCTGCAAGGGGCTACCGCGATCCGCCAGGTTCACCGTCCGACTGCCATATAATTGACGTCGTGTGACGGCTTTGTAACAGATTGACGACGTCCGGTCGCGTCGCCCGCCGATGGGTGCTCGCCGGATGCCCCGATCCAGACAGTTGCAGGCCGCCTTCACGTTCCATGTCGATCGAAAATGCCAACCCCAGGTCCGCCTCCGGACCGTCGCGGCCATATGCCGAGCGGCTTTCCCAGCTGCACGCCGTTGACCGGAGCTGGTGGATCGCAGGCGCGCTCCTCGTTGCGATGGGCGTCTATTTCGCCCGTCACGAGGGCTGGTTCTCCAACGTCGTCTTCACGATGGCGGTAACGGGGTTACTGATCGCGATCCTGGCACTGGCGACTCAGCGGGTGCTGTTTCCCACCGCGCTGATCGCCGCGATCGTGACAGTGGTCGTGATAGCCGCGACGATAAAGTACCGGTACATCGGCATGGTGCTGCATGCCTACGACGTTGCCTTCTATCTCATGTCGCCCGATACGCTCTGGTACTTGTGGATTGATTTCCGCACGGAGCTTATCGTTCTGATGGCGGCGACGGTTGCAATCATCGTTGGCGCAGTTCTGCTCTACCGCTTCGACCCGACCCGCGTATCGCGCCCGGCTGCCGGCGCGGCAATCGCGGCTCTGCTCATCACCTCGGTCATGGCCGATCACGTCCGCGGACAGCGGCCGCATACGCTGTTCTACTGGGATGCGCTGTTCGTCTCGTCCTTTTATTCATCGTGGGCGGAGACGGTCGCCACGCTGTGGCGGGGGCAACTCATCGAGGCCAGCGCCCATGACGGTTCGCTGAGGCCCTTCGCGGAGCCGGTCGCGTGCCCGGTCAACAAGCGGCCGCCCCACATCATCCTGATTCATCAGGAAAGCGTTGTGCCGCCGAGCCTTTTCCCTTCGATCAAGTATGACAGCAGCCTCGATCCCTTTTTCCTGTCGGGCGACGGCAAGAAGCACCTGCTGAGGACGGAAACGTTTGGCGGTGCTTCGTGGCTGACGGAATTCTCCGTGCTTGCTGGGGTTTCGACCTACTCTTTCGGGGGCATGCGCACGTTCGTGCAGTCGATGATGCAGGGCAAGGTGCGCGATAGCGTGCCACAGACACTGGAGCGGTGCGGCTACAAGAACGTGATGTTCTATCCAGTGCCGAAGCATTTCGTTTCGAGCGGCAAGTTCTATGCGTCGATCGGGTTTGGCGAGATCAACGACTTCAAGGCGCAGAAGGCGAAGCGCTATAACGAGCGCGACCGGTTCTACTACGGGAATGCGCTCGACCGGCTGGAGAGGCATCTGGCTTCGTCATCGTCGCCCCTGTTCAGCTTCATCCTGACGTCGGCGACGCATCTTCCCTACACCACGCCACACTCGCCCGCGGTGATGGTGCCCGGCGGCGGTCCTGGCAGCTCGCCGGAAATGAACGAGTACCTGAGGCGCCTTTCGCTGGCACGGATCGATCTGGAATGGTTTCGCGCAGAACTCAAGAGGCGGTTTCCGGATCAGCCGTTTCTGATCGTGCAATACGGCGATCATCAGCCGATAATCACGCGCCCATTGCTGGGTTTCGATGGTGTGGAATCGCACAATATCGTCATGTCGCCAGAGTCGAAGGGTTTCCTGACCTATTATGCGGCGGAGGGCATCAACTATACGCCTCCGCCATTGCCCGAGGTCGATGTGCTGGACGTGCCCTACCTCGGGACACTGATGCTAAAGCTGGCGCGGCTGCCGCTGTCGGAAGCGAGCGAGGAGAGACTGCGTCTCATGGAGCGCTGTCATGGACGCTATTACACATGCGCCCATTCCGAGGAGATTCTGGCCTTCCACCGCCGTCTGATCGACTCCGGGCTGCTGGTCGCGCACTGAGGATCGTTGGCATGCGGGAGCGGTAGCGGGGACTGACAGTGAAGGCTATTGCGCGGCCGGGCGGCCAGATATAGAAGCGCGCTCATGTCGCGATCCCCAGACCTGAAAATCCCAAACAGGCCAGCCTCCGGCGGCGCCCGAGCCACGCCCAAGGTCGGCTTCGTCTCACTTGGCTGTCCGAAGGCGCTGGTCGATTCTGAGCGCATCATCACGCGACTTCGGGCAGAGGGGTATGAGCTGTCTGCCGACTACGCAGGCGCGGACGTCGTGGTCGTCAACACCTGCGGTTTCCTCGACAGCGCCAAACAGGAAAGCCTCGATGCGATCGGGGAGGCCATGGCCGAAAACGGCCGCGTGATCGTCACGGGGTGCTTCGGGGTTGAGAAAGATGCGATCAAGTCAGTGCATCCGGGCGTGCTGGCCGTGACGGGGCCGCATCAGTACGAGCAGGTCGTGGAGGCCGTTCATGGCGCGGTGCCGCCGCTGCACGATCCGTTCCTCGACCTGGTGCCTCCGGAGGGGTTGCACCTGACGCCCCGCCACTATGCCTACCTGAAGATTTCGGAAGGATGCAACAACCGCTGTTCCTTCTGCATCATTCCCTCGCTGCGAGGCGATCTTGCAAGCCGTCCCGCTGGCGACGTGATGCGCGAGGCGGAGCGGCTGGTGTCGGCAGGCGTCAAGGAAATCCTGGTCATCAGCCAGGATACGAGTGCGTACGGCCTCGACCTAAAATATCGCGAGAGCGCGTGGCGCGGCTCGCCATTGAAGGCAAAGTTCCTTGATCTGTCGCGCGCGCTTGGAAGTCTTGGCGCGTGGGTGCGGCTGCACTACGTCTATCCTTATCCCCATGTCGACGATGTGATCCCGTTGATGGCGGAAGGCAGGCTGCTGCCTTATCTCGATATCCCGTTTCAGCATGCTTCGCCGAAGGTTCTGAAGGCGATGCGGCGTCCCGGTGCTCAGGAGAAGACTTTGGAGCGCATCCGCCGCTGGCGGGAAATCTGCCCCGATCTTGCGATCCGCTCGACGTTCATTGTGGGCTTTCCGGGAGAGACGGAAGAAGATTTCCAGATGCTGATCGACTGGCTTGGCGAAGCGAAGCTCAACCGCGTGGGTTGCTTCAAGTACGAACCGGTCGAGGGCGCTGTCGCCAACGCAATCGAGGGCGCGGTGCCAGAGGAGGTCAAGCAAGAGCGTTGGCACCGCTTCATGGCGGCTCAACAGGACGTAAGCCGCGAAGTGCTTGCAACGCGGGTCGGACGCGAGATCGACGTGATCATTGACGAGGTGGACGAGGAAGGTGCATTGGGGCGCTCGGTCTGGGATGCGCCGGAGATCGACGGCAGCGTCTTCCTCAACGGCGACACCGGTTTGGCCGCCGGGGACATTGTGCACGCAACGGTGGTCCACGCCGACGAATACGACCTGTGGGCGGAGCGAAATCCTGCCGATTGAGGCACGGCGTAATTTCGAATGCGGGTTTGTAAGATGCGACGTGCCGGGTTCAGGTGTTGTCGTTATCGAGCGCGATTGCGACATCCGGCTTGGCTTTCTCGTCGGGCTCGACGTGAATGATGACGTCTGCATCGATCAGTTCCGCTTCGATGGCATCTTCCAGGCGGTCACAAATCGCATGCGCATCGGCGACCGTCATGGTGCCAGGAACGACGAGATGGAACTCAATGAACGTCATGCGTCCGGCGTGGCGCGTGCGGATGTCGTGAGCCTCCAAGGCACCTGCGCCATTGGCGGCGATGGCGGCGCGGATGCGTTTCTCGATGTCGGGCGATGCGCGTTCGTCGAGCAGTCCGCTCATCGATTCTTTCGCCAGCCCGTAGCCTGTCCAAAGGATGTTGACCGCGACAGCGCATGCGAGCAACGGGTCAAGTATTGCCCAGCCGGTCAACGTTGCGAGCACAAGGCCGACGAAGACTCCCACCGACGTGACGACATCGGTCATGAGGTGCTTACCGTCGGCGACCAGTGCCAACGAGCCCCACACTCGGCCTCGGCTCATCAGCAGCATGGCCCACGCGGCGTTCAATGCGGTAGCCGCACCGTTTATGGCGAGACCCACGGCCGGCTCCGTAAGCTGGCGCGGGGAGAGAAAGGCGGTGTAGGCTTCGCGCAGGATCATGAGCGCGGCGATGACGATCAACGCGCCCTCCAGAACGGCAGATAGATACTCAGCCTTGTGGTGTCCGAAGGGGTGATTGGCATCGGGAGGCCGCATGCCGATACGAATCGCGACGAGCGCTGCGAGAGCTGTCACTACATTGACGATGCTCTCAAGCGCATCTGAATAGAGTGCGACCGATCCTGTCTTCAGGTACGCCAGATATTTGATTCCCATAACGATGAAGGCCACGATGATCGACCCCACCGCCATGGTCTGGACATAGGTGGCGCGGCTCTTGTGCTGGGTGGCCTTGATCATTTTTGAACTTTTCAAGGTATTGTTCGGTACAAGGGTGGTCGCGTTCGCCGGAAATGCGACGCGCTCCTGGGCGGCAGTTTTCCTCGATAGCCTGTCTTGTCACATCTGCCCAGGCGTTCGTTGGGATTGGTGCACCGAGAGTTCGCGTATTTGGGGATGCCGCAGCGGAGCGGATCCGGGTTCCGGCACGGTCACACCATGTTTTCCACCATTCAGGTCGATCGCCTGCTCCCTATCTCGATGCGAATCTGGTCGTGTTGGCGAATACCGCGCGTGCAGGACGCGTGCGCCGGACTTCGACGTAATCGCGCCCAATGCGGGAAGGGCAGGCCATGGCCAATTTCACCACCCATATCGGTGCCGGAACCGTGCAGGCCGGCGTGCTGGCGACATTGACGCTCGCGGCCGATGTCGTTGCGCCCGAAAATCTGGTGGCGGTCACTTTGGCGGGCGTACTCGGTTCGGTTCTGCCGGATATCGACCTCAAGGATTCGCGGGCGAGCAAAATGATGTTCGCCGGGCTTGGCGTTTTCTCATCGTTCGTCGTTCTGTTCGCCTTTGCGGAAAAGTACTCGGTCGTCGAGCTGATGGTGCTCTGGCTCGGCACGCTGGTGGCCGTGCGCTACGGTCTTCACACGCTATTCCATCGGTTGTCGGTGCACCGGGGTGTGTGGCACTCGTTGCTGGCAGGATTGTTCTTCGCGGCGGTCACGGCGATCATTATGCATTATGTGCTGGGGCGGCACGAAGGCGTTGCGTGGCTGGGTGGGGGCTTCCTTTTCCTAGGCTATCTGCAACATCTCGTGCTTGACGAGATCTACTCGGTCGACGTGATGAACCATCGGATCAAATCCTCGTTTGGCACGGCGCTCAAGATCTTCGACTCAAGATACCGTGCGGCTTCCGCAGCGATGGCTATCGCGACTGCGCTGGCGCTCTATATGACGCCGCCCGCGAAGACCTTCGTGGACGGCATCACGCAGCGTGCGCTTTGGGCCGGCCTCAATCAGCGATTGTTGCCTGAAGGCAAATGGTTCGGGATCATTCCGGCATCGCGGTACGTTTCGACGCGCGCGGGTGAGGTGTCCGGCCACGGCGAAATCACGACCGGGACGCTGCCTGGACGTTAGGCACGATAATTCAGCTCCGAACCTCCTTCCTAAAGCGTGACGCGAATTCCCAGATCGACTCGTGCCGCTTCAAGTCCTTGTTTTTGTGCATGTCGTTATGGCAAGACTGCTGCGCACTTTCGCGCGACATGCATTCGAGCAGGCCAGTATTCGCCCGGAACGTGTCTGGTCTTGCGGCCTGCTCCGCTTCGTAGCATGCGAGACTGATGCACGCCTGCGATGGAAGCATGAATGCTTCCATATCAGTCGATCAGGCTCTAGCCGGCCGATACCAGTATCTCAGGGTTGTTCAGGCCGTTGAGATAGGTCTCGATGAGATCCTTGACCAGCGGCCATGCGGCCTCTGCCGTGATGCTGGAGAGCTTGTCAGCGGTCGATAGCGAAGTGATGCCATGGACGCCTGCCCAAAGAACACGGGAGCGGCGCTTCAATTCGTCCTGGTTTGCGGCGTGGGCAAGAGGACGGAGGGCATTTTCGATGCGAGCGAGCAGGCCATCGAGCTTATCGCGGTAGTCAGGTGGGACATCGAAGGACGCGGGCAGATGGTGCTCGAACAGCAGGTTCCAAAGACGTGGATTCTGATGTGTGAAGCGCAAATAGGTTTCGGCCAGCTGGAGCAGGTGCTCGCGCGGGTCCTGCGCAGTCGGTAATTCCTGGAGCGCGGCGTCGAGTTCGTCGAGCATCCGCGCCTCGATCGTAAGAACGAGGTCGTCGAGATTGACGAAAACGTTATAGATGGTTCCGGGTGAATAACCGATGCGGCGCGCGACTTCGCGGGCCGAAAGACCGGACAACCCCTGAGTGGTTATTAGTTCAGTCGCTGCCTTGATAATGTGCTCACGCAGCTCTTCCGGTGTGTGGACCGACCGGCGTCCCATGGTATACCCTATTATCGTTGCGAATGATCAGCATGGAAATAATAATACAGCGATGTTGGCGTCCCAACGACCGCAAATCATTAAGAAAACAACGTTTTTCAATCGTCTGCGGCAATGAATTGCCCCGCTTATGACGCGAACTCTGCGCGAAAAGGCCACCCTTGAGGGTGGCCTATCATATACCGGATTATGGAACTGGGCTTGCCAATATACGATGTTATTCTGGACACGTCTGGCAGTTGGCCGACTGGTATGCCACGCAGTTCCAGCGCGGTGAGTGAAATGCCTTGGACGACCAGCTGCCGGCTAGTCCCTCGACGTCATTGCGCTTCTGCTTCAAGCCTTCCAAGCTGAAATCACGAAAGATGAAGCTTCCGAAGATGGGTTGGTAATTGTAGCCGACCTCAGCAACGACCACGCGCGAACCGTTCTGCTTGAGTTCCGGATCGATGCCGAAGGTCGAGCATTGCGGGTAGGGGTGAGGCAGCGAACCGGTGCTCTGGTCATCGATAGCGGTGCTGTTGATCTCAGTCGACCACTCGACCTTCGTTGCGCCGTTCGTGTCGGTGCGCACCTGAAGGAGGCGAACTACCAGCGAATTGTCGTCATAGGGCTTCATGACATGATTGAGGGAACGGTAGATGTTCTTGAGATCGGCGTCGTCCAACTGCTCCTCACGCGCGACGAGCTCGCTGGCCATGGCGGAGACGGAGTTCAAGCGGCGATCGATGCTGACTGCGCGCGACAGCTCAAATGTCGCCATAAGCATTACGAGCAGAATCGGAGCGATATAAGCGAATTCGACGGCTGCGACACCTTTTCGGTCGCGCGCAAAGCGCTGTGCGAAGCCGGAGCCAATGCGAATCATTTTCTTCAGGTCGACCATCACAGCCTCATTGGGTACATCTCACGCGCGCAATAGCGACCAATCTCATTCGTATGGTTCGGTTTGGAAAATCGCAGACGATTGCAAGAGCATTCCACCGCTGTTGAGGGAAGACGTGAAGCGGCTGTCGCCATGGCTGTCGTGCATCATGAACGGCAAATACTTCGCGATCGTCCAGTCGTAGCAGGCTGTCACAAGAACCTTCTTGCTCGCACCGCCTACATCGTTGCCGATGGGATTGTTGCTAGAATTGCCCTGCGAGAGCTCATGGGTGGTCGTGTCGATACATCCCGGCGGCGTAACATCCTTCCAGCTGTCGTAGCTGGACATATGGACCCGAAGCTTGTTGCAGTCGATATGCGGAGCAGCCAAATTGCACACAAGCTGCTTGAATTGTTGTGAGGTCATCGCCGATTGCTGGGCCTGACCGGTGCGGATCTGGCGGCTGGCATCGTAGACCGCTTTCTCGAGCGAATTCGTCGCGAGATAGTGCAGTCCGATCGTGATGATGCCAAACGTGAAGGCCAGAAACGGCCCCAGGACGATGGCGAATTCTATTGCTGTCGCTCCGTCGTCGCTGCGCCAGAATTTGGGGCTACGGCTCAGCGCTGCACGCAAGGGGCGGCGGCAATGAGCGATTTTCTTGACGGGCATGACGGGGTGATCCTTACGCAACCAGCGGGAACGCGCGAAGAGACGTTATGATCTATATCGTAAAAAAAACATTTAGCGAAAATGTTTCAAAGTCCCTTGGTTTGCAAAATGTTAAAAGCGGCGGAGCTAATTCAATGCAATCGATTTACGCTTCATTAATGCCGATCCAGTTCCCGAATGGACAAATAGAATCAATTTGAAGATTCTCGGGCGTGGACGTCGCCGGTGGTCTGGCCGAAACGGCAAGCCGGGCAACTCATAAGATCTGCTGCAGCTCCACCCTCGGCTGTCGCGGATGCCCGGGCGCTCCGGGCAAGCAAAGCGCGAGATCGACTTTGCCCCTGTCGATCTCGCGCTGTTTCGTTTGCGGGTCGTGTGCCGGTGCGATGTGACCCGGAAATGCGGCGGGCTTACATCAGCTCCATAAGGTATTGCCGGGCGGGGGAACGATTGCCCGCCCCGCCGAAGTCACCGGCCAATTACTGGCCGCCACCTGGCGTGGACTCGGCGCCGGAGTCAGAGAATTTTGTCTTGGTCGACGAGTGTTTGGCGATCTGCTCGAAGTAGGCAGGGTCGTCGCCGATGGTGATCGTCGGCTGGCAGTTGGGGGAGCACGTATAGGACTGGCGCATGGCACCCTTGTGGAGGTTGACGAGACGCTGCTCGTCGCGCTGCACTATTACGCGCTGATCCTGAATGACATTGCGGTCCGCATCGAGTGCAATCACGTTTGTGACGCCAAAGGTCTTGCCGGTGATGACGAGAATGTCGGAGCCCTGAATCGCCACATCCGCGATCGACGGGTTGCCGATGATGAGTTCGGATACAGGGCGAGGCAGCCGCAGGATCTGCGACTGGTCATAGCGGACGATAAGATCGTTCGCCTTCGCCTGCTGTGCATTCAGCGCCATCGTTGCGAGAATTGCCATGGTGGCAGCCAGTCCTGCCTGCATGAGAGTGGCAATCCTCGATTTCGGGTTCGTGTAGGGAAGCATGTTCCGCTCTCCAGACTTGTCGCTTGGCGCTATTAGCCCAGGAAAAGGTAAAGGGAGTGCAAACGGCTGTCAGACTTTGGGGCGCATGGGGTGCCATAGGGTTCGTTTGCCGGGTGCCGATCTTGCTGGACGATCGGGTGCGGTCCGGTAGGGCGGGCACGTGGTGTGTGGTCAGCCGGGCGGCGGAAAGAACAACCCGAATCGAAGCCAATGCAATGCGGCCAGCCGCGCGGCAGGATACATGTCTTTGGCGATAATTACTTCAAAAACGCAAGTATTATTACAGCAAATCCACATGATTAAGTATTGTTTAAGCACGATTTCCACGTGAAATAAATAAAAACCTGAGAATTGCTGTTTTCTGGCGCTGATGCATACATAAATACAACTTTATAATTTCGAAAAGGCCCACAATGTTATTGGTTTGTTATCCAACGTTACTCGAAAGTTTTCAGCCAATGCTTTGGTTCTTCATATCTTTTTAATGGGCTGAGTGTAGTCTGCAATCAGTTCAGACACGCGGCTCGAGCCGACGTCGAACTGGTCAGCAGTAGCAATCTTGCTCTTTGGGAGAGTAGTCATGAAGAACGTTTTCGCTCGCTTCGTCAAGGATGAGTCTGGCGCCACGGCTATCGAGTATGGCCTGATCGCTGCCCTTCTCTCGGTCGCAATCATCACCACCCTGCAGCTCGTTGGTACGAACCTCGACGCCATCTATCAGCAGATCGTTGCTGCTCTCGCAGGCGCCTAATTCCGAGCGCTTGTTCTGGAACGGAACGGCGGAGCCACACGGCTCCGCCGTTTTCGCATGCGGGTGTCACGATAGCGGACGGTTTCGTGCGGCGTCGGATGTTTTCGATAGTGGCTGTTACACCTGCTTAAGCATGAGCGAATCTGTGTCGAAGAAAGCGCAACTTGAATTCGCTTCGTTTGGGAACGCGATACCATTGACAGATATGCTCGTGGCCATTGGCGGTGTGCACTGTTGCGAGGTGTTCTGTGTTTGATTTGATGCAAAAATTCATTGCGGACGAAGCTGGTGCCACGGTGATCGAGTATGGCCTGATCGCCGCGTTCATCGGCCTTGCGGTTGTCGTGACTTTGCCGTTGGTCGGTCAATCATTGGTGTCGATGTTCAATCTCGTGATAGCCGCTCTTTGAGGGGCGCGCCTGAGAGCCGCATTAACGCGGCATTTACTCCGACGTGAGACACTTTTTCCGGTAGACCGACACCCGTAATCGCGTAGCGTCGTGCAGGCATGATCGATCAATCGCTTCTCTTGCTGTTTCCAGCCGCGATGGCATTTGCGGCTGCCATGGACATGCTGACGATGACGATCCCCAACAGGGTGTCGCTGCTGCTGGTCGGCGCCTTCTTCGTCGCTGCATATTTTGCCGGACTGCCGAAGCAACAGGTTCTCGAGCACGTGGGAACAGGAGCACTTGTCCTGGTCATCTGCTTCGCGCTGTTCGCGTTCGGCGTGTTCGGTGGCGGCGATGCCAAGCTTCTCGCTGCATCGTCCTTGTGGATCGGCTTCGATCATCTTCTCTCGTATGTGGTCGGCATTTCACTCGCGGGCGCCGCGCTTGCGATCCTCTTCATTTACGCGCGCAGTCATTTTCCCGAGGGCTCGGTCAACGCACCTCGCTGGGTGCTACGGCTGCAGGCGCGCGAATCAGGGATGCCCTACGGCCTTGCGATAGCGGCCGCGGCACTGTGGATCTATCCACAGACCGCCTTCTTCCATGGGCTGGCGCACTGAGGCCGGTCGCGGCGAGCCCCCATACGACGGCGTATTTGCGGGCTGGCACGGTACGACGAAGCGGGCGTGTCCAGAAATGGCACCAGGATTAACCTCGCATTGACGTTTGTCGCGCAAATTGAGCGGGACCTTGGGTTCGAGCCTTCGGGTTTAAGAGGACCGTTTCGCGATGAAAAAATCTCAATTGATCGGTATTGGCATCGCCGGCGTGGCCGGCCTTGCGGCATTTGTCCTGATGAAGGGGATGGTCAACAAGCCGCCGCCAGCTCCGAAGGAAGTCCAGAAGGCTCTGAATACCACCGAGGTACTTGTCGCGCGATCCGACATTCCTCTGGGCGAGGTTGTCAGCGACGGACATTTCCGCTGGCAGACCTGGCCGGCTGACGCGGTCACGCCGAGCTTCATCACCAAGTCACGCGGAATGCAAGCGCAGCGGGAACTCGCGGGCCGCATCGCTCGGGCACCGTTCCTTGCCGGCGAACCGATCACCTCGCACAAGCTGATCGCTCCAGGCAGCGGCGGTGTTCTTGCCGCCATCCTGCCCGCCGGCATGCGCGCGATCTCGACGAAGATCCGCGACGAGGAGAAGGCGGTCGGCCGGCTCATCCTTCCCAACGATCATGTCGACGTGATCCTGATCCGCCGCATGCGCGGAAAGGGCGGACAGGAAAACTTCGTCAGCGACACGCTCTTCACGAATGTGCGCGTCCTTGCCATCGGTCAGCAGATCGAGACGAAGGAAGGCAAGAAATCGGCGGAAGGTACCACCGCCACACTGGAACTCACTCCTCACCAGGCCGAGCTGCTCGCGCTCGGCAACCAGATGGGCGATGTGACGCTAACGCTCAGGAGCGTCGCCGATCTCAAGGAGGGTGCTGGCCCTTCCAACGGTTCAGACATCAATTCAGAACGCGGCAATGCCATCCGTATCTTGCGTTACGGCACCCGTTCGCGTGCGTACGGCGTGAACTGAGTAGGTCCTAACGTAGCTCGTCGGAAGGCGAAAAATCGATGTTGACGAAAACGAAGAAGGCTTTCGGAGCCACATTGGCGGCTTTCGCCGGGTTTGCGGCGCTAATCGCCGGTCTCGTGCCGGGGCCGGCTGCGCAGGCAGCCGACTACGACGAGAAGCGCGGGACGATCAGCGCGCACCAGTCGCTACTGAAGATTTCCGCAGATACGACATTTCCGATCCGGCGATCCACTCGTGTCGGCCTCGGCAAGTCCGTGCTCATCGAGTTCCCGCGCGACGTGAGAGACGTGCTTGTTTCGAACCCGCAAGTGATGGACGCGGTGGTGCTCAGCTCCAACCGCGTGTTCCTGCTGGCGCGGCGCATCGGCGAGGCGAACGCATTCTTCTTCGGCGCCGACGGAGAGCAGCTGGCGACCTTCGAACTCTATGTGGAGCGCGAGACGAGCGGCCTCGAGGATCTGCTGAACCGGATCATTCCAGGCTCTCGCATCCGGGTGGAGATGCTGAACCAGACGGTCATTCTCACCGGCTCGGTTCGCAATCCCGCGGACTCGATGCGTGCCTCCAACATCGCCAAGCAGTTCGTCACAGTGGAATATGAGACGAAGACTGCGACGCAGGCCGAAGGCGCGGCGATCAAGAGCTTCGCCAAGGACACTGCCGAGGAGGCCGTCATCAACCTGCTGCAGGTCGAGGGCGAGGAGCAGGTGATGCTGCGCGTGATGGTCGCCGAAGTCCAGCGGTCAGTCATGAAACAGTTTGGTATCAATCTCGGCGCGGCGATCAACGCAGGCAACTTCACGACGACGCTGCTGACTGAGAACGCACTGCCGCTCACAGCCGCAGCGGGTCTGGGCACCCTGCCGATACCTGCAATAAATACGAAGGCTGATGCCCAGTCTGCGTGTGGTGTGGCGGGCATGATGTGCAACTATAACTCCAGCAGTTTCGGCGGCGATACCTATGGCAACAGCGGTCTCAGCGGTGGCTGGTCCAATGGCAAACAGGGTGTGACGCATGCGATCCGTGCGCTGGAGCGAGACGGCCTGATCCGCACACTTGCCGAGCCGAACCTGACAGCGATCTCGGGCGAGACCGCCAAGTTCCTGGCCGGCGGCGAATACCCAATCCCGGTCGTGGATACCACGGGCGCACTGTCGGTCACGTACAAGGAGTTCGGTGTCGGGGTCGCGTTCACCCCGACGGTGTTGTCGGAGGGCCGCATCAGCCTGAAGATCGAGACAGAGGTTTCGGAGCTTTCAAACAGCGGTGCAGTCACGCTTTCGGCCATCTCGATCCCGGCTCTGAAAAAGCGCTCCGCCAAGTCGACTGTGGAACTGCCGTCCGGCGGCTCGCTGGCGATGGCGGGCCTCCTCTCCAACGACGTGCGGCAGAACATCGACGGCTTCCCGGGTCTCAAGGACCTGCCGGTGCTCGGCACGCTGTTCCGCAGCCGCGACTTCATCAAGGAGGAGACCGAGCTGGTCGTGATCGTTACGCCTTACCTGGTGCGGCCGACCGCGCGCAAGAACCTCGCAAAGCCGATAGACGGACTGGCCAACGCTACCGACCGCAAGGCCAACCTCCTGGGTCATCTCAACGCGATCTACGGACGCAACACCGATGTGCCGGTGGGTGATCTCAAAGGCGATTACGGCTTCATCGTTGAATAACGGACGTGGTGGAGAACTCTAATGAAGGACGTGTCCAAAATGAACAGGCACACCGCATCCAGCACGACGGGATCGGCACTCAGGCTGATCGGCGCATGCGGTCTTGCAGTGATGCTCGCCGCCTGCAAGCACGGAGATGACGGCTCCCGGGTCGCAGGCTGGTCCCTGGTCGATCCATCCGAGCAGCATCCGATCCTGGTGTCGCAGAAGCCTTCGACGCTGTCGCTCCATGTGGCGCGCGGCTCGTACGGATTGTCGCCGGCTCAGCGCTCCGACGTGCTGGATTTCGCGACCCGCTACCGGATGAGCGATACCGGCAACAGCCGCATGGTGATCGCCGCTCCGAGCGGCAGCAAGAACGAAATTGCCGCCTTGCAAGCCGTGCATCAAATCCGAAGCATACTTGCGGACCTCGGATACGGCGACGCTGCCATCGCTGTGGAGCCCTATCAGGCAGGCAACGGGAGTGCTCCCGTGCGCGTCTCATACATGCGCTACGTCGCCGAGGCGCCGGAATGCGGCATCTGGCCGACCAATCTTGCGCATGATCCCGGCAACGCGCCTTACGCCAATTTCGGCTGCGCGACGCAGCGGAACTTCGCGATGCAGGTCGCCAACCCGGCCGATCTGCTTGGCCCGAGGACGATGACCGACCGCTCGAGCGAACGGCGCGACGTGGTCTTCGGAAAGTACATCCGTGGCGATACCACCGCCTCGAAGAAGACGGAAGACGAGCGTGTTCGGACCGCCAAGGGTGGCGGCGAATAGTTACAACTTCTCCACGCAAGCTTGAACGCACAAATTTCGTTTCCAGGAGAGAACAATATGTCTGGGCATGATCTCGCCGAGTTTGACTACCAGGACGATGCCATGGCGGGTGCGGACATGGGTGCGGAGCGGGCCCGTCCTATTCCGCGCATTTCTATCCAATGCTTCTGCGAGACTCCGCAAATGGCGGAGGCCCTCCAGTTGGCAGCAGAAGACCGCCGTCTGACCAAGGCGCACGTCTCAATTCACATGGGCGGGATCAGTGCGGCGGTCGCGCACTATCAGGAGAGTCCGACACCCAACCTCATCATCGTGGAGTCACGGCTGGGGCGCAACCAGGTCCTGAGCGAGCTCGACCGTCTTGCGGAGAGCTGCGACGCGGGAACCAAGGTGATCGTCGCGGGTCACACCAACGACGTCATCCTGTATCGCGAGCTGCTGAAGCGCGGGGTCAGCGAATATCTGATCCTGCCGACGACGCCGCTCGCTGTCATGGAGGGCATCTCCAACCTCTATAACGATCCGGACGCCGATCCGGTGGGCCACGTGCTGAGCTTCGTGGGCGCGAAAGGCGGCGTGGGTTCGTCGACGATCTGCCACAATGTTTCCTGGTCGCTCTCCGAAGCACTCTCGTCGAACGTGATCGTCGCCGATCTCGATCTGGCGTTCGGTACCACCGGCCTCGATTTCAACCAGGATCCCGTGCAGGGAATCGCGGAAGCGCTCGCCAGCCCGGAGCGCCTCGACGAGGTGCTGCTCGATCGCCTTCTGACCAAATGTTCAGAGCATCTTTCCATCTTCGCCGCGCCGGTCGTTCTCGATCGCGACTACGACTTGTCGGCAGACGCCTGTGACATGGTTCTGGATGTGGCGCGCCAGAATGTGCCCTACGTCGTTGTCGACCTGCCGCACATTTGGACCTCGTGGTCCAAGCGCATTCTGCTCCAGTCGGACGAGGTGGTCATTACCGCTGCGCCGGACCTTGCCAACCTGCGTAACGCCAAGAACGTCATCGATCTTCTGAAGGGGTCACGCAAGAACGATTCGCCTCCCCATCTCGTTATCAACATGGCGGGCATGCCGAAGCGTCCGGAAATCTCGGTGCGCGAGTTCGAGCAGGCGCTGGGAGTGAATGCGCTCGCCGTCGTCGAGTTTGATACCGAGACATTCGGACAAGCGGCCAACAACGGGCAGATGATCGAGGAAATGAACGCAAAGGCGAAATCGGCGCCCCAATTCCGCGACATCGCGATGGCGCTCGCACATCGCAAAGAGGTGCGCGTGGAGAAGAAGTCGGCGTTCGCTCCACTTCTCGAGAAGCTGAAGCTGAAGCGTTAAGGAGCGATCATCATGTTTGGGAGACGTTCTTCGGACGGCGGCCCTCCTCGCCGCATCTCGCATCAGCCGTCGCAGGATCAGCGGCCGCCGCAGCAGCAGCAGGTGCCGACCGCGCCTCCCGTGCCCGCTGCGCCGTCTCCGCAAGCTCAATCGCATGCACAGCCGCCGGGGAACGGGGGGCATGGTCAACACCAGGCGCCCGCCCCGGACAATCGTGCACGCACGCAGCCAGCTGCGCAGCAGCAGCAGTCCGAAGTTCCTCGTGTCGATACGCGCGAGTCACAGCGCCGCCATTCGGAAGAGTACTACGACGTCAAGACAACCGTCTTCAATGCGCTGATCGATACGATCGATCTCACTCAGCTGGCGAAACTGGATACCTCGGCGGCTCGCGAAGAGATTCGCGACATCGTCAGCGAGATCATCCAGGTCAAGAACGTGGTGATGTCAATTGCCGAGCAGGAAGAACTGCTCGAGGACATCTGCAACGACGTGCTTGGATATGGTCCGCTCGAGCCGCTCCTCGCGCGCGACGACATCGCGGACATCATGGTGAATGGCGCGGATACGACCTATATCGAAGTGGGCGGAAAGGTTCAGAAAACCAACGTTCGCTTTTCGGACAACACGCAGCTGATGAACATCTGCCAGCGTATCGTCAGCCAGGTCGGCCGCCGTGTCGACGAATCGAGCCCGATATGCGACGCACGTCTTCCTGACGGCAGCCGTGTGAACGTCATCGCGCCGCCGCTGTCGATCGATGGACCCGCGCTCACCATCCGCAAGTTCAAGAAAGACCGCCTGCGTCTCGAGCAGCTTGTCAAATTCGGTTCGATCACGCCTCAGGCCAAGACAATCCTGGAGATCATCGGCCGTGTTCGCTGCAACGTACTGATCTCCGGTGGTACTGGTTCTGGCAAAACGACTCTGCTCAACTGCCTGACAGGCTCCATCGACCACGACGAGCGCGTTATCACCTGCGAGGACTCGGCCGAACTCCAGCTCCAGCAGCCACACGTGGTGCGCCTCGAGACACGCCCGCCGAACCTGGAGGGCGAAGGTGAAATAACGATGCGCGAACTTGTCAAGAACTGTCTGCGTATGCGTCCGGAGCGCATCATCGTGGGCGAGGTTCGCGGACCGGAGGCGTTCGACCTGTTGCAGGCGATGAACACCGGCCACGACGGATCTATGGGAACGCTGCACTCCAACAGCCCGCGCGAAGCGATCAGTCGTCTGGAATCAATGATCATGATGGGTGGCTTCCAGCTGCCCGTGAAGACCATTCGTGAAATGATCGTCGGCTCGATCGACGTCATCATCCAGGCTTCGCGACTGCGCGACGGCTCGAGAAAGGTGACGCATGTCACCGAGGTTGTGGGCATGGAAGACGAAGTCGTGACCCTGCAAAATCTCATCGTCTACGAGATTACAGGTGAAGACGCGAACGGCAAGCTGCTGGGTCGCCACCGTTCGACGGGCATCTCTCGTCCCCGCTTCTGGGACCGGGCACTCTATTACAAGGAAGAAGGCCGCCTAGCCGACGCGCTCTCCTCATCCGAGGTTCTCGACGCTCACGGCAATCCCATGGGAGAAGGCAATGGGTGACATCGATCCAATGCAGGCCGCGGTGGCGCTATTTGCCGCGATAGCATTCGCCTCAATCGTGTTCATTCTCATAAACCCGTACACCTCGGGGGAGAAGAAAACCGAGAAGCGCATCAGCTCGATCTCGCAGTCGGGTGTAAGGACCAGCGAGCGCCGAGGTGCTGCCGAACAGGCTTCGGCGCGACGCAAGGCGGTTGCGGATACGCTCAAGGATCTCGAGGCGCGGCAGCGGAATAGCGAGAAAGTAGATTTCCGAATGCGCTTGCGGCGCGCGGGCCTCAATATCAGCCTGAAGGGCTATTGGATGATGAGCATAGCTGCTGGTGTGGCTTGCGCGATCACGAGTTTGGTCGCGTTCCCGACCGCCCCACTTGCAGCGCCGATCATCGGCTTCGTGGGGGCGTTCGGCATTCCCCGCTGGTACGTGTCGCGTGCGATGAAGGTGCGCCAGGTCAAGTTCCTGAAGGAGTTTGCAAACGCAATCGATGTGATCGTTCGCGGCATCAAGTCCGGCCTGCCGCTCAATGAATGCCTCGGTATCATCGCGCGCGAGAGTCCGGAGCCGATTGCAAGCGAAATACGCGAGGTTGTCGACGAGCAGCGTGTCGGCGTACCGATCTCCGAGTGCCTGGATCGCCTGATGCAGCGCGTGCCGCTTCCTGAGGTCAAATTCTTTGCCGTGGTCATCGCGATCCAGCAGAAGTCGGGCGGCAATCTTTCGGAAGCCCTCGGAAACCTGTCCGGTGTACTGCGCGATCGCATCCGGCTGCAGATGAAGGTCAAGTCAATGTCCGCCGAGGCCAAGGCGTCAGCTGGCGTTCTGGCTTCTCTTCCGCCGATTGTCGGAATCCTGGTGTACCTGACGTCGCCGTCCTACATTTCGCTCCTGTGGCAGCTCAAGACCGGACAGCTCCTGCTTCTCGGATCGGCCATCTGGATGACCTGCGGCATCCTCGTGATGCGCAAGATGATCAACTTCAAGTTCTGATCGGAGTGTTCTGCCGACAGGCGGCGCCCGGCTACTACATTGCATTGACGTGAGGAAGCACTCATGACTGAATTGGCTGAGTTCATTATGCGTCCCCAGCTTCTGGTGACGTTTCTGGCTGCGGTCTCGGCCTTTGCGACCGTGTTGACGATCGCGCTTCCACTTCTCGAGCGCGATCGCATCGGGCAGCGCATGAAAGTCATGGCGGTCGAGCGTGATAAGATGCGCGCTGCCAGAATGGCGGAAATGGCGGCCAAGGAAGGCAAGGGAGGTAAGCTCAGACAAGCACCTAAGGGATATATGCAGCAGGTGGTCGACGCGCTCGACCTGAAAGCCCGCTTCGACAATGACGAGGCACGCAACAAGTTGAAAATGGCCGGCCTCAGAAGCCAGGCCCATCTCGTGGCGTACCTGTTCTTCCGTGTCGCGCTGCCGCCCATACTCTTTGCTGCTTCACTCACCTATCTGTTCGTTGCAGGCTACCAGTACCCTCCCGCCATCAAGATTCTGGTTGCTTTGGGAATTGGTGTTGCAGGCTTCTATCTGCCCAATGTGTTCCTTGAGAACCGCGTGCAGAAGCGCCAGCAGTCGATACGCCAGGCGTTCCCGGACTCGCTGGATATGCTGCTCATCTGCGTGCAGTCGGGTATGTCGGTCGAAGCCGCATTCGCGCGGGTCGCCAAGGAGGCGGGCAGCCAGTCACTCGAGCTTGCAGAAGAGCTTTCGCTGACAACCGCCGAACTCTCCTACCTGCAGGATCGCCGTGTCGCCTTTGAAAACCTCGGCAAACGTACCGGCATTCCCGGCGTGAAGGCGGTCGCCACCGCGCTCATTCAGGCTGAACGCTACGGTACTCCTGTCGGACAGGCGTTGCGCGTCATGGCGAAGGAGAACCGCGACATGCGCTTTGCAGAAGCCGAGAAAAAGGCTGCTGCATTGCCGCCGAAGCTGACGGTGCCGATGATCGTCTTCTTCCTGCCGGTGCTGTTCGTCGTGATCATGGGCCCTGCGGTCATGCAGGTCATGGGAGCGAAGTGAGCGCTGCATGGCAACAACTGGCGCCGTCGAAGGGCTCTGGCTTCATGGGAAGGAAAGCCTTCAGCGTTGACCTCCTGGTTTGAGACCTTCGAGGTCGATCGGACGCTGATGTTTCGTCTGCCCTGCCTGGAGACAGGTAGGGCAGATTGCTTTGCGGAATCAGTTGAGCAGGTGCTGCATCAGCGCCCGCAACTCGGCGGGCCTGATGGGCTTGTGCAAGACCTCGCAATTCATTTCTCGGGCGGCGGCGACGATCTCGTCTGAACGATCGGCGGTGATTATCACTGCCGGCAGGTTGGGATCGAACGCTGCGCGAATGCGCTCGATGGCCTGCGTGCCGAAAGTTCCGAAATCGAGATGGAAATCGGCAAGGAGGATTTCCGGGCGGAAGTCAGCGCTTGCGACCAGCTGGTCTATATCATCAAGGTCGTGAGCGGTTTGCGCTTCGCATTCCCAGCGGGACAGCAGGTTGACCATCGCTTCGACAACGCGCGGGTCGTTGTCGACGACGAGGACTCGCGTTTGGGCAAGTCCTATCGTCTGGCGGCTCGATTGAGGTGGGGCATGCGGCTCGGGTTGTGGGCTTATCGCGCGTGTGGCCGGAGCAAGAATCGAGAAGCGCGTGCCGGATCCGGGACGCGTGCACATGTCGAGTGGATGCTCAAGCGTCTGCGCCATGCGCGTGACGATCGACAGGCCGAGTCCGAAGCCGCCGCGATGCATGTCGTTGGATGTTGATCCGCGTTGGAATTCCTCGAAGATTCGCTCGCGTTCAGATTCGGGAATTCCTGGTCCGGTATCCCAAACTTCCATGCGAACAAATTCGCCGTGTCGGCGGGCAGCGAGCAAAATTCCACCATTGCGAGTGTAGTGGTGTGCGTTGGCTAGCAGGTTCTGGAGGATGCGCCGCAGCATCAGTGGATCGGACAGCACGGCGAGGCCGTTGGACCGGCTGGCGATGCGCAGGCGCTTGGCGTCGACCAATGGGCGCATGTCGACAACAAGCGAATTGAAAAATGGCTCCAAAGCGATCGGCTCGATCTTGGGGCGTATGACGCCGGCCTCGAGCTTCGAGATGTCGAGCATGGTGCGCAGCAGCTCCTCGATCGAGGCCAGTGCATGATCGACCTGCATCGCAAGCCGGCGCTGGTCCTCACTGGCCGCTCCATCGATCAAGGCGGACAGGGACAGCTGCGCGGCGTGCAGGGGCTGCAGAACGTCGTGGCTGACAGCGGTGAAGAAGCGAGTCTTGACGCTATTGGCGCGCTCGGAGGCGTCACGCGCCGAGGTCAGTTCCTCGTTGACGACTTCCAGATCCGTGAGGGCCGAGTTCAGTTCCTCGGTGCGGATGCGGATCTGGCTCTCCAGGCCGATCGCAGTCTGGAACATCGAGTAGGCATTTGCCTGCTGGTCGAGCGAGCGCTCGACACGGTTCATGAGCGCAGCATTGATCTTCTCCAGCTTGACGATGCGCCTGAGAAGATCATCGGCACCTTGTTGCGGATCGGTTCCGCGGTTCTTGGTCATGTCGCGCGTCACGCACTGACCTCCGGAAGCGGTGCGCCGAATGCAATTCCCGTAAGGGTTTGGTTGAGATGCATGGCATTGAACTGCTCGCCGTAGGTGTGGAAACCCACGACGTTGAACCGGCGGTAGATATCGGTGAGCTGGTGCCGGATCTGGCGGTTCTCCGCATCAAGGCGGCGGAGGATGCAGTCGAATCCGAGCACCGTGTCGATGCGCCCGAGGGACTGCTCAACGCGCTGCAATGTTGCGAGTGTCGATTGCACCATATCCTGGGGCGTTGCGACGGTAAATACGAGGCCTTCATCTATGGCGCAGAAGAAGGTCAAGCTGCCGTCTTGATTCATGTTGCGGATGGATCGGCAATAGTAGTCTCCGCCGACGCGCACGACCAGCGGATACGAAGCGAAGCTGAAGGGGCCGAGATCGTGCGGCAGGATGCCAATAGATGCGGCGTATTCCTGCGCCGCCGGTTCGGCATTCAGTTCGTAGACTATGCGCTTTTCCGTGTCGGCAGCGGTTACGACCAGCTTGGTCCCGGTCGGCTCGAAGTTCTGCGACTTGAAAACCGCGAATGGATAATTGCTCTCGACGAGGATCAGCAGCGCTGCGTGCTGGATGATGTGGCCCTTGTGGATCAGTGACGTCTCGCGAAACGCGAGATCATCGCCTGCCGATCCGCCGATGAGCTGCACGTCGTCCATGGCCCAATGGACAGCGGCGATGAGCAGTTCCTCGGCATTGGACAAGCCGTCGACGAGGAGGAGAGCGAAGACACGATCGCGCATTGGAGAACCCGCACCAAAGCGCGACTTCAATTTGCGGGCCAGCTGGCTTGCATGTTCGACGCCGGAGCGATCAACGTCTGCGATCACCTCTGCCATTACACGGAAGCCGGCTTCTGGAAAGGCCAGCGCGACGATGCCACCCTGCATCATGCCCGATGGGGTTATTTCGCCCGATGTCGAACAGCCAGAGATTTCCGCGTGTGGATACGAGTTGCGGAAGAGTTCGCCCACCAGCTTTGCGTTATGCGCGGGCGAATACATGACGATGATATGCTGGAATGGGCCTGGCCCGAGCGCTGCGGCGATCTCCGTAACGGCGGCGGCGGTTCCGGCTTGTGCGCTCGCTGCCGAACATATCCCGCAAGTTCCCGCCGTCGGCTGTGGCTGCACGATGTTTCCTCCAAAAAGCGAGCCCGGATTGTTCTGGTCGCCAGGGTTTGCCTGAACCTGCCATAGCAGGCAAGGCGCCGCAATCGGAGGCCGCCTTCACTGCAAATGCTGATGCCTCTGTGTGCGGATGATTGCGAGCAGCATGCCAGATTGGTGGGAGATGGCACGGGAAAGCGTTCCCGAAACCTGAATAGCTTGCCGCCGGACCAGGAATTTCAGCCGCCAGCCACAGGCGGCCAAACGGCGACCGAATCGCCCGGTTTCAGCTGCGCTTTGCTGCGTGTGCCGGGAGGCTGAAAGATCCCGTTCAGAAGAACCAGGTGGCAGGCCTCTCGCGGTACGTTGTGCGCATCGAGCAGTTGCAGAATAGTGGTGCCTTCCGGAACAGTGATACGCACCTCGTTGCGCGCGTGCCCTGCCGGCAAATACACGCCGAGCGAAGCATAAAGCTTCAATGTGACGGGCATCGTTGCAGCGGTGGCGTTCACGACCGTGATCTGGCTCCTCAAACCGCTTTGGCAACTGGCGTGTTGGGATGCGGTGCAACGGGACCGTATCCCGGCCGCGACTGGGCAACGCCAATGTAGGCTTCGCGCAGACGCTCGGGGGCTTCCAGCAACGTGTCGCGCCATTTGCCGAGGTGGAACCCGGTCTGGATCAAGCCGCGCAGCATGCCAACGTGATCGGTCATGCCGACGCACTGGGCGCCGACCAGCCTGTCGCCTTCGAATTCGAGCTTTAGGTACTTGAAGTTGTCTTCGTCGATAAGCTTGGCCGTCTTGCCAAGGGGAGCGCCCTGCCAAAGTCCAAAGGACGATGAAATGAGACCCATCGTGTCCAGCACGTTCATGTTGAGTGAGCCGCGATGGGGCGTGGCCTGCCCAGCCATGTTCAGTGCTGCGATGCGTCCATGCTCAACGGCGACGGGCTGAATCGCCAGCATGTCGGGCTTGCCGGTGGAGAAGTCGATGCCTTCGCAGCAGTCGCCTGCCGCATAAATGTCGGGGGCGGTGGTTTCGAGATACTGGTTCACCTTGATGCCAACGTTCGTTTCGATGCCCGAACCGACGAGGAAGCCGATGTTGGAGCGCACGCCGACAGCCAGCACGACGAGTGCGGCAGGAACCTCGGTGCCGTCGGACAGGTCGACGGTGAGTTTGGCGCCGGAGGCGTTGCTACCTTCGCGGATGCCTTCCACCTTGGTGGAGACGCGCACGTCGACGCCCTTCTTCTTGCACCAGCGGCCGAGCATGCCGCCGGCGGTTTCGTCCATCATCCGTGCGACCATGCGCGGCGCGTATTCGACGATGGTGATCTTGCAGCCGCGCAGATAAAGCGCCTCGAGAATGATCGAGCCGATGAAGCCGGCACCGACGAGAACGACGGGGGATCCCTTGTCTGCGTGTTTCAGGATCTCGCGCGCATCGTCGAGCGTCCAGCAGGTTTCCACGCCATCGAGATTGGAGCCGGGCATGCGCGGGATAATGGGCGAGGCGCCGGTCGCGACGAGCAGCTTGTCGTAGCCGAGCTTCTCACCGCCGGTGAGGTAGAGCTGGCGAGCGGCCGCATCAATTCCACCGCAACGGCCGACACGGTACTTGATGCCCAGCCGGTCGTAGTGTCCTGGCTCCTGGCGCAGGTAGGTGCCGCCCTCGTCGATCTTGCCGTAGATGTAATAGGGAATGGCCATGCGCGAATAGGGCTGCGGCTCCTCCTCGCCCCCGATGAGGGTGATAGTGGCCTCCTTGTCGAGACTGCGAAGCGTTTCAGCGGCCGTCACGCCTGCAGGACCGGCGCCGAGCACTACGTAGTTCATCTCATTTCTCCCGTTCGACATGTCGAGCATGCGTGCGCTGAAACCAGCGGCGGACGGCTATTCCCGACCAGACGGCCTCGACAACACCAAACGGCCAAGCGCCTTGCAGAAAGCCATAGACCGAAGCGGCGACGCATGCAGCGGCAAAAGCAAGGATGAAGCCGGTGCCGCGATCCTCAAGTGCATAGAACACTAGCATTGCGATCACGGACAAGAGACCGAATACGGTCAATGCGTCCATAGGATCTCGTCGTCACCACCCTTTTGGAGATGCTTCATAGCTGCACGTGGCGGTGGTCCGCCCCGTGCAGCTTTGCGCCATTAGAGTTCGAGGCGTGCGAGCGTCTCGTTTGTCGGCACGCCGTCGGAAGTCCAGCCGCGCAGCTGGTAGTACTCAGGCAGCATCTTCTCGAGACCGTTGACGAGGCCCTTTGCCGGGCCGGTCTTGGCGGGCTCACTGACGAGCCGCGGCGGCAAGTTGTCGTCCTTGGCAGTGAAGCCGGCCTTGTTGTTGAAGATCCGCTCCATGTTCCAGATGCGCTCGCCCATTTCCAAGAGGCGCTCAGGCGTCCATTCGCCTTCGCAGGCCGCATCGATCTGCGGAGCGATATCGTTGAGCGTCCAGGCAAAGGTGGTGAACACGCACACACCCGAGGAGTCGACGGCGGCGGTTGCATCCTGGAACGCCTTGACGAGCGCGGGTTTGCCATCGGTCGCGAGAGGGTCGGTTTTCTCGGGGATGCCGAGGATCTCGGAGGAGACGGTATAGGAGCGCAGGTGGCAGGCGCCTCTGTTGGACGTCGCGTAGGTGAGGCCCATGCCCTGGATGCCGCGCGAGTCGTAAGCCGGGAACTCCTGGCCCTTGACCGACATCGACAGATCCGGGCGGCCGTACTTCTGGCACAGACGCAGCGATCCCAGTCCCAGCTCCTTGCCGAAGCCTTCAGCCTTGCCGGTCAACTCAACGCATTTCACCAGCGCCTCGGCCGAGCCGAACTTCAGGTCGATGCCTCCGGTGTGCTCCTTGGTCAGGATGCCGAGGTCGTACAGTTCCATTGCCGCGGACACCGTTGCGCCGAACGAGATCGGATCGAGGCCCTGCTCGTTGCAGACGAAGTTAACCATGGTCAGCGCTTCGAGATCATCGACGCCGGTGTTGCAGCCCAATGCCCATGCGGCCTCATACTCAAGGCCGCCGGAAGCGTGCCAGTACTGCGGTTTGTTCTGGATCGAGAAGTGCTTGTCGTCGATTTTGGAGATGCGGCCGCAGGCTATGGTGCAGCCAAAGCAGGCCTGGTTCGTAAGCAGATTCGGATGGCCATCGGACTTCCGCGGCGTCGCCATCGCTTCGGCAGAAATATCGTGTGCACCCTCGAACTGGATGTCGCGGTGATTGCGGGTCGGCATGGCGCCGGCCTCGTTGATGACGTTCATCAAGACCTGGGTGCCGTAAGTCGGCAAACCCTGACCGGTCACGGCGTTCTCCTGCAGCACCTTCTTGGCGGCGCTGGTTGCCTTGAGGAAGCGCATGCCATCCTTGACCTTGACGCCCTTGGTGCCGCGAACGGCCACGGCCTTGAGGTTCTTGGAGCCCATCACGGCGCCGACTCCGGAGCGGCCAGCGGCGCGGTGAAGGTCGTTGACGATGCACGAGTAGAGCACCTGGTTCTCGCCGGCGACACCGATTGCCGAGATGTGCATCATCGGATCCTGGTGGCGCTTCTTGATCCACTCATCGGTGTCCCACACGCTTTTGCCCCAGATCTCGGAGGCATCGCGCAGCTCGGCCTTGTCGTCGAACACGGTGAGGTAGACAGGGTTGGGGGCCTTGCCCTCGAAGATAATCATGTCCCAGCCGGCGAATTTCAGCTCGGCACCGAAATAGCCGCCCGAGTTCGAGCAGGCGATGGCGTTGGTCAGTGCGCCCTTGGTGATGACCGAGTAGCGACCGCCGGTCGATGCGGCAGTGCCGGTGAGCGGACCGGTCGCGAAAATCATCTTGTTGGCGGGGCTCAACGGATCGGTCTTTGGGTCGATCTCCTCGATGAGGTACTTCGAGGCCAGACCGCGCTGCCCCAGATACTTCTGCGCCCAATCCATATTGAGCGGCTCGGTCGTGATCGTTCCATCTGTGAGGTTGACCCGCAGGACCTTACGATTCCATCCCATCGGCTTCTCCCTGTGTTGCGGCAGCGCGATGGCTCCGCAAACGGTTTGGTTTTTGGCGTTCCGCTGGACCGGCGCTGATCCTGGTCCCGCAGGCGTTTGATGAGTGAGCGAGCGGTCGGACTACCAGCTCAGGCTTTTGCCACCGGTGTGTTGGCACCCTCGTGCGTCGCGGCATGTGCTGCCTGGGTGGCCCAAACCTTCATCTTGTCGAAGCCGGCCTGCTCGGTGTCCTTGAAGGTGATTGCGCCGGTCGGGCAGGCCTCGGCGCAGGCCGGGCTGCCAAGGCACAGGTCGCACTTGATGACCTTGCCGGTGGACGCGTTGTAATTCACCGTGCCGAACGGACATGCGATGGTGCAGACCTTGCAGCCGACACACAGGTTTTCGTGCACGATCTTCACGCCGTCCGCATTCGTGGTGATGGCGTTCACGGGGCACGCCTGCTGGCACCATGCCTCGGCGCATTGAGTGCAAGTGTAAGGCACGAAGCGCGCCTCGGTGTGGAAGTCGAAAACACGGATGCGTGACTTGGAGACGTTGAATTCCCCTTCCTTCACATACGAGCAGGCCATTTCGCACTGCTTGCAACCCGTGCACTTACCTGGATCGATCACCAATGCTCTGAGCATGGTTCCTCCCTATGGGTAGAAGTTTTTGTAAGTGTTAGACCAATTCGTGCCCAGATGCGACATTGGGTCAAGTGTACTTAGGTGCACTCGTCACGAAAGCCGGGAGGAATCGTGCATGAATATCTTTTGAGCTATTTCCGATTGGCTATAGCTGGCGACGTTTTGCGAGTATGGGCGCGCTTAAGCCGGATTGCGCGCGGCTCCAGACGACCCACGCGGTGAGAATATGGCACGCGTGCCAGCCGATGCCGCAGTCGCATCGCACAGGGTTGGTAACGATGAAAAGTGTCAGCCGAAGATCAAGGGATCAGTCGCTGAGAGTGGTTCGTCGAAGGCGATACCGGCGTTGGCGCCACGGCTCCATACGACCGTGCCGCGGAACGAGCGTCCGACAGCGAGCTCGATGGTGATCCGCGTGCCGGCTGCCAGAGGCGGCATTCGCATAAGTCCCATGCCACCAGATGAGATATCGTTGGCAAATGCTCGGAACTCGGCCTTGCCGGCGCGGACAAGCACGGACTGAAGCAGTGCGTGGCGAGGTGCGCGGCGGCGCTCGGCAAGTCTTGGCAGAACGATCTTGCCGTCCGGCCGGCAGCATTCGGAGCTTCCGTTGACGACGGCATCCAGGATTTTGATCAAGTGGTTCGCCGAGGCTGCAAATTCGTCGGAAAAAATTGGCGCCAGATCTTTGCGAAGCGATGCGACCAGTGCCCGAGCAATTGCGGCAACCTCGCGCCAAGCTGTTGCAAGCTTGGTGACGTGAAGGGGAACAGCGCGGTGAAAGCCGATCGCTTTGCCATCGATCTCGAAACTGAGCAGGCTTGCGCGACCACGCCGGATCGTTTCGTCCATGTCCGACATCAGCTGGATCGTGTCGAACGAAAGTTCCTCGGACAGGACGTGGTGCGGCCAGTTGGCGATGTTTGACTGGTAGCTGCTGATGAGCGACCTCGCTTCAATCAGGGGTTCGGCCGTGATGGACATCTGTGCATAGTTGACGGCGCTGGCCACGCCGGCTGCGAACAATGCAGTGGTATGGGCTTCTTCGACGAACGCGCGGACGAGGAGCAGTTCGGCATGATGCTCGGAGCCAGCTGCGCCCGTGTCGGCATGCGCCGCGGGATCTTGCAAAGCCTCGTCATCAGCTGGAAGCGGCTTCAGAAACATTTCGAAAAAGCTCCTTGATGCGCGAGTTGTGCGACGTCCAAGGATAGATTTCAGGTCCTAATCAATAATGACCGCTGCGCCCTTCCGAAACGATTATTTCAATTCAATAAAGTAAGAAGGTCTTTGAATATATTATGGGTTTTTCGCGTAGAAGAACGTTGGGGCGCTCGGGTGGCGAAGGGGCTGCGCACTGGAACGTGCTCATGTTTCATGGAACCATGCACACGATCCAGTCTATTGTTTTGAGCATGTCGAGCTGAACCGATGCGCACTTCAGCTAAACATGCGTTGGCAGCGTCGTCACGCGTAATAGCTCAACAGTACGTAGGCTCCGAGCATCACTGTTGCCCAGAACGCCATGCGGCCTGTCGGCCAGCTTCGTCCAAAAACGCCGTCGGGGCCATGCAGGCGATAGATGCTGTCGTTGGCGTTGCGCAACGCTGCGCCGCGCACGGCGAGCCATTCGGTGCGCATTGCAGTTGCAGTATCGCGCACCCAGTGACCGACGGTGGGGAGCGCTTTGCGATACGCCCATTCCGCGTCGATGTTGATGCCCGGCAGTTCGGGTGGATAGAGGCCCTTGAGCTGCAGCCAGACGAAGGCGAGAGCGGAAAAAAACAACAGCTGGGTCTGAGTGAGGACATGCGCGGCCGTGTATGGCTCGTAGTCAACAGGGTAGGGCAGCATCGAATACAGCAGCCATGGATAGCAGCCGTTGAAGATGCAGATGGCGGCGGCGAGGCCCATGGCGACAAGCATGTTTATGGGCGCTTCCTTCGGCCTCAGGCCCGAATCGTGCGCGAAGAACGCGAAGTAGGGGATCTTGATGCCGGCATGATGGAAGACGCCGGCGGATGCAAACAAGAGTGCCAGCCAAACGTAAGGATAATGCTCATCGAGGGCGGCGACCATCACCATCGATTTGGAGACGAAGCCGGAGAAGAGGGGGAATGCCGAGATGGACGCGGCGCCAACCATGCAGAACCCGGTCGTCCAGGGCATGGTTTTGTAGAGACCGCCAAGCTCCGAGCCGTTGATCTTGCCGGTGCGATAAAGCACTGCGCCCATCGACATGAACAGCAAGCCCTTGAAGATGACGTCGTTGAATGCATGTGAGATCGCACCGTTGACCGCAAGAGCGGTGCCGATGCCCACACCGACGACCATGAAGCCCACCTGGTTGATGAGGCTGTAGGCGAGCACGCGCCGCAGATCGTTCTCGATCACGGCAAAGAAGATCGGGAACATAGCCATGCCTGCGCCGACGTAGACGAGCAACTCGGTGCCTGCGAAGGTGCGCGCCAACGCATAGACCGCGACCTTGGTCGTGAACGATGAGAGGAATACCGTGCCGGTCGGGGTTGCTTCCGGATAGGCGTCAGTGAGCCAATTGTGCAGCAATGGGAAGCAGGCCTTGATGCCCATGGCAAGCAGCAGAAGCCATGATGCGATCCCTGCGAGGCCGGTATTCCAATCCTGCAAACCGATTTGCGTGATGGCAGTCGAGCCCGTCGCCACCCAGTGGATGGCGATGCCGGCCAGCAGGATGACGCCGGAGCCCACCTGGATCAGCAGATAGCGCATGGCGGCGCCGTATGAGCGGGCTGTGCGCCGCGCCAGGATCAGGAATACGGAGGTGACCGCGAGCAACTCCCAGAACAGGAACAGTGTCAACAGGTCGCCTGCGAACACGGCACCTAGCGCGCTGCCGGCATAAAGCAGCCCCGCCACGTGCTGCACCCGGTCTTCGACGTGCAGTGAGAAGACGATGCCGAGAAACGTTGCAAGGTGGAACAAGTATCCGAACAAAAGGCTCAGCTTGTCGATCTTCATCAGTTCCAGGTTGTAGCCCAGAAGATGGACGACGTGGGTTGTGTCAGCCGGCAGCAGGTAGAGATTGATCGCACCGACGACCGGCACGGCGAGCATGATGATTGCGCGCAGCATACCCGAGGTGACCGCAGCCAATGCTGCGCCGATGAAGAAAATGACAAACGGCGCGACGCTAGTCATCGTAGTACTCCTCGTCGCGCATCAGCACCTTGCGCATTTCCTTGGCAATCAGCACCAGGATAACGCAGGCGGCAAAACCGTAGAGGCAGTAGAACAGGGGGAGCTGCTCCCAGGGATGATCGACGTGCCTGTGCACGAACAGCTCAGCGATCACCGATGTGGCGCACAGCGTATAGAGGGCATATCGAACCCGTGCGACATTGCGGGGGTTGTCGAACATGTGCGTCTTACCGTCATCGGGCGCGCCGTGGTTTCGGGCCATTGCGTGATGTCCTATCTGAGCGGGATCTGCTTCAACAGATCTAAAAGGAAGTCGGGAAAGAAGAAGAGCACGATGCAGCCGAGTGACGTGGCGGCTATTGCGATCAGGCAGGCCGCCGGTGCTTCATGGACCGTGCCGTCGTGGTGGGCATGGGCATGTCCATGTGCGGTCGCGGCTCCGGCACTTGCCGTCGGCTTACCGAAGAACGCCTTGAATGGGATTGGCAGCAGGTAGGCGATGTTCAAGAGCGACGAGATCATAAGTATTGCAACGATGGCGAGCTTGTCGCCCTCGATTGCGCCGAGCGTCAGATACCACTTGCTCCACGTGCCGCCGAGCGGCGGCAAGCCGATGATCGAGAGCGTGCCGAGGGTGAAGGCGGCAAACGTGAACGGCATCACGCGCCCGAGCCCGGTCATCTCGGAGATCTCGGTCTTGTGGGCGGCTACGTAGATTGCGCCGGCGCAGAAGAAGAGTGTGATCTTGCCGACAGCATGCATGGCGATGTGCATGCCCGAGCCGATGACGCCCAAGGACGTTGCGAGCAATGCGCCGGTAACGATGTAGGAAAGCTGGGAGATGGTGGAGTAAGCGAGGCGAGCCTTGAGGTTGTCCTTGGTCATCGCGATCAGCGAGGCGAGCAGGATCGTGGCTGCGGGAACCCAGATCACCTTGTCCACGGCGCCGGACGCGGTCAGCGTGTCGATGCCGAATATGTAGACGACGACCTTCAGGATCGTGAACACGCCTGCCTTGACGACGGCAACCGCGTGCAACAGGGCGCTAACCGGCGTCGGAGCGACCATGGCAGCGGGCAGCCAGAAATGCACCGGCATCACCGCGGCCTTGCCAACGCCGAATACGTAGAGTGCGAGCAGACCGCTGAGCAGCATGGGCGTCAGCTTTCCAGCGAGAATTCCGCCGGCGGTGAAGTCGCCGGTTCCTGCCACCACGGCCGTGATGATAATCGCTGGCAGCAACAGCACCATCGACGTTCCGATCAGCAGCAGCAGATACTTGCGGCCGGACTGACGGGCCTCGTCGGTCGCCTTGTGCGTGACCAGCGGGTAAGTGGACAGGGTCAGGACCTCGTATGCCAGGAACAGCGTGATGAGGTTCTTGGCAAAGGCAATCGCTATGGCACTGGCGATGGCGATGGCGAAGCACACATAGAAGCTTGTCTGGCGCGGCTCGTTGTTGCCGCGCATGTAGCCGATCGAATAAATCGAATTGACGATCCAGAGCGTGGAGGCGACGAGTGCGTAGATCAAGCCAAGCGGTTCGACTTTGAGTGACAGCGACAGGCCCGGCACGATTTCGGGACCGTTCAGTTCAGGGCGCGCACCTGCCATGACGGGGCCGTAGAGGCTCCAGACGACGATGGCCAAAACCGCCGCCGCTGCGAGCGTGACGGTCTCGCGAAGATTCGGCGCGTTGTGGAACAGAGGGATCAGCAGTGCCGCCGCAAGCGGAATGATCAGCGCAAGTTGAACCAGAGTTTCGGGTTGGGTGGCGATCATCACGAGAGGCCTCCCAGCAGGTATTCGGCAATTCGGGTTGCGATGCCGCCGGTCAGTCGCGTGTCAAATCCGAGATAAATGGTGGCCGCGGCCAGCACCAGCAGTGGCGCCAGCATGGTCATCGGGGGCTCTCGAACGTTCTGGAGCTCGGCGGACGGCTCGCGGAAGTAGGCAATTTCCACAAAGCGACCAATGTAGACGACGGCTAGCAGGCTGGAGAGTACGATCAGGAAGACGAGCCACGTCCAGCCGTGATCTATGGCGCCAATTGCGAGATACCATTTCGAGATGAAGCCTGCCGTGCCGGGTACCCCGATAAGGCCCAGTCCCGCGGTGACGAAGGCCGCAGTGGTGATCGGCATCTTGCGGCCGATGCCGGCAAGATTCGGCATCGTGGAAAAGCCCGTGCGGTAGACCATTGCGCCTAATGCGAAGAACAGGGCGGTCTTCATAATGGCGTGGTTGAAAACATGAACGAGGCTACCGGCAAGTCCCATCTTGTTGGCCAGCGCGATGCCAAGCGTGATGTAGCCGATCTGCGCAACGGACGAGTGTGCCAGCATGCGCTTGGCGTTCTTCTCGAAGATGGCTGTGAAGGAGGCAATGAACATGGCTGCCAGCGAGAGGACCAACACAATCTCCGTGATGGGAAGCGACCGGAATGGGATGGCGACCGCGAAGACGGAGAAGAAAATGCGGATCAGCAGATATATGGCGGCCTTGGTGGCCGTGCCTGCGAGGAACGCCGTGGCGAAAGAGGGCGCGTAGGCATAGGCGTTGGGCAGCCAGACGTGCAGCGGGAAGAGCGCAAGCTTGAGCGATATGCCCACTGTCATGAATGCGAGCGCGGCAAGAATGGGTTGCGGATATGAAGCCATTGCGGGGCCAAGCCGGTTCGCAAGATCGACGAAATTGAGCGTGCCGGTGACGAGGTACAGAAGGCCCACGCCAATGATGTACATCGTTGCACCGATGGTACCCATGATGAGGTACTGGTATGCCGACAGGAGCGCATGACGATTGCGGCCGAGCGCGATCAGCGTGTAGGTGGCGAGCGAGGAGATTTCGAGGAATACGAACGCATTGAAGGCGTCCCCCGTTACCACGATGCCGAGCAGGCCGGCGAGGCACAGCAGGTACATCGTGTAGAACCACGGCTGCTTGTGGGAATCGATCTCGGTGGCGACGCTCTTGCGCGCATATGGGATCGAGACGAGGCCGATGATCGAGATCAGCAGCAGCACGAAGGCGTTGAGCAGGTCGACTCGATACTCGATGCCCCAGGGGGCTGCCCACGAGCCCATCACATAGGAGATCGGCTTGCCAGTTTCTGCAACGCGGACGAGAAGTCCCGCGGAGATGAAGGGTGCGATGGCGCTGGCGATGGCCGCAATCGTCCAGGCGACGACGCCGCTGCGTGTGAATGCAGTTAAGACTGCACCGAAGAGCGGCACCAGGATCTGGAGGATGGGAAGGTGCTCTTGCAGATTGCTCATTGATCCTCGTCCCTGGCGAAGATCTCATCCTCGTCGATCGTGCCGAACTCCTCGGAGATCCGCACGACGAGTGCCAGCCCCACAGCCAGCGTTGCGACACCGACGACGATCGCCGTCAGCATGAGGACATGCGGAAGCGGGTTGGAGTAGACCTCGTAATGTTTGTCGACGATGGGTGCTGTGCCGCCGATGATACGACCGGGGGCCAGATATAGCAGGTAGACCGACGTCTGGAACAGCGACAGGCCGACGAGCTTCTTGATCATGTTGCCGCGGGCGATGACGATGTAGAGCCCGGCGACCATCAAGAAGATCGTTATATAGTAGTTATAGTGATTGGCGATGATCTCAAAGGCTGTCATTGGCGCCCCCGATTCGCGAATGCGTAGAAGATAGCCAGCATGGTGCTTGCAACCGTAGTGATGACGCCGCATTCCACGATCAGGATTCCCCATTCATGCGCGTGTGCGAAATCGTGCGCAAATACGCCATAGTCGAGATAGCGGCCGCTGCCAGAGAGCATCGCGGGAAGGCCGGCTGCGGCGTAGATCAGGACCCCCAGCGGGACGAGACGCTCGACGATCGATTGCGGCGCGATGCGCTCGACAGCCTCGATGCCGAAGATGAGCGCGTAGAGTATGAATGCCGCGGCGATGATCACGCCAGCCTGAAACCCACCGCCGGGGCCGTAGTCACCGTGGAAGTGGACATAAGGGGCGAAGATCAGGATGAAAGGCAAAATCAGCTTGGTGCCGACGCGCAGGATCAGATCGAGCTTCATGCCGCCGTCTCCCCGCCCGAGCGGTCATTCTTGACGCGCTTGCGGCGGCCGCGCAGGAGCAGCATCACGCCAACTCCCCCCGTGAAGATTACCGTCGTCTCGCCCAGCGTATCGTAGCCACGGAAGTCGGCGAGCACCGCCGTCACGATATTGGGTGGCATCTCGTGTTTGCGGGATGCGTCGATGTATTCGGGGGCAACGTGCTTGTGGATCGGGGCATCGGCGGTGCCAAAGCGCGGCAATTCGTTCGTTCCCCAGATCAGGGCCACAGCAGTGACGACAGAGACGAACAGCGGCACGGCTGCGGCATGCACCGGGGGATATTCGCGCGACCCGGTCAGATGGAGAGCAGCGAGCAGGACGACGGTGGAGATGCCGGCACCGACCGAAGCTTCTGTCATGGCCACGTCGACGGCGTCGAGCACGATCATGACGCTTGCCATCAGGAAGCTATAGATACCCGCGAGGATCACGACGCCGAACAAGTTGCGCTGGCGCACAATCGCGACGGTGACGGCGGCGAGCAGCGTCAGCAGCGCGGCCTGGATGAACATGATCATCGCGTCGGCTCCTTTTCCTTGCCGTCCTTGGCCGATGTCTCGGCACCGCGCGCACGACGATCCTCGGTCAACTCGGGTTCGATACCGGCTGCAAGCGCCGCCTGAGCGAGCGCGTGGGAGACGACTGGACCGGTGAAGAAGAAGATTGCCAAGATGAACAGCAACTTGAGCGCTATCAGCGACATCCCGGCCTGAAGGATCATGCCGAGGATCAAGAATCCCGCTCCGGTGGTGTCAATCACAGAGCCGGCGTGCATCCGCGTGTACATGTCGGGCATGCGTATCAGGCCGATGGCGCCCACGACGACAAAGAACGAGCCAACCAAGATCAGAACCCAGCTCGCGACATTGATGATGAGATCCATCAGGCGCCGTCCTCCTGATCGTAGGCGAGGTCGCCGTAGCGGAAGAATTTCAGCACCGCGAGTGTGCCGATGATGTTGAGCAGCCCGTAGGTCAGGGCGATGTCGAGCCATTCAGGGCGGCCGGTAAGAAAGCCGACCACAGCCAGGAGAAGAATTGCGAGCGTGCCCACGCTGTTGCCTGCAAGCACCCGGTCGAACACGGTCGGTCCAAGAATCGCCCGTGACACCGCGAGTGCGAGCGCGATCAGAACAGCAACGGTGGCAGCAATGAACATCATTGTCCTCCCTCGAACTGGAGCACGCGCTTATCCATGCCGCCGGCTTCCAGGTCGTCAGCGCCGGCAGATTGCAGTGCGTGGACGGTGAACTCGTTTGCACGGACGGCGACCGTAATGGTGCCTGGCGTCAGCGTTATCGAATTGGCGTAGGTCGCGAGGCCGGCATTGGTTCGCTGGCTCGCGCGGACAACGGTCATGGTGGGCGATATGTTGAGCGAGGGCGAGAGGATCGCCTTGGTGACGCTCCACGCCGATTTCAGGATCTCGACAATCAGCCAAGGGAAATAAATGAGGGCAGCGGGTACGAGCTGGATGGGGTGACCCTCAGCATCGATAACCCCCATCTTCGTGGAAACATAAATGACGGCCAGAACCGAGAGGAGGCCGATCGTTACGAGGAACGGAGTGTAGTGTCCGGAAAGGGCCAGCCAGAAGCAGAACATAGCGATGGCCAAGCTGAGCGTGCGCATCGTTCCCCCTTGATTACGGTCATCATTTTTCTTGACCGGACGCCAAAGTGCAGCACCCAGCCTGCCGATGATCTCGTTTGCCGGCCCATCCTAAGGTATTGGGCGGACGGCCCGGTTTCGTGCGCCAGCGATGCCGGCTGTTCCGCACTGATAGCGGTGTATCGAGACTGCGACAATAACCAGACAGGCCGTCAATCGACTTTGTTCTGTTCGGGCGTCTCTTGCAGTGCTCAGATAATTCTAAGTGAAAATTCGCGTCTAGACAAGCCGTGGTATACCACGGCCAGCGCCTTGGAACCATCGCTTTCGGACAAATGAGTCGAGAGCGGCGACCGCGTTCACTGGATTTTGGCGGGTGGGCAGCGCGATGGGGTGCTGTCCCGTTTGCTGCCGACGAAATGATGCGCGAAGAGGCATGCCGCTCAGATCTGTGGCACGGTTGGAGGCAAGGGCGTGACATTCGCAGACTCGGCATACTCCAAATTCAAGCTGTTTCAGAGGTTGCGGATTTGCGGTTTGAACTAAAACACAGGTTAGGCGTTCAGTGAAAAGGCGCTATCCAACCAGAGGGTTCGTTCTCGTATCCGGCAAATTCCTGGCAAAGCGGGTCGTCGAATGTTCGTTCGAGGATCAGGATGTCGACAAGGACAGCGTTGATCAATCCGTTGGTCTGGCAAACGCATAACCCTATGCGGCACGCGCAGTGCGGCGGTGACAGCCGGTGAAATGTCGGCGACGTGAAACTCGATTATCAGCTTCTGGGAGGTAAACTTTTGATGACGAAAGCGGATGCGCTCGGCGCTCTATCGTGCCAATAGAGCGCGGTCTGCATCGATCCGTGGTGCTTGGTTCAAGGTGGTGGTGTAATGCGTGTTTCGACTTCGGTGCTTCTTGGCGCTGTTGGTGCTCTAATCGTCAACGGAGCTTGCGGGTGTGTGAACGCCGCCGAGGCGCGGGTCTGGACGGACCATATTCCGGTTGGAAAGCCATACATTAAGCCGCCGCTACCGGCGCGGCCGCAGACCGCCGAGCAGTTCGACGCTTCGCGCAATGTGGCGCCGCCGCCACCGCTTGAGCCACTGGCGCTCGATCCATTGCGCATCGGTATCCTGGAAGAGATAACGCGCCTCAAGGCCATAACGAGCGATCCAAACCTCAGTGCCGTGCTGGACTCGCTCGGCTCGCTCTACGGTGGTGACCTGGCCGGGCCGTTCTGGGTCAATCAGGCGGGGTTCGTCGAAAAGGCACGTCAGGCAGCCGCGGAAATGGCGCGCGCCGACGACTATGCCCTCGATCCCGCGCAATTCCACATACCGGACATGACGGTGACTGACGGGCCAAGCGCTGCGCGCGGCGAGGTGCAGATGTCGCTAGCCGTGATGGGGTACGCCCGAGACGCATTTGGCATGCGCTTCGAGCCCAACAGCATTTCACTTTGGCTCGATAACAAGCCGCAGGTGCCAAAGGCATCCGAACTTCTTGCGCGCGTAGCCTCCGCGGCGGACCCCGGTGCAGAGTTGCGGGCACTTCATCCGTCGCATCCGATCTTCGAGGCGTTGCGCAGGACCTATCTGGTGGCTACGGGCAAACGTGCCGCCGAGCCAGCCAAGGCACCGCCCCCGATCCCCGACGGTCCACTTTTGAAAGTCGGCGACGATCACCCGCAGGTCGCGATGGTCCGCGAGCGTCTCGGCGTCCCGGCGGAGGACAGCGCGCCTACTCATTTCGACCGCGAACTCGGAAACGAGATTCGCGACTTCCTGCGCAAACATGGCAAGTCGCGCCGACGCGAGATCAACGACGACCTGCGTGCGCTCCTGAATGCACCGCCGCCGCCGCCCAAACTGCCGGATGTGCGCACCATTGAGGCCAACATGCTGCGTTGGCGCTGGCTGCCGCGCGACCTTGGGAAAGTGTACGTCTGGAACAATATTCCGGAGTTCATGACGCGCGTCGTGAGCAATGGCGAAGTGAAATACGAGGAGCGGATCATCGTCGGTCAGCCCTCGCAACAGACGCCGATATTTTCCGACAAGATGGAACACATCGTGTTCAAGCCGCAGTGGGGCGTGCCGAACTCCATCAAGATCACGGACCTACTTCCCAAGCTGCGTGGCGGTGATTACGGCGTGCTTGCCCGCCGGGGAATGAAGATCGTCAAGGATGGACGTGAAGTCAGTCCGGAGCGGATCCGCTGGGCGAGTACCGACATCAGGTATCTCAGCATCGTGCAGGGGCCAAGTGATGCAAATCCGCTAGGCGAAATGAAGTTCATGTTCCCCAACAGGCATTCGGTCTACATGCACGACACGACCAGCAAGGGTCTGTTCAGCTCGTCTGAGCGGACTTTCAGCCACGGCTGCATCCGCGTGCGCCATCCGCGCAAGCTGGCCGAGGTCATTTTCAAGGACGTGCAGGGATGGGATATCGACCGTATTCCGGAGCTGCTGGGCAGGAGAGCCGAGGAAAACAATACGGTCGATCTCGACAGGACGATTCCTGTTCACAACGTCTACTTCACGCTTCTGCCGGATGGGAGCGGCGGTCTTCGCCAGTTGCGCGACGTCTATGGTCACGACCGACGCATAGCGCAAGCGCTCGAAGGCAAGTCGCTCCAGCAGATCGCTGATAGCGATCCCGCACGCATCCACAAGCGGCGCGTCGAGGAAATCGAGCGTTCGACACGCAATATCAGTCCGGCGGACACGCGAACCGCCCAGGCAGACCGGGATGGCGTTTTCGATAGCAATGCATCGGGATTCGGGTTCTATCAGAGTTCGCTTGGTGCCACGCCGCGGCGCGGTTCGACGCGTTCGAAGAAAAGGCGTGAGATCAGGCCAGCGTGGCCACCCATCTTCAGCTACGACTAGGGTTCGGACCCATTGCAATTGGCTCCGGACCCTCTTAAGCCCTGATCGGGAATGTGCGGTCGGTCGGTTGATGACGGAGCCGGGCTGGTTGCCCGGGATGGCAGCCGTCGGCGCCGGGTCCATAGTATTTGCGCGCGGAATTCATCCTGATCTGGCCAATCGAGCGATCGCCCTGGTCAATCAATCGCGGCATGGACAATCGCGCGACGCGCGTTGCAACCTGGAATAGTTTCAGGCTTCATGGGCTCTCGGGCAGGCGACCGGCCTGCTGTCAGTCTCTATCTTCAGGGGCTATAGACGTCTTCGCCAGATCGTGTTCATGTTTGTTGGCACCAGGAACACGATCCAGGCCTCTGTTTTGAGCATGTTTTTGACGCTGAACCGCTGCGCACTTGAGCTAAACACGCACTGGAAGCACGAGCACTTCCGTAAGACGAGCAGGCACCGGGCACACGCATTCGATGAGGTTGCGAGATGGCGGAACCACGATTGGCAGGCATTCTCTATGGCGAAGGGCAGGGACCGCAGGTCGACGATATGCTGGTCGAACTGGTTGGCAGGCTCAGAGACCGAAACCTAAGGCTGGCGGGTGCCATCCAGCACAACACCGAGGGCGGGGACCGCTGCCGATGCGACATGTCGCTCGAAGATCTGGCCACGGGCAAGCGCATTGATATTTCCGAGAAGCGGGGACCGGAATCGCGGGGCTGCCGGCTCGACTCTTTCGCTCTCGAGGCGAGCGTTGGCGTAGTTGCGCAATCGCTTTCGAAGGACTGCGACCTCGTCATCATCAACCGGTTCGGCAAGCGCGAGGCCGAAGGGCGTGGTTTCCGACAAGTCGTTGAACAAGCGATCGAGGCGGGTCTGCCGGTACTGGTGGCCGTGGCGTCGGGGCAACGCGCGGCATGGGACGACTTTACCGGATCCTATGCCGAGCAGCTTCCAGCAGAAACCGATACCATCCTTGAATGGTGCTCCCGCGAGTCGAGGGTGCGCGCCGAGGCATAATCGTGTCATGCCGCCAGTACCTCGTGGCGTCATTGGGGGCACCAGCAACACTGCAAGCCGCTGCCGACCGTGCAGCCAAGGTGGCAGCCAGCCGGTGGCGACTTGCGACGCGCAAGAGCTTCGGCGAGACGCGATTGAGTTCCGGCTCTTTCCGATTCGCGCGTCGATGGTACTGAAACGCCGCGCACTTCGGCTCACCAGGCGCTGGCCGGGCACCGTCCAAGGCTCGGGCAATGCGAGCTTCCGGCTCACACGCCGTCTGCCCTTCAATGAGCAAGTACATAGAGCGTCGCAACGAGTGCAAGGATGAGCCCGATCAGAATAGTGAGTGCGTCGGCCGCGGCAGGGACTGTCCTTAGATTGAGATATGTGCGCAATATGATTCCGGCCTTGAGCCAGCTGACGAATAGCAGAGCGGCAAAGAGTGGAACGCCGAGCGTTCTCTGATCGGTCACTCGACCGGTGAAGATGGTTCCGAGTGTCAGCACGATCAACAGTGTCCAAGCGACTGCCAGCGAGACGCGCGTAGGAAAATAGGACGGGGCGTTTCTCTCTTCCATCGGACGGGCTCAGCGCATCAGGTAGACAATGGGAAACAACAACACCCATACGAGATCGACCATGTGCCAGAAGGTCGTGCCGATCTCGATCGTATGCAACGACGCTTTCCAGCCGACGATCGCGAGTATGGCTATTCCGGCGATCACGTGTAGCGCATGGAAGCCCGTCGTAAGGTAGTAAAGCGTGAAAAACGTATTGGTGGCGGGCGTCAATCCGTCTGCCAGCTTGGCGGCATACTCGACGGCCTTGACGCAGAGGAACACCACGCCGAGGGCGGATGCGGCCAATAGCCAGAGGTGCGCGTTGCGTAGCTTGCTGGCAGCGCTAGCGTTGACCGCCAGCGCTGCGAAAAAGCCGCTCGTCACGAGCACCATCGTATTCAGAGCACCGGCCAGACGGTCGAGGTGATCCTGCGACTGTCTGAACATCTCCGGGTCGGTGAGACGGACGCCAGCGAAGGCGATGAACGCACCGCCGAAGACGAGAATTTCTGATACGATCAGGATCCACATCATGGGATGGCCCGGAAGCGTGGAGAGAAATCCCCAGCTACCGGCGAGGGTATCGCCCGGCTCTTTGCCTTCCGGCGTGGGCTCGTCTTTCGTTTCATTCATGTGCGTGCTCAGCCGATCACGTGGCGATATAGCACGGGAAGAGCGGCGGTTAGACGCGCTGGGTGGCTGACGATCGAGAATGCGCTGGCGCCGAATATGCGCGGGACATAGCTCTGCGCCTTCTGGTCGATGGTTATTCCGAATACGGCGTTGCCGGCGCGCCGCGCTTCGGTGATGGCGCTTCGGCTGTCCTCGATGCCGTAACGGCCGTCGTAATGGTCGAGGTCGTTGGGTTTGCCGTCGGTCAAGACGAGCAGCAGTCGCCGGCGCATCGGGCGATCGGCCAGCTGTCTCGAGACATGGCGGATGGCAGCTCCGAGGCGCGTATAGAATCCGGGCCTGAGTGCAGCGATGCGATTGCGCACGGCATCGCCGACCGGCTCTGCGAAATCCTTCACCCGCGAAACGAAAACGCGATCACGTCGCAGAGAGGAAAATGCATAGATCGCGGCCTCGTCACCGCAAGCGGAGATGCCTTCGGCGAGGGCGGTCAAGGCCTCCTTCTCGATGTCGATGATCGGGCGGTTCTGCACGTATCCTTCGGTAGAGCGAGACGTATCAATGAGAACCGCTACAGAGAGATCGCGGGAGATGGGGCGCGTCTGGCGGTAGACGCGATCGGAGCCTTCACCGCACGCGCGCATATCCACCCGTGAGCGTATGAGAGCGTCCATGTCGAGTTCGTGCCCGTCGAGTTGGCGTGCGATCACCTCGCGGCGCGGACGCAGGGCCTCGAACTGGCGTCGCACCGTGCGGATGCGCTGGGCGGCCTTGGGGCCGGGCCGCCAGGGCGCACCCGGAGCCGTCTCCTCGGCAACGCGCTCGAGTACGCGAACGTAGTCGGGCTGCATTCGCCCGCGGCGGAAGTCCCACTCGGGGTAGACGTGCTCGCCGGAGACGCGTTCGGCATCGACATCGGCGGGGGAGAGGTCCAGATCTATCTTCAGGAGCGTCGAGGCTCGCTTCTCGTGCGCTGTGACGCCGATCTCGTCGTGATCATCTGCCGCCTTGCGCGCGTTGTCCTCTTCGTCGTCCTCCACGTCGCGGTGAAGATTCATGAATTCGGTCCATGTGAGAATCTTCTCGAAGCGATGAACGATGAATGGGTCCTTGCGCTTGATCTGATCGTTCTTATGCCGCTTCGCCTTGCGCATGCGGCCGTCGCCGCCAGCATGCCGGCGCGTGCCCCCAGTGTCCTCGTCTCTGCGTTCGATCGCGTCGCAATGGGATGCCAGCGCATAGTCGGGCCAGAGCGGAACGGGCAAGAACGGCCGGTATCCCTTGGCCGGTAGCGAGCGGATCGCATCGGCAACCGAGCTTTCGATGGACTTGCTTGCGGGTGTGGCAAGGCAGTGGCGGACCAGTGCCTCGAGCGCCTCCTCGGCGGGTGGCAGCGGACGTTTCGGTCGCTGGGCGAGGCATGCTGCAGACAGGACATCATGAACGGACGCCAGGCCTGGGAAGCGATGGCGCACGGCGACCGACGTTGCGAGGGCAAACATGATGCGCTGCAAGTCATTGCTCATGCCGCTGCGGGCATCCGATGCAGCGATGTCGGTCTCGGATGCGACTGCGATCCACGCCGCGGTCCAGAAATAGAGCTGCCTGTTGAGCGCGCGCTCTGGCAACAAGTCGAACGATGAGGGCAGCTGCAGCCGCAAGCCGTCGTATGCGGTGACGGGGATGCGCTCGTTGCGGCGGCCAAGCCGCTGTCTTAGTGTCAGGCGGTGGCTCGAGGTGCGGTCGATGGCCGGTACGATCTCGACGTTCGTATTACCGCCCAGGGCATGGAAAAAGATGCGCAGGGCGGCCTCGATTTCCTCGAATGAAACGGCGGCTTGCGGGAAGCGCGCGACGTCGGTGCGGTCGCCGACGAGATTGTGCCACAGATTGCCGATCGTCTCCTCGGGCTCAAGCAGATGCAGCAGGCTCATGCGGGCGCGGTCCTTTATGTCGGATGGAGGGCGCGGCAGGTTTGCACGTTACAAACCATGCAGCTTGCGTCATCCGATGACGGCTGCAACGACCTCCATCAGGCCATTCTTGACGTCGGCATCGTCGGAGAGCGGCTCGATCAGTGTTGCACGGATCGCCTCGTCGTGGCGCATGCCAGCGGCAATGAGCGAGGCGCAATAGACGAGGAGGCGTGTCGAGACACCTTCCTCCAGATCCTGCCCTTTCAGCGCGCGGAGCCGGTTGGCAAGCATGACGAGAGGTTTGACGTGCTCCCGCGCCAGTCCGCTTTCTGCGGCAACGATCTCTGCCTCGGCCTCGGGTCCGGGAAAATCGAACTCCAGCGCGATGAAGCGCTGACGGGTCGATGGCTTCAGGGCTTTCAGAATGTTCTGGTAGCCGGGGTTATAGGACACAACGAGCATGAAGTTTTCCGGCGCTGCCAGGAGTTCACCGGTTCGTTCGAGCGGCAGGACGCGGCGGTCGTCGGTCAATGGGTGGAGGACGACGGTGACGTCCTTGCGGGCCTCAACCACCTCGTCGAGGTAACAGATGCCGCCGGCGCGGACAGCGCGCGTCAACGGGCCGTCAAACCATTCCGTCTCGCCGCCCTTGAGGAGATAGCGTCCGGTCAGATCGGCGGCGGTGAGATCGTCGTGACAGGAAACCGTCCACATGGGAAGGCCGAGACGGGCGGCCATGTGCGCGACGAACCTTGTCTTGCCACAACCCGTTGGCCCCTTGAGCAGCAAGGGCAATCGCAGCTCGTGCGCCATTTTGAACATTGCACATTCGTTGGCCGTCGCCCGATAGTATGGCAACGCGCTTGCGGTTGAAACGTTCGGCGTGGCGTTCATGCCGGGTCAACTCCGGACCGGTGAGCGAAATCGATTTCAACTGACTTGGGATCTGCACCGGCGCCGCGTCCAGGCGGCGCCGGTGCATGAGTGTAGTCCCTGACGCCCTACTCGGCCGGCGCCACACTCGACTTGGCGATGACCTCGCTCGAGCGAGGCACGAAGATCGAATAGAGGAAGATGAATGCGCCGATCACGACGATCACGCCAGCGATCAGGCGCATGTCGTAGAACAGTGCGAGTTCGTCCTGAACGTCCATATAGTTCTCGCCCTTCACGCGCTGCATGTGCGTCTGAATGATACCAGCGAAAGTCAACGTGAAGGTCATGAACGCCATTCCCGATGACATCACCCAGAAGCTGATCATGTTGAGCACCTGATTGTAGGGTTCACGCCCCTTCAGATACGGCATGGCGTAAGTGATGATCGCAAGATTGAGAGAAACATAGGCTCCGAAGAACGCCAGGTGCCCATGAGCCGGGGTGATCTGCGTTCCGTGCGAGTAGTAGTTGACGAAGTGCAGGGTATGCAGGAAGCCCCAGACGCCTGCGCCGAAGAAGGCAAGAACGGCGCATCCAAGGCTCCATAGCAGAGCGGCGTTGTTGGGATGCTCGCGCTTCCTCTTCCAGACCATGGCAAAGGTGAAAAGCACCATTGCGAAGAATGGCAGGATCTCGAGGCTCGAGAATATGGAACCGATCCACTGCCAGTATGCAGGCGTGCCGATCCAGTAGTAGTGGTGGCCCGTACCGAGCAGACCGGTGAACAGCGAGAGAGCGACGATGGCGTAGAGCCATTTCTCGACGACCTCGCGGTCCACCCCAGTCATCTTCAGCATCAGGTAGGCGAGGATGGCGGCCATCACGAGTTCCCAAACCCCTTCGACCCAGATGTGTACAACATACCACCAGAATATCTTGTCGAGTACGAGGTTATGGGGTTCCCACAATGCGAACAGGAAGAACAGCGCGATGCCCCAAAGTCCAAGAAGCAGCACGTTCGTAATGGCCGTCTTGCGGCCCTTCAGCACCGTCATCGTGATGTTGTAGAGGAAGATCAGCGCGGCGACGACAATAGCTAGCTTGATCCACAACGGCTGTTCGAGGAATTCGCGGCCGCCGTGAACACGGAATACGTATCCGACCACGGCCGCCGCGGCACCGAGAAAGAGAATCGCGAACTGTATGTAGGCCAGCTTGACGCTTTCGATTTCGCGTTCCGCTTCCTCTGGAACGAGGTAGTAGGCGGCGCCGAAGAAGCCCAGGAGGAGCCACACGATCAGGGCGTTGGTGTGGATCATGCGGATGATGTTGAATGGAAGCAGTTCCGACAACGTGTTGGGGGCGACATAGATGTACCCAGCGACGAGGCCGAACGTGACTTGGGCTGCGAAGAGTATCATCGCGCCCGTGAAATAGACGAATGCAACCTTCTGACTTTCATACTTCATGGCTCGTCCTCCTCAGCCGGCGTCGTTCGGCGGCCAGTTCTGCGTGTCGATGCGGCTGACCCACTCGAAGAAGCTGACGAGGTCGTCGAGTTCCTTGTCGGTGAGCTTGAAGTTGGGCATCTGGCGGCGTCCCGCTACGCCGGAGGGCTGGCTCTTGATGAAGGCCTTAATGGTCTCGCGTGCGCCTTGCGGGTCTTTCACGCCGCCGTAGCGTTTCCAGACGTTGCCAAGTTCGGGCGCGAAATAGGCGCCTTCGCCAATCAAGGTATGGCAGTTTATGCAGGAGTGCCTCTCCCAGATCTCCTTGCCGTGAATTACCTCGGCCGTCAGTCCCTTGGCGTCGGTGGATTTCGTCAATGCGTAGTTGCAGCTTTGTACGGTGAGGCCGACGAAGATAACGAGGAAGAACGCGCTTCCTCCGTAGAAGATATTCCGCGCGGCCGACTTCGTGAGTGCGTCCCACATGGCGTCCTCATGGGTTTGGGTTCCCGGGCCCAGGATGCGATCCAGCCCGTCACGCGTCGCCGGAACTCATAGCCGACAACGACACGAGGTATTCGCAATCCTGATCGGCATTGGTGCATTTTGGCGCGGGCCGGGCCTTGACTTTTGTTAGGCCGGGCGCGTGGTGTCGGTCGGTCGAGGATTTGTGAGGATTGGAAAATAGACGACCGCGAAGAGGGTGTATGCCGTGATCCAGAGAAGGCCCGAGACGAGCATCACAGTGTTGTAATGCGCTGGCGCAATTGCGATCCCGAACGTGCGCAACAGGGCCGACAGGGAGACCAGTGCATAAGAAAGCGTGATCGGTGGGGGCGCGAGCAGGGGGCGTCCCGTGTGGCCGAGGCTGGCGCGGCTCATAACGGCAAGAACCATAGTTCCAATCGCTCCCGTGGACAGGGCGTGCAGTGCGGATATCTCGCTGATCAAGTCGGTCCCAGCAGCCACGCACCAGACAAACAGACCAATGACGATCCACAGATACCCGACATGCAAAACTGCAACGATCGGGCTTCGGAGTGTCGCGATGCCACGCCAGCCTGCCAGGCGCGCACCGTTGGCCAGCGCAGCCGCGCCGGCAGCGAGCGCGACGACCGTTTCGTTCGGCGGAAACAGAGCCGAAACCACGAAAATCAGCGTTGCGATCAATGCGGAGCGATCCAGAGGCGCAGAGCGCAGCGGGGGCCTTACCGAGGGGGCTGAGCGCTGCAGGTAGTTGTGCGTAAAGGAAGGCACAATTCGCCCGCCGACGATCACGATCACGATCGTCAGGATGAGGACGCCGGCGCGAAGTCCGATTGTCGGATCGGCGTTGATCACGTGTGCTGCGCCGAGATGGAAGCTGACGTTGGCAATGAACAGTGCGGCCAGCAGAGCCAGGAAGATCATGTTTCGAGGTTGCGGGCGGACAAAGAGCTGGTGAGACACGTGGAGGCCAAGCACCGGAATGAATGCAAGATCAATCGTTGCAACGACGGCGGAAGGAAGGAACGCGGAAAGCAGCATCGCCAGCCGACCAGCGACCCAAAGTGCAAACAGAATCTTAAGTGGCTGGTTGGCGAGGGGGATAGCACCGGTCCAGTTCGGCACGGCTGTCAGCAGGAAACCCGCAAGTGCCGCCAGACCGAAGCCAAATACCATCTCGTGGGCGTGCCAGACGTGTGGAGCACTTGCGATGGAAATCCACGCCAGGGATGCATTGGAAGCGTGAATCGCGATCCAGGCCAGCCAAAGAGACATGGCGAATGCGGCGTAGACGGATGCGCCTAAAAAGAACGGCCGGAAGCCGTAGGAAAAGAAGGCTGCTTCGACGATGCGGCTCGGTTTCTGTATTGGTTCGGGCTTCGATTCTGCCATCTTCCGCCAAGTCTCGTTGCGGTGCCTCGCTCGCAGGCCACAGTGTTCGACGTCTGCTGCATAACGTTCTACGTCGATCAGGTTCAGCGACCGGGAGCGCAATCGGATCGCGTCAGACTTCGACAATCGAATCCCGAAACGCGGTGTTTGATCTTAACAAAAGTCAAGACGACAAATCTCTCAAGTTTCTAGGGTCTTCATGTCTCGAAGGACGGAGGATCGTCATGAAGTCCATTTTTCAACTCGGTGGGTTGTTAAGCGCCTCAGGATTGGCAGTGGCGCTTGTATTAGGTGCGTCGGCTGCGCAGGCCGAGCAAAAGCCATCGCCGGCGGATCTTGAGAAGCACAAGACCACACCCAGCGGACAGTACCAGCCTTCGCTCGATGTGCTTGGTGAAGACAAGCTCGACGCTCCCGGTGCGAAGCCGGGTGTGCCGACTTTGAGCAAGGACGAGTGGTCACTTGCCAACAAGATTTATTTCGAGCGCTGTGCGGGGTGCCACGGCGTTCTTCGCAAGGGCGCTACGGGCAAGCCGTTGACAACGGAGGTCACGCGCAAGAACGGGTTCGAATACCTGCGCGACTTCATCACCTATGGGTCGCCGGCGGGCATGCCGAACTGGGGCACCTCAGGCGACCTGTCGAAAGAGCAGATCGACATCATGGCGAAGTACCTGCTTAACGAGCCGGTCTCGCCGCCGGAGTTCGGCATGGAACAGATCAGGGCGACCTGGAAGGTTCTCGTTCCGGTTGAAAAAAGACCAAAGGAGAAGCAGAACAAGATCGATATCGACAATCTGTTCTCGGTCACCCTGCGCGACGCGGGAGAAATTGCTCTGATCGACGGCAAGTCGAAGGAAATCGCGGCGGTCATCAAGAGCGGATACGCTGTTCACATTTCACGCATCTCCGCGTCTGGCCGCTACCTCTACGTGATTGGACGCGACGCAAAGGTGGATCTGATCGACCTGTATATGGATCCGCCCGCAACCGTTGCCGAAATTAAAATCGGCACCGAGGCTCGCTCAGTCGAAACCTCGAAGGCCAAAGGCTTCGAGGACAAATATGCGATTGCCGGGGCCTACTGGCCGCCGCAGTACGTCATCATGGACGGCTACACGCTGGAGCCAATCAAGGTCGTTTCGACACGCGGCATGACCTATGACACGCAAGAATATCATCCCGAACCACGCGTCGCCTCCATCGTGGCATCGCATTACAATCCCGAGTTTGTCGTCAACGTGAAGGAGACTGGGCAGATTCTGCTGGTCGACTATTCGGACATCAAGAACCTCAGCGTGACCTCGATCGAGGCCGAGCGCTTCCTGCACGACGGCGGTTTTGATTCGACCAAGCGCTATTTCCTTGTCGCGGCGAATGCCCGCAATCGCGTGGCGGTCGTCGACACCAAGGACCGGAAGCTCGTCGGCGTCATTGATACGAAGGGCATCACGCCACATCCGGGCCGAGGTGCCAACATCGTGCATCCGAAGTTTGGCCCCGTATGGGCGACGAGCCATCTGGGTGACGAGACCATTTCGTTCATCGGAACGGATCCAGAAGGGCACAAGGATAGCGCGTGGAAGGTCGTGCAGACGGTCAAGGGCCAGGGAGGCGGATCGCTCTTCATCAAGAGCCATCCCAAGTCCCAGCACCTCTATGTTGATACGCCGCTGAATACCGAGGCCGAGTTCTCGTCGTCCGTGGCGGTCTTCAAGATTGCCGATCTTGTCAACGAGAAGCCCAAGTACACCACGCTTCCGATTGGTGAATGGTCTGGCATCGCCGAAGGACAGCGCCGCGTGGTGCAGGGCGAGTTCAATCGCGAGGGCGACGAGATCTGGTTCTCCGTCTGGAACGGAAAGAATCAGGAATCGGCGATCGTGATCGTGGACGACAAGACGCTGACCAAGAAGGCTGTGATCAAGGACAAGCGCCTTGTGACACCGACCGGAAAGTTCAACGTCTACAACACGCGCAACGACGTCTACTGACCCGAGGCGTTGATTGCTCGGGGCCGGCGGTTATCCTCGCGAGACCGCCGGCCTCACATTCCAACCCGGATTCCTGGCGGGTGGCGCCTATTTGTCAGCAACGGCATGCGTTCGGGGATAGCTCATGGAATATCATAGAATAGTCTGTGATTGCATGGACGTGTCGGAGGGTGCACCGGGGCCGTGCTCCGTACAACTCGTGGGTGCCGGCCCGGGCGATCCCGAACTGCTGACGCTGAAGGCCCTTCGTGCCATCCAGAGCGCTGACGTCGTCGTGTTCGACCGTCTCGTATCCGAGGAAATCCTGGCACTCATTCCGTCCAATGTCCGGCGGATCGACGTCGGCAAGGCTCCGCGGAGCCATCCTGTTCCGCAGGAGGAGATCAACAAGCTCCTCGTGGGGCTCGCCCAACAGGGGCGGCGCGTCGTGCGTCTCAAGGGCGGCGATCCCTTTCTGTTTGGTCGCGGAGGTGAAGAGGCAATCGCGCTTGCGGCCGCCGGCATTGGCGTAGAGGTCGTGCCGGGCATCACTTCGGCCCAAGGGGCGGCCGCGCGCCTCAAGATGCCGCTGACTCACCGGTCCCTTGCATCCGGAGTTCGCTTTGTTACCGGGCACCGGAGCGCCGACGGTGTGCTGGACTACGATTGGCACGGGCTCGCCGATCCGGAAACGACTTTGGTCGTCTACATGGCGCTCGCAAACATCTCGGACATAGTCGCAAAGCTCATTGCGCACGGACGCGATACTCGCACGCCGGTTCTTGCCATCTCGCGAGCTACGCGGAAAGATGAGAAATACGTTATGGCAACGCTTGCAACAATCACAAGCGAGGCCATGCGATCGCGGATCGAAGCACCGGCATTGTTCGTAATCGGCGAGGTTGTCGCAATATCGCGTTTCATGGAGCGGGAAGCGTTTTCTTGTCCCGCAGCGGAGACAATCGATGACGGCGTGCATGCTGCGGTTGCAGCGGAGTAGCCTGTGCTGCGGACTTGCGGTCACAGTCCTCGCATCGTCGGGCCACGTGGGTGCGGCCAATGCGATCGACGCCGCACGCGTGTCCGAATTGACCTCGCTCGTCCGGCAGGACTGCGGATCGTGTCACGGCATGACGTTGAAGGGCGGTCTGGGAAAGCCGCTGTTGCCCGATGCGCTCAGGTATCTGGACGCCGACAGCATCGCTTCCATCATCCTCGAGGGCGTGCCGGGAAAACCGATGCCGGCCTGGAAGGGGCTTCTCAGCAATGAGGATGCTGCCTGGATCGCACAGCGGCTCAAGGAAGGATTTCCGCAATGAGACGGCGTGAGGTGCTTGCAGGCTTGGCGACGGCGGCGGCGAGCGCGGTGCCCCTACGGAGCGCGATGGCAGACGCCAATGCGCCGACATGCTCCGCCGCGACAGGCTCGCTTGGCGTCATTGTCGAACGAGCATCTGGCTCGGTTCTGATCGTCGATTGGGGCCGCAGGGCGATCGCCGGGCGCGTCGAGGGGTTGGGGGATCTATCACATGCCTCGGTTGTCTTCTCGCGTGACGAGCGGTTCGCATACGTGTTCGGCCGCGATGGCGGTCTCAGCAAGATCGACATTCTTGCTGCGCGGATCGCCAAACGCATCGTCCAGGCCGGGAACGCGATCGGTGGCGCCATTTCTGATGACGGCACGCTCGTCGCCGTGTCGAACTACGAGCCTGGGGGCGTGCGTGTCTTCGACGCCAACACGCTGGCGCCCGTGTGCGAAATTGCGGCCGATGCCGGCAACGGTGCTCGCTCGAAAACCGTTGGTCTCGTCGATGCGCCGGGCCGGCGTTTCGTCTATACACTTTACGACGCCGGCCAGATCTGGATTGCTGACTTTGCGGGGTGGACGGGCGGTGAGCCACGAGTCACGCGATATGCGAATGTTGGCAAGCTCCCGTACGACGGATCGATCACGGGTGACGGGCGGTATTACATAGCCGGACTTTTCGGCGAGGACGGTCTGGTTGAACTCGACCTCTGGGAAGAGCGGCCGACACCTCGGCGCATCCTCGATGGCTATGGGCGGGGCGATGTGCCCTTGCCGGTCTTCAAGATGCCGCATCTTGAAGGCTGGGGCGAGGTTGCGGGACGCTTCCTTCTTCCGGCGGTCGGGCGACACGAATTGCTCGCCATCGACGCGACAACGTTTGCCGAGTGCGGTCGCGTTGCAACGCACGGACAGCCGATATTTGCCATCGTGCAGCCTGGCAGCCCCCGCGTGTGGGTCAACTTCGCTCATCCGCTCAACGATACCGTCCAGGTGGTTGATGCGCGCACGATGCAGGTCGTGCACAGCTTCAAGCCGGGCCCGGCGGTGCTACATCTCGAATTCACGCCACGCGGAGACGAAGCGTGGATCTCGGTGCGCGATGCCGACCGTGTCGACATCCACAACTCGAGAACATTCGAGTGCATTGCATCAATTCCGGCGCACAAGCCTTCTGGCATCTTTTTCACCGCGCGCGCGCACAGGATCGGCCAATGACGCTTGCCCGCATAGGACAGCCCGACGATGAATTCGCGCATGTGTCGGCGCAACTGTTAGAAGTGCTCGACAATTGGCAGCGGGCCTTTCCTCTCGTGCCGCAGCCATTTTCTTTGATTGGTCGCGCGGCGGGACTGAGCGAGGGTGATCTGTTGCTCGGCCTGGCAGAGCTTCAGAGGACGGGTGTGCTTGGACGTGTCGGCGCCACGATCAGGCCCAATACGGTCGGCGTCAGCATGCTTGCGGCGATGGAAGTCCCGCCAGGGCGTCTTGAGGAGGTCGCACACATCGTCAACGCGGAGGCCGGCGTCAACCACAACTACGAGCGCGAACACGCAATCAATCTATGGTTTGTCATCGCTGCACCGGACCGCCCGGCACTCATTGCCTCTTTGGACAGAATTCGCTTGGCGAGTGGGCTCGATATACTCGAGCTGCCATTAGAGCGCGCCTACTTCATTGACCTCGGTTTCCCTCTTGGCGGGCGAGGCGGGGCGGAAGCGAATCAACGGGCTGGCGTCGGGCATCCGGCGTATGACGGGCAGCCAAGTCTGGCGCAACAGATCGACGCACGCGACCGCAGGCTGCTCGCAGCACTGGAGCGCGGATTGATGCTCGTTCCGCATCCCTACCTTGCTCTGGGTGACGAGGTCGGACTGAGCGAGGCGCAGGTGATCGAGCGGATTATTGGGCTCATCCAAACCGGCATCATCACGCGGTTCGGGGCGATCGTGCGACATCGCAGGTTGGGGTATCGCGCCAATGCAATGGTGGTGTTCGACGTCGATGACGCCCGGGTCGACGCGTTGGGCGAGAGGTTTGCGCGCGAAGAGTTCGTGACGCTTTGCTATCGGCGCCCGCGGCGCGGCGTGCGCTGGCCATACAACCTGTTCTGCATGATCCACGGTATCGAGCGGGCTCGCGTTTTGGAACAGGCACAGCACCTGGCCAGGACCGGCGGCCTCGACCAGAGCTCGCTCGCAGTGTTGTTCTCGCAGCGCTGCTTCCTGCAGCGCGGTACGCGCATCGCGCACAATGCCGAAATTCAGCGGGAGGCCGCGCAATGATCGACGCCATCGACCGCGCCATCATAAATCTCTTGCAGGACGGCTTTCCGGTGGTTGCCGAGCCCTACAAGGAAGCAGGCGCGCAATTGGGCATATCTGCGCACGCGCTCATCGAGCGGATCGGAGAGTTACTTGCGTGCGGTGCTGCGTCACGTTTCGGACCGATGTTCAATGCAGACCGGTTCGGTGGTGCTTTCTGCCTGTGCGCCATGGCGGTTCCAGCCGAGCGGTTCGATAGCATCGCGGAAACCGTCAATGCATTTCCCGAGGTGGCGCACAACTATGAACGGCAGCATGCGCTCAACATGTGGTTCGTGCTGGCAACGGAAGCGGAGGACGAGATCGGCGAGGTATTGCGCCGCATCGAAGATGCCACCGGGCTTGATGTGTTCGATTTTCCAAAGCTCGAAGAGTATTTCATCGGCTTTCGGGTAGCGGCATGACACGGATGCTAGAGCCAGAGGACCGAGCTATAGTCGCGGCGACGCAGGCAGGACTGCCGCTCGTGGAGCGGCCGTACGAGGAAGTGGCAAGGCGGACAGGACTGACGGAAGCCGAAGTGATGACGCGGATCAGGCGGCTCATGGAAGTCGGCGTCATCCGTCGCATCGGTATCGTTCCTAATCATTATACACTTGGGCTTCGACACAATGCGATGACGGTTTGGGATGTCGCCGATGCAGAGATATCGCGGCTCGGTGCGCTGGTCGGCACACTGCCTTTCGTTACCCATTGCTACCGACGGCCGCGCCGGGAGCCCTTCTGGTCCTACAATCTGTTCGCGATGGTTCACGGGCACTCGTCCGGCGAAGTGGAGCAGAAGAGAGCGGAGATTGCGGGTTTGCTTGGCTCCGCCTGCCGTGGCAGCGACGTGCTGATGTCGACTCGCGTTCTGAAGAAGACAGGTCTCAGGATCAAGGCGGGCGAGCCGGGCGATGGCCCAGGCCCGGTCACAAACTGATGGCGAAAGGCGGTGTGACATGTTCCGTTTGACGCAGCTTCTGGGCGAGCTGGTGCGGCCGACGCCCGCGGGACCGCGTCGCGATCCGCCTGGACCGGTGGTGATCTGGAACCTGATCAGGCGCTGCAACCTGAAGTGCAAGCATTGCTACTCGATTTCGGGCGACGTCGATTTTCCCGATGAACTCGCGACCGAAGATGTGTTTGCGGTGATGGACGACCTGAAGGCCGCCCGTGTTCCAGTCCTCATTCTGTCGGGCGGCGAGCCGCTGCTGAGGCCGGATATCTTCGAGATAGCGCACCGCGCAAAGGCAATGGGCTTCTATGTGGGGCTGTCTTCGAATGGTGCGCTGATCGACCAGGGCAACATCGGGCGAATAAGAGATGTCGGGTTCGACTATGTTGGCATCTCTCTCGATGGCATCGGTGCGGTGCACGATGCATTCCGCGGCAAGGCGGGATCGTTCGATGCATCGCTGAAGGGCGTCAGGCTGTGCCTCGACCAGGGCATAAAGGTGGGGCTGCGCTTCACCATGACGATGGACAACCACGTCCAGCTGGATGAACTTCTCGATCTCGCCGAGGCGGAGGGGGTCGACAAGTTCTACCTGTCGCATCTGAACTATGCGGGGCGCGGCAACAAGAACCGCGGAGACGATGCAGCGCTGGAGATCACCCGGCGCAAGATGGAGGCTCTGTTCGAGCGTGCCTGGGGGTATGTCTCGCGCGACGAGCCGATGGAGATCGTAACAGGCAACAACGATGCGGACGGCGTGTACCTCTATCACTGGGTGCGTCATCGCTTCCCTGAATCGGCAGAACACATGCGCGCCAAGCTGGTGCAGTGGGGTGGCAATGCATCGGGCGTCAACGTCGCCAACATCGACAACACGGGTGACGTGCATCCCGACACGTTCTGGTGGAGTTATTCGCTAGGCAATGTGAAGCGCCGTCCGTTCGCGGAGATCTGGGCGGACGTTTCAGATCCGCTGATGCGCGGATTGAAGGCGCGGCCGCGCTCGATCGGTGGGCGCTGCGGTGCGTGCCGGCATTTCGATATCTGCGGCGGCAACACGCGCGTGAGGGCGTTGCAACTTACTGGAGACCCCTGGGCGGAGGATCCCGCCTGCTATCTGTCGGACGAGGAGATCGGGGTTTCGCATTCCGGTCCGCGCGTCGCGGTCACGCCGTTCCGGGGAGTGCGCCATGAGCAACCGCATCGCATCTAGACGCGTCGCGGGCGGGTTTGCAGGGCTGCTTGTCTCGCTTTGCCTCGGCGCCATGGCAGGACCATCGCACGCGGAGCCGAATGGCGTTGCACTCTACAAGGAACATTGTGCGTCGTGCCATGGCGCCGATCGGCTGGGGGGTACGGGACCGGCGCTCATTCCGCAGGCGCTGGTGCGCCTGAAGCGCGAGGCGGCGGCGAAAGCGATCGCCAAGGGGCGCGCTGCAACGCAGATGCCGGGCTTTGCGGGAACGCTCGCAGACGGTGAACGCGCGGCGCTCGTTGACTACATCTATGGAGAACTTGCCGATGTCCCGCGTTGGACGGAAGCAGATATCTCCGCCTCACGCGTGTTCAACGGTGTGCCGCCGGTTCTCTCCAAACCGGTATTCGATGCCGATCCGCTCAACCTTTTTGTCGTGGTCGAGACAGGCGATCATCATGTGACGATACTCGACGGCGACAGTTTCACGCCGATCTATCGCATTGCGTCGCGCTTCGCACTGCATGGCGGCCCGAAGTTTACGCGCGACGGGCGCTTCGTTTTCTTCGCTTCGCGGGACGGGTGGGTGACAAAGTTCGACTTGTGGGAACTCAAGATCGTCGCTGAGGTGCGTGCGGGCATCAATACACGCAACATTGCGATCTCGCAGGATGCGCGCCACGTCGCGGTCGCCAACTATCTTCCGCACACGCTCGTGATGCTTTCGGCAGAAGACTTGAGCGTCGAAAAGATCCTCAACGCCGCGGACAGGAACGGGACAACCTCGCGGGTGAGTGCAGTATATCAGGCCCCGCCGCGCAACTCGTTCATCGCCGCGTTGAAGGATGTTCCGGAGATCTGGGAAATCTCGACGGATCCGAATGCGCCGCCACAGCACGCAGGCTTCGTCCACAGCTATGAGAAGGGCATGGTGGAAGCGCTCGCCGCGTCTAAGGGCTTGTTCGCGTTGCGCCGCATCGAGGTGGAAGAGCCGCTCGATGATTTCTTCTTCGATCAGCCCTACCGGCATCTTCTGGGCTCGGCGCGCGACGGCAAGAGCGCAGTCGTCGTCAACCTCAATGTTGGGCGTTCGATCGGCCGGGTCGATCTGCCCGGCCTGCCGCATCTAGGCGCAGGTATCACGTTCGACTACCAAGGAAAGCGCGTGATGGCCACGCCGCACCTCAAGCAGGGAAAGATCAGCGTGATCCGGCTCGACGACTGGTCGATCGTAAAGCAGATCGAGACACCAGGCCCGGGATTCTTCATGCGCAGTCACGAGGGGTCGCGCTATGCGTGGACCGACGTAATGATGTCTAAGGCTCGCGACACCATCCAAATCGTGGACAAGACGACACTCGAGATCGCGCGCACGCTTACACCTTCGCCGGGCAAGACGGCCGCACACGTGGAGTTCGACCGCTACGGAAAGCATGCGCTGGTATCGGTGTGGGAGGACGATGGTGCACTTGTCGTTTATGACGCCGAGACTTTCAAGGAGGTCAAGCGGATCCCCATGCGCAAGCCGTCGGGCAAATACAACGTCTTCAACAAGATCACGTTTTCCGAGGGAACCAGCCACTAGCGTTCCGTCCTTGACGCTTGGTTCCCTCTCGGGCACCTGCGCGTCAGCGCGGAACCCTGGATTTCTCAGTTTGCGTTCTGGATCGACTGAGTGTTTGACGACCTTCGCCTGGGCAACGACCGTCAGATCCAGAACACTAGAATTCACGTCCGGCCATTGCCGTCTGCACTGTCACATCGATTGAAAGTCTCAAACGCGGTGTCGATGGAAGCACGACTGTTTCATCTCGGCCGTTCGGGCTCCATTCAAGGTTCGGAGCAGGGTTCGTAGCGGTCGGCACGCTGATCCGGTCGGTGCAGCAGGGATGAACCGCAGGTTCAGGCGTATTCGTCGTCGCCTGTCTCCTCGATGAAACGTACGAGCTTTCGGGCGTCTTCGATGGCGACCGAATCGCGGTCGACGTTGACACCGAACGGTTTCAGCTTGCCAAGCGCGCGAGAGAGGCTCTCGGGCTTCATTCCGAGACGGTTGGCGATCAGCGCCTTCTCGTAGGGAAGGTGAACATTGCATGGTCCATCCATGCAAGGGCAGAGACGCAGGAGGAAATCGGCCAGGCGTTGGGGACCCGTCAATCGTTTCATGTGCTCGATCTGCTCGACCAAAGCCTTGAGGTGATGCGATGACGAGGCGAGCATTGCCAGGGCTAAATCAGGCTGGTTGTGGATGAGGCGGCGCAACGTGTCGCCGTTGATGCGGACAAGACGGCAGGCCGTTACCGTCTCGGCACTGACGGGGTAACGGCCGCCCATGAAGATCGCGGCCTCGGCGAACGTTTCACCGCGCCGGAAAGTCGCCACCACCGTTTCATGACCATCGGGCGTGGTGCGGTAGATTTTCACCCAGCCTTCGAGGACGACATAAAAGCAGGTCGCAGGCGTGCCTTGCTCGAAGAGGAGCACTCCCCTGTCGTACGCACGCGGCCCAAGCCCATCCAGCATGCGCTCGGCAGCCTCCCGAGGAAGGGCGCCGAACAGGGGCGTGGCGCGCACGATCTGCCAGTCATGCTGGTCCATGAAACCTCTGGAAAGTTCAGCTGCAGCAACACCTTTAGACTAGCTGGTGCGCCAAGCGTCAAGCCGATTGGCGTTCAATTTAAGCGGAGTTTGCTGCGCTCATTTGCGGATTGGACGTTCAGCGAGTGGTGATCAGCAGCAGTGCCATCGCGCACAACAGCAGAAGAACGACTTTGCGGAAGGTCTCGGGCGTGATGCGCTTGCGCAGTTTGGTCCCGATGACCACGCCGAGCAGGCCTGGAAGTACGCCTGCGGCGGAGAGAAGTAGGACCGTGCCGTCCAGAAAGCCGATGCGGTGGAGGCCTCCAATCATGATCAAAGAAGAAATCGTGAAGACGATATTCGTGAGTTGCACAGTGGCGTCGGGAGAAAGCCCTAGCGACAGCGAGTAGGGAACGATCGGCATGATCTGCGAGCCAGTGAGACCATTGATGAACCCATTCAAAAAGCCGACAGGTACGTTGAATGTTCGTTCGCGATCGTGGCCGATGTGCAGTGCGGGACTAAACAGCGCGTAGGTGGCGTATGCGAGGATGACGAGGCCCAATGCGCGCGCGGCGTTATGCACGGCCACTATTGACAACATGTAGAGCCCTGTCAGGAGTCCAGGGATTAGGCCTATGTAGAGTACGCGGAAACGCTTGAGCGTCTGGCGGAACTCGCCGGCACTCAGCATCACCGAGAGGTTGGACGTGATCGAGGGCAGGAGGACGAGCGGCATGGCGCGTTCGAGCCCAATACCGAGCGCGACGATCGGAAGTGCGGTCGTGGAGTATCCGATACCGGTCGCGCCCTTGACGAGGCCGGCCAACCCAAGTCCTGCGATGGCGATAGCGATTTCGGCGGGGGTCATGCGCAGGTTTTCACGTCGTGAGACAAAGCTGAATTCGGGCGTCGCGCAACGGTCTTGTGTGCTTGCCGGCGACTTTTAATATAGCCGGGCAGAGGCAGTGCGATGTTGCAGTGGAGCAGCACTTGGTTCTCCTTGTCCACATCACGCCGGAAGTCCTCGCGGGTAAGTTCCGCGGCAATGGGATAGGCGTGTCGCGATTTTCGAAGGTCTTGCTCTGCGACGGAAGCGACCGAGCCGTATGGGCGTTCCCGGTACTGGAGAGCTATACGCTGACGCGCTCATGGGGGCGAGAGCCTAAGCGCGGGGGGCTGCAGCCGGGCAGCGTCAGATGGGTTCAGGACATGCATGGGATACTCAGACCGACGATGAGACTGCCAAGAATGCGCTGGAGCGGCCAAATAGTGCGGTGCGCCGCTCTCGCAACGGGCATACTGGCGTTCTGCGCTCCCGTCGGGGCGGCGGGCAGCGTCGAGGAGGGGCTCAAGCTTGCCAATATGCACTGCTCGCGCTGCCATGTGGTGAGCGAGTCCAACAGGATGGGTGGCATCGGTTCAACGCCGTCGTTCCGACTGCTGGTCACCGCGTTCAAGGACTGGCGCGCCCGGTTCGAAACGTTCTACGCACGGCGACCGCATCCGGCCTTCCTGTCGATCGAGGGGCGAGGGCGATTGCGGACGGACCTGCCGCCGAACGCTCATCCCGTGACACTTCCGGCCCGGGCCATCGACGACCTGGTTGCACTGGCCGAGGAGATCAAGGCCGGCGCTGCCAACGCGGGCACCAACAAAACGGCGGAGTAGCCGTCATGGGTTTCTCGGGGCCGCCTGAAGGCTGACCGTTGCTGCTGGCATACCAGCAATTGCACGTCTGGCGAACGGGGCTTGGCCATTTTGATATCGGCGCGGGAAAGTGGCCCGGCGAGCCACTCGTCCGCAAGCGGCACGTTAACGCATGCGGCAAGCTTCCGTCGTTTCGGCCGTACCAGCCCTTCGCAATTCCCGGCCTATAAGGAGTTTGCCTTGCCTTTGCGTGAGAGAAAGGTCATATAAAGCGCCATCGAACACGCTTTGGTCTGCTCTACCCGGCCTGCACTGCACTGCCTACTAGAAGTCTCCAACGCGCGATTTGAGGCCCGAAGGCAATTCCGCCCGAGGGAAACGCCACTTGCTTGGAGGCAATTCATATGGCGAACGGTACTGTGAAGTGGTTCAACGGCCAGAAGGGCTATGGTTTCATCCAGCCGGAAGAGGGCGGCAGCGACGTCTTCGTTCATATCTCGGCGGTCGAGCGGGCTGGCATGTCGACGCTTCACGAGGGTCAGAAAGTTTCTTTCGAGACCGAGCGCGGCCGCAATGGCAAGATCGCCGCGACCAACCTTCGCGCTATCTGATCTCTTACGATCGAAAGCGTGTCTCCCGAAAGACGGAGACCGGCGGGAGCAGCTTATTGCTGCTCCCGTTCTGCTACCGATGAGGCACTGCGAGCGCGTGCGACAAGGAGAGTAAATGGCAAAGGAAGAGATGCTCGAGTTCGAGGGCGTGGTGGACGAAGTGCTGCCGGACGCCCGCTGCCGTGTGAAGCTGGACAACGGTCACGAAGTGATTGCCTACACGTCTGGCCGCATGAAGAAGAACCGCATCCGCATCCTCGCCGGCGACCGCGTCACTATCGAGATGACGCCGTATGACCTGACGAAGGGGCGCATAAATTTTCGTCACAAGGACCAGCGTGGGCCGACGCCGTCTGCGGGTGGCGGCAGTGGCGGACCGGGCGGCAATCGTCGTCGCTGAGGCTCTAACGAATTGCGGCGGCCAGCCGAGGCGCCTTGCCGCTCAGCATGATTTTCTCCGGGCGACATGGATCCGACATTGCGCGTAGTCGGTTGAGCGCCGAGATGTAACCTTGCAGAGGCTGTAAATCACGATCAGTCAGCAAAGGTTAAGCGCTCTACATTCCAATTCAGTTGAGCAAATGTCTGGAGAATGCTCCAATCAGCGGCTTTCTCCTGTGGAACTTTCGTGTTTGGGCGGTAGCGTGCCCCTGCTGCACGTCTTGGGGTGCAGGGAAGCGGTATACTGCGGAAATCTCAATTGATTCGCCGTGTTCGAGGCGAGTGCGATTTCCTGGATACGCGATGCTGAACCGCCGTGCACTTTTCGGCTTCATGACTGCTATTCTGGCCGTGGCCACCGGCTCGGTGGCCGTTGCTGATCGCTATCAAAATCAATCCGGACTGACGCCCGGTCGCTTCGTCTGGAGCCCGTCGATAGCGCCCGAAGGCGCTCTGACGATCGTCGTTTCTCCACGCGAGCGATCCGTGCACGCCTTTCGCGATGGCGTGGAAATCGGCATTTCGACCATTACGACGCCGGCCGAGGCGGACTCGCCCTCCGGTGTGTTCGTGGTTTCCCAGATAAGCGGGGGGCGGCAGGGGGACGCATCAACCGGGCTCATCTGGCGCGGCACGGAGCTTTATCTTGGCGGTGCCTCGCGTGTGCCCGAGAGTGGTATCGAGGCTCGCCTGCCTGGCGACTTTGCCGAACTGCTGATGGAGGCGACGCACCGAGGCGCCGCCATCATCGTGGCGCGGGAACGTTCGGGCCCGCAGCTCTTTTCGGCGCCGGGGCCGTTCATCGATCCGCTCGAGACGGGAAGCTTGAACCGCGTTGCGCGCTTTGCGCGGCCGGAACTGCGGCGTCAACTGACGCTACCCGAGCCGTCGCGACCGCAGCCGCCTAGCGCGGATTTGCCTGTCAAGGGTTCGGTTCCTGGAGAGGGTGGCGGCGTGCGAGGAGAGATCACGTCGCTCATTCTGTCGCGTGCCGATCTGTCGGCGTACGTGATGAAGGACGGACTACTTGTCGACCGTCTTCCTATCGCGGTGGAGGATCCGACAAAGCCGCTCGGGCTACATGCTGCCGTGCTCGTGTCGCCGGGCGACGAGCGGCACGAGGCGAAGTGGCTTGCTTTCGGAATCGATGATGATGCTGGGGCTGAGCATGTGGTGTCAAACAAGGCTGAGCAGGCGATGCGGCGGGTCAGGTTCATGGACAAGGGGCGGTCGACGACCCTGGCACGAGCATTGAAGGCTGGCACCATGGTTGTGTTGATGGACGGGCATGGACCATCGGCGACCGAGCCCCCAAGGTTCAACGTCGCACTCCTTCAAAGCGATGAGGCAACGTCGCAATCGGCAGTCGTGCAAGGGGCACAGTCGCCACCACAAGGTGCAGGAGAAAGTGCTGGCGCCAGCAGCAAAACGCAAGAACGTGCGCACGCTGCCCCTGTTTCAGGTTCATCAGCTTCGAGCAAACAGGCGCGGTCCGGCACGAAGCCGCAGCTGGGAACGGCAAGGCGGGGGCGCGGTCCGCTCGATCAACGCGAGGCTTGGCCCAACAGCATGTATTGGCCGTATTGATATTGGTCGTACTTGTGGCGGCGGTGGCTGCGCCGGCTCGATTTCCGCTGCGGCCCTCCCAACTCCACGATTTTGGCTCAACGCAGCGGCGAGCGGGCCATCAGGTTCCCTTGCAGCCTGTTGTCCAGCGCCGCTGTGAGCGCCGCGGCGCCGGCCTGTTGCGCCAGGGCCTCTGGGACGATCCATGCCCGGTAGTCGTCGCTTTCGACGGTGCGTGTGCATGAGAGGCGCCCGCCTGACACCGAGCAGGTCGGGTCAATGCCGACGCGGCGCGACTCGCGGCGATCGTGGCGGACGATACGCAGGTCGATCGGCTGCATCCAGGCGTGATCGCTGGTTAGATCGACGTCGCGGAAGACGCATACGAGCTGGTTGTTGCAGGCGCCTGCCCTCATGCCAAGGGCGATACCAGGGCCGAATCCCTTGCGGCGCGTGACGCGCCTTGCCGCAGTATCGGCACCGTTACTGATGTAGCAGCTGGCGTCGACGCAGAGCATGGGATCGGCGACCTTGTTCCAACGCCGGATGCCCTTGTTGCCTGGCTTCATGACGAGAAGCACCGTCGCGCGATGCGCATAGGTGTCAGCCGTGCTGGCGGGCGTGGCAGGGGCGTATTGTGTCTCACGCACTTCATCGGGCGGTGCGTTCTGCCAGTCGCCGGCTTCGGCAGCGCGATGGGTGGTGCCTGTCATCTGCGGAATAGGGGCAGGCTGTGCATACCGCTCGCGGCGGGTCTTCATCTCCTCGAGCTTGCTCGCCAGGCGATCAGTGCGCTGACGTAGTGCGTTGCGGGCGGTTTCCAGGCGTGCGTCGGCCTGGGCTATCGCTTCGGCTTCCGCCGCTGCACGCACGCGGGCTTCCTCACGCGCACGGCGTGCAGCGCGCAGGCGATCGGCAAGCTGGCGTGCCTCATTCTCGCGTTCACGCGCCAGGCGTTCGGCTTCAGACCTTCGGCGGGCTTCCTCTGAGGCGCGCTCAGCCTGCTCGACCTTGCGCGCATTCTCCTCTGCGGCAGCGCGTTCGCGTGCCTGGCGCTGCTCGAGTTCCTCAGCCTGCGCCTTACGCGCCTGCTCCTCGGCTTCGGCACGTTGGCGTGCTGCTTCCTGTTCGCGCTCCATATCAGACTTCAGGCGGGCCTCGGCCTCGGCGCGGGCTCGCGCCAGCATGTCTTCCTCGTAGGCCCGCTGCTCATCGGCGGCACGGCGCTCGCGCTCGGCACGCGCGCGGATTTGAGCATCGGTCTCGTTACCGGCTTCCCGGGGTGACGACGAAGTAGGCTGGGCAGTCCCAGGTGTCCCGGCAGAACGTCGGGCGTCGTCAGAGGCTTGGGAAAATTTTTCTGCCAATACATGTGCGGGGTTTGGAGGTTCGCCAGCGCGTGTCGCGGTGGAGATGGCGGTAAGTGCAAGGATGCTCACTGCTGTCGCGAAAGCGGCCGTCGCGATGCCGTTACGTTCGGGTTGCCTTCCGAACCGATACCTCCGCCCGGCGAACATCGTGTGCCTCCAACCCCTTGCTGCAATCCAAAACGATCGCAAATGCGTCAATCCGGCGACGACTTCGCCAGTTTCGAACGTAATTCGGGCAATAAAGCGGATCGCATTTGAACGGCGCCTGAACGGAACCGCGGCGGCTGTGGTTCCAATGCAGGCCGAAAGGCTCGGTCACTCCGGACCGCATTCATGTTCGATGGAGACATGTGCACGATCCAGCCCACTGTCGTGAGCATGCTTTTCACGCTGAGCCGCTACACACTTCAGCTAAACATGCTTCAGTGGCTGGTGCCCTTGACGATGGCAGCGAGCCCTTCGCGATACGTGGGATAGATCAGCTTGATGCCGAGATCGCGCTTGATCAGGTCGTTCCGCACCTGCTTGTTCTCGCCATAGAAACTGCGGGCCATCGGCGAGAGCTGTGCTTCCTCGAATGGAATTTCGGGGGGAATGGGTGCGCCCAGCAACTCGGCGGCGTGGGCGATGACATCCTGCGGCGGGGCGGGCAAATCGTCGGTGACGTTGAGGACCGGCGCGTTGCCTTTGCCTTGCATCGAAGCCAGCACGACGTTGGCGATGTCGGCGACGTGAATGCGGTTGAACCGCTGTCCGGCTTTGACGATCCGGCGCGCGCGGCCTTCACGCACACTTTCGACGGCGCTGCGTCCAGGGCCATAGATTCCGGCGAGGCGAAATATGACGACGCGCTTGCCGGTTTCCTTCGCGAATGTTTCCCATGCCTCCTCGGCTGCACGGCGATGCCTGGAGCGCGTGGAGAGCGGTGACGCAGGCGTTGTCTCGTCGACCCAGCCGCCGTGGTGTTCCCCGTAAACGCCGACGGTTGAAAGATAGCCGATCCAGCGGATGCCCGGTGTCGCCGCAAGCACGCTTCGATAATTGGCGAGGACCGGGTCGCCATCGGAACTCGGGGGGGCGGAAACGAGAACGTGCGTCGTGCCACACAACGCTTCCTCAATGCCCGGTGTGGGGGCAGTGCCGTCGAAGGGATAGGCTTCGACACCCGCGGCAAGCCAGCGCAAAGCCGATGCCGTTTCACGCACGGTTCCTGCAACGTGCCATTTCTCACGGTCGAGCTGCTCGATCAGGTGGCGCGCGGAAAACCCAAGGCCGAAGCAAAACAGGGATCCGCCGTTCCTGGTTGCCCCCATCATCACTCCTCCTTTTGCAGCGCGTCAGACATTGCCGCTGCGGCCAGTGCGTGCTGCCATTCCGCTTTGACGTCTGCGTCCGTCTCGCGCGGTAGGAGTGCTTCTGCATGAGCTGCAAAATCACTGCTGGATGCAATCTTTTCCAGCGCCCATACAGCCATGGCGCGCACGAGCGGCGAGTCGGCAAGCAAATGCGCGACCACGAGAGGTTCATAGCGCCGATCGCGCGTGTTGCCCGTGGCGATGAGCACGTTGCGCATGAACCTGTCGCGACCGGTGCGCTTGATGGGGGTTCCGGCGAAGCGCTGTCGAAATGCGGCATCGTCGAGCGCGAGCAGGTCGGCGAGCGGCGGATTGGCAGTCTCGATGCGGGCGGCGAACCGTGTCTCGCGCGCTGCTGCGGCGAACTTGTTCCAGGGGCAGACGGTGAGGCAATCGTCGCAGCCGAATACACGATTGCCGATCGCTTCGCGCAGAGCCAGCGGGATATGTCCCTTGTGCTCTATCGTCAGGTAGGCGATGCAACGGCGGGCGTCGAGTTCGTATGGTCGGGGAAACGCGCGCGTCGGGCAAATGTCGAGACAGCGCGTGCAGCTGCCGCAGTGATCGGCATGCTGTGGCGACGCGGTCAAATCGGCAGTCGTCAAGATGGCGCCGAGAAACAGCCAGGAGCCATGTGCCTTGGAGACCAGATTAGTATGCTTGCCCTGCCAGCCGACGCCAGCGGCTGCGGCGAGGGGCTTTTCCATCAGCGGTGCGGTATCGACAAAAACCTTGACGTCCGAGCCTGTCGCAGAGGCCAAGCGGTGGGCAAGCTGCTTCAGGCGTCCCTTGAGAATGACGTGATAATCCTTGCCGCGCGCGTAGACGGAAAGGGCGGCGCGGTGCGGCTCGTCGAGAATGGAGAGCGGGTCCTCATCGGGCGCATAGCTGGTGGCGAGGACGAGAACGCTTCGCGCCTGGGGCCAAAGCGCACGAGGGTCCCTGCGCCGCGCGCGATGCGTTTCCATCCAGTCCATGTCGCCGTGACGACCAAGGGCAAGAAAGCGGTCGAGCGCTGCTGCGGGATCGTATTGCATTGCGTCGAAGACATCGGGCGTTGTTATGCCCAAGGCATCGAAGCCAAGCTCGTCTGCCCAGTGCGCGATCCGCGCGCTGATCTCATTGGCGGATCGCGTCTCTTTCCTGTCGTCGGATCTATGCAAGGTCGTGGTCATGCAAGCGTGTGTTGCCGGGGCATGCTCAAAAATCGAGGTCGGCATAATGGCGCGGCGCCGCGACGCCGGAGATGCGGTCGGCGAGCAGCGGGCGGAACGCGGGGCGCGACTTTATGCGCGAGTACCAGTTCCGTGCTGACTCGTATTCCTCCCACGGTACTTCGCCCAGATAGTCGAGACATGACAAGTGGCCCGCCGCCGCGAGATCGGCAAAGCTCATCTCATCACCTGCAAGCCACTGCCGCTGATGCGCCAGATAGGCAATATAGCTCATATGATAACGCAGGTTGGCGCGCACGGCGCGAAGGATTGCCGCATCAGGTGCGCCGGCGCCGTTCTGCCGGTAGGCACGGTAAACGCGCTCATCCATGATCTCGCGCGTCACCTCGCGGTTGAGCTTCCCGTGGAACCAGTCGACGAGACGGCGTATCTCGGCGCGGTCCGCGCGGTTGCCGGGAAACACGGGCGGCGGACGCGCGTCGCGTGGATGCTGCTTCACTTCCTCTGCCACGTACTCGGATATCGCATAGGAACCGCACAACACTGGGCCGCCTGCGAGCGCGAGGACCGGCAGCTCGCCTGCCGGGTTCATGGCGAGCAACTCGGGGCGATACTCCCATGGCCGCTCCTCGACCAGCTCGAATTCCAACCCGAGCTCGGCGAGCAGCAGGCGAATCGAGCGCGAATGCGGACAGAGCCTGAAATGCGTCAGTTTATGCATGGCAGGCAGCGGAACTCCTCAGGGCCGAACCTTGCTGGCGGTCTTGCTCGTGCCGGATAATCGTTTCGTCAAGTCCAAACGAGAGTCCAGGGTCGGAACCCTACGGTCGTGTTCGCGAAATTCGTCTCATTCTGCAGCATTTAGCGAACGAATTACTCAATCACCAGACTAGCACAGGATGCTCGGCATGCGACGTGTTGCGCCGGGGTGGCACATGGCGGCGCAAATCCTGTTATGAGATCGCTGCGGCGGATATGCGGTCGCATTGGGGGAAAAGATGCCGACGTGGCAAGTGATTCTGCTTGGCGTGATCGAGGGACTTACTGAGTTCATTCCTGTCTCTTCGACCGGTCATGTGCTGTTGGCCGGACATTTCCTGGGCTTCAATTCGCCGGGAAAGACATTCGAGGTGCTTATTCAACTCGGTGCAATTCTGGCGATCCTCTCGGTATACGCGGCCCGTCTCATCCACATGGCGCTGGAGCTGCCACGTGACAGGCGCACGCAGCGGTTTGTTCTGGGTATTCTGATCGCGTTCCTGCCCGCAGCGGTTATCGGGGCGCTCGGCCATTCCTTCATCAAGAGCGTGCTGTTCGAAACACCGATGCTGATCTGCGTCATGCTGATTGTCGGCGGCCTCATCCTGCTGGTTGTAGACCGGCTGCCGTTGAAGGCCGTTTATCACGACGTGATGGATTTTCCCCCGTCTCTTGCCTTCAAGATAGGTGTTTGCCAGTGCCTCGCCATGATCCCGGGCGTATCACGCTCGGGCTCGACCATCGTCGGTGCGATGCTGTTGGGAGCGGATAAGCGCGCGGCCGCCGAATTCTCCTTCTTCCTGGCGATGCCGACGATGGCGGGTGCATTTGCATATGACCTCTACAAGAACTGGCACGCGCTGCGGCCCGAGGACGTTTCGGGCATAGCGCTCGGCTTCATCACCGCGTTCATCAGCGGCGTCTTCGTGGTGCGCTATCTGCTGGGGTTCGTCAGCCGTCACGGCTATGCGCTGTTTGGCTGGTGGCGTATCATTGTCGGGGGGCTGGCCTTGGTCGTGCTTCTGCTCGCGGGGCAGGGCGCAGCGACGGCTGGTTGATAGCGGTGAGATAGGTGCAGATGATCCGCACGCCGCGCCTGACGTCCCGCGCTCAATTCGGATCAAGACTGGAGCAGCGAATTTTCAGATTCGCTCCTGACGTTTCAGGTCTCTGTCTTGTGCATGCCGTAGTCGCAAAACCGCTGCGCACTTTAGCGCGACATGCGGTTTGGCTTGATGCATGTCGTTATCGCAAAACCGCTGTGCATTTTAGCGCGACATGCATTGGCTCAGGCTGCGTGGGAGGTGGCGGGCGAGGTGAGAACCTCGCGCAGCGACTTGGCATCTGGTGCAGTGCGCAGCCGCTCCAGCATCGCGGGATCGCGGACAAGGCGGGAGATGCGCGCCAGCGCCTTCAAGTGATCTCCCGAGGCATGCTCGGGTGCCAGCAGCAGGAAAACGAGATCCACCGGCTCATTGTCGGGGCTCTCGAAATCGATCGGCGTTTCGATGCGCGCGAACACACAGATGATCGATTTCAACGCCCGGAACTTCACGTGCGGGATTGCAATGCCGCGGCCGAAGCCCGTGGAGCCCAAACGCTCTCGCTGCAGAAGCGCGTCGAAGATTTCGCGCTGCTCGATGCCGCTGATCTCGGACGCACGCTGTGCCAGTTCTTGTAGCGCCTGCTTTTTGCTCTTTGCCTTCAGCGAGGCAATGACCCCTTCCGGCGCCAGAAGATCACCAAGATCCATTGTTCTCATCCCACCATGAAAGGTTAGGCCAAGAGGCAGTCCCTTCTGCAGGGTCTGCCGCGCACCTCAAGTCAATATGTCGGTACTGCACTGGATATCCACCAGGGCTCAATTGCGGTCCTCGCAAACCAACCGACGGGAATCCAGCCAATCGCCTGTCGCTCGAAGAACGTCACCAACGGTCAGGGCCACGTGCTATTGCCGCTTCGGCAACACACCTGGATCGGCGCACCCCGTCCTGTGCGTCCGATTCCAGCGGATGTAAACTCAAGAAACATGCCAAACTTGCGGCAATTTGTCGGGGTTCAACAACAGTTACCCACTGATGCCTGCGGCAACTTCGGCAACTCGGCCGGCCGGATCGATCCAACCGATGTTTCCGTCGCGGCGTCTATACACCACATTCAGGCCACCGTGTGCAGCATTTCTAAAGACCAAGAACTCGTTTTCGGACAGATCCAGCTGCATGACTGCGGCACTGACGGTCAGTTCACGGATTCCGCGCTCCGCTTCGGCAATGATCATGGGATGATCGTTAGCCGCCTCGGTCTCCTCCTCCTCGGAAATGCGGACCGTATAATCGGTGGCGGGTTGCTCGGCGCCGAACGTGTCATGCTCGCGGCCATTATGATGGTTTTTCAGGCGTCTCTTATAGCGACGCACGCGCTTTTCCAGCCGCTCGACGGCGGCATCGGCACTGCCATAGGCATCGACGCCCTCGCCGTGGGCTTCGACCTGGAGGCCGGTACGTAGGCGGATAGAACAATTGGTGCGGAAGCCGACTTTATCTTTCTCAAGCCGGACGTGGCCCGATATTTCAGGGCCGATATACTTTTCGAGAACTGTGGAAATCTTGTCTAGGATGTAGGCTTTATAGGCTTCGCCTGCGTCAACATTCTTGCCGGTGACTTGAATTGTCATATTTCGACCTGCGCGTCTGCTTCATGAACTAGGGGCGGGGGTGTTTTATGCCGATCGCGCCGACAATCCGCGCCCGTGCCCGGGTGGGTCGGTCGGGTCAGACTACCCATTGTTGTCGCTGCATATCTGTGGTCCCGACTTCCCTGTCGCAATAGAGCCCGCTGGGAGCTCGCATATTCGGGGTGCCTATTGGGGTGGCATCAATATGATTCCTCGCCTTTGGCGGCGCGCTTGAGCGCGGATGGTCAAACGGTAAATCGCGCTTCACCCAACTGTCAAATGCGCAGAATGGCGCCAGATCGCGTTCATGTTTCATGCAACCACGTACATGATCCAGTCTATTGTTTTGAGCATGTTTTTCGCGCTGAACCGCTGCGCACTTCAGCCAAACACGTTTTCGGGTCTGGAGCCATTGGCAAATGATGGGGCAGGAGGTGCTTGCGGCAGCCGCCCCGGTCAAACTCGGCCCAGTCGCTCGTGCATCTCCTTTTCACGGCGGCGTTGCACCGAAGACGGAATGCGCATGGCCTCGCGGTACTTGGCCACGGTACGGCGCGCAATATCTATTCCGTCACTTTTCAGGCGCTCGACGATCTTGTCGTCGGAGAGAATGGAGCGCGAAGTTTCCGCGTCGATCAATTGCTTGATGCGGAAGCGGACGGCTTCGGAAGAGTGCGCCTCGCCATCGTCGGCGTTGGCGATCGCCGAGGTAAAGAAATACTTCAGCTCGAAGATGCCGCGCGGAGACGACAGGTACTTGTTGGAGGTAACGCGTGAAACGGTCGATTCGTGCATCTGGATGGCGTCAGCCACTGTTTTCAGGTTGAGTGGGCGCAGGTGCTGTACGCCATGCGTGAAAAATCCGTCCTGCTGGCGGACAATCTCCTCGGCTACGCGAAGTATCGTGCGTGCGCGCTGATCGAGACTCTTCACAAGCCAGTTCGCGGTCTGCAAGCATTCGAGCAGATAGCCCTTGTCCTTGTCGGAGGCGGACTTCGTCGAGACTCGCGTATAGTATGATCGGTTGACGAGTACTCGCGGCAGTGTTTCGGAGTTGAGTTCGACGAGCCAGCTACCATCCTGGGCAGGGCGCACGAACACGTCAGGGACGACCGGTTGCACCTGCACGGAACCGAAGCCGAGGCCCGGCTTGGGATTGAGCCCTTTGATCTCCTGGATCATCTCGGTGAGTTCATCCATGTCGACGCCGACGGCGCGGCGCAGTGCGGCGAGGTCGCGCTTGGCGAGCAGGTGGAGGTTGTCGAGGAGCGCCGCGATTACCGGATCATAGCGGTTCTGCTCCTTGAGCTGGAGCGCCAGGCATTCGCTGAGCGAGCGGGCGAAAACCCCGGCGGGATCGAGCGTCTGCAGCTTTGCAAGAACGGCGGCCACCATGTCCTGGCTGGCGCCGAGGCGGTCCGCCAGATGGTCGAGGTCTGGGGAGATGTAGCCCGACTCGTCGACGAGATCGACCATGTACTGGCCGATGAGGCGTTCTGCCGGCGTCTGGAGCACCAGCGGGAGCTGGGCGGAGAGGTGATCCTTGAGCGACAACTCCGCCGAGACATAGGATTCCAGATTGGATTCGTCGTCGCCGAAGCCGTGATCGCGAGTTCTGATGTTTGACCAGCTGCCCAGATCGCTGCCGGCCGTATCGGGATAGACGTTGTCGTATTCGGTATCGAAAGCCTGCTCGGGATCAGGCGAGGTCTTGGCCATGTCGAGCCACGCCTCGTCGCTGCTCGTCTCCGCGTTGTCGCGGCTGCCAGAGGTTTCGCCGTCTGCCATGGAGCCGCCGGGGCCGGACTCGTCGGAGCCGTTCTCACCGCCGCGGCCGGTTTCGGTTGTATCGAAATGATCCGTGTCGGCGCGCTGGGCCGTTTCGCCGCTTCCCTCTGCGGGCGTACCTTCGTCCTGCTCGGCGCGTTCCAGCAACGGATTGCGCTCGAGTTCGGTCTCGACGAACTGTGACAGCTCGAGATTGGAGAGCTGGAGCAGGCGAATGGCCTGCTGCAGTTGGGGTGTCATCACCAACTGCTGGTTCTGTCTCAGCTCGAGCTTTGTTGTCAGTGCCATCCTCTGGGCCTTTGTGCCTCCGCACTTCAGAGGTTCTTATACTCATCGGCCATTAACGAACATGTCTCCCAGGTAGACCCTGCGGACGTCTTCGTTGGCTATGATTTCCTGAGGGTTACCATGTGTCAGAACTTGACCGTCATAAATGATGTAGGCGCGGTCGATGAGCGCCAGGGTTTCGCGGACATTGTGATCCGTGATGAGAACGCCGATCCCCCGGTCGGTCAAGTGGCGGACGAGTTGTTGGATATCGCCGACGGCGATGGGATCGATGCCAGCGAAAGGTTCGTCGAGAAGCATATACGAAGGGTTGGAAGCCAGTGCCCTGGCGATTTCGCAACGTCGCCGTTCGCCGCCCGACAGGGCGATGGAGGGAGATTTGCGCAGGCGCGTGATCTGGAACTCCTCAAGCAGGCTGTCCAGCTTTTCCTTGCGCTTCTTTTTGTCGGGTTCGGCTATCTCGAGCACGGACATGATGTTCTGCTCGACGGTCAGGCCGCGAAAGATCGAGGCTTCCTGCGGCAAGTAACCAATGCCCAGTCGCGCACGCTGATACATCGGCATGCGGGTAACGTCGACGCCGTCGAGCGTAATGGTGCCGTCATCGGCGGGGACGAGGCCGGTAATCATGTAGAAAACGGTGGTCTTGCCGGCGCCGTTTGGACCCAGAAGGCCGATCGATTCACCGCGGCCTACCGACAGGCTCACGCCGCGCACGACCGTGCGCTTCTTGTAGGCTTTCTTGACGCCATGGATTGACAGATAGCCCGGGGCATCGATCGCGTCGTCGAAGAGTTCTTCCTCGTAGGGCGCTTCGTAGCGGGTCGGTGGCGTGTGGCTTCCGGCGTAGCCGTGCTCGGGATATGCGGGTGCAGACGGAACCTGATCCTGATAGCCGAAATTGGAATAGCCTGGATCAGGGTAGCCGTCGTGCACGTGCGCAGGTTGTTCAAGAGCCGGGCCGTGGGCAGCAGGCGCAGTGGGGCGCTGATGTATGCTGCGCGGCGCGGCAGATTTCTGGAACAGCTTCTTCAGCACGTTGCTTCCCGGTTTTCATTCTCTACCTGATCGGCAGGCCGTGATCGTAGCGACCTGTTTTGGCGCACCCGCTGCGAGCGGCGGGGTGGCAGATTCGACTTTGCGCGTCCTGACCACCCTACACCATGGCCGGGAAGTCTTATTCATGACTTTGATGGAATTGCGCAACCCCGTGACATTCGGCAGACTGCATATTGTGCGTGGGCGGCGAAAGTCCTGCGGGCGGCGCCCTGTTCCTGCCAGGAGCAGAATTGTTGCAGCTGTATTCGAGCGGTTCGGAGCGGGCCATCGCCCGCCCACTCAATTACCGCTTGCGGCAGGCGTCGGGGTTGACTGCCAGCCGCTGGTCGCTGGGGGCTTTGATTTGGCGGCGTTTGCTTTCGCATCGCGCGGGAAGAACACGGCGCTGGGGCGTCCGGGCTTCTGGTACGCCCGCCAACCACTGCCGGGCTTCTCGCCAGCGACCTGGGGCGCTGCGGAGTTGTCAGTGTTGATGATGCTTTCGCCCGTCGTCAAGTCGATGACCAGACGCGTTCCCTTGACGACGTTGCGGCCCTGCGACAACACGACGGCTCCGCCTAGGGTCACAGTGTTGGCTGCGACGTCGAAGTCGGCCCAGTCGCCGGTTGCGTTCTGTCCGTTGCGCGACGTGACCACGACCTTGCCGCGCGCCTGGAGTCGCGTCAGTCGCGCGGCGGGCTGTGCGGCCTGCTCGGCTGCTGCTGCGTCACGGCTTGCGCCGGCAACACGGCCAATGCCTGCCGACCCCGAATAGATTGCATTGAGAACCGAGGTGCGGAAGCTGAAGGCGCCCTGCTGAGCTTCCACATCGCCACGGAAGACGGCGAGATTCTTCTGCTCGAAAACCTCGAGCATGCCAGCTGTGATATCGACAGGTGCGCTCGGGTCGGTGCGGAAACTTCCCATCAGGCTCGCGCCGGGTGCGCCAGCAGGTGTGGAGGTCGGTTGCGCCGGCTTGGCGCCATTCTGAACGAAGTGGGCGGAGATACGTCCCGGACCCGCGCCCGACATGGGGGGCGACGTCAGCTCGGTGCGGCCTGCATTCTGGTCGATGTGGAGACGCCTGCCACGCAGCTCGTTCTTGGCCTGTATGAGTATGACGTCGCCCGTCATGAGCGCCGTATTGTTCTTATTGTCGAACTCGGCGTGCTGGCTGCTGGCGCGCTGATCGGCCCCCTGAAGGATGACGACGTCGCCGTCGATGTGGGCGATGCCGGCTGGATCGTCGAAGCCGGCGGTCTGGCCTGTGATGCGCGTATCCGGTGCCCGCGTGATTACGACGCCGCCTGTCAACGTCGCGCGCTGCGTGGCTGCATCGAATGCGGCGCCGGTGCTGGTTATGTGCGTGGCCGGGGCACTTGTGATCGCGACGGGGTTGGCGGCTACGATCGATTTGATCTTGGCACCTTGGCCCGGTTGCGCTTCGGCGGCAGGGGGGGCTGGGGGATTTGCTGGTGGCGCATCCGCGTCGGCTGCCCCGGTCAGGCCTGCGGAAGGAGCGCTGTCATAGGCGACGCGCAGCTCCGGCGTCGTCATGCTTGTGTCGCCCTGCTTGGCGCGCACCTTGCCAACAAAGATGGCGGTCTTCTTGATGTCGTCAATCTCGAGGCGGTCCGAGGTGATCTCAATCGGCCCTTTGCCTCCGGTAAACATGCGGGTAAGCGCAGTCGAGGCTGTGTCGGTTTGGGAGGCTGCGGGAGGTGTTTGAGTTGCAACGCCGGACGCGGCGTTGGCAGCCGAGGGTGCGGCGGCAGAGTCCGGCGCTGCCTTCGCACTGGCGATTGCCTCGCCGGCCTCACCAGCCTTTGCGGGCGGGGAGAGGATCGCCACGACGTTGCCGGTGACGACGATTTCCTTGGTCTTCTGCATGATCCGCAATTGCTGCCCCGTGATCTTGGCCTGCGGATTGCCGAACTCGACCGATTGATCGGATGTTATGAGCCCTGTGCGGCTCTCGAAGCGCAACTGCTCCATGTGTGCCCAGCCGCCGCGGTCCGTTTTCAGCTTGACCTCGCGTTGCAGCAGTACGCTCTCGTTGGACGAGTCGAAGACGCCGTCCGCGGCGGTCAACGACATCCTGGCGCCGTCCTTCTGGGTGAGGTCGCCGGTCACTGCATTCAGACGAATAAGATTGGTATCGCTTGCATCGGGCGTGGCGGATTGGGCTGCGACCACGTATGCGCCGCCATCCTTGGTAAAGCCGCGATAGCGCGGATTCTTCATCGTCAGGTTGGACGGTATGATCTTGGGTATCGCCGTGCGTGCGATCTGCATTCCAATATTCGAAGCACCGATCAACGTTGCCGCGTAATAGGCGGCGATAGCGAGGGCACCCGCCGGTAGCGCGATGCGCAGGACGCGTACCAGCCTGGAGTGGCGTCGGGCGCGGCGGATCCGAGCCGTGCGCATACCACCGTCGCCTTCGCCGGCACGGCGGGCATGATCACGGCGCCGGGTTGGGCCGTCGAGGTCAGTCAAGATCGCCATGTTGGTCGGAGTGCCGCACCAAGTTCCAGTACCGGATGATTCCCAAACTCACTCGCAAATTGGGTGATATTGGGACTTAAGGCAATGCCGGGCAGTCCGCGACGGGGACAGCCCGCGGCGAGGTGTGGCCATATGGCTGCGCGTAAGCGGTGCCAGACCGTGTTCATGTGTCGCGGAAACACGCACATGATCCAGCCCATTGTTCATTCATGTTTTTTCGCGCTGAACAGGGGCTAACTTCAGCCGAACATGCCTTAATGCGAGAAGATATCCATATCGTCGAAGCCGGCGAGGTCGAGTGCTGCGCGGGTGGGCAGGAAGCGGAATGCCGCATCGGCCAGATGGCGGCGCCCGTCGCGTTCCAGCATCTCGTCCAGCCGCGCCTTCAGCGCATGCAGATGCAAAACGTCCGAGGCCGCATAGGCCTTCTGCTGATCTGACAGCGTTCTGGCTGCCCAGTCGGAACTCTGCTGCTGCTTGGACAATTCGATGCCGACCAACTCCGCGACGAGATCCTTGAGGCCGTGGCGGTCGGTATAGGTGCGCACGAGCTTTGAGGCGATCTTGGTGCAGTAGATGGGTGTGGTGTCGACGCCGAGGTATCTGGACAGCACCGCCACATCGAAACGGGCATAGTGGAAGATCTTGAGCACGCCAGGGTTTGCGAGCAGCGCCTTCAGGTTGGGGGCGGCGTAATCGGTACCGTCGAACTGTACGAGGTGGGCGTTGCCGTCGCCAGCGGAGAGCTGGACGACGCAGAGGCGGTCGCGGTGGGGCTTAAGGCCGAGCGTCTCGGTGTCGATCGCTATCGAAGGACCGAAGTCCAGGCCAGCGGGAATATCGCCCTTGTGGAGTGTGATCTTGGCTGTCGACATGTCGCTCTCGCTGCGTCTTGGACGGCAACCGCGAGTGCGGGCCGGACCGGGTCCCGTGGTGTAGTGGCTTGGTGCAGGGGCGTCAATTGCGCGCACCAGGCTCCCTGGCAACGCGGCCGAGCAGATCGGTGCCACAGATTCGCAAAACGCCGAAGATTGCCGGGTGCTTCACCTCACCGCCAGGCGCTGAGGCGTTCTCAGTCTCAGGACTGACCCGAGCCGCCGCCAGGGCGACGCTGGGGAATGCGCACGATGCGTGGAAACTCGTTGCGTCCCCGGTCTGTCAGGGCGGCGCGAATGCGCACCCAGTCGCCTGCGTCGGCGAGGTCGGAGTGGCTCATCAACTCGCTGACCTGACGCAGCTGCTCGAGAAGAACATGCTCTTCGGGGCGCTGCCCATCGTCGGGGCCGGCGGCAATCTCGAGTTCGTCGATGAGATGGCGGACGAGACCTGTTTCAGGGAACAGCATCAGCGCGGGCAACGTCTCGACAATGAGGTTTTCACAGGCGTCCAGCACGTTGATCTTGCGTTGGTCGCCGCCCGTTTCCTCCTTCAGTGATACATAGGTCTGGTAGAGGCTCTTTTCCTGTTGGCTCTGGAAATGGCGGAGCAGATTTTCGAGTTCTGCATTCTGGGCGGCCTGCCGTTTCAGCTCTTTCCAGACACTGACGGCAGCATCGAGCACACCATCACCTGAGAACCGCACCGTCACTGTATCGGCATGCAGGTCGAGGGCCGCCAACAGCGCGAATTCGTAGCGTGACTTGAGATCCTCGTATTCCTGCTGTGACAGCGGGGCCTGCGTCAGCTGGCGCTTCGTGTGCGTCGCCTCGAGTTGTGCGCGCTGCGCGTGGCGCCGGGTCGGCGGCTCGACCTGCGTCAACGATGCATTGAGCGAGCCGCCGTGAAGTGGCGCCTTGGGCGGGCCTTCCAGAGCAGGGGTACTGCCGGGCGGCAGCATCGCTGCGGCTGGCCGGGGGTTGGCCGCGGAGATGAGCGCAATCGTCTTGTAGAGCTGGCCGTGAACGAAGTAGAGGTCGCCCGGGTCGCTGATGCCGTCGCGCTTGGGCTCGTGGTGCTGGACGTATTGCAGCGTCGCGCCCGCGTTGAGCACCTTGCGAACGACGGACAACTCTGCGGCAGGCACATCCGAGAGGCGGATCTGCGAGGAGAAGCCATGCGCCTCGTTGATGGGCGTCATGTTGTTGAGCACGATATCGGCGTTGCGGCCGATCTCGGGCTGGAGTGCGACAGACACGACCTGCTTCAGCTCCGCCAGCTTCAGGTTTTCCTTGTTCGACTCGAAGGATCGCTTGGCGACAGAGGAGAGGAACTCGAACAGCTCGGGGCGGATCAGGTAGCGCTCGGGGCGGTTCACGTCGCGATGCACAGCGCCGATCGTGGCGGCGGCGTTCAGCACCTTGACGATACGGTTGCGATTGACCGTCTCGTCGAGCGGGACGATCACTTCCTGGGTAAAACCGTCAATCGGCGTTATCGGCTGCATGGCGGCAAGAACCGCATCGGAATTTGCGAAGGTGTCCGGCAGCAAAGCATTCTCGATGATGGCCTCGAGCTGCTGCGCAGAGCGGGCCTTCAGCGTCGGCACGTCGGAGAGCGGGGAGCGCACAGCGTTGGCGCCGAAAAGGCCCGACATGAAAACGAGCGAGTCGATCGCGATGGCGATGGTGAGCGCGAGATAGGCGAGGCGGTTGCCATCCTGGAACGCGTTCCAGGTGACGACGAAGCGGTGGGCCTTGTCGTCACGGTTCATGTCGATACGCGACAGAGAGGCGCCCAGGGCGGTGGAGTCGGCGCTGGTGAGTCCCGAATCCTGAAGGCAGCGCCGGCCGAATTCCAACAGCGCGTCGGTGCCGCCGCCGGTTGGCAGGTGCTCGCCGCCGGCGCAATTCTTCGCGAACACGTCGAGACCCTCGTTGAGGGCGAAGACGCGGGCGGCGGCCTCGGTCGCCTGTTTGGGATTGCACTCGATGGCGGCGGCCATGTCGCGAAGGCTATCGACCTTGAGGCCTGCGCCAACCAGTGCTGAGCACTGGGCCTGAATGGCAGCGAGGCTCGCGCGATCCGGTTTCTGGCGGAAAGCCTGGCGCTCGCGCTCCAGCGCGGCGACACCGGTGGACGGGTCGAAATGGTCGGCGTTCTCGACCGCGTTGCCGCCCTTGGCAACGTCGATCATCTGCGTCGCGGTCTCGGCCTCGCCTCTCAGGTTGGCGAGGTCGCCGTCGATCTGAGCCAGCTCGGCTTTGATCTGGCCCAAGCGTTTGTCAATTGTATCGATGCGCGACTGCGGGCCACGAAGGCGCTCATTGGCGACCTGCAATTCGGCGCGGACCTTTTCCTCGTCGGCCTTGGCTGCCCGCCAGAACTGGCCGCGGCCGACCTTGCCGGAGCCCTCTACGCCTTTTTCCTCGGCCATCACCTTGGCGCGCTGTTCGTCGAGGCGCTTCTCTATCTCGGCAACGACGCCCTTCTGCGCGCTCGCTTCGGCGACGGCTTCGGGGCGCTGCGCCTGAAGTCTGGAGAGGTCCTCGGTGAGCTGCTGCTTTTTCGTCTGCAGTCCGGCCTGGCCACCTGTAGCGGTGGCGCGCTGCTCTTCGAGCTTGGCGATGCGGCTTCTCTGCGCCTCGAGTTCCCGCGTGATCTGGGTGCGTATCTTGTCGGGCGCTTCGCGCGCCAGCGCCTCCACCTTGTCGAGTTCGGCTTCATAGGCAATCCACGCCGGAGCCTGAAACAGCGCGCGAGACTCCTCGATGCGGCGCCTGGTGGCGTGGGCGCCAATGTCGGATACGATGCGTGCGACTTCGTTGCTGGCGCGGATCTCGGCCGTGCGCTTGCGCTCTTCCGCCGGGAAGATGTTCGAGAAGAGACTATCAAAGGAGAAGAACACAGACGTCGCCATGCAGGCGAGGAACATCAGCCATAGCATCGAGTTCTTGATGATGAGGCGGGCGCTCTGCACGTAGTTGGCGCCGACGTCACTCTTGGTGGCGGCAATGACGAAGGCCAGAACAAGCGCCGTGACGGCACCGAAGAGCGAGAAATTCTTGATGGTGTGCGCGGTTTCCGAATCGAACCAGTTCGCGGGGCTTGCCGCGTCGGTGCCGGCGCCCTGGCCGAAGTAGAACATGGCAGCGACAAGTGCGAGGACGGAGAACAGTGCGGTGACAATCAGGTCCCAGCCGCCGGTGCCCCCCGAGGCGCGCAGGCTCATGCCGGTGGCGAAGCTTTCACCGATCAGCCATGCCACGATCAGCATCACGCCCTGGATGCCGAACGTGATCATCAGCGAGAGCGTCGGCTCGTTGGTGAAATTGCGCATCCCGTCCCAGGTCGTCCAGCCGGAAGCGACCGAGAGAACGATGCCGGTGGCGGCGAGCAGAGCAAGGCGCCAGTTGGAGAAGATCGTGTCTTCGATGGTGGTGGCGGCGCGTTTCCAGATCCGGCGCACAAACAGAGCGACCGCGGTAATGAGGCCGACGAACAAAATGGCATTGACGAGCTGCCCCGAAGCCTCGGGGCTCGCGTTCATGAACCAGTCGCGAATGGACGTAGCGGTGTCCATGGGCCAGCCTCCTGGATCGCGCATGTCGAATTGCGTCGATCGACCAAACCATTGTCACGCGGTTTCTCGCGCGGTCTGCTGCTCGGGTTCCCCAATGCATTCCCGAACACGACAAACGTTCGGTTCGCCCCCGCCGCAGGGCCGGATTGGCAACACCGTGGCGCAAAGGTAACGAGCGATTGCGGCATTGATGAGCCAGATATCACATCTGCACGCCTGACCAGCGTTAACATTTTGACATGAACACTGGTCGGATCAACTCAATGTAACGCGATTTGCCGGCGATGCACGCTGCAACGCTGCAATTTTTCGAACGGCGCCCGATGGGCGCCGGAGCGGGCTGTCGATGGGACCCGGCGAACTGCGCGTTGCGCTGTTCTGCATCTGCTCACACACGCTCGAATAGTGCGGCCAAGCCCATGCCACCGATTGCGCCCTGGCTGACGAGGCCATACCGGGAAGGCTCGGCGCCGGCGCGGCGGACCAGACTTGTGAAGAGGCGAGCGACGAGGACGGCACCGGATGCGCCGAACGGGTGGCCGCGCACGATGGCACCGCCGTCTGCGTTGATCTTGGACGGGTCGAGATCGAGGCTGCGGACAAAGGCGATCGCCTGGGCGGCCGAGCTTTCCGATAGCTCGATGACGCCAATGTCATGTGGATCCAATGCGCCATTGGCCCTGACGAGAAGCTTGCGAGTGGCGCTGATCGGTGCGGCGGCTTCCTCCGCCGGCGTTGCACCGAGACTGGCGGTTGCGCGAAGCTTCAGAGCGGGCGGGCGGCCCAGGCGTTGCCAGACCTGTTCGGAAACGACCACGACGGCGGCCGCGCCGTCGTGCATGGCGCTGGTATTGGCGGGCGTCAGAGTGCCTCCTTCCAAAAGGAAGGGTACAGCATCAGCTATGTCGTCGGCGTCGGGGATGCCGCCGGAACTCTCGTCTCGGGCCTCTTCCGCATTCGCTCGCAATGGCACGATCTCACCGACGAAACAGCGTTCTTCGCGCGCTCGGGCGGCCTTGTCGTGCGCCCGCAGCGCCCATTCGTCCTGTTCGGCGCGCGTGATGCCGTAGGCGCGGGCGAGAGCTTCGGAAGCCTCGAAGGGTTGCGGTTCGTCGGGCGAATCGGTCATGGCCGGCTCGTAGCGCATGAAGTGTGGTGTCTGGTAGAGCGAGCGCGGTCGCATGATCCGCCAGGGTGCCGTCGACAGGCTGTCGGCACCGCCAGCAACAACAATCTCGGATTCGCCTGAGCGAACTATGCGGTGGGCGGTAACGATCGCTTCCAGTCCAGATCCGCACTGGCGGTCGATAGTGGTTGCCGGTACCGTCTCGGCAAGCCCGGCTGCGAGGGCGACGAGACGGGCGGGGTTGGCGCCCTCCGTTGCATTGCCGAGGACGATTTCTTCGACCTCCGTGGGGCATAGTTGCGCATCAGCCAACGCGGCTGCGATGACCGGTGCTGCCAGTGAATCGATGCGGCGGGTACGGTGCAGGCCGCCGACGCGGCCGAGCGCGCTGCGCCGTGCCGCAACGATGTAGGCATTGGTTTCGGGCATCAACTCACAACGCTCCAAATGCTTGCAGCCGCAATCGCCATGGCGCGTTCCAACGTGGGCCGGCGCATCATGGCGTCGCAGCGATGTTTCACGCGCTCCAGGAGTGGGGCGGCAAGGCCGGGCCGGCTTGGCTCATCCAAGGTTGGATGCGATTGGCATGGCAGGGGCCCGGTCGACCCGGGAGCGCGTAGTGCGAATTGGTGCGCACACTGGCCGCTGATTGTGGCAAACGCAGGCAATTGGGCGGAAAATTCCCTGCAAAGCGCCGGGGCCACACGGAGCCCATGCTGAGGCCCGATGCGGTTTCTTGCCCGTGTGGCTTTTCTTTCGCCAGCGAACCAGTGATATAGAGGGATAGTCAAGTGGCATGCATCCTTGCCACCAGCTTGAACCCGCCAGATCCCGATCGGATGAGCAAGCCCGCGAACAAGGCCGCCCACCTTCCCCGCCAGAATGTCTCCGCTGCGCGGCTGGCCGAGGCGGTCGAGAGGGCGCGCACCATTTTTGCCGAGCGAAATCTGCGGTTTACCGATCTGCGCCAGCAGGTCTTCAGCGAGATTGCTGCTATCAACGGGGCTATCGGAGCCTATGACATCCTCGACCGTCTTTCCGACAAGGGGACGCGACTTGCGCCAATCTCAGTCTACCGTTCGATCGACGCGCTTCTCGATGCCGGAGTGATCCATCGGCTGGAAAGCAAAAACGCCTATTTCGCCTGCCGCCGACATGAACACGGCAAGCAAGGGCGGCCGATCTTCCTATCGTGCGAGCGCTGCGGCAGCGTTACGGAGGCTGAGGCGCAGGGCGTGTTCGACCTCATAAACCAGGTTGCGCGCGGGCAGGACTTTGAGGCCAAGGTCAAGTTCGTTGAGGTCTCGGGCATTTGTGGGCGCTGTGCGGGCGGCTCGCCTCGTGGCGGAGCAAGCTAGCGATGTCGGATCCGGCAGACTCGGACGCGGGACGGCCCGTAGCGGCTGGACCGGCCTCGAAGCTCGGACTTGGTGAACATCACGCGCCAACGCTTGTGCAGCGCATGCCGCAACCGCACCTCGGCGGTCATGCGGCGGCGGCTTGCTGCGGACACGATCATGAACACATCCACACTCATGCGCATGCCAATTCGGGCGATGTCGATCGAGATGCGCTGATTTCGGCGCGCGGGATCAAGCTGAGGCGCGGCGATCGGACCATTCTCGATGCGGTCGACATCGATCTTGCGGCGGGGGAGATCGTAACGCTGATCGGCCCGAACGGGGCGGGCAAGACGACACTCGTGCGACTTCTCCTGGGCCTCGAGGCGCCGGACTCCGGCCGGATTGCGAGACGTGCCGACCTCAGGATCGGCTATGTCCCGCAGCGTTTCGATGTCGACCGGGCGCTGCCGATGACGGTTTCGCGCTTCCTTTCGCTGGGGCTCGACGTATCGCGCGACGAGGCTGCCTCGGGCCTTGCCGATGTCGGCGCCGAGCAGGTGATCGACCGGCAGCTTGCGCGGCTGTCCGGCGGCGAGGGGCAGCGGGTCCTGCTGGCGCGCGCACTCTTGAGGCGGCCCAACCTGCTGGTGCTCGACGAGCCCGTTCGCGGTGTCGATGCGACCGGCGAGGCCGAACTCTACACGCTCATAGGCAGGCTCAGGACGGAGCGCGGTTTCGGCGTGCTGCTGGTCAGCCACGACCTGCACGTCGTCATGGCGGCCAGCGACAGGGTGCTGTGCCTCAACCGGCACGTGTGCTGCTCAGGCGTGCCGATGACGGTGGCCAAGCATCCCGAGTACGTGAAGCTGTTCGGAGCCGAAATGGCGCGCGCTTTCGCCGTTTACGAGCACCACCACGATCATGCGCACGATCTGGCGGGGCGGCCGATGCGCGACGCCGGAACGCGAGAACCGGTGGACGCTGCGGCCGCGCCCCCGACGGCCGAGGGCATCGAACGGGAGGGCGGGACATGATCATGGAACCGTTCTTCCTGCGCGCTCTTGCGGCGGCGATCGGACTGGCGCTGGTCGCAGCACCGCTGGGTGCGCTCGTCGTCTGGCAGCGCATGGCGTATTTCGGCGAGACGATGGCGCAGGCGAGCCTGCTGGGTGTCGCCTTGTCGATAGCGGTGGGTGCGGGGGTCACCGTGTCGGTGCTGGTCGTCGCCATACTCGCGGCGCTGTTGATCCTGCTGTTGTCTCGCCAACACCTGTTGCCGCTCGATTCGATACTGGGCCTCATGCACCACGGCTCTCTGGCGGCAGGCGTGATTGCGACGGCCGCGCTTGCGGGCCCATCGGTCGACCTACTCGGATACCTTTTCGGCGACATCTTCGCGGTGACAAACGGCGACCTCGTATGGATCTACGGCGGTGGTGTTCTCGTGCTTGGCGTTCTTTTCGCGATCTGGCAGCCGATGCTTCGGCTTGCCGTGCACGAGGAGCTTGCGATCGCAGAGGGCGTACCCGGGCGGCGCATCAAGGCCATTTTCATGCTGCTTCTCGCGATGACGATTGCGATCGCCATAAAGATTCTGGGCATACTCCTGGTCATTGCGTTCCTTATCGTGCCTGCGGCCGCCGCGCGACCGTTCGCCCGGACGCCTGAACGAATGGTGGGGATCACGGCAATCGTTGCCGTCGCCGGCGTCGTGGCTGGCCTTTGGCTTTCATCGCGGAGCGATGCGCCCGGCGGCCCGGCGATCGTGCTGGTGCTGGCGCTGATGGCGCTCGCTTCGCTCATCCGGGCCCGCTCGGCCGACAGGCAGGGCTGATGGAGGCGCTGCGTACCACCACGCAGTGGCGTCAACGCCCGGTGGGGAGTATTGCTGGGGAACGAACTAGCGAATGGCTGCACGCGTACGGCGCGTCATTCGTCGATGGTGGCATCCACTTGATCCCTGAGACGACAGGGTTCGTTGGGCGCGATCGAGAAGTGTCACGACGGAGAGATGGATAACCAGATGCCGGTACTCATTTCCAATCGCCGCGATGCGGTCGCCGTGGCGATCGGCAACGTCGTCATGGGCGGTGAGCATCCGGTCGTCGTCCAATCGATGACCAACACCGACACTGCGGACGTGGCGGCGACGGTTGCACAGGTCGCGGCACTGGCGCGTGCCGGATCAGAGCTCGTTCGAATCACGGTCGATCGTGACGAAGCCGCGAAGGCGGTGCCCTACATCGTGGAGAAGTTGCGGGCACAGGGCGTCGACGTGCCGATCGTCGGGGACTTCCACTACATCGGCCACAAGCTGCTTTCGGAAAACCCGGCTGCGGCGGAGGCGCTCGACAAGTATCGCATCAATCCCGGCAACGTCGGCTTCAAGGCGAAAAAGGACCGTCAGTTCGGAGACATCATCGAACTGGCTCTGAAGTACGGCAAGCCGGTCCGGATCGGTGTCAACTGGGGCTCGCTGGATCAGGAGCTGCTGACGCACCTGATGGACGAGAACGCGAAGGCCGTCGCTCCGAAGGACGCCCGCGCGGTCATGCACGAGGCGATCGTGCAATCAGCTCTCATGTCGGCCGAGCGCGCTGAAGCGCTAGGGCTTGGCGCCGACCGCATCGTCATTTCGGCCAAGGTATCGGCGGTACAGGATCTCATCAGCGTCTACACGATGCTTGCCGAACGCTGCTCCTACGCGCTGCATCTGGGGCTGACCGAAGCGGGCATGGGCTCGAAGGGCATCGTCGCGTCGACGGCGGCGATGGCGGTGCTGTTGCAGCAGGGGATCGGCGATACGATCCGCGTTTCGTTGACACCCGAACCTGGCGGCGACCGCACGATGGAAGTCAAGGTGGCACAGGAAATCCTGCAGACGATGGGGCTTCGCTCGTTCTTGCCGATCGTGGCGGCGTGTCCTGGATGCGGACGGACGACGTCAACGGTGTTCCAGGAGCTTGCACGCGATGTGGAGACAATGATCCGCGAGCGCATGCCGGAGTGGCGGCGGCTCTATCCGGGCGTGGAGGCGCTCAACTTCGCGGTGATGGGCTGCATCGTCAACGGGCCGGGAGAGTCAAAGCATGCCGATATCGGCATCTCACTGCCTGGAACGGGCGAGCAGCCTGCCGCGCCGGTTTTCATCGACGGCAAGAAGGCGATGACATTGCGCGGCCCCAATATCGCCTCGGATTTCAAACAAGTTGTTGAAGACTACATCGCGCGTCGATTTGGCGCGAGCGATGCTGAATCCCGAAAAGCCAACGTTTCGGCGTGAAGACGCCGAGCAAAACAGCGGTTTTTTAATTCCAGAATGATACTGGCTTTCCGCTTCGGCAACAAATCGCCGGAACCTTGCCTCAATTGGCGAGTTTCGTCCCGGCACGAGTAGACGGGTAATAGGGGTCCTCACGTTATGTCAAAGTATGTGTTCACCGGCATGGTCGCCTCGGTGGCGGCCATGGCCACGGTTTCGCAGGCGCTTGCTGCCGATCTCGGGCCGTATCGCCCGCCGGCGCCACCGCCAGAGGCCTATATCGAGCGTCCCAGCATGTTCAGCTGGCGTGGCTTCTACGCCGGTCTCAACGGCGGCTATGCATGGGGCAGCGGCGGTTCGACTTTCGTGGACAATGGCATGGTCGCTGGCCGGCTCGACGCCATCGATCCTGACGGCTGGTTTGGCGGCGCCCAGCTCGGCTACAACGCGCAATTCGGCAGCTTCGTGCTTGGTGTCGAAGGCGATTTCCAGGGAACGGGGATCGACGGCAGCAGCCTCGACAGCATTGGTGGGTCGCCTTTCCGTTCATCAAGCGATATGAACTGGTTCTCGACGTTGCGCGCGCGCGCCGGCTTTGCTGCGGACCGCGTGTTGATCTACGTCACCGGCGGTGTCGCCTGGGCGGACGTCGACTATTCGCTTTATGACTTCGACCATGCAACGCGCTACAGCGGCGGCGATACGCTGACCGGCTATGCGGTCGGTGGCGGTGTCGAATGGGCGCTGGCCAACAACTGGACGTTCAAGGGCGAGTACCTCTACATCGATCTTGATGACGCGAAATTCACTGGCGGCGGTACGTCGGCATCCTTCGACAACGCCTTCCACACGGTCCGGTTCGGTCTCAACTACAAGTTCTGAGACGGGTCGTGGCAGGGCACGCAGCCTGAATTGCGATCGACAAAACGGGCGGTCCATACAGCCCATCAACGCCTCCGGACATCGTTTAGGGGGCGTTTGATTTCCCGGTGCTTGCCGATTGGTCGTTTTGCCACTCGCCAAGCGCGCGCGTAGAGCGTGTAGACACCGCGAAACCGCTGAACACTTCAGCTCAACATGCTCTCCTGTCCTTGAGCATGTTCTTCGCGCTGAAGTGCTGCACGCTTCAGCCAAACACGCTGTCTTGTCCTTGAGCATGTTCTTCACGCTGAAGCACTGCACACTTCAGCTCAACATGCTCTCCTGTCCTTGAGCATGTTCTTCACGCTGAAGCGCTGCACACTTCAGCTAAACATGCTGTCTTGTCCTTGAGCATGTTCTTCACGCTGAACCGCTACACACTTCAGCTAAACATGCTCTAGCTTCGCCGGTTGACAACGAAACTCGCCGCCTCTGCGAGGGATGCGCCGCGCTCACCGTAATGGGCCATGAGTTGCCTGGCCTCGCGCTCCAGCTCGGCAAGCTTCTCGCGAGAGGCTTTCAAACCCATCAGCGAGACGAGGGTGGCCTTGCCGGCGTGCGCGTCCTTGGCGACGGCCTTGCCAACCTCTTCAGCGGTGCCTTCCACGTCGAGGAGGTCGTCGGCGATCTGGAAGGCGAAGCCGAGCGTGTCGCCGAAGAGTTCAAGGCGTCGGCGGTCGCCGGACGATGCCCCAGCCAGGATGGCGCCGGCGGCACAGGCGAAGCGGATCAGAGCACCGGTCTTCATGCTTTGCAGGCGGCGGATCGATTCCAGCGTCGGCTCGCTGGAGCCGGGGAGCTTTTCGGCCTCCAGGTCGAGCGATTGTCCGCCGACCATGCCCGTGGCGCCAGAGGCTCTGGCCAGTTCCAGGATGAGCGTTGCGCGCACGGCGGGCTCCGGATGGGCGGGTTCGCGGGCCAGGATCTCGAATGCCAGCGTCAGCAACGCATCGCCCGCCAGGATTGCCGACCACTCGTCGTAGGCGCGCCAGACGGTCGGCTGGCCGCGGCGCAATATGTCGTTGTCCATCGCGGGCAGGTCGTCGTGGGCCAGGGAATAACAGTGGATGCACTCCAGCGCACAGGCTGCGTCGAGCGCGGCATTTTGCGGCAAACCAAACAGTGCGGCGCTTTCCAGCACGAGGAACGGGCGAAACCTCTTGCCACCGCCCAAGAGGGCATGCCGTATTGCCGCCGCGAGCCGGGGAGAGGACTGCGCCGGGCTTGCAAGTTGCTCGATCAGCACGGCCAGTCGGATTTCGGTCGCGCGGGCGGCCTGGTCGAGTTTTTGCGCGAAGGTCATTGGTGCTCTATTAGGGTGCATATGAATAGGACGGGCGGCGTGCCGGTGGGGCGGCACCGCGCGCCGCATGGGATCGACGGGAGTTGGCGACGGTTCGGGGCTTTGCAGGCGGGGTATAGCACCGGCATCGCGCAGGGACAGCATGCACGAGGAGTTGAACGGTTTGGAGTCGGGTGACGGCTCGCAAAACGACGCGTGCGGTTCGAGGCGCCACTTGCCGAGGGTAAGCGCGGCCTGCGAGGCCGTTGTCATGCGCTTGCGCTCGGCCGTGGGTTCTGTTGCCTCGCCGATTGGCGACAATATCGCCCGCAGGGCGGCATTGTCCGCGGTCGCATTGGCGCGGCATCCGGTTCGACACGCGCGGGTGACCCCCGCCTCCTGGCCACCCCTTCCAGTGCCATCGCACGAGGCAGGATGGCTGACATGGCAGCTGCGATCGGCAGCGGGACTGCGCGAGCCGGCAACTATCGCGACAGGCACGGATGCAGCTTCGTCGTTCCGCGAAGAAGTCGCGGCAAAGCGTATCGTCGATGCCGCCGTGGGTGAAACGGCCGCTTCGGCAACGCGCCCCTTCAGCTTCCGCCCTGGCGGTCGTTTCGTGCCGCGCTTCTCGATCAGGCATGGGGCTGGTGCGGACGTCCATACCGATGTCACGAGTCCGGCAGAACGGGCTGCAATTGGGCAGCGGCCTGGTCCGACGATCGGGACCTACGTGCGCAAGGCGGCGCGCTGGACGGCGATCGCTTTCGCCGTCTGGTTCGGGCTCATGTTTGTGCTGATCTTCCTGTTCCGATTTGTCGATCCACCGGGCTCAACGCTCATCTTGTGGCAGGCGCTGTCGGGGACCAAAATCGAGCAGCGCTGGGTGCCGATGTCGCGCATCTCCAGCAACCTCAAGCGTGCCGTCGTGGTCTCCGAGGACGGCCGATTCTGCCAGCACTGGGGGGTCGATCCGCGCGAGGTTATGGCGGCGATCCGTAGATCTCGGGGCGGTGTGCCGCGCGGCGCCTCGACGATCACAATGCAAGTGGCGAAAAACCTGTTCCTGTGGCCTTCGAAAAGCTATCTGCGCAAGGCGCTGGAGGTGCCTCTGGCATTCTCGCTGGAACTGCTGTGGCCGAAGTCTAGAATCCTGGAAGTCTACCTGAACATTGCCGAGTGGGGGCCGGGCATATTCGGGGCCGAGGCGGCGGCGCAGCACCATTTCCACAAACCGGCGAGCCGGCTCAACCGGTGGGAAGCCGCACTGCTCGCGGTGGCGCTGCCCAATCCGATCGACAGGCGAGCCGGCAAGCCTGGTCCGGGGACGGCGCGGCTGGCCAGCCTGATCCAATCCAGGGCGCGGGTGTCGGGGGATGCGGCCGGCTGTGTCCTGCGATCGCCCTGAGTGCGGACAGGACTGGCGTTTGGACCGCTTTGCCAGTATAAGGCGCGCTTAAGCGTTCCAGAGTATCTGGCGTACCGCTGGAAAGCGGGCGCTAACCAACTGGAAACTCGAGATATATTGCAACGCGCACGCTCCTGGCCATGGCTGGCGCAGGGGGTGACGCTTGCTTTGCCACGAATGGAGTGCACCAATGGCCGTTCCGAGAAAGAAAGTTTCCGCGATGAAGCGCGGTCAGCGCCGCGCGCACGACGCGCTTACCGCTCCGGCTTACGTGGAGGACAAGGAGTCGGGTGAGCGCCGCCGTCCGCACCATATCGACCTGAAATCGGGCAAGTACCGCGGTCGCCAGATTCTTGCTCCAAAAGCAGAGGCGTAATCGCCTCGCCCCGGATGGTTCGGTATGGCGCCACCGCTCATCGACGGGTGGTGGCGTGCGTGCACAGGGTCATGCTAGCGTCTGCGGCGTACAGGGAATTTGCGTGCCCCGGCAATGATGCGGGCATCATATCTCCCCGACGTTCCGCAATAGCGACGCGGGTGACAGTGAAACCGTCACAATCCTGCGCTAGGCGGTCAACCAGAACAACCAGAGGGAGATCCCATGTCGCTCAGATCCATTCCGCTGATGATCGTTGCGTTCATCATGTACAACGTCGTCGTTCTGCTCGGCGGCGGAGTGGCGCCGGAATACGGCCTGCGCACCGAGATCTTCGCGCTGCCGTCCGTGCGTGGGGATGCGAGCTGGTCCTTCAATTGGGGCGATCTGATCATCCTCGTCACGTTGCTTGTCCTGTTCGTGGAAATCATCAAGGCAACCTATACGTCAACCGCGTCGCTGCTCGACCACGGCCTGTCGATGCTGGTTTTCATTGCCTGTCTTATCGAATTCCTGCTCGTCGACAAGGCTTTCACCTCGGTGTTCTTCACCATAATGGTGGCGGCGTTGATCGACGTGATCGCGGGCTACACGATCGGCATTCGCGTGGCGCGCCGCGACATCGGTTTCGGCGGAATGGACAACTAAAGCGGCTGTTTGAACCGTATGCCTTTGGAGCATTCGAAAGACGGGTGGGCCGCGTGGCCGCACCCGTTTTTCATTTCCGATCGCCGCGGCAACTGGGACGGATAGGGGGCAGACTTTAACAGTTGTTAGCAAATTGCATCTAACTTGACGTTTCAGGAGCGCGCGAGCGGCGATGCCCCGCATTTTGGTTCGGGTCAAGTGTTGCCAGCGCAATGAAAACTTGGACGTCCACCGTGCCGGAAAAACCCATTGCCATCAACGCACAGCCTACGAACGGTCTGGCGCAGAAGGAGTCGGGGGAGCCAAGCGTGGAATCCGAATCGCTCGATCTCGTTGGCGTTCTGTCGTGCATCGAGGAAACCGCCTATATCTGGGACGTCTCCAGCGACAAGATCGATTGGGAAAGCAATGCGCCGGACGTACTTCGGGTTGCCGGTCTCGATGCGATCGCGACGGGGCATGACTTCAACGGCCTGATCGCGGCCGAGCATATCAGCCGTCGATTGGAAGGGATCGCCTACAGGTTATCCGATGAGACCGAGCGTGGCGTTCCCTACCGCATCCAATACCGCTTCCAGCCAGGTGGCCGACGCTCCGGCCTGTCGATCTGGCTGGAGGATCACGGGCGCTTCTGGCCAGGCAAGGACGGCAAGCCATTGCTGGCACGTGGTGTCCTGCGCGTCATCAACGACAGTTTCATCGAGGAGCAGCGGCTTCTCTATCATACCGACCACGACGAACTCACAGGCCAGCTGAACCGGATCCGGCTGACGGAAGCTTTGGGAGCAGTCATCGCGCGCTCGATACGCAACGACGGCTCTTCAGCATTCATGGTCATATCGATCAACAATCTGACGCTGATCAATGAGACCTTTGGATTCGACGTCGGCGATGAGGTGATCGCGGCGGTGGGCCGTCTCATCAAGGAGAAGCTGCGCGCGGGCGATACTCTTGGGCGCTATTCTTCAAACAAGTTTGGAGTGGTCATCAACGATTGTGGCCCCGGTGCGATGCAGATCGCAGCCGACCGGTTCATGAAGGGCGTGCGAAGTGCATCAATCCGCACGTCCGCGTGTCCACTTACCGCCACGGTCTCGATCGGCGGCGTGGTGGTGCCCACGCAGGCATCAACCGTGCACCATGCCATGAATTGCGCGTTGCAGGCGCTCGATCGTGCGCGCGCGAAGCGCTTTGACTGCTTCATGGCGTATGAGCCTAGTCCGACGCGGGAGACCGTAAGGCAGAGGTCGATGTCGGTCGCCGACGACGTGATCAGCGCGCTGGACGACGACCGCATGCGACTGGTGCTGCAGCCGATCGTCGATGCAGAAACGCACGTTCCCAAGCTCTATGAATGTCTATTGCGGCTGCACAAGTCAGACGGCAGCATCATTTCCGCAGGCGATTTCGTGCCTGTGGCCGAACAGCTGGGGATGGCGCGGCTGATCGACCTGCGAACGCTGGAACTTGCGGTCGGATTGCTGCGCAAGCATCCGACACTGCGTATGTCGCTCAACGTGTCGGGACTGACATCATCGGACAAGGATTGGCTCACAAGTCTTGGTGAACTCACACGGCGCGATCGTGCGATCACCGAGCGCTTGACGATCGAGATCACCGAGACCGCGGCTATCCAGGATATCGACCAATCGGCGTATTTCGTCGATTGCCTCAAGGACATGGGTTGTCAGGTGGCGATCGACGACTTCGGCGCAGGGTATACGTCCTTCAGAAACCTGAAGCGACTCGACGTCGATATGCTCAAGATCGACGGAGCGTTCGTGAAGAACCTCCTCATCGATAACGCGGATCAAGTCTTTATAAGCACGATGGTGGAAATCGCCCGTACCTTCAAGATGAAGACGGTGGCGGAATGGGTGGGTGACGTGGAAACGGCCGAACTGCTCGCTCGGGCCGGTATCGATTATCTGCAGGGATATCTCTACGGATTGCCAATCGCGTCGGAACTGTATGCCGATGTCACGGATCCGCCGTCGCTGCTTCCTGCGTTCAAAGTCTGAGCGGGCCCGTACGAGAGCCATTCAGATCCAGAGCCTGAAAGGCTCTAGATCGTGTGCGTGTCGCATGCACGCATTAACGCGATCCAAGTCTTTGAATCGAGCATGATTTTCATGCTGCGTGGCGCCGCACTTCAGCTCACCTTGCTTTCACTGCCGCCGTTGGGTTGACCGAGCTTAATTGCGACTTTCGGTCAGCTTCTCGATCTTTTCCTGCATCGCCGCCAGCTGGGCCTTCAATTCTCCAAGCTCGTCGGTCGAGTTGGCAGGCTGTTCGGCTGCACCGGGCTGTTGAGGAGCCGTGGGGGATGCGGGCTTCTTGCCCTGCATGGGACCGAACGGCGACCACATGGAGAGTGCCTGTTCGAACATGGCCATGTTCTTGCGCGCCTGCTCCTGGTAGGCCTCGAACGCGGCGGCCGGATTACCAAAGGCATTGGCGAACTGGTTGCGGAATTTCTCCTGCTCCTTGGCAAGAGTTTCAAGGCTGAACTGGAGATAGCTCGGAACCATGCGGCCAATACTATCGTCATAGAAGCGGATGAGCTGGCGCAGGAATGGGATGGGCAGCAGCGTCTGGCCACCCTCGCGGCCTTCCTGTTCGACGATGATCTGAGTCAGCACGGAATGGGTGAGATCGTCGCCGGATTTAGCATCGTAGACCACGAAATCGCGATCGGAGCGCACCATCTGGGCCAAGTCATCCAGAGTCACGTACGTGCTCGTCTCGGTGTTGTACAACCGGCGGTTCGCATACTTCTTGATGACGACGGCTTCTCGTTTGTCGGCCTGAATTTCTGTCTTGTTCAGCATTGCGCGTACCGTGCTCTTCCTCAACCATGCTGTCCCACAAGTCCGCGTCCCGTTAGACGGTACAGGTCCGCATAATCCGATAACGGACCAAGGTCTTGTGCGCCGCGAAATCGTAGCACGCAGAGTGTTGCCGTCAAACACGTTTTGGCGCTTTCTTAGGCTGCTGCATTCCCCTCTTGTCGGAATTGCGGTCAGCGCAGGCCTGCTGCTATCGTGCCGTTACCTGCCGAACCAACCAAAAAAGCAGATACGGTCGAAGGACCATCGGTTTCCCCTATTTTCAGAGAACAACCCCCCGAGGAGAGCATTCACCATGAGCAGTGAGAAGCAAACCATTGTCATCGCCAGCGCCGCGCGCACCCCCGTGGGCTCGTTCAACGGCGCTCTTTCAGGTCTGCCAGCACACGAGCTGGGCAAGGTTGCGATCCAGGCTGCGCTGCAGCGAGCCGGCATCGAGGCGGGTGACGTCGACGAAGTCATCCTCGGCCAGATCCTGACCGCCAACACCGGCCAAAATCCCGCTCGCCAGGCGGCTATCGCCGCTGGCATTCCGGTCGATTCGACAGCCTGGGGTATCAACCAGCTGTGTGGGTCGGGTCTTCGCGCGGTAGCGCTCGGCATGCAGCAGATCCTCGACGGATCGTCGCGGATCGTCGTTGCCGGTGGTCAGGAGAGCATGAGCCAAGCGCCGCATGTCGCGCATCTGCGCAACGGTACGAAGATGGGCGACATGAAGATGCTCGATAGCATGCTGCGTGACGGCCTCATGGACGCCTTCAACAACTACCACATGGGCACCACGGCAGAAAATGTTGCGCGCCAATACCAGATTACGCGCGACGAGCAGGACAAGTTCGCCACCGCCTCGCAGAACAAGGCGGAAGCAGCACGCAAGGCTGGCAAGTTCAAGGACGAGATCGCGCCCGTTACTATCAAGTCCAGGAAGGGCGACATCGTCGTTGACACTGACGAGTACATCAAGGACGGCGTCACGCTCGAAAGTCTCGGCAAGCTGCGTCCGGCATTCGATCCCAAGGAAGGCACCGTCACGGCCGGCAACGCGTCCGGCATCAACGACGGCGCCGCCGTGGTCGTGCTGATGAGCGCTGAGGAAGCGGCCAAGCGCGGCATCAAGCCGATGGCGCGAATCGTGTCATGGGCGCATGCGGGCGTCGATCCTTCGATCATGGGAACCGGGCCGATTCCAGCTTCCAAGAAGGCGCTGGAGAAGGCCGGCTGGAAGAAGGAGGATCTCGACCTGGTGGAGGCGAACGAAGCGTTCGCAGCACAGGCGTGCGCGGTCAACAAGGGTCTCGGCTGGGATACCGACAAGGTCAACGTCAACGGTGGGGCAATCGCCATCGGTCATCCGATCGGTGCATCGGGCGCGCGCGTGCTCAATACGTTGCTGTTTGAAATGCAGCGGCGCGACGCCAAGAAGGGTCTTGCCACGCTGTGCATCGGTGGCGGCATGGGCATTGCCTTGTGCGTCGAGCGCGATTGAGGCTGAGGTCATTGCCGGTCTGGTCTGCCGCCGGGCCGGCGCTCATCCTGCACACTACAGATCTTCACCAAGTTCCCCGATTTCCGCCCGGAACCGATAAGCGATCGTCAGTCTGGGCTCAGTGAGAACATAAAAAAGGAGGAAGCCCATGGCACGTGTTGCCATCGTCACCGGAGGCACGCGCGGCATCGGCCACGCCATCTCCATCGCGCTGAAGCAGAAGGGCTATCGTGTTGCCGCGAACTATGCCGGCAACGACGCGGCCGCGCAGCAGTTCCAGGCGGAGACGGGCATACCGGTCTACAAGTGGTCCGTAGCCAACTTCGAAGAGTGTGCGGCCGGTGTAGCGCGTGTCGAAAAGGATCTCGGTCCCGTCGATGTGCTGGTCAACAACGCCGGCATTACGAGGGACGGCATGTTCCACAAGATGACCAAGCAGCAGTGGGACGAGGTGATAGGCACCAACCTCAATGGCCTATTCAACATGACGCGGCCGGTGTGGGAGGGGATGCGCGCGCGCAAGTTCGGCCGCGTGATCAATATCTCGTCGGTCAACGGCCAGAAGGGTCAGATGGGGCAGGTGAACTATTCGGCGGCCAAGTCCGGCGACATCGGCTTCACGCGTGCGTTGGCACAGGAAGGCGCGCGCGCGGGCATCACGGTCAACGCGATCTGCCCCGGCTACATCGCTACGGAAATGGTGCGCGCCATCGATCCTGCCGTCCTGGAGAAGTCGATCCTGCCGCTCATCCCGGTTGGGCGATTAGGCGAACCGGAAGAGATCGCGCGATGCGTGGTGTTTCTGGCATCCGACGATGCGGGCTTCATCACTGGATCGACGATCTCGGCCAACGGCGGGCAGTTCTTCTCGTGATGTCGGCCGATACGGGCTGCGCGTGACTTTGTCGCCACTGGCGTTTGAAAGCCGACGCCCGAGCACCTCGTTGCGCATGCAGACTTGCGACCTTCCTTCGTCCAGCCGATCGGCCGGAGGGCGGCGGGCCGCAGTTGCGCGCTGACCGTCGCTGGCCGCGCCGGTCTGGCGGGGCGAGTATCTGCACCACCGGCCGGAGGAGCGGCTCGCTCCGAAGCATGCTGTGAGAACAAGAAGCGCCCCAGCAGAGCCGGGGCGTTTCTTTTTTGGATTGTTGCGATGAGTTAGCGAGTTAGCGAATGCTGCCGCGGCGGACGATGCGCGGGAACTCGTCGCCGCTGAGATCGTCGCTTGGAGCCGCGAACCGCTCCTGGGCAGGTTGCTGCGCAGCCGGGGCCTGCGGCTGCGCTCCCATCCAACGATCACCGGCTGCCGGTGCAGGACCGTCGGTGCCGGTTGCCTGCGCTTGCTGATAGGTCGGCTGCTGCGTGCGGGCCGGTGCACGCTGTTGCGGCGCGGCGGGACCAGCAAACCACGCATCGATGAGATCGAGTTCGTCTGCGGACAGTGTCAACCCCTGGCTGCGGCAGCGGGCGACGACGAAGTTGCGGAAGCGGCCGGCGAAGAGTTTCGCTGACGCGCCCTGGTCGAACCACGGATCGGTCTCGCTGATGACATCGAGGATGAAGCGAACGTCGTCGCGACGGGTTTCGATGCCCAGTTCCTGCGCACGCTGCGAAATGTTGCTCAGTGTCTGCTGGCCATTGAGCCCGTTCTGGTTGATCTCCTGCGCGATCACGTCAAACATTGCGCGGTATTCGGGCGGTGACAGCGGCGGTGCCTGACAGGCCTCGTGAATGCGGGCAATGGAGCGCTGGATCGCTGTGGCGCCGCTGTCTGGCGTGCGCTGTACAGTGGCCGGCGCGGGCGTTGGAGCCGACGCTGCGGGTTGGGCCGGCTGATGCTGCTGTCGAACTGGTGCCGGCGCCGGGGCAGCGGGTGCCGCTGCTGCTGGCGCACGCATCTGAGGTTGGGGCAGGCGCGGCTCGGCCGGCTGCTGCGTGATGTAGGTTGCAGCGTGCGTCTGGCGTTCGGGCAGACCGAGGGGCAGTGCGGGAGTTGCCGGTGTGCGGTCGGTGCGCAGCTCATTATGCTGGTCGAAACCAGGCTCGGCGCGCTGCTCGCGGGGAGGCGCTGAACGTGTGCCGAAGTATGATTCGCGCGGCTCCGTCCGGGCAGGCGGCGCATCGAGGCGCGGCTCGATGCGAGTTTCGCGAGCGGCAGGTGCGGGAGCGCGAGCTTCCTGCCGTGTTTCCGGAACGGACGGTTCGGGCTCAGCCGCGTGGGTAATCTGGCGACTGGCGTCGAACACGAAATATGGCGGCTGCTCATTGAGGCGGATGTCTTCGGGCAGACCCTTCAACAACAAGTCGCGGAAGCTGCCGACGCCACCCCACGACGTGCCGGCAGTGCGATCGTGCCCCAGATTGCGAACCGCGCGATCGGCAAGTGCTTCGAGCGGTACCGGTTGGCCGGCTGAGCGGACGGCCGAGATGACTTCCTTGATGATATCGCGGCGCGCTTGCTCGAGGTCGGCCGCAGCGGGCAGCGCCGGCGCGGCGGCTTGCGCAGTGATCGACGTGTTGTCCTCAGCCTCGGTGCGTGCGCGGCCTTCGAGCAGCAGTGCTATCAGATCGGACTCGCGCACTTCGCCATCGCTGATCGCAGTATAGGGTGCAGCGGTATAGTCGTTGGCGAAGATGACCGTACGGCGCGCATGTGCGCGCAGGCGGTGCAGGAGCGGCGTGAAGTCCGCATCGCCGGAGAGGATGATGAACTCTTCGAAATAGGTGTCGTGCGAGAGATAATCGCGCACGTCCATCACCATGCGAATGTCGGACGAATTCTTCAGCTGAGCTGTCAACGGCGGACAGTCGACCACCTCGAAGCCGGCACGCAGGAAGTGGTGCCGGACGAACGGGAACGAGTTCATGTCGGTGGAATTGTCATTCGAATTGCGGCGTGGCACGGGATTGCCGTAGCAGCGGTTCATGACAATGCGGCGCTTCAGGTCCAATGCGGGACCGTTGGTCGGCGTAATGAGACGGCCGTTCGTCAGCTCGGACAGCCACAGTGGGGCATCCTTGGCAAAGCGCTTGGCTGCCTCTTCGCTCTTGCGCTTGAGCGACAGGTAGATGTTGTCGTAATCGACGAACACCGTGCTCAAAATCGCGCCCGGCTGCTCACGCTTCATGCTGAAAGGCCCCCCGAGTTCGTCGAATTCCTTAGGTACAGGGGCAGTTTTCTGTGAGTCGCGTTGAAGCGGCAAGCGTAGCCGGGCCGCATCACGCAGCGATGGCTTGTTTTTGCGCGTTTTCAACAGATTGATTGCGTGCGGCCGTACTGGCCTGGGGTGGATAACGGGCGGGCGACACCGCTCGTGTGTCACAATTGCACCAATCCATGGGGCTGGAACGCTTGCGCTGGTGCGTTGGTGCGATCATGTGCGCGCAGCCGCGTGCAGTAAGGCGTCATTCAGCGTGCGGGTCCCGGTCGGGAGACCAGCTTTCAGGAGCCATTGTGAATGAGGAAAACTCGAATCCCGGGGTCACAGTGCAGCCGACCAGCGTCCATTCCCCCAGGCTCTCGGCCTGCTGCCAATGACCGGCGGGCACGATGCCCTGCGGGTGGGCACCAGAGCGCAGATCGTTTCCAAGACGTTGCTGCCGGATCGCGCCGCCTTCCGGCGGGGCGATGCTGAGCATAAGCGGTGCACCCGCGTACCAGTGCCATGTCTCGACTGCGTCGACCGTGTGCCAGCGCGAGACGAGGCCGCCGGGAAGCAGGAAATAGATACATGTCGACAAGGCGCGTGCCGGGCTGCCCGGCAGCGTCGCTGCGTCGCGGAACGTCTCCCGGTAGAAGCCGCCTTCCGGATGCGGGGCCAGGTCCAGAAGGCGGACCACGTCGTCGACCGTGAGCGCGGCCGCTTCCGGTGTCAGGCCAAAGAGATCGTCAGCCACGGTTCTTGCGCTCGCGGATTTCGGCGAAGACCTGCCATGTGGGTGCTCCGGTCATCCCCAGGCTCTGCTGGATCGCGGGTATGTGGGCGCGCAGGAAGGGGTTGGTGGCAAGCTCGGCGGCGATGGTGGTCGGAACTGTGGGCTTGCCGGCCGCGCGCAGGGCCTCGATCTCATTCATGCGCTTCTGCAGCGCTTGGTTCTCCGGTTCGATGGTGAGCGCGAAGCGGGCGTTGGCGGCAGTATATTCGTGGCCGCAGTAGATGGTCGTGTCGCCGGGCAGAGCTGCCAGCTTCTGGAGCGAGTTGAACATCATCTCGGGCGTGCCCTCGAAGATGCGGCCGCAGCCGAGTGCGAATAGCGTGTCCCCGGCGAAGGCGACGCTTGCCGCGGGGATGTAATAGGTGATGTGCCCCAACGTGTGGCCTGGAGTCCCGATCACGTTCACGTCGTAGCCGCCCAGCTTGAAGGCGTCACCTTCGCCGACGGCCTTGTCGATGCCGGGCACTTTCGCAGCCTCCTTGGTGGGGCCGATGATCATGCATCCGGTCTGCGCCTTCAACTCGGCGTTGCCGCCGGTGTGATCGTGATGGTGGTGCGTGGTCAGGATATGGGTGAGCTTCCAGCCCTTCGCGGCAAGGGCCGCGCACACGTCGTCGGCATCGGGCGCGTCGATGGAGGCCGTGGTGCCGGTCGAGGGATCGTGGACCAGAACGCCGTAGTTGTCGTCGAGACAAGGGAAGAGATGGATTTCCAGGTTCGGCATGGTCGTCCTTTCGGTGCCGTGCGCGGCGTCCAGTTCGTGTGAGCAGGTTGTTGCGAAGGTCTTGTCGACGATATTGCTGCGGCTGTCGAGAGATGCGGGCGAGGCTCCCGATCATGGGGCGGGTGGACAGGGCCTTATGACATACTCGGCCGCGCTGCCGGGGCTGCTCGGCAGTTCGCGGCACGAGCCGTCCGAACATATGCGCCAGGCGCCGGCGGCTCCTCCGTTGTTGGCGAGTCGCAATTCATGCAGCCGCCGGTCCCTGGGGTGATACTGCCACCAGCCGCCGACGAGGCGGGCGTCGTCGGGCGGCTCCATCCCCGCGCCGGAGCCCTTGATGCGTGCGGTTTCCAGTTCCAGCACGTTCTCGCCGGATACGAGGCGCCAGTCTTCCTCCCAGCCCGTCTTTTCGACCGAGTGCGTCCATGCGAGCGTGAATGTCTGAGCGGCAATCACGGCGATCCTGGTGCTTTCGATAAGACAGAGCGGCATGATGTGTTCAGGTCGTCTCCGATGTTGCGGCGTTGCGCGTGCGCCAGCGATGCAGGACGTAGGTGAGTACTGCGAGGGCGAAGCCAATCTCGTCGGTAAGTGGCAGCGCTGCGATCAGGGTTGCGGCAGAGGCCGCCGCCAGGATGCGTTCCCCCCAGAGCATATGCGTGCGCAGATAGCCGATCACGGCGGCGCCCCAGAGCGCGATGGCGACCGCAACCTTGATCACGATGTATGCGACTGCAATGGGGTAACCGTATGCAGCCGACAAAGGTCCGCCGTCCTGCAGCATCAGTGCTGGCGTGTAAACGGCCATGTATGGAATGACGAATCCGGCCGCGGCGACCTTCACCGCCTCGAGCGATATTCGGAATCCGGATTCGCGAGCGATCGGTGCCGCCGCGAAGCAGGCCAGCGCGACGGGCGGTGTGAGGTCGGCGAGGATGCCGAAATAGAAGACGAACATGTGTGAGACGATCAACGGCACACCGAGATGCTCGAGCGCAGGACCGGCGAGCGATGACGTGATGATGTAGTTGGGAATCGTGGGGATGCCCATGCCAAGGATGATGCAGGTGATCATCGTCAGGATGAGCGACAGAAACAGGCTTTCCTTGCCGACCGAAACGATGAAGCCGCCGAACGTGGTGGCGGCGCCGGTCAAAGTCATGGTGCCAATTATGATGCCGACGATGGCGCAGGCGATGCCTACCGACAGCGCTGTTTTCGCACCTTCGGCGAGGCCGACGATCACACTCCACACGGACTGCCGACCCTCACGCATCAACATGTTGGCAACGATGAGGACGGCGATACCGAGGCCGACAATGGCGATGCCGTACTTCAGGAAGGCGGCACCCACGATGCCCAGTCCGATCCAGAAAATATAGCGCAGGATGCCTGCGGGCAGGCCCAGTGCGGCGGACGCGCCAAGGATCAAGAGCACGGTGAGGGCCAGGCCAACGGTGCCGGCGAACAGGGGCGTGTATCCGGAGAACAGGAGATAGACGAGCATGGCAAGTGGAAGGAGCAGATGCCAACCCTTGACGATGGCAGTTCTTGCGGAGGGAAGCTCATTGGGGCCAAGGCCGAGGAGACCCCGCTTTCCAGCTTCCAGATGCACCATCCAAAAGGCGGAGGCGAAGTAAAGGATGGCCGGAACGACTGCCGCCTTCACGACCTCCGAATAGGGAATGTCCAGCGTCTCGGCCATGATGAAGGCGACGGCGCCCATCACTGGGGGCATGATCTGCCCGCCCATGGAGGAGGTTGCCTCGACGCCGCCTGCGAACGCCGCGCGATAGCCGAACCGCTTCATCAGCGGGATCGTGAACTGGCCGGTGGTTACGACGTTGGCGACGCCGGAACCGGAGATGGTGCCCATCAAGCCCGACGAGATTACCGACACTTTCGCGGCACCGCCCCGACTACCGCCGACGAGGCCCAACGAGACGTCGGTGAAGAGCTGCACCATGCCGGCGCGCTCCAGGAATGCACCAAAGAGGATGAAGAGGAAAATGTAGGTGGATGATACGTACGTGGGGATACCGTAAATGCCCTCCGTGCCGAAGGCCATGTGGTCGATCACCTGCGTGAAATCGTAGCCGCGATGATTGAGCGGGGCAGGCAGCAGGTGGCCGAGGAAGCAATAGAACAGGAAGAGGCCCGCCAATATCGGCAAAGCGGGACCCATCAGCAGGTAGGTAGCGGCAAAAAGCACCGCGAGTGCAATCACGCCGACAACTATGTCGAGATCGTTGGGATCGCCGGATCGCAGGATGAGATCCTTGTATTCCCACCACTGGTAGATGGCGACGGCAAAACCGACACCTGCGAACGCCCATGCGAGGACATGCCAGCCGAGCGGGCGGTGCCGCGCTGCTGCCATCAGCGGAAACACCAGCAGCATCAGGAAGCCGACGTGGAAGGAGCGAACCAGCTGGCTGGGCAGGTCGACAACGTGCGCAGCGGTGGCGAGCTGGAAAAGCGAGAACGCGATTGCGATCGCGAACAGAAGCTTGCCTTCGAGCGTGTCGGGAAAGGTCTTGGCCAGCGGATCGTGAAGCTCGAGCGCAGTCGCGTCAGCCTCGCTCATCTGGTTGTTCTTCGCGGCACCAGGATCCGATGCGTTGTTATCCATGCTCATCTGGCAGGGTCTCGCTGCAAACAATCGGGGAAGCGCCTGCGCCACCACGGCAGTTACGGTGGGAGTTACGTGACATGCAGGCGCGGCTGCGGCGTGATCTCGATCATGGTCGTGTTTCGTGAAAACGCGCACACGATCAAGTGCGTTGTTTTGAGCATGTTCTTCACGCTGAACCGCTGCACACTTCAGCCAACCATGCTCGAGGCGAAATGGGCCGGAGCGGTCTGCCCCGGCCCATGCAGTACCGACTATTTCAGCAGGCCTTTTTCCTTGTAGTAGCGTTCGGCGCCGGGATGCAGCGGCACGGGAATGCCTTTCGTTGCCGTTTCCAGCTGGATCGCCTTTGCCGCCTTGTGGGCGGACACCATCTCGTCGAGGTTCTCAAACAGCAGCTTGGTCATCTGGTAGGCGACTTCATCCGAAACGCCCGAGTGCGTGACGAGGATGTTGCGAACGGCGACGGTGTTCACTGCCTCGGTCTGGCCCTCGTACGTGCCGGCCGGAATCTCCGCCGAGATGTAGGGTGGTCCAAGCTTCTCGGCCACGGTGGGCGGGACAGCGACCATCTGTATCGGCAGCGAAGTTGCTAGGTCGCGGATCGAGGCGACGCCGAGGCCGGCCGATTGCAGCGTTGCGTCGAGCTGGCGGTTCTTGATGAGTTCGACGGATTCGGCGAACGGCAGATATTCCGTTTTGCCCAGATCCTTATAGCTCATGCCAACGGCTTCAAAGATCGCTCGTGCGTTGAGTTCCGTGCCCGACTTCGGCGCGCCCACGGAAAGCCCCTTTCCTTTCAGGTCGGAGAGGGTCTTGATGCCGCTGTCCTTGGAGGCAACAATCTGGATGACATTGGGGTAGATCGCCGCGATCCCGCGCAGCTTGTCGAGTTTCTCCTTGAAACCGGCTTCGGCATTGCCCTCCCAGGCGAGTTTCACCGAGTCACCCAACGCGAGAGCGATTTCGCCCTTGCCCTTCTGCAGGAGGTTCAGGTTCTCGACGGAGGCCTTCGTCGATTGCACCTGCGTGCGGGCACCGGGAATTTTCTCGCCGTAGATTTTGGACAGCGCAACGCCTAGCGGATAATAGACGCCGCTGGTGCCGCCGGTCAGGATGTTGATGAAGGTGTCTGCCTTTGCCGACGGGATTGGAAGTGTGATGGCAACGGCGCCCGCAAGGGCAATTGCCAGGTTAGGGGTCCGTCGTACGGACGAGAGTTGCATGATCGTTTTCTCCCAAAAGCCGTTCTTTCGCGACCCAGCATAGAATCATCTTGAGACAATGGCCGGGTCGTCGCTTCTTCCAGGCAACGCGGCCCGGGTAAGGGGCATGATAGCAACCTCCGGGCGCAGGGCTATCCCCAATCTCTATGTCACGAGATAAAAACCTATACGTTTCCGCAGCTAACCTCAGCGCGGGAGCGGCCAGGGTGCGCGAGGGTCGGTGGGGAGTTCAAGCACAAGACTGGTCAGACTTGCGCGCCGAACCAAAATTCACTTGAGTGCTGCGCATGCAGCAGGATGTCGTCGAGCTCCGCGATTTCTATCAAAGCCCTCTGGGTCACGTCGTGCGGCGGACGCTGCAGGTCCACATCCGTGAGCGCTGGGCATCCGTGAAGGGCGATACGCTGGTCGGTCTCGGATTTGCCACGCCCTATCTTCTGGGACTGAGGGGTGGTGCGGGGTGTGTCGCGGCCTTGATGCCGGCGGGACAGGGCGCGCTCGTGTGGCCGCGCGAGGGCGGCGTGCTGACTGCGCTCTCGGAGGAGGACAAGCTGCCTCTCCCGGATGCCAGCATCGACAAGATGCTGGCGGTACATTGCCTGGAGCATGCCGAGCGCGTCAGGCCAATGCTGCGCGAGATGTGGCGCGTTCTAGCGCCGCAGGGCAGTCTGATCGTCGTCGTGCCGAACCGGCGGGGGGTCTGGGCGCGAATCGACACGACTCCGTTCGGGCAGGGGCAACCCTACAGTCGGCGTCAACTCGAGAAGCTGCTCCTGGACGCGCTGCTGACGCCGGTCTACTGGCGCAGCGCGCTCTATGTGCCGCCGTTCAACCGGAAACTCGTGGTGCGTTCGGCGCCGGCTTTCGAGAAACTCGGTTCCCGCGTGACGCCCGGTTTCGCCGGTGTCGTCATCGTCGAAGCCAAGAAAGACGTGGTGGCCACGATCGGAAAGGCAGCGCGCGCGCGCGTCATCGGCGAGGCGGCCATGGCGAAGGGGCGGTGACGCGCTGCGGCCACAGTTGCACACAAGGGTCCCCCAAAATGCCGTTGCGAACTTGTGGCGGGCCGCGTGAAGCGGTTATTTCCTGCTTTGTGCTGACGCGCGGGTCGCGTCGCGACGAAAGCTCGAGGGATCGGCATGAGACATTTGACCGTCACGCTGGCTGTTCTGGCTGTTGCTGCCGTGGTCGCGCCCGGAACCGTCCTGGCCCAAAGCTGGAGCGAGCGGGGGCCGGTGTTCGAAAGCGATATCAAGCGGAAGGCCGAGCAGCTGGAAGCCGCTCGTGCAGAGCGCCGCAAGTCCTATGGGCCCGTCGTATATCCGAAGTTCATGCAGGGCGGCGATAGACCCGATATCAAGCCTGCAGAGCCGCCGATCGTCTATTTCGACCGGAACGAGGACGTGGGGTCGATCATCATCGATACCGAGGCTCGCAAGCTCTATTACGTGCTGCCTGGCAAGAAGGCATACCAGTACCCGATCTCGGTCGGTCGCGAAGGCTTCACGTGGACCGGCACGGAGCGGATCAGCCGCATCGCGTCGTGGCCGTCGTGGACGCCGCCACCGGAAATGCGCCAGCGCGTGCCGGGGCTGCCCATCACGGTAACGGGCGGTCTCAAGAACCCGCAAGGCGCGCGCGCGCTCTACCTCGGCAACACCGTCTACCGTATCCACGGCACCAACAACGAGCGCACCGTCGGACGGGCGAATTCATCGGGCTGCTTCCGGCTTACCAACGAGCACGTGGTGCACCTCGCCTCGATCGCCAAGGTGGGGACGAAGGTGAAGGTGCTGCAGTCCTACGGTGGCGGCGTCAGCGAAAGCCAGCCGCTGTCCTCGCTATTCAGCTTCGGGTTCGGTGAGAGCGACGAGCCTGCGGCAAAGTCCGCGAAGGCGAAGCGCACGAAGTCTACCGCGAAGAAGCAGACGAATTCCTCGACCAAGAGCGCGTCGGCCGAGTAGGCGGGCGCTCCCACGCGTTCCCGTCGTCGCCGATGCGGCGGCGGCGATAAGGCTCTGCGGCTCAGTGCTTGCGCTTCAACAGGAACACCGCCTTCTCGCCAAGGAGGTTCTGCAGCCAGATCGACTGCTTGATGCCAAGCCGCTTGCCGCGTGCATTGAAGGAGAACGCGTCTTCTACCTCCGCATCGACGAGCTTCACCAGATCGGCGAAGTCGTAGATCGTGCAGAGATGCGCATTGGGCGTCTCGTACCAGCTTTCGGGCAGATTGTCGGTGACTGGCATGCGTCCACCCAGGAGCAGGCCAGTACGAATCTTCCAGTGGCCGAAGTTGGGGAACGAGACGATGGCCCGCCGGCCGATGCGCAACAAGTTCTCGATCACCGTCTTCGGATACCGCGTCGCCTGGATCGTGAGGCTGAGAATGGCATAGTCGAAGGCGTCGTCGGGGTAGTCGGCAAGGTCGCGGTCGGCGTCGCCCTGGACGACGGACAGGCCGCGTGCGACGCAGGCGTTGACCTTGTCGCGTGTCAGCTCAATGCCGCGTGCGTCGACAGCCTTTTCGCGGGCGAGCAGATCGAGCAGCGCGCCATCGCCACAACCGACATCCAGGACGCGCGAACCGGTCGTCACCATCTCGGCGATGAGCAGGTGGTCGGGGCGCAGGCTGGCGAAGGTATTGCGGCTTTGAGCGGTCATGCCGGCGCGGTCCTCGTGTGTGCTCATGGCTTCAGGCCCCGGTGCTGGGCGGCGGCCTTGACGAAGCCTTCGACGGTGGCGAAGAACTCCGGCTCGTGCAGTAGAAAGGCGTCGTGCCCCTTGTTGCTCTCGATCTCGACGAAGGAGACGTTTGCGGCGACGGCATTCAGCGCCTGGACGATCTCGCGGCTTTCGCGCGTAGGATAGAGCCAGTCCGACGTGAAGGAGACGACGAGGAAGCGGGTTTTGGTTCCCTTGAACGCGTTGGCCAGAACCTGGCCGTGGGCGGCGGCGATATCGAAATAGTCCATGGCGCGCGTGATGTAGAGATAGGCGTTCGCATCGAAGCGATCGACGAACGTCGAGCCCTGGTGGCGCAGGTAGCTTTCGACCTGGAAGTCGGCGTCGAAGGAGAACGTGCGCTCCTCGCGGTTCTGCAGATTGCGACCGAACTTCTGGTGCAGGGCCTCTTCCGACAGGTAGGTGATGTGGGCTGCCATACGGGCCACGGCGAGGCCCTTGGTGGGAACGCGCCCCTGGCTCAGGTAATCGCCGCGGCACCACTCGGGATCGGCCATGACCGCCTGGCGGCCGACCTCGTGGAAGGCGATGTTCTGCGATGAGTGGCGCGCGGCCGTAGCGATGGGCATGGCAGAGAAGCAGCGCTGCTTGTGGCGTGTGGCCCAATCGAGCACCTGCATGCCCCCCATCGAGCCGCCGATGACGGAGAACAGCTGGTCGATGCCGAAATGGTCGATGAGGCGCACCTGCGCGTTGACCATGTCGGAAATGGTGATGACTGGGAAGTCGAGGCCATAGGGGCGCCCGGATCGCGGGTCGAGCGAGGCGGGGCCAGTGGTTCCCATGCAGCCGCCCAGGATGTTGGCGCAGATGACGAAGTATCTGTTGGTGTCGATGGGCTTGCCGGGACCAAGCAACGTTTCCCACCAGCCGGCCTTCCTGGTCACCGGGTTCTCGCCGATGACGTACTGGTCGCCAGTGAGCGCGTGGCAGACGAGGACGGCGTTGGATTTCTCCGCGTTCAGCTCTCCCCATGTCGCGTAGGCAACCTGGAATTCATCGAGCCGCTGGCCGGACTCGAGCTTCAAGGGCGAGCCGGTGAACCTGACGAGCTTGCTCGACGGAGTCCATGCCTCCTGCAGGCGCGCGGGCGGTGTGGCGGCGTCGAATGAGATCGGCGCCGTCGTCAGATCTTCGGGCTTCGTCGTCTCGTTCACGCCCAGGCTCCAAATTCAACTTCGGGCGCGGGAGCGGCGTGCATGAAAAAAGACCGCCTCCAAGTCCCCGCGCTTTCGTCTTGGCCGGGTCAACCGAGGGTCGGTCTCGCACGGCCTTTTAGCGAGTTGTTTAACGTGGCTGCAAGCCGGCCGGCCAAATCACCACGATGTTTCAGAATCTTGAATATCTGAGGGACCGCAGTCGGGTCAAGTGCCTCCCGCGCTGGCGCCCGATCGCTGCGGCGGCATCGAGAGCCTAGTGTCGTGATCGCGAAATTCGTCACATTCTGCGGCAACCTCGGAACGAATTTCGCGATCTGAACGACACTAGCAATTTCAGAGTTCTAGTGTGATTGGGATCGAGAAGTCCGCCTCGCAACCCGGCCGAGACGTATGAAGCGGCCTTCTCGATCATCACACTAGTGTCGTGATCGCGAAATTCGTCACATTCTGCGGCAACCTCGGAACGAATTTCGCGATCTGAACGACACTAGCAATTTCAGAGTTCTAGTGTGATTGGGATCGAGAAGTCCGCCTCGCAACC
>JBFWVC010000015.1:0-131702 GCA_050246945.1 Hyphomicrobiaceae bacterium
CAGCAACGGTTCGATGACGCGCCACTCGAAGTCGGTGAGGTCGTATCTGGCCATGATCCAATCTCCTTTGTAGAGTTTGAATCACGTTCTCCCTGATTTGGGAATCCGTTATGAGTACGCAGCCTAGAACTCTGAAATTGCTAGTGTCGTCAGAAACGCGAAATTCGTTCCGAGGCGGCCGCAGTATGTGGCGAATTTCGCGATCGCGACACTAGCCCGTTGCCAGATAGTCGCGCATCGCTGTCACCTCCATCTCGACTTCGGCGATATGGTGTTTGACCACGTCTCCGATCGAGATGATGCCCACCAGGGCGCCGTCTTCAATCACGGGTACATGCCGGAAGCGGCCTTGTGTCATGATCGCCATCATCTGGTCGATCGTGCTCGCCTCGTTGCAGGTCATCACGTTCTTAGTCATCACTTCCGTCACCGGCTGATGCAGGGCGGCCGCCCCATGCTCGGCGACAACGCGGATAATGTCCCTCTCCGAGATGATGCCAGCAACATGTCCGCCATCGCCAACAATGACGATGGCGCCGATCTTACGAGAGGCCAGCTTCCGCGCGACGGTCTCGACCGTGTCCTCGGGCGGCGCTGTGGCAACCGACTTGCCCTTCACCTTCAGGATCGCAGCGACGTTCATTGGATCAACCTCCTGATCATGGAATTCCCGCAACGCTCATGGCCGGCGCGCATTCACTCGTCTCGAGTCCGTCGTCTTGCGACTACCAGACTTTTAGCGATCACCCTGGTCGGCCGGACAGTGCCGCTCCGTGCAATGGCCGAAACCGCTCGCACTTGGACACCGCGTCTTGCGCGCATATGACCGTCGTCCCCGCCAATTGATCCAGTCCGCGGACCCCGTGGCAATCTGAGACACCGGCTATCAGCCCAATCGTGCGACAATCTGTTACCTGGCGCAACCCGCAGCATCGCAAATGCGAAAGAAATGGTCCGTGAACATGCAACGCGCCAGATAGGCACGCCAATCTCGAACGGGCGGCCAAGCATTTCCTGTCAGCATTAACGTGCGAGCTTGGCCGCTTCAGTGGATCGTCGGGATGATGCGAAGATTGGGCCGTTTGGGAACCCGGGGCCCGGGGTCGAATAGGCCAAACAACAGCAAACCAGCGAGATAGCCACCGACATGGGCCTCCCACGCAATCGCCGAAGGTTCCGCTCCCACCGTTCCGACGCCGACCACCGTCAACAGGTTGATGGCGATCAGAATAGCGGTGGCCGCCAGCACGCGCTTGTCCGTGAGGGCCACGGCGATCGGCATCAGAGGCACCGAGCGCGGCGCTTCGCGCAGCCTCCATATTCCACCCATGTCGATGGCCGAGAAGAGGAAGCGCATGGTCCCGCCCATCAACCCTGCAACCGCTCCTGACGCGCCGATAACGGGCACACGCGCTCCCCAGTTCATGGCCAAAAACGCCAGCGCAGCCACCAGGCCGCACATCACGCCGAATACAATGAAGCGCAACGTGCCGGTCCTGAGAGCGACGGCGCCGCCGAAGGCCAGCAACCACAGGCTGTTGAATGCCAGATGAGTATAGTCGCCATGGAACAGCTGGTACGTGAAAGGCGAAGTGAACATCGCCAAGGTTCCGCCTGGCATCGCAGCTGCGTCACCGGAATACCGCGACGGCACGAAAGCGCCTGCTATCACGAACCAGGTATCGATATCCTCGGGCAGCATTAAACGCCCGACATGGATCGCGATCAGCACACCTATGACGACGAGAACGCCCGTGGGCACGTTGAACAAGGGTTCGCTTCGCTGGGACACGGGGCATCCTCGTCATTTGGACCGGCCAGAACGGTTAACGGCTTCCAGCTTCTCCCACAACCGCAATAACGCGAATGTTGGCACCACAACTGGCACGGAAGCTGCTCTTGCACGGACAGATAGCGAAATAGGGGGAATCCTGTCTCGCCATCGTACGCAAGTGGCGCGTCCGGGGTCTCCGACACGCACCCGGTTGCCGACGGACCGAATTGCCGATGAAATCGAAAACGACCCAGATACTTTACGCATATTGGAACGACGTACGGCAGAACCGGCTGGCGCCGCGCCGCTTCGAGATCGAACCCGCTCGTATTGCGCCCATCCTCTCCGAGACTTTTATTCTCGAGCGCCTGGATGACGACACCTATCGGTTTCGAATCGCAGGCACGCGCATCTGCGACGAGTTCGGCACCGAGTTCCGCGGCACGAATTTCCTCGACGGCTGGACGCCCGACGACCGCATCACCCTCACCCGCCACCTCCAAACCATCACAACGCAGGGTGGTGCAGGCATCCTCACTTTCAGTGTCAAGACAGCTACCGAAGGCTGTGTCACCTTCGAGTGCATATTGCTGCCGTTGATCCATACGAGAGACACCATCGACAGGCTGCTGGGCGGCCTCGCACGCCTCGAGGATCCCGCCGCAACAGCCGATGAGAGGCTCGCGTTCCGCCGCCTCAAATCGGCGGAAGTGATCTGGCCGGACGGGCGACCGCACGCATTGGTCGCCAGCCAGCGTTGCCAGACCCCGCTCTTGCCGCACGTGCGCAATGCCCGCATTGTCCGTATCGATCGCCGCCAATTCCGCGTCTACGAAGGCGGCCTTGGCAAGCCCGAAGGCACTGACAGCTGATTGTCCTGAACGTCATTCGCCAACTTGCGGATAGCTGGGAAACCTGAGCGCCCAGCCCCGGACACGCAATTGTCCCAAAAAGGGCCGGCCGATTAGCCTCTCATTAAGGCGTACCTCGCATACTGAGCGAGACTGCGCCTCGGGTCCGCTCTCGAATGCTCGACACCGGCGCGTTGCCACTGGTGTTTGGTGCTTCAGGAACGAGATCATGCCCGCGCAAACCTCACTCGCCGTCAGACGCGAACTCGCTCCCAGCGTTTTTGCAGCGCCAGAACGGCGGCTCCATAAGCGCTTTGCCCTGAAGCTCGTCGGCCGGTTCATGCGCGCCGACCGCCAGGAATACGCCTGCGAACTCATTGACGTATCAGTGGGCGGCATGGCTGTCGCGTCGCCGGTTCAGCCGGACGTCGGTGAAAACATCATTGTGTACATGGATGAGCTTGGCGGCCTCGAAGGCAAGGTCGCACGCGTCTTCGATGATGGATTTGCCATCTCCTTCACCGCCACACCTCACAAACGCGAGAAGCTGGCCGCCCGTATAACCTGGCTCGTCAATCGGGACGAACTCGCCGGCGTGGAAACGCGTGCCCATGAACGCAGGCTGCCCGGCCGAAACAGCAACTCGCTGAAGTTGTCGGACGAGATCACGTTGCAGGTTCAAGTGATCGACGTTTCGCTGTCTGGCGCCAATGTTGCCACCGAAGCGCGTCCGCCGCTGGGAAGTGAGGTGCAGCTCGGCAAGCTGCGCGCCGAGGTTGTGCGCCACCACGAGCGCGGCATCGGCATCCGCTTTAAATCGGTCCAGGAGCCCGAAGCGATCAAGCGCAGTTTTGGTTGAGTCAACAGTGCTCTCACCCTGGGCTGTGGAATAGGCTGGGGATAACCGGAACAATTTGAACCAAATTCGATGAACTTCGTTGAGGCGAAATGCAGGGAATTTGGCTACTGTAGGGTCAGTGGTACGGGGTATGTGATGTTGCGTCGGTATATTGCGGTGGCGATCGTCGCGCTGTTTGGTGCGGCCGGACCGGGTGAAGTCAAGGCTGATCCGATCGTGCGCGGGCCGGGCCCGGGCGGATACCAGTCTGCATTCATGCGTATCTATGGCCTGTCGCAAGCTCCCTATGGTTTCGTGCGCTTTTGCGAGGCCAACGCCAAGGAGTGCAGTCAGGACGGTCGCGAGGAGACGCGCCTCGACGCGACGCCCGAGCGTTTGTCCGAACTCGACGCCATCAACCGCTCCATCAACCGGGCGATCAAGCCGCTCACCGATCTAGAGATATACGGCGTCACCGAGTACTGGACGTTACCGACGACCGCCGGCGACTGCGAGGACTATGCCCTCCTGAAGCGTAAGATGCTGATTGACCGCGGCTGGCCTGCCAGCGCGCTCCTCATGACAGTGGTCCGCGACGAGCGTGGCGAAGGCCATGCGGTTCTCACCGCGCGCACGGCTCAGGGCGACTATGTCCTGGACAACAAGACCGATGAGGTGAAGATCTGGTTCAAGACGCCGTATCAGTTCGTCATGCGCCAATCCTACTTGAATCCGAAGGTCTGGGTCGCTCTTGAACCCGGCGACGCATCGCGCCCGGCAGCGCTGGCAGGCGTGCCACCGCAGCGGTGATCTACGAGCGGCGCTTAGCAGCCACCACGCGCCAAAGAGCCTGATCATCGGAAATGGAAGCACAATTGCTTCCATCCAGGACTTCTACCTATGCTCAGACTATTGAAATAGAACGGGCCGCAATGGCCAGAAGTGGTTCACTCCAATCCAGGATGGATTTAGCCGCGGTCCAGAGGCCTCAATCCATTCTTGAACCGCTGCCAGTTCGCCACGTAGCGTCCTGCCGCTGCGCTGAAGCGAACGACGTCCTCCTCAGAAAGCTCCCGCACGATGCGACCAGGCGAGCCAAGCACCATCGAACGCGGCGGAATCTTCTTTCCTTCGGGAATGAGCGTATTGGCGCCGACGAGCGAGCCTTCGCCGATCTCCGCCCCGTTGAGGATGATTGAGCCGATGCCAATCAACGCCCTTGCGCCTATCGTGCACCCGTGCAGCATCACCATATGGCCAACAGTAACGTCCGGTCCTATCGTCATCGGATAGCCAGGATCGGTATGCAGCACACAGCCCTCCTGAATATTGGAGCGCGCACCGATGCGGATTTCCTCGTTGTCGCCGCGGATGCTGGTGCCGAACCAAACGCTCGCATCCTCTTCCAGAACGACATTGCCGATGACGATGGCATTGGGCGCGATCCAGAACCGCCCGCTTTCAGGCGTTCGCACGCGGACGTCGTCGAGCGAGTAGCAGGGCATGTATCACTCCAGCGGGAAAACGCCGATGCTCAGGCGCGCCGCCTCCGATCCCTCGGCGGCGCACGTTTCAGGCGTCTTCCAGATCCATCTCCAGGATCGCCATCTGCACCTGATATTCGACTTCGCCGTCCTCCTCGATGCGATACAGGGTGGCTATAAAATCGCCGTTGATGAAGATCTCGGCCATGTCGTTCTTCTTTGGCTGCGCCTTGACCTCGAGGTTCGTCGCGCCGAACGTCTTGCGAAGATATTTCTGCAGGCGGGCCAGTTCGTCCTTGGTCACGTCGTTTGAACTCCAGATCGTGTGGAAAGGCCATGCGCCGACGAGAGCGCTACCGCGCCTGCTGGCGCTGCAGCTGGCCCACGTCGGCAATGTGCATCAATTGCAGCCGCAATCGTCGGGGCCAAGCCCTTGGTCCATCGTGCGCGCCGGCTCCGAGCATCCGGCCGGGCCCACGACCTTGGCCGGAACGCCGGCCACCGTCGTGTTGGGCGGCACGTCGGCCAGCACGACAGAGCCTGCCGCAATGCGCGAGCAGTTTCCCACCCCGATGTTGCCGAGCACCTTTGCACCCGCACCAATCAGCACATTGTTGCCGAGTTTGGGATGCCGGTCGCCAGTCTCCTTGCCGCTACCGCCCAGCGTCACGCCATGCAGGAACGAGCAGTTGTCGCCGATTACCGCAGTCTCGCCGACGACAAACCCTGTCGCATGGTCGAGCATGATGCCCTTGCCGAACCGTGCTGCTGGATGGATGTCGACCCCGAAGAATTGCGAGCCGAGACTTTGCAGGAAGAATGCGAAGTCGCGGTGCCCCTGCTGCCACAGCCCGTGCGCCAGACGGTGCGTGCTCAGCGCATGGAAACCCTTGAAGAAAAGCAACGGCTCGATATAGCGGTTGCAGGCTGGATCTCGATCGCGCACAGCTGATAGATCGGCCCGGAATACCGTGCCAAGTTCGGGATCGCGCTCCAGCACCTGCACGAACAGGCGCGAAAGGAGTTGCACATCGACGTCGGCGTTATCGAGACGCCGCGCCAGACGGTGGCAGATGGCCTGCTCCAGCGTGTCGTGCGCAAGGATCGTAGCGAATATGAAGCTGCCCAGGCCGGGCTCGGCCTGCATTGCCGCTTCCGCCTCACTGCGGACCGCCTGCCAGATTGGATCGACGGATTCGAAGACGCCGCGGGGCTCGGTCGAGGTACGTCTCTGGGCCATCAAATGTTCTCCTTCAATCGGCAAGCACGACCGACGAAACGACCGGTGCCCGGCTGCAGGGCAACGCATTAATCGATTTCGACTGCACAAGTGCGGTCCAGGCCGGTACGCCTACCATTGGACCCCGGCGTACAGACGGGGCCCTGATATGTCAACTTGATCCCCAATCTAGACGAATAGGCCTGAATGCGCACGGAAAAAGGCTGGAGCACTAGCATCAAACACGCGCGGTTGGATGTCGGAGCGTCCGGGACGATGCCGCCGGACTGCGGCTCCAAGACCACTTGATCATGCGCATTCCGACGTACAGAACACATCTGGCACACCAACCAACGAACCCATGCCCGCCCCCTCGACGCCGCTCGCGTTGCAGCCTCGATGCGACACATTCTGGCCATCGACCGGCAGACGCGGCGTGCTACACGTCGCCTGACCAAGTTTCGCCGCGACCCGGAAATGCCTTTTGACGAATGCCCACGAGATCGAGTGCCATGCAGCAGTTCCGCAATGCAATCGTGTCCGTTCGCGCATGCCTCCTCGCCCTTGCCGCTGCGGTGGCGCTGTACTGGGCTGGCTTCTCGCATGGCGCCATGGCCGGCGAGACCGCCGCACCGAAGGCGCGCACCACTGCAGGACTGCTCGAAGCATGCTTTCCCGCAGCCGAGCTTACCGCCCGTCCCGGAGAGAAGACGCCGCGCAAGGGCCAGCGTGCCTTCGACCGTCCTGAACCGCCGCGCCAGCTCTATCCGTTTGAACCGGTAGCGGCTCACCTGCGTGGGGCCATACGTCGCGTGAACCTGCCGCCCGGCAAGAAGCTGGTCGCGTTGACGCTCGACCTGTGCGAGCAGCCAGGAGAGATCGCCGGCTACGACGGCGCCATCATCGACTACCTGCGCAAGGAGCACGTGAAGGCGACACTGTTCGTGGGCGGCAAGTGGCTGCGTTCGCACGACGGGCGCACGCGCCAACTGATGGCCGATCCGCTGTTCGAGATCGCCAACCACTCGGCAGCTCACCGCAATCTGCGGCTGCTTTCAGGCAATCGACTGGCCGAGGAGATCGAGGGACCGCAGCGCGCGTACGAGGCGATCCACGAGAGCTTTGCCGCGGACCGGTGTGTCTCCGGATTGCCCCAGGCGTGGCAGAGCGTGCCCAAGCGCATGTCGCTGTTCCGTTTTCCATTCGGAGCCTGCAACAAGGCGTCTCTCGACGCGGTCAACGGTGCCGGGCTGCTCGCGATCCAGTGGGACGTCTCGACCGGCGATCCCACACCCGGCCAGTCGGCCAAGGCCATCGCACGTGAGATCCTGAAATCTACGAGGCCGGGTTCCATCGTCATCGGCCACGCCAATGGTCGCGGCTTCAACACTGCCGAGGCCTTGCCAATCGCCATACCGAAGCTCAAGGCGCAGGGCTACACGTTCGTAACCGTGAGCGAGCTGCTGGCGGCGGGAACGCCCGAGATCGTCAGCAGCTGCTACAATCTGCGGCCGGGCGACACCGACCGTTATGACGATCTTGCAAGCGCCTTCCATCGCAAGCTGCCCAAATCCACCGGGCCGGCAGCGAACAACTGGAAACCGACGGTGCAACCGCAGTGATGATCCCGCAGAGGCCGCCGCCGCCCCAAGAAGCACACCAGTACGGCGCCATGTCCGAACCGATGTTATCGCTGCCGCCGGGTTTCGGCCTCGAGCCGGTAGCGACGATCTCCGCTGCCGGCGCCGGCGATGCGACCATAGTCCCCATCACCGAACCACTGCCGCCCGATCTCGCCCGCGCACTGTCCTCGGCGGTTGCCGGCATGGATCCCTGGAAGCGCTACGGTTTCGATCCGGCGGTTGTCATGCGCTATTGTGCGCCGGCCGAGGCATCCGCCCCGCGCTATCTCGTGACGCGGCGGGAAGAGATCCTTGGTTTGTTCGCCATCAAGCTCGGATGGATGTTCGGCAGCTACTTGAACATTCTCGCGATCATGCCTGCCAGCCAAGGCCGCGGGATAGGCAGCGCCGTGCTGCGCTGGATCGAGGAGCGGGCACGCGCCAATGGCGAGCGCAACCAGTTCGTCGTCACCTCTGCCTTCAACACGCGCGGCCTGGCGCTCTACCGGTCTCACGGCTACGAGCAGATCGCCACGATGCCTGGTCTTATCAACGATACGGAAAGCGAAATCCTGTTGCGCAAGCGGTTGGCGGGAACAGAAATCGCCTGAACGCAGCCCCAAGCTGCTCTATGCCACCTCGAGCACAATCCGTCCGCGCACCTTGCCGGCGACGATCTGCGGCGCCAGATCCTGCACTTGCGAGATTGGCTTCGTCACCGTGAGACCGGCAAGTTTGGCCTTGTCGAGGTCGCTGGCAAGCCGCTGCCACGCGGTGATGCGCTTGGCTTTCGGCGCCATCACGCTGTCGATGCCTGCAAGCGTGACGCCGCGCAGGATGAAGGGAGCCACCGACGTCGGCAGGTCCATGCCTTGTGCAAGACCGCAGGCAGCGACGCAGCCAGCGCGCATCGTCATCGAGATGGCGTTGGCAAGCGTATTGGAACCGGCAACGTCGACGGCTCCCGCCCAACGCTCCTTGCCCAGCGGGCGCACCGTGCCGGAGAGTTCCTCGCGCGCGATAATCTCCTTGGCTCCTAGTCCTTCCAGGAACGGCTTCTCCTCGGGACGTCCCGTTGAGGCAATGACGTGGTGCCCTAGCTTTGTCAGAACCGCAACGGCGACGCTGCCGACGCCGCCCACCGCCCCCGTAACCAGCACGGGCCCGCTTTCGGGCGTCACATCATGCGCTTCCAGTGCCAGAACGCAGAGCATGGCCGTATACCCTGCCGTGCCGATCGCCATCGCCTCTGCCGCCGTGAAGCCGGCCGGGCGCTTCACCAGCCAGTCGCCCTTGACGCGCGCCAACTGGGCATAGCCGCCATGATGTGTCTCTCCCAGGCCCCAACCGTTGAGAATGACACCGTCACCCGGCTTGAATTCCGGATGCGACGATTCCAGAACGTCGCCGGCAAAATCGATCCCCGGAATGAGCGGCCACTTGCGGATGATCGGCGCCTTGTTCGTCAGCGCAAGCCCGTCCTTGTAGTTGATGGTTGTATGCGTAATGCGGACCAGAACATCCCCCTCCATGAGATCGTTGCGACCCAATTCAGTCCAGGCGATGCGCGGACCGTCATCGGTCTTGGTCGCAAGCAGGGCGTTGAAACGCTCCATGGCGGTATCACTCCATTCCGAATGTTCAGGCACCGGGAGTGTTCTCGGCTGACGCGCCGGAGCCCCAAAAGCAACCAGGCGTCAGAGACGGAACACCAAGTACAGAGTTTGCAATAGGCGCTCGCCCCTCGAGCGTAAACCCCCGGCAAGAGTGACGTACGCCTCGAAGAGACGTCTATACGACCCCGGAACGCCTGCGCCCGACAGAACTGACCGCCGACAGGCCACGCAGACAGTCACCGGAGGATTCCGCCGCCGCATATTTTCAACCGGACCACTTCGCGGCGCACACGTGCTTCACGGACATCTTCGTAACTGAACTACTACAATATTACTTGTCCGCGATCCGGAAAATGCCCGCCACACAAGACGTACCGCGCATATCATCACCCATGAATATGTGACGCCGAGGACATTCCTCGTTGTTGCTCGAAAGTTGCTGCTGCGATCGCGCTCTATACCTCGCAATGCAGCATCTTTTTTGCTTGGCATAGCACCTTAGTCGCATCTAACCTCTCCTCATTGCAGTCCTCCCCGGGGGCTGCGCCTCATCGGCCGAGGCACTGGCCGACCCGTCCGACCAGATCGGAACGGTGCATATTCAGGAGGCAACGATGGAAATCAAAACGAGATTGAACGTGCTCGCGACGATGATGTCGTTCGTATTCCTCGCCGCAATCGTGTTCGGCATGATTTGATGCCGGGCGCGAACATGTGACACGCCCGTGTAGCGATCTAAAAGAGTTTGCGTACCAGAAAATTCCATCGAAGATCCGAGTGACGGAGCATCCTCACATTGAGCGAGGCTAGTGGCGCCATCCAGGTTTCCGCGACCACTACCAGCCAACCCCCCAGCGAAACCTAAGAAAGCTTTCGATACGGCTGGTAAAGGAAAGCGAAAGGCGCGGCAGCGACCGCGCCTTTCGTCATTTGAGGGGCGCGCGCATCGACCGTTCAGGACCCCTTGCCGAGCACGGCCCGCAATGACTTGCCAATGAGCAGTGCCCACGGTGCCGCATGCAGAAAGAAGTCGAAGATGTCGATCGGGCGCACCAGCGCGCCGCGGAGCAGCATCTTCAGCTTTTCCCAGATGTGCGGCTCTGGAAAGAACGGCGCCAGTCCCAGTGTCAGCGCGCCGATGATAGCGATTGACCAGGGAATGCGATCAAGGAAGTCCATCCGTTTGCGGCCCCTTCTCGTCTGCACGCTCAAGGGGAACGCCACCCTTCATCGGCGGACCAAATAGCCCAGGATCGCGCCGGCAAGCGGAAGATAGAGAGGCGGGAACTTGAAGGGAATTGCGGCAATAAGCTGCGGCACGAACATCAATGCCGCTCCGACCATGGCGCCGAACAGCGCAGAGGCGAGCGTATGCGTCGTCGGCATGCGCACCTCCTTCAAAACGAAACAGCCGACCAGGCCGACGATCCAGACGATCACCGCATAAATAGTCGCATGTACGAAGGTCTGCGGATCACCGCTGACCGGGATGTAGCGCAGCACCAGCGGCGCGCCGACGAATGCCGCCGCAAATTGCACGGCCACGAGAACAAGATAGCCGATCATCGCATCCCCCAATTGGCGTGAGGCCCACCATTGCACCATCCGCCTACCACACGCAGGTACCATGGTCGATGACACCTGTGCATAAGGGTGAGCGAGCGCGACAAGACTGAGAGCGAGACCGAAGTGTCTCGGCACGTCGTTCGCACCCGCCTCATGCCACCTTCGGCGCCTTGAGGCTGCGTGGATCGTAGTTGAGCACCGGGGCAAGCCAGCGCTCCGCCTCCTCGACCGTCCAGCCCTTGCGGGCCGCGTAGTCCTCCACCTGGTCGCGCTCCACTTTACCGACGCCGAAGTAGTGGCTGTCGGGATGCGCGATATAGAGCCCAGAGACGGATGCCGCCGGCCACATCGCGAAGCTTTCTGTCAGGGCGATGCCCGCCTTGTTGGCGACGTCCATCAGCTTCCACAAGGTCTTCTTCTCGGTGTGATCGGGCTGCGCGGGGTAACCCGGCGCGGGGCGGATGCCTGCATACGTCTCGGCGATCAGATCCTCATTGGCGAGTTTTTCGTCTTTTGCATACCCCCAGAACTCGTTGCGGACGCGCTCATGCATGCGTTCCGCAAATGCTTCCGCCAGACGATCGGCCAGCGCCTTGAAGAGGATACGCCCGTAATCGTCGGTGGCCTTGAAATGCGCTGCCAGGGCCGCCTCGTCGCCGATACCCGCGGTAACCGCGAAGCCGCCGATGTAGTCGGCGACACCGCTCTCCTTCGGCGCGATGAAATCGGCAAGCGCGGTATGAGCGCGGTCGCGCTTGGGATCACGCGCGATCTGCTGGCGCAGCGTATGCAGTGTGGCAAGCTTGGAGTGGCGCGGCTCGCCCGTATGGAGTTCGATGTCGTCGCCGACGCTGTTGGCGGGCCAGAACCCGATCACGGCGCTTGCGGTGAGCCACTTGCCATCAATGATCTTCTTCAACAGCGACTGTGCATCTGCAAACAGCTTCTTGGCTTCGGCGCCAACCTTGTTGTCGTTGAGAATCTGCGGATAACGTCCCCTCAACTCCCAGGTCGAGAAGAATGGTGTCCAATCAATATAGGCAACCAGTTCGGCCAGGTCATACGTCTCGAACGCGCGCGGGCCGAAGAACTGCGGCTTGGTCGGTCGATACGCGCTCCAGTCGATATCGAATTTGTTAGCCCGCGCCGCGTCGAGCGTAATGCGGTTCTTCTTTGCCTCGTTGGCAAGATGGGTTTCCCGCACCTTGCCATACTCGGCGCGGATCTCGGCAACGTAGGCGGAACTATCCGTCTCCGAGAGAAGCTTGGAAACAACGCCGACGGCGCGGCTTGCGTCAAGTACATAGATTGCCTGGTTGCGCACGTAATTGGGCGCTATCTTGACTGCGGTGTGTACCCGACTTGTCGTCGCCCCTCCAATCAGGAGCGGCACGCCGAATCCCTCCCGCTCCATCTCCGCGGCGACAAAGCACATTTCGTCGAGTGACGGCGTGATGAGGCCTGAAAGGCCGATCATGTCGACCTTCTCCTTTTTCGCCGTCTCCAGAATCTTTGCAGCCGGCACCATGACGCCAAGGTCGATCACCTCGTAGTTGTTGCACTGGAGCACGACGCCGACGATGTTTTTTCCGATGTCGTGAACATCGCCCTTCACCGTTGCCATCAGGATCTTGCCGGCGGCGGGTTTGTTCTCCAGCCCGAGGTCTCTTTTCTCCTGCTCCAGGAAAGGTTGCAGATAGGCGACGGCCTGTTTCATCACGCGCGCCGACTTCACTACCTGCGGCAGGAACATCTTGCCCGCGCCGAACAGATCGCCGACGACATTCATGCCGTCCATGAGTGGGCCTTCGATCACGTGCAGCGGACGCTCAGCTGCCTGCCGCGCCTCCTCCGTATCTTCCTCGATGAAATCGGTGATGCCGTGGACGAGCGAATGCGTGAGGCGCTCATTGACCGGTCTCTCGCGCCAGGAGAGATCCTTCTCTTTCTTCTTTCCGCCGCCCTCGCCCTTGAAACGCGGCGCGGCTTCGAGAAGGCGATCGGTGGCATCGTCGCGGCGGTTGAGGATCACGTCCTCGACGAGTTCGCGAAGCTCAGCTGGGATGTCGTCATAGAGCGTCAACTGGCCGGCATTCACGATGCCCATGTCCATGCCCGCCTGAATCGCGTGATAAAGGAACACCGAGTGCATCGCCTCGCGCACCGGCTCGTTGCCGCGAAACGAGAACGACAGGTTCGACACGCCGCCCGAGATGTGGACGCGTGGCATCTTATCCTTGATCTGCCGCGCCGCCTCGATGAAGGCGAGCCCGTAGTTGTTGTGCTCCTCTATACCTGTCGCCACCGCGAAGATGTTGGGATCGAATATGATGTCCTCGGCCGGGAAGCCCACTTTCTCTGTCAGCAACTTGTAGGCCCGCTCGCAAATGGCGACCTTGCGCTCGATGGTGTCGGCCTGGCCTTCCTCGTCGAAAGCCATGACCACGACGGCGGCGCCGTAGCGAAGCACCTTTCGCGCATGATCGAAGAAGGATTCCTCGCCTTCCTTTAGCGATATCGAGTTGACGATCGCTTTGCCCTGCACGCACTTGAGGCCGGCCTCGATTACACTCCACTTCGATGAATCGATCATCACCGGCACGCGCGCGATGTCGGGTTCTGATGCGATGAGGTTGAGGAACGTCGTCATCGCTTTTTCCGAATCGAGCAAACCCTCGTCCATGTTGACGTCGATGATCTGCGCGCCATTCTCGACCTGCTGGCGCGCGATCGCCAGCGCCGCCGGATAGTCGTTGGCCTCGATGAGCTTGCGGAACTTGGCAGAGCCCGTGACGTTGGTGCGCTCGCCGACGTTGATGAACGATTGTGCTGCGTTTCCTTGGGTCATTTTCTTCTCAATTCGTGCATTGAATCACATTGCCGCAGTTCCGTAGGGGAACGACGCGCACTAAGGGCCGGAGCCTTGTTATTGGGTCGGGATCTTAAGGGCTGATGATGTCGACAGACCAATCGTGCCGCCCGACAATCGCGCTGCACGATGCAATGAGGCGCCGCGCCGGGATACCTCCGACCCGTCGAATATGGACGATGCGCCTGAAGATGCGGTCTCAACCGCCGAAATTGGCGCGGAAGAAGGGCACCACGACGAGCCATAGCGCCGTCGTCAGCGCAAATACGACCGCCGATAGGATCACAGGGTCCCGCCAGCTGCGTGTCGGTGCCAATACCGTCACCCGCGCGTCCTTCTCCTGCATGTCGACTTCGACGCCCTGGAACCGCTCCAGCGTGGTGTCCCGAACCACATGTGAAAGCAGCGGAACGAACAGCTTCCAGGCAGACCGCGTCAACAGGCCGGCCGGCCATCGCACCGTCGGATCGACGATCCACAGCTCGGTCACCGCACCTGTCTTCTCCGGTCTCAGCTGCGTTCGCACAAACACCGAATAGTGCGGCGGAAGATAGCCCGAAGCGCGCTGGCGGATGTATTCGGAGATTTCGTAGTCCATCCGCTCCAGCTCCTTGAAGAGCTGCTTGCGGATCTCGTCCGACACGAGCGAAATTTCTGGATCGGCCGAGCGGTAGGTCGCGGGCAGATCGAGCTTGATTATACGCATGAACAAAATCCCCCATCGTGTCGGCGAATCCGCACCGTGGCCGAGCAGCCTCCGGCACACGCTCCCCCTCCGCAGTCAAATGTTGGCGTAGAGCGCGCTCGGAAAATGCGCAATGCGGGCACGACGGCGGAACCATATGCTGCGACATGGGCTTTGATGTGGCAGATCGGCCGGCAAGTGGCCCAACGGCCACCGTCAGCCTGTAACGAGGGCGTGGAGCTGCCCGGTCATGCGCTTCGATCGGGTCGGTCATCGACATGGCCTCACCCGAACACGAACGGTTCGAGCCCGGACAACCGCATCTTGGGCTCGATGTCGGGCAGAGGCCTCGGCGCATATTTCGCGACGTGCTCGGCCACATGTCTGATGTGGTCGGGCGTCGAACCGCAACAACCACCAACGACGTTGAGCATGCCGTCTTTCGCCCACGGCTCGATCTGGCAGGCCATGTCGTGCGGAGTTTCGTCGTATTCGCCCATGGCGTTTGGCAGACCGGCGTTTGGATAGGCCGATATGCGCACCTCTGCGACGTGGCTCAGGTCGGCCAGGTACGGCCGCATTTTCTCCGCACCCAGCGCGCAGTTGAGGCCGACCGAGAACGGCCGCAGATGACGCAGCGAATACCAGAACGCTTCCGCAGTCTGTCCGGTCAGCGTGCGACCGGAGGCATCCGTAATGGTGCCCGAAATCATGATCGGCAGGCGCACGCCTTTCTCCTCGAACACTTCCAGCGTCGCGAAGCCTGCCGCCTTGGCGTTGAGCGTATCGAAGATCGTCTCGATGAGGATGATGTCGCAACCGCCCTCGACGAGCGCATCGACCTGCGTCTTGTAGGCAGACCGCAGCGTATCGAAATCGATGTTGCGGAAGCCCGGATCGTTGACCTTTGGCGAGATCGATGCGGTGCGATTGGTGGGCCCCACGGCTCCGGCGACAAAGCGCGGTTTCTCTGGCGTCTTCTTGGTCCACGCGTCGGCGCATGCACGTGCGAGCTTTGCGGCTTCGAAATTCAACTCGTAGACGAATTCGTCGGCATCCATGCCGTAGTCCGCCATCGAGACGACCTGCGCATTGAACGTGTTGGTCTCGATGATGTCGGCACCTGCGGCAAGATACGACTCGTGGATCTGACGGATCATCTCGGGTTGGGTCAGCACGAGCAGGTCGTTGTTTCCCTTGAGATCCTGTTTCCAGTCCTTGAAGCGCTCGCCACGATAGGTCTCCTCCGTCGGCTTGCGCTTCTGGATCATTGTTCCCATCGCACCGTCGATGATGAGGATGCGCTCATTGGCGACCTTCTCGAGAAGGGCGGCGCTGGCTTTCGTCTTCATGATTTCATGACTCGCTATGCTTGTCGGTATGGCTGATTGTGTCGCTATCGATGACCGCCGCTCACGCGATCGCCTGTCGGGGAACTTCCAGTGGATCCTGTGTCGATGCCCTCAAGCCGAGCAGATGGCAAATTGCGTAGACGAGATCGGCTCGGTTCAAAGTGTAGAAGTGGAACTTCTTAACGCCTTGTTCGACCAGTTCCATGACCTGCTCCGTCGCCACTGCCGCCGCGACGAGCTGTTGCGTCATTGGATCGTCGTCCAATCCCTCGAACCGGCGCGTCAGCCAAGCCGGCACGGATGCGCCCGTGCGTGCCGCAAAGCCCGCCACCTGTCGAAAGTTATGGATGGGCACGATGCCCGGTGTGATGGGCACCCAGATACCGGTCCCGCGTGCACGTTCCAGAAAGCGCAGGTAGTGCGCGTTGTCGAAGCCAAACTGCGTGATGATGCGATCGGCACCCGCATCGACCTTGGCCTTCAGGTTGTCGATGTCGGCCTCCACCGTAGGACTCTCGGGATGCTTTTCGGGATACCCGCCCACCGAAACCTCGAAATTGGCGATCTTCTTGAGGCCGGTCACGAGCTCGGCCGCATTCTTGTAGCCGCCCGGATGCGGCTCGTACTTCTGGCCGACGCCGGCTGCGGGATCTCCTCGCAGCGCCACGATATGGCGGACACCTGCATCCCAGTAGGCGCGAGCCACCGTATCCACCTCCTCCCGGGTCGCATCGACACAGGTAAGATGAGCAGCAGGCTTAAGCGACGTTTCCTTCACGATGCGCGCCACCGTGGCGTGCGTGCGCTCGCGCGTCGAGCCACCTGCGCCATAGGTCACCGAGACGAACTCGGGCGACAGCGGAGCCAGTCGCTCGATCGCTGCCCATAGCGCAAGCTCCATCTTGTCGTTCTTCGGCGGAAAGAATTCGAAGGAAACATCGATGTCGCCTTCGCCGAGCAGCCTGCTCTTGCGCTCACGCGTCTCAAACATTACTCAGCCCTCTCGAGTTTGCGTTCGGCCTGGGCATCACCGCTAGCCTTGCCCGCGGCGCTGCTCTTCTCAGCAATCCAGATGGAGACGGTCAGCCGGTCAGCAACCTCGGCCGCAGGCGGGCTCAATGTGCGCATCCGACCGGGCGTCAATCCAGCCGCGCGCATCCAGTCCTCGATCTGCTGGGTCGCAAAGCCCAGACGTTCGTGTGCGAAACGCTCACGCAACTCTTCCAGGGCATGCGGCGCAAAATCGACTATGAGCAGCTTGCCGCCCGGCGCCAGCACACGCGCCGCCTCCGCGATCGCCCGCGCTGGATCGGAGAGGAAATGCAGCACTTGATGCATCACTACGGCAGATGCGGCACTGTCCTCCACACCAAGGTTGTAGAGGTCGCCATGTCGAACCTGAGCCTTCTCGAGACCGGCTCGCGAAAGCTTGGAACGCGCATAGGCCAGCATCGCCTGATTGAGATCGATGCCGAGGCCCTGCGCATACCGGTCGCCTAAGAGCTCCAAGATGCGACCGGTGCCGGTGCCCAGATCGACGAGCAGATCGAACGGACCTGAACCCAGCATCTCGAGGATCGCCGCTTCAACCTCGGCTTCGGCAACATGGAACGCGCGGATCTCATCCCAGTCCGCCGCGTGCGCCTCAAAGAAGGCTTGAGCCGCTGCCTCGCGCTCGCGCTTCACCACCCGCGCCCGTTCCTGATCTCTCATCAGCACGGCATCGGCGGTATCGACGGTATCGAGGATACGACGTACGAGCTGTCCGCCGCGCGTGCCGTCCGCGACATAGAAATAGACCCAGCTACCCTCGCGGAAGCGGTCGATCAGACCCGCCTCGTTCAGTAGCTTGAGATGCCGCGATATGCGCGGCTGGCTCTGGCCGAGAATCAGCGTCAGATCTTTCACGTTGAGTTCGCCAGCCGATAGTAACTTCAGGATGCGCAGCCGCGTCGGCTCGGCCGCAGCCTTTAGCGCGGCGACCAGATCGCGTGAATCGAAATCGAAACTCATGGCGGGCGCGGCTCCACGATAGTAATTCCGCGCAAGATATAAAGATATGTTTATGTGTCAAGTGGTATCTTGGAGCGTTGACGCCTGCAGGACGGACGCTTTTTCTTGGATATCCGATCGCTCGTAGCAGCTGGTATCGGAACGCACCTTGCTTTTACCGAAGGGAAATCACGAACGGCATAGTGTCGTTGCGACCGAAAAACGCCGCATCGCGATGCAGTTGAGACGGATTTGGTGGGCTTCGCGATCATCCCGTTCGCCATCGGTGGTATGGTCACCGCGGGCACTGGAGGTCTCTCTGCACCCGCTGCACCTTTTCGCGCTTGCCGCAATCGTTTCGAAGATGTTGAGGACCGTGGCAGACCCCGACCCGATTGTGCGACCCCGTTACGACCCCCGTCAGAAGAGCCGCCGCGAAATCGTGGACGAGCGTCCGATTGAATGTCAGAAGAATTGGCCAGCCGATTAGCGTGGCGCCAAGATATGGCCCATGTTTTGGAGCCGATTGTAGAGCGCGCGAACATTTGCGCGAAAGGGTTGACGCCCGATTGCTGAGCAAGGGCGGCAAAGAGCACACTTGAAGCGGGTCGCAGGGCAGAGACAAGATTGCTGTCAGTGAGGATCGGCATCGAGGCGCCGCTGGGGAGCATATGGGCTGAATTTCGCCCAAGCCGGATGCGGAGCACCGGCTTGATCAGGGAGTACGAGAGGCATGATGAGCGTAGCGCAAATGTCCTATTCTTGCCGCCAGGAGCGCGGCCGCCGTCCCGGCTACGGCGTGTGGATGGCGATTGCGATGGCAATTGCGAGCCTGCTTGCAGCGTCTACTGCCGCCGTCGCAGGCGAAGCCCCGGCGCGCTACATGCAGCGCGTCGCCAAGGACCTCATGAGCGCCGCGCGCTCGAGTTCGCAGAGCGAATTTGCCAGAACCGTGCGTAGCCACGCCGATTACCCCTCGATCGGACTTTATTCTCTGGGTGCCTATGCCAATGGACTGCCGCAGTCGGATCGCACCACGTATTTCTCCGGCATGATCAACTTCATCGCCAAATATGCCGCGACGAATGCTCCGAAGTATCCTGTCGCAAACGCAGTCGTCACGGGGCAAACGGAGGAATCGAAAACCGGCGTCCACGTCGACACCCGGGTCACACTCCAGGACGGCACCGCCTACGATGTGCGATGGCTCCTTGTTCGGCGAGGCACGACTTGGAAAGTGCGCGATGCCCAGGTTCTCGGATTCTGGATGAGTCCGTTCCTCAAGAACCTGTTCGAAAGCTATATTGCGGAGAACGGCGGCAACCCGCGCGCACTGGTTGTAGCTCTGAACAGATAACATTGCGATGGAGCCTGCTGGCTGGTTGTGGATCTGCAGTCCGAAGACCAAAGATTGTCAATCGCATATCATTCGATAATTACAGGGTAACTAGCCTATGCATGCCAAGGCACGAAGCGTGCGTCTCATGGTGGAGTTGTCCTTTCTTCGTGCGCCCAACACTCTATCTGCTTTTGCAACCGATGCTACGCTAAGTTGTGGATAAACTGATTTTGCGCAGCCAATCGCCCCAAGAATCGGGTAAATGAACTGCGGGTATTGCGTCTTGTTCAGGGGGGATTTGGCAATTTTTGGCGCGGGGCAATATGTCGACTGCGAGATTTGTATTCCCGTTTCTTGCGGAGCCGGAAATTCGGCCCAGCCCGAGTACATTGCGTAGCATTGATGCGCTCGCCAGGAATCCGCAGATCGCTCACAAGCACCATGACAACGTGACCGCCAGTGGGACAGAACTCTGCTGCATCTGCGGTTGCGATACAAATATTCCCGTGACAATGCCTGTCGAGAAGCGCACCGGATATGTCGATGGCGGTGGCCAATTGTGCTTCAGGTGCCGCTAGATCGGTTCAAGATCTATTGAATGAGGTTCGGCCATAGAGGCTGCTCAACCTCATTGGCAGAGTGACTTGTTCACAGCCTCGCTGGAAGTAACGCCGCGCTTCCCGCCTCTGACGACCGGGCCAAGCGAGGGGATTTGCACAGACCGCTTGACCAGACTTCGCGCCAAATCGGCATTTCGGCGTTTGCCAAGCGGATCACGTCAGCCTGCAATCTGCGCAGCGATCGCATCGAGCGCATCCGCCGCCTTGCTTCCGTCCGGCCCGCCAGCCTGCGCCATATCGGGACGACCTCCGCCACCCTTGCCACCGCTCCTCTCGGAAGCCGCTCGCACCAGATCGACGGCATTGAACTTGTCCGTCAGATCCTTGGTGACGGCCACGACGATACCGAGCTTGCCGTCTGCTGAAGCATTGGCAACCGCCACGACCCCGGAACCCAGTTTCGCGCGCCCCTCGTCGGCCAGCGATTTCAGATCCTTCATCTCGACACCCGATACGTTCAGTGCGAGATACCTGGTGCCGCCGATGTCCTTGACATTGGGGGAGACGCCGTCGCTGCCGCTGGCACCCATCGCCGCCTGCCGCCTGGCATCGGCGAGCTGGCGCTCCAGTGCCCTGCGTTCGTCCATCAGCGCTTTTACGCGGTCCACAACATCTTCCGGACGGATCTTCAAAAGCGCTGCGGTTTCCCTGAGACGTCTATCCTGATCCGCCAGATACTGGCGCGCTCCTTCAGCTGTCAGCGCCTCGATGCGCCGCACGCCCGACGCACTGGCGGCCTCCGCAACGACGCGAACCAGACCAATATCGCCGGTGCGCTTCACGTGCGTGCCGCCGCACAATTCCACAGACCACGCCTTGTTGTGCGGGCCTTCGCCCTCCGGCTGCCCCATCGAAACGACGCGCACCTCGTCGCCGTACTTCTCGCCGAACAGTGCCATTGCACCCGAGGCAATTGCGTCGTCCACCGCCATCAGCCGCGTTTCGACTGGCGCATTCTGTAGAACGATGTGGTTGGCGATCTCTTCGACCTCCGCAATCTCCTCGGATGTCATGGGCTTGGGATGGGAGAAGTCGAATCGCAACCGGTCGGGGGCCACGAGCGAGCCCTTCTGTGCCACGTGCGCACCCAGCACCTGACGCAGCGCCTCGTGCAGAAGGTGTGTCGCCGAATGATTGGCGCGGGTGGCCGTGCGGCGAGCATGATCGACATGCAGCTCGACGGCGTCGCCGCTCTTGAAGCTGCCCGCCTCGACCACGCCTCGGTGAACGAACAGATCGCCAAGCTTCCTTTGCGTATCTGTCACCTTGAAGCGTGCTCCCTTCGGTCCAAGGACCACGCCCCGGTCGCCCACCTGACCGCCGGATTCGCCGTAGAACGGCGTCTGGTTGAGCACCATCTCCGCCTCGTCGCCCGCCTGGAGCGTCTTGATCGGCTTGCCGCCCTTGACGAGAGCGAGGATCTCGCCTTCCGCGTTTTCCGTATCGTATCCAAGGAAATCCGTGGCACCCACTGTATCGCGGATTTCGAACCAGACCGCTTCTGTGGCAGCCTCGCCCGAGCCCTTCCACGCCTTGCGGGCTTCCTCGCGCTGCTTTTCCATCGCAGCCTTGAAGGCCCTGGTATCGACGCCGATGCCGCGCGCACGCAGCGCGTCCTCAGTTAGATCGAGCGGGAACCCATAGGTGTCGTAGAGCTTGAAGGCGACGTCGCCGGGGAATACCGCACCCCGAGAGAGGCTGCGGGAAGCATCCGCAAGCAGTCCCAGCCCCTTGTCGAGCGTCTTCTTGAACTTCGTCTCTTCCAGTTTCAGCGTCTCGGTGATGAGCGCGTTGGCACGGATAAGTTCATGATACGTGTCGCCCATCTGGCGGATCAGCGCCGGCACGAGGCGATACATCAGCGGCTCGCGAGCACCCAATAGATGCGCATGACGCATGGCACGCCGCATGATGCGGCGGAGCACATAGCCGCGCCCCTCGTTCGACGGCAGCACGCCGTCGGCAATGAGGAAGCTTGAAGCCCGCAAATGGTCGGCGATGACACGATGGCTGGCTTTTGCTTCTCCGGTGGCTTCGACCCCGGTAGCCTCGACCGATGCCGCAATCAGGGCGCGGAACAGATCCGTCTCATAGTTGTCGTGAGTGCCCTGCAGCACCGCCGCTATGCGCTCCAGCCCCATCCCCGTATCGATCGAGGGCCTGGGAAGAATTGCGCGATTGCCATCCTCGTACTGCTCAAACTGCATGAAGACGAGGTTCCAGATCTCGATGAACCGGTCGCCGTCCGCATCCGCCGAACCGGGCGGCCCGCCATGAATACCCTTCTTGCCGTCGGGATCATGATCGAAAAAGATCTCCGAACATGGCCCGCATGGACCCGTATCGCCCATCTGCCAGAAATTGTCCGCGGTCGCGATCCGGATGATGCGGGCATCCGGTAAACCCGAGATCTTCTTCCAGAGTTCGAAAGCCTCGTCGTCGTCATGATAGACGGTGACGATGAGGCGTCGGGCATCGAGGCCGAACTCCTTCGTCACCAGCGTCCAGGCGAGTTCGATCGCGCGCTCCTTGAAGTAGTCGCCGAACGAAAAATTCCCGAGCATCTCGAAAAAGGTATGATGGCGCGCAGTATAACCGACGTTGTCGAGATCGTTGTGCTTGCCGCCTGCACGCACGCATTTCTGCGATGTCACCGCCCGGCTGTAGGGCCGGGTCTCCTGGCCGGTGAAAACGTTCTTGAACTGCACCATGCCGGCATTGGTAAACATCAGCGTCGGGTCATTGCGCGGCACGAGCGGAGAGGACGGCACGACCTCGTGATCGCTCTTGGCAAAGTAGTCGAGGAACGCTTTGCGAATCTCGTTGACGCCGGTCATTCTCGGGTCCTTCGGTGATCGTCGCCGCGGCGCACGCCAGCCATGAAGCCGCGCACCGGGCTCGGAGGGAAATTCAACAGTTTCTGTCCGAGACTGCGACGAGGCCGGCACGCAGCTCGAACAGGGCACCGTGCATGCCCGATCTCTGTGACACGGCACGGCAACGCACGAGACGGATGCCCCTTCCGCGAGCGCGCCGAAGCCGGATTGCGGCACCAGGCGCAGACCGCGCAACGTTCCGCCTCATAGCGTTACGTCCCTTGAAGCACTCCGCAGAGCGATGCGAAGCACGCCCCTTTTAGCTGCGGGGCCGTGGAGTGTCCACAAATCCGCAAGGCCGGGCAGTGTCGTCGTTCTAAGGGCGCTTCAGGGACACCTAGAACCCGGCCGGCGACGCCGAGGCTGCCCCGAATTGGGCCCCAGCCCACAAGACAGCCGGGCGCCCGAACCCGATCTCAGTGCGGGCACCGGTGCAACCTGCTGTCAAGGAAACGCAAACGACGGCCCGGTCGCAGGGACCGGACCGCCGTCTGTCACTCCATGGCGGCAGCGTCGGCAGGCACAATCCGGCCACTTTCCTTCAAGACCAGCCACGTTGCATAAAAAGGTCAGCGCTTCGCCCGCGCCTTGGGTTCATCGCCGTCCGCATCGACGGCATGGGCGTCCGCGGCCTCCGACCCGCCGTCCGGATCAACGTCCTCGTCGGGCGTCACCAACAGCTGATCGACGATGAGTCCCGCATTCTGCCGGATCGCCCGTTCGATCTCATTGGCGACAGCACCATTCTCCTTGAGGAAGGTTTTGGAGTTTTCGCGGCCCTGTCCGATGCGCTGACCGTCATAGGAGAACCACGCACCCGATTTCTCGATGATTCCGGCCTTCACGCCAAGGTCGATCAACTCACCCACCTTGGAGATGCCCTCGCCGTACATGATGTCGAACTCGACCTGCTTGAACGGCGGCGCCACCTTGTTCTTGACCACCTTGACGCGGGTCTGGTTGCCAACCACCTCGTCGCGGTCCTTGATCTGGCCAATGCGACGGATATCGAGGCGCACGGAGGCATAAAACTTGAGCGCATTGCCACCCGTCGTCGTTTCCGGATTGCCGAACATGATGCCGATCTTCATGCGGATCTGGTTGATGAAGATTACCATGCAGTGCGATTTGGAAATCGACGCGGTGAGCTTGCGCAGCGCTTGGCTCATCAGTCGCGCCTGCAGCCCCGGGAGGCTGTCGCCCATGTCGCCCTCCAGTTCGGCCTTGGGCGTGAGCGCGGCAACCGAATCGACCACCAGCACGTCGATAGCGCCGGACCGCACCAGCGTATCGGCGATCTCCAGCGCCTGCTCGCCCGTGTCGGGTTGCGAAATGAGCAGGTCCTCGACTTTGACGCCGAGCTTCCTGGCATAGACCGGATCGAGCGCATGCTCGGCGTCGATGAACGCAGCGATGCCGCCCTTCTTCTGCGCCTCGGCCACCACCTGCAGCGCCAGCGTCGTCTTGCCAGAACTTTCCGGACCGTAGATCTCGATGACACGCCCCTTGGGCAGACCGCCGATGCCCAGTGCGATATCAAGCCCGAGCGAACCCGTCGAAATTGCCTCGACGTCGATCGACTTGTCGTTCTGGCCAAGGCGCATGATCGAGCCCTTGCCGAAGTTCTTGTCGATCTGCGCCAGCGCCGCCTCGAGCGCCTTCTGCTTGTCCATAACGCCCCCTTCAACCACTCTGAGCTGCGGCATATCCATCGGTCTCGTCCCTTATTTCATGAAGCCTCGTTCGGCGCAATTGAGGTTAATGTACATGATTTGTTCTTATTGTCGAGAACTTTTTAAGTTGCTGCTATGACGCATTAATTTTAGCTGTGTTCTTGTTCTGATCCACTACCCCCCGCCGGTAGTGTCTCAGTTTGAATTTCGAATCGACGTCAGGTGCTGCTGCAGACCGGGACGATCCGACCGGGACGCCGTTGGATGATCCCTACGCCCCTTCCACGTCGGCGCCGTCGATGTCGGGGTGGCGGTCGAGCAGCCCGTGGATCTCTGACATCAGAGCGTCGTGCGCACCCCTGTCGTAGCCGTCGCGGCCGGGGTCGAGAATGAGGCTCGTATAGACGAGAACGTGCTTGCAAACGGTTCCGTCGAGCTTCTCCGTCTCGACAATTTCGCAGTGCTTGACGCTCGGATGATCGATCAGCTTTTGCATGGGAAATGGGATCCTCCACCGGCCCCATTATAGCCTCACGACCGCGCGTTGACGATCCGCCCCGAAAGCGCTCTGGCACGAATGATCAGAGTGCGGCAGACTTGGCCCGCAACAAATCATGTGACTGCGCTGCCTGGGCACAACCCGAACGGCCCGTACCGCCAGCGTAAAACGTCTACGGCAAACCATGATCGACAAGAACAACGCCATCGATGTCGCGTGGGAGGCTGTCGGCGCCTCGCAACAGCCACGCCGGCGCAGGCCACGACGATCTGAACCTGGCCCACCGCAACAGTCACAGGGGCAGCGGCACCCCGGAACCGCGCCGAGAAGGCCTCACCAAGCCGCAGCCGAAGAAGCCGCGCCGCGCGCGCCGCTGATATCCCCGTCCAAACGCTTCAACCTCTGCATGGCATTTGCAATCTACGCGCTGTTTCTGACCGGTCTGGCGGCAGTTGATGGCCTCGCCAGCCTCACCAAGGCGGAGAACTACGCCTACGCCGCAGCGCTCCCCCTCTGGTTCATCGTGCACGTGTGGTTTGCCGAGTGAAGCTGCATACCAGGCCGCAGTGCGTGACAGAGCCACCCCCGCACCTATAATGCCGGCCGTTGCTAGTGTCGTGATTGAGATCGAGAAGTCCGCTTCATACTTTTCAGCCGGGTTGCGACGCGGACTTCTCGATCATCACACTATTCTGGCCGCTGCACTCAATGGGAGAGCCCCATGCACAATGGCTTCGAGTTTCGATCCGACGACAAGGTCTATTTCGTCTGCGCTGCCGATCTGGCTCGCGCCCGCCTGATTCTGGCCAATCACGACCACGATGCCTCGATGATGCCCGATCCCGAGACCTTGCCCGACACCGTTCTGCGCTACTTCAACCTCAAGGACGGAGATTTGATCGCGGGACGCTTCATCCGCAACGTGCGCGGTTGAATCCTGCCCGAACCATCGCGTTGCTCGCGCTCACCGCCCCGCATTGGCGCCTGGCGGGGGCTGCACGGCGCATATGAGCCCGTTGGTCGGGCTGCCTGGAATAATGGTCGAAGCCCCGAACAGCGCAATGGCAAGTCCGATCGCCACCCGTGCCCGGCCTCGCGCCTCCATCGAAGCGAGTGTGGTCACCCCGAACGCCGTCAGGAATACCGGGATTACTGTGGCCAAGCCGAATCCAGCCATGAATATGACGCCGCCCGTCGCGCTGCCGGTGAGCATGGCGGTGAATAGCGCCGCATAGACCATCGGGCAAGGAATGACGCCCCAGGTGAGCCCGACCGCGTAAGGACCGGCGGCCGACGAACGCAACGGCGCGAGTGCCCCGGCGAGACCGGCGGAGATACGCGCAACGGCCCGGTCCACCGGCGCAGGCATCGGCAGCAGGCCGGCGAACGTCAGCCCCAGCCAGATCAGCACGACCGCGCCGAACCACTGCAACAGCCGGAAAGCGCCTGCCCGGTCGAAGCCACCATAGAGTTCGGCGCCCGCATAGCCCAGCGCGGCGCCAGCAAGCATGTAGGACGTGACGCGTCCCGCTTGTGCGAGCGTAAGCACTCGCGCCCGCTCGGCGGCTGTCTTCGGGCCGAACATCAGTGTCAGGCTTGTCGCGATGCCCCCGCACATCCCGGCGCAATGCAGGGTCGAGGCAAATCCCAGCACCATACCGCCCAGAAAGCTGAATTCCGATACCGCCATGCCCGCGCGTGTCCCATGTCGCTCGTCACATGAGGCTCATATAGCACCTCATCGCCAGACCTTTGACCCGGCACAATTCCCGCCGCGGCGGAATGAAGCCGAAGCCTGACCAAAGGACATCTCGAGGCGCGCAAAGAAAGAGCCGCCCGGCGGGGGGAACCGGGCGGCAGTCAAGGAGATCAGGAGAAGGTACGCAACTATGGGAAGGCCAGTGTATGGGAGGCCGGTGGCACGGCGAGCGCGTCAGACATGCTCGACGTAGTCTTTGAGCTGGCGGATGCGGCTGCGGTAGGCGCGGCGCAGGCAGTCGTCATCAGCGCCGCAGGCGTCGCGCTGCGCGAGCCAGTCGCGCTGATCGGCACGCACCTGCGCAGTCTGCTCGAAGTATCCCGCCCGGATCAGCGCCCGCCGGTACCAGCTGTCGAGCCGCTCGTCGAGGGCGCCGAGCCGGTGGCTGTCGCAAATCGTCTGCTCGGCGGCATTCATCTCCTCGGCATTCATACAGCTGAAAGAGGCCGCCGAGGCTGGCGTCTGGTAGGCGGAAAAGGCGGCGGCAAGGGCGATCGCAGCAGTGACCGATCTGAAGGGCATGACCATGGGGAAGCGCTCTTGGCGATAGGGTTTTGGCTGATTGGCGTCTTTCGATGGAAGCCACCTTGCCCTGGCTGGCCTGAACGGCTCCTGAGCCGGGCATTCATCGTCAATTCAGAATGGCAACGCATCACCCGCCATGCTGATATGGCGCCCCGAACCGCTCCCCTCACACTCGCGTTCATCCTTGAAATGAGACTGCAATGACGAAACCCGTCCTCTGGATCACCCGCAAGCTGTCCGACGCGACCGAAGCGCGCGCATCTCGCGACTATGACGTCATCCTCAACCCCGAGGACCGCGTCTATTCGGGCGACGAAATCGTCGCGATGAGCGGGAAGGTGGATGCGATACTGCCCTGCCACTCGGAAATCTTTTCGACCGACGTGGCGCAACGTCTGTCCAACCGCGTGAAGATCATCGCCAACCACTCCGTCGGCGTCGATCACTGCAGCCTGCCGGCGTTGAAGGCGCGTGGCATCACCGTCACGAATACGCCCGACGTGCTATCGGATGCGACCGCCGAAATCGCACTGCTGCTGATGCTGGGAGCAGCGCGCCGTGCATCAGAAGGCGACCGGTTGGTTCGCAGCGGCCAGTGGAAGTCGTGGAGTCCGTCGTTCATGGTCGGCGTGCAGACGACAGGCAAGAAGCTCGGCATTGTCGGCATGGGGCGCGTCGGGCTCGCGGTTAAGAAGATCGTCGACGGTCTTGGCATGGAGGTTCATTACTCCAACCGCCGCCGCCTGCCGCCAGAAACCGAACAGGGCGCGATCTATCACGACAGCGTCGACGATCTTCTCGGCGCAGTCGACGTCGTCTCTCTCAATTGTCCCTCGACGCCGGAGACACAAAACCTGATGGATGCACGCCGGCTGGCGCAGATGAAGAAGGGAGCGATCCTGGTCAACACCGCGCGAGGGAGCCTCATCGACGAAGCGGCCCTGATCGAAGCGCTGCAGAGTGGACATCTGTTCGCGGCCGGTCTCGACGTGTTCAGGACCGAGCCCGGCGGCAACCCGGAACTCGCGAAACTCGGCAACGTGTTCCTGTTGCCGCACATCGGCTCGGCCACGCGCGAGACGCGCGACGCCATGGGCTTGCGCGCACTCGACAACCTCGACGCCTTCTTCGCCGGCAAGGAGCCGCGCGACCGGCTGGTGTGAAAGGCGTTGCGAGGGCAATTTCACGTGCTGTTTGATGTGCGACGCAAGCGCTGTCAGACGACCCCAGACGCTCCGCGACACACCTGACACCCACCTTCGACGTAACCGCCGCCCTCGACCGGGCTCGCAGCCAGAACTGGTGCTCCGCACGCATGGCACAGTTTGTAGGCCGATTGGGCAAGCCCATGCCCGACCGCCACCCGCTCGTCGAACACGTAACAGGCCCCGCGCCAGAGGCTTTCCGGCTCAGGCACCTCTTCCAGATATTTCAGGATGCCACCCTTGAGGTGAAAGACCTCGTCGACACCCAGCGCCCTGACGTATGCCGTCGCCTTCTCGCAGCGGATGCCTCCGGTGCAGAACATGGCGACCCGCTTGGGCACGGCTCCTGAAAGCCGCTCGCGCACCCATCGCGGAAATTCGCGGAAGCTGTGGGTGCCTGGGTCCTCGGCACGTTCGAATGTTCCGAGCGCGACCTCATAGGCATTGCGCGCGTCGATCACGAGCGTCTCCGGATCCGCAATCAGCGCGTTCCAGTCCTTTGGAGCCACGTATGTTCCTACGACACGCAGAGGGTCGATCCCCTCGATGCCCATCGTAACGATCTCTTTCTTCAGGCGCACCTTGAGACGGCCGAACGGCATCGCGCGTGCGGAGGAGAATTTGACGTCGACTTCGCCAAGCTCGGGGACCGCCTGGATCGCCGCCAGCACGCTCTCCAGTCCCGCCCGCGACCCCGCAATCGTGCCGTTGATGCCCTCAGCCGCCAGCAGAAGCGTCCCTTTTACACTATGCGCTGCGGCCACCTGGTACAGCGACGCTCGATGCTCAGCGAATCCCGGCCAGCATGCGAAGCGATAAAGCGCGGCCACAGATATTTTTCGATCAACGTCCATCATGCCCCTCGCTTAAGCGCAAGGCCGGACCGCTGCAAGTCCGCCAATGCGGCAAAGGAGGCCCCGAGACGCTGGAAAAACGCGCTCGCAGGCTTCATTGCCTCGATAGTGCAGTTCAAGGCAGCGGCTCCGCCGACGCATGGCGACTGTGGAAAGCTTCCTCTGGATGGGCGCGGCTCGCCCCTCGACATGTGGCAATCCAGCCCCATTCACACTTACGAGAGCGCCATGGGCTTGACCCATCTTTCCACCGGAACCGAATCGCATAATCGTCCGAAAGCGTTGCAGAACACTGCAGTCCAATATGGAGAACAGGACAATGGCAGCAGCGAAGAAAGCTCCGGCAAAGAAGGCAGCTCCGGCAAAGAAGGCCGCAGCGAAGAAGCCGGCAGCGAAGAAAAAGAAGTAAGCTTCGTTTCTCGTATCGTTCGGCCCTGGCCCTCCAGCGGTCGAAGCATCGGGCACCCATAGCGGGTGCCCGAATTGCTTTATGCCAAGTGGAACGCGATCGCGGCGCCGGCCACTCCCGTGTTCCTCGGCCCGCCGACTTTGGGGTCGGACCCCAGCCATCAGCGCCGTAGTGCACGACGTCGCCGGCCGCCCATCCGCAACGGCAAGCCTTTACCACCCCTTCGGGTGGCCACGATATCGCGTGGCCCTGCCGCTCCCGATCTGCTATTTCGAGCGGCGAAAATCCGGGGCGATGCGCACTGAACGCAATCGGCGCGTTGCCTCGCCCACAAGCCTTGAGCACCAAGACGGAGATCGCCCGATGAGCCGCGCCGACACCCAGGCCCTGATTCAGCGCTACTATGATGCCTTCAACCGAGGTGACAGCGACGGCATGCTGACCTTCCTCACCGAAGACGTCATCCACGACGTCAACCAGGGCGAACGCCGGGTTGGGATCGACAAATTCAAGGCGTTCAACGCACGCATGGACCATCACTACAAGGAGCGGCTGGAAGACATCGCCATCTTGGTGAACGAGGATGGCTCCCGCGCAGCCGCCGAATTCAACGTCCACGGCACCTACCTCAACACGGATGCGGGTCTTCCAGAGGCAAAAGGGCAGACCTATGTGCTGCCGGCCGGCACCTTCTTCGCGATCCGCGAGGGCAAGATTGCGCGCGTGACGACGTATTACAATCTCACCGACTGGATCGCTCAGGTCGCAGGGTGACCGCGCGGCCGGTTGTCGGAACGATCTAAGCATGACCGGCAAGTGCCGAGCCCATCGGCGATCACCACGACCTCGCTTCACCATCCTTGAAACGACCTGCGAAGGATGCGCCCCATGCTCGTGACGATGCTCAAATGCAAGCTGCATCGCGCCACCGTGACCGAGTGCGATCTTCATTACGAAGGGTCAATCTCGATCGATGCCAAGCTGATCGCCGCGGCCGGCCTACTCGTCAACGAGCGCGTCGAGATCTACAACATCGACAACGGCGAGCGCTTCGCCACATACGTCATCGAAGGTGCGAAGGGTTCAGGCGTCATCGGCCTCAACGGCGCGGCCGCTCGCAAAGCCTGCGTCGGCGACAAACTCATCATCTGCGCCTACGCCCAGATGAGCGAGGAGGAAGCAAAGGCCCATTCGCCCCGGATCGTCATATTGGGCAAGAACAACCGCATGGAAAAGGGCAAGCCATGAAACTCGAGGTGACATCGCTCACGGGCGACGCCATCAAGACCGTGCTGCCCGATCTCGCCCGCCTGCGGATGGTCGTGTTCCGCGACTGGCCCTACCTCTACGACGGCTCGCTCGACTACGAGGAGCAGTATCTGTCCACTTTTGCAGCTGCTCCCGGCGCCGTCTGCGTGATTGCGCGTGACGGCGAGAAGATCGTCGGCGCATCGACCGGACTGCCAATGGTCCACGCAGACGACGAGTTCAAGGGACCGTTCGCCGCCGCCGGCTACGACATCGCCGAAGTGTTCTATTGCGGGGAAAGCGTGCTCCTGCCCACGCACCGCGGCGGCGGTGTCGGCCACGCTTTCTTCGACCACCGCGAGGCCCAGGCCCGCCGGCTCGGCGGCTTCAGGTATTCCACCTTCTGCCGCGTCGTGCGCCCCGACGATCATCCGCTGAAACCGAAGGATTATCGCGCACTCGACGAATTCTGGAAGAAGCGCGGTTATGCGCCCGCGCCTGGCCTCGTCGCGCATTACGACTGGAAGGATCTCGGTCAGCCGGAAGAGACGACCAAGGAACTCCAGTTCTGGATCAAGGAACTGTGAGAGCATGAAGGATACCTTGACCGTCGCCGGCGCGCAGTACCCGATCGACGCCGTGGCCAACATCGACGCCTGGAAGGACAAGATCGCACGCTGGGTCAAGGAAGGTGCCGAAACCGGCGCCGAGCTTCTCGTCTTCCCCGAATACGGCTCGATCGAACAGGCACACGCTCTTGGACCCGAGGTTTTTGGCGATCTCGACGCCACATTGGAGGCCATCGCTGATCTCGCCGCCGAACGAGTCGCTCACCACGTCGAGTTGGCACGCCGCCACCACGTCCACATCCTGGTCGGCAGCGGACCCTCCAGGCGCGCCGATGGTCGCTATGTGAATGCCGCCCAGTTCGTTGCGCCGTCTGGTGCCGTGGCCGAGCAGCACAAGCTCATCCTCACGCCGTTCGAGCGCAACTGGAACATGGCTGCAGGCGATGAAATCGCGGTCTTCGACACCCGCATCGGCATGATCGCCGCAGCGATCTGCTACGACAGCGAATTCCCCTACCTTGCCCGTGCGATGGCCAAGGCCGGCGCGGAAGTATTGCTGGTGCCGCAATGCACCGAGCGCATCTCGGGCAACCACCGCGTGCGCACGGGTGCCATGGCACGTGCCCTCGAAAATCAGATCGCAGCCATCACCAGTCCGACCATCGGAGATGCGCCCTGGTCGGCTGCGGTCGACTTCAACACCGGTTCGGCCGGCATATTCGTTCCCGCCGAATTTGGCGTGTCGGACAACGGCGTTCTCGCCGAAGGGCGCGTCAACCAACCAGGCTGGGTTGCTGCGACAATCAACCTTCATCACCTGCGCCAACTGAGGCACGGTGGAGAGATGCGCAACTTTGCCGATTGGCTCGAGCAGCCGGGTGCGCCCGAGGCCGAGAGCCGCGCGCCCGTCAAGGTCTACAAGCTCGACTGAACGCGCCGAGCTTGCAACCACCACAAATGCGAACGGATCACTCCAAGGCATACGTGACGGTGACGCGAGCAGTGATCTCCTGCGATCCCTCGGCAATCGGGACGCTTTCGGCTGCAGCGGCGCGCGCGATCATCGGCCCGCGCGGCAACACGTGCATCGCGTCCTCCGAAATGACTAGAACCTTGCCGAGCCGCACACCCGCCGCGGTCGCGTAGAGTTCCGCCCGTTGCCGGGCGTTCGCGATAGCCTTCTTGCGTGCTTCGTCCTGCAGTGTGTCGGCCTTCGCAATATCGAACGACAGGCCACCAATGCGGTTGGCTCCCAGATTCACCAGTTGGTCGAGGAGCCCACCCAGGTTGTCGAGGTCGCGCACCACGACGGTCACACCATTGTTCACGCGGTATCCATCGATACGCGGCGCTGTTCCATCCCGGTTGTTCTGATAACGTGGCGAGACGTCGAACGAAGTCGTCTTGATGTCCTCAGCAGCGATGCCTGCCGCCTTGAGACCCGCGAACAGTCGTTCCATCGCCACCGAATTGGCGCTTAGAGCCTCCTTCGCGCTCGCGGCCTCCGTCAACACGCCCGAGTTGATGCGAGCCACGTCCGGCCGCGCCGAGACCTGCCCCTCCGCCGAAACCGTGACATGCCGCTGCGCGCTTTCGGCACCCGACCGCTCCACTTGTCCCTCCTGTGCCAACGCCACCTGGGGCAGTACCGCCCACGAAAGCACCGCAAGGATGACTCCCGCGATCAAATCGGAAGCACCAGCCCGAACCATCTATTTCTCCCACGAATGTCGCCCGCCGATGTCGAAACAGCGATAACAAATGACGCCGGACGCCATTGAGACCAAGCGATCGCGGTAAAACAACGGCATGATAGGGCATTATTTCGCCCCAGCCTCGAACCTTCCCGGTTCGCCGAGGTCAATGCGCCGCCGTTTGGCGCGGCAGGATCATCGCGCCCGTCGCCCTGCCGCCCTGCAGGGTTGTCCCGGCTCGATCAACGCGGCGCCGCTGCAATCCCTTGACCCGGCTTGCCGCCGCTTCTAGGGTCCGCAGCCGCTTCGTTTTGAGGATGCCGCTGACCGAAACGTCTTCAAAACTGCCGGTGCCTCGGCAGCGAGCAGGGCATGGCAGAATTGTCCGCGGTGCGGCATTTCTTGCTGAGCGAAGCGTGGGGCCCGTAGCTCAATGGTTAGAGCTGGCGGCTCATAACCGTCTGGTTGCAGGTTCGAATCCTGCCGGGCCCACCACACTTCACGTTCGGATTGCGTGTTTCAGCCTGACCGCCGCCGGAACTGTGATGCGGGCATGGGCAGCCGGTCCAACGAAGCACGCGCCGTTTCGCCGCCGAGCCGGCTGGCGCTGATACCTCTCTGATCCCATGCACCAACCCTGACTGAAGTCGGCACGCGAGCAAATCGGTTCCGCGGCCGATCAGCTATCCGCTTCCATGACGGCAATCCGCTCACCGGCTTGCACGGATTTCAGAACCGTGACGTCGTCGAGCGCCCGCGCCCAGACGTTGCAGGGACTGGCGAGCCGGATTTCACCGTTCCGCGATATCGGCGTCGGACCAAATCCAATCGCTATGGCGTCCCCGTCCGGCCAGTAAGCAATCTCTCCGGCCTCCACCACGTCGCGCGCACCAGCCTCTCGCTTCACCGACAGCGGCACACCGAAATAGACTTCCTGCCCCCACGTCTGCGCCCGCGAATAGATCGGCAACGTCCTCCAGATCTGATCGGCAGTGGCCGTATCGAGCAACCGCGCGCGGATCGCCACATCACCGACCCGAATGAGAATATCCCGCATGACCTCTCCTGCACGTGTTGCCGCATCGTTCGTTTGCTTGCGCCCGCAAGACGATCTCGCGCAATCTTTCGCGCGCGAGGCGATCGGGCTATCCATCGGCATACTTTGATGCACGTCGCCCGCGTCGACATCGCGGGCTTTTCACGCCATCTGGCCGCGCGCCATCGTCACTTTTTCACCCACGCGCACGTCCCGCAAGGCCCTGACGTCGTCGAGGGCGGTGGCAAAGACATTGACGGGGCTCGGCATGCGGATCTCGTCGGGACGCGAGATCGGCGTCGGACCGAATGCAACGATCACACGGTGCTCCTCGCACCACATGCAGATCTCGCCCAGCCTCGCCTGCAGCCTTGCCGTCCTGTCACGTCCCGAGAAGACTGGGACTTCGAAGTGGATAGCCTCGCCCCATGGCTCCACCGTGCTGTATAGGGGCAGAGCAGCCCAGATCAGGTCCGCGGTGGCCGTCGGCGCCAGCAGCACGCGAATGGCGACCTGCCCTGCTTTGAGCACGACGATACGCCTGCCCGGGTCACGCGACGGGTGCAGAGGCTCGCCTGCCGGGGAAGCCTTGGAGCGCGCTCTCAAAATGTCTGTCGGCATCATCACGTCGATAGCGCACAAAAAGAGACGGGCGCCAATGAGGCGCCCGCAATCGTTGCGGTTTTAACAAAGACCCGATCACGCCGCTTCGGGCGCCGGTCCGAACACCAGAACGGCGTTGAGCCCGCCGAACGCGAACGAATTCGACATCGTGTAGCGAACCTTCATCGAGCGCCCCTCGTTGGGCACATAGTCGAGATCGCACTTCGGATCCGGTTCAGTATAACCGACGGTCGGCGGGACCCAGCCTTCGTTGATGGCCTTGATGCAGACCCCGGCCTCGACACCACCGCCCGCTCCCAGCAAATGGCCGTGCATCGATTTGGTCGAAGAGATCGCCATCTTATAGGCGTGGTCGCCGAAAACATCCTTGATGGCGTTCGTCTCGTTGACATCGTTGAGCGCCGTCGCCGTGCCGTGAGCATTGAGATAGTCGATTTCGGAAGGATCCAGCCCCGCATCGTCGAGCGCGAACTGCATGGCACTGCGCGGGCCGTCGATGTCGGGATTGACCATGTCCTTGCTGTCGGACGACATGCCAAAGCCCCTGAGCTCTGCCAGGATCTTCGCGCCGCGACGCTTGGCGTGCTCATACTCCTCAAGGACGAGAATGCCCGAGCCTTCAGCCAGCACCGTGCCGTTGCGACGCTTGGAGAACGGGAAGCAGCCGTCCGGCGAAAGCACGCGCATCGCCTGCCACGTACGCATGGAGCCGTAGGTGAGAACTGCCTCGGAAGCACCCGCGACACCGACATCGACGAGGCCATGGCGGATGTAGTCGTAGGCGATACCTATGGCGTGGGTTGCCGTCGAACAAGCCGAGCAGGTGGCGAAGGTCGGCCCCTTGATGCCGTACTCGATACCGACGTGCGCCGACGCCGAAGAACCGATGATGCGCAAAAGCGTCAGCGGATGCGTAGCACGCTTGTTGTTGATGAACAGATCGCGATAGGCGGTCTCGACGGTGGAGTAGCCGCCTGCTCCCGAGCCGATGATGCAGCACGAACGATAGGGATTGTTGTAGGGCGTCGGCAGTCCCGACATGCGCCAGGCCTCTTCCGCCGCGCGGCCGGCAAACCATGAATAGCGCTCGCCATACTGGATCTTCTTGCTGGTGACGTGCTTGGCCGGATCGAAGCCTTTGATCTCGCCAGCAATGTGGATGTAGAGATCTTCCAGCGGGAAGTTCTCTATCCGGCTGACGCCGGATTTGCCTTGCTTCATCGAGGCCCAGGTCTCGTTGGAGTCGAGACCAATCGGAGTGACCATGCCAAAACCGGTCACGACGACACGGCGCAAGCCGTCCGCTCTTTTCATACCGTCACTCTACAATCGAAGCGGCACTCGCGGCCGCGGAAAACTACCTGGAATTGCGGTTGGCGCGGCGGCGAGCCGGGCACGCCCTCTAATAGCTGAATAGTGCTACGCGGTGGCATTTTGCGCGATCAGCGCCTTGACGCGATCGACAACGGAGCCAACGGTCTTGAAATCCTCAACGTCTTCGTTGGCGTTGTAGGGAATCTCGATCTGGAACGAATCCTCGATATCGAAAACGATCATGGCCAGATCGAGCGACTCGATCTTCAGGTCCGTCAACGGCGTGGACAAGGCGATGTCGTCACGCGGCTCCTTCATGTGCTTCTTAAGGATCTCGATGATCTTGGTGGCGACTTCGTCCATATCGTTCTCCTATCCGCGCCCGTCGGGGTTCGCGGATCCCTGTTACTCTCTTCCTACTAGGCACGTGCTGCCATGCAAACAAGCTGAGGCCGTGCTTATACTTAAACCTCGTGTCCGTCCAGCATGGGCATTTGCGGTAAATCTAACAACGACTTTCCAGCAAGTTCCATGCCGACGACAGTTGGTTGGCTTTGCAGGTCCGCTGTCCCCGATTGCGACAGTCCATACGTGACAGCCCGTCCTAGCCGAAACTTCTGAAAAAGTGTTCAATAGTACTCAACTAACCGGCCTCGCATCACCCTGGAGAAGCGAGCCGACAGTCACAAAATACAATGAACTCCGACTTGCGCCACCCGCGCGAAGCCGAAGACTGGGAGGTCTATCTGATGACAGCCGCGAGCGCCTCGCGCCCCGTCGGCGCCGACATGAATCCGAGGTGGCTCCGCAGCTACCCTGAAAATGTCGAGTGGCGTCAGACTTTTACGGTCGCCCCCCTTTACTCCCTGCTCGACCAGGCAGTGGCCCGCCACGCCGCCCGTACTGCGACGAATTTCCTCGGCAAAACGCTCAACTACGGCGAGTTGGGCCAGCTCGTCGAACGTGCGGCTGCCGGGTTGCAGCGGCTCGGCGTGCGAAAGGGAACCAAAGTCGGACTGTTCTTACCGAATTCCCCTACCTTCATCGTCTATTACTTCGCAGTGCTCAAGGCTGGCGGCATCGTCGTAAACTTCAATCCTCTGTATACGGTTGACGAACTGGCCTTCCAGATCAAGGACAGTGAAACCGAGTTGATGGTGACGCTTGACCTCAAGCTGCTGTTCGACAAGGTCGAAGCGCTCCTGACAGAGGGCGTCCTCCATCGCGCCATCGTCGTGCCGTTCACGTCGCTTCTTCCCGGCGCGAAGTCGGTCCTGTTCCGCCTTTTCAAAGGCAAGGAACTCGCCCACCCGAACGCCTCCGCGATGCGCGAACGGATCACCCTGGAGGGCCAGGTCCTCACCGATCATGGGCCCCGGATGCCGGTGCCCATCGACCCCGAGAACGACATTGCCGTCCTCCAGTATACGGGTGGGACCACCGGCACCCCCAAGGGCGCGATGCTGACGCACGCCAACGCCTACATCAATGTGCTTCAGGTCACCGCCTGGGCACCCGATCTCAAGGACGGCGAGGAACGCGTGATGGGTGTGCTGCCCTTCTTTCACGTCTTCGCAATGACCGTAGTGATGAACTTCGGCGTCGCAAAAGCCGCTGAGATCGTCATCATGCCGCGCTTCGTGCTCGACGACGCTCTGAAGCTGATCAACCAGACGCGGCCGACCGTCATGCCTGGCGTGCCGACACTCTACAACGCCATCATGAACCATGCGAAGATCCGCAATTATGATCTTTCCTCCCTCAAGTTCTGCCTCTCCGGCGGCGCGCCCTTGCCCGTCGAGGTAAAGCAGAAGTTCGAGGCCTTGACAGGATGCAAGGTGGTCGAAGGCTACGGTCTCTCCGAAACGTCGCCCGTCGCCACCTGCAATCCTATCGAAGGCAAAGTGAAGCCCGGATCGATCGGGCTTCCCCTTCCCGCCACATTCATCTCTCTGCGCGACATCGACGACCCCGACAAGGAAGTTCCGGACGGAGAGAAGGGCGAGGTCTGCATCAAAGGCCCGCAGGTCATGAAGGGGTATTGGAAAAGACCAGCCGAGACTGCCGCGGTCTTTACCTCCGACGGCTTCCTGCGCACCGGCGACGTCGCGCGGATGGACGTCGATGGCTTCTTCGCCATCGAGGACCGCATCAAGGACCTCATCATTTGCTCGGGCTACAACGTTTATCCGCGCCAGATCGAGGAACGGATCTACGAACACCCTGCCGTCGAGGAAGTCACAGTCATCGGCATCAAGGACGATTATCGCGGCGAAGCGCCAAAGGCCTTCGTCAAGCTGAAGTCCGGCGCCATGGCCACTGCAGACGACATCATGGCGCATCTTGAGAAATCGCTCTCCAAACTCGAGCTTCCCGTGGCCATCGAGTTTCGCGACAGCCTGCCCAAGACGATGATCGGCAAGCTCTCCAAGAAGGAACTCAAGCAGGAGGAGGCAGCCCGTCAAGCCGCCTTGAACAAGACCGGATGACGCGTATGGAGCAGGACGAAAAGGGCACTGAGGCCCACGAGAATGCCGCGCCGGACGACGCGAAGACCTTCACCATCGGCCAGCTAGCGGAGGAGTTCCAGATCACGACGCGCGCCATCCGCTTCTACGAATCGCGCGGGCTGATCAAGCCTCGTCGCGAAGGAACCAACCGCATCTATTCGCGCCGCGACCGCGGTCGTCTCAGCATCATCCTGCGCGGCAAGAACCTTGGCTTCACGCTGGAAGATATCGCAGAATACCTGGCGCTCTACGATGTCGACCGCTCTCAGCGCACGCAGACGGAGATGCTCCTCTCCAAGGTGGAGGCCGCCATCGCCGACCTCAACCGCAAGAAGGCGGACCTGGCGCGTACCTTGGCCGATCTCAAGGAGCTTCGTTCCAAGTGCGCCGAGTTCCTCAAGACCGTCGACAAGGCTTGAACGCCGGCGAGTTCTTTGCCTATCGGTAGAGATCGGCCCGCGTCGGCGGAAGCGGAGGCGCTCGCTTTGCGGATTTCGAGCACAGCGTCTGGAAGAGCCGCGCCGACCCCCGTTCGAAGGCAATGGCACAACCCGCCAGATAGGCGACGTAGATCCGGTATTTGGCTTCGCCGACAAGCGCGATTGCCTCATCCTTGCGCGCCGTCAGCCGCTCGCACCACATCGTGCAGGTGCGCGCATAGTGCAGGCGCCAACCTTCCACGTCGTGCACTTCGAAACCCGCAAGTTCCATCTCCGCCACCGTGTGGCCGATATCGTCGAGCGCGCCACCGGGGAATATGTACTTGGCCAACGCCCGCTGCTCGGGCCTCAACCGCTCCGGCATCACCGCCTTGCTCCGCTTCGCCTTGCGCGAAATGGCGTGATTGAGAAACAGGCCGTCCTCCGCCAGCATTGAGCGCATCTTCTTCATGTAGGCCGGAATGTTCTTCAACCCGATTGCCTCGTACATGCCGACCGAAGCAATCTTGTCGTAGGTACCCGTCGCATTGATGTAGTCCACGAACTCGAACGTGACGCGGTCTTCCAGCCCTAGCCGCTTCACCTTCTCGCGGGCGAACGCCAGCTGTTCTTGCGACAATGTAATGCCATGTGCCTTGACGCCGTAATGCTGCGCGGCATGGCAGACGAGTCCACCCCAGCCCGAGCCAATATCGAGGAACCGCTCGCCGGGCTTCAGGCGCAGCTTGCGGCAGACCATGTCGAGTTTGTTCGTCTGCGCAGTCGCGAGATCCTGCTCCCAGTCATGGAAGTAGGCGCAGGTGTAGACCATCTGATCGCACAGGAAGAGTGCATAGAATTCGTTCGACAGATCGTAGTGGAACTGGATGTAGTCCTTGTTGTCGTCGCCCTTGCGGCGGTTGCCGACGATGTCGCCCTCAAACGCACCTTGTTCGGAAGGTGGCTCGCCGGGAGCGAACAGGAACGGCGACAATCGCCGCACCAGCTTCAGCGCATCTCGCCCCTTGAACTTGACCGATCTGCCGCGCCGGTTGATCTGCCTGCCAAGATCGATGAGCGATCCACCCGAGAAATCGATACGCTTGTCCACGTAGTGGCGGATGATCGTGTCGAGTGAGGGGCGCCGCAGCGTCGAGGCGATCACGCCGGGATCGTTGATCACGATATCGAAACTACCTGCGGCATTGCGCCCAAGCGGCAAGCGAGAGCCGTCCCAGAGGCGCACGAACGCGTCGATGTCCAGCGACTGGGCCAACTCGCCGATCAGTGCCTTGGCAGCGTTCAATCGCTTCTCTTCTTCCCGCGTCATGTTGCGTCACTTTCCTGCTGCCGGCTCATACCACCTGGACGGCGCAGAGATAGCGCAGTTGGCAACGCATGTCTCCCCACTGACCTCACCCCCTGTTGATGGGTACGGGCGGTCAGTCAAAAGTCGCGGCGCTAGTGTTCCGACTCTGACGCTTGGTTCCCTACTGGGCACCTGCGCGTCAGCCCGGAACCCTAGTGTGATGATCGAGAAGTCCGCTTCATACTTTTCGGCCGGGTTGCGAGGCGGACTTCTCGATCTCGATCAAACTAGAACTCTGAAATTGCTAGTGTCGTGATCGCGAAATTTGTCACATTCTGCCGCAACCTCGGAACGAATTTCGCGATCTGAACGACACTCGTAGTTCTTCGCTTGTGTTCTGGATTCACTGTCGTTTGACGACCTTCGCCCGGGAATCAAACGTCAGATCCAGAACACTAGAGGTGCGGGACCCGAACATTCGTTTTCAGACCTGCTTGGGCCCGGCGTTGTCGGCGCTTTCCATGATCGCAGCAACACCCATGCCGCCCGCCGTGCAAATCGAAATGAGACCACGCCCGCCGTGTTCGCTCAGCAGCTCGGCCAAATTGGCGACGATGCGCGCGCCGGTCGCCGCGAACGGATGACCGAAAGCGAGCGACGAGCCCTTCACGTTTAGCTTCGAGCGAGCGATCGACCCCATCGGCTCGTCACGCCCCAGCCGTGTGCGGCAATACTCGGGGTCTTCCCACGCCTTCAACGTCGCCAGCACCTGCGCGGCGAACGCCTCATGGATCTCGTAGAAGTCGAAATCCTGGAGCTTCAAGCTGGCACGTTCGAGCATCCTCGACACGGCAATCGTCGGCGCCATCAAAAGTCCCTCGCCTCCGACGAAATCGTTGGCCGACGTCTGCGCATAGGTGAGATAGGCCTTTACGGGTAACCCGCGTGCCGCCGCCCATTCTTCCGACGCCAGAAGCACTGCGCCCGCTCCGTCGGTCAGCGGTGTCGAGTTGCCGGCGGTCAACGTGCCCCTGGCAGACCTGTCGAACGAGGTCTTGAGCGAGGCGAGTTTTTCCAGCGATACGTCGGTGCGGACGTTGTTGTCGCGAAACACTCCCGCGCAAGGCACCAGGAGACGATCCATCCACCCTGAACGGTAAGCCTCTGCCGCCTTCATGTGGCTTTCGTAGGCGAGTTGGTCCTGCGCTTCCCGACCTATTTCCCACTCCTTCGCCATCAGCTCGCAATGCTGTCCCATGCCGAGGCCGGTGCGGGGCTCGGCTGTCTGAGGCGGCAGCGGTGCCAGCTCCGCCGGTGACAATCCCTTGAACACCTTGATCTTATCCATCGCCGTCTTCTTCTGGCCGAGTTCGGCAAGACGATGCGCGAATTTCTTGGAGAACACGATCGGCGGATCGGATGTCGTGTCGGAACCCGCCGCGATTGCGCATTCGATCTGTCCGGTCGCGATTTTTGCTGCCGATCCCATCGCGGACTGCAGGCTGGTTCCGCATGCCTGCATCAGCGTGATGCCCGGCGTCGACGGGGCGAGCTTGGTGCCGAGCACGGCCTCGCGGGCGAGGTTCCAGTCCTTGGAATGGGTCACGACCGCGCCGCCCACCACCTCGTCGATGTGCGCGCCTTTCAGCGCGAAATGGTCAACGAGACCGTTGAGCGCCGCCGTCATCATGTCGAGGTTGGTGAGATCGGCATAAAGCGTATTCGACCGGCAGAAGGGAATGCGGGTGCCGCCCAGCACGGCCACACGGCGCAAAGTCTGTGTCATCTCGTTGCTCTCCGGATACCTGCGGTCAGGATCGCGCCGCAAGGCAAGGGCTTTACCAAAGGACGTGTCGGGTGTGGTGCCGCGCGACGCACCGCGCGTCGTCACCAGTCTGGATTTCGTTTCCGGCTACTCAGCGGCGGCGCGCTCGTGCGAGCCCGTACCGGGTCCCCCGCGCGAGCCCTTGTAGTGGAGCGGTCCACCACGAAACGGGGCGAAGCCGGTTCCGAATATCACGCCAGCATCGACCAGATCCGCATTGGCGACGACACCTTCGTCAAGCGCCTTCTGCGCTTCGTCGATGAGTGGCTGAACGAGTTCGCGCCCCAGACGCTCCAGTTCGCCGTCGGTATAGGTTTCGAGCTTCTTCTCCGCCTTGCCGTCCTTCCAGACATAGAAGCCCTCCCCCGTCTTCTTGCCCAGACGTCCCGAGTTGACCAGTCGTTCGAGGCGTCCGCCCTGCCCCTCGGACCCCAGGCCCAGTATTTGACCGACGTGAGCGCAGACGTCGAGGCCCACAGTATCCGCCAGTTCGACAGGCCCCATAGGCATGCCGAACACGCGCGCCGCCTCATCAATCTTCTGCATGTCCTCTCCCCTGTCGACGCGAGCCAGCGCCGACATCATGTAGGGAGCGAGCACCCGATTGACGAGGAACCCCGGAACGCTCTTGGCAACCAGCGGAAACTTCCCGATCGCGGTGACGAAGGCGCAACCCTTGTCGAGTTCAGTTTCACTCGAACGTACGCCGCGGATCACCTCCACCAGCGGCATCTGCGCCACCGGATTGAAGAAGTGAATGCCGATGAGCCTCGAAGGGTTTGCCATCTCACCGGCTATCTCCTCGATCTGTAGCGACGACGTGTTGGTGGCCAGCACCGCGTCTGGCTTCACTTTGCCCTCGACGTCCTTGAACAGCCGCTGCTTGATGTCGAGCTTTTCCACAATCGCCTCGATGACGACGTCGGCATGCAAGAGCCCATTGCCCTCGGGGTCGGCAATGAGCCGCGCACTGGCGGCGTCGCGCAACGCCTTCGTCTTGAACTTTTTCGAGAACAGGCGTCCCTGCGCCTTGATCCCTTTGGCGATGACCTCTGGTGACAAGTCCTGCAGCGTCACCTCCATGCCCGAGACGACGCACCAGCCGGCGATATCCGCTCCCATCGTGCCTGCACCGACAATGTGAATGCGCATCGGCTTCCAGCCGAGGTCCTTAGGAGCCTGCGCCTTCAGCATTTCGGAGAGGCGAAATACCCGTCGCAGGTTGCGCGAGGTGTCCGACACCATCAGGGGCGCGAACATCCGTGTCTCGTGTGCCTTCATCGCGTCGAAACTGCCGCCGTGGCGTTCGAACAGGTCGATCAGACGGAACGGTGCCGGATAGTGGGATTCGCGCACTTTCTTGGCGGTTTCCTCACGCAGCTTGCGGGCGACGAGACCGCGCGCAGGCCATTTCGCCAGGAGCGCCTTGCTATGCGGAGCCGGCGAGGATTTCCGCTTCGACGCCACCGCCTTGCGTGCAGCCCAATGCAATGCGCCAGGACTGTCGACCAGCTGATCGATCAGCCCCATGCGCCTGGCAGAAGACGCGCTGATCATGCGGCCTGTAAGCATTGCCTCCATTGCCGCCAGAGGACCGGCCTGCCGGATCGAGCGCGCGGTTCCGTTGAAGCCTGGGAAGATACCGAGCTTGACCTCGGGGAAGCCCACCCGAGTGGTGTCGTCCCTCGTCGCGATACGATAGTGACACGCGAGTATAAGCTCAAGACCGCCGCCGACGCATACTCCATGCAAGGCCGCGACGACCGGCACCGGCAATTTCTCGATGCGATCCAGCATCGCGTTGACGGGCGCCACCGCTTCGACCACCGCAGCTTCCGTCGTCAACTGTTCGAACTCGCGGATGTCCGCGCCCACGATAAAGCCCTTGGGCTTGCCCGACTGAATGACGAGCCCGGCGATCTCACCGCTCCGTGCGCCCTCCTCGACGCGGCCGACGATGCGCATCAATTCCTCGAGCGGTCGCCTGCCGAGAGAGTTGGCGCTCTCGCCCTCGCGGTCGAACGTCGCCCAGGCGATGCCCTCCAGATCGAGCAATAGTCGCCAGTCCCTGAGATCGTTCAAGAGCTCGGTCTCTTTCATGGACAATACTCCCTCTCGCCTCACGCGGCGGCTATCGAGTTTACGGCGCCGGAATTGTGACCGACGCGCGCATAGTTTGGCTTCACCTCGGCTGGATCGAAATGATCGACGGCGATGACGCGTGCCACCAGGCGCTCGACTTCGCGCAGCTGGTTGGCCTCCACCTCGGTGATGATCCCTTTTTCCACCGCGTCCGAGAACCAGTCGATGCCGTGATAGCGGCGCACTTTGCCGTCGCGTATCGCCTTATCCAGTTTCTTCTCCGCCGCCTTCGACGCGATAACCTTGTCCAGCGTCACCTCGAGCAGTCCGGTCGGATCGTTGACGTCGCGCGACACGAAGATGTCGCGTGTCAGCCGGTCGCGAACCTCGCCCGGCTCCAGTGCGAGCCTGGCGACCTCGCGGCCCAGTCTGTCGCCTGCCGGCTTCATCCGCCGCCCAAGCGGAAACACGACAAACCGCATGAGGTAACGTGCAGGGGCTACGGGGAAGTTGTCGATCACGCCACCCAGCGCCAGCTGGAACCGGTGGAGGCCGTTGCGCGCCGCGAGTTCGACGATCAATCGGTCGCCTGCCGGCTTGCCGTCGTCCTCGTAGCGCTTCAGGACGCATGCCAGCATGTAAAGTTCCGCCAGCGCATCTGCCATGCGTCCCGTCAGCCGCTGCTTGGTCTTCAGTCCGCCGCCGAGCAGCGCCACCGTTAGATCCGACACGAGAGCGAACGAGCGGCTTGCGCGCCACAACTGGCGATACCATTCAGCCGTTCCGTACGCCTTCTCGGGAACCTCTCCGAAGAGCCCGCCCGTAGCGTTGTGGAAGAACGAACCGGCGACATTCGACAGCGAGAAGGCGATGTGTCCATTGAACGCCTCCTCGAATGCCTCCAGGCCCGCGCGGCTGTCTGGATTCTGCGCCGCCTGGACCTCCTTAAAAAGGTAGGGATGGGCACGCAGCGCCCCTTGCGCGAACGTGATGAGCGTTCGCGTCAGGATGTTGGCGCCTTCCACGGTTATACCGACCGGCACCATCTGGTAGGCCGACTGCAGGTAGTTCGACGGACCATCGCAGATCGCGCGCCCGCCATGGATGTCCATCGCGTCGTTGACAGACTGGCGCATGCGCTCGGTCGTATAGTACTTCATGACCGCGGAGATCACTGACGGCTTTTCGCCGCGTGCCACCATCGACGCGGTCACCGCCCGCGCCGCCTCGTTGACGTAGGCCGCTTCGACCATTCGAATAAGCGGCTCCTCGATCCCTTCCATGTGACTGATCGGCAGTCCAAACTGCTTGCGTATGCGTCCATAGGCCGAAGTGAAGCGGAGCATAGCTTTCGCACCGGCCGTTGCTGATGACGGCAGCGAGATCGCGCGCCCGGCCGAGAGGCACTCCATCAGCATGCGCCACCCCTGGCCCACCATCTTGTCGCCGCCGATCACGAACTCCAGCGGAATGAAGACGTCGTTGCCCCAGTTGGGTCCGTTCGGGAACGCAGCCCCCGACGGCAGATGCCGCCGACCAATATTGACGCCGGGATGATCGGCTGGAATGAGCGCCACGGTGATGCCGATATCCTCGCCCTTTCCGAGCAGGTTATCGGGATCGAAAAGGCGGAACGCGAGACCGACGAGCGTCGCCTCGGGACCCAGGGTGATGTAGCGCTTGTCCCACGACAAGCGGATGCCGACCACCTCTTGGCCTTCGTGCGTGCCCTTCGTCACGGTTCCGATGTCGCGCATCGTTGCAGCGTCGGAGCCGGACGTCGGGCCGGTGAGCGAGAAACACGGCACCTCGTCGCCGCGTGCCAGTCGCGGCAGGTAATAGTGCTTCTGCTCGTCCGTTCCGTATTTCTCGATGAGTTCGCCAGGTCCGAGCGAGTTGGGAACCATGACGATTGTCGAGACGTCCGGCGATCGCGACGCAATCTTGCCGAGGATCAGCGATTGCGCCTGTGCGGAAAAGCCGAGCCCGCCATGAGCCTTCGAGATCAGCATGCCCAGGAAGCCATGCTTTTTCACGAAGTCCCAGATCTCTTGTGGAATCTGTTTCTCGCGGAAGCGGATCTTCCAGTCGTCGACCATTGCGCAGAGTTCTTCAGTGGGCCCCTCGAGGAATGCCCGCTCCTCCTCGGAAAGGTGTATGGCCGGAACAGCTCTCAGCTTGTTCCAGTCGGGCTGACCCGAGAACAACTCCGCGTCGAAGCCGACCGTGCCCGCGTCGAGCGCCTGCTGCTCGGTCTCCGAAACTTTGGGAAGGATGCCTTTGACCGTGCGAAATGCGGGCTCGATGACCAGCGACCGCCTGACGGCAGGCACCGACAGGATACCAAGAACGGCCACAGGAACCCAGGCGAGCAATCCCAGAAGACCAGGCGCGGTGGCGTCGATTTCACCGCCGACCAGTCCCGATTGCGCAACCGCCAGGAACACCGCGCCAGACGCCGCCCAGAGCCACATCGGCGCGCGGTGCATCGCCAAAGCGAGCGCTGCGGCAATAAACAGAATGATTAAGATGAGACCCGCCATCCACCGAACTCCTTGCGACAACATGCCCCTCTGCAAGACCGTCCCAACCCGCTCCTTCGACTAGATCAAGTTGACGTAAACGTCAACTTTAGAAGTTGCATATATCCTCATTTTCGGCAGTTTTCGAGGGGCATAGGATCGAATTCCCGGTCGCCAACATGAGCCTAACGGAGTTTGCCACAATTTCCAAAATGTTAACGTCAAGCCTCGGAGGCCAATACGGACTGCGAGAAAAATGGCAAACATTGACCTTTGCCATCCGCGCTTTCTTGCGGTTGCGAAGCCGCACCACTATCGTATCGAGGTATGTAGTCGTCGAATCGACACCCGTTGCGGGCCCTGGGATCCAAGTTCACAACCAACAAGACAATCAGATCATGAACTGTGCGACTTCCGCCGAAGACTTCAATCTGGATGAGCCCGACGGCGACGAACTGGTCGACGGGATGCGTACAGCAGCAAGCGAGGCGACAAAACTGCTTCGCTCCATCGGCAGTCCGCACCGGCTAATGATCCTGTGCCTGCTGATGGATGGCGAGAAGACGGTGACGGAAATCTCCGATGCCATCGGCGCCCGTCAGAGCCTGACGTCTCAGCATCTGACCCATCTGCGATTGCACGGTCTCGTTCAGGCAGAGCGGCGCGGCCACTTCGCTTATTATTCCCTGAAGCACGAGGCTGCGCGCGAGATCGTTGGCACCCTGTACCGCTATTATTGCGCCGACGGATTGTCTAACCCGGCCGATGAAGCTTAATCTCCCCCTTCAACTTGTCCCGGCAACAAGCAGAGGCGCGCGAAAGCCCACCCGGGAGTTCAATCCGTGGGAGGAGTGTGCGTATGGGAAAATTCCCTCGATTTGTTGCGGCGATGTCGTTCGCCATGGCGCTGCCTGTTATTGCTGCGGCCCAGTCCAATGACGCCAATGTTCTTGCCTATGGCGAGCATCTTTCTGGCGAATGCACGACGTGTCACCGCATCGACGGCACCGACAACGGAATCCCCCCGATCATTGGCTGGCCGCTCGAAACATTCGTCGCTGTCATGACCTCCTACAAGCAGGGCGAGCGCACCAATCAGGCAATGATCTCGGTGGCCCAATCGCTCGACGAGGACCAACTCAATGCACTCGGCACGTATTTCTCGACACTGAAGCCGAAGGAATGACAGCGCGCGTTACCTGAGCGACATCGGGCGTGTCCTCTGTCTCCGCAAACTCTGGCGGCCGGCACAGCGAAGCACCATGAATGTCGCAACAGAAAGTGAAAACGGGAGCGGCGCATTTGCCGCTCACGTCTTTCCGTCGAGCCAAGGCAGCAATGCCGCCCAGCACTCGTGCTGTCGTCAGGCGCTCTTTGCAAACATGTCCGTGGTAATGCCGGAATACCAGCCGACGCTTTCGTTGAATTGCTCCTCGCGCAACTTGGCATCCTCGCCCGGCTTGGATACGAAGCCACCGCTGGCAACCAGCATCGCCTTGCCGTCCTTCTCGCCAGCCTGATAGCTGGCGCCCACCTTTACGCTGTCGTTCGGGCCGACGAGCGACCAGCACGTGTTGCGGAAACGTGGCGGGAACGATGGCTTGCCTGCGAGTGCGGCAGCAACGTGCGCGGCAACGACCTTGGCCTGGCTATTGGCCGAGAAGGCGGATTTAGGCATCTCGTTCGCTATGGACGAATCACCAAGCACGTAAACGTCCGGCACCTTCTTCGACAGGAACGATCCCGCCTCGACAGGGCACCAGTCGCCCTCCGTGCAACCCGCGTCATGCGCGATTTTTCCGGCCTTCTGGTTGGGGATGATGTTGGCGACGCTCGCCGTGAACTTCTCGCCGCTCTTCGTCGTTACCTCACCTGTCTTCGCATCGACCTTGACCACGGAGAAGTCGTCGATGTCGTTGGTGAGATTGAGCTGCACGATGTCCTTGTAGTATTTGTTGACCGCTTCCAGGAACACAGGCTGCTTGGAGAACGCCTTCTTCGGATCGAGCACGATCAGCTTTGATTTCGGCTTCTCCGTCTTGAGGTAGTGGGCGATCATGCACATGCGCTCATAAGGTCCCGGCGGACAACGATAGGGATTGTTCGGCGGCGCCATGACGACGAGACCGCCATCCGCCATCGCCGCCAACTTGTCCTTCAGCAGCTTCGTTTGAGGGCCCGCCTTCCACGCGTGCGGCATGACCTGTGCCGCATCTTCCGAATATCCCTCGATGGCTTCGTACTTGAAATCTATTCCAGGAGACAGCACCAGCCGGTCGTATGAAAGCGTGTTGCCACCTTTTAGTGCGACCGTCTTCTTTGAGGCGTCGACACCTACTGCCATGTCGTGGATGACATTGATGCCGAGTCCTTTGAGACCATCGTAGCCATGCGTGAGGCTTTCCAGCGTCCGGAAACCACCGAGATAAAGGTTGGAGAAGAAGCAGGTGGTATATTGATTGGCCATCTCGACCAGCGTGACGTCGAGATCCGGTGCACTCTTTTTTACATTGTGTGCGACCGTCGCTCCGCCTGCACCGCCACCTATCACCACCACCTTGCCCTTGCCTTGGGCAATGGCGAAGTGAGCGAGCGACCCAGCCCCCGCGGCAACGATGGCGCTGCCGCCAGCCATTTTACCAAACTGACGTCTTGAGAAATTTGCCATATACGGTTTCCTCCTATTTCGGAATTTGATGCTCTGCGAGGCCGTGGTGAGGCTTTATTGTTCTATCTCCCCGGCAAACATAATCCGCGTTCCTGCGCATTTGGCAAGCGGGAAGCCGATACCGCGGCCAAAATTTCTTGCCGCGCCAGATACGTGCCCGCACCGCATCGCTGCAGGATGCGAACGTGTCAAAAGCAGAATGCGAACGTGCCAAAATATGGATCATCGTGTGCTCGGCGCGCGAAACCGGAATGTTCGCGGGAAAGCGTAGCGTGTGGTCGCGTACTCCGCGATGAAGAAAGACAAGTTTGTTGGGACTTAATCCAGGCGGGGCCGTAATGCCGAAGCGGCCGGCGCTACGGCGTCAACCTTGCGCAAGATATCGCCGAGCATGCTCCAGAAAAAATCCGGCCCGGGATAGCCGTTGATGCGTCCCAGTTCTTTACCGTCGCGCATCAATATGAAAGTTGGCGTGTAAACGACGCGTGCAAAGCGCCCCGCGTCCTTACTCATGCGGTCGATCCTGACCAGCGGCGCCTTGCGCCCTTCGTCGCTGAGCGGATAGCCCGGTCCAACCTCCTGGAGCCACCTGCGACAGTAGCCGCAGCCCTCTTCTTCGATCATCACCAGGGAAAGAGAAGCCGGGGCAGCCACACCTGGCTCCTGTCCGGCCAGTGGCTGTTCCGAAAGCGCGGCGAACCCAAGCGATACGAGCCCGAACACCAGCAGAAGCGCGCCCAACCTGCGAGCGGGCAACACCCATGCCTGGGGGGTCCCCTTCCAACGGCATCGGCTCCTACAGACGGGCAGGCCGAATGCACCCAAACATCCTCGCGAGGACCACTCCTTCAAGTGCCGCATCGACGGTTTCAGCTCCCGCGTTGACCAAGTCTGCGCCAGACGTTTGCGTTGCATTCGCGACCATGAATATGCTAGCCTATCGCCAACCTGAAAAGAAGTGCCGTTTACAGGGTAACTCAGGCCCCAAGGTCGACACGATCTGCATTCAGTTGAATAGCAGGTGTTGTCGCGCCTTGTGATGAGCGATCGCCAGAAGGGGCAAACACCCTTTGAGCTTACAATTGAGCCATCGTTTGGGGGAAGGAGACGCAGGAATGACCCAACGCTTGAAGTTGGAAGTTGTGGACCGGCGCGATTTTGTCGTCGGTGCGGCCACGGCTGCCACGCTTGCCGCATTTCTTGGCCGCATCGGCACGGCCACCGCCCAGGACAAACCGCCAACATTCGACGAGCTCTACAAGACGATCGTTGGCGACAAGAAGCCTGAAGAGGGAAAGGTCATGATCGACCTTCCTGAGATCGCCGAGAACGGCAACACCGTTCCATACACGGTGGCGGTTGAGAGCCCAATGTCGGATGCCGACTTCGTGAAGGCGATCCACGTTCTGGCGCCGGGGAATCCCGGCCCGACTATCGCCACCTTCCACTTCACGCCGCAGTCGGGTGCGGCCAAGGTTTCCAGCCGTATGCGCCTCGCCAAGACCCAGGACATCGTCGCGATTGCCGAGCTTTCGAACGGCAACTTGCTGGTTGGAAAGCGCGCGGTGAAGGTGACCATCGGCGGCTGCGGCGGCTAAGAGGGAGAAGCGAACAATGGCGAGCAAACCCCGCATCAAAGTTGAAAAGGCCCAGAAGGCTGGGGACGTTATCGAGATCAAGACCCTGATCACTCACGTGATGGAGACCGGCTTCCGCAAAGGCAGCGATGGCAAGTTGATCCCACGCAACATCATCAATTCCTTCACCGCGTCGTTCGGCGGTAAAGAAGTGTTCAAGGCGGATCTCTCCTCCGGCGTCTCTGCCAACCCCTACATCTCGTTCCACATGAAGGTAACGGCCCCTGGCGACCTGGAATTGACTTGGATCGACGACAAGGGCGAAAAGGTCGTCGAGAAGGTTCCGGTCACTATTGGCTGAGGCGCAAGCCATATGCCGACGATCGGCATCAGCATAATGAGCGGCTCGCGCAGATCCCTGTGCGAGCCGTTGCCGTGAGACCGGCGCACCGCCGCCGCACATATCCGGTTTGCGCCCGTTGCTTCATGCCAACACTTCAAAGACTGCTGAAACGCGCATTTGACCTCGCTGCTTGCCTGCAGACCGCGATCCCGCTAAGCCATGCCGCTTTCGCGGTTGTGCATCACAGGCCCGCCTCCGCAGCTGCCACCCAGGCATACATGCGCCGATTGCGCCAGGACAAGGAAGGACATCGACATGGCCGACGATCCCGTTATTGCCCAGAAGGGGCCGTTCCAGGTCGACCTCGTCGCCGGCAAGCCCTATTTCTTCTGCCGCTGCGGCCGCTCCAATAAACAGCCTTTCTGCGATGGCTCCCACAAGGACACAGGCCTCGAACCCATGCGATTCACCGTTGAGGCCGACGGCACCTACAATCTGTGCGGTTGCAAATCGACCGACGACGAGCCCTTCTGCGACGGCTCTCACAATATCCTCTGAGACTTCGCGGGCTTTCCGATCATTCCGCACGTTTGCGGAAGTGTTGCTGGGATCGGCAAGCAACATCACCAAGTTCCCTGGCCCGTCGGAGGGCATTCGGCCCGAAACGCTCGACGCCCCACGGCATCAGGGCTAACGTCCCCAGTGGGGGGTACGATTCCCCGGGAGCAGGAACGGGCTGCACGCGCGCATTTGGCGGCGGGCTGGTGCGTGACGGCGCGACAGGCCTGATGTCGAGCTGCCTTGCGTCGTTTCGCGAAACGCACCGTCGGGCGACAGGCCCGGCGCGCCGAACCGATGCGGGTCTCCATGCGGGACCTGAATGGTGCCGCCCGATTGTTTCCGGACAACCCTTCTCGTAGCCTGCCCGCTGCAAGGCGCTGGCCGGCCTTGCCGTGGCGATGCGACCTCGCGAGGAGTGGGACATGGACTACTTTCTGCAGCAGATGATCAACGGACTGACGCTCGGATCCATCTACGGGCTCATCGCCATCGGCTACACGATGGTCTACGGCATCATCGGCATGATCAACTTCTCCCACGGCGACGTCTTCATGGTGTCGACGTTCATCGCTCTCATCGTGTTTCTTCTCATCACTTCTCTTTTCGGCGCGGTCGCCTTGGCTTTGGCGCTTCTGCTCGTGCTTATCGCCGGCATGGCGCTTACCTCATTGTGGAGTTTTGTCATCGAGCGCGTTGCCTATCGCCCCTTGCGCGGTTCGTTCCGACTGGCCCCGCTGATCTCCGCGATCGGCATGTCCATCTTCCTGATGAACTTCGTGCAGGTCGTCCAGGGCCCCAACAACCGCTCGGTGCCGCCATTGCTCCAGGGCTACGTGACGGTACCGCTCGGCGACGGCTCCTTCACCATCGCCTACAAGCAGATACTGATCTTCATGGTTACGGCAGCACTGTTGGTTGCGTTCTGGTTCGTCGTCCAGAAAACGCCGCTCGGCCGCGGCATGCGCGCGTGCGAGCAGGACCGCAAGATGGCATCTCTCCTGGGGATCGACGTCGATCGCACGATCTCGCTCACCTTCGTCATGGGAGCGGCGCTGGCGGCCGTCGCCGGCGTCATGTATCTCGTTCAATATAACGTCGTGAATTTTGCCGACGGTTTCGTTCCCGGCGTCAAGGCGTTCACCGCTGCCGTGCTGGGCGGCATCGGCTCACTGCCGGGCGCCGTGCTGGGCGGCATCCTGATCGGCCTAATCGAAACGATCTGGTCTGCCTATTTCTCCATCGACTACAAGGACGTCGCCGCGTTTTCGATCCTCGCCATCGTGCTGATCTTCATGCCATCGGGCCTTCTCGGCCGCCCGGACGTCGAGAAGGTCTGACACATGACGACGCCGGCCACCACGACTTCTGCGAAATCCGGCGCGGCGACGAGCGTCGGCACGACAGTCGAGCCGTCCGCATTTCCGGTCGCCCTCAAGGAGGCGCTTACGACGGCACTCTTGGTGATCGGCCTCGGCACGCCGATCGTGCTGATCGAGACCCATCAGTCCGGTGCCGGCGTCACGCTTGAGTGGCGCTTTGGTCTGGTCGCCACGCTTGCCGCACTTGCCTTCGCCGGACGCTTGCTGTGGCTGCTGTTGATCGGACCCTGGATCGCAACCCGGCCGGCGATCACCCTTGCCGACAAGGTCTCGCCAGCGACGCTCGCCTGGGCCAAGCGCGCCGTACTCGTCTTCGTACTGCTCTACCCCTTCATCGCACTGGGGCTGGCCGGGCGGGGAGGCGCCATTAAATGGATTGACAACTTCGGCATCCAACTCCTGATTTACGTGATGCTCGGATGGGGCCTCAATATCGTCGTCGGCCTCGCTGGCCTGCTCGATTTGGGCTACGTCGCCTTCTACGCGGTCGGCGCCTATTCGTCCGCCCTGCTCGCCAAGACCGTCGGTCTTTCTTTCTGGCTCTGCCTGCCGCTGGCCGGTATCCTCGCCGCCTTCTGGGGCGTTCTTCTCGGCTTCCCCGTGCTCCGCTTGCGCGGCGACTATCTGGCGATCGTGACGCTGGCGTTCGGCGAGATCATCCGCCTCGTCCTCATAAACTGGGTCGATTTTACCGGCGGCTACGCGGGCATCTCCGGCATTCCTCGCCCTACCTTCTTCGGACTACCCTTCAACGCAAGCGACGACGGTTTCGCCGCCTTCTTCGGCTTGTCCTTCTCACCACTTCACCGGCTTATTTTCCTTTTCTACCTGGCACTCGCACTGGCATTGCTCACCAATTACGTCACGATCAAGTTGCGGCGCCTGCCGATCGGCCGCGCCTGGGAGGCTCTTCGCGAAGACGAGATCGCCTGCCGCTCGCTCGGCATCGACACCGTGATGACCAAGCTCACCGCGTTTGCCATCGGCGCCATGTTCGGCGGTTTCGCCGGCGCCTTCTTCGCCGCGCGACAGGGCTTTATCTCGCCCGAAAGCTTCATCTTCATGGAGAGCGCTGTGATCCTGGCGATCGTCGTGCTGGGCGGGATGGGGTCCCAGGTTGGCGTGGCAATCGCAGCGGTCGTCATGATCGGCGGCACCGAACTCCTGCGCGAACTCGACTGGCTGAAACAGGTCTTCGGCGCCGAATTCGATCCTACCAAGTACCGCATGTTGCTGTTCGGTCTTGCCATGGTGGTGATGATGGTTTGGAAGCCGCGCGGCCTGATCTCCACGCGCGCACCGTCGATCTCGCTGGGCGAAGCCAAGGCCATCTCCGGTACCTTCGTGAAGGAGGGCCACGGTTGATGGCGCCTGCGCAAGCTCCCCTGCTCACGATCGAGCATCTGACCATGCGCTTCGGCGGATTGCTTGCCATCGATGATCTCTCTTTCGTGGCTCATCGCGGTGACATCACCGCCCTCATCGGCCCAAACGGCGCCGGCAAGACGACCGTCTTCAACTGCATCACCGGCTTCTACAAACCGACCGCCGGACGCATGGCCCTCGCCCATTCGCCGGCAACGACACCGCGGCACGTCGAAGCCCTCACCGATAGCGGCCACCGCTGGGGCGAGACCGTCGGGGGCGGCCTCTATCTTTTGGAACGCATGCCCGACTACGAGATTACCGCCAAGGCGCGTGTGGCACGCACGTTCCAGAACATCCGCCTCTTCACCGGCATGACCGTCCTGGAGAACCTCATCGTCGCCCAGCACAACGCCCTCATGCGTGCTTCGGGATGGACCTTTCTGGGACTGCTTGGCGCGCCCGGTTTCAGGCGCGCAGAAGCCGAGGCCGTCGGGCGCGCCCGCTTCTGGCTCGACCTCATCAATCTCTCCCATCGCGCTGACGATCCCGCCGGCGACCTGCCCTATGGCGATCAGCGCCGCCTGGAGATCGCCCGCGCCATGTGTACCGGCCCGGTGCTCCTCTGTCTCGACGAGCCCGCTGCTGGGCTCAACCCGAGAGAGAGCCTCGAACTCAACGCCCTGCTGCGCACGATCCGCAACGAGCACGAGACGGCAATACTTCTGATCGAGCACGACATGAGCGTCGTCATGGAGATCTCCGATCATGTCGTCGTTCTCGAGCACGGCGCCAAGATCTCCGACGGCACTCCGGCTTTCGTGAAGAACGACCCAAACGTCATTGCCGCCTATCTCGGCGTCGAGGAGACCGAGGAGGAAGCCGCAGAGGCCGAGATCAACCGCATTGCCACCCAAACAGCATCTAGCGGCCGCGCGAACGGTTCAGGCACGGGGGGCACACCAACATGAGTGCGCCTCTTCTGCAAATCCGCGGCGTCACCGCCTACTACGGCAAGATCGTCGCGCTGAAAGGCGTCGATATCGATGTCCATCGCGGCGAGATCGTGACGCTGATCGGCGCCAACGGTGCCGGCAAATCGACACTCATGATGACCATTTTCGGCGACCCGCGCGCGCGTCAGGGAGCAATCGTTTACGATGGGCGCGACATCACGCGACTGCCTCCCCACGAGATTGCGCGCCTCAGGATCGCGCAATCGCCCGAGGGCCGCCGCATCTTCCCGCGCATGACAGTGCTCGAGAATCTGCAGATGGGCGCCGCCATCGACGGATTCGCTCATTTCGATGAAGATCTGGAACGCATCGGCACGCTGTTTCCGCGCCTTAGGGAACGGCTCAGCCAACGCGGTGGCACGCTTTCGGGCGGCGAACAGCAGATGCTGGCGATCGCCCGCGCATTAATGGGGAGGCCGCGTCTCCTGCTCCTCGACGAACCCTCACTCGGTCTTGCTCCGCTCATCGTCAAGCAGATTTTCGATGTCATACGCGACATCAATACGGCAGACGGCATGACCATCTTCCTGGTCGAGCAGAATGCGTTCCATGCGCTGAAGCTCGCCCATCGCGCTTATGTCATGGTCAATGGCGTCATCACCATGTCCGGCACGGGCAGGGAACTCCTGGCTCGGCCCGAAGTTCGCGCCGCATATCTGGAAGGAGGCCGCCATTGAGTGCGCTGTTTGACGCCTATCCTGGCGAATTGTCGATCTTTCTGGTGCTGAGCGTGGTGCTGGGCGGCGCAGCCGCAACGGTCACCGGCAAGGCCATTGCCGAAAGCTGGAAGCCATACTGGCAACTGGTCTGGTACATGCTCCTTCTGGCCGGTGCCGTGCGCTTCTTCCACTACGCACTTTTCCAGGAGACGTTGCTCTCGCTGCCAGGATATCTGGCGACGCTTGCCGTGGTCGTCGCGCTCGCTCTACTGGGGCATTTTACAGCGCGCCGCCGCCAGATGCGCGAGCAGTATGGCTGGCGGAACGTGTAATCCCGGCAAGCCATCCGCTGCGGCCCCTTGCACACGTCGCCGCCAAACCCCATTCACCCTTGGCAGTGTTTTTTCGTTGCTATAGATCGCGTGACATTTGCAGTGTTTCAGGGAAACATGCTGCACCGCAGCGGCCAGGTGTCCGGCCTGTCGCCATTAGTCGCCCCGTAAGAGGGACCCAAGACTGGTATCTCGAGGAGAGAAATTCATGCGCCAGCTTTTGTACGCAGGAGTGATGCTCGCAACGGCGATCGGCCTTGCCGCATGCGATAACAGCCCCAAGCAGCAGGAGCCTGCCAAGAAGGAGGCGGCGGCGCCTTCGGGCGGTGATAAGGGCGGCACCATCAAGATCGCCGTCGCCGGCCCGCTGACTGGTTCGTCGGCCGCTTTCGGTACGCAACTGAAGAACGGTGCTGAACAGGCCGCTTCAGATATCAACGAGGCCGGTGGCATCCTAGGCAAAAAGGTCGAATTGATCTTCGGGGACGATGTCGGAGATCCCAAGCAGGGCGTATCCGTTGCCAACAAATTCGCTGGTGAAGGCGCCAAATTCGTCGTTGGTCACTTCAACTCCGGCGTCTCGATCCCCGCATCCGACGTCTATGCCGAGAACGGCATGCTGCAGATCACACCAGCATCCACAAATCCCACATTCACCGAACGAAACATGTGGAATGTGTTCCGTACATGCGGTCGGGACGACCAGCAGGGAACGGTGGCAGGCAATTACATTGCCGAGCAGTTGAAAGGCAAGAAGATCGCCATCGTTCACGACAAGACCACCTACGGCAAGGGGCTTGCTGACGAGACGAAGAAGGCGATGAATGCCAAGGGCGTGACCGAAGTGCTCTATGAAGGCATCAACACTGGCGAAAAGGACTTCTCGGCGCTGATTTCCAAGATCAAGGAGTCCGGCGCCGACATCGTCTACTGGGGCGGTCTACACACCGAAGGGGGCCTCATCCTGCGGCAGATGCGAGATGCGGGTGTGGCTGCTACGATGATGGGGGCCGACGGTATCGCTGCTGATGAGTTCGCCGCCGTTGCAGGCCCCGGTGCGGAAGGTACGCTGATGACCTTCGCGCCTGATCCGCAAAAGCGTCCCGAGGCGAAAGCCGTCATCGAGAAGTTCGCCGCCCGCAACATCAAGCCGGAGGCATATACGCTCTATTCCTATGCAGCGATGCAGATCATCAAGCAGGCTGCCGAGAAAGCCAATTCCCTGGAGCCGAAAAAGGTTGCCGAGGTGATGCACCAGGGCGAGGTATTCAAGACCGTGATCGGCGATCTTTCCTACGACAAGAAGGGCGACATCACCCGCCTCGACTACACCACGTATACGTGGAAGAAACAGCCGGACGGCAGGATCACCTACATCCAGAACGAATAATGGGCAGGGGCTGCCGCCTTGAGCCGGATCGGGATCATGTCAGCGGGAAGCGCTCACTATGCGCGCTCCCCGTTGCTCTCGCAGGCCCCCGTGTCTGAAATCTCTCGTCTTGCCTCGACAGCACCGGAACATGACCGCACGGGCAAGCGCGCACAACCGCTTCGCACCGTCGCGCTATGCGCCGCGATCATGTCATTCGCTGTCCACGCATCGCCGTGCTTCGCCGATGACGCGCAACGCGACATCAGCCACGCGACCGGGCCGAACGAGGTCGCACCCGCTGCCTCCTCTACCGCAGAGAACGGCCCCATCCGCGTCGTGGTTGCGTTGCCGCTCACGGGGGCGCGGCGCGCCGTTGGAGCCGCCGCGCGGCAACGACTGACACTTGTCCAATCCGCATTCGACGCCGCTGGCGGCGTTGCTCGGCGCGCATTGCAGTTGGATATCCAAGACGACGCATGCTCACGCGAAACCGCCCGGGAACTCGCGACACGTGTCGCCGCGATGTCGCCGCCGCCCGCCGTTGTCATCGGCCATCCCTGCGCAACTGCCGCCATCGCGGCCGCGCCTGTCTATCAGCAGGCCGGAGTGTTGTTTCTTGCCGCCGGAATGCGCCATCCGCAGTTGACCGAGAAGCGCGCAGGACCGCTCGTCTTTCGAGCTGCCGGACGTGACGACCGCCAGGGCGCCGATGCCGGTCGTCGCCTGCGAACGCTCTGCGATGACAAGGGCACGAGCCTCATCGTTCATGACCGCACGATCCTCGCCCGCTCGCTTGCCAAGGCCGCGCGCGAGGCCGCCTCCTATGGTGCGCAACCCGAGCCCACCGAACTCGCCATCGTCGCCGGCGAGAACGATTACACGAAGACAATCGACGAGATCGCCAACCGAAGGCCCGGTGCAATCCTGTTCCTGGGGTTCCCTTCGGAGGCCGCCATCATCCTGAGGCAACTACGCGCGCGCGGGCTCGATGTTCCATTTGTCGTCAACGACGCCATGGCGACCGCAGAGTTCATCGATCACGCCGGAGATCTGCTGGATACCCATGTCGAAGTGATGATGCCTGTGTCGATCAACCGCGACACGCTGGCCGAAAGCGAGATGGCAGATGCGCTGGTCGCCAGCGACGTCGCCGCGGCTCTCTCCGTATGGGCTGACGCCGTCACCGCGACGGCAAGCGCCGACGCAACGACAATCGCTCAGCGCTTGTCATCTGCGCGCAGTCATTTAGAAGAGATCGGTTTCGACAGCACCGGAGACGCGCTCGCGCCTTCCTACGCCCCCTTCCAGCGCCGCGACAACGTCTGGCAGCGCGCCGACCTTTCCGAGGCGAACGTCAGCGCGACATCACCGACCATCACCCGGCCAACGGCCTCGGCTCCGCATCGGTAGCAGGCCGGGATGGGCAACAGCCTCTCCTGAATGTCGCACAAATGTGAGCGGCGGTTTTGCCACAACGACACACACAAAAGCAGGGGCTGAATTCGTCATGACAGCGGCGCTAATTCGCCGCTGCAAATCCTTCCATCGCCGTTCAGCCCGACCCGGCCGCCTTCAGCGGCCCTGCGACTCGGCATTGCATTCCGTCAAAAGCACACGCTCCAAGCGCCGCAAGTCGTCCGGAATGGCTTCTCCGCGGAGTTCCCGCGTCTTGATCTTCTCGCGCACCAGTTGATAGCACTCACGAGGATCTTCGGTTTGTTCAATTCGAGAATTGATCTCGGCAATTTCTGCGATATCTGCTTGAGCCATTGCGCCCTCACTCCATGCCATCACGTCGTACTCGTCCGTTTGTCCGCTTCATCGAACATTCTGCGATTCTGGTACGTTTGCGCATACAACGCCTGACGGTTTCGCGTTCCTCCAACATGCTGCTGCCGCCTCAGATACAACAACCGAACCGAGGCACATTCACCGCATGTCTCTCACTCCCACCAAATCGCTTGGTCCGCTGCCCCCAGAACGGTTCAGCGCAACATTGAGCCCACGGACATGAGCCGCGAGACTCACAAGTTTAGTTTGATACGAACGCATCGGGATTCAAGCCCCGCACGTCCATCAATCCTAACAACCATTATAACTGCTCCCGTGCGTGACACGCCCGCATCGGACGTCGGTCGTCGCGCGGCGAAGGCAGTCAGCACCGAGGTCGTCGGCGTCCAGAAGGCGGCATCTCAACCAAGCGATCTTGACAACAACGAGGCCAAACCTAATCCCACTTCAAAGCGTTTTGCCCCGTACGAATTGCCGCAGCCCCCACTCGGAAAGCCGACGCGAAGCAACTTCGACCATGCGCAAACCGTCGTAGTATCGTGTGCCGTCAGGCGAAACCCCAAGCACGGTTTGCACGCTGCAATTCGCGTTACAATTCAATCAAATCTCGCAGCTGACACGCAACAATGCTCACATGGCGAAGTTGTTGCGACGCATCATTCTATCTCGCAGATGCAGAAGACTGATTCGGCCACGCACCTTGTGCTAAGCATCCTCCAACACGGGCCTCATGCGAGCTTCGATGCCGACGACCGCAAACCGCAACCTCATAACGGACGTACCCGGCCTTCGTGTCGGCAATGCGCACGACAATCGCTTGATGTCTGGCGTGACTGTGCTGCTGGGCGATGCACCATTCGTCACGGCAGTCGACCCGCGCGGCGGCGGTATCGGCTCGCGGGAAACCGATGCGCTGCGGATGGAGGGAACGGTCGACGAGGTCCATGGCCTGGTGCTTTCCGGAGGCTCGGCTTTCGGTCTCGACGCAGCCACCGGCGCACAATCCTGGCTGAGAGAACGAGGCGTCGGCTTTCGGGTGAGGGAGGCACGTGTTCCAATCGTACCCAGCGCCATCCTGTTCGATTTGCTGAATGGCGGCGACAAGGACTGGGGCCGCAGCCCGCCCTATGCCGGACTTGCCTATCAAGCGGCATCTCATGCCACGACTGATTTTGATATCGGCAGCGCGGGCGCGGGGTTCGGAGCAACCACGGCAATCCTGCGCGGCGGTCTTGGAAGCGCGTCGGACTGCCTCGACGACGGCACTGTTGTCGGCGCACTCGCCGCCGTCAATCCGGCCGGATCCGTCACTATCGGGGAGGGAGCACATTTCTGGGCAGCACCGTTCGAGAGGCACGGCGAATTCGGAGGCATCGGCTGGCCAGAGACGATCACGGACAAGGAACGCGCCATTCGCCTTAAAGGCGCCGCCGGCGAATCCACCGTTCTCGCCGTCGTTGCCACCAGCGCCCGCATCGACCGGCGCGCAGCCTCGCGCCTCGCAATCATGGCGCATACCGGTCTTGCGCGCGCCATCTATCCCGTGCACACGCCGCTCGACGGCGACATCGTCTTCGCCATCGCTACTGGCACCACGCCACCACCCGATCCGATCGGCGGTCTGGCGCGGATGGGCAGTATCGCCGCCAACGTTCTGGCACGCGCCATCGCCCGCGCAGTTCATGCCGCCTCGCCGCCGCCGCCCGGCTGGGGCGGACCACCCGCCTGGATCGAACGCTTCGGCGGAGGAAGCCGATGAGCATGCGCACCTTGACCATTATCCTTGCCGCACTCGCTCTCTTCTTGTCCTTGAGCTGGTGGGCGCGCAGCCACCTTGCGGCACAACGATGCGAGGAAAGAGGCCTCGTCTACGTGCCGGGCCAGGGGTGCGTCGAACCACGCAAGAGCCCACCCGTCATTCTCGAGCGTGGCCTCACGCGCACCTGATCTTCCATCCGTTCGCCTGCTGAGCAAATTTCCTGCGACTTGCTGAACCAAACGATTGGCGCGCGATTTTTGCTGCCTCTGACGGATCGTCGCATTCGCTCATCGCTCACCTTGCCGTGATGGGCGAAGCAGCGTACAGCAATCCAAACGATCGCGTTCGCTGCGGTTCCCGAAGGCCTGCCTTGCCGCGGCCCGCCATGGCCCGGATCGGGCGTCCGCTCGCTTGCAACCCGCCTGCAAACCAAAAAAAGCGTCAAGATGTCGTTTCATGTCTACCTCCCCGTTGCAGGAGTTGCCGTTGATGCACTCGCCGTAATGGGCGTGGGCGGTGCTGTCGGCTTCCTTTCGGGCCTGTTCGGTGTCGGCGGTGGCTTCATCATCACGCCGTTGATGCTCATGCTCGGCATCCCCACCGCCGTCGCAGTCGCGACCGGAGCCAACCAGGCAACCGCCACAGCCGTCTCTGGCTCGATGACGCACTGGCAGCGCGGCAACATCGACTTCAGAATTGGCAACGTCCTGCTCGTCAGCGGTATCGTCGGTTCTTTGGCAGGAACCCAGCTGGTCGGCATTTTGCGCGCCACCGGACAGTTCGACGTGTTTCTGTCCCTCAGCTACGTCGTCCTGCTCGGCTCGCTCGGTTTGCTGATGCTTATCGAAAGCCTGAATACGATGCGTAGCATCGCCAAGGCCGGTGGCACGCTTCTGGAGCGACGCAAGCACACCGCACTCCATCATCTGCCCTTCAAGCTTCGATTTCCGCGGTCCAAGCTCTACATCTCGGTCATTCCGGTGCTGGCTATCGGCGGTTTCATTGGCGTGCTCACCGCGTTGATGGGAGTCGGCGGCGGCTTCGTGCTCGTGCCTGCAATGGTCTATGTGCTCAAGATGCGCACCAACATCGCAATCGGCACATCGCTCTACCAGATCATGTTCGTGGGTGCGTTCACGACCATGTCGCAGGCGATATTCCTGCATTCGGTCGACGTCGTACTTGGAATGCTGCTGATTTCAGCTGGCGTGATCGGTACGCAGTTCGGCGCCAAGGCTGGAGCCAATCTCAAGGGCGAACAGCTCCGCCTCATGCTGGCGCTACTTGTGCTCGCCGTATGCGGACGCGTCGCCTTCGATTTGGTCCGCACGCCTAGCGAGCTGTACATATTGTCGATTGTCCACGCCGCGCCATAGCCCAATCAAATCAAGGGGCGATTGGTCCGGGAATTCCCGCAGTTGGGTGCGTCGGGCCGATTGCGCGTGTGCGCAGCCTTTGCTAGTGCATGTCGCTCAAAAGTGCGCAGCGGTTTTGCGACAACGACATGCACAGAAGCAAGGACCATATCGCGTTCGTGTTGCATGGACGCATGAACACGATCCAAGTCTATAAATTGAGCATGTTCTTCACGCTCGACCGCCACACACTCAAGCTGGACATGCTCTAAAGCGTCCGGAGCGAATTTTCAAATTCGCGCCACGCTTCGGACCTCCCGCAATTATCGTACTTCCAGCCATAGTTCCCTCGTTCGCATCCCGAGAGGCTCGCATGATCCCGCGCTATTCCCGTCCACAGATGACCGCAATCTGGGAGCCGGCGGCTAGATTTCGTATCTGGTTCGAGATTGAGGCGCACGCGGCCTCCGCCATGGCCGAGATCGGCGTCGTTCCCAAGGAAGCCGCCGACGTCATATGGGAAAAGGGGGGCAAGGCTGAGTTCGACGTCGCCCGCATCGATGAGATCGAGCGCGTTACCAAGCACGACGTGATTGCCTTCCTCACACATCTGGCCGAGTTCGTCGGTCCCGAAGCACGCTTCGTCCACCAGGGCATGACATCGTCCGACATTCTCGACACCTGTCTCAACGTGCAGCTGACGCGGGCGGCCGACATTCTCTTGGGCGACATCGACCGCCTGCTGGCTGCACTGAAGAAGCGCGCCTTCGAGCACAAAGACACGGTCACCATCGGACGCAGTCACGGGATCCACGCCGAGCCCACGACATTCGGCGTCAAGCTCGCCTTCGCCCATGCCGAGTTCCAGCGCGCCCGCTCACGACTCGAATCCGCCCGTGCCGACGTCGCCACCTGCGCCATCTCCGGTGCAGTCGGCACCTTCGCCAACATCGACCCGCGCGTCGAGGAATACGTCGCCGTGAAGATGGGCTTGTCGCCCGAGCCGGTCTCAACGCAGATCATCCCGCGCGACCGTCACGCCATGTTCTTCGCCACGCTGGGCGTGATCGCATCCTCGCTCGAGCGCCTCGCTACGGAGATCCGTCACCTGCAGCGCACCGAGGTGCTGGAAGCGGAAGAGTATTTCTCGCCAGGCCAGAAGGGCTCGTCGGCCATGCCGCACAAGCGCAATCCCGTGCTGACCGAGAACCTGACCGGACTTGCCCGCATGGTCCGCGCCTATGTGACCCCCGCTCTGGAGAACGTCGCCCTCTGGCATGAGCGCGACATATCCCATTCGTCGGTGGAGCGCATGATCGGCCCCGACGCCACAGTGACGCTCGACTTCGCCCTCAACCGCCTCGCCGGCGTCATCGAGAACCTCGTCGTCTATCCCGAAAACATGAAGAAGAACCTCGATCGCCTCGGCGGTTTGCACAATTCCCAGCGCGTGTTGCTGGCCCTGACACAGGCCGGTGTATCTCGCGAAGACGCGTATCGTCTCGTGCAGCGCAACGCGATGAAGACGTGGGAGACGGGCGCCGACTTCCTTGCCGAGCTCAAGGCCGATGCGGAGGTGGTGGCAAGCGTCCCCGCCGCGCAGTTGGAGGAGATGTTCGATCTCGGCTACCACACCAAGCACGTCGACACGATCTTCAAGCGCGTCTTTGGCTGATGCCTTCAACCAGTCCAGATGGGCGAACGCCGCCGCGCGCTTCGCCACGCCCCCTGAAACCTGATCGGCAGGGTCCACACCCGAGGCCCTGAAATCAGGAACCAAGCTCCTGAGCGCTGCTCAATGCGTCCAGCGGCCGAGCCGGCCAAATTTGAAATTGTCGGCGTAGGACTTCGCCTGGTGCTTGCGCACCTTAGGCTCGGAGACGGAATAGGGCAGGCCATTGCGTTCGGCGTAGGCAATCGCCTCGTCCTTGCTGTCGAACTCGAGGCGGACCTGAGATTTCATGTCGGTGGAACTGGTCCATCCCATCAGCGGTTCGACACCCCGCGCCGACTCTGGCTCGAACTCGAGCACCCAGGTCTTGGTGTTGGCGAGACCCGACTGCATGGCCGATTTTGCCGGGCGATAGATGCGTGCCAGCATGGTGCGCTACCCCAATTCCTGCGCCTGCGATATTACCTCTGAGCCTGTCCAGGCCCCAAGCCGTCAAATATCCAGCCGAATGCTGGTCGGGGCAGCGGGATTCGAACTCGCGACCCCCTGCTCCCAAAGCAGGTGCTCTACCAGGCTGAGCTATGCCCCGATTGGACGGCGAATGGATGTGTGCCGCTTCGCGCCCTCCGGGTCAAGCGGGCCGTTGGCCGCGTTGACGGGATCGCTCGCCCGGTCCCTGGTTTCCGGCCGAAGCGGCGGCGTCGATCAGGGGGCCGTGGCGCCCGCGAAATGCGGATGTTCCACCCGGCTCTTTGCCGCCGTAATTTTGTAACGATCCGCCGCTCCTGCCTTCAGCTCCAGCACACCAAGCGCGGGCAGGTCGGATGAGATGATCGCCTCTGACATCGGCTCGGTGTTGCGCGCCACGCGCACGACCACCCCGTTTGCGCCGATGAAGACCATGTCCAATGAGATATAGGTATTGCGCATCCACATGGTGATCTCTTGCGGGCGCTCGTAGGGGAACAGCATCCCATGGCCGTCCTTCAGCTCAGTCCGGAACATCAGCCCCAAACGCTTCTTCTCCTCCGTGTCGGCGACCTCCAATGTGATCGGATGGCGTCCACTCTCGGTCACCAGCGTCAGGCTGTCCGCATGTGTCGCGGCGGCTGGCCTCTCGTCGGCATTGCAGCCGCCGACCGTCAGCATTGCTCCAAACGCAATGGACGAAACGAAAAACAGGACGGCGCCGGGCGCCATCCTGCGTATCGGTTCTGGTCGATTGCGCGACGTCGCGCCCGCCCGTTCAAGCATCAGTGCTGCGATGGCAGGCCGCTTGCCGCGCCGTCGGGCTTCAGTTCGGCCGCCATGCAGCCCTTGGAGCCATGCCCCCAGCGCACCTGCACGATCTGTCCAGGACGCAATTCGGTGAAACCGAAGCGGCGTAGCGTCTCCATGTGAACGAAGATGTCCGGTGTCCCCTCGCCGCGGGTCAGGAAGCCGAAACCGCGAACCCGGTTGAACCATTTCACCATTGCACGTTCCCAATCGCTTTCCGGCTGCACGACGACATGCGTACGCTGCGGCAGTTGCGAAGGATGAATCGCGGTGCTCTCATCCATGGAAAGGATGCGAAAGGCCTGCATCCCCTTTGGTCGAGCCATCACCTGGCAATGGACCCTAGCGCCTTCGTAGGCCGTCGGATATCCGCCGGCTCTCAGGCAGGTCACGTGCAACAAAACATCAGGAAGGCCATTGTCAGGGACGATGAACCCGTACCCTTTCGAGGCGTCGAACCACTTGATGGACCCGGCGATCTCAAAGATCTCCGCTGTCAGATCGTCGTGCCGCTCGACACTCCCCCCCTCCCGAGCTTCCTGAATCGGAAAATCGGGAGGCAACTTGGAATCCCCCATCTGGTACCCCACTATCGACTATTCATACCGTTGAACATTCACGGTTGTTGCCGTCCGCTTCACTGCCCGTCGATTGCCCCTCTCCGTGCAGCCGTCGTGTCGCCAACAACGCGTCGGAGAATACCAAACACACTTCCCGCGAATAGCCCCCCACGGTTGAAAGTTGTTGTCATCGTGCCAACTCCGACTGCGCGCCGTGCGAGGCAAACATGGTTAACAAGCTGATAGCGCGCTTAATTTTCGCATATGCACAGCATCGCTAAAATTGTGCATGTGCGACATGGAAACGCCGTTCACTTACGTCGGCTTGCATCTACTCCCGTCGTTCCAGAGCCTGAATTCGATATGATTGATTCGGTTATATGACTGACCTGAGACGAACCCGGCCATCGATTTTGAACATCGTTTTTAAGCATCAGCAGCATGCGATATGTTTCATACGACGTATGCGTTTTTTACAATCCATGGTTGCAGTGTGCAGCTTCCGCCGGGCATGTAGGGTTTGCTGTGCCTTTGCTGCCGTTTGGCGTGACATCGATGCAGCGTAAAATCCGAATACAAACATTCAGCGATTCAGTCTGTTGCTCCATTGGTTGGGCGTAGATCATGCATCGGAAGACTGGCCCGGCTTCAAGTTGATTTGGAAGCGGCGGCACTGTTGTGGCGAGCGTCCGCGGACACCGAACCGGTTCCAATTGTCCGCGGCAGCGATTAATTGGTTGGCGGTAGGAGCACGCGAGCGCCCAGGAAATAGAGTCGCGCCCGCAACCCGACCGCCGGTCGGGACGCCCTCACCAGGAAACGCCACACTCGGATCAAGACCACGGGAACACCAGCAATATGCGCTACCTGCACACAATGATTCGGATCGCCGACATCGACCAGAGCCTCGACTTCTACTGCAACAAGCTCGGCATGCGCGAAATGCGCCGCATGGACAGCGAGCAAGGTCGCTTCACACTGATCTTCCTTGCAGCGCCGGACGACCGTCGACGCGCCGCCGAGGAAACTGCGCCGCTCCTGGAGCTGACGTTCAACTGGGATCCTGAGACCTATAGCGGCGGTCGCAATTTCGGCCATCTGGCGTTCGAGGTCGACGACATCTACGCCACATGCAAGGAGCTGGCTGGCAAGGGCGTCACCATCAACCGCCCGCCACGCGACGGACGCATGGCCTTCGTCAAGTCGCCCGATGGCATCTCCATCGAGCTGCTGCAGAAGGGGACCGCGCTGCCGCCCTCCGAACCCTGGGCCTCGATGGCCAACACCGGCACGTGGTGAGGGAGCCCAACGCAATGGACGCAGCAGCGCGTCCGTCGGAACCGGAAGCATCAACCGCCGCAGCCCAGTGTGTTGACGTTGCTGTCGTTGGCGCTGGCCCGGCCGGCCTGATCGCCGCCGAGCACTTGGCGCGGGCGGGGCTCAAGGTCGTCGTCTACGAGCGCATGCCCTCACCAGCGCGCAAGCTGCTGATGGCGGGTCGCGGCGGCCTCAACCTTACCCATTCGGAGCCGCTTGACCGATTGCTCGAGCGTTATCAGCCGCAGGAAACCCAACTGCTGGAAGCGCTGCGCGCATTCCCACCCGCAGCGTTGATGACCTGGGCGAATGGCCTCGGCATAGAGACCTACACCGGCTCCAGCGGCCGCATCTTTCCGGCCGCAATGAAGGCCTCGCCGCTCGTGCGCGCCTGGCTGACACGGCTCGCCAGCCTCGGAGTGCGCCTGGAGCGCGAGCACCGGCTCGTTGCCATCGAGCGGAGCACGCAAACCGGTGGACCGTCGACGCTGCGGCTCAGGTTCGTGCAAAACGCAGCAAAGACCGTCGAGGTAGCGCCGCGCGCTGCGCTCCTGGCGCTCGGCGGGGCGAGCTGGCCGCGGCTCGGATCGGATGGCGGTTGGGTGGAACTCCTGCACAGTCACGGCATCGCCATCACGCCCCTCGAACCCGCCAATGCAGGGCTCGTGGTATCCTGGTCCGCACGCCTGATCGAGCGCTTCGCAGGGACGCCGCTGAAGCGCATCGTCCTCGCCTTGGGTGAGGCCCGTTTCACCGGCGAACTGATGGTCACCCGCTCGGGCCTTGAAGGCACTCCCGCCTATGCCGCCGGGCCGCATGTCCGCCGCGCTTTAGCCGAGGCAGCGGGCGCACCTGTCGCGATTACCCTCGACCTGCGCCCCGATCTGTCCCCGGTCGAGCTTGAAGGGCGTCTTGCCAAGCCGCGAGCCAAGCAGTCGCTGTCTACATTCTTGCGTAAATCGGCTGGTCTCTCGCCGCTTGCCATCGCGCTCATTCGCGAAAGCATTCAGATGGAAGGGCTCGACGGCACCGCCCCGACCACCGGGATCGCATCGCTCGAAGCCACGCCCGCACAACTCGCATCGAGAATCAAGGCGCTCCCCTTGCGCATCACCGGGCTTGCCCGCCTGGACCGTGCAATTTCGACCGCTGGCGGCATAGGTTGGGCCGCAATCGATCCGCATTTCATGCTCCGCGGCCTGCCAGGTGTCTTCGCGGCAGGCGAGATGATCGACTGGGAGGCCCCGACCGGTGGCTACCTACTCCAGGGATGTTTCGCCACCGGGATGGCGGCGGCGGCAGGCATCGCAGGCTACCTCGAACAGATGCCAGACCAGAGTGCAATAACAGAAGCGACCAGCCTCATGCCATCGCCCGCCCGTTAACCAATGGCAGTTCCAGTATTCCGACTCTGACGCTTGGTTCCCTGTCGGGCATCAGCGCGTCAGCCTGGAACCCTGGATTTCTCAGTTCGTGTTCTGGATCGACTGACGTTTGACGACCTTGGCCTGGGCAACAACCGTCAGGTCCAGATCACCAAAAGCCCGGGCGATCACGTTCCGGTGACGGGGCTCTAACGCTTTTGTGAGCGGGTGTTACTTGCCCGTTCCAGGCCCATCATGGTTTATCATAAAGCCAACGCGGACATCGCTTGTTGGGTAGGCGCTTGACAGGTGATCTGCAATCCGCAGACTAGGCCGGCTTTAAACACAGATATAGGGCCGTCTTGGTGGGTATGCCCTCGGCGGGGACGCCCGATGGAGTAGGCAACGGATCCTTACAGGAGGAATGCTATGAAGGTTTGGACGAAGCCCCAGGTTACCGAGCAGGAAGTTGGCCTCGAGGTCACGAGCTACCTGCCTGCCGAGATCGACATCATCTAAGATGTCCAACGGCACGCTCACTTGGTGAGCGCAGTTCGGCGCGGCGGTCGAGGCACTCGGCCGCCGTCGTCGTTTCAGGGCCCGGCACCAGGGGCCTTCGGGTTCCGGATTTCACATCAGGATGTCGGCCGATTGCGCGGCCAGTTGCGTTCCTCGCTGCCTTCTTCGAGTGCCGGATTGGGCGCGCGAGGAGCGATCGCGCAAATAGAGCTGCTTTTCGCCGGTGCAATGACGACAACCTGCGGAGCGAAAGCGCCGCATAACGCGACGACCAACCCATGATCATAAAGGTTCTGGGGTCGGCAGCCGGTGGCGGCTTCCCGCAATGGAATTGCAACTGCCACAATTGCGCCGACGTGCGCAAAGGCGCCCCCGGCTTTACCGCGCGAACGCAATCGTCACTGGCCGTCAGCAGCGACGGCAGGAACTGGGTGCTTCTCAACGCCTCGCCGGACCTGCGCAAGCAGATTAACGATGCGCCCGAACTCGGCTCTCAAGCCGACGGAGGATTGCGGAATTCACCCATTAAGGCCGCTGTTCTTACCAACGGCGACGTCGACCACATCTCCGGCTTGATCAATCTCAGGGAGATGGAGCCTCTCGCGGTGTATGGCTCGAACCGCGTGCTTTCGGTTCTGGCTCAAAATTCGATTTTCAACGTGCTCAATTCGGAAATGGTCGTGCGTCGCGAGTTGCCGCTCGAAGAGCCCACGAAACTCTTCGGCGCCGATGCGCCGCTCGGCCTCACCGTCGAGGCTTTCGCCGTGCCCGGCAAGGTGGCCCTCTATCTCGAGGACGCTTCGAAAGGCGAGGACTTCGGCACCGAGGAAGGTGACACCATAGGCCTCAAGATCACCGACCCCGAGACGGGCAAGGCGTTCTTCTACGTGCCCGGTTGCGCCAACGTAGATGCCACGCTCGCGCGGCGCTTGAAAGGCGCGGCGCTGGTCTTCTTCGACGGCACGCTCTTCGATGACAACGAGATGATCGATGCGGGCCTGTCGGCCAAGACCGGCCAGCGGATGGGTCACATCTCGATGTCGGGGCCCGAAGGTTCGATCGCCGCGTTCGAAAAGCTCGGCGTGGCACGCAAGGTCTATGTCCACATCAACAATTCCAATCCCGTGCTCGACGAGAACTCGGACGCGCGCAGACACGCCGAGGCTGCGGGATGGAATATCGGCTACGATGGTATGGAGATTCGGATATGAGCGATCGCAGAGTTCAGGTCGGCGCAACGGACCCGCTGTTGAGTCCAGACGAGTTCGAGGCCGCCATTCGCGCCGTCGGAGCCGAGCGCTATCACGACAAGCATCCATTCCACAAGCTCCTGCACGGCGGCAAGCTTGACAAGGGCCAGGTGCAAGCTTGGGCGCTCAATCGCTATTGCTACCAGGCTGCCGTGCCACGCAAGGACGCTGCCTTGTTGTCGCGTTGCCATGACCGTGAACTGCGTCGCGAGTGGCTGCATCGCATCCTCGACCATGACGGCTCCGGCCCAGACGAACCCGGCGGCATCGAGCGCTGGCTCGTTCTCACCGATGGTCTCGGCCTCGATCGCAACTACGTCATCTCCCGCGCCGGAGCTCTGCCCGCCACCAAATTCGCTGTCGAAGCGTACGTCAACTTCGTGCGCGAGGAGCCGCTGACTATTGCCGTCGCGTCTTCGCTCACCGAGCTGTTCGCACCGAAGATCCACCGCGAGCGGATCTCGGGAATGCTGGAAAACTACGACTTCATAGACGACAAGGTAATGGCCTATTTCCGTCGCCGCCTCGACCAGGCTCCGCGCGACGCTGACTTCGCGCTCGCCTACATCAAGGAGTACGCCAAGACCCGCGCCGAGCAGGAGGCCTGCGTCGACGCCGTTCGCTTCAAGTGCAACGTGCTGTGGGTGCAGCTCGACGCGCTGCATCACGCCTACGTCGAACCCGGCAACATTCCGCCCGGCGCATTCCGCCCGGAGGGCCGATGATGGTGGCCAGCACCCAGCCGACGCGTCTCATCGTTGACGCTGGCACAAAGCCCCTGCTGCCACGGCACATCAAGCTGCGGCACGATGCGGGCCGCGGCGTCTGGGTCCTGCTCGCACCCGAGCGTGTCTTCACGCCCGATCTGATCGCTGTCGAGGTCCTGAAGCTGTGCGACGGAAGCCGCAGCGTGACAGACATCGCGGCACACCTCGCAAACGAGTTCCAGGCACCGGAGGAGACTATCCGCGCAGACGTGATCTCCATGCTGCAGGATCTCGCAGACAAAGGAGTGGTGAAATCATGAATGAGATGAGCACCTCGTCCCACGCCGTCGAGCTGGAAGCAGCCCCGGTCTGCGCGCGCGCGCCTGTCGGCCTTCTGGCCGAACTTACGCATCGCTGCCCGCTGCAATGTCCCTATTGTTCGAACCCACTCGAGCTGGAGCGCGTCAACACGGAACTGTCGACCGAGGACTGGCAGCGTGTGATGCGTCAGGCCGGCGCGCTGGGCATTCTCCAGGTCCATTTGTCAGGGGGCGAACCGACCGCGCGCAAAGATCTGGAAGAGATCGTGAAAGCTGCGGTTGAGGCGGGCCTCTATACGAACCTCATCACCGCCGGCGTGCTGCTGACGAGGGATCGGCTCAAAGGCCTCGCCGACATCGGCCTCGACCATGTGCAGCTCTCCATCCAGGATGTCGATCCGGCCAATGCGGACCGCATCGCCGCCTACAAGGGAGGCGCCGCCAAGAAGCACGAGGTCGCCGGCTGGGTGAAGGAGCTTGGCCTGGCGCTGACGATCAATGCGCCGCTGCACCGGCAGAATATCAAGAGCCTTCCCCGCATCATCGACTATGCAGTCGAGGTCGGCGCCGGCCGCCTGGAGATCGCGCACATCCAGTACTACGCCTGGGCCTTGAAGAATCGCGCGGCACTGATGCCGACCGAGGAGGAATTCATGGCGACCGCGCGAATAGCCAAAGAGGCCAAGGAGCGCCTGAAAGGCATCCTGCTCATCGATTTCGTGGTGCCCGATTACTATGCCAAGTATCCCAAACCCTGTATGGGCGGTTGGGGCCGCGGCATCATGAATGTCACGCCATCAGGTCGCGTCCTCCCCTGCCACGCCGCTGAGAGCCTGCCCGGACTGACCTTCGACACCGTCAAAGAGAAGGACCTGCGCGAAATCTGGCTCGATGGCGAAGCCTTCAATCTCTATCGCGGCACCGACTGGATGAAGGAGCCTTGCAAATCGTGCCCACGCAAGGAGATCGATTTCGGCGGCTGCCGCTGTCAGGCTTTGGCGCTTACGGGAGATGCTTCGAACACCGATCCGGCCTGCTCGCTGTCGCCGCACCATTCCGACTGGGCGAAAGTCGCGCGCGAGGAAAGCCACAAGCCGCCGCCTGATTTCGTCTTCCGCCGAATGGGCGCAAAATCGTGTTAATTTTTAGCCAGTTACGGTGAACTCAACATGCAGCGGTTCATCGAGCGTTCATTTCCGGTTGACTACTATGTATCCGGTTGAACAGTTTGTCGCATGCCAGGGGTGCTCTGCATACGACTGTTGCCACATCCGGGGGTTACGTCTATCGATCTCATTCGATACGCTTGCTATCCGGCGCTGACTATCCAGCACTCTAGGGAGGAACGACGAACATGCGCAAATGGGTTTTGGCCGCTGGCCTCATGATGGCGCTGCCGACGATGGCGTCCGCAGCAGATGTTGCCAATGGCGAATCGGTATTCAAGAAGTGCAAGGCCTGCCACGCAACCGACGGCAAGAACAAGGTTGGTCCGCATCTTGACGGCGTTCTTGGCCGCAAGGCTGGATCGGTCGATGGCTTCAACTACTCCGAAGCCATGAAGAATTCTGGCATTACGTGGAACGAGGCCGAGCTCGACAAGTACCTGAAGGATCCAAAGGCCGACATACCCGGTAACAAGATGGTCTTCGTCGGCATCAAGGATGATGCCGACCGCGCAGATCTGGTCGCTTACCTTGCGACGCTGAAGAAGTAAGCTCCGTCAGAACGGACTGGTGGTTGAGCGGCGCTGCCCCGACGGGCGGCGCCGTTGCCATTCTGGCCCTGCATCCGTTGCGACAAAGACGGACGTCACGGGCTCAATCCGGCATGACATTTCCAACCCGGGGCACGAAGTCGCTTTCATGTTTGATGTTAACATCAAAACGATCCAGCTCATTGGATTGAGCATGTTTTCACGCTGAACCGCGCCACACTTCAGCCAAGCATGCTCTAGAAGCATCGCGCGGCGGTCGTTGCTTGGTTCCTAGACTTGCCGCTGATGATGGGATAGCTGCCGCGCCCGGTTCTGCAGGACACCGCTCCGGCCTCGCGAGGCCGGAGGGCGTGCTACCACAATCAAGCAGTTTATTCTTCCTTGTAGCCAAGCGGTTGAATGCCCTGCTCGGCACCGTAGTACTTGTAGGGCAGGAACTTGCCCGACATGCTGATCCTGACGCGATCGCCCTTCGGGTCGGCCTGACGCTCCATTTCGAAATCAAAATCGATCGCCGACATGATGCCATCCCCGAACTCCTCTTCAATAAGCGCCTTCCAAGCGGGTCCGTTGACCATGATCAGCTCGTAGAAGCGGTAGATGAGGGGATCCGTCGGGGGCATCGGCATGCCGCGCATGGGAATTTCATTGAGCATCGCGGTCTCGTTTTCGTTGAGACCGAATAATGCCCCTGCCTTCTTCGCTAATGGCTTGACGAGTTTCTGCTGCCCGAGCAGGGCGCCGACGATCAATACAGGACTCATACCGCCGATCTCGCCGGTGATGTATTTCCAGGACCAACCCTTGAGGCGCTTGATCTCCAGAATTTTCTCGGTCAGCTGCTGGCGCGTCATAATCTTTGCTCCTTGGTTAGATGTCGGCGGAATTTCGATCCTTTTTGAAGGTATCGGATACGTGCGCGTGGAGTTGCCTATCCCTGCTGGAATTCTGCCCGAGGGAATGTTGCCGCTCTGTCGCTGTCGAAAGCCTTCCAGGACCGACATCTCAAGCGGCGAGGAAAGGCGGGCACTCCGAGGCGTCGCAGGAAATTTGCGAAGAGGCCGATTGCTGCGTGGCAGGGGTCGCAACATCTTGTGCTTTACGCTCTCTTGTCTGGTTGCAACGGAAGCCTAGTGTGATGATCGAGAAGTCCGCTTCATACTTTTCGGCCGGGTTGCGAGGCGGACTTCTCGATCCCAATCACACTAGAACTCTGAAATTGCTAGTGTCGTCAGAAACGCGAAATTCGTTCCGAGGTTGCCGCAGAATGTGACGAATTTCGCGATCACGACACTAGCTGCGGTCACCCGCATGCCGTGACGCGATCGTTGCTATATCAGCCCCTGTAATTTCCGCGATCGGCTTGGAGAGCCTGAATTCGGCGCGCTTCTCATCCAGATAGAGCGCTATGACCGTTTCCGCGTCTGGGCAGTCGATTTCACCGCAAGCGATCTCGGCAACGAAGACAGCCGCGTCCGGAGTGATCCCGAATTCCTTCCGGACCAGATCCTTCAAAGCACGCGCCGCCGCCGTGCGATCGCTCGATGCGGAACCCATGCCGGGCAGTGGGTTTGAACTGGTCACGGCATCACCTCACATTAAGTTCGTCTGCAAGTCTGAATAATGAGAGCTTGCCGCCCCGCGTGCCCGCCGCCAGCACCCGTCCGGAGGGAGACCAAGCGAGGCACGTGACGGGATCGCCATCGGACGCCTTTGCGACAACGGCCTCTCCCTTGCCTGGCGCGCCGATCAGTACGTTACCTGTGGTGAAGCCGCCCGCCACCAATGGCTTTGTGGGGTGCGTGCAGACAGCGCAAACGATCCCGCCGAACACGAAGCCTATCTCCACGGGAGGCCGCCCCGCGGGACCGCTGCCCACAAACGACCAAGCCGTGACCACATCGGCACCGGAACAGGCGAGCACGTCGCCATCCGCGGTCCAGGCCATCTGGTTGCACTTGCGCGGATAGCCCCCGATGCGGAAGTCCTGCATAGTGACGAGATCCCAGACGTGCAGCTCCCTTTCTTGGGTCGCGGTCACGATGTAGCGATCATTGCGCGACCAAGTCACGCCCGTGTGAGACCCCTTCCAATTGAGTTGAAGTTCGCTCGATGCCGTATCAGATGAGACGACGGTGACGCCGTTGTACCGGCTGGCGGCAATGCGCTTGCCGGTACTGTCAAACTGCACGGCCGATATGGTCGAGCCGACATCGACGTCGGCCAGCGGTGTCCCGCCCTGGTCAACGACAACACATCGGTGCCCCGAGGCCAGCGCAATCAACCCTGAACTCTCACTGACGGCGATGTCTTCGATCCAGGCATTTTCAAACCTGTACAGGCTTGTCGCATTCTTGGGCGCGTCCGCAGGGAAGATGACTGCGCGACCGTCCTGTCCGATCGAGACAAATTCGTTTGCGATCGACCGGACCCCGACCGTCGCAACGTTATGCAATTTCGTCGACCTCACCTCGATGTCCGCGGGCGCAAGCTTCATTGGCTGTGCGACTTCGTCGAAGCCGGTAACTTCCAGCAGGGCCACTGCGCCATCACCCATTGCCACGGCACAGATCGTCCCGTCTGCGGAGAAATCCGCAGACGTTGCATTCGCCGGCAGTTCGAGGTTCAGCGCCTCGACGAGCGGCGATATCACCTCCACGCCGGTGTCGAACAGATTGTTTTTCAATTTTGCTGTCATCATTCAGCGCACGCCGCGAAGGCGCTCTCCAGTTCGGCGGCGTCCAGGTTGCGGCCGATGAAGACAAGCCGGCTCTCCCTTTTCTCATCGGCAAGCCAGTTGCGGCCCCATTCGCTGTCCATGACCATGTGGACGCCCTGGAATACATAACGTTTGTCGTGGCCATCGAGCGCGAGAATGCCTTTGGTCCTCAGAACATCGACACCACGGTCGCGGATAAACTCGCGCATCCAGCTGGAAAACTTGTCGGGCTGTATCGGCTTGTTCGTCTTCAGAGAGACCGAAGTAATGGAATCGTCGTGCTCGTGATCCTCCGGGTCTTCCTCCAGGAATCCCGGTTCGATCTCGATCAAGCGCTTCAGATCGAACGAACCGCGGGAAAGAACCTGGTTCAAATCGATTTGCGCCCGCTCTGTCTTGTGGATCTTCGCAATCTTGTTGAGCGTACGAATCTTCTGTTCGACCTGCTCGAGTTCTCGAGCCGAAACGAGGTCGGACTTGTTAAGCAGGATGATATCCGCGAATGCGACCTGCTCCTCGCATTCGTGTTCGAGGTCAATCGTCTCGAGAAAATGTTTGGCGTCCACCATCGTAACAATGGCGTCGAGGTCCAGCGTGTCGCGCAGGTCATCATCGACAAAGAACGTCTGGATGACCGGACTTGGGTCGGCCAGTCCCGTGGTCTCGATGAGAATCCCGTCGAACTGGCCCGCGCGCTTGAGCAGGCCCCCAAGAATGCGGATGAGATCGCCGCGAACCGTGCAGCAGATGCATCCGTTGTTCATCTCAAAGATTTCCTCGTCGGCATTTATGACGAGGTCGTTGTCGATTCCCTCTTCGCCGAACTCGTTGACGATGACGGCATACTTCTTGCCGTGGTTCTCAGAGAGAATGCGGTTGAGGAGTGTGGTCTTTCCGGCCCCCAGATAGCCCGTCAGAAGCGTAACCGGGACTTTGCTGAACTCCTCGCCTTGCCCTTCACTCATCTTGTCACCTCCGAACGCCCATTGACCTTGTTCCTCACATCGACTCTCGGGCGCGACCAGCCGGCTTCACGCGAGCATGGCCCGCCCAAGAGGAGCTCCGGTCAGCACACCTAGTGCAGCGCATCTAACGTTTGGCACCCACTCGCAGCTCGGTCTCGAACCAAACGTTAGATGCATAAGCTGCACTGGAGTCATAAGCTTGCTAGTGTTCCTTATGGCTCCGACACTTGGTCGAGAGAGTGCTGCTGAGGGTACCAAGTGTCGGAGCCGGAACACTAGACGCCAGGGAATGCCATCGATTCGATTCGCTCGATGAGGAAGGTCAGGCCGACACCGGCGAGCAGCGCACCCGCCAGCCTCGGCTGCATGGCAAGGGCGTTCGACGCCTTCCACGTTTCCCGCGTCAGGAAACCCGCGGCAGCGGCGATTGCATACTGCACGAGGCTGAAGCCGATCAGGTAGGCAACCAACGGTGCTGCTTCCACGCCGAGGATCTCACCCGCGTAAGCCGAACCGTGGAAAAGCCCTGCAACGGAGAAGAGCGCGGCACAAAGCGTCGAATTGAGTTCGCGTCCCGACATCACCAGGGCACCCAGCACCAACACGGACGCGGCAATGAAGAATTCGGTGTAGGGCAGCGCAACGCCGCCGACGCTGTAGAGCAGGCAACCGAGAACAGTTCCGCCAACGAAGTAGAGCGGCAACAGATAGCGTGCCGTGAGAAAGGCCGATGCTATGCCGACGGCAATGATGAACGCCAGATGATCGATACCGATGACGGGATGGCCAATGCCGCTGAGAAGGCCGTCCATGAAATTGCCCGGCAGTGCGCCACCCATCGGGTGATGAGCATGAGCTGGCGCGGATATGCCGAACGCGGAGAAAGCCAGCAGCGGTCCAGCCGCAAACATCGTTGAAAGTTTCTTTCCGAGAGTTGTCATGGGTTCACTCCTCAATGGATGTCATGCTTCTGGAACTGCCTGGACGGCCGCCTAGCCGTTTGCCGGCACGCGGTGGCGGGCCGATGCAGCCTTGCTGGTTTCAGCCGCCGGCCGCACTATCGGCGGATGTTTCGGGTCATAGGAGCTTGATGAGATTTCCTCCTTGAATTGCTTGGAACGGTTCACGAGGAATTCGATCAGGTGATTGCGCAGCGGGTAGTAATTTTCGTGCGTATGCATGTCGCTGCGTGTCCGGTCCGCAGGCAGTGTGTTCTCCAGAATTTCGCACACGCGCGCTTCGGGTCCGTTGGTCATGAGGATGATGCGGTCGGCGAGGAGCAGAGCCTCGTCGATGTCGTGAGTGATCATGAAACAGGTCTGCTCGGTGGTCCGGCAGATCGAGAGAAGTTCTTCCTGCAGACTGCCGCGCGTCAAAGCATCGAGTGCCGAAAACGGCTCGTCCATCAGCAGAATCTTGGGCTCGATCGAGAACGCACGAGCAATGCCGACGCGCTGTTTCATGCCGCCAGACAGTTGGGCCGGCTTTTTATCTTCAGAACCGGTAAGATGAACAAGATCGAGATATTTCTGGCAGTGGTCGCGCACCTTGTCCTTCGCCCAGTCAGGCCACCGGGATTCCACAGCGAAGGCCACATTGCGCAGAGCGGTCATCCAGGGAAGTAGTGCGTGGGTCTGGAAGACGACGGCACGGTCGAGGCTCGGCCCGACGATATTCCTGTCGTCGACGAGGACGACGCCGTCGGTCGCCTCGTTCAAGCCCGCAAGGATGTTGAGAAGTGTCGTCTTGCCACAGCCGGAATGACCGATCAGGCAAACGAACTCTCCTTTCTTCACGTTGAACCAGACGTCGCCGAAGATCTCGGTCTCCGACTTGGCATCTGGTGTCGGGAAACTCTTCTTGAGACCCTCGACCTGGATCATGTTTTTCGCGTCTGCCATTCGAGGTCCTTTTTCGTGCGCGCCGGAACGCCAGCTCTCGCCCTGGACGATCATGTTCATTCCGTGTACTCCACCATCTTCGCCGCCTGATGGAGTATCAGGTCGAGCAGCATGCCGATCACTCCGATGAAGAAGATGGCGCTGATAACACCAGTGATGGAAAGGTTGTTCCACTCGTTCCAGACGAAATAGCCGATGCCGGTTCCGCCAACGAGCATTTCGGCGGCGACGATGACGAGCCACGCGATGCCGATGGAAATGCGCATGCCTGTCAGGATGGTCGGCGCGGCTGCAGGCAGGATCACTCGCCAAGCCAATTTCGCATTCGATACCTCCAGCGTGCGCGCAACGTTGATCCACTCCTTGCGGACAGATGACACGCCGAATGCGGTGTTGATGAGCATCGGCCAAATCGAGCAGATGAAGATCACGAAGATCGAGGAGATATTGGAATCCTTGATGGTGTAGAGAGCCAGCGGCATCCACGCGAGAGGTGACACAGGTTTCAGAACCTGTATGAAAGGATCCGTCGCCTTGCTGATGATTGGCGACATGCCGATGAAGAAGCCGAGCGGGATCGCGATCAGTGCGGCGAGCGTGAAGCCGGTCAGCACCCGCGCAATCGAATACGCCAGTTGGATGCCGATGCCCTTGTCGTTCGGCCCCTTATCGTAAAAGGGGTCGGCGATGTGGTTCCGGATGGACTTGAAGACATCGAGGGGCCCGGGCAAGGCCGAGCCCCCCTTCGCTTGTATGCCCATCAGTTCCGCGTATTCCGGGTCCATGTCGAGGGCTGGCCCCTTCTGTGCCTCCACGTAGTGGTGCCAGCCCAGAAGAAAGACCGCCAGCATCGCGATCGAGAGCACCGCGGCCCTAACGGAAAGTGACGCTATCATCGACAATCAACCCCGCGGATTTGTTGGGCGGACACCTGTCAGGCGCGCTTGATCGGGAAGGACGAGACATATTCTTCGGGCTTTGACGGATCGAACGTCTTGCCCATGATCTCGTAATTCAGATACGTGCTGTCGGGCGCCTTTTGTCCCATGGACTTCATGACTTCGGCGGCGTCCGTGGCGAGATAGACCTGCTCGGCGATCGCCTTGTAGTCGATGTCGCCCTTGACATAGCCCCAGCGCTTCATCTGCGTGAGGATCCAGACCGCCATCGAGTGATAGGGGAAAGGATCGAAGTCGATACGGTCAGGCTCGTTGCGGACCTTGCCTAGTCCGTCGGCGAAGCGGCCCGTGAGAACCTGTTCGACGACCGTCGTCGGCTGATTGAGATAGTTCTTCGGCGATATTGCCTCTGCGATCTCCTTGCGGTTGGCCTTGTTGGACGAATAGGCCGTTGCGTCGAGGATCGACTTGAACAGAGCAAGGAACGTAGCGGGGTTCTCGTCGATGAATGCCTTGCTTGCCGCAAAGGCACAGCACGGATGACCCGGCCAGATCTCCTTCGTCAGCTTGTAGATGAAGCCGACGCCGTCATACACGGCCCGCTGATTGAACGGGTCGGGTGACAGATAACCATCAACGTTCTCGGCGCGAAGGTTTGCAACCATCTCGGGCGGCGGCAGGACGCGGATCTGGATGTCCTTGTCCGGATCGAGGCCGGCTTCGGCAACATAGTAGCGCAGCAGGAAGTTGTGCATCGAATATTCGAAGGGAACGGCGAATTTGAAGCCCTTCCACATCTTCGGATCCTGCTTGTCCTTATGCTTGTTGTGCAGCGTAATCGCCTGGCCGTTGATGTTCTCCACCGCAGGCATGGTCCATGGCTTGGCCACCGAACCGGCACCGATGCTGATTGCCAGCGGCATCGGTGTCAGCATGTGCGCGGCGTCGTATTCTCCGGACAGCGACTTGTCGCGGCTGACAGCCCAGCCTGCGGTCTTGATGACATCGACCTCGAGGCCGTACTTCTTGTAGAAGCCAAGCGGTGCCGCCATGATGATCGGCGTTGCGCAGGTTATCGGCACGAAGCCGACCTTCAGCTTGGTCTTCTCGAGCGGACCTTTGGCATCCAGGATCTTTGCCTTGAGATCGTCCAGCGGGAAGAACTGTGAGATGACGGCGGTCGCCGTGCCAATGCCGACCGCGCGCAAGAAGGCGCGGCGATTGATGTCGGTGCCGAACAAGCCGTTCATGACGGCGTTGTCGACGAGCCGCGAAACGACAGCTTCCTCGTCTTCCCAAGACGGGACATCGTCATCGAGCGAGGCGCCAGCGACGTGATTGTCGGCTGCGGCAGCAGCATCGGCTGCCTGCGAGTTCCCATTGGCCGAGACACAATAGAAGCGCGACTGGCTCGCTTCGGCGTCCTTGTTCGCCATCGCGAGCTGATGTTCCCACATGGAGCTATGCAGCCCGCATGGACAGCCCGTCCACAATATCTGGTTGGGATCGAATGGATTGCTGAGTGCACCCATTGACAGTGTTCCTTCATTGAGACCATCGCCAGATTCAGGTGTTCCGGCTCCGGTCCTACTTGGCCTCCATCGGCCTTGCCCCGGCTACCGCCATCAGCAACAGGGGCGGGTTGTCGGACGCGGCGGGCCCACCTTCAGGCGCGCCGCGCGGATGAGACTTTCAGCCTCACCCCAAAAGCTCTTTTGCAGCGATGATCGTTCGCGAAACCTCCGGAAGCGGCTGGTTTCGCTCCATCGATGTGCGTTGCAGTTGCCTCAGCGCGTCGTGTTCGCTGATCCCGCGCTGTTGCATCAGGATGCCCTTAGCGCGCTCGACAAGCTTGCGTTCGGCAAGCGCGCTTTCGGCACGTTCGGCACGCTTTTGCAGTTGCGCGAGCTTTTCGTGCGTGCTCAAGGCTGAAGACACAGCGACACGGAGACGGTCGGACGACGTTCCGATAGAGACGACACTGTGGGCACCGGCGTGGATCAGCGCCTCGATGGATTGCGCAGAGTCGCTTTCGATCATGACCATCACCGGAGCCTTGAAACGCCCGGCGAGCAGACCAAGGTCCTGGCACGCCTTCATGTCGAATTGCGCCATGTAGATGATCAGCAAATCGGCGACGGGCAAAGTCCTCAGCCCGTTCAGTTCGCCAAGCGACGTGAACGTCCCGACGGAAACGATCCCCCGATCGGCCAACAGGCACTCCAGGAACTGATCCCTGCCTTCGCGCGAATCCACAAGCAGGGCGCGATAGCGTTGCGGCTCTTTTAGTCGGATCTCCACCGAGCACCCCTCAGTTATTTCTTCGTTAATGCAGCAAGAGGTGTGCCAAGCGTGCTGCGATGCACAAAATATAAATTTTTCAGTAGGTTGTTGGATTTCTCCGCCAACTTCGGAGGGTTGTGCAATTGAATAAATTATGCAAAGTCGATAAATTATTATGCATTTGCACAATGGCGCTGACGCCTTTCGGAGCGGTTCTTCCGATGTAGGTCAGAGGAGCGGCGGGTCACCATGAATGTTCAGCAACGCCCCACGGATGCCGACGGCCGCGATATCTGGGAGCGAGCTTTCGACAGCCTCCAGACCGTTGCTCTGGTACTCGAAGGACAGACAAACAGGATTGTTCATTTCAATGAGCGGGCGCTGAAAGCTCTCGGCCTCAGCGGGTATGAACTTGCCAGCATGAGGGCGAGCGATCTCTTCCCGGGCCAGTTACCGGAACTCATCGTGCTCACTCAGGAATGCCAGCATGCAGGCCATGCCTGGTCCGGTCGGTTGCGTCTGCTCGCAGGCGACGGCAAAGACCGCCCCGTGGAACTCTACTTGTCACGCTTTGTCATGGGTGAGCGAGAACTCTTCCTCGCTATTTGCCTCGATCTTCGGACGATCCGGGCGAGGCGTGCCGCGCTCGAATTCAACCAATACTACCGAAGCAGACAGCCCGAACAGGAACGCATCGATTCGGTGTTCCGGCAGCTCGAGCGCGGCAATCAGCTCATTCTTCACGCCGCGGGTGAAGGAATCTACGGCGTCGATTCGGAGGGCAGCACGACCTTCCTCAATCCGGCAGCCGAAGGCATGCTGGGGTGGACCGCCGAAGAATTGATCGGGCGCAATGCTCATTCCTACTTCCATCACAGCCATGCCGATGGAACAGGTTATCCGATCAAGGCCTGTCCGATTTACGCCGCATTCCGGGATGGGCACGTTCACAGGGTCGTCAACGAGGTGTTCTGGCGCAAGGACGGCAGCAGTTTTCCGGTCGAATACACCAGCACGCCTATCGAGGAAAAAGGCAGGCTGCTCGGCGCCGTCGTCGTGTTTCGCGATGTCTCGGAGCAACGGCAGTCTCAACAGGACCTGCTCGAAGCATTGCGCGAGGTCGAAGCGCTGAGAAAGCGCCTGGAGCAGGAGAACGAATATCTGCAATACGAACTGCGAGGCGGCACCGATCACAAGGAGATCGTCGGACGAAGTGCGTCCGTGCACAGCATTCTCAAGCAGATCGAACAGGTCGCAGCAACGGACGCAAACGTCCTCATAGCCGGCGAATCCGGGACGGGAAAGGAACTCATTGCACGTGCGATCCACGCCGCGAGCCCGCGTTCGAAGCGCCCCCTCATTCGCGTGAACTGCGCCAGCATCCCTCGCGACTTGTTCGAAAGCGAGTTCTTCGGACATGCCAAGGGTGCCTTTACGGGCGCCGTATCGGAGCGCGTTGGCCGGTTCGAACTCGCCGACGGCGGCACGATCTTCCTCGACGAAGTCGGAGAACTGCCGCTGGAGCACCAGTCCAAGTTGCTGCGCATACTTCAGGAGAAGCAGTTCGAGCGGGTCGGCGAAGCAAAGACGCGTCAGGTGGACGTCCGGGTCATTGCCGCGACCAACAGGGATCTTGGAGCCGAAGTGGAGAACAAGACCTTTCGTGAAGATCTCTATTTCAGGCTCAATGTCTTTCCCATCATTTCCCCACCTTTGCGCGAGCGCCTCGACGATATTCCCGAAGTCGCGACACACCTTCTGCTACGTGCATGCCAGCGCGCCAACCGGCCACCCATGCAGTTGAGCGTCGCAGACGTCGAACGGCTGAAGGCTTATCACTGGCCAGGCAACATTCGCGAACTGGAGAACGTTTTGGAGCGGGCTGTCATAACGACGACAGACGGCCGTCTACGCTTCCACATACCAAACAATGTCAACATTGACCGGGAAGTCAGCGGCAAGCATGCGAGCCGCATGACGACCGCACTACCAGCGCAGTCGGATTTAGACCTACCTTCGCTCAACGAGCCATCGGCATCAGGTTCGTCAGGTTTGTTGACGGACCCCGAATTGAAAAGGCGTGAACGCACGGCAATTGAGACCGCCCTCAAAATGTGCGGCGGGCGTGTCGCGGGTCCGCATGGTGCCGCGCGCTTGTTGGGATTGAAGCCGTCCACACTCTTTTCGCGGCTGAGGCGCGCAGGTATTGATGCCCAGAAATTCAAGGATTGTTGAGTGAGCGCTGTTGCCACGAAATCCTTTTGGTCAATAGTTCCCGGGTACCGTGGCGAACGTCACGTCAAGGAAGAGGCAGACATCAACACCTATTCTCGGCACCTCGATGCCCGTGGAGGAGCCGTCCACAGCATCAGGGGCGAAAGTCGTGACGAACGCGCCGCTGCGTCGCATGATTGGCGCTTAGTGCCTTAGAAGGGTTTGGACGAATTCGTACGAAGGCAAGACTGAATTCCGGGACTGAAGTCCGCTTTCAGAATGCATGCAGTTAACGGCCGCGCGCGCCAGATCGTGTTCATGTGTCATGGACGCATGAACACGATCCAAGTCTTTGAATTGAGCATGTTCTCCACGCCGAACCGCTGCGCACTTCAGCGGAACATGCTCCAACAACCGCCACTGATCGTGAGCAGGCGACGATGAACGGGGCTCGTCGAAGTCGCGTTACAGCAGTCCAGCGGCTCCTGCCACACCCAATGCGCCAACCAGTATGAGGCTAGCTGCCCACACGATATCCAGGTTGAACCAGCTCTTGGATATGAATTGCGGCCCTAGCCAACGATAGGCAGCGAACGCCATTAGTCCTCCCGAGGCGATCATGGCTACGGCATGAACGACAGAGACGGCAACGGCGGTCGACAAACTCCCTCTCATCAATGCCATGGCTGCCCGATGGCCAATCTCAAGTTCCTCGTTCTGGCAAAGCCCGAGGTAAATAGGAACCAGCATCAGTCCCGCCCCATGAGCCACCGCGACAGCAAATGACCAGAGGGCGAGCCGGGTGGGCTTGATGCGGGAGAGCAGGCGCGGATGGCGCCGATTGATGATCAGGTAGGCACCCATTGCGACGACCAGCAGACTGGCACCGAGCCGGATTTCCCGCTGCCACTGCACCAGCATCGCCATGAATGCGAATGGCAGCAGAATGCCGGCCATGGCCAGGAAATGGCCGAGTGCAAGCGGGCCCAGTGCCGCAACAAGATCGCGCTGCCCGCGACCCAGAAGACCGGCCGAGACGGCCAGCGGCCAGCCCATGCCGGGATTTACACCATGATAGATTCCGGAGCCGACGACAGCGAGCCAGAGACCTGCTGTCGTCCAATCGAGCGTGCCCAAGGTCAGACGTTCGGATAGCAGAAAGAGTCCGTCGAGCAATCGCCGCCCTCCAACCGGATCTGGTGTGTCCGGTAGCCCTTCGGGAAGTCGACATAGAAGTTGGCGTCGAGCGTCAGCCCGCCGCTCACGCCGACATCTGCCTTGACCATCGCTCCACCGCGGTCGCCGGGATAGAACTGGTCGTCCCAAGTGGTGTAGAGAGAGTTGGTCCAGTACACGCGCTTTCCATCGCGACTGATCTCGACCATCTGCGGGCCGTAGCCGAACTCCCTTCCGTTAGGGTGCTTTGTCTTGCGCGTGATGCCGCCGATATGGACAGAACCTGCAAGCTTCGGGCTCATCGGGTCGGAAACATCGTACTGGCGCAACTCCCCGGTCCCCCAGCACGAAACGTAGAGGAAGCGGTCGTCCAGCGACAGGTCGATGTCCGTCACCAATGGAGGCACGGCTTCGAAGCCCTGCAAGAGTGGCGGAAGCTCGTCTTTGTTCGCTGCTTCCGGCGGGATGGTGGCGGTCTTCTTGACGTGGAACTTGCCGTCCTCGCGCCACCAGGTCCAGATCGAGCCTTCCAGGTTCGTCGTGTCCACGACAACACCGCAAAAGCCATACTCCTTGACCGGATCGTGGGCCGGGCGCACTTCAAGTGCCATCTGATGATTAGCGCCCAAGTCGATGGTTTGGACGTTGCGGCGCTCGCGGAGGTTCCAGAAGTGGAGCCGATGGCCGTATTTGTTGGAGAGAAGGTCCTCCGGCACCAAGCCGTTCTCGAACTGCGGCGGCAGGCCCCATTCGGAGGACACCATGTAGTCGCGCGGCAGGTTCCACCAGAAATCGTATTGCTTGTCCTGCGTTCCGCGTTCGATCTCGTAGCGGCCGATGACGTCGAAGGTCTCGCAGTCCATGACGAAGATGCCAGGCGGTCCTTTTGTGCCGTCTTCGCCTCCGCCACCGAGCGTTGACACGTAGATGCCCTCCGGCCCGCAGTGAATGGTGTGTGGACGCGAATAGCCGGTTTTGGAAAATACCTCTTCCGGTTCGATGATCTTATGGATCCTGGCCTGGAGCGGTTCCTTCACATCGATAACGTATATGCGCGATGAGCGGATGCCAGGAATGATCAGGTAGCGCCGTTCAAGGAAGGCGTGTCCTGTCAGCGGCGAGAGCGCGGATGAACAGGCATTCCATCCGAAGTGGTGAAACTCGTCGCCCCTGTGGGGCATAATGACTTGGTGGACAATCCTCCCGTACGTCTTCGATTGAGGGTTGACGTCGACGACAGCAAGTCCGTCCGGCTGTGCTCCGCCCGGCGATAGCATAAGCGTGAAAGCAAGCGTCTCCACCGGAGCCTGCATGGCGAGTTTCGCAGTGGCGTGAAACGTGAGGTCGGGCCTGATCGTCATCGCTGCTTCCTCCCAATTCAGATGTTCTTGAAGCCAAAGACCCTTGAGCAAGAATGGGACCCGCTTCTTGGCAGCCTACAATATATCGATAGCGTCCGCTGAACTCCTCGCGGCTGACCGGCCGCGGTGGTCGGCGAACGGCCGCCATCAGGGTCACCACTGCGCGGAAACCGCCAAACCACAGGTCATATTAGGTCGGGGACGGACGAGCCTGTTCGCAGCGCTTGCACTGCCACGAACCAGCAACTGTCCGGCCTCGCCTGTCGAAACCCGGCTTCACTCTCAGCCGCACAACACAGCCTTCACTCCGCGGCCACCTTGTCGCTGGCCTGGGATGGGTCAGCACGCACCACAACGGTTGTCGCTACGCGATAGAACTCCTCGCCTGGCATGCCGACACGCCGGGCGTGCTCCCGGATCGAGTCTCCATCGCGTGCCTCGTAGACGCAAAATGTTCCGATCCGTCCGTCCGGCTCGTGCACCACGTAGGACCGGATCCAGCGCACGCGATCGGACATTTCCTCGTTCCCGATCCGTGCCGATTTTGCGCCGGCATCTTTGAGTTCCTGAAGATTGGCCCACGCGCTTGGGCGGCGAATGACGTAAAGATCCATCTCCCATTCTCCATTCCTGAGGCCTTGCGGCTCGGTTGATATCGCCCCCGGTCTATTCCGACGGCTGGTGTGGTATAGGAGAGGCGGCTCTGTGCCGTCCTTACGACGGGCTGAGCAATTGCTGATCTTTGGCTGAAATTGCTCGCCGCGGAGATGCGCGTTGACGGTCGCTTTCGGTCGCTTCGAACTCGACGAGCCATGCCGGGCGCTTCGTCTCGACGGGCGCGAGATCCCACTGCAACCAAAAGTATTCGAGCTGCTCGCGTATCTCGTGAACAAGCATGATCAGGTGGTTTCGAAGGAAGAACTCCTATCGGCCCTATGGCCAGACGTGACTGTGACCGAAGGCTCGCTACAGCGGGCCGTCAGTTTGCTGCGGGCAACGCTACGCAAAGGTGGAATGGAAAGCGCTCTTCGCAGTTACCCCCGCGTTGGGTATCGCCTCATCATCGAGGAGGACGCGCCTGACCAAGGACGCGACCTGCTTGCCGATGCGCGAAGCTCCGTGGCGGATCAGCGTTGGTGCGACGCGGCTGCCACCTACCGTGCAGCCGATAACGATCTCGAGCTTAGTGTGGAAGACCTTGAGGCCTGGGCCTTGTCTCTGCAATGCCTGGGCAGACCGTCCGATGCCATCCCGATCCTCGTCCGCGCCGTCGCGAAACATACTCGGGCTGGAGATCCCAATGCCGCCGCCATCGATGCGGTCGCGCTGTCGACCCTGCATCTGGAACGCGGCGAGACCGCCGTCGCAAAGGGCTGGATAGCGCGCGCAGAAAGTCTCGTCTCCGGTGACGACAACAGGCCGGGAATGGGGCGCGTCTACTGGATGCAATCCCGACTGTCGGCGATCGAGGGTGAACCGCAACGAGCACTTGGTCTCGCCGACCGCGCCCATCATCTGGGCCGACGTCTTGGTCTCCCTGATGTAGAGGCTCTTGGCCTGATGTACCGCGGTTTCTTCAAGATGTGCCTTGGTGAAACCCAGACGGGATTGGCGGATCAAGATTGTGCTGCGGCGCTTGCGTTCTCCGGCGACTGCGATCCGATGACGGGAGCAACTCTCTACTGCAACATTCTATGGGCGTGCCGTACCTTCGGCGACTGGGCACGTGCCAGCCAATGGACGTTGGGTTACCAACAATACTGCGCCCAGAACCACATGGAGTTTTCCGGCGCCTGCCAGCTGCATCGCGCGGAGGTGCTCGGCATCCAGGGCTCGCTGGCCTCTGCGCTCGCCCATATCGAGGATGCACTCAGCCGACTGAAACATGATGCGCCGTGGGCACAAGGCGACGCCTACCGAGTTCTAGGTGATATTCACTCTGCCGCCGGAGACAGCGAACGCGCACTTGCAGCGTACCAGAAAGCGTATGCTCTCGGATGGGATGCCGAACCGGGCCACGCAATGTTGTTGGTTGAGCGTGGCGAGGCCGATGCGGCATGTGCTTGTCTCGAACGGAGCCTTGTCGGACAGAGTTGGTGGACACTGCAAAGGCAAGGCATTCTGCTCGCCCATCTGGCACTGGCCACAGTCCATGCGGGCCGGCCAGAGCGGGCGGAGGCTATCGTGAAGGAGCTCACGGAGGCACCTGAGCGATGGCCTATGCCGTCAATTCGGGCGCTAGGCAACGAAGCTTCAGCCCTTCTCGCGAAGCAACGCGGCCAGCTCGCATTAGCTTTGAACCATTTGCATTTGGCGCGTCAGCTCTGGACGAGCATCGATTCACCGATCCATGCGACCCGAATTCGCCTGCTTATTGCCGAGCTGCAGATTTCGACAGGTGACACCAGAGGCGCTGCAAACGAAGTGCGGGCCGCGTATACTGCCTCTCAAGCTCTCGGATCGGCAAAGCTCCTTCAGTCCTGCCGCAACCTGCAGGATAAACTTTCGGAGCGCTCAACCGATTGAACGTCACGTAAGGTCAAACTTGCAGACGACGAACTGGTAACACTTCCGCAGCGAATGTATCACCTTCTCCAGTCTATCCGCTCGCCGATGGACGAGACCTGATCCTTGAAGACCTTCTCCGCTCCAGCCGCCCATAGGGCGCGGAGCCGAGCAAAGAATGCCGCTTGCTATTCGAGCGAGCACGTGGTGCGTGGCCGGCAATCATGAGCCTCGTTATCTGGCGCTAAAATGGGTCGCAGCCCAGCTTTGTCAACTTGGGGCAGCCCTATGTTGACAGTCAGAAAGCCCATGGCGTCAACTACGCCGCGTGCGGTGGACGCGAACGCGAGGAGTTGGATGGTAATGACATGCGAAGCAGCATGGGCACTCTGCCTAGGCAACGCGCGGAGAGCATTGCGTTCGGCAGAGACGGCACTCATTGAGCTAAGCCCCGATGCTCAAGTGCTCCAGCCCCTAATTGAGTGTATGTGGTGGATCGGTGCCACCGACGCCGCCCTTGAGGAGGAGTATGGAGCAAGGTGGAAGGAAGCGCGCAAAAGCGAGCCCGAACTGAAAGATCAAATTGCCGGGCTGCGTTGGGCAGGCAGCCGCGCCTCTCAGCTGTTGCACCGATGGGGAATGAACAAGCCGCCCTACCGTTGGACGGACGCGGATTCCCTTGAGTTAAAACGTCGCTCCACGAAGAATCAGACCCGTGGGCGGCAGCAATTCGAGCACTCCCTGCAAGGCAGAATTGCACGAGAGGTTCTTGAACACCTCGTTAAGGCGATAGCCGAACGGGCGGCCAGACTGAGTCCCTAATCAGCGGGCAACAGGCTTCCCCATCTGACGGCAAAGCGGGCGACATTCGCGGTCGCCGCCAAAGCGTACTCATGAGCCATAGCACGCATTCTATTGATGTCGCCGGCGGCCGCCGCTCGCCTCCAGGTAGCGGTCATCTCACTACTGGCACGCGTTCTTTTCTGGCTTGCCTTCGAAGCGGTCGCGCGTCTACGCGATCAGCTCGGGCGTAAGCGGGAAACCTGCGCAACGACCGAGACACGATCTCGGCCGGGATAAGTCCGAAAATCTATTCGCTGACACGCCGAGGGCCTTGCTTTGACGTAGCGCTTGTGAACCTCAGGCAGCACCAGATCATCGCTCTGGCCTTGCGCGATGAACGACTGCACGACTACCAATGAGCAAACGCACGGCAAGGGTAAGTGTTTCCCTTTCGTCGCAGCCCTACTTTGGCGCATGCTCTTGCGCATGGAGGGGGAACGGGGGGCGGTTGCGCGCGTCGCGACGGAGGTGGCGCGCGATTCGTTCAGTGCGATTTATTCCGGTGGCTGATGCGAATCCATCTCGGCGAGGTTTGCATGCCGGAGGGGTTGGGAGATGACGTGGTCGTGACGATGCCATGCGCCGCACGTTTACTCAGCATGGCCCTAGGCGGCCGAACGGCAAAGCACAAACCACCGCACGTCGCCACCGCAACCATCGCCGGAGCCATGACGCTTTTATGGTGCGGCTTGAACGTAGTGTCGAATGAACCCAAGGTGCGCCTCGAAACCGAGCTGCTAGCGCATCGCATCGGCATACTGTGCCCGTGCGTCGGCCGCAAGCGCTGCTCGCGAAGGCGCACGCAGGTACATCATGTGCCCGCCAGGGTATACTTTCATCTGGACCGGGATCGAACCGGCGATGGGTGTCATCTGGTCAATCAAGTATCGCGATACCGCGAATGGGGTGACGAGATCGGTGTAGCCGGCCGCAATTAGTATGCGCAGCGACGGACGCTGTGTCCGTGCCTCCTGGAGATCATCGAGCGCGCCAGCGTAGCCTTGTCGTTGAGGGCTTGAACCGAAATCCCATTCCTCGTTGACCTTGCGATTGAGCAACTCATAGGCAAGGTCCGTCGCATATCCAAGTTCATCGCGGGCATATGCAGCGAATGCTGGACTGAGCACCGATACTGCGTAGTCAAGAATCGGGTCTGAGTGATGTCTGTTGGCAGGGACGGGCAACGCTACGCTGACCGATCCATCGTATAGGCTCAAGGCACGATCCTGGCTTTGACGGAATGCCTTGGTGAAATCGGCAACCGACACTCGTCCGTGGTGGTGCGCAATTCTGTCAACAGGCAATCCTGTGAAGCGTGCGAGTGTCTCATTAACCTGGGTGTCGTCGCGGATGCCGGCTGCCAAATGTCCAATGTAGCGTCCGCGCGCGAATGCCTCAATTTCCGCCACCATGCCGGCGTCGGGACTCATTCCCGTCTCGATCTCGGTGTGAGCGCAAGCAATCGAGGGCAGCGACAAGGCAATCGGCAATATCGCGAGTGCATCGCCACGGATCAGAGAGAACTCGATCACTGGTGAGATCAGCACAACTCCGCGAACGTCGAAGCCGGAATGCAGCATGCGCCTGGCGACCAAAATGGTACGGAAGCCACCGTAGCTTTCGCCTGCAAGGAATACGGGATCGAGCAGCCGGCTCGTGCGCGTCAGATAGAGACGTGCAAATTCGCTCATGGACTCCGCATCTTTATCAATACCGAAAAACTTGTCCTTGATCGTGTCCTTCGGACCGACGCCGCGACTGTATCCCGTGCCGACAGGGTCTATGAATACCAAGTCTGTGAACTTGAGCCACGTGTCGTTATTGTTCGCCAAGTGTATCGGATGCAGTGCGGCCGAGCCCTTCTCGTTGAAGGCTATGACGCGCGGTCCAAGCGCGCCTATGTGCAGGAAGGCGGAGGCCGCACCAGGGCCCCCGTTGAAAACGAATGTAACAGGACGAGGAGCGCTCGCGACGTCTGTCGTGTAAGCGGTGTAGAAGATATGCGCCGTGATCTTGCCATCATCATCCCTGAGAGGGAGCGTGCCAGCAGTGGTCGAATAGGCGATACGATGCCCACCGACTTCAATCTCATGCTTGCTGACGGCATCAGGAGCCGGGTTCAGCGTTTCTGTGCCGATCGTGCTCGGTTTGGAGTTAGCCGCATTCGCGCCAGCATCAGCTCGGGCAACGTTTGTGGCCGCGCCGGCTATGGTTAGCGCAAGCGCGGCGAGCAGCGATATGGTTCGCGACATTTTCTTCTCCGGATCATGCAACAGCCAATGAGGGCAGCTGTCTAAGATAATTTCCCGCCTGAGAAGAATGACGGCAACACAACGTCTGCCAATAGCCACCCGCCGAATTGGCACCGCCATTCACATCTCATCCGATTTCGGTTGCGGAAAGGAGCGCGGGAAGTCTGGCAGGCGACCCCCGCAGTCGCCTGCGTCGGAAGTCGGCCCGATGCCGTCCTTTCATTGGACAAATGCTTTGGTCTTCCACCAGCAGTGAAGCCGGCTTTGAGGTGATGGTTCGACGAGGATCGTCCGTGACCTTGGGCGAATCTCCATCTCACGCAGAGGACCGTATTCAATCAGCTGTGATCCACTTGCGAGCCTCTTCCGCCTCGACGTCAGGGAATACCCTCATCGGGGCCGGCATGACGAATGTAAAGAACTGGAATGTGCTCTTGATCCATTCGACGTTTGTGACGACCGCAATCTTCTCCCAGCTGAAGAAGTGACTCAATCCGACCGCGGTGTCCTGCCAGACGGCGGATGGGTCGATGCCGGTGAAATCAGGTGCAGTCTCGTAGTAGAGCCGCAGCTTGTCGTGCTTCTTGAATGCCGCTTCGACCGCTGGTACGAGCACGTCTTTGTAGTCTTCTCGTGTAACACGCCCATGGCAAACGAACGCGCAAATGTTGTCGGGATATCCTTCCAGTCGTTCGATCATCCCTTCCTCCTGTCGGTTGCAACGCACCTGGTAATGCGCGCCAAAATTAATTCTTGTATTGCTGGTCAACGCAGATGAACTGCGACACGGTTGACAGTCAAGAAGCATGGAGAGGGCGACCACCATGCCGAACAGCGCGTCCGCGCCTTGTTTTCGGCTTCAGCCTGAGTTCGCAAAGCATGCTTAGGCTGAGTTCAATTGTTTGTGTGAGCCATTGCAGATGAGCTTGATCCCGTTTCTGGCGCCGGCAACGAACCCGCGCTTGATGCAATTGACGACGAATGCGACGAGACTCTTGAATCCCGGGCCGCAGCACCCGCTCGCGCCATCGAGGATTTGAAAGCAAAGGCCGCAGTTGCCGCCCGGGAAATCAGTATGGCCTCGACTGCATCACTGGCGCTCTACGACGCTTGATCCGGCAGGACGTCGCCAACCTCGGGCACTGAGCCTAACGCCACCATCGACAACAAGCGGCGCGTCCTTCACAGGGCGCACCGCGCGAATATCACGACACCGTGCTTACGCACGCTTGGCCTCACGATTTCCAAATAGGCATCTTCCGGATCATACCAATCGAGGTCTATAGGCACGGGCAGCGCAGGCAGCCGCTCTTTCCAGCGACCCGTAATCCAAGCCGCAAGCCGCTCGCGCGCCGTTGCGCCCTCCAATTCGATAGCAATTTCGATGTCGCTATCCGCTCTTGCGTCGCCTCTTGCCCGACTACCGAAGAGCCATACGCGAACGATGCGTGGCTCGCCCGATGCCCATTCGGCAATTTGATCGCGCCACTTGTTCGGAAGGCCGGGCATTGAATCCCCGCTTGGTTGGCAGTTGGCTGCCAGCGTCGAGGGCCACCAGCAGTTTTCGCAATTTGCCCAATGAGCTCCTTGGTGAGCGGGGTGCAGATCAAACCCTCGATCATCTGATTAAGAGGACGAAGCAGTGTTGTGACGTAACGCTGAATTAATGACTTATGCGGGCGCCCGTTGCACCCCCTGCCCTATGGTTCAGCACAATGCTGCACTGCCTTCCGCAATGGTCACGCAGCGTACACGGTTCGCCTCGCTTATCGAGCTGCACGTATTGGCTCGCGGCCCGAAGCCGGCAAATGGGAAGGTTGCAAGTCGCCCGCAAAGGCCCGCGCCAAAGCCGTGTCTTTCCCGGCGCATTCACCGATCAAACCTCAAGCAGGTCGGCAAGCTGCAATCCCCACGAGAAACCGCCGCTGCATTGGCCGAAGCTGGTCAATTCAGTACGAATGGCCATTTGCTCCCAAGAGCATGCAGGCGATGTTTGGCAAGTGAATGTCGAGCGCTTCAAGCGATCACAGCAAGCATCTGGCTTTTCGGCTCTAGAAGGCCTCAGGAACCAATTTGATCTGATCGTTCAAACGAGTACCCGGAGTGACATGCCGCTTCGGTAATTTGACTTTATCCCGTGCAATCGACTTATACGGGATCTTACTCAGTATGTGCGTGATGATGTTCAGTCGCGCCCGCTTCTTGTCGTCGGAGAGCGCAACGTACCAAGGTGCCCATGAGGTATCGGTTGCGATGAACATGTCATCGCGTGCCTTGGTATACTCGTCCCAGCGCGTGTAGGACTTCAGGTCCATCTTGGAGAGCTTCCAAATCTTCCGCCCGTCATCAATGCGCGATTCCAGCCTTCTCGTCTGTTCCTTAGGGCCGACCTCCAGCCAATATTTAAGCAGGATGATTCCTGACTCGACGACCGCTCTTTCCACATAGGGAACCGCGCTTAGGAAACGCTGAGCCTGATCCTCGGTGCAAAATCCCATTACGCGCTCGACACCTGCTCGGTTGTACCAGCTCCGGTCGAAGATAACGACCTCGCCGGCAGCTGGAAGATACGGGAGGTAGCGCTGGACATACATTTGGGATTTCTCCCTGTCCGTCGGAGCGGGAAGAGCAACCACTCTGAAGATGCGCGGGCTTATGCGCTCCATGATAGCTTTGATCGTTCCTCCCTTGCCTGCTCCGTCACGCCCTTCGAAGATGATGCAAACCTTCTGGCCTTCCCGCTGAACCCACTCCTGGAGCTTCACCAGTTCCTCATGCAGCCGCCGGAGTTCTTGCTCATATTCCTTTCGCTTGAGTTTGCGTTTCCCATCATCGCCTGCGTTGCTGTCTTGACTCGATATTTTTTCGGCTTCACCGTTCTTGCGCTTTTCCTTGTTTTTCATCTGAAGGCTTCCTCAAATCGCTTTTTCGAGCTTCGATTGGTCCGCGTACCGGCTTTCGTTGTCGGGCTTGCGCGACGATCGCCATTGAGGCATACCAAGCGCAACTATCATCCAAGCTCTTTTGCTTGCGGAGATCTGACTTTTAAATGATATGATTGAGCTGTCTGCCGGTCAATTGTCGACCCTTTGAGACTGCATGCCAGCAAGCGCTGCCATTCGACTAGCGAAAGCCCCTCGAATGATCGATGTGCGGAACTATCAGGAAAAGGACGTTTTGAAAGACGGAACCCCGGTCACTGTTCGCGCCATCAATGTGACAGACGAGATTGGGATCGCCACTGAGTTTTCTCGGCTAGATCCGGATTCGGTCTACACGCGCTTCTTTACAATAAAAAAGCGGCTGACAAGCGACGAGCTGAGGCAGGCGACCAACGTCGATTTCATCCGGGTCGTGGCCCTGGTCGTCGTCGCCGACTCAGGGTTTGGCGAGCGGCTGATCGCAGGTGGCCGCTACTACAGGAATTTGGAAGCGGCTGGGCGCTCGGCGGAGGTCGCCTTCATGACAGCCGGCGATCAGCGCGGGCGAGGGCTTGCGAGCCTCGTTCTGAAGCATCTCATCCGTATCGCCAGGGAGCAGGGAGTTGAACTCTTCGAAGCTGACGTCCTTGCACACAACAATGCCATGCTCCGTGTCTTTAGAGGCAGCGGATTAGAACTGTCATTGCATCGAGACGGCAGCGTGGTGCACGTAACCATGCCGTTGGCAACGGCGCATTAAAGACGCCTTCAAATCCAAGTCCACCCGAACCGTTAATTAGAAGGAATAGGACAGAGCGCACGCCTCGAACGTGAGCTGGCAGCGCAATGTAACCGGGAGGGCGGCGAGCGCGGATGCGCCTGGCTGCCTATCTGCTCATCAGCCTCTGAAGTGAGGCGATCTCGTCCAGAGAATTGTTCGAGAGATGGGCCTTCTTAGCATTCAGTCTTTTCAGCGACCTGATTTGCATCAGTCTCTGTCATTCTTCATCCTGCAATGGCTGAGCAATACAAAAGCCTAACTTGCGACTTCTCTAAGCGAAGCAGAGGGAGTAGTCTTTTCCGTCAAGTCCTCAAGGACGTAGTTGATGCAGAGGAAGAAATTCCGAGTTCGCCATATCGCCGCCAGTTAACAGCATCAGGGAGTCTTCAGTGATGATGAAGCGGCACTCGTTTTGGTTCGTTGCATTCATTTTCATTTTTCCACTTTTTGTCGCTGGTCCTGCCTCCGCTCAGAACGATAAGCTGAAGACGGAGGAGCTGCAGCAGCTCCTCGCGCCGATTGCGCTCTATCCTGATGATCTCTTGACCAACGTGCTGATGGCATCCACCTACCCACTCGACGTGGTCCAGGCCGCCCGCTGGCGGAGCAAGAACGCCAAGCTCAAGGGCGATGCACTCGCGAAAGCGGTCAAGACGAAGGAGTGGGATCCGAGTGTTAAGACGCTCGCGGCCTTTCCTGAAGTGCTCAAGATGATGAGCGACAAACTCGATTGGACGCAGAAGCTTGGAGACGCATTTCTGGCGCAGCAAGACGAGGTGATGGACGCTATCCAGTTTCTGCGTGCAAAAGCAGATAAGGCGGGCAACCTCAAAACAAGTGACAAGCAGAAGGTGAGGAAGGAGCAAAGTTCGGGCTCCAGCCCCGTCTACATCATTGAGCCTGCCCAGCCGGAGCTGATCTATGTCCCGGTCTACGAGCCGACCGTCGTCTATGGTCCCTGGTGGTATCCCGACTATCCGCCCTACTCCTGGCCCTACGTCGGACACTACGTGAATGGCTACTACTGGGGCGCCGGCATCGCGATTGCCGGTTCGATTTGGGCGTGGAACCGGTTCGACTGGCGCCATCACAACATCAATATCGACGTTGACCGGTGGAACAACATCAACATAGATCGCGATAAGATCAACTCGGGCAAGTGGCAGCACCGGCCCGAGCATCGGGGCCCCGTACCGTATAGGAACAAGGAGGTGCGAGAGAAATTCAACAAGGGCGCGCGCACACGCGAGGCGAATAGGGACTTCCGCGGCTTCGACAGCGACCGCGCAAAGATCAAGGAAAAGCTTGGCGAAGGCGGGGGCGGGAAAATCAAGGACAAGGCCGGCGAAGCTCGCGGCGGCAAGACAAAGGACAAAGTCCGCTCGGGTGGAAGTCAAAAGAGCAAGGCCAAGGGCAAGGTCGCCAAGTCGAAGGGCCAGAAGGCCAAACGTGCAAGCCCGAAAAGTTCAAAGGCGAAAGCAAAGAGACATTCGTCCAGTGCCTTCAACGTCAAGCGCGGCGGCGACGTCAAAAGATATTCGCAACGCGGCCGGTCGAGCCGGGCTGCGAGGTCCGGACCTCGCGGCGGCGGGTTTAGCAGGGGCGGCGGCGGACGCAGAGGTGGCGGAGGGCGTCGTTCCGACATACGCCTTAAGGAAGACGTCGTCCCGCTTCAGCGGCTCGACAACGGTCTCATGCTGTATCGCTTCCGTTACAGGGGAAGCGATCACACCGCCTACGTGGGTGTCATGGCCCAAGAGGTGAAAAACGTCGAGCCCGGTGCGGTCTGGCCCGACAGCAACGGATATCTGATGGTCGACTATGACAAAATTGGCATGAAATTCATGACATGGAAGGAATGGCTGGCGCGCCGAACCAGGGCAACCTCAAGTTCACCGTGAGGGGACGAGTTCCGCGCAGGGCATCACAATTTGAGACCTCGGTGTGGTGGAGGCATTGCGACGGCCGCGTGCGGCCCTGTTGGCTGGTTTTGTGCCTCGCTTTCAGTTGCTGGAGAGACCAATGAAGACCGCACTCCGTCCTGCGAATCTGTACGGCGCATTTCGGAAGGCCCTGCCAAAGGCGTTCATCGCTCTGCTTCTTGTGCTTTGCCTGCCAACACTTTCGGAAACCCTATGTGCCGAGGGCTCCAAGCAGGCCACTTACAAGTCGCCACAAGAGGCCGTGGAGGCACTTGTCGCGGCAGTCAAAGTCGGCGCGACCCCTGGCATCATCTCTGTGCTCGGACCCGAGGGTGAGGACATTGCCGAATCCGGCGATGCTGCTGCTGACGCGTCTGCCCGCCAACGCTTCGTCACTGCATACAGCGAACGCCACGAGATCAGGCACGATGACGAAGCGAAGGCCGTCCTGATCCTCGGCAACGACGAATTTCCATTCCCGATCCCCATCGTTGCGAACAAGAGAGTCTGGAGGTTCGACACAGCGGCAGGTATCGAAGAAATTCTTGACCGGCGCATTGGTGAGAATGAGCTTGCTGCGATGGAAGTGCTGCGTGCCTATATCGACGCGCAGCAGGAATACGCCACCGTTGATCATGATGGTAAAGGCCTACAATATGCGCGCCGCATTCTCAGCAACGAGGGAAAGCAAGATGGCCTCTATTGGCCGACCACAGCGGACGAGCCGCAAAGTCCGCTCGGACCACTGGTCGCCAATGCCCGCGCGGAAGGCTACCAGAAGCGCGGCGAGGACCAGCCCGCCCCCTATCACGGGTATCTCTTCAGGGTTTTGACAGAGCAGGGAAAGAATGCCGCGGGAGGCGCCCGCGACTACATCGTCGGCGGCCGCATGATCGGAGGCTTCGGAATGGTCGCAGCGCCGGCCGAGTACGGCAACTCGGGCGTGATGACGTTCATCGTCAACCACGGTGGCGAGATCTACGAAAAGGATCTCGGAGAGGACACTGCGCGCACTGCAGCACAGATGAAGACGTTCAATCCAGATTCGAGCTGGACGGTCGTGAAGAACGACTAGTGCCAGGAGCGTTATGCGCCACGTACTTCGTGCTCACCGCGATCAATGTGAACTCTTCGCTGCAAGCCAACCGAGCCGCGATGCTGTGTCCGGCAGGACGCAATTTTGACTGCGTCCGAATGCGAACACGTGAATCACGCAATCGTTGTTGCCAATAACGTCACGGAAATTCTGGATCTCACGCATCCTCACTCGTTCCCGGCATCGAAGCATTTGTCAGCCAGACAAGGTTCCGCAACACGACAACAATCACGCATGCCACTTGGGTTGGACATATGCACTGAGTTCAGCCAAAAGAGGACCTGCAGGCATGGACATAGCGCGCGGCCGTATAATCGGTTTTCCCACTCGATGGGGGCATGCCTAGTCTGCGAAAGTCATTGAGGGGTCGGTTGGAAAATGAGCCGAGATGGGAGCCGTGAGCCGACGTTCGGGCCAACCATGGATAGTGTCGTTGGCATGGCACTGCGCCTCGGCCTGCTCGCACTCCTGATTTATGCGTCTTGGAAAATAGTAGCACCGTTTCTTACGATCATCTTGTGGAGTGTGATACTTGCCGTCGCGCTCTATCCGAGTTTCCTGAGACTCAATCTCTGGCTGGGTTCGCGCCAGTGGCTCTCGGCTGCGTTAGTCACCTTTCTTTGCCTGGTGATCATCCTTGGACCCGCCGCGTGGCTGGGGTTCAGTCTCATGCGTGGCGCAGCGGCCCTCATCGGAGCGCTGGATGGTGGAACCCTTTCGATCCCCCCGCCTCGCGAGTCGGTGAGGTCGTGGCCGCTCCTTGGCCAACCAATATATGAGGCGTGGCAAAGTATGGCGACCGACGTGCGACGCGGGCTGGCCGAGCTTGGACCAACACTGAAACCGTTAGCGGTGATGCTGCTCGAGACCTCGAAGAACATGATGTTCGGCATGGTTCAGTTTCTTGCCGCAATAATTCTAGCAGGTTTCATGTTTGTTCCCGGGCCGCGGCTTGTTGCCAGGCTCGCTACATTCCTCGACCACCTGCTGCTTGAGCGTAGCAAAGGGATGCTCGCCTTGGCAGGAAACACGATCCGCAATGTTGCGCGCGGCGTTATCGGCATTGCGCTGCTGCAATCACTGCTCGCCGGAGCCGGCTTCGCAATTGCGGGCTTTCCGGCAGCTGGCCTGTGGACCTTCGTCTCGCTCGTACTGGGCATAATCCAGATCGGACCGGGCATTATCATTTTTCCGATGGTCGCCTGGAGTTGGACATGGATGGAAACGACACCTGCGTTGCTGTTCACCGTCTATATGGTTCCGGTTGGCCTCATTGACAACGTGCTTAAGCCGATCGTCATGGCAAGTGGCCTGACCATACCCATGCCGGTTATTATTGTCGGAGTGCTCGGGGGCACAATTGCCTACGGTATCGTCGGCCTCTTTCTTGGGCCGATCCTACTGTCGGTCAGCTGGGCGCTATTGACCGCATGGTTCATTGAAGATGCAAAAGAGGCGCGCAAAGACACGTAGCCCAAGTGGTTGCGGCTCGCTCGAGCTTTCCTGTCAATATTGGCGAAGCTCTTGACCAACGGCAGACCGCGATACAGATGCAAGATGCGCGGTCGACGCCCAGCACATTCTCAATGTTAATCGATGACGTGATACCCGCCATCGATATAGAGCGTCTCACCGGTAATCAGCTTTGCCGCGTCCGTTGCGAGGAATGCGACCGCAAGACCCACGTCATCGATCGACACGAGGCTGCGAGTCGGTGCCTTGGACTGAGCTTTCTGCAGCAGCTTGTCGAACTCGCTAATCCCCGAAGCTGCACGCGTCTTCAGTGGGCCGGGGGAGATGGCATGTACGCGGATACCCTTCGGACCGAGCTCCGCCGCCATATAGCGGGTAGCCGATTCGAGTGCCGCCTTCACCGGCCCCATAAGATTGTAGTTCTCCACCACCATCTGTGATCCATAATACGTCATCGTGAAGAGAGCGCCTCCCTCCTTCATCAGCGGCTCGGCAAGCTTCGCCATCCGTATGAACGACCAACAGGACAGCTCCATCGCCATCAGGAAGCCTTCCTTCGAACAGTCGACAACGCGGCCTTGAAGATCCTGCTTCGGCGCAAAGGCAATCGAGTGGAGCAGGATGTCGAGTTTCCCCCACTTCTTGTGGATGGCCTCGAACACAGCCTCAAGCTCCCCCTCGTGTTCAACGTCGAGCGGCATGTAGATCGACGGCCTCGCCTCCTTAAACAGAGGATCGACATACTTCTTCGTCTTCTCGGACCGATAGGTGACGGCCAAGTCGGCACCCAGCGCATCAAAGGCCTTGGCGCAGCCCCAGGCAATTGACTGGTCGTTGGCGATTCCGGTAACAAGTGCCTTCTTGCCCTTGAGCAGCTTAAATGTTGCAGGATCTTTCATATGGACCTCTCTCGAAAGCCGATGGGCTAGGCTTGGACTGCATTGAGCGTGTGCTGGGCTATCATCAGTTCCTCATCAGTCCTAATGACGTAGCAGGGTATCGCAGAGACCTCATGGGAGATGCGTGGTCCGCCCGTCTCGTTCGCCACGGGATCCAACTTCAGCCCTAACCATGAAAGGTTCTCGACCACTGATGCCCTGATTGACGGGGCGTTTTCGCCAATGCCTGCCGTGAAGACGAGGCCATCGATCCCGCCCATCGCTGCCGCAAGCATTCCTGTGAAGCCGACGATCCGATAGACAAAATACCGGAGAGCGAATTTTGCGCGCGGATCTCGGCTGGCGAGCAGGTCGCGCACATCGTTGCTTATTCCCGAAAGCCCCTTGAGCCCGCAGTCCTTGTAGAGAAGATTTTCGATCTCCTTGGCGCTCATCGTCTTTTCGCTCAGGAGATAAAGTACGACACCGGCATCGAGCTGACCCGGCCTTGTTCCCATCGGCAGGCCATCGAGCGCCGTGAAACCCATTGTGCTATCGACGCTGGATCCCGCGTTGATAGCGCACATAGACGCACCGCTACCCAGGTGCGCGACGACTACACGGCCCTTCGCAATTTCGGGCGCTACGATGGGGATCTGGCGCGCGATATACTCATAAGAGAGGCCGTGAAAGCCGTACCGCCGCACACCCTCCTGATAAAGCCGTTCGGGGATTGCGAAACGATCGGCGACGTCGGGATGCCCTCTGTGGAACGCCGTATCGAAGCATGCCACCTGTGGAATGCTGGGCAAGCGGTCAAGAATAGCTCGAATGGGTGCAAGATTATTCGGCTGGTGAAGGGGCGCCAGCGGCGCGAACCGATCCAGCCGTTCGATGACTTGCTCAGTGACCAACACGGGCTCGCTATAGTCGCTGCCCCCGTGCACGACGCGATGTCCAATTGCCATCGGCAATGACCCGCCACTCACAGTCCGCAAGAAGACAACGACCTTTTCGAGCGCTGTGGACGCGTCGCGGACATCTCCTGCGTCCCACATCTCATCCACCAATATGCGTCCCTCACCGTCCTTTGCGCTGAGATGCGGATGGGTGCCGATTCCTTCTATCTGTCCCTTTAGCCTTCGCTCGAGCGCCCCATTGTTCCCAGCCGCGAACAACTGAAACTTGATGCTCGAGCTACCCGCGTTGATCACCAGGATCGTATCGCTCATCGCATTAAGTCCGAATCGGATCCTTCGCCCTACGGCTGTGTGCGAGGAGCATTGCAACCGCACAAGACGCCATTCGGGTTCTCAGGTTGTCGGCGCGGGAGGTGAGGATTATGGGAACGCGAGCACCAAGGACGATTCCGGCCGCGTCAGCGTTCGAGAGGAACGTGAGATTCTTGGCCAACATGTTGCCGGCCTCGAGATCAGGAACCACAAGAATTTGCGCCTCGCCGGCAACCGGCGACTTGATCCCTTTGATGCGTGCGGCCTCGGGGCTGATCGAGTTATCGAAAGCTAGTGGCCCGTCCAGCACACCCCCCGTTATCTGACCGCGATCCGCCATCTTGCAGAGGGCGGCCGCTTCTATCGTCGAGGGGATGCTTGTCGTAACGGTTTCGACAGCGGAAAGAATGGCAACCTTTGGTACTCCGAGCCCGAGCGCCGCATAGAGATCGATCGCATTTTGGATGATGTCGCGCTTGGCATTCAAATCCGGAGCGATATTCACCGCGGCGTCGGTGATAAAAAGCGTCTGCGCGTGTGTCGGAACGTCCATGACAAATACGTGGCTTATGCGCCGCCCGGTGCGTAGTCCGTTTTCGCGTCTCGCCGCCGCGCCCAGGATCTCATCCGAATGCAGGCTTCCCTTCATCAAGAGCTCGGCCTTGCCCTCGCGAACAAGTTCCACGGCCCTGCTCGCGGCTTCGATACTGCTCGACGTATCGACGATTTCCAGACCACTGATGTCGACCTTCAGCGAATTCGCCAAGTCGCTGATCCTGCCTTTCGGCCCCACCAGGATAGGCACGATTATGCCCGCGTCGGCAGCCTCCACCGCGCCACGAAGTGATGTTTCATCGCATGGATAGGCAACTGCTGTCGGAAGCGGGGCCAAATCATTGGTGGCAGCGATCAGGCGCTCGTACTTTTCATGCCGACGTGCCACCGGCTTTGCGGCTGCTTCGCTCATTGTTCACCACTTGAGAAAGAGGCCGACATCGCCAGGCATGCCGCCTGGGAAATTAATGATTTCGGCGTGAAGCTTGTACCCAAGCGGACGCAGTTCTTTCTGATAGAAGTCGAAGGCCTTCTTGGCGAACCCGTCGAGGGTGCTCGGCCAGTCCGGATCTGCAATGTTGATGCGCCGACCACCATCGGTACAAAACTTGGACGGGAACGTCAGGACCTGCAACTGGTTGTGGCCCTGCCGCGCGGCGACGCTCACCGCGTGGTTTATTCGCTCGATGGCTTCTGCATGTATCTCACGAGAAAGAAATGCCTCGCGCAGGTGCTTCTGCTCCAGCAGCTTGTGTTCCTTCAGCCGACGCTCTTCGTCCATCTTCTTGGATTCTTCTTCGGCGGTGATTTCCATCAAGTCTTGAGGACGCAGCAGGCCACTCATCGGTTTGCTCTCCGTGTGTGAACGTAATTTCGAGAATAGTTGTTAGTATCAGCTCGCCGTGGGCAGTCGCTTTACCTTGACGACTCCTCGATGATGCGCCGGCTGCCCCGTCACCAAGTGCACGTCATGGCCGGCGTTCTTCAGGATCTCTTCGACCTCTGCCAGTCTGGACCTGCCAATGCCACTTTCAACGCCCACGACATCGATGATCGAGTGCAGGTGCTCAACCAGCCGCGATGCAAGATCGTTGTCCTTCGACAGCATGGTGGGGATGCACTCGATTGCATGCCGCTCGTCCAGCATCAGCATGAAGAATTGCTCTCGCACCATTGCCTTAAATGCATCGAGCGTCATTCCCTTGCCGGCATCGGCGCGCACCTGCCGAAGGAGATTGAAACCGCGTTCATCGGCTGCACCTTCAGGGATTCGAATGTAAAGCAGCGCTCGTGTGATCGCCTCCCGAGGCCCGCCCATTGCGATACCTGCTTTGAGTTCGGCGATCCGCTTTGCGATGATCGCCTGGCGTTCAATATTTTGTCCTGCACGACGGCGCGGACTCTCTTCAGATCCTTTCAAACCGACAAGGGCTTGAAGGAGCGGAGAGCCATAGATCGCGTGGAATGACGCTTCCATCATGTTGTCGCGCACATCGCGATACGCATCGAGCGATTTCTCGATCCACTCGGATTGCATTTCCTGAAGCGCCCAGAAAATGTTGTCTTTGGAAACCGGTTGGCGCGCGCCAAGGGCCGTGTCGAGGGATGAGAAAACGGGGCGCAAGAAGGGATTGGCGTCGGTAAACATCTCGTATTGCAGACGTGCCGGATGGCAGCGTTGCATCCAATCGGCCAGGCCTTCGCTGGCCCACATCCGCACCCAGGGCTGCACGAACGTACGATATAGGCCAAGATTGATTTCTGAAATCCGCGCAGCCGCGGCGAATGCCCTGTCGTCGTCCTCACTATTGCATCCCAATGCTCGAATATCGTCCAGCGTGCGCCCCTCGAATCGCACCAGATAGTCACCTTCAATCAGTTCCTCGTCTGAACCAACGGAACTCTTCGGAATCATAACGGCTTCATACAGTCCCGGCGGAAGCACATCGATGAGGTCGATATTGGTCGCGAATTCGCCATGCTCCTTTTTGGCAACTGATGCAGAGACGAAAATGCCAAGATGGCCGATCGACTCATGCACTGCGTAGATGATCGTCTGACCGTGGGCGCGGATGTCATCGACGCTATCGTAGAGGTCAAGAATCCAGTCCAACGCCTGGGGCGGCGGTGTGATGTTATCCGCCTTCGAACAAAACACCACGATTGGAGAACGGATATTCCTCAGATCGACACGCGAACCGCTTGCCGTCACCAACTCTCCTGACGCGAGCTTGTTGCCGACGAAGAGATTGTCGACAATGTACTGCATCTCCTCGGCATTGAGCAGAACGTGCCCGCCCCACCACTCCTCGAACCCAAGGTAGCGCTGCACTTCCGTATCGATCTTTGCATAGAGATTATGGTGCTTCGACCAATAGGTATTCGCGGGGTTGAGGTTCTCGAAATTCGTGACAAGCCAAGCACCATCGAACTTGCCGTGTCCCAGGTCGCCCGTTAAGGCCGTCAGCCAGCTTCCGCCCAGAATGCCTCCTGTGTAGCGCATCGGATTTTCACCGTGCACGCCTGCCCAATAGGAAAGAGGCGAGCCGGCGACAATGATTGGGCCGAACAACTCTGGCCTCGTCGCGGCAAGCAACATGACGGCCCAACCTGCTTGGCAATTGCCGATCACAGCGGGCTTGCCTTCCGCCTTTTGATGCAAAGCGGCGACGTGTTCAAGGAACATCCCCTCGGCGACTGCGATATCTTCGATTGTCTGTCCCGGCATGGGCTGGGGCAGAAAGCCGATGAAATAGCAAGGATGCCCGGCCTTAAGCGCCACCCCGATCTCACTGTCCGGCTTGAACCCGCCAATGCCGGGCCCATGGCCCGCTCGCGGATCAACAATCACGAATGGCCGCTTGCGCGTGTCGATCTGTGTGCCTTCGGGGGGCGTGATGCGTACCAGCACGTAGTTCACCGGCCTGGGCAACCTTCGCCCGTCCATCAGAGGTTCGCAGGCGAACTTGAGCACGTGCGGAGCAGCTTTCGCTTCATGCTCTGCGTAGCGCTGACCGCGCTCATGCATGGCGCTGAGGAAGAGGAGAGTTCGTTGAGAGGCATCGATCCAGTAGGCCCAGGCCTCTTGAGCCAAACTAAAAGGCGACATCGATGCCAACGACGATGCGTTTGCGCTAATCATGACCCAACTCTTACGAAAACAGCATCCAAAAATTTAAGCACATCAAATACATGCGAGCTGCGCGCACACTACAATGTTGTAAATGCTAGCAGGCATCATCAAAATTGGCCAGCAATTGCCTTTGTCCATGACCTATCTCAATTCTGGGCTCGAAAGGCGGCAGGCGCATCACAACTGGTGATCGCACAATCGACTTGAAGCCCGCGCGACATAGCGAACCTTTCGTTGCGCCGTAAATCTCGCAGCTAACACCTGCCTGCCAGCCTCTGTCAGAGGCGCGTTGGAAGTGGAATCCGTGGCCAATTGATTAATGTATCTGCACACCAACCGTCGCATCGCTGAAGACCTGCCGAATGAGAGCGTGGAGGCTTCTGCTTCATGGAACATTTGTCCACCCGACTGCTGACCAAGTCTTCAATCTTTCCGCCTAGAGACTGGGTTCCCGAATACCGACCAGGGTGGCTTCGAAGGGACCTCATGGCAGGGCTCACCCTTGCGGCCTACGCCATCCCGGTTTCGCTGGCTTACGCGACGCTAGCTGGCCTGCCGCCCCAGGTTGGTGTCTACGGGTATCTTTTGGGGGGACTCGGCTACGCGCTGGCAGGTTCTTCCCGCCAATTGGCGATTGGGCCGACCTCGGCTATCTCGCTGATGGTTGCAGGGACAGTGGGTGCAATGGCGGCTGGCGATGCGCAGCGCTACTTCGAGATTGCCAGCCTGACGGCATTCGTCGTGGCAGTTCTCTGTTTTTTCGCTTGGTTGTTTCGGCTGAGCGCGCTCGTCAACCTGATCAGCGATAGTATCCTCGTCGGGTTCAAGGCCGGTGCTGCGCTGACGATTGCGATGACACAGATCCCTAGTCTGCTGGGCATCACTGGCGGCGGTCACAATTTCCTTGAACGCGTGTTTACAGTGGTCGGCCAGTTGGATCAGGTAGACGCGCTGGTTGCGGCAACTGGGATAAGTGCTATCGCCCTCCTCGCGCTCGGCAATCGACAGTTTCCAGGAAGGCCGATCGCACTTGGAGTGGTGATCCTTGCGATCGTCTCTGCGACGCTCCTTCAACTCCCCGCATTCGGCGTGCCGGTTACAGGTGCAATCCCTTCTGGCCTGCCTTCGATCTCACTGCCATCTCTACGTGTCCGTGACGTCGAGGGAATTTTCCCGCTTGCAGCCGGATGCCTCCTTTTAGCGTACATCGAAGGCGTCTCGGCGGCGCGAACTTTTGCTTCGAAACACGGATATGAAATCGATTCTCGCCAAGAGTTTCTGGGCGTCGGAATGGCCAATCTTTTCGCCTCTCTTGGTCACGGTTATCCTGTGGCCGGGGGCCTGTCGCAGACGGCTGTCAATGACAAGGCGGGTGCTCGCACGCCGCTCGCCCTCGTTTTCGCCTCTGCCGCCTTGGCGCTTTGCCTACTGTTCCTCACCGACCAACTCGAGAACCTACCGAGGGCCGTGCTTGCCGCGATCGTTCTGACCGCCATCTTGGGCCTGTTCGATATCCCGGCTCTCGTCCGCATGTGGCGAGTCAGCCGATTTGACTTCAATGCCGCTGCCGTGGCGCTGTTGGCAGTGCTGCTTCTTGGCATCCTGCAGGGGATCTTGTTGGCAGCTGTGGCGTCCGTCGCAATGTTGTTGTTCCGAGCCTCGCACCCATACGTTGCCTTTCTCGGCCATGTACCAGGCACAAACATTCACTCGGATATTGCAAGACATCCCGACAACGAACCAATCCCCGGCGTTCTAGCGTTCCGGCCCGCTGCATCCCTGCTCTATATGAACTCGGACGCAGTGAAGACTGTCGTTCTCGCGCGGCTCGATGCGGAGGCAGACCGTGGGATCAGCGACGTCATCTGCGACCTTTCGAACGCACCTGCTATCGACCTCGCAGGCTCGCGCATGCTTCACGATCTCAGCCAGGAACTGGAGACACGTAACATGAAACTCAGCGTAATCGGCGCGCATGGGGCCGTGCGTGAGCTGCTGCTGGCGGACGGCCTGGCGATGAAGGCGGATGTCCCTGAAGGGGCGTGAGGTTGCGCGACCTGCTCTTACGCATCCGTCCATCTCCTCGTTGGGCGACAGACTAACTTATGAATGAGTACCCGTTGGGGGCAGGGTCACGCGAGAAAAAGCTGGTGGATCGAGCTGATCAAAACAGCTGTTCGCTGCATTGAACGAGTCTGCGCTTCGGTTTGACCAATTGTCGCGACATGGTTTAGTAGGTCAGTTGGGAAAATGTTCGACGTGGGTCTCACCAGTGCGGCCTATGTAGAGGGCCCGCCGACCCAAGAACGAGACGATGTATCCTGCACACCCGGCTTCGGCGGCCTTCTTGCAGAACGCTTTGTATGTATAGCCGGGCACAAGCTGCTGAGCTTCCTTAATTGCGGCGCTCATTCGTGCGGAATCGAAGCTAGGAGCCACAGGTGCATCAATATTGTGAGTGACGAGCTGCACGCTGTCACCATCGGGCAGATAGTAGGTTGCGGTCGCACGTCGGAAGTCGATTTCGTAGCTTTCAAAGCCTGCCGCCATCAATGCCCCGACGATTTGCGGAAAGGTCATCGTGTTTCCCTCCGCTCCGTCGAGGCAGGTCTTGGCGACGGCCTTCTTTTTATCATCCATGGTTATGATCCTTGTTGCCCGGTTGCTATCCGTCGATTGGTAGGAGAAGGGTTCGACCTGCGCGTCAGTCTAAGCCGCCAGAATAGAACTCCGGCTTCGTCTCGACCTTGCGTGAGATGCACGAACCGCACGTCATGCGACTTCCAACTTCATGCAAGGGGAAGTTAGGTGGCAGCTCGATGGTGGCAGGATCGATGTCACGCTCGCGTCCGTATCCCGGCAGCAGCACCATAGGAGCTTTTGCCGTCGCGGAAGAGATCGCCGAGCGTGACTGGGCTGGTCATCGCACCTCACTCATCCGCACTGAGCGTACAGATGCGGCCAGAAAATACACAGAGAGTGCCGCCACAATATCGAGACAGACCGCTCTGCGGCGCTCACGTTCGGCGAGACTCTGGCGTTTCTGTGGTGGCGCCCAGGTGGCGCCCCAGCACGGTACGTCAGCAATCGCTCCGCCTCTAACACATTGAAATCATTGGTGAGCGGGGTGGGGATCGAACCCACGGCCATCTGATTAAAAGTCAGATGCTCTACCACTGAGCTACCCGCCCTGAAGTTCCATCGTACCGCCGGCGCCACGCTTGGGATCACGGCGTGGCGCACGCCATCGCATGAAACCGGATATGCGCCTCCAAATATCCGCCTGCACAAGGCGGGGCCGACAAATCCGACCTGACCCGGCCCTCGGCGGACCGGAGCGGCTTTCCTACACGGGTGCGCCTTCCCCTGCAACTGGGATGGCGCGCGAGAGTGCCGTACGTTGGATCTGTTCCCCGCAATTGCGCCATTTCGTCATTCGTGTGGACCGTTCGGTCAGCCTAGTCGTGTCGATCCAGGATTTCAGGGACCGGCAAGCGCGCATCGGGCCGAGCAGCCAGAAAGAACCAAGCCATGATACCTGCCCCCACACTTGGCACTTTACACTCGGCGCACAGAGGCACGGATACAACGCGAGCCACAGGATGTACGGCTTCAGGATCGGCCCCTGGCGCGACAGAGCAGCGCGCGGAGACGAATGGGCGCGACGAGCGTCCCGACCGAGATGGAAGCATTTGCCGCGTCAGGCTGGCACGCGCCCTGAGCGCTCAAGGGTTACCGCGGAGGTTATGAGTTTTCCCTTCGCCCACGTATGTATTTGGTAGATTGGACGGCGCGTGTGGGTTTCACCGACCTCGCCCCCAGTTGCTTTCTCGCGGCTGAGATCGGCGGCGATGCTCGGAATGGTGGATAGCGTCACGTCACCGAACGGCACTACATGCGTGCGATGCACATGGCCTGCGAGCAGCGCGACGAGAGCATCATGACGCTGCAGGCACTCACATAGAAGCGCCGCCTCCGGTGCCTCGCGGAATTGCAGCTTGGGGCTGTCCGCGAGTTCGACAGGTGGATGGTGAGCGAAAACCAACGTCGGCTTGCCGTTGGCCGCAGCAAGCAACGCATCCAGGTTCTCGGCGCGAGCGGGACAAAATCCCCCTAATCCGCCCTTCTCCGTGTCGCGATACTGGGTGTCGACCGCAACGAGATAAATTGCGTCGAGATCGACCGCGTACTGCGCGAAACCGAAGCCCGGATCGAGATACCCATCGCCGACAAACGCTTCAAAATAAGGATTTCTCCGATCGCGGTTCCCGATCGTGGTGTAAAGCGGCGCCTTCAGGCGCATCAATTCTGCGCGCGCGGCTGCGTAGTCCTCGGGTGTCGCATCATGGGCGATGTCGCCGGAGTGGAGTACGACGTCAGGCGGAACGGACAACCCGTTGATCGAATCGACTGCGCGGGCGAGATCGTCGATGCGGCTCTTCGCGTTTGGATTGGCGGCCTGGATGTGTGTATCGGACAGGTGTGCAATTCGCATAGATGCCGCCGATCCCCTCTGTTTCTATTTCAATGACGCGAGGCTGGCCCCGCCCGTCGATTCTAAATACTTTCTGCTACTCTTTTCACCGGCCCGGCGCACGCCGCGAGCGCCTTCCTGGCCATCGGCGACGAATTCGCGGACCGGTCCAGGCTGGCTAGGTTTCGCAGGTGGGCATGACCTAGTCCACGGGTGGCGTGGTCGCAGTCTTGCCGGCGCTGAGCTGCGGGCGTACCGGCATCATGGCGTACCTGGAGGTTTGACTACCGGGATCTCGTACGAACCAACCCTCGCAAAAACTCAGGCTCGCTGAAACCCAGGCTAGCTCTTAGCAGCCTGTGACCAAGAAGAACATTCAAATGTGCGAATATCAAGTTATATGTACCGACCTCCGGGCCCCAAACCCGGGTTGGCGGACCTGCAGATGTAAACTGGGCGAGGCGACTCGCAGGGGCGTAGATCCCCCACGGCAAGCTTCGCCGCGCGCCAACTCGTGACAATCCGGCCGTGGGTGGCCCCACAAAAGAAACGAACAGGGAGATGAGCGCATGGGAGCCGAAATGAAGGTCGATGATCGCGTCGATACCTCGGTGCCGCCGGCCGATGAGATCAAGACCACGACGTGCTACATGTGCGCCTGCCGGTGCGGCATCCGCGTCTATCTGAAAGACGGCAAGGTCCGCTACATCGAAGGCAACCGCGATCATCCGGTCAACAAGGGCGTGCTGTGCGGCAAGGGCTCGGCCGGCATCATGCAGCATTATTCTCCCGCGCGCCTCAAGGCACCGCTCATCAGGACGGGGCCTCGCGGCTCGGGCCAGTTCAAGGAAATCAGCTGGGACGAGGCGCTGGACATCGCTGCCGGCTGGCTCGGCCGCGTGCGCACGACCAACCCACGGCGCCTTGCCTTCTTCACCGGCCGCGATCAATCGCAATCGCTGACCGGTTGGTGGGCGCTTCAGTACGGCACACCGAACTACGCGGCTCATGGCGGCTTCTGCTCGGTGAACATGGCCGCCGCTGGCCTTTACACCTTCGGAGGCGCGTTCTGGGAATTCGGTGAACCCGACTGGGATCATACCAAGTACTTCATGCTGTTCGGTGTCGCCGAGGATCATGGCTCCAATCCGATCAAGATCGGGCTCGGCAAGCTCAAGGGCCGTGGCGCCAAGGTTGTTGCGATCAATCCAGTGCGTACCGGATATGGCGCCATCGCAGACGAGTGGATCGGATTGAAGCCCGGAACCGACGGCATGTTCGTGGCGGCGCTCATCCACGAGCTATTGCGCACCGAGAATGTCGATCTCGACTATCTCGTGCGCTACACGAACGCGCATTGGCTGGTGGTCGACGACCCGGGCGCCGAAGACAATGGGCTGTTCGCCCGCTCCTTCAACAACGAGCCGGTCGCCTTCGATAAGAAAGCCGGCAAGATCGTCGATGCGAATGCGCCCGATTCCGCGCCGGCGTTGTCGGGCACCTACACGCTGCCGGATGGACGCCGGGGCGTGCCGTCCTTCGAGTTGCTGGCAAAGCGCTTCCTCTGCGACGACTACACGCCCGAGCGCGCCGCCGAAATCACCGGCATTTCTGCCGAAACCATCCGCCGAATCGCCGCGGAACTTGCCAAGGTCGCCTTCGAGGAAGAGGTCGTTCTCGACATTCCCTGGACAGACTGGGCCGGCCGCCGGCAGGAGAAGATGATCGGCCGGCCGATTTCGATGCATGCTATGCGAGGTATTTCGGCGCATTCGAACGGTTTCCAAACCTGCCGCATGATCCATATTCTTCAGATCCTGCTCGGCACGATCGATTGTCCGGGCGGGTTCCGCTACAAGGCGCCCTATCCGAAGTGCATTCCGCCGCGCATCAAGCCAACCGGCAAAATGAACCAGGTGACACGAAATGAGCCCCTGGGCGGACCGCATCTGGGCTTCCCAATCTCGCCCCAGGATCTCTTGATCGATACGCAGGGGAACCCGCAGCGCATCGACAAGGCCTTCAGCTGGGACGCGCCGCTGGCCGCCCACGGCCTCATGCACATGGTCATCACGAACGCGGCCAACGAAGACCCCTACCCGATCGAGGTTTTGTTCCTCTACATGGCGAACATGGCGTGGAACTCGTCCATGAATACGCCAGCCGTGATCGAGCATCTGACCGCGAAAGACGAGAATACCGGCGAATACAAGATCCCCAAGATCATCTACTCGGACGCCTACAATTCTGAGATGGTGGCCTACGCTGACCTCGTGCTGCCCGACACCACCTACCTGGAGCGGTGGGACTGCATTTCACTGCTTGACCGGCCCATATCTGAGCCCGATGGCCCAGCCGACGCGATCCGGCATCCGGTGGTCGAGCCCGACCGTGACGTGCGCGGATTCCAGTCGGTTCTGATCGACCTCGGCTGGCGGCTCGGGCTTCCCGCCTTCACCAGCGCAGACGGCTCGCGCAAATATCCGGGTGGCTATCCCGACTATATCGTCAACCACCAACGCATGCCGGGGGTTGGCCCGCTGGCAGGCTGGCGCGGCAGTGACGGAAAGCAATTCGGAAAGGGCGAGCCCAATCCTAACCAGCTCAAGGAGTACATCAAGAACGGCTCATTCTTCGTGCATCACCTGCCCGAGAACATGCGCTACTTCAAGCACGCCAATCGCGACTATCTCGACTGGGCCAATTCGGTCGGTTTCATTGCTGATGCCGAACAGTTGGTCTTCCAGCTCTACATGGAGCCGATGCAGCGATTCCGGCTCTCCGCCCAGGGCAAGGGCAAGTGCATGCCGCCCGCTCAGCACCGCGACCGCATCGAGACCTACTTCGATCCCCTGCCCTTCTGGTATCCGCCCATCGAGGGCGAGATGGTGGACGCGGACGAATATCCAATGTTCGCCATCACACAGCGCCCTATGCACATGTACCATTCATGGGGGTCGCAGAACGCGTGGTTGCGACAGATCACGGCGGAGAACCGCCTCTACATGAGCCGCAACAAGGCCCGTGCGCTCGGGATCGCAGACGATGACTGGGTGTGGATCACGAGCCGCATCGGTAGGGTGCGCGCGCAGGTCCGTCTCATGGACGGCGTCAACGACGACACGGTGTGGACATGGAACGCCATCGGCAAGCGATCGGGTGCGTGGGGCCTTTCAGACAACGCGCCAGAGAACACACGCGGGTTCCTGCTCAACCACCTGATCGGCGAACTCTTGCCGGAGCGCGAGGGCGGCTACCGCTATTCCAACTCCGATCCGGTGACAGGACAGGCAGCGTGGTACGATCTCAAGGTGAAGATCGAGAAGGCAAAGCCGGACGAGCCGCACGAAACCTCGCCGCGATTCGAGCCTCTGAAACGTCCGCCCGGCAGTCCCGAGCCGATCGCCGTATCGAGCTTCGGCGCGGAGTTCCGCAAAAAGAGCTGAGGCCCCACTCCGGTTCGGTGCGCCCGTTCAGATTCACAATGCACAATGGCCGGACGCGATGTCCGGCCATTTCAAATTCACGTCCGATCGATACATGGGATCGCCAGCCGCCCGCGCGCGACACGCTTTCCGACGCGGTCGTCACAAATGCATGTCGCGCAAAATTGTGCCGCGGTTCAGCTTGAAGAACATGCTCATTTCAGAGACTTGGATCGTGTTCATGCGTTCATGCGACACGAACACGATCTAGACTGAGTCAAATCTGACGGATGTGGCCTGCTGCAACTCATTGATTAAGAGCCTCAACCGCGCCATCGATCGAAGCATGACTGCTTCCATCTCGACTGATCAGGCTCTCGTCGCCCTGGTCTCGCAACCGCATTGGATAATGAACGAACGCGCACCAGCGTTCGCTGATATGCGGTGCCCGGCCTCAGCGCCGCGCGATGGAGATGTCGCGCATGACGGCGGCGGTCTGTTCTGCGTTCTGGCGCAACACGTCGAGCGTATCGCGGATCGAGACGATGCCGACCACCTTGCCTCCGTCGCAGACGGGCAAATGGCGGATCTTGTGCTTCTTCATGAGTGCCATCGCCTCGAGCACAGTATGCTCTGGCTTGCAGGTGATGACGTTCTTGGCCATCAGTTCGGAAACAAGCATCGATTCGATCTTGGGGAGGCGGTTGGCGAAGGCGCGAACAATGTCGCGTTCGCCGAACATTCCGACGAGTCGGTTGTTCGCATCCATGACCGGCAGGGCGCCGATGTATTTTGAATGTAGAATAACGGCTGCCGTTTGCACGGTATCCTCAGGCCGGCATACGACCAGCGGACCTTGCTCACGGATGATATCGCGAACCAGCATGTGTTTCTCCTTGTTGATCGATCGATTGGTGTTTCCTTTTTCTTGCTCACGTCGTCTGCCTGACGGTCTTGTTGTCTTGTTCGTTGTCAAAGGCGGTTTGCCATCCCCCGCGTGGTTCTCGATGTTCGCCTTCGACTCAAATGCCGCGGTGCTGCGCACCGATCCCTTTTTCAGCCACGCTAGCGACGCCCAATCGAGCGTCAATAAGGCAGCGTCAATCTCCCCTTCGATGCAATCAACAAACCTACGCAGATCAGCGTGCTAGCCTGCCACATCATCGCAACCCGAACCGTTGGGACCAGCCCGCGCCATGCGTAACAAGACGCCTTGGTCATCAAATCTTCGCACCGCCAACTTGGTCGTGCGTGGAGCATCGGCGTTTGCCTGCAATCCGTGTCTGCGCGAGCCGATGCCGAGGATGCGGCGTCCACGAGGTTGCCATAACCGACCCGCGCTCGTTCGCTTCCTTTTTGTGCCTCGACGACTAGGCATGTCCGTGCTCGACCAAACTGGATGCGGCAATTCTAATATTCGACTTCTCGAATAGAACACCTAATAATCACTCAAGGCAAGCCGTGTTAAGCGCGGTGCGGCACAGCGAGGACACGCTTCCCGCACTGCACAATTCAATGCTCAACGCTCTGTCCAGTTCGGGAGGAATTCAGCACAATGTCCAAGCTCATCGCGCCCCACGGGTCCGACAAACTCACTCCGCTCTTCGTCTACAATGCCGCCGAGAACGAAAGCCTGCAACATGAGGCGCGCTCACTGCCTGCGATCGTTGTCAGTTCAGCGGCTGCCGCCAACGCCGTGATGCTGGGCGCGGGCTACTTCAATCCGCTGAACGGTTATATGAGCAAGACGGACGCCCTGTCCTCAGCCGCCGACATGAAGATCGCCTCGGGTTTGTTCTGGCCGGTACCGGTCATGAATCTTATCCAGGATGCCGGCGGCATAACGGCGGGACAGCGCATCGCACTCAAGGATCCCAATGTCGAGGGCAATCCAGTTCTCGCGGTCATGGACGTCGAAACCGTCGAGAAACTCTCCGACGCCGAACTGGCGCTCATCATCGACAAAGTCTATGGCACATCGGATCCGAAGCATCCGGGTGTCGCGGCGCTTCTGGCACAAGGCAAGACCCTCCTCTCGGGGCCCATCAAAGTCCTGAATTTCAGCTACTTCCAGACCGAGTTCCCGGACACGTTCCGCACCGCCGTGGAAATCCGCAACGAGATTTTGGAGCGCGGCTGGTCCAAGGTCGTCGCATTCCAAACCCGCAACCCGATGCATCGGGCGCATGAAGAACTGTGCCGAATGGCCATGGAACGACTCGAGGCAGATGGCCTTGTGATCCACATGCTACTTGGCAAGCTCAAAGCGGGCGACATCCCTGCGCCCGTTCGCGATGCCGCGATCCGCAAGATGGTGGAGGTCTATTTCCCGCCGAACTCGGCGATGGTGACTGGCTACGGCTTCGACATGCTCTACGCGGGCCCGCGCGAGGCGCTGCTGCATGCGGTTTTCCGTCAGAATATGGGTGCCACCCACCTGATCCTTGGCCGTGACCACGCTGGCGTGGGCGACTACTATGGTCCGTTCGACGCTCAAGCCATATTCGACACTGTTCCCGAGGGTGCGCTGAAGATCGACACTTTCCGCGCCGACAACACCGCATACTCGAAAAAGCTCAACAAGGTTGTGATGATGCGCGAAGCTCCTGACCACTCGAAGGAGGACTTCGTTGCGCTCTCGGGAACCAAAGTCCGTGAGATGCTGGGCCAAGGTATCGCCCCGCCGCCGGAATTCTCTCGTCCGGAAGTGGCCGAGATTCTCATCGGCTATTATCAGGCTCTGGACAGCGGCAAATTGTCCGGGTGATCGATCATGAGACCTGACGAACGGAATATGCCTCCACGGCCGGCAGTCGAGCGGCCGTGCACGATCCGGGCATTGGCCATAAAAACGCTTTCCCCCGAAAACACGAGCCTATATAATTCAAGACCTCGGAATATCAGCTGATATCGCAAGCAGATTTGACCGCGAACAACATTCAAACGGCTGTTCCGGCAAACGAATGAAAGACGAGCTATGAGCGAGAAAAAGCCCTTCCAGAAAGTTCCCGAAGGCAATGCACGCTTCTTCAAAACCCGTCAGAAGGAGCCGAACGAGAAAGGTTTCATCGGCTACGAAACCATCTGGGAGCCGATGCACAAGGAAGTCAAATATACCACGCCGAAACGGCCGTAAGGCCTCAAGCGCGGATAGACAATACGGCGGGAATTGATTCCGTCGGTAGATGTGAAGAATTTGGCCGGGCGCACGCGATGGCAACACTGCGCCCGGTTCGCTTATTTCAGTAGCGAATGGCGACCAAGCCGGCCACTAGGCAACGCATGCGAACGGCAACGGCACTTGCTGAACACTTGTCTCCCTCCTTCGTCCCCTTTGATGCAGTGGCTGAGGTACGCACATCGGCGCACGGCTTCCCATTTCGCGCCGTGATCGCGGCTTATTCCAACCGCGTCGCTTGGAGCGCGTTCGGGGGGCTGGGGAATGTTTCATTCCCGCCGAACCGCAAAGCCTTCGGCTGATCTACTTGTGTCCTCAATGCCGACGCTTGGTACCCAAGCGTCAGCTCGGGAGGCTGGATTTTTTTGGCTCCCGCTCTGGATTCGCTGACATTTGACGGCCTCTCCCGGGGCTCAAACGTCAGATCAAGAACACTAGATAGGCATCTTTCGCGCTTGACCAACATCTGGCAGCCTGTCGATGGCTCCGCCTGCTTCATATTCCTCATCGGTTGGCTCACGCACTGTCAGGATCTCGAGCCTGAAAATAACCTCTCGACCGCATAACGGATTGTTGCCGTCAACCGTAAGCGTCTTGTCGTCCATGCGCGTGACGATAAAGTTCCGCGTGTCACCGCTCTCGTTCTTCATCGTGATGGTCGTGCCGATTTCGCGATACTCTTTGGGGACGTTCTCGATGCGATCGGTGAAGACCAGTGACTCGTCGCGGGGACCGTAGATCTGATTGCAGTCGATCGGAACTTCGATGATATCGCCGGCGATCCGGCCCTGGAGTTCTGCGAGAACCATTGGAGCCAGTATCTGATTGCGCCCATGGACATACCCCAGCGGGAATTCGACCGCGCTGAGCACATGCCCCGTTTTCGCGTCGGTCACCTTGAAGATGAGTTCGACGTATTTGTCGTCTTCAATGATTTCACTCATTTCGGATCAATACCCACTGGCCGTGACAATCGAAGTCAGAAGATCGAAGCTCCGAATATCCGCACTTCCCCTTCCTCGTAGCCGAGCACCAACCTGCCAAGCCATTCGCCAGGTCTTTTGGTGGAGCGTTGCCGGTAAAGGACGGTCACGTGCTCGCCACGGCGGATAATGCCAAGGTAGTCGTAGTCAGTCGAAAGATTCCTGGTGAGATCGCTATTTGCAAATTGCTTCCCTACCTCGACTTCGTGGAGCCCATTGGTCAACGCATAAGAAAAATTCCTGACGAACTCTCCGTAGTTCCCCTCATTTGAGAACTTGATGAGATTGTTCCACATCGGATGGGCAAGCTCGACAATTTCATCATCTGACTTTTCGATAATGTTCATCGGTGACTCTGTCTTTGTTCTACAGCTTGGGGCCTTTTCGTCCGAAGGGCTTTTTGCGGAGAAGGTGGCCCAATTATTCGAGCGGCTGTCGTGATTTGAATGGATCCGCGCTGGTGATTTCCCGTTCAAACGGGCGGCGATCACGATATGAGCCGACAAGCAATTCAGCAACGACCCATCAGTGAAAACGCAATCGAGGAGCCTCAGCGGATTTTCCGGCCGACGCTCCTCAATGCGTTTTAGCAACCAGCATTACCCTCATAGAGGGCGCTAGTGGCCGACGTTCTCGGCTTCTTTCTCTTTCGCCTTCAGCTCCGCCAGCGCCTTGTCCTCAAGGTCGCCAACAAGGTGATAGCAAGGCGCCTTCTCCATGGTGTACTCGCCGGTTTTCGGATCACGGCGGGACACGGTCAGCACATGCCAGTTCTCGTCGTCCAGCTTCATGTAGTCACCACGGTAGTAGTAGCCCGGCCAGCGGGTTTCCTTGCGGAACAGGGTGTGGTGCGTCACGCACTCGGACGTACGATGACGATGCTTCAGCTCCCATGCCCGCAGCAGTTCGTGGAGATCCTTGGCGGCCAGTTTCTCCAGGTCTTCTTCCATGATTCGCAGCTTCTTGAGGCAGATATTGAGAAGCTTCTCGTTGGTCATGTAGTTGACTGTGACGCCACCGCAGTACTCGTCCATTAGCTTCTGCAGACGATCAAGGCCCTGCCTCGCATTGATGTAGTTGGGGTTGACGTCGCCCGCGACGATTTCGTTGCGATAGATCTTGTAGCGCTCGAGGGGCGCATAGATCTGCTTGCGTCGGCGTTCAATCTGCTCATCGGAGACCCGGATGCCGTCGGCCTTGCCGTCGTTGATGTACTGGACGGCGGCCTTTGCAGCCAGACGGCCTTCGGTGAAGGAACCTGACGAGAAGGCGTGCGGGGTGCCGCCGACTGCGTCGCCAGCGCCGAACAGGCCTTCGATGGTCATCATGCGGTTGTAACCCCAGAAGTACTCGGGCGGGGATACATCCTCAGGACCGCTGGCCCAACCACCGCAGCCGGTCGCGTGCGAACCCATGACGTAGGGCTCGGACGTGGTCAGCTCGGGATTCTCATTCTTTGGATCGACGTCCGTTGCGGCCCAGAGGACTGCCTGGCCGACGGTCATACCAAGGAAGTTCTCCCAGCCAACCTCTTCGAGATGGGGATCCTGGAACGAATGCATCGTCACCATGTGGATGGGACCGCGGCCAGCGTTCATTTCGCTGATCATCGCATGGTTACGCAAGCAAGTGGGGATCGGTCGATGGGTTTTGTGCGATAGTTCCGGATCCAGGTATTCCTTGCCCACCATCTTCTGGAGGTCCGGGAACCACTTGGATTCGTACTCCTCTCCCAGGCCGTTTTGCGTATATGTCTTGAGGTGGAGGAAGTATGCGCCGACGGGTCCGTAACCGTCCTTGAAGCGTGCAAGTACGATGCGGTTTTCCATCTGCGTCATCTTCGCGCCGGCCTCGATCATGAGGCCGTATGCGGAGCCGGATGACCAAGGCGCGTACCAAACGCGGCCCGCACCCTCACCGACTGAACGCGGCTTGAAGATGTTGGAAGCGCCGCCTGCCGCGCAGATTACGGTTTTCGATTTGAAGACGTGATAGTTGCCGGTACGCACGTTGAAACCAACGGCTCCTGCAATCCGGTTTTCCTTCGCGTCGTCGAGCAACAGGTGGGTGACGCAGATTCGGTTGTAGACCTTGTCGGCAGACTTCTTGGCAGCTTCAGCCACGATGGGCTTGTAGCTCTCGCCATGAATCATGATCTGCCACCTGCCTTCGCGCTGATACGTTCCCGTCTTGGGATTGCGCATGAGCGGCAGGCCCCACTCTTCGAACTGGTGCACCGCGGAGTCGACGTGGCGTGCCATATCGAACAGCAGATCCTCGCGCACCATGCCCATCAGGTCGATGCGAGCGTAGCGGACATGGTCTTCCGGGTTGTTCTCGCCCCATCGGGTGCCCATGTAGCAGTTGATCGCATAAAGCCCCTGTGCGACAGCGCCCGAACGGTCGATGTTGGCCTTTTCGGCGATGATGATCTTCTTGTCCTGGCCCCAGTACCGGGCCTCGAACGCTGCACCGGTTCCGCCAAGACCGCCGCCGACGATGAGGACATCGATGCCGTCCTCGGTGATTGTCTTGTAAGCCATCAGTAGTACACCCCTTCCTTCATCGTCAGACCAGCGGCTTCCAGCGTATGCAGGCCGCCGTCGTCATGCCGGATATACTTGGGCTCGTTGAACAGCAACTGGCTGTGGCGCATTTCCTTGTTCGGGCCAGGTACTTCGGAAAGCTTGGGAATGCACTTGCCCCACGGCTTCGTCGTGATGGGCGATAGGAAGTTCTTCTCCGTACCGTCGCGGAACTTGATCCGCCACGAGATCGTGCCCTTCTCTTCTTCGCGACGCACGCGAACGCTGTGGCCGAGGGGCGCGAAATCTGCATATCCGCGTACGTCGATAGCGAACTGCGGACAAGCCTTCACGCAAGAGTAACACTCCCAGCACATGTCGGGCTCGATGTTGTAGGCACGACGATAGGTCGTGTCGATGTGCATGATATCCGACGGACAGATGTCGACGCAGTGTCCGCAGCCATCGCATCTCGTCATGTAGACGAATGTCGGCATACTCTGTTCCTTCCTTGAATGGCGTTATTTTGTTGTTTTTGCTCAATAGTGCTGTGGCTGCTCACGCTTGATGCCGAGCCCCATATTCATCGGTTCGTTTTTCAGGAGTTCCATCGAATGCCGGTCGCGGTCTGCGGGATTGGTTCTATCGGCAGGCTCGGGCAGCATGTCCAATGAGCCGTCTGCCTTTGCGATGCGCTTCTGGTATGCGGCAGCGGGCTTGAAAAACATGTGGGCGAACTTCGACCAGAGCACCCCACCGAAGAGGACCGTGCTCGCCAGAATGAACAGGATGAGGAATACCGAACTCCAAGGCTGCGCCTGCAACGACTGAAAGAAAGACCACAGAAGTCCAAAGGCGGTCGTTGCCAGAAGCGAAAGTATAAACAGGTCCGCACGCATTACGCGGTTCCATGGCTGACCTTCCGCGGAGACATCGGCGCGGATAAAGAACCAGAACCACGCGCCACCAACGACCACCATAAGTGCGCCCAGGTGCCACAACAGAGGCCACACTCCCGCATCAGCCGATGTTGGATAATAGAACACCAGGATGGCGGTGGTCAGGACGAAAAGAATAAAGCCATACATACCCAGCAGATGGGACATTCTACGCTTCGGGTTGCAGAACTCCGCGGACGTCAGCACGTCCTCGGTGACGGTCTTGACCAGCGCAGCCCGTCGTTCGGAACTGCTAAGATGGCGTTTGGCGTTCTTTTTGGCCTTCTCGGCGTTCTCAAAGAAGTACGCCGCGCTTTTCTTGTGCAGCACGTCAATAATCGTGCCCGCCACGACAAGCAGAAACATCAAGACGACGTAACTCTGGATGAGGGCAACCGACAAGGTCTCCGACAGCAGGGAGAAGGGATTGTCAATCATGAACAAGGTCCGTTTCCTTCCTCAAGTGTTGTTTATTATCGCGCGGCCGCAGACGGCCAACTCACTCTCTATTGACGAATTCTTTGTTGCAGTTGGAATACCCCATTTCACGGTCGGAACTCGTTCGAACAAACGAAAGCCGCGGAACCCCAAAAGACACCGCCGGATCATTCTTCCGCTGTCTGCGCGCACCAGCTAATGGACGATCATGGCACCGCCCCACCACCTGTTGCCTACCAATTCAGCACCGAATGCCTGTCCCAGGCAAGATCAAATTCATACACCCGCATGTCTGAATATGCGGTGCTACCAAGGGTCGCGGGGAAACTTATACGACGTCTTAGCCGTTGCGAAAATTGGAGTTAGCTATTCTGACTTGGACCAAGCTGATGCGAATCGGTTCAATACCAAGACCAGATCGCAGTACAACTTCTCAACTCGCTGATTCCAAGGACCGTTTGCGCGAGTGCGCGCACGAACCCGCGGTCGTCAGTGTCCGCCTCGGCGACGTGCTCGACAGCCCGAAGAACTTGCGTTACCCATCCGTGCCATGTTCGCGCACCGGCCGACCGGTTGGCGTTCAATCCAACGCCTTAGCTGCCAGAAGGGGAATGTAGAAGGGTTTTGGCTTGCGTATGCTTGGCCAAATCCGCGTGCCGAGCATGAGGCGCGTAGAATTCTGACTGTGCGCCCACGGGAAGCTTTGTCTGGAGTCTAATGGAGACTCCATGCAAGGACTCCAATATATGGGGTCTCCTCTGCACTGCCTCCGCACTGCCTAGCCTCTCGCCGGGCTCGTTCCGCCTGTCCGTCGTGCCCACATGTCGCCCAGACCAACCGACAGCTCCCGCCAGACTACAGACTTGGCCGTGCCAGAGCACGAGGCGAATCGCGCGCGGCTCACGGCCATCGGACTGATGCTGCTGGCGCTGGCCTTCTTCTCCACGCTCGACACGGCGGCAAAATATCTCGCCACGCGGGCGCACATACCCGTCATGCAGCTGTCATGGCTGCGCTTCCTCGTACAATTCGTGCTGCTTCTGGTGCTCGTACCGGCGTTCGGCGTGTTGAGCATCGAGCGCCTCTTCACGACCGCCAAATTCGCCAAGCAGATCTTCCGTTCCACGCTGATGGCGGCGACCACGCTGTTCAACTTCCTGGCGCTGCAGTACCTGAGGCTCGATCAGACGATCACGATCGTGTTTCTTGCGCCTCTCGTCGTTGCAGCGCTTGCCGGGCCGCTGCTCGGCGAGTGGGTCGGATGGCGGCGCGCCATCGCGATCGTCGTCGGTTTCATCGGCGTATTGATCGCGGTGCGGCCGGGCTTCGGCGACGTGCATCCCGCCGTCATCTACTCGTTCCTGGCAATGGCGGCCTACGCGCTGTTCATGCTCTTGACGCGGCATCTGGCTCCCTACGATCCGCCGCTCGTAACGCTCTTCTATTCGATGTTCGTGGGAACGCTGTTCGGCGCACCTCTGGCGATCAGCCAGTGGGTGTGGCCTGACGCCTGGACGACCTGGGCGCTACTTCTTTCACTCGGTGTGTTGGGCGGCACCGGGCATTTCCTGTTCATCCTCGCCTACAGCCGCGCGCCCGCCTCGGCCATCTCGCCATTCCTTTACGCACAACTCATCACAATGGTGACGCTCGGCTACCTCGTTTTCGGCGACGTTCCGGATTTGTGGACCATGGTCGGTGCGGGGGTCATCATTGCATCGGGCATTTACCTCATCCACCGCGAACGAGTTACAAAAGGGCAGGAGTAGCGCATTCCGGCAACGTATAGCGATAGCTGCATGCGGTGCGCTCGGCCCGCACAGGGAACCGCCGTCATCTCAAGAACGTGTTCATGTCCGATTGAAACATGAAGACGATCCAGCCCTCGAGTTTGAGCATGTTATTCACGCTGAACCGCTGCGCACTTCAGCTAGTCATGCTGCTGGAAGCGGTGGCATCGGTTCTGTAGTGGCTGACGATTGTCTGCGGATCTGCCCGTTTGGCAACCTCCTGCGTGTGGACCGACTAGTCTGCACCCGATGCCGTTCAGCCATTCTTGCGCGCCAGTCGTTCGAGCGTCGCCGCCGCCCAGCTTTCAAAGCGGCCTTCAGCAATCGCTTCGCGCATCGCCGCCATCAGCTGCTGGTAGAAGGCGGTGTTCGCCCATGACAGGAGCATTGCACCCAAATATTCGCCGGAACGTACAAGGTGGTGCAAATAGGCGCGCGAATAATCTTGCGCGGCAGGGCACGTGCTTTCCGGATCGAGCGGCGATAGATCTTCCGCATGGCGGGCATTGCGGAGGTTGACACGCCCGTTCCAAGTGAATGCCACGCCATGGCGGCCGTTCCTCGTCGGCATTACGCAATCGAACATGTCGACGCCGCGGCGGACAGCTTCAATCAGGTCCTCTGGTGTGCCGACCCCCATCAGGTAACGCGGCTTTCCGTCGGGCAGTTCGGGCAGCGTCTCCTCGAGCGTGGCGAGCATCGCCTCCTGCCCCTCGCCCACCGCCAAGCCGCCGATCGCATATCCGGGAAAGTCCATAGCCACCAGCGCGCGCGCCGATACCTTGCGCAACGAGGAATCGGTGCCTCCCTGCACGATTGCGAACAGCGCCTGACCCGCACGTGCGCGCCCCTTCTGCTTCTCCGCCTCGAAGGCGCGGCGGGACCGCTCGGCCCAGCGCAATGAGAGTTGCATGGCCCGCTCCACCTGCGTGCGGTCGGCGGGCAACTCGATGCACTCGTCCATCTGCATCTGGATGTCGGAGCCCAACAGGCACTGGATCTCTATCGACCGCTCGGGCGACAGAAGGTGGCGCGAGCCGTCGATGTGGGATTGGAAGGCTGCGCCCTCCTCCGTGATCTTCCGAATCTGCGACAAGCTCATCACCTGGAAGCCACCTGAATCAGTGAGGATTGGGCCATCCCAGCGCATGAATTCGTGGAGCCCACCCAGGCGATCAATCCGTTCGGCACCCGGCCGCAGCATCAGGTGATAGGTGTTGGCGAGGATGATGTCGGCCCCGGCCTCCCTCACCTGCCCCGGATAGAGCGCCTTGACGGCCGCGACCGTGCCAACAGGCATGAAGGCCGGTGTGCGAATCAAACCGCGTGGCGTCAAGATTTCGCCAACTCGCGCCAACCCGTCCTGGCGGATCAGCCGAAAGCCAAAATTCGTCTCAAAGTTCATCAATTTCCAGGGGTTTTGGTCCGTTTCACTTCCTTACGCCGTGGACACTGGCGTATGAACTTGAAATTCGGCGGAGCCTGTGTTCTTAGAAGGCCTCAATTTTTCATTCCAATATGTCAAACGTCGTTCAGTCCCTTCTAATACCCATGTCCCAATAATCTGCAAGATGTCCAACAAATCCGACGAGGTCATGCGCCTCGTAAAACATACGGTCTCGGCCTGGACCCTCCGCGACATCGATGAATTGATGCGCTACATGGCTCCGAATATCGACTATTACGTCAATGTGGACCCCAAGATCGCACCATTTGTCGCCTCGACGTCCGGCGCACCGGCGCTCAGGGCGCGACTGCAACTTCTGCTCGACACTTTTGAGATCCAGGCATTCTTGGCCAAGGACATAAAGATCTCCGACGAAGATCCATCGGTGGCGCGCGTGAACATTTCCTATGTTTACCGGGAGCGCAACACCAAGGAGTGTCTGGATGGTAGCTTCCGTATGATTGTCCATACCGCCGATGGCATGATTGTCCGGATCGCCGAAATTCACGACAGCTGCTATGTCGAGGCCTTCGCACGGCTCGTTCACATGATGCAAGACACGACCGAGAGCTAGGGCGGGTGAGGATCAGACTGAATCTCGTCTGGACATTGCGGCCTGCTCTATCTCAATTTTTGCGAGTCTCAATCACGCCTCCGATGGAAGCGCGACCGCTTCCAACTCAGCCGATCAGGCTCTTGTTCGAGAGACTGATTCACGCCTTCGATGAAAGAGCGACCGCTTCCAACTCAGCCGATCAGGCTCTTGTTCGAGAGACTGCTTCACGCCTTCGATGAAAGCGCGACCGCTTCCAACTCAGCCGATCAGGCTCTTGTTCGAGAGACTGATTCACGCCTTCGATGAAAGAGCGACCGCTTCCAACTCAGCCGATCAGGCTCTTGTTCGAGAGACTGATTCACGCCTTCGATGAAAGAGCGACCGCTTCCAACTCAGCCGATCAGGCTCTTGGCGCGACGATGCCCGCCTGGAGGCGGTTCATCCTGCAACGTCACGGTTCGGCGCGGTAAAGCAAGCAGGCATCGCCGTAGGAATAAAAGCGATAGCATTGCGTCACGGCGTGGCTATAGGCGGCCAGCATCGTTTCCCGCCCGCTGAAGGCCGATACGAGCATGAACAGCGTTGAGCGTGGCAGATGGAAGTTCGTCATCAGCACGTCTACCGCACGCCACCGATAGCCCGGCGTGATGAAGATACCGGTGCTCCCTGAAAACGGCTGGATGCGTCCCGCCTCGTCGGCAGCGCTCTCCAGGAGTCGCAGCGAGGTGGTGCCTACGGCGACGATACGGCCGCCATTGGCTCTGGCCGCATTCAGTGCATCAGCGGTTGCCTGGGTGACGTGCCCCATTTCGACATGCATCACGTGGTCGCGCGTGTCCTGCGCCTTCACGGGCAAAAAGGTGCCGGCACCGACATGCAAAGTGACGAAATGGCGCGAGATGCCACGCGCGTCCATAGCCGCGAACAGTTCGGGCGTGAAATGAAGTCCCGCAGTCGGCGCCGCGACGGCGCCATCGTTCTCGGCGTATATCGTCTGGTAATCCGTGGTATCCCGTTCGTCGGCCTCGCGTCGTCCGGCAATGTATGGGGGCAGCGGCATGCGTCCGCGTTCGTCAATAGCCGCGTCGAGAAACGCGGAATGCAGGTTGAAGCGGAGCGTTACGGTGCCGCTCTCGTCCTTCGCCTCGACAGTAGCATCGAGAACGCCCAGGTAGCAGACCTTGCCTTCGTCGCCGAAGCGGATCACGTCTCCGGGTTTCAACCGCTTGCCCGGTCTAGCGAACGCCTGCCAGCGGGACTCGTCGAGCCGCTCGATCAGCGTGGTTTCGATGTGCGCCACGTTGCCGTCGCGGTTGCGTATGCCAGACAACTGGGCAGGGATGACGCGTGTGTCGTTGAAAACCAACGCGTCTCCGGGGCTGAGTAGATCGACCAGATCGCGCACGCCGCGATCCTCGAACCGTCCGCCAGGGCGAACGACAAGCAGGCGTGCCGCGTCGCGGGGCCGCGCAGGATGCAGGGCGATCAGAGTCTCGGGTAAATCGAAATCGAACAAGTCGGTGCGCATGAGTGGCGCTGATGCGCTATTTTTCGCTACCGCGCAAGCTCAACAATGCGGCAAGCGCCAGAACCAGCCAGCCGAGAATCATGGCCGAGCCACCCGTCGGCGCGGCCATGGGAAACAGGCGCAATCCCCCCAGACTGCGCGCGGCGATGGCACCTGCGAAGAGCGCGGCTCCGCCCAGAAGCAGGGCCGCGGAAAGTACCCATACCTTGGCAAGACGGATTGTGCGGTTGTGGAACTGCCGCAGGTGGGCTGCGACGGCTATCGCAGCAGCGGCGTGCAGCACCAACATCTGCGCGGCGGTGGCCAGGGATGGATCGTCGACACGATGGGCTGCCAGCGCTCCCAGCGTCACGCCTGCGGCACCCGCAATGCCTGCCGCGCCCACGATGATGTTTCGCGATTTCACAGCGGGCGCTCCTAGTGTTCCGACACTGACGCTTGGCCCCCTATCGGGTCCCGGCTCGTCTGCCCGGATCCCTGGTAATTCTTGGCTCTTGTTCGGGATTCACTGACATTTGACGACCTTCGCCCGTGACTAAGACGCCAGTTCCAGAACACTGGAGCACCGACAGTCAGCCACGCGGCGGCTGCGGCCTCCGCCGCGCGGTTCTGGAACGCTGGCAGGCATCGCAAGCGGATGCCATCCCAGCCACGGCTAGGCGGCGTCGGCGGCAACTTTCATCGAGATCATCTTGTCGGGATTGCTTACCGGCTCACCGCGCTTGATCTTGTCGACGTGCTCCATGCCCTCGATCACCTTGCCCCAGACGGTGTACTGCTTGTCGAGGAAACGGGCATCGTCGAAGCAGATGAAGAACTGGCTGTTTGCCGAGTTGGGATTTTGCGCGCGAGCCATGGAGGCCGTGCCGCGCACGTGTGGCTCGGCATTGAACTCGGCTGGCAGATTGGGGTACTTCGAGCCACCGGTGCCGCGCCCCTGCGGGCAGCCGGTCTGCGCCATGAAACCGTCGATCACGCGATGGAAAACGATGCCGTCGTAGAAGCCCTCGCGCGCGAGTTGCTTGATGCGCTCGACGTGCTTGGGCGCGAGATCTGGGCGCATCTCGATGACAACGCGGCCCTGCGTCGTCTCGATGATCAACGTGTTCTCAGGGTCCTTGATTTCGGCCATGCCGGCGTCTCCTTATATCGTCGTTTTATATCGTTCTTGCCGCTTGTTTCGTATCCCTCGGGCGGACTTTACCCGTCCATGCATGCGTGAGCCAATGATTGCGGCAAGGCGCCCCGCTGGATCGGGACGACACCCCAATCGCAGGTGCTCGTGCGGCTTACTTCACGTCGGCCATGACCGAGAGCTTGATGATCTTGTCGGGGTTGGAAACCGCGCCACTGCCGGGCTGCCCCTTCTTGACCTCGTCGATGTGCTGCATGCCGTCGACCACCTGGCCCCAGACCGTGTACTGGCCGTTGAGGTGGGGCGTATGCGTGAAGCAGATGAAGAACTGGCTGTTGGCGCTGTCGGGGTTGTTGGTACGGGCCGCGCCAATGGTTCCGCGCTCAAATGGCGTGGGCGTGAACTCGGCTTTCAGGTCAGGGTACTTCGAGCCGCCTGCGCCGGTCCCGGTTGGGTCGCCGGTCTGCGCCATGAAGCCGGAGATGACCCGATGGAAGACGATGCCGTTATAGAAGCCTTCGCGGGTCAACTTCTTGATGCGCTCGACATGCTTGGGAGCAAGGTCGGGGCGCAGCTTGATCGTCACCTTGCCGGTCTTCAACTCCATAACCAGCGTGTTCTCGGGATCGAGCGCGGGCGGGGCCGCCTGGGTGGTGGCGGCAAACGTCAAGAGGGCGAGGGCAAAGGTCAGGAAATGGCGCATGAGCAGAAGGCCTCATTCATCAATCTGTGTGTGAACTGGGATGCGGAAGTCGGCGGCAGCGTCCGGTTGCGGAGCCAGTTCTGGCGGCCCTTATGGCGTTTTGAGGACCAGGGCGCAACCGTAGTCGATCGAGCGGGGCGCAGCCGAGCTTGCATGCCCATCCGCAACGCGCCTCGCACTCAGGCGCGCTGCACCCTTGTCAGCAACCGCTCAGCCACGTTGGCCGAAACGAACGGGCCGACGTCGCCACCCATTGTGGCGATCTGGCGCACCAGATTGGCGGCAATGTGACGGACCTCAGGGCTTGCAGCGACAAAAACCGTCTGGATTTCCGGCGCCATCTCACCGTTCATACCGGCCATCTGCATCTCATAGTCGAAGTCTGTACCGTCGCGAATGCCGCGGAATATGACGTTCGCGCCTGCCCGGCGGGCAGCATCGACGGCCAGGTCGTCGAAGGTGGCAATCTCGATCACTGTCCCGGTTTCGCGGGCGATCGCCTCGGTCTCCTCGGCCAGCATGGCTATCCGCTCATCGCCCGTGAACATCGGTTTCTTGGCAGGATGGACGCCGATACCTATCGCCAAGCGGTCCACCAGTTGGGCCGCCCGTGCGATGACATCCATATGACCGAGCGTGACGGGGTCGAAGGAGCCGGAATAAAAGCCGATTCTTGTCATGGGAGCGGCCTGTGATCATCGGAGCGGGGATTGTCGCACGGATGGCAGTTCGCGACTGCGCAAACCCGGTTCTTCTAAACCCGCGGCGGTCGCGTCACAAGCTATCAGCGGGCCGAAGTTGGCGCGTGTTGGCGATTTGTGCCGCTCGGTGCTCATGCTAGCCTTTCTATCAATGAATGTCTGGACCGCCTCGACGGCGGCCGCAATCGGAGGACACGCGATGATCGACCGACGCTCCGCCCTGTTGCTCGGGGCTGGTGTTGCCGCAGGTGTGGCCCTGCCACTTACCGCAGGGACAGCTTATGCCGATGCTGCGGCGCTGAAACTAACCGACGATGGGCTGCACGCCCAGCCTTGGTTCGAGCAGACATTCCTAGACCTCAGAGAAGATGCCGCAGACGCCCACGCCCAGGGCAAGTCCCTCGTCATCTTCTTCGAGCAGCGCGGCTGCCCCTATTGCGGAGAGATGCACAAGGTCAATCTCGCGAAACCCGAGATCGTCGACTACATCAAGAAGAATTTCTTCGCGCTGCAGATCAACATGCACGGCTCCCGCAAGGTGCGAGACTTCGACGGAACAGAACTCGAGGAACGCAAGCTTGCGCAGCGCTGGAAGGTGAACTTCACGCCAACGCTCGTGTTCTTCCCCGCCGATCCCGCCGAGGTTGCGGGCAAGCCCGGCCCAGACGCCGAGGCATGGCGTCTGATGGGCTATTGGAAGCCGTTCCATTTCCTGGGCACACTCGTTTACGTCAAAGAGCGTGGATACGAGAACGAGCCCAACTTCCAGCACTGGCTCAGCGAGTACCGCGAGAAGCTGCGTGCCGAGGGCAAGGACGTGTCGCTCTGGTGACCGGGCTGGCCGGCCTGCCGGGATGAATTGGCGTCCGGCGCGGGGACGGCTCCACCTAGATCGCGTTCATGTTTCATAGGATCACGAACGCGATCTAGCTCCTTGAATTGAACATGTTCTTCACGCTGAACCGCTGCACACTTCAGCTGAACATGCTCTAGGGTCCGAACCCAATCAGGTCTTTGATTTTCTTTCGAACAGTGATTCAAGGTCCGAAACATTGGAGCTTGAATCATGGCGAACAGGTTTTGGTTGAGCGACGCGCAGTGGAGCGTGATCG